>NZ_CP043450.1:6360669-7632803 GCF_003286415.2 Mucilaginibacter rubeus | reverse complement strand
CCTCAAAGCTTTTATCGGCTCAAACCAGGTCTTAAAACTCTGGGCCGGTATGTTGTCTTTGATGATCTGAAGGCAGCTATTCCAAACGTTCGTACAAGTTTTTTCCATATAGATAAAAGTAAAATATTGATTTCCAACCCCCAGCGAAACAACTTTTGGCCTTGCTACGGAACATCGAATATTGCCAAAAAAAGCTTATAAAAAAATTAAATTTTCACTTTTTTAACATTTGGCTTTTTACTAACAAATTCGATTTTTTAATGAAATTTTTGTATGGATAACATAATTTTTGGTATAAAAATCACAATCCGGATATTTCTTCATTATTTTTTTCTTTTCTTGAAATTTCAAAAAAAAGAAGAACAAAACCACCTGTTACAACCCTTAATTATACGCCAAAACACAGGCAATGTTTGCGCCTTTTTTACGGTTATCGCAAACAAAAAATTAACACACTGGTTTAGTGTCTTATAAAAATAAAAACCAAGTTTTTTTGATTTGTGGCACGCTAAAAACACATGCAAGGAAGCCACATCACGATGCCCATACGCCCCAAAATATTGGTGATTTCCCGGAGACAGTATAGCTTTAAATCGAAGTTACGATAAAACGTAATAACTTTCAGGTACCGGGAGTCACTATTCCCAAAAGATGTAAACTTTTCTCAGCATCTTCCCGTTACCCTTTCCCGATACTCCCCAGGATTTTCACAAATTATGTTTTATGAAAGATTTTTCGCGCCTGGCAAGGTAAACGTAGCTATCCTCGTGGTATATTCTGCTCTGCATTGCCTATACATTATCTACATCATGCGCCGGCAGACGCTACCCTAAACGGATAGAGGGTTATATGTACAATTCAAATAAGGTAGCCTCTACGAGGCAAAAGATTATTACTATTATTTGCTGCTACAAACAGGTATACCCTACGGGGAATTAGAAGACAATAGAGCTTATATAGAATAGCTTCAGAATATGGAAATCCTTAGTATAGTTCCTCCATATCCTGCCTGATGAGGCCTAAAGCTACATCATAAGGATTATCTTCCAGCTTGCTTAAATGCACCAGGATAACTTTGCTTAATTCAAGCGCAGAGGTATCAGGAGGCAACGCCTTTACCGCGTTATTGATCAGGTTAATGGTATCGTCCTTTACCCTTTTCACTACGTTCCAAACACGGGCGCTCACATAAATTTGCTGGGTAATATTATGCTGAAACTCGTTACGTACTTCATTTATAATAATTGCCTGTAATTCGGCGGCAGTATCGGCCGATCCGTTGAGGCGAATGAGCAAACTTGCCGGGTTAACCCTTTCAATAAATAGTACAACCCGCTCATAGGCCTGCAATCGCAACGGCAGGGTTTGATTACTGATGGTACGCTTTAACTCCAATAACTGGATACTTTCTGATTTATCAAGATATGGTTTAAACAGATAAAAAGCAATATACACAACACCTAAACCCGAAACAGTATACTTTAAAATATCAAACAAAAAAGGCAGAGCCAGCATATTTATAAATGTTATATAGCGGTCATAAAATTATGACATTAACAAAAATCTGCATTTTACGTTATATTTGTGTAGAATAAATAAAAATAAGATGAGTATAGCTGTTGAAACTGCTCCGGTTTCTTTTACACCGGGCGCCGTAAAAGAACTGTTTAAATTAAAAGACCAGCAAGAAATAAACGAGGAGTTTGGCTTACGGGTTGGAGTTGAGGGTGGTGGCTGCTCGGGCATGAACTATATTTTAGGCTTCGACATGAAAAAAGACGGCGACCAGGAATACATCATTGATGGTATAAAAGTATTTATGCATAAAGCTCATGGCTTGTACCTGGCCGGTATGCAAATCGATTATCAGGACGGATTAAACGCCCGCGGTTTTACTTTCAACAATCCTAACGCTGCCAGCACTTGTGGCTGTGGCTCTTCGTTCTCGGTTTAAAATAGGGACAGCTAAAATATTGAAAGCCGCTTCATATAATTATGAAGCGGCTTTTGTTTATGGGTTTATTTCAACCCTTCATTAATCGTCTTCCTCATCCAATACGGCGAATTTACAGCAAAGCCAACGGTATGGAAGGCAACCTTTCCTTCCTTATCTAAAATAACGCTGGTTGGATAAAGCCCTATTTTATAACCGGAGGCTATATACCGGCCATCGTCTATAATATCATACTTGAACTCCGTCTGTTTTAAAAATTTCTTCAGGTCATAACGATCATCCAGGGCTATCGCCAGGAAAACCACGTTGGTGTTATTCTTATAATCATCAACCAGTTTGTTTAACTCCGGAATCTCCTGCATACATGCCGGGCAGCCTATAAACCAAAAATTCAACACCACTACTTTGCCCCGCAAATCCTTTAATTTGATTTTATTACCATTAATATCATGCGTACTAAATGGCTCCATAACCTCGCCAGTATTAAAATAAGAAGATTCATAAGGCTTGGGAAGCGAAGCCATATACTGCTCTTTGGCCTCTTCGGGCGATAGTTGCTTTGGCGTATTTGCCGGAGTTCCGGCTGAGGGCGCAGCGGTCTCTGAGTTTATGTATTGAACCTGCCGCGTATCTTTCTTTTTAAGTATAAACGCGGTGTTAGCATCTTCCATATTCTCCGGCCATAAAACATACTTCCTGGTACGCATCAGATCGCTCCACTCTTTATAAGTAAATAGTTTTCCGGTTGAATCTTTTACAACGGAATGGTTATCGATATTAAAAGAGCGTTTAACAACTTTATGCAGAAGCGAATCCTGCGCCCAGCTATTGAAACTCAACGCAATTAAGAAAAGCAATAGCGTAAAATATTTCATGATATGGTTTAGTATTAATTTCATAAATATACAATACAGATATTTAATTATAAAGCATCAAACTGTAACAAACAAGCAAAACGATTAGCGGGCGGATTATACTATCTATCAAAAAGATTATTGCGCAATAACTGTAACAAATAGGCGTGGTGCTTAGTCATACCGACAAGTTTTTTATATTTATACCATGCCGGTAAAAACCTCTTACAAAGAAAACATTTCTATTGCATTACAGTCCATAGCCGGCAACAGGCTGCGTACCTCATTAACAGCGCTTATCATAGCTATAGGAATTATGGCGTTGGTTGGTATTTTAACCGCTATTGAAGGGATCAGGCAATTTACAAATGACGCGTTTGCCGATTTAGGGGCTAATACCTTCACGCTACAAAACCGTGGCGAAGGCTTAAACTTCGGCAATGGAGGCCACCGCAAGGTTTATCCGGCCATTACCTATGACCAGGCTGTACGTTTTAAAAATACTTTTAAACTACCTGTAGCTGTAGCCATTAATTTAGAGGTAACCGGCACAGCAGTGGCTAAATACGGCAACCAAAAAACCAATCCAAACATATCTATTTCAGGCTCGAATGAAAACTACCTGGTTACAGCCGGCAAGAAACTGGCTTTTGGACGTAATTTTTCGGCTTCGGAATTGGAGCATGGCTCAAACGTGGTAATTATTGGCGATGAGATCAAAAAGAAATTATTCAAAACCGAAGCCCCGATCAATAAATCAATATATCTTGGCACCAACAGGTTCAGGATAGTTGGCGTGTTTGCCTCAAAGGGTTCAAGCTCATTTGGCGGCGATAAATTTTGTGTGATCCCGGTACTGAAAGCTAAACAGATTGACAGCACCAAAAACGCGTCATTCACGGTAACTATTAAAGTTGCTACTCCCGGCGCGCTTGATGCAAGCATCGGCGAAGCCACCTCACTATTCAGAAATGTAAGGGGACTAAACGTAATTAACCAGGATAACTTTGAAATAACCCGGAGTGATTCCATTCAAAAAGAACTTTCAGGTCAGCTTGCCGGAATAACTGCTGCCGGTTTTGCAGTAGGTATCATCACACTTATCGGTGCGGCTATAGGCCTTATGAATATCATGCTGGTATCGGTAACAGAACGTACCCGCGAAATTGGCGTGCGTAAAGCCATCGGCGCAACTCCCGCTATTATTCGCAAACAGTTTTTGATAGAGGCCATAGTAATCTGCCTAATAGGTGGCGCGGCCGGCATGATACTGGGCATGGCTGCCGGAAACCTTATCGCGGTACAAATAAGCGGCGCGTTTGTAGTACCATGGGCTTGGTTATTTTTTGCCATAGTGCTTTGTACCTTTATCGGTTTAATATCCGGCTATTACCCGGCAAAAAAAGCGGCAAGGCTTGATCCGGTTGAGGCATTGAGGTACGAATAAAGCAGATACAAAACGAAAATCTTATATAAAAAGAGAGGGGCACAATTTGTGCCCCTCTCTTTTTATATCTGCTAAAACAGCATCTTATTTTTAAGCGGGTAATCAACCAGCACTTTTTCAATATAAGTTGTTCTGAGTGCATCTCCAAGCGCCGCAGCGTGCTTTAAATGGTGCATATCGCTTGAGATATAGTCTATCAAACTGTTATCGATCAGATCTTCGGCCATCTTTTTTATATCCTTACCATAGTACCCTGTAAGCGATATAGTATTAAGCTGAAAATCAACACCCCAACTATGCAGGTTTTTCAATTTATCCAAATCAAGATACTGATACCGCTCAGGGTGGGCCAAAATAGGTTTATACCCTTTATCATGAAGCTTTTGGATTACACTATAGGTATTGGGCGGTTGATTTATAAATGAAAACTCAAATAGTACATGATTATCACCCATAGTCATCACCGGTCCGTTTTCTATCCGTGCTTCAAATGTTTCATCAAAGTAATGTTCGGCAGCGGCTTCAACCGGAATATCAATCCCTTCTTTCACCAGTTCGGCTTTGAGTAAAGTAAGTGCATTGCCTATAGTTTCGGGTGTATTACGATAAAAATCTATCATGATATGCGGCGTGGCAATAATTTTTTTTATGCCTAATGCCATCATCTTTTTTATCAGCTCCACCGATTCTTCCGGTGTTTTAGCACCATCATCAATTCCCGGTAACACATGCGAGTGCATATCAACCATGATACCCTCATAGTTGAGTTTTACTTCCCTTACTTCTTTTTTCTTCTTAAAAAGCCCGAACATTTTTTATCTATCGTTATACTGACCGCTGTAATATTGCTGGTAATGACCAGATGTTACATCGTTTAGCCATTCTTCATTAGCAAGATACCAATCTACAGTTTTTTCCAAACCTTCCTCAAAAGTTATGCCCGGCACCCAGCCTAATTCATTTTTAAGTTTGGTTGCATCGATGGCATATCTTAGATCATGCCCGGCCCGGTCTGTTACAAATGTGATCAGTTTAGCCGATTCTCCCTCGGCCCTGCCCAATTTTTTGTCCAATATACTGCAAAGCAATCTTATCAGGTCAATATTTTTCCATTCATTGTGACCGCCAATGTTATAGGTTGAGCCAGATTTAGCATTATGGAATATCACGTCAATAGCGCGGGCATGGTCTTCAACCCAAAGCCAGTCACGAATATTTTCACCTTTACCATATACCGGCACCGGTCTATTTTGCTTGATATTATTGATTGCCAGCGGAATAAGCTTTTCCGGAAAATGGAACGATCCGTAATTATTTGAGCAATTTGAAATAACGGTATCCATACCGTAAGTATCCTGGTAAGCGCGCACAAAATGGTCTGACCCAGCTTTTGAAGCCGAATACGGAGAGTGCGGATCATAGGCTGTTTCTTCAGTAAACATACCATCTTCGCCAAGGGTACCGTACACCTCATCGGTGGATACATGATAAAAACGGGTTTTATCATACCTGCCTTTCCAATGCTCGCGGGCGGTGTTCAATAAATTCACTGTACCTACCACATTGGTCATCACAAAATCAAGCGGGTTGGTGATTGACCTGTCTACGTGCGATTCGGCAGCAAGGTGGATCACTGCATCAGGGTTCTCGGCTGCAAAAAGCTCATTAATAAAAGCAATATCAACAATATCGCCTTTTACAAACTTATAGTTAGGTTCGTTTTCGATATCTTTTAAATTAGCAAGATTACCAGCGTAGGTAAGCTTGTCTAAATTAACAATGCTGTAATCGGGGTAGTTTTTTACAAACCTGCGCACTACATGCGAGCCTATAAAACCCGCGCCACCCGTAATAATGATCTTTTTTTTCATTCCCTGCTATTATTAATTGAACGGATTTTGAGCGATATATTTTTCCCACGCCCAGGCAGATGACATCATTTCGCCAATGCCGAGTTGAGCTGTCCAGCCAAGTTTAGTTGATGATTTGGTAACATCGCCCCAAACCTGCTCCACATCACCTTCACGGCGCGGACCAATTTCGTAGTTCAGTTTTTCGCCGGTTGTACTTTCAAAAGCGTGAATTACCTCTAATACCGAAGAACCATTGCCGGTACCCAGGTTAAATACGTCATAACCTTTAAAGTCGTCTTTTTCGGCAAGCCTTAACGCGGCTACGTGTGCTTTAGCCAAATCAACTACGTGAATATAATCACGGATACAGCTACCGTCAGGGGTGTTATAATCATCACCAAAAACAGTGATCTTTTCGCGTTTGCCTATAGCTGTTTGGGTGATGAAAGGCACCAGGTTTTGCGGTACGCCAATTGGCAATTCGCCAATCAGGGCCGATTCATGAGCACCTACCGGGTTAAAATAACGTAATGAAATTACTTTATAGTCGCTGCCAGAATTTACCATATCAACCAAAATTTCTTCGGCTATTTGTTTGGTATTACCGTATGGCGATTGCGCCGGTTGTACCGGAGCATCCTCTGTAACAGGCAATTTTTCTGGCTGACCGTAAACTGTACAGCTTGATGAAAATACAAAATTGATAGCCTTACCGTAATAAGCTTCCAATAAGTTAATAAGCGAGTAAAAGTTATTCCTGTAATATTTCATTGGCTTTTTTACCGACTCGCCCACAGCTTTAAACGCAGCGAAGTGGATAATGCCGCCTATTTCGGGCTCGGCAAGCGCAAGCGACTTAACACCTGCCTCATCGCAAAGGTCAAGTTTATGAAAGGTTGGAGTAAAGCCTAAGATCTTGGTAAGCTGATCTAATATTTTAGGATCTGAGTTTGATAAATCGTCAACAATAACGGGATCATAACCCGCGTTAACCAGCTCAACAACGGTGTGCGAGCCAATAAAACCCAAACCGCCTGTTACTAATATTTTCATAGTTTGTATAGAGAGTATATTTGATTGTTCAGCAAAGTAAGCAGATTGTAACAAACCAATCTACTTTTATATTATAAACAAGGCCAAAAAAGTTAATTTTCGGCCTTGTTACCTTATTTATTGTAGTAAGAAAAGTCTTTGTGGTGTATTTCCTGCTCAGGTAATGATTTGAAGTATTCCAATGTGATCTTCAAACCTTCACTCCTTGATACCTTTGGTTCCCAGCCCAATATGGCTTTAGCCTTGGTGATATCCGGACGACGTTGTTTCGGGTCATCTGTAGGCAATGGCAGGCTGATCAGCTTTTGATCGGTTCCGGTCAGCTTGATGATTTCCTCACCAAATTGTTTGATCGTGATCTCATCCGGGTTACCAATGTTTACCGGCTGGGCATAATCGCTCAACAACAACCTGTAGATACCTTCTATCAAATCATCTACATAGCAGAATGACCTCGTCTGTGAACCGTCGCCAAACATCGTCAGCGGTTCGCCTCTTAGTGCCTGACCGATGAAAGCCGGCAATACCCTGCCGTCATTCAGCCTCATCCTTGGCCCGTAGGTATTAAAGATCCTCACGATCCTGGTTTCTACACCATGGAAAGTGTGGTAAGCCATGGTGATGGCTTCCTGGAACCTCTTGGCTTCATCATATACACCTCTCGGACCTACCGGGTTTACATTGCCCCAGTATTCTTCCGGCTGCGGACTGATGTTCGGGTCACCGTATACTTCTGATGTTGAGGCGATCAGCATCCTGGCTTTCTTGTTCCGGGCCAGGCCCAGCAAATTATGTGTACCCAGTGAGCCTACTTTTAAGGTCTGGATCGGGATTTTTAAATAATCTATCGGGCTGGCCGGCGACGCGAAGTGCAAAATGTAATGCAGATCGCCCGGTACATACACAAACGTGGATACGTCATGGTTATAAAACTCAAAGTTCTCCAGTTTGAACAAATGTTCGATATTTCTCAGGTCGCCCGTGATCAGGTTATCCATACCGATCACATGATAACCTTCTTTGATAAACCTGTCGCACAGGTGCGAGCCTAAAAAGCCGGCAGCACCCGTGATCAGGATCCTTTTTCTTTCTGTCATATTGCTACTATTTTACGGCCTATACTGTTATAATAAAATCCATGGTCTTTCATCCTGTCCAGATCATACAGGTTACGCCCGTCAAAGATCACCGGCGATTTCAGCTTTTCTTTCATGAAGTCAAAATCCGGGGTACGGAATACCGGCCATTCGGTCACGATCAGCAGCGCGTCTGCTTCTTCCAACGCGTTATAACGGTTGGTGGCATAACCTATCTTATCGCCAAGCAGTTTCTTTACGTTTGGCATACCTTCAGGGTCATAAGCGGTTACTGTAGCTCCTGCTGCTAACAGCTCATCAATAATATACAATGCCGGTGCTTCGCGGATATCGTCGGTTTCCGGTTTGAAAGCCAGGCCCCACAGCGCGAAGTGTTTGCCTTTCAGGCCGCCTTCGCCATAATATTCACGCATTTTTACTACCAGGCGTTTCTTCTGCGTTTCGTTCACTTCCATCACCGAATTCAGGATCTTGAAGTCGTATTTATTTTCTTCGGCTGCTTTTGACAGGGCCTGCACATCTTTAGGGAAACAGCTGCCGCCGTAACCTACACCCGGAAACAGGAAACGTTTGCCGATACGGGCATCGGCACCTACGCCTTTACGCACCATGTCTACATCTGCTCCTACCAGTTCGCACATATTGGCAATCTCGTTCATGAACGTGATCTTGGTCGCAAGGAATGAGTTGGCCGCGTATTTGGTCAGCTCGGATGAGCGCTCGTCCATGTACAGGATCGGGTTGCCCTGGCGTACATATGGGGCATACAAATCGCCCATCACCTGGCGGGCTTTTTCATCCCTGGTACCTATTACTACCCTGTCCGGTTTCATGAAATCTTCTACCGCTACACCTTCGCGTAAAAACTCAGGGTTGGATACTACCGCGAATGGTACATCCGTATTGGCTTTCATTACCGCGGTCACTTTATCTGCCGTGCCTACCGGTACGGTTGATTTGGTCACGATCACTTTATATTCGGTGATTAGTTTGGCGATATCCTTAGCCGCGCCAAGTACATAGCTCAAATCTGCCGCACCATCTGCCCCGGTGGCGTTGGCAAGGCTAAAAAGATCACCTTTGCCGGTGCTATCGCTTCGGCCAGATCGGTGGTAAACGTTAACCGCTCCTGTTTAATGTTCCGTAAAAATAAAATATCAAGACCCGGCTCATAGATCGGCATCTCGCCATTGCGCATCTTGTTTACTTTTTCTTCTACTATATCTACACAGGTTACTTCGTTTCCTGTTTCGGCCAAACAGGTTCCCGTTACCAAACCAACATAGCCAGTACCAATTACTGCAATTTTCATAGTGTTAAGTGTGTTTTAAATTTAAGGTAAGCAAATTGTATAATGAACCATATTAACAGCTTATTACGGCACCGGGCGGGCCATAAAACCAATATTGTAATTATTGTTATTACTTTTATGCCCGGCTAAGATAATCATTCAGCATTAAAATTGATGTTATTATATAATATAGGTATCAAATTATATTCCCTTTTTATCCGTTTTGCCGCATTGTTTAACAACAAAGCCAAACTTTGGGTTTCAGGGCGTAAAAATCCTGTCTTTGTACGTATAGAAAGCAGTATTTGGTTTCACTTTGCTTCACTTGGTGAGTTTGAACAGGGTCGCCCAATTCTTGAAGCGATGAGGAATTTACACCCCGACAAAAAAGTGGTAGTTACTTTTTTTTCTCCTTCGGGCTATGAGATCCGGAAAAATACCCCGCTTGCGAATTATGTTTATTACCTGCCTTTAGATACCCCCCGTAACGCGAAACGATTTATCGATGCCATCAACCCCGAAACTATTATTTTCACCAAATACGAATATTGGTTCCATTTTTTTAATGAAGCGCGCAAACGTGATATTCCGCTATATATAGTATCGGGGATATTCAGACCGGGGCAGGTGTATTTTAAATGGTACGGCGGTTTTAACCGCAGGATATTAGGCCTGGTAAGTTACTTTTTTTTACAGGATGATGCTTCTGAACAATTATTACAAGGAATTGGCATCACCAATACGTCGGTAAGTGGTGATACCCGGTTTGACCGCGTTTGGGCCAACGCGCAAAACCCCAAAGTGCTGCCCTTGATAGAAGAATTTAAAAACGGGTATAAACTGTTTATAGCAGGAAGCACATGGCCGCAAGATGAAGCACTGTTGGCCAAACTGGCAAGCCAGTATCCGGACTGGAAATTCATCTTTGCCCCGCATGAAATACCTGAAGAAAAAATAAACAACCTGATAGATCTGCTCCCGGAAGGAAAAGCGATTACCTTTTCGCAATTAAAAACCGAAGCCGAAGGCTTGCAGTCCGGAGATTTTATTTACCAAGCACTCACATCTAACAATCTCCAGTCGCTGGTGATAGATAACATTGGTATGCTTTCGTCCCTTTACGCCTATGCGGATATTGCATATATAGGCGGTGGGTTTGGCGTAGGCATTCATAATACCTTGGAAGCAGCCGCATTTGGGTTGCCTGTTATCTTCGGCCCCAACTATCAAAAATTTAACGAAGCGAGAGAGCTCATAGCCATCAAAGCCGGGTTTAGCATCAGCAATGAAACCGAACTGAAAGAAATTGTTGACAGATTAATCAGCGACGAAGCATTTTATAACAATACCCGGAAAAAAGTGGCCAATTACGTGAAGGAAAACGTTGGGGCCACGGAAATGATCATGAAGTATATCGATAAGCGATAAAGAATTCCATGTTTTGGTCATACTTTCCAAAACAAAACAACTGCATTCACTGTACAAAAGCCATAAATTCTTAATATTGCCTTAATGGGTTTTTTACATCTGCCTGGCTTGGGCAAAGCACATTTTCACGAGTACGGTAGCGGGCAAAAGCCTTTACTGGCCTTTCATGGCTACGGCATGACGGGGAAGCAGTTCCATGTGCTTGACCAATCAGTTTTACCACGATATCATATCTACGGCTTCGATCATTTTTTTCATGGCGAAAGTCGGCTCGACGGCTGGACAGAGCAGCAGATCCTGTCCGGAATGCCCAAAGCCATGGTGCGTAGTTACATGGAAGAATGGTTTAAACTTTACGGCAGGCAGCGTTTTTCGGTAATGGGCTATTCAATAGGCGCCAACCTTGCCCTGATACTGGTTGAGGAATACGCCGACATGATTGACGATATCATATTAATGGCACCTGATGGCCTGGCTGTTTTTAAAGGATTTCATTTTATTTTGCACAATAAGCTTGGTCGCGCAATTTTCCGTACGGCTACCAAAAGCAAATGGCTTGCCCCTTTCCTGGTTAAAAGCGTAAAAAGGGTCGGCGTTATTGACGAAAGCCTGTACAAGATAGCTTATAATGAAATTGACACCGAACAAAAGCGGCTTGATACCTATTATACCCTAAATTTGATCAGGCAGTTAAAACCCGATGTGCAGAAGGTAGCGCAGCTAATCAATCAGCATAAAATTAAATGTTTGCTGATATTTGGCAAGCATGATAAGCTGTTCCCCAAATCGGCCGCGATGCCATTTTTAGGGATGCTTGATAATGCCGAAGTACATGAAGTTGAACTTGGGCATTGGCTGGTTACAAAAGCACTTGATGAGTATTTAGTTAAATAAAACATGGTACCCTCTCGTAAAAAGAAATTCTGGAGTAAACTTTATATCACCTACGTAAGGTGGTGGATTAGCCGCAATTTTAAGGAGGTTAATGTACAGCCTTTCGAGCCACGTCCCGGTCATTCGATATTACTTTTGAGTAACCATTTTAGCTGGTGGGACGGCTTTATTGCCAACTGGGCGGCCTATTACAATCTCAAAAAGCAATACTACGTAATGATGCAGCAGGATCAGTTTGATCAGCGCAGCTACTTACGATATATTGGTGCATACTCTATCCAGAAAGGCTCGAGGGCCATGCTGGAGTCGCTCACCTACTCGGCAGGGATATTGGATAAACCTGATAATCTGATTGTGATATTTCCGCAAGGCGAATTATTCTCGAACCACGAAACACACATCCATGTTGAAAAAGGTGTTTATAAACTGATGCAACAAATAAAAGGCCCCTGCCAGATTGTTTACCATTGTATCCTGATAGATTATTTTGAAAGTCTGAAACCCCGGGCTTATGTTCATCTTTTTGATTTAGGTGTTGCCAATGACCTTACCTTTGAGCAACTAAAGGAAAATATTAACAAGGCCCATCAGCAGGCTTTGAAAAATCAAATCAATATGGAACATTGATCCGTATCCACTATGATCAGCAATAAAAAGAACTTTTTCCTGAACCGAATTGTGCACTATTACATTAAATGGGTAGTTGGCAAAACGTTTCATGAACTATTGTTTAATGATATTGTGGTTGATCAAAGCAGATCGGTACTATTAATAGGTAATCATTTTAGTTTCTGGGATGGATTAGTCCTGTATTGCATAAACGATAAATTGCTGAAGAAAAAGCTGCATGTCATGATCCTGGAAGAAACCGCCCGCAAAGAACGCTTTCTAAAATACGTTGGCGCTTTTTCGGTAAAAAAAGACTCGAAAAGTATCCTTCAATCACTTGACTACGCTGCGGCATTGCTTGCCGATCCTGCCAATCTGGTTTTGATGTTTCCGCAGGGAAAACTGTATGCTAACTTTGTTACAAACATAAATTTTGAAAAAGGGGTTATGAGGATAATTGAAAAGGCTGCCGGAAATTTTCAAATTATTTTCGCTTCAACTTTTATTCAGTACTTTAAACATAAAAAGCCAACTGCAACCGTTTACTTAAAAAGCGAGCCCGAAAATTACGCCGGTAAAAGCATAGATAAATTACAGGCAGCATACCAAAGGCACTACGAAGCCTCCAAACTGTTGCAAACCGAATTTGATATATAAAAAGTGACAATAGCTATATTAATAACCCTCTTTTTTATCATACTCAGGTTTGCGGTAACGCTGTTCAATTATATCTCCAACCCCAAACTTCCTCATATAGGCCGCTATTATTCGGATAAGGTATCCATCCTGATCCCCGCGCGTAACGAGGCCGGTAATATATTAACCCTGCTAAATTCCATCTACCAGCAGGATTATAACAATTATGAGGTGATCATTTATGACGATGACTCTACCGATGATACTTACCGCGTTTGCCATGATTTTGCAGCCAATCACCCGCATTTCAGGGTAATAAAAGGCGGCAAACTACCCGATGACTGGATGGGGAAAAACTATGCCTGCCATCAAATGGCCAAACAGGCCGATGGTAAATACCTGCTGTTTTTAGATGCCGACGAGCAGATCAGTAATCATCTTATCAACAGCGCGATACACCGCATGCACTTGCATCAGTTAGGCTTATTAAGCCTGTTTACCAATCAAACCATGCTTACTTTGGGCGAAAACCTTGTGGTTCCGCTGATGCATTTTATATTGCTTAACCTGCTGCCTTTACGTTTGGTATACATTGTCAAAAATGCTTCAGTAGCGGCGGCCAGCGGACAGTTCATGTTATTTGATGCCGCCATTTACCACAAACACCAATGGCATAAAGCAGTAAAAAATAAGGTTGTGGAAGATGTAGAGATCATGCGTCTGATCAAAGCCGAGCATTATAACGGCGAAGCTTTGCTGGCCAACGGCATGATCAGCTGCCGCATGTACCGTGGCTATAATGAGGCGATAAACGGTTTCAGCAAAAACTTCCTGGCCGCCTTCAATTACAGTATTATTGGCTTCCTGGTGTATATCACCATTATTATTGCCGGTCCGCTCATTATCCTTACTACCTTAAACCTGCCTCTCATATTTTTTACTGTAGGGTTGATCTTGCTTACGCGGATCATGATCTCTCTTTCGGCAGGGCAAAAAGCCGGGTATAACATCCTTCTGCATCCTGCTCAAATGTTTAGCCTGCTTGCTGTGGCAGTTTTATCTATACAACGCTATCTTACCAAAACCACCATGTGGAAAGGGCGAAAGATTTGAGATCCTCTGAATTCAATAGGGCGATATTGGCAAAAAACAGAATCTGTGTTACGATCATTTTTTTGTTTCACCTGGTGGGTTTAATCGGCTTCACTATCCCATCTTTAGCTGTATTATTTATAGCGTTGGTGCCCTGGCATTTACTATTGATGCTTGGGGTTGTTATTTATAGCCATGACGTTTTTAACGGCAGGTTTATGCTATTCGCTGTAATTATTTTTATCGCGGGCTTTATGGCCGAATATATTGGTGTGCATACCGGCTGGCTGTTTGGCAATTACAGTTATGGCGCAACACTCGGCACAAGGCTGCTCGATATCCCCCTGATGATCGGGGTAAATTGGTTTCTGTTGATATACGCTACAGGAGTTTTTTTACGAAGAAGCCGTCATTTCAACAACAAGTTGGCAAGGATATTAACCGGCGCTCTGGTGCTCACCTTGCTTGATATGCTTATTGAACCTATCGCCATTCATTTTGATTACTGGCATTGGCTGGGTGGTGCTGTTCCTTTACAAAACTACGTTTGCTGGTTTGCATTGAGCGCGTTGCTGCTTTTTATATTTGAGCAATTTAAATTTAAACGGCAAAGCATTGTTGCCCCGGCGTTGCTGATTGCACAATTTGTGTTTTTTGCTGTTTTGAATCTGATGTATTAACTTAAGTCGATCAAAGATCCATCAACATAAAAATCAGCGAAATCAACGCAATCATTACAATCAACGATTAATTTTGCCGTAAATTTGCAACACCATGGGAGATTATCAGTTACAGGTTACTATTGATCAGGATTCGGGCTTTTGCTTTGGGGTGGTTTATGCCATTGACATGGCCGAAGAGATTTTAGAAGAGGACGGTTACCTGTACTGCCTTGGCGATATTGTGCACAATGATGAAGAGGTTGAGCGACTGAGATCAAAAGGCCTCCGCATTATTGAACACAGCCAGCTTAAGGATCTTCATAATGAAAAAGTGCTTATCCGTGCCCATGGCGAAGCACCTGATACCTATCGCACAGCTTTAGAAAACAATATTACCCTTATTGATGCTTCGTGCCCGGTAGTGCTTAAGCTGCAAAACCGCATCAAAACTTCATACGACTCAAACGAGAAGATCCTGATTTTTGGCAAGCACGGTCACGCCGAAGTGGTTGGCTTACAAGGCCAAACTAATAATGAGGCGATAGTGTTCCAGGATATTGCCGAATTGGATCATGTGGAGCTTCCGCACAATATTACGCTGTACAGCCAAACCACCAAGAGCATGGATAAATTCTACTCGGTGAAGGATGAGCTTATTTCGCGCGGATATGACCTGAAAGCTAACGATACCATCTGCCGCCAGGTAAGCAACCGTGATAAAGATCTTCCTAAATTCGCGACACGTTTTGATAAGATCGTTTTTGTATCGGGCAAAAAATCATCAAACGGCAAGGTATTGTTTGAAGTATGCCGCAAGCATAACCCTAACACCTACTTCATATCATCAACCGACGAACTGGAACAAAGCATGTTTGCACCAAACGATACTGTAGGTATTGCCGGCGCTACATCAACCCCCATGTGGCTGATGCAAAAAGTAAAAGCCGCCATAGAAAGCTTTTAACAGCACGCTTTTTGCTGTAACATTATAGCATGCAAAAAAGCCCTTCACATACAGGTTTACTTGTGGCCGCCCTCGTAATAGGTTGCTGGGCAACAAGCATTATATTATTAATGCGATGGCACTTCAGCTTTACCAATCCCCCTGTTTATGTATTTGTACTGGTACAAATGCACCTGTATACCGGGCTGTTCATTACCGCGCATGATGCCATGCATGGTACCGTTTCGCCCAATAAGGGTTTAAATAACTTTGTTGGTTACCTGAGCACTTTTCTTTACGCTTCGTTCTGGTACCCGAAGTTATATACCAAGCACCATAAGCATCACAGCCACGTACATACCCATGCCGACCCGGATTATCACCACGGCAGCTTTTTTGCCTGGTATGTGCAGTTTATCCGCAATTATTTGTCGATATGGCAAATTGTGGTGATGGCCGTAGTTTTCAATATCCTGAAAATCTGGATCCCTCAGCCAAACCTGATCATGTTTTGGGTGGTGCCATCGCTCTTGAGCACATTGCAACTATTTTATTTCGGCACTTATCAGCCCCATAAAGGCGAACATAACAACCCGCATTTTGCCCGGAGCCAGCGCCGTAATCATATTGTCGCTTTTTTTAGCTGTTACTTTTTCGGATACCATTATGAGCATCATGAAGCGCCGGGTGTGCCGTGGTGGAGGTTGTGGAAAGCTCCGTTACCAGAAAAGAAGAAGCTGACCAATCCATAATTCGCCAATTGCGCGGTAGCCGCGTTAGGAATAGAAGCGTAAAGCCCACAGCGTGCGCCGGATTTGTTATCAGGCAAAGCGAGGACTTGCAGCGGATAGCCCGGGCCGCAGGCAACGCCCATATTTTAAAACTGATCAAAATTCACTCCCAACAATCACCTTCGCTGTTCGAAGTCTCTGACTTCGAACCAATATGTTTGTAGTTTGCAACTACAGGCATATTAGTAAAACTGCAAATAGCTTCTTAATAACACAATACAGTAGTCTGAAGACTACAAGCATAGGCGTCCGAAGTCAGATACTTCGGACAGCACAGCCGCCAAGCACGTCCCCCCTGTAAAGTAGGGGATTGCTTCGTGCCTCGCAATGACGGGAGTAGATAACAGAAAGTATTGCAACACCAAAACCTTACACCTCATTTATTTGTAATTTGTGACCACCGTCATAAGTTACGGGGCATTTTTTGTTACTTTTGTACCTGATAATTATGGCTAAAAAAGGAATTTTACTGGTTAACCTGGGCACACCGGATAGCCCGAGTACAGCAGATGTTAAGCGTTATTTGAATGAGTTTTTAATGGACCCCCGGGTTATTGATATTGGAACCCTTTCACGTACCATTTTAGTAAAAGGCCTTATTGTTCCTTTCAGGGCGCCAAAATCGGCCAAATTGTACCAGGCCATTTGGGACCCCAAAACAGGCTCACCACTATTACATTATAGCGTTTTACAGCAAAAAGCGTTACAGCAGCGCCTCGGCGATGAGTATATGGTTGAGCTGGCCATGCGCTACCAAAACCCTTCTATAGAATCGGCTTTGGAGAAACTGAAAGCAGCCCTTGTTGAAAGTATCCAGGTGATTCCTTTGTTTCCGCAATATGCTTCGGCCAGTACCGGTTCTGTTTATGAAAAGATTATGGATATTGTGGGTAAATGGCCAACATCGCCAAATATCACCTTTATTAACTCGTTTCATGATAACGAACTAATGATTGAAACTTTTGCCGACAACGCGCAAAAATATAATCCGGATACGTACGATCATGTTTTGTTCAGCTTTCACGGCTTGCCGCAAAGGCAGCTGATTAAAGCCGATCATACACATAACCATTGCCTTAAATCATCAGGTTGCTGCGAGACGCTAACCGATGCCAACAGGTTTTGCTATTCGGCACAATCGCACCATACTGCGAAGCTAATAGCTGATAAAATGGGGATCCCGAGAGAGAAATATACCATCTGCTTTCAATCACGCCTGGGTAACGACCCATGGGTACAACCTTATACCAGCGAAATTGTAGCCCAACTGGCTAAAGAAGGAAAAAAGCGTTTACTGGTATTCTGTCCGGCCTTTGTTGCCGACTGCCTTGAAACTGTATACGAAGTAACAACGGAGTACGGTGATGAGTTTAAAGCACTGGGCGGAGAGCATGTTCAACTGGTAGAAAGCCTGAACGACGCTCCCAAGTTTATTGAAGCTTTAGTACAAATGGTAAATCCGGTAGTTGCCTAAAAAAGCTTAATAGATATAAATGAAAGCCTGATGATATTATATACATCGGGCTTTTTTATTGCATAAAAAAAGCATCTGCCCATTGCTGAACAGATGCTGTACGATTTTTATATAATTGATAGTTTAAGCTACTTTTACATTTACCGCATTTAGGCCTTTTTTGCCTTGTTCTACATCGTAGGTAACGCTATCGTTTTCACGAATAGTGTCAATCAAACCTGATACGTGTACAAAAACTTCGGCGCCACCGTTAGTTGGTGTAATAAATCCGAAACCTTTGGTTTCATTAAAGAATTTTACTGTTCCTTGCATTATATTTTATTTAAGATTGCAAAGATATACATTAAAATCCAATAATTATTTAAAAATAAGGCAATTACACCTTTATAGTTTTTAAGAGTATAACCATTCACCCCAAAGCGGAATGTAAAAGTATCATTACCTATCGGCCAGAAGCCTTAACTCTTAGTGTTTTAACTTCTTTATTGCTGTAAAACAACACTACTGTACACATGATATTCGCCCGGTTGCAAGGTCATGGAATATGGCAATGATGTTACATTTATGCTGGTTTTGGTAATATTGTCATACCATGTTCCGGTTGATGGGAAGCTGATACTGGCTGATTGCGGCATCACATCAAAATTACCAACTACTTCAACATTGGCGCTGGCATCTTTTAACTGGATGGTTTTAACAGCACCCGCAAGATCATAAGTAGAATTTGTTGACGCAAATACAGCATTCTTCTCTTTCATTTTAATCATTTTGGCGTAAATGCCATATAAATGCCGTCTGTTAGGGTCGGTATTGTAGTTCCAGTAGATGGGCTTATTGCTGGTACGGCCGCCCTGATCAATACTTACATCATAGCCAAGCTCACCAAACTGCCAGAGCATTTTAGGCCCCGGAACCGAGAACAGGAATGCTGCTGCCATTTCTTCGCGGGCCAGACCGGTGTTTCTATCTTTTACATTATAGCCATTATAGCTGTTACCGTAGCTTTCGTTTTTAAATTGCAGGCGTTCTTCGTCATGGCTTTCAAAGTAGCTTACCAGGTTATAAGGCTGCGTAAACGTATGCTGATCGTAAAACAGGCCCTGGAAATTGGAATTGGTTAGCCAGCCCATGGTGGCTTCATTGGCATTGTAGTTCAGGTTATTCCAAAGCATCATGCCTTCGCCGGCCAGTTCTTTCTCCTCCTGGTTAGCCGCAAAGTGCTCCAGTATCACGTAGAAATTATTATTGTCGATACTTTTAATGTAATTGTTATAATCTTTCCAAATAGCCACGCGACTGGCATCATATTGTCCCCACGGACCTACAGCAGCATCAGAAGTGCCATAATTAACCTGCGTAAACCCTTTGGAAAGGTCAAAGCGGAAACCGTCGATCTTATACTCCGTCATCCAGAATTTGAGTACGTTCTTCACAAAATATTTGGTATCGGCACTTTCGTGGTTAAACTGGTAGCCAACATTATAGGGATGCGTAGGGTCAACATTATACCAGGGGTTATTAGCCGCAGGCTTGCCGGCTGCCGTATTAAAATACATTTGCACCATAGGCGATTGACCAAACGAGTGGTTAAGCACAATGTCCTGGATCACGGCTATACCGCGTGAGTGGCACTCGTCTATAAAAGCTTTCAATGCATTTTTGGTACCGTAGTACTTGTCAGGCGCAAAATAAAAAGATGGGTTATAACCCCATGAAAGGTTTCCTTCAAATTCATTAATTGGCATTAACTCAACGGCGTTAACACCCAAATTTGATAGATATTTTAAAGTATCGGTAAGGGTTTGATAGTTATGGGCATCAATAAAATCCCGTACCAATAGCTCGTAAACAACCAGGTTCTTTTTGTCGGGACGGGTAAAACTCGTGTTTTTCCAGCTGTATGCAGGCTGATTGGCCTGAAACACACTTACATTACCGGTAGTTTTTCCTGTTGGATATTTCTTCAGGTTCGGATACGTATCTGACGAGATGTATGAATCATTATCCGGATCAAGCACCTTTTCGGTATATGGGTCGGCCACTTTTAATGATTTATCAATATAAAACTGGTAGCCATACTCGGTAGATGGGTCAATGTTATCTATCTGTACCCACCAGCGTTTGCCGTCAGGCGTGTTGTTCATAACGGCTTTGGTATCATTAGCGTCCCAACCGTTAAAATCGCCTATTACCGATACCGATTTTTTGCCGGGTGCATACAGGTTAAAAATTACCGATTTACCCGAGTTGATGAAGGTAACACCATCCTTAGCCCCTGCCGGTAATGCCTTCCCGGTACTCACCGTCGTATCACCGGGAACGTTCCCGGTATTGCCCGGCAAAACATCCTTCTTCTTGCATGAAGTAAAACCGGCCAATAAAAGTCCGGCAAGTAATAAGTAAACATTCTTGATTGTCATATCTCGTTATAATTGGTTTTTGTACCGAAACAATACATAGCCTACTGGTTTTCAGGCCAAATCGAATCAGCGCCACAATATCAGTAAAATAATTGGTAAAATTATCTTTCGTTAAAATTATGTATTTATCATTTGAAGAGATGTATCTCTACATTTTAGGCGGCATTGTTAATCAATCAACCCGCTCACAATTTTTGCCGATAGCAAACACAGCGGAATCCCTCCTCCCGGATGCACACTTCCACCGCAAAAATATAGCTCCTTTATCTTCGACGATCTGTTAGCATGCCTTAAAAAAGCAGCGAACTGACTGTTTGAACTGGTACCATAAAGCGAACCCTGGTAGGAAGACGTACGGCTTTCGATACTCCGCGGATCAAGGATACTTTCAGTGGCGATAAGTTTGCTAATGTCTTTACCTAACAGTCGGCTTAACTTATTTAAGATACTTTCCCGCGCGCGGGCTATAAGGCTATCCCAGTCCTGCCCGGCATTGGCAGGTACATTGATCATTACAAACCAGTTTTCGCAATCCCCAGGCGCATCATTAGGCTTATATTTTGAGCTGATATTGAGGTAAACCGTAGGATCATCACAGATAGCCTTTTGTTGCCAGATATGGTCAAACTCAGCCTCGTAATCGGCACTGAAAAAAATATTATGCAGATCGAGCTCTTTAAAAGACTGTTTTATTCCCCAGTAAAATATCAATGCCGAACTGCTCCGCTCTTGGCTTAGTATTTTTTGAGGGTGAAGGCTTGGGTAGGCCTTTAACAATTTGTGATAAGTAAACCAGATATCCATATTGGATACCACCATATCACCTTCAATGATCCTCTCATTCACCCAGATACCTTTTACTGTTTTCCCATCTAAAACAATTTCTGTTACGGGGCAATTGTAATGAAATTTCGCGCCTAATGATTCCGCCAGTTTTACCAGCCCTGAAGTTATACTATACATACCACCTTCAGGGAAATAAGCACCAAAGTGTTGCTCCAGGTGCGGGATCACGTTCAGCGTAGCCGGTGCATGATAAGGGTTGGAGCCGTTATAGGTTGCATATCTGTCAAAAAACTGTACAATGCGTTTATCCTTAAAAAAACTTTGATTAGCCCTGTGCATGCTACGGAAAGCATCTATTTTCCCAAACCTGAATACCGACTTAAGTGTATCCCAACGTAGGTAAGTTTTAAGCCGGTGCAGGGACCGTTCTAAAAAAACGTGATTGGTGATATTGTAGATCCTGCTGCTGTTTTCAAAGTACAGCTTTACAGAGTGAGCAGGCTCTCCGGTTTGTGCTTGTACCTCGCTCCCAAACTTATTAAAATCAGCATAGGCAATTAAACGGGTACCGTCTTCATAAAAGTATTTGCAAACGGGATCCAGCTTTTGGTACCGGAAATAATCCGAAGGTTTTTTACCAGCCAGTTCAAAAAGCTCATCAACATATTGCGGCATGGTGAACAGGCTCGGGCCGGCGTCAAAGCGGTAGCCATCCTGCTCAAATTGATTAAGCTTGCCACCCGGATAACTATTGGTTTCATAAACTTCAACCTCATATCCTTTTATCGCCAAACGAATAGCCGCAGCAATTCCGGCTACGCCGGCACCAATAATTAAAGCTTTTTTAGGAAGAGGCATGGTGGTAAATATAAGGACATTGGTCTTTAGCTATGATATTCAAAATTAAAATCAGTTGCCTGTGCGTAACATAATCTTGCCCCGCGCGTCATAGGTGATTTACGCACAAAACATTTTAGCTGCCGGGATGTATATTTGAAAATTAACTATCCTCAACAGCTTGTAAAAAAAGCTAACTTGTTGTTATTAAATATATGACTGATCGAAAACCTCTAAAACAACTCATGCTGTCGTGTGCCCTTATCGCAGCGGCAATGACTACTGCCTACGCGCAGCAAACCCCTCAACCTGAAAATCCGGCTTTAAAAATTTACCGGGCCGTACCAACCAAGATCAACGACCTCATCCACACCAAGCTTGATGTTAGGTTCGATTACAAAAAACGTTACCTGTACGGTAAAGAATGGGTTACTTTAAAACCACATTTTTATCCAACCGATAGCTTAAGGCTTGATGCTAAAGGCATGGACCTTAAAAACATTTCGGTAGTAAAAAATGGTAAAAACGTTCCACTAAAATTTACTTACCAGGATAGCCTTTCGGTAGCTATTAAACTGGATAAAGTTTACCACAATAACGAAAGCTATACCATTTACATTGATTATACCGCCAAGCCTAATGAACTAAAAGAAAAAGGCAGCGCGGCTATCAACGATGCTAAAGGTTTATATTTCATCAATCCTGATGGTACCGAAAAAGATAAGCCAACCCAGATCTGGACTCAGGGCGAAACTGAAAGCTCATCGGCCTGGTTCCCTACTATTGATAAGCCAAGCCAAAAAACTACCGAAGAGATCACCATGACCGTACCGGCAAAGTACGTAACCCTATCAAACGGTAAACTAACCGCTCAAAAAACAAATGCCGATGGTACCCGTACCGATACCTGGAAACAGGATCTGCCACACTCGCCGTACTTGTTTATGATGGCTGTTGGCGATTTCAAGATCTATAAAGACAAATGGAAAGATAAAGAGGTAAGCTATTACCTTGAACCAAAATACGCTCCTTACGCCAAAGAAATTTTTGGCTTTACCCCGGAAGCTATCGACTTTTATTCAAAAACACTGGGTGTTGATTTTCCATGGGTTAAATACTCGCAGATTGTGGTTCGTGATTATGTGAGCGGCGCGATGGAGAATACATCAGCTACCCTACATGGCGATTATGTACAGGCAACTCACCGCGAACTGATTGACGCTAATTATAACAATGGGCGTAGCACCATCGTTCACGAACTTTTCCATCAGTGGTTTGGCGATTATGTTACCGCCGAAAGCTGGAGCAACCTTACGGTAAATGAATCCTTCGCCAACTTTAGCGAAACCATTTGGGCCGAGCATAAATACGGCAAAGATGAGGCTGACGCGCATAATTACGCCGATATGCAAAGTTACCTACGTTCACCAGGTGCTAATACTAAAAACCTGGTTCGTTTTTACTATGCCGACAAAGAAGATGTTTTTGACGCTGTAACCTACCAAAAAGGTGGCCGCATCCTGAACATGCTTCGTAACTATTTAGGCGACGCCGCGTTCTATAAAGGCCTTAACATTTATCTAAAAACAAATGCGTTTAAAAATGGCGAAGCACAACAGTTGCGTTTAGCATTTGAAGAAGCCAGTGGTCAGGACCTTAACTGGTACTTTAACCAATGGTATTATGGTGCCGGTCACCCGATATTGAATATCAGCTACAAATGGGATGAGGCTACCAAAACCGAAACCGTTTACCTGAAACAAACGCAGGATGGTCAAACCTTTAAACTGCCAATGGCAATTGATATTTACCAGGGCGGTAAAAAAGTACGCCATAAAGAATGGATGAACGATAAGGTAGATTCAATCAGCTATCAACTGGCTGGCAAACCCGACCTCGTAAACGTTGACGCCGATAAAATCCTTCTGACCAAGAAAACCGACGCTAAAACTATTGATGAGTTTTCATTCCAGTATTTCAATGCCCCTAACTATCTCGACCGCTTTGAGGCCATAGATGCTGCCGCGGCTGACCAAACCCGTCCGCAAGCGCAAAAAATACTGATTGCTGCTTTAAAGGATAAATACTACGGTCTGCGGGTTAAAACCATCAAAGCATTAAACCTTACTAAAGACGATGTGCGTAATGCTGCACAGCCAATATTGATTTCATTGGCGCAAACAGATAACAATACATTGGTAAGGGCAGCTGCTATAACCGCTTTGGGCAAACTGAAAGCAAGCGGCAACATGACTTTATTCACCCAGGCTATGTCAAGCGAGTCATACGCTGTTCAGGGAGCCGCGTTAAATGCTATTGGACAACTTGACCCAGCCAAAGCCTTAAGCTTAGCCAAAGGCCTTGAAAAAGACAATAAAGGCGCGCTAACAACCGCTATCACTAACCTGTACACCGCTAATGGCAATGATGCCGAGTGGCCATTTGTTTACCATGCATTTACAGAAGCAGGCATTCAGGAAAAATTCAATACGCTTAAAAACTTTGCCGATATGACTGCTAAAGTTAACAAGCCCGAATATGCACAGCAAGGTATTGAAGAACTTAAAAATGCAGGCATTAAATTTAAAGTTTACGGCGCCGCTCCTTTTGTAGTTACCCAACTGGAAAGTATAAAGGCAGCACGTACTACTATGAAAGATGATGCATCAGCAAAGGCTGCTGATAATGCCATTCAAGCTATTAATGACGCTAAATAATTAATCATAAGAGTTAAAATGCAGAAGGCCGCTCTTTCATAGGGCGGCCTTTCTTTTTCATAATAGTTTTGTAGGACGTAAGTTGAGCTGAAGGCTTAAAGCTTTCTTTAGGAGCAGGAGTTTTGCTTTAAGCCTTCGGCTTTTAACTTACCCTTTATGTTGTTGCGATACCAGCTTTTCAACCGCATAGCCCATTTCTTTACAATGTTCTACTATCCCTTCATATTCCGCTTTGGGTATTGATGGTTTACGGCTCATGATAAATAAAAATTTATGATCCGGGTGTCCAACAACCACATACGAGTAGTCGGGCGCAAGGTCGATAACCCAATAGTCGACCTTAATTGGCCAGATAAATTGGGCCTTCATCTCACCGTCCTTCTCTTTTTCGGGAAATAGCTTTGACTTATAGGTATGCACCTCCTCGTTGTCTCCTTTTTTGGCACAGGTTACTACGTTGTAGTAGCCGTCATTGTTTAATGTATAAGTAGTGGTGGTTTCGCGGGTGCCCCTGTCAAACATAGTTGGGATGGAATATAGAGAATACCATTTGCCCGAAAACTTATCCAGGTCAACCCTGGATACCGGCCTGTTAACCGGTCCGCTGTATGCTGTTGTAAAAAACATCAGCAATATCCCCAATACAAACTTCATAGCCATAAAATTAAAAACCCATATAATACCAATTACGGAATTACATGGGTTTAAAGTTTTTATAAAGCTTATAGACGGAGGTTGTAAAAAACTCAAGCTCATACTCCAACGTCATTAGGTTCGAAGGAATCCCCAACTATACAAAACGGATTTGCGTGTTTCTCGGCTAATCGGAGATTGCTTCGCACCTTGCAAGGACGCTTGTATATTAGTTTGCGGGATCTTATTTCACTAAAGTACCGATATCCTCGCCTTTGGCAATTTTCATAAAGTTGCCTTCTTTGTTCATGTCAAATACAATGATAGGCAGCTTGTTTTCCTGGCAAAGGGTAATAGCGGTCATGTCCATTACATTCAGGCCTTTGTCATATACTTCCTGGAAGGAGATCTCGTCATAACGGGTTGCTGTCGGATCTTTCTCCGGATCGGCAGTATAGATACCATCAACGCGGGTACCTTTCAATACCACGTCAGCTTTAATTTCGATAGCGCGTAATGAAGCGGCAGTATCAGTAGTAAAATAAGGGTTACCGGTACCTGCACCGAAGATCACGATCTTGCCCATTTCCAGATGGTGCATAGCACGACGACGGATATAAGGCTCGCAGATCTGCTCCATTTTAATGGCCGATTGCAGACGCGTTTCCACACCAATGCTTTCCAAAGCATTTTGCAGCGCCATACAGTTAATAACGGTTGCAAGCATACCCATATAATCAGCCTGAGCGCGTTCCATGCCCGATTTTTCGGCACTTAATCCCCTGAAAATATTACCGCCTCCAACAACTACCGCAATCTCAATACCGGCATCATAAACGTTTTTAATGTCATGAGCATACTGCAAAACCTGGTTATTATCAATACCATATTGCCTTGTGCCCATCAGCGATTCGCCCGAAAGTTTCAGTAATATTCTTTTGTATTTCATTTGGTGTGATTTGCTAATAATAGAAATAGATGAAACCTGCTTTTGTTTATATCAAGAATTGATAAAGCTCTGTTCATACGGGAGTAGTTCGCCAAAAATAGCGAATAAATTTACAGTGTTAAAATTTTATGTTGTCTTTGTTAAAAAATCACCCTTCAATATTGTTTCAAGCACTTCAAAATCAGCGTTAAAAACAACAAGGTCGGCATCAAAGCCTTGCTCAATTTTACCCTTCTTTGTTTGTGAAGCCAGCTCAGCAGGATATAATGATGCCATGTTTACAGCCTCAGCCAGGTCTATTCCTACTTTTTTAACGCAGTTTTCAACTGCTTCAAGCATGGTAAGGCATGATCCTGATAAGGTACCATCGGGCATGGTATACCTGTCTCCCCGTAATTCGTGCTGGTAAGCGCCTTCTTTAGTTGAGGTAACGGCGTCGGTGATCAGGAAAAGTTTATCACCAAGCTCGCGTTTAGCTAAACGCACCATTGCAAAATCAACGTGAATACCATCAGCTACAATACTGGTATACGGCCGCTCCTCAAAAATAGCAGGGATATAGCCAGGCTCGCGGTGGTGCATAGATGGCATAGCATTAAACAAATGTGTAACGGCTTGCACCGGTTTCTTTAAAAATGATTTGCCTTCGGCATAAGTGGCATTGCTATGGCCTGATGATATGATGATCCCCTGCTCATACAAATAGTCAATTACTTCCTGATCCTGCAGCTCGGGAGCTATAGTAATCATTTTAATAACACCATCTGCCTTTTCAACCCATCCCTTAACTTCGGCAAGCGTAGCTTTTTTAATGAATTTCTCGGGGTGGGCACCTTTTTTTGCAGGATTTAAATACGGCCCTTCCAAATGCAATCCCCAGAAAGCACCTTTACTTTTTTCACGATAAGCCTTGGCTGCTTCAATACCGGTCTCCACAATATCATTGGTATTAGTACCTATGGTAGCAAATACCCCAATGGTTCCCTGGTTCAGCAGATCATTTTCTAATTGCTCCAACGCCTCAACGGTTGGTGTACCCGCAAAAAGTTTACCTCCGCTACCATAGATCTGCAAATCGATAAATCCGGGGGCAAGGTATGCGCCGTTAAGATCTTTCTTTACCGCTTCTGCCGGGATAGCGCTTTCGTCAATAATATCGGTGATGGTACCGTTTGAGATTAAAACGGCTTTACCTTCGGCGATGGTGCCGGTTGAAATGAGTTTAAGGTTGTGGAGGGCGAGGATAGGCATGATTTAATATTTACGTATTCAACCATTGTGTCATTGCGAGCGTAGCGCGGCAATCGCACAGAAGCGCGGCCCGCTCTGTATAGCATGCGATTGCTTCGTCGTCCCTCGTCGCAATAACATAACTTTGAGGGCAAACCAACAGGGCAAAAAAAATCCCCCGATTTTCATCGGGGGATAATATAATTAAGCTCCTAAAGCTACTCGCTTAAAGGCGGTTACTGTAAGGCCTTTTTCAACCGCGTCAAGGAATTGTGAAACGCTCTTAGACGAATCTTTCACAAACTCCTGGTTTAACAAGGTTGAGTCTTTGTAGAATTTATTCAGTTTACCGGCAGCAATTTTTTCAACCATTGCTTCTGGTTTACCTTCTGCACGGATCTGATCTTTAGCAATTTCAAGCTCACGCTCAATTACCGAAGCATCAACACCATCTTTATCAAGTGCGATAGGGTTCATAGCAGCAATTTGCATTGCTACGTCTTTACCGGCTTCTTCAGCAGCTTCGCCACCAGCAGTAAGTGCTACCAATACACCTAAACGGAAGTTACCGTGAATGTAAGCAACAACTTTTTCGCCGCTAACTACTTCATATTTAGAAACACCGATTTTTTCGCCGATTTTACCGGTTTTTTCGATGATAGCTTCAGAAATTTTCTGACGACCAGTTTCAACGTCGATCTCCAACGCTAAAAGCTCATCAATTGAAGCTGGTTTAGCTTCAACAGCAGTGTTAGCAATTTGGTTAGCGAAAGCAACGAACTCAGCATTTTTAGCTACGAAGTCGGTTTCGCAGTTAAGTTCGATGATAACACCGGTTTTAAAATCAGCCGAAGTACGTGCAATAACAACACCTTCGTTTGATTCCCTGTCCTGACGGCTTGCTGCAACTTTAGCACCTTTTTTCCTTAAAAAATCGATAGCTGCTTCAAAATCACCGTTAGTTTCGGTTAATGCTTTTTTGCAATCCATCATACCGGCACCGGTTTGCTGGCGCAGTTTGTTTACGTCGGCTGCAGAAATTTGTACTGTAGACATGTTTTTTTGAGTTTTAAGATTTTTTATATCGGGTTACAAGTTACCGCTATGGTGTTATGCTACTGTAACCTGCAACTATTTTTAATATTAAAAATCTCCCACCCCTTGCTGAGGTGAGAGAATTAATATAATTTTTTGTTGTACCCTAAGGGTTAACAAGGAAGATTATTCTTCTGTTTCAGCAGCTGGAGCTTCAGTTTCACCTTCAGCAGCTACTTCAGCAACTTTGCGGGTTCTTTTGCCGCCTTCGTTAGCTTCAGGAGCATCAGCTTTAGCTTTTGCAGCTACTGCTTCTTTTTCAGCTTCGTCTTCTTTCTCGCGTTTGCGCTCATCTAAACCTTCTTCGATAGCTTTGATGATGATGCTGGTGATCAATGAAATTGATTTAGTAGCGTCGTCATTCGCAGGGATCGGGAAGTCGATGTTTGAAGGATCAGAGTTGGTATCAACCATAGCAAATGTAGGGATGTTCAACTTCAATGCTTCTGAAACCGCGATGTGCTCTTTCTTAACGTCGATCAGGAATAAAGCAGCTGGTAAACGGTTCAGATCAGAGATACCACCTAAAAGGGTTTCTAATTTGATACGCTCACGCTGAATCATCAGACGCTCTTTTTTAGAAAGGTTGCTGTAAGTACCGTCTTTAGTCAATTTATCGATGTTTGACATCTTTTTGATTGACTTACGTACAGTAGCAAAGTTGGTTAACATACCACCTAACCAACGCTCGGTGATGTATGGCATGTTTACGCTTTTTGCGTAATCAGCAACGATATCTTTCGCTTGTTTCTTTGTAGCTACGAATAATACCTTACGGCCTGATTTTACAATTTGTTTTATAGCTGCAGCAGCTTCTTCAACCTTAGTTAAGGTTTTATTTAAATCGATAATGTGGATACCGTTACGCTCCATGAAAATGTACTGTGACATTTTCGGATCCCATTTGCGGGTAAGGTGACCAAAGTGTACACCAGCGTCCAGTAAATCCTGATAAGTTGTTCTTGCCATTTTGTTGTCCTCCTGTGATTAACGTTTACTGAATTGGAATCTCTTACGTGCTTTCCTGCGACCTGGTTTTTTACGCTCAACCATACGGTCATCGCGGGTCATTAAGCCTTTAGCACGTAATGCCGGTTTCTTTTCAGCATCAAGTTCAACAATAGCTTTAGCGATAGCTAAACGAACGGCTTCTGCCTGTCCTTTTACACCACCACCTGCAACGTTTGCTTTAACATCGTATTTTCCGGTGCTACCAGAAACCTCAGTGCTCTGAGTTACGATATATTGCAATGGCAAAGTAGGGAAATACTCTTTGTAATCTTTACCGTTAACGATGATCGCGCCATTTCCTTCTGTAAGGTAGATGCGGGCAACGGCTGTTTTTCTTCTGCCTGAAGTGTTAGTTGTTGGCATTTTTTTTCTCCTTAAAAATTAAAAATTAAATGGCTTTTGGGTTTTGCGCTGCATGAGGATGCTCAGCACCTGCATATACATGCAAATTGCCGAATAATGCTTTACCCAAACGATTTTTAGGTAACATACCACGTACCGCTTTCTCGATGATGCGGGTTGGATGTTTCGCCAATAACTCCTTAGGAGAAATAAAACGCTGACCACCTGGATATCCAGTGTAACGAACATAAACTTTGTCGCTTAGTTTGTTGCCGGTCAGTTTTACCTTGTCTGCGTTGATAACGATCACATTATCACCACAGTCTACGTTTGGGGTGAAATCAGGCTTGGTTTTACCACGAATGATCATTGCGATCTTCGTAGACAAGCGCCCCAAAATCTCGCCTTCGGCGTCAACAACAACCCATTGTTTGTTAACGGTTTTTTTGTTGGCTGAGACAGTTTTGTAACTTAACGTATTCACTTGCTTTAAATTAAATTGTTTAAACGTTTATTATACCCCGTATTTTCGGGACTGCAAAGATAGGGTTAATTACTTTATTAGCAAATAGTTTTTAAGGAAAAATTCAACCCTGATTTTTAGGATTTACAGATAAGCATGATTTTATTTTGTCTGAACCTGAATTTGTTAAATTTTCATTGTTATCAGAATTCCGGAAATTTTGATAATTCGTTTAATTCGAGTTCAGACATTGAGTGTTGCCTGCGGCCCGGGCTATCCGCTCATACGCCTGCAGGCCTTACGCACATTAGCCGGTATCCGCTACTATCCCTAACACATTGTTAAGGCTATAATAAGCCATCCTTTATTTTGTAATAAGTTTTTTACATTCATGTGATATAAATATATTAGCAGGAGCAACTATTAACCCCTAAATAATTGACCCGCGCTGTTTATCGGCTTACCTTAACCTTGCTTGTACTTTTAAGTGCCGGCAAGCTATTTGCCCAAACCCTGGCCGATCCGGTTGATTCCCTACAATCGCAGGTGGATGCCACCAGTATTTTAGCTTCTATATTCAACGGCAAAAGCAGTAAACCTTCGGCAACAACTACGCAATCACAAAATCGCACTTATTGGTCGGTGCTGCCATCGGCCGCTTATAATCCAAGTGTGGGCTTCGCTGTAGGCGTGATCTCATCGGGAGGGAAATATTTTGGCAACCCTTCAACTACAACGCTTTCGGTAATTAACGCGGGTTTTTACTTGTCAACCAGCGGGCTCTCTACCTTTGAGTTTAAGCAAAATGCATTTTCGGCACAAAACCAATGGAACCTGCAGGGAACCGTACAAATAGGAAAAACCGTGGCCATGGATAACGGCCTTGGCACAGGCCGGCGCAGCTATGGTGAGGGTAGCTTTTTCATGAATGATACCCATTTTGAAAACAATCCCGATGCTTTTCCTATCCGCTACCTGTACATTAAAGCCAATGAGCGACTCTACCGCAAACTGGCGAACCATATCTATGTAGGCGCTGGCTTAAGCTTTAATTATTACAGCCATATTGATGATGACCGCAAGGACATCCCCATAACCCAAACTCACAATTATCGGTATAGCATCCGCAATGGTTTTCCCATTAACTCGTATCAAGCTAATGGTTTGCTTTTCAATTTCCAGTTCAACAACCGCGATCAGCCAAACCGCCCGTTCAGGGGTATTTACGCTGATATTGTTTTGCGCAGTAATCAAACCTGGCTGGGCAGCAACCGCGACGCCATGCAGATAAAGTTCGAATTCAGGAAATACTGGAGCTTATCATCAACCCATCCCGAACATGTATTTGCAGTCTGGCACTGGTCAAACTATCTGTTAAGCGGAGCCCTGCCCTATCTTGAGTTGCCAGGCACCGGTAGCGATGCTTACGGACGCATAGGCAGGGCTTTTATTATAGGGCGCTTCAAAGGCATGTCTTTCGTATATAATGAGGCCGAATATCGCTTTCCGCTCACAGCAAACAAATTACTGAGTGGCGTTACGTTTATTAATGCAGAAACCGCTAATAACCAGCAACGCATCAGGCTGTTCAGACATTGGGAGCCCGGTGGCGGCGCAGGCCTGCGACTGTTGTTTAATAAATACACCCGCTCCAATCTCTGTATTGACTATGCCAGGGGAACATATGGCTCAAGCGGTTTCTTTTTAGGCCTTAACGAAGTGTTTTAGCTGTAAGTACGCTTAGTTAAAAGCACCGGCACTATAAATGGTGTCATTTTTGTACTGAAAAAGTTTTTGAACAAGCAATTGACCGTAAAATGCGTACTCCGTTAACCTCACAACTACTTGGCGACCTTATTGAAAAAGGCTACGAATATGTATTAGTTAAAGTAACTGTAAATCAACAAACTGAGGAAGTTGTTGACATTACCCTTGTACCTGTTAAAGGAAAGCCGGAGCTGAATAACCTGCCTGCAGGCTTTGAAACCTTTTACCGCATAACCCGCGAGCCTATGCAGCTGGTGTGCGGTGTAGACAAAACCAGCATTTTTATTGAATATCAAACGGTTGATGATGCCATAACCGACAAAGATATTTTTGACGATACCTATTTCAGGATGAGCGAAGAGTTTTTCAGGCAGGTGTTGGATAGCCTTGAAGACTACGCCGTTATCACCACTGATAAAAACGGCAATATCAACAGTTGGAATACCGGCGCCCAAAAAGTACTTGGCTATACAGAACAGGAAGCTTTAGGACTTAATGCCCGCATATTTTTCACTATTGAAGATATCGCTTCCGGCAAACCCGAAATGGAATTAAAGAAAGCATTGAGCATGGGCAGGGCTATTGATGAACGCTATCATGTGCGTAAGGACGGATCACGCTTTTGGGGCAGCGGTTTGTTTTTCCCGCTGTTTGATGAAGAACACAATCACAGGGGCTTTACCAAAATAATGCGCAATCAGCGCGAGGAGCAGCAAGCCAAGGAACTTGGCATATAAAACAAAAGAGGCACCCGAATGAGTGCCTCTTTTGTTTTATATTTTTTAAACCAGGATTAAGCGTTGTAGCTTACACCGTGGTCTTCTTCAACCTGTGGGTTAATGAATGGAGAACCTTTAGTAAAGCAGCCTACAATTAAAAGGTAAGCACCAAAAACTAATTGAGGTAACACCATTTTATCAGAAAACGCGTAAACCCATGGTGAGCAAAATAAAAACGAACCCATAATTACATCACCAACATTGTGCATAACCATTGGGAATTGTTTAATAAAGCCCATTTCGTTTTTAGCGAAGATAGCCATGATCAGTTGTAACCAGCCAATTATTAAAGGCAGGAACAAAGCAGCGCCACCAACATGCAGTGTACCACCGAAAGTCCATAAAGTTGAGATCATTAACAGGGCTACAACGTAGTTTAAAAATCCGTAAGTTTTGGTTGAGATGAAGCCTTTCATTTTTATAGCTTATTTATAAAGTACCAGTATAAATGATTTATATCAAAATTCTGTGCCAAAGTTAAACATTTGTATGGCTTAAGCACAGTAAATTTTAAAAATTTGAACCCGCAGATAATTAACTGGTTACCAGGTCGCGGAATAACTGAATATGCCAGCTATCCTTAAACGGAACCTCCCATTTAGTTTCCAGTTCGGTTAAGTTTTGCACCAGGTTATTGTAAACAATAGTTTCTTTGTTGATGCTGCCGTCTTTAAGCTTTGCTTCAAAACCATGGCGTGGCAGTGATAACACTTCCTCACCTTCGCGATAGGCCAGGTTAAACCTATCAAACAAGTTAATGCCCAAATGCTGTTGCACTTGTTGCATAAAATGCACCGACTTATCTATTGAACAGCCGCTGGCACCTGCCTGGCTTTCATCAACTATCAAAATAAAAAAACGGTTGTACCTGATTTCGGCCTTAGCCTTCAACTGGTTGTTATGAGCCGTCCAACCGGTGGTAAACCTATCCAGTTCAGGCTGTATAGCAGACACTTCCTGGTCGGTTAATTTCCTGTCCGACTGATATATCCAAACTCTTGACTGTGGAGAAAAAATCATTTCCAAAAATATCAATTTATTAACTTCAGGTTACATTCTTGTTGTCATGAAAACATCAAATATTCCGGCGATCGGGAAAACCATGCTCATTACATCAATTTTTGCCTTCAGTGCGCTAAATTACGGTTTTAAAGCCGAAATGAGCGAACAGGAATGGCTAAACTGGAGCAATAAATGCCTGAACGTCAGTTTTAACCCATCCGGCGAAAACAACCTGAAAAAGTGGGAATTAAACCTCACCGCCAATTATTTTATCCGCCTCCGAAAAACTTATCAACAGGGTAAGCAGGAATATTTTTCCTTTAACCTGCACCGAGTCACCAATATTGACTACAAAGCCGGCGACACCACAGGTATACTTAAATTTAACACTCAAACCGACGATATTATTGTGCAAACCTATGAAGATCCGGAGGGTAATATCGACTCTATGGCTACTTCGCTCGGCTTACCGGTGCACAATATGAACCCGGCCCGGTTTGACAGCCTGAAAAACGCTTTGAATTATTTCAGGACGAAGAGTTTATAAACCATTGGCCCTTGCCGTGATCTCGGCAATATCCAGCACTTTTATTTCCTGCTCTTTATCCTGATTTTTCACACCGTCGGTAAGCATGGTCATACAAAACGGACAGGCGGCAGCTACTACCTGGGCTTTAGCCTCAATGACATCGGCAATACGTTCCATGTTAATGTCTTTTTTACCGGGCTCCGGTTCCTTGAACATTTGAGCACCACCCGCGCCGCAGCACAAACCGTTTGATTTACAGCGTTTCATTTCTACCAGTTCGGTATCCAATATTTCAAGCGCCGCACGAGGAGCTTCGTAAACATCATTCCCCCGCCCTAAATAACAAGGATCATGGTAGGTGATCCGTTTGCCTTTAAAACTTTCACCGCCTTCGGCCTTGAGCTTACCATCATTAATGAGCTGCTGGATAAGCTGGGTATGATGAATTACCTCATAATTGCCCCCCACACCGGGGTATTCATTTTTTATGGTATTAAAACAATGCGGGCAACCTGTAACTATTTTCTTGATGTTATAACCATCCAGCACCTGTATGTTCATCATGGCCTGCATCTGGAACAGAAATTCATTACCAGCACGCTTAGCCGGATCACCGGTACAGTTCTCCTCCGTTCCCAAAACAGCATAGCTGATACCTACATGGTGCAGGATCTTACAAATATCACGGGTGATTTTGCGGGCGCGTTCATCAAAGCTACCAGCACAACCAACCCAAAATAATATTTCAGGTTCTTTGCCCTGGGCAGCCATTTCGGCCATGGTAGGGATAGCCAATGGTTCATTGTTCATAGTTCATAGTTTCTTTTATGCCCGATGTTTAACGGACATCATATCATTAATTACTTCTTTATTCAACATAGCTATGATCTATGAACCATTAACTATGATCTCTGCAACCTACTGTTCTTCCGCCCAGTTAAACCTGTCGGCCTGGCTGTATTTCCATGGAGCGCCGTTATTCTCCACGTTGCTAAACATATTGTTTAGGCTGGCCGGAGCCTGCGATTCTTCCATCACAATGTAGCGGCGCATTTCGGTTATAATTTCCAGTGGATTGATATTTACCGGGCAAGCCTCCACACAGGCATTGCAACTGGTGCAGGCCCAAAGCTCCTCTCTGCTGATATAATTATCAAGTAGTGATTTACCATCCTGGTGGTCCTTTCCGTGCTTATCGATGTTATTACCAATCTCGGTAATACGGTCGCGCGTATCCATCATGATCTTGCGGGGCGATAGTAATTTGCCGGTAATATTAGCCGGACAAACATAAGTACATCTACCGCATTCAGTGCATGTATAGGCCTCCATGAGATTTTTCCAGGTAAGATCAGTTACATCCTTTGCGCCAAACCTTCCCGGTTCACCGGTATTTTCGGGAATATAAGATGGATCAAGCATGGCTTTGACCTCGTTGGTAACCGATGCCATATTGGTAAACTTACCCTTAGCATTCAGATTAGAATAATACGTATTTGGAAAAGCCAGCAGAATATGAAAGTGTTTTGAGTATGGCAGGTAATTTAAAAAACACAGGATGCCTACGATATGAAACCACCAGCAAACCCTTTCGGTAATTACCAATGCCGAAGCACCATCGGGCAGCAATGGTGCCAGCAAAGAACTCACCGGAAAACTTCCGGCGCTAACGTAGTGACCAAAATGTAACAACTGCAGTTTATAATCGGCCGCGTTCATGGTCAGGAAGGCTGTCATGAGCAATATCTCAGTGATGAGAATATAGTTAGCATCAGATTTTGGCCATTGGGTCATCTCGGTGCCTGTAAACCGTTTAAGATGGATAACGTTACGCCTGCACAAGAAAACAATACATGCAGTAAGCACCAGCACAGCAAGCACCTCAAACGCCCCTATCAGGAAACCATACAACCCGCCAAGCGGATTGGCAAAGATCCGGTGCGAGCCAAAAACACCATCGATCATGATCTCCAGCACCTCCAGGTTGATGATGATAAAGCCCACGTAAATAAAAAAGTGCATGACAGCTGCCACAGGGCGTTTAACCATTTTGGTTTGCCCAAGGGCTATTTTTGCCATAACCGTCCAGCGGAGGCCAGGCTGATCTTTACGATTGGTATCCTTACCCAACAATATGTTACGACGTATTTTGGCTACATTTTTACTGAACTGGTAAATAGCGGCGCCCAATATGATTATGAATATAATTTGTGCAATCATTATGCATGCATAGTATTAGTTCAAAGTTAATTGAATTGTTCAAAGCACGAAATGTTTTGCGATCAGAAAAAAATATTCAAAAATTAAGTCGCTGATTTTCTGTGTAGTTATTTAGTAAACGAGGGATTATCTAAACTTTTTTCAAAAAAAAGTTTTCAAACATAAAAAAAAGGCTACATTTGCACTCCCCAATCACGGGAACGGTTTGGTACCATAGCTCAGATGGTAGAGCAAAGGACTGAAAATCCTTGTGTCACTGGTTCGATCCCAGTTGGTACCACAAGCAAAAGCAAAACCCTCGAATCCGCACTGGAATCGAGGGTTTTGCTTTTAAAGGGTTTTCTTGCTCCTCTTAAAATGCATTTAAACGCCGTTTTTGGTTCGACATAAGTTTGCTTGACCTAACTTAACAAATCTTGGCTCACTTAATAAATTAAGCTAAAAATCTATATTTTGTTTGTTTCAGGTTCATCAATGTTTCGATGAAAACATCCTGATAATATCCAGAGCCGCGTTTTTTCAAAAAGTAGATTTTACGACTTAAATAGCTCATTAAATTTTATCATGTTAAAGTTAGAAACATCACTTGGCCCTGTATTTGCCGATAAACTTACCATCGTAGTAAACAAGTGGTATATCAAATAGATAGCCGATAATTTGCTGCAATTAACACATCAGCTACCCTCGTGATAGTTCAGTCACCACTACTAATGCCAGCAATTATAAAGAGATAAAAATTGATTGGCCTGGCTAAAAGTATCAATACATTTATTGAAGCCAAAAGAATAAACCACATACGAAGTAACCAATTGTGACAAATGCAATTACCAGGATCCCTAAAAAAAATAAACGCGGGTTATTGTAGGGTCTGCTTTCTTTTATATAATCATTCATCATAGTCTGTTAAAAATTGAGAGATATATCAATTAAACCAATTGCTTTTGAACCAAAATTTACACTATTAACCAATAACAATATTTCTGTTCACCTGCCTTGCTGATCTGACAAACTGCCGGGCAAGCACCGCCACCTCCTCATTGGTAATCGCCGGCGGCCGCTGTAGTTGAGTGATTAACACTACCATAGGTATGGTAATCATTCCACGATTTGTTTTGATGATCATTTGCTCTCCAAGTCTGATGCAAGATATAAACGTGCCGACACCTTTGTTAAAAGCTTGCAACCTGATAATTAGTTCTTCTATAATATATAATGGCATAATACTGCATTTAAATAAACAGGGCGGTTAAACCGCCCTGTTTATACTTCGTGATAGCTTATTTTTTATTGCAGGAAGATTTTCCTTACGGCATTGTTGGTCAGATCTATAAAATAAATATTCCCCTGTCTATCCATCGTAATATCGCCCAGGAAACCGGATTTAACCTGGTTAAATGCCCCGTCAACATTAGTTCCACCGGTAAACTGTATTGCTGTTGTAACCTCTTTGGTAGCTATATTTATTTTACGTATCGATCTGTTGAGATACTCAGATACATAGATAAAACCTGACCGATCAGAAACGAGACCATTGATAGAACCAAAACCGGCCGCGTTACCAACTCCGTCAGCAGAGCCGAAATTGCCGCCTACCCACCTGTTGGTTGTTAAACCACTGGCTATATTATAAATATCAAGGTAATACTCTTCGTTACTCACCTTGTACATATAGCCATTATAAGGAGCCGGACGGGCATTATCCGATGAAGCAATTACACTTATTGCAGAGCGGTTGCCATCTTTATCCAACTTCCATCCCCCGTTAAAACTCCCCATAACGTACAGCATGCCGGTTTCATCAAATGACATTTTGTTGATAGTGCCTAAATTGCCGGCAAAAGTGCTAACCATACCTTGCGGGGTAATTTTACGTACCTTGGTACCGTCGCTTACGTAAAGGTTATCGTTTTCATCAATGTCCATACCCGGGTTGGCGCCTAAGTTAAATAAGGCCTTATCACCTTGCGCATCAACATAGCCCCTTTCACCTGTAGGGCTACCGGCAAACAAGGTTACCGTACCGTTTGTGGCTATCTTTTTGATACGGCTTAAATCCACTTCTATCACATAAACATTGCCCTTACTATCTACAGCTAAACTGCCCGACCGGTACGCAACAAGGCTTAATGAACTGCTTCCGGGGCCACCGGCAAGGGTTATTACACCGGCACGTTTAAAGTCTGCAGGCGCGAATGCTTCAACACCATCAGTTACTACTTTTACCGGGCCCGATGTTAAGCCATCCGGCGCTATTACCTCCAAACTTGCTGCTGTAGCGTTTACAACCGTGGCGGCTACACCGTTAAAAGTTACTTTATTTTGGCTTGCAATGGTGCTAAAGCCTAAGCCGCTGATGATGACATGTGTACCGGCTAAGCCATTCTGGGGGCTTAAAGCAGTTATGCCTACTGCCTGATCCTTAAAATCAGGGCCTTGAACAGTTTGATCGTTCACACTCACCACTACCTTACCATTGCCGGTCCCCCCCGGAATGGTCAATGTTAATTTAGTAGCCGTAGCTGCAGTGATCGGGATTACAACACCATTTACGGTTACCTTATTTTCATCAAGTATAGTGCTAAACGTAGTTCCTACTATAGTCATAACCGTTTTGGCAGGCCCACTTAATGGAGTAACTGTTTGAATAACCGGCGGCGGTACAACAGTAAATACCGGGCCAACAATTTTCTGCCCGTTAATAGTTACCGATAATGGCCCTGTTTGTACCGCGTCTGGAGCAACCACTATAATATGATCAACACCGGCTTCCTTAACCAGGGCTTGTTTACCATTAAAATCAATGGTGTTACCTGCAATAGTGTTCTCAAAGCCACTTCCGTCAATCCGCACCGTAGTACCCTTACCTCCTGTAATTGGCTTTATGGAATTAATTGCCTGATATTTGAAGCTTTGCCCTGTAACATCTTTGCCGTTAACGGTAACTTTTACAGCGCCTGTACCTACGTTGGCAGGTACTTCAACAACCAAAAGCGTATCTGAAGCACTTACTATCTGGGTTGTTTTTCCATTAATGGTAACTACAGCCGGCCCGGTGGCGCTGCTGAAACCCGCCCCCGATACCCTAACATGTGCACCGGCAGTGCCGTTAGCAGGGCTTATTTTACTGATGCTCAGATCCTGGTAGGTATATTTGCCAACAGTAAGCGAGGCGTTATCCAGTTTAAGGGCGATATCGCCGCTGTGTTCACCTTTAGGGGCACGGATTACCACCTCTGTTGGCGTAACACTCACCACATCGGCTGTTGTATTTGCAAACGTGGCAGATACGCTGCCGCTGAAACCGCTTCCTGCAACAGTAACCAGTGTACCCTCGCCCCCGCTGTTGGGATAATACTCGGTAACCTTGGGTTGCGGTTTAGCCTCTTTATTATGATCCTTTTTACAGGCAGCCAGCATTACCACCATAAGGCAACACACGATGCTGTAAAACTTAAGATTATATTTTTTCATGTTTTGATTTTTTAAATTCCTGGTTTAAAAAGTATATCGTGCGCCTAATTGCATTTGGGTTCTGGAGCCGTAGTAGTCAATACTGTAAGGTTTACCCGGCGTAGCAAATTGATACAGCGGATAACCGCCCGCATTTTGCTGCGGAGGGAATAAAACCGGGGTTAAGCCCACGCTGGCTGTAGAGTTAAAGGTATTTGGAGAAAAATACTGCACGCCCCAGTTTTTATTGATCAGGTTGGTGAGGTTCATCACATCGGCCGTGATGGTAAAAAACTGTTTGTTATCGCCATTCAGATAAATATCATGGGCGATATGCAGATCGGCCTGAACGTTCCATGGGGTACGGCCCTTGTTACGCTCGGTAAAATCCCCTCTTCTGCTGCTCAGGTAGCTATCTTTATCAATGTATGCGTTAAAAGCTGCTGCCTGCTGTACTGCGGTACCGGCGGTTGGGCTATCCTGAAAAAAACGGATGGCTTCATCCCTTGTGGGGATATAGGCCAAACTAACCTGTTGCGGTAAGCCTTGCACACTATTATTAACTACACCATAACTAAACGGACTACCCGATTGCGCGCTAAAAAACAGCGAAACATTGGTACGGCCAGACTTAACCCAGTTTTTATTGTACCCGATATTGGCAACTATCCTATGCCTGATATCAAAATTACTGTTGGCCAAGGTTGGGTTATTAGGCACCAGCGACTGGTTTAACTGCCAGTTTGATTCCATGGAGTTACGTACGCCGTTTGAAAGATCTTTAGACTGACCATAGGTGTATGATACCGAAGCCTGCAGTTGGTTAGCGATTGTTTTACTGATACTTCCAGTTAAACTGTAGCGATAACCTTTATTAGTATTGCTCAGCAAATAGGTGTTTGAAAAACGCTGGTCGACAGTACCACTGTAAATAGGTTGCTGACGGTTTTTATCATACGGATAATAAGTTGGGTTATCTGCAACGTTCAATTGCTGAAACAATACATCTTTAATGTTTTTGGTGTAGATAGCCTCGATAGTAAATTTCCACTGATCGGCAGTGGTATAATCACCCGCTATACTGGTGCGCAATACCTGCGGCATAACAAAATTATTGTCAACCAAATCAACCTGTATTTTGCCGCTATTAGGATTATTGATCACCGCGCCGTTGGCCTGGATAAAATCCGCAATACCGTTAGGGCCGCCTTTTAGCGCATTACTGCCCGCTACAAAAGGTTTCTGATCTGCCTTCTGGTCAAACGCCCCATAACTATTGCCGGTGTTATAATAAGCATAAGCCAGCCAGGCCATCGGGATGCGGCCGGTAAATAAACCAGCACCTCCACGTAATATCAGACTTTGATCGCCAAACCAATCGTAACGAAAACCTATACGGGGCGATACCTGTACTTTGTTTAAAAAGTTATTGGTAATCTTTTTAAGCGGCGTATAAGTATAGGTGGTACCAAAGTTAGGATCATCCAAAGCGGTACGGGTTTTATCGCTTAAAAATGGCACTTCGGGCAAGTAGGTCATATCGGCGCGTAAACCGGGGATCACTTTAAATTTATCAGATACCGTAATCTCGTCCTGAACATAAGCGCTGTACATGTTCACATCAAATTTGGCACCCGGATTATTCAGGATATAATCGCGGTTGTTATTGGTGTAATTGTACGCGCCGCGTACGCGGTAAGGATTATTATTCAGATAATCTTCAATACTGTTGTAATCAACGCGGCCATTCCAGGCGTTTACAAAACCGTAAGTGATTTTGTATAACTCGTTGTGGGTACCAAAGGTAAAGCGATGGTTACCTACCGTCCAGTTCAGGTTGGCGGTAAGTTCCAGCGTGCGCTGCTTCATATCAAATATACTGGCTTCACGATCTGTACCTAAGTAAATGGTTGTACCCGGTGTGCGGCCCATAATTTGTACTTGCGGCAAGCCCGGATCGCTGGTTGGATTTCTTGAGTCATTTACCATAGTATATCCTACCAATAAATTGCCCGATAAAGTGTTGCTTAACCTGCTCTTAAGCTCGGCAACAGTTGAACTTTGGTTGTTTTTTTGCAGATAAGCCATACTGCTGAACCTAAAATCCTGCTGGTCACGATCCATAATGGTCGCTTTTGAAAGGATGGTGTTATTGCGTACCACCAACTGGTTTTTATCGTCGATGTTCCAATCCAACCTGTTAAAAAACTTGGTGGACCGTGCATAGGTATTAAAATTACCTGCGGTACCCGCGTTAAACGGTGTGGCATCGGCAATAGCTTTAGCATCGGCAACGTTCAGGATCTGGCTGGTTTCGGCCTGGCCTGCCAATAGCTGGGCAGGGTCCTGCCGACGGGCTATCTCCTCGTTGGTAAAGAAGAACAACTTATTTTTAATGATTGGAAAGCCCAACCTGAAACCAGTTTGGTAATCATAAAAATCGCTGTTCATTTTGCCAAGCGTACCTACCCTGTCATTACCTATAAGCGCGGCGTTACGGCCAAAACCATATACCGAACCGCTTACTGTATTGGTACCGCTGCGGGTTACAGCATTTACAGATCCGCCCGTAAAATTGCCAATCTTCACATCAAAAGGAGCCAAATAAACCTGCATATCTTCAATAGCATCAAGCGATATGGGGTTGGTACGGGTTGAACTACCCGCCATACCCGAAGTACCTGACTGGCCACCTAACGACGGACTAAAGCCAATAGCATCATTATTGATAGCACCATCGATAGTTACGTTATTGTAACGGAAGTTACTGCCGCCAAAACTGTTATCCTTGCTGCCTTGTGGTACAAGCCTTGTGATATCAGTAATGCTGCGCGATACGGTAGGCATGTTGCGTACCTGCGCGGCACTTATATTTTTACCGGAACCATAGGTACTGGCTTGCGCGCTTTTTTTGGTTGATTTAATCACAACTTCGCCAAGCTGTTTTGAGGCATCCGCAAGCGAAAAGTTAACTTCGAAAGCGGCGCCAAGCCTGATGGTAATATCCTCCTTTTTTTGAGGCGACATGCTTACCATGGTTGCCTCAACGCTGTAAGGCCCGCCTATGCGGAGATTAGTTAGATAAAAGCGGCCGTCCTTATTGGCTGCAGAAGCGTAACGAGTGCCTGAGGGCAGGTGGATAGCCGTTATGGTAGCACCCGGCAAGGCCTGTCCCGAAACATCTGTTATCGTGCCGCTTATGGTACCGCTTGTTTCCTGCGCGCTTACCGCAAAGGGCGATAGCAGCAACAGGAATAATGCTATCCTTTTAAGTATTTTGTATATCGTCATCTCTGTAATGTCTTTTTTTGAGTTATACTTATTGGGTAATTTTAAGCGCACCATTTAGTGTGTGTAAAACTCCGTTCCCGGTTAATACATCCTGTTTTGTTGGCTGTACGGTTGATGTATTTCCGCTTCCCTTTAAGTTGATACTGTAAATTGTGCCTCCTTGTCCGGCTGTGGATGATATGGTTATCCCCACCGAGTTTCCGTCCTGCATGGTCTGTTCGGTTTTATTAGATGCGCCCGCACTCAAAACATAATCGTAAATGAAGCGCCTGTCGTTCAGGATATGATAGCGCAAAAATGTTTTCAGTGTAGCAGGGTCGGCCTGGTTAATGGCAGCCAGGGTTGGCAAACCATACGAGATCATGGCCGCGTTGCCTGGCGCGAAGACGGTGTAAGGGCCACCGCTTTGTAATGAAGTGATCAATCCTGCGCGCTGAAGTGCCTGGTAAAACAAGCTCAGATTTTTATCGGATGCAATGGCATCAGTAATCTGCTCGTATTTGTAGGGCTCAAGCATACGGTCAATCACCTGGATAAGGCCATTACTTGCCGTTACATTTTGCGATAGCACTCTCGCGCCATTTATAGTAAGTACGGTATCCGTACCGTTTACCCAATGGGTTACGAAAAGCTTACCACCGTTTGATGAGCGCAACTCCTGGTTAAACAAAAATGGAAGTTTGTTCAGTTCATACTCACCGTTAAGGATATGATAATTAAGAATAGAAGAGATCCGTGCAGGAGCCTCACTCAAAACAGCTTCGGTACTTCCGTATCCACCTCGCGCAAAAGCATCATCTGATGGGGTGAGGACTGTGAAAGGCCCGGTACCTGCCAGTTTTTCACGTAGGTTAACAGCTGTTAAGCCTGTATTAAAAAGAGAAAGGTTAAAGTTATCGGCAATAATATCACTGAGTTTATTATTATCCTGGTTAGCTTTTTCCTGCTTATCCTTTTTGCAGCTGCCCATGCTAAAGGCAAGCAAAAGCAATAGCATATATTTATAAGCTTTCATTAATTTCTTGTTTAGATGTTTGTGTTATCTCCGTTTAAAACTTAAAATCTTTCGGCACCATAAAATGATCAACCACATGTATAGGCCCCATGAGCGTATTGATATCGGGTTCAGTAATCTTCGCTGCAGGATGATTTGAGCCTTTAACATTCACGGTAACTGCCCCGTCTTTCTTACCAAAATCAAGCGGCATAGGGTAAATAGGATAAGTGCCGTAGGAGCCCGATGTTACTACTGTGTAATTGCCAAGCAAATCGTTGGTTAGATCGGGCGTGTAAAAATTGAGGGCATTGAAATCCCCCCGGCCATAGTTTACGTCATAATAAGAAAACATGGTGCCCCAGCGGTGGTACCCCACTAAAGTATCCGTTGCCAGGCCACCCACTACCGAATAGGCGTCCCAATCAACAGTAGGGAGCGGATTGCGGTCGTTAAGCTTCATTACATCATCAACCGTTTGATATCCGGCAGCATGAAAAACCTCATCAGGAATGGCATAAACCGATGAAAAGGTTACGTTATAATTTGCATAATAAGGTAAAAGCACCAGTCCCTGTGTAAAGTCATGTGTAACAATACCGTAGGTTAACTCCGCATATAACGCGTCGTTACGTAAATTAAGTTCAATATACATTCCGAAACGCCCATCTTCCTGTAGTGCTTCCATCAGGGTTTTAGTTGGTTTATGCAAAACATGGTCTATAGGCCATAGCAAACCATCTTTGGCTTCGGTTGGTGCCAGCGTACCGCAGGCCTTACCGTTAACAAACAATGTTCCGTCCTGTACTTTGATGTATTGCAGGTAGGAGTAGATATCAAATGTGGCCCCGCTCAGCCCAGTGGCCGGGAAAACCTTAAGATTAGGATTTTGCAATAACGACAACCCTTTAAAGCTATCCTTCCTGTTCTTAATATCATCCAGGCTTATACCCGCGCCTATGGTATGATATAACAGGACACTATCCAACAAAGCCGGCGTAGTTTTATTGATCACATCAAGCGTTAAGCCATCGGCAATAAAGGCGGCATCGGTTGGCACAAGCAGCGTAAAAGGGGCTTTCTTCCCTTTTTCTTTTAAAATGGCGTTCATATCGCTGCGCTCCCAGGCGGCCTTAAACAACGTATAAGGTGAGGCTGCCAGCGCATCTTTCAAAGTAATTGTTATATCTGTATGCGGAATGGCCGTTCCTTCGGGTACAGGCATAAACTCGGCCTTACGGCACGATGCTACAGCAACCGTGAGCAGGCAAAAAGCAATAATTTTTATCAGTTTCATAGCTGTATTCTTGATTAGTGTTTTAAAGCCTGTTCGGGCAAAAGCAGCAAGCCTTGCATATCATGAACAAGTCCGTTATCAGTCAAATTATCCGTTAAAGCCGGTATAGCCGTTACAGCGGGATATGTGTCGTAAGGATAGCTGAGGGCTGTTTGTAAATGTGCCGAATAGCTTACCGCAGCTGTATAAAAATTCCTTTCGCTGCTTATTATAAAATACCAGCTATCATTTTCAAGTTGCCCGCTATAAGTAGGCTCGTTATTAATAATATAAAACACATTAAAATCGGATATGAAGAAGTGTTTGCCGTTTAGGATATAACTGCCAAACAACCGTTCGCCCTGGTAAACAGCCGGGTCTAAGGTTGTTACAGATGCTTCAGTAATACCATTAGCCTCAAATACACTGTTTTGAGGAGCAAATACAGTAAATGGCCCTGTACCAGACAGTTTATTCCAGAAGCCAAACTTTTTAAGGCCGCTTACAAAAATGCTGTATTGCGGGCGTTTGGCCAGCCAATCCTGTACGGTGCTTTCAGGCGTAACCTTCATTACCTTGTTCAATACATGAACAATACCATTGGCTATGCTAACATCCTTTCGTGTTACGGACGAGCCGTTGAAATAGAGATTATTAGCCGGGTACGCGCTATTATTGGGAGCATAGCTCGCCAGAGTAGCATAAACATCAGTTCCGGCCAGGGTATGGTAACGGATATCCACCCCATTTACAGGTACCTGGTTAAATGTCAGTTGCTGATCGAGCACGTGGCGTTGAACCATTGCCTTCAGGCTATCAGTATTCATCTTATCAAAATCGGAGGCTTTGGTTATCCCGATTTCATTAAAAGCCGAGTTACTGGGAGCCAACAGTGTGAATGGACCTTTACCCCTTAATGTTTCGGCCATACCCGATTTTTCGACAGCCGCCGAAAAAAGTGTGAGGTCATAATTGTTTTTTACAAAATCTGTAGCCAGCCTGAAGTTTTCATTCGGCTTGGCAATTTCCAGATCATCGTGCTTGCAGGCGCTGAACAACAACATCAGCAAAGCAGGGATGAGCAGCAATAAGTTTCTTATCGGTTTTCTATTTTTCATTTAGAATTTTTTTTGATAGCTGATTGCCTGTATTAATAAATTGGAGGAGCGTATTTACGCTGTACCGTGGTGAGGTAAATATTACCGTTAACTATCTCGATGGTATTTACTGTAGCAAACGAGCGCGGATTATAAATACCTGATGGAATGTTCACGATCATGTTAGGAAGCAGGGCACTGTTCGGCCTGCTTTGCAGTGCAGTTTTACCGGCAAGCAGGCATTCAACCGGGGCCCAGTTGCCATCAGTATCATATTGAAAAGTATAATATGGATTATTAGCCGGATGCATCCCTGGCGCCATAAAATCAAGATGCTGCCAAATGGTAGTATGGATCCCGTCTGAAGCACCATCGGCAAACAGCGGAAAACTGTAGTACTGCGTTACCACCGGTGCCTCGGCATTACGGGTTATAGTGCCTAAAAACTTTTGCGTATACCCGGGCAAGAATACCTTATCGGCTGGTTCATCCTTAACCAGGGTGTAAAATATGTTCATATTATCCTTTATCCCGTTTTGCAACGCACCTGATTTTTTATAACCTGCTTTGAGGCTATTATCTGCTTCCTGGAAACCCTTGGCACTCATGTTATAAAAATTAACATACACCATCGAATCGGACAGGGGCAGTTTGTGGAAGTTTTCCTGACGCAGATAAATGCCGTTCTTTTTAGTTATAAAATCCTTTTGCAGTACATGCAGGGTATAAACCTCTTTGGCATCAAGTGTTAGTGTGGTATCTATTAGTATGGTTTTCTTTAATCGCGGTTCAAGGTCAAAGAAAGGCGTATTGTTAACCGGCCTGAACATGAATACCACGCGGTGCTTGCCCGATGGGATCTGTGCCCAACTGCTGAGGTCGAACCCATTCAATACCGGGCCCACTAATACATTCTCCTTTCCGGGATATTCCGGATTTTTATAGGAGGTACTTGTGCCCGCGTGCGATGGATACGGCGGAGCATAGGGCTCGCGCTGATCAAGGAAATCTCCTTTAACAGCAGCACTCACCGGCATCCCGTCTTTATCCATCTGAGGATCTACCAACATGGTAAGAAAAGGAACCGGCTCATCTTTATTAGCAAGTGATATGGTATAGTTCAGGTTATTGAATACACGTAAGTAAGCTGGATTATCTATTTTTTTATACTCCACCTTGCTACAGCCCGAAGCTAAAAGCATCAGGACTATGGCACTCGTCATTATATATTGTAATCTTGATCGTAGCATAATTTTTTATTTGCTGTGTTTTACAATGATCATTTTAGCCTTTTCTGCAGGTGTTGCCTGAGCACCGGTTTTACCAACAAGCGCTATGGTATAAAAACCAGGCTCGTGATTTGGCAAAACTCCTTTTACATAAAGTGCAGGCCGGGCAATAAGGTCTTTACTATTAATCACCGGGATATCGCTGGCCCACGAGCCCGGCACTACTGCCGGCGTTGAGCGAAATGCCATAATCTGGTATGGTTTTGCATCAAAACCAGCGCGGATGTAAGGAAATTCGACGGGAACTACACCCGGCTGCAGGTTGGTTACCGCCCCGGTGTTAAAGCCGTACTGGCTGTTAAAATCCTGTGCGTTATCAGTAGTAAGGGTTAAATAAGGAACATCCTTACTCAGATTCAGGAAACGCATGCTGAATGAAAACTCATTACTGTAGCGGGCATAGGTGGCGTCATCAGTGGCATTGGTTACCAGCGTTCCGCTCAGGTCGTTGGCTACAGCAGCTATAACCGGTTTACCATCGGCACCGGGGTTTAACCAAAGTGTATAGTTACTATTGGCTATAGGGCTAATTTTAGCGCTTGCCAAAACGGTTCCGGAAGCATTTACCGCCTGGATATCATATTGCCCAATGATGAAAGTATTGTAATCGGTATGCGCGGTGTAATCAATAGCAGCTCCTAAAGGTTTACTATTTACCAATATTTTAACCCCGTTTACTCCGGGCAAGGTGTTTACCGCCTGCATCCTGAAATAGGTAACGTTTACCGGCTCGCTGATATCGGTTATCAGTCTTACGCTGTTTTGGTGTGCCTTCACAGTTTCCCCCGTTGTGGTACCCGGCGACGGTACATTGTACTGCCTTGGGGTAACCACCATGGTGTAAACACCACCGGGTGCGTAACTTTTAATAGGGATGTAGCTAAGTCCGGGCACACCTTCAATGGTTGAGTTTGCCGGATTTAAAACCATAGTGGATTCATAACCGGGTACCTGTGTGCCATTTGTTGTAAGTACCTTTATTTGAGCCGTTGTGTAAGGCAAATCAATATATTCAGAATACTGACCGGGCGCTATATTGCTGGTTTGGCTGCTTATGGGTGTGCCATCGGCCCAGGTTAAGGTTAGCGGGGTAACCAGGTTTTCCAGGCGCGAATCATCTATAGGCGTTCCGGTAAGATTAAGCAGCCTGATCTTAAAATGCGATGCATCAGCAGCGGGCGCTATTGAGCGCGGCACTTTTATATATTCGGGCAAGCCGGTTACCTGCATGTAGCGCTGTGTTGGAAGCAGATAGTAATCAACCGGTTGCTGTGCATCCTCCTGTACGTTAAATTCAACTTTGGTAGGTGTTTCCTGGTAACCACTTGTTTCTGCAATAAATTTTGCTGCGCCGTTGTTTAAAAATTCTTGCGGAACGCTCCAGGTAGTACCCAGCCTGCCATTGGTTGGGAAATATTTGGTGGCGGGATAACTATCATATAATGGACTATCCTTATCCCTTACTACATAGTTTGTTAAAGTATCGCCGTTAACCTGCAACTGGTTGTAGCTGCCAAGGTTAACAATACGCACAGTAGAGTTTTTGCGTGCATCGGTAACGGCCCGGTTATCAATAGTAGGATCAAGCTTGGCTTTTTTACATGAGCCTAATATCAGCGTCAAAGCCAAACAAGCCGCTAATACCGGGTTGCTTAAATATTTATTAAGTTTTTTCATGGTTACAATAAGTTATAGGTGAAGCCAAGCATAATCTCGCTGCCGCGCTGATAGCTGCGGTTAATGTATTCGCCGCCATACCATTTACCCCCCGTACCCGGGTTGGCATACACGGTTTTCACAGCCGGGTTAAGCATGTTTTTGATGTAACCTTTAAACAGCACCTTAGGCGTTATGCGCTGGCTAAACACAAAATCCAACACAGGTACCGGGCGGGTGTATAAATCCGGCTCACCGGTCAAGTTTATCTGTACCAGGCGCTCACCTACCATATTAAATGTGCCGGTAAAAGTGGTTCCCCAACGCTTATTGGTATAGTTTAACCAGCCATTTACCGAATATGGCGCCTGTTCAAACAACGGACTGTTATCCGGCGAGTGGCGATCGATAGAGCGGTTAGCCTCCAGTCTTTGCGGCGATTTTTTGATATCGCTTTGCGCCAGCATCAGGTTGGAGCCTATGAAGAAATTATTTAGCGGGGCCCATAATTTGCCCAAATCTTTAACAACCTCTACTTCCAATCCCCATACCTTACCTATGTTAGGGTCGTTCTCAAACCTGATGGTTGGATACTCGGGGTAGGTAGCTGCAAGGCCACTGGTTTGCAGGCTGAACACTTTGTATAGCTGATTTTTTATCCGCTTGCCAAATAGTGAAAAAGAAAGTACTTCGCCCGAAGCTGGGAAATATTCCCATCTGAAATCGAGGTTTTGGGTAGATTGGTTAATCAGGTTGGGGTTACCAACAACCAGGCCGCCCTGAAACGCATCGAACTCAAACACGTTGGTGATCTCCCTTAATTCAGGCCGGGCCAGTGTAGTGTTGAAACCTACCCTAAAATTCATATTCTCCTTGTAGCTGTAGGTCATGTTAGCCGAGTAGTAGGGCTTATAACCTGTTTTATACACCGAGTTAGGGTTGGTTAATGAAAGCGGAATGTGCGAACCATCCGGACGGGTTGTAGTCAGGGCCGGGTCAAGGAAAACGCCCGATGTATCAACCGCCGACTGGATATTGGTTGACTCGAACCTGACACCGCCCGTTAGCCTCAACTCTTCTGTCAATTTCAGATCGAGCATGGCGTAACCGGCCTTGGTTTCAAAAAAGCCTTTGTAGTTGTTGGGCGATTTTTGGCTATTGTACAAAAAGCCACCGATGGGTGCTGCACCCTCTCCCGTTCCGGCATTTGTTGGGTGGATCCCTATTATTTCAGAACTTACCAATCTATCGAGATTGCCTGATACTGTGTATAATGGCAAAGCGCCAAGCGATGAAAAGTTAGAGCCTGGTAAAAACAGCACATTCTCTGTAAATACACGGTCGCGGTTAAGGTAGTTTACACCTGTTTTAAACTCCTGCTTTTTACCAAAAAGTTTGAAAGGCAAGGTCACGTCGGCCTTGTAGTTATAGTTTGTTTCAGAAAGGTTGCGGTAACGGCGTCCGTTAGGCTCGGCCTGTATAATGCCATACGCACCGAAACCATTTACGTAACCTGATGAAAGCGCATATAAATGATCTGTGTATACTGATCCGGGCGCAGTGTTTGCAGAACCTACTGTTGGGTTTGCAATGTAAGCCCCTCCGCGTGGAGTATAATCGGCAAGGTTAACAAAGCGATAATCAGGGTCATTCTGCCCAGCCTTTGAGGTAGCAACGTTATAACTTAAACGCGGCGAATAGGCTCCCTTTAAAAATTTATGCTCGCCTTGTAAGTTAAAGGTGTTCAGCTTGCGGTACGATTGCTTTAATGAATAAACCGTACTTTTCACATCGCCCGGTAAACCGGTATAATCATACTTACCGTTTAAGTTGTAAGCCTGGGTTTCGCCGCCCCAACTGCCCAGGTATTGCATGCTAATCTCGTGCTGCGGACTAAAGCGATAGGTTAATCCTAATAAACCGCCATAATTGAGCGTTTGGGTACCGGTATTTTCCTTATAGGTTTGATACCTGCCCATATAAAGGTTATTAGGCGTAATATAGTTAGGAATATTGCGCGGACTGTAAACCTGTGGGTTACCGGTAATTACTCCCTGGTATATACTATATTGCTGCACGTCCCCTCCGGATATATCAGTAGTGCGGCTGTAATAGTTTACACCGGCAATCACGCCAAGTTTATGCTTTTTAAACAGGGTGTAACTATTACCAAATGTCGCCGAATACAATTGGTTGAGCGGCGCTTGCCGGTAACGTGTGGTTAAAACCGGATCAAAGCCCTGCATGATGCCGTTAATGCGGTTTACTTCCTGCCTGGTTTCGGCGCTGTAGCCGCTGTTGGCTATCATTTTTTGAATTTGCGACAGGCCGCCTTTGTATTTGGTGCCCAGATCAAGAAAATCCTTGCTCAGATCTTTTTTATTGATCTTTTGCCCAAAGAAACCCATATCGCTATTGTAGAAACTGTTAAACTGCCCGCCTATGCCAATATTGGAATTGAAGCCTGTTTGGGCAACCACCTCAAGCACCATACTATCTGGTACTGATTTGGTTTTTAGCTCCACAATACCTGCGGCAGCGTCTGCGGGTTTATCGGGCGTTACTGTTTTAAAAATGGTGATGTTATCCAGTAAGGATGCCGGTACCAGGTCAAGCGGAATAGCGCTTCGGTCAGGGTCTGACGAAGCCAGTCGGATACCGTTCAACTGGCCGATCACACTCCTGTCGCCCAAACCGCGAATGGCAACATACTTATCATCGGTAACAGTTACGCCCGATACCCTTTGCAGGGCCTGTGTGGTTGTGATACTTGCAGTACGTTCAATTTGTGCCGCAGAGATAGCGTCCTGCACAATAGCAGCCTTTTTCCTTTCGGCCAGTACCGAAATTTCGGTATTGGTACGCCGTCTGGCTTGCACCGTTACCTCACCAAGCTGGGTTGATGAGGCTTTAAGGGTTATGGTCAGCTCCCGATTTTGCGGGCCTACCTTTACTTCATGAGTTTGATACCCTATGTAGGTAATCACCAGGGTCGCTCCTCCGTCAGGTACTGTTATCCTGAATCGCCCGTTTGCATCTGTGGCAACAGCGGCTCCTGTGGCTTTTACCCTTACAGCAACACCTATCAGCAGTTCGCCGGTCTTTTCGTCCGTTACGGTACCGGTTATGGTTAGCGGTACAGGCTTGCTATCTATTACCACATATCCTTCTACCAGTTTATATTCTAAACCGGTATGTGCTAACAGGTTATTCAGCGCATCTTTTACCGAAATATGTTCGGCAATCAATGTCACATTCTTTTTTACCGCGTTTGTTGATTGCTCCTGAAAGGAGAACCGTATGTTGCTTTGTTGTCCGATAACTGTCAAGCCCTCGGTCACGGTCACGTTTTTCAGCTGTAAGCTGATCTGGCGACTAAGGTCCTGACTTTTAACATTGCTGGCCATCAGCATACTTATAAAAGTGAGCCTGACAACAATGAGCACAAAAGAGCATTTCATAAAAAATCGGATTGAAGGATATTCTTTTAATCCTTTTTGCATATTTTTGGGCATAATGAGGTTATTCGCCGCGAGGCGATGATCTGTTAAATGGCCATACCTGTTCAGGGTATGGGTTATTTATTTAAACCGCGGGAAGGTCGAAAATCACACGGTTTATAAGCATTACGCGTTCCCGGCCAGCGGCAGGGGACGTTTTTTGTTTGTACAAATGGTTACATATCCAATTCTTTCGTTAGCGTATATTCATTGTCGTTATTAATTGATATTTACCTGCTGACCGGATATGATGAAATCAAAATGGGCGGTTGCCGCCAGCACTTTCATAATTTTATTCAATGGCATATCGGCTTGTAAGGCAACAGATATTTTTTGATGCGCAATTGCCGGTTTGCGGTATAGGATCTTTACGTTATACCAACGCTCAAGCACAGATGTGATATCCTTCAGGTTGCGGTTATGAAATGAAAGCAGCGCATCCTTCCAACCGCTAACCTCAGTAGTTATCACCGCTGAAGTAACAGCCAGCTTATTGTCATAGGTTACCATTTGCCCCGGCACCAGCACAGCCAACGATTTAATTTTATTTCCGCTTACATCATCTACCCTAACCTTGCCAGTTGCCACAGCAACAGATATCGGCTGGTTTTTAAAGGCATCTATTTTGAATGAGGTACCCAGTACCCGGGTTTGCACCGTACCGGTATGGATGATAAATGGTTTATGAGGGTTTTTGGTTACCTGGAAAAAGGCTTCTCCTTCTAAAGAAATTTCGCGGGTGTTGCTGGCAAACTTATCCGGGTAGTTTAACCGGCTGCCTGCCCCCAGATAAACTTCCGAGCTATCCGGCAAAATAATTTTTGACCTGCGGCCCAAAGGATTTACCTGCTCATGATATGCAATTTGTTCTTTTACCGGCAACTTGCGAAAGCGAGTTATACCATATAAGGCCGCGCCAAGCACAAACACCGTCCAGATGGCAGCATGGCGCAGATAACGGATTTTAAAAATGGATAAGATACGAGGCGCCGAATCGGGTTCTGATACCTCATCTGGGGTTTGCTGCTGCAGTTTTTGATAAAAAAGTTTTAGCTTATCGTCCAGGTGCGGCTGATCGATATCATCTTCGGGAACAAGACCTGTCCCCTGCTCTTCCAATACTTCGTCAAAAAGTTGCTGTGAATCCGGTTTTGCAATAAACTCCCGGATCTCTTCCAGTTCTTCAGGAGTATATCTGCCGGAAATATATTTCCTGATAAGTGATTTTATGTTCTCTTCTGAATGCATTTAAATGGGCTTTCAAAATAGAAAACACCATTTAGCTGTTACACCACCTATCCGTTTTGAAAAAAATTAAAAGAAAGATGCAAGGGCGATAAGCATCACCGTAACATCGGCATGTTCGCTTAATTCGCGGCGCAGGATGCGCAGGGTAACTACCATATAATTTTCGATGGTATTAACCGAAAGACCGGTTTCTTCGGCTATCTGTGCGTAGGTCATATTCCGTTCCCTGCTCATCCTGAAAATTTTCTGGCGCTGAGGACTGAGTTCATTTAGTTTTTGATGGTAGATCTTTTCTAACTCGAAATACTTCAACTTGTCATCAGTCGCGCCGCCCAAAGGTGTATCCTGAATTGTTAACAGATCGATAGGAATGGTACTCAGGATTTTTTTGCGGTAGTAATTATAGATAGCGTTTTTGATGGAGCGGAAAAGATATGCACGAAGATCGGTTTCTATGATCAGGTCACCTTTCTTTTGCCAGAGCCTGAGCATCACATCTAATGTAAGTTCTTCGGCTATTTCCCTGTCGGGTACATTTTTGAGAGCGTAATTAAAGATGGGGTCGTGATAGCGTTTAAATAAGATATCGTAAGCACCGGTATTCCCGCCCTGATATCTGTCCCATAATAAACGATCTGAAAAATCCTTAATTACCTTAGTCATGCTAAACCAACAAACCCGGGCAAAAATAAACAGGGTTGGCCCTTCATCACATTAAGCTAATATTAAATTATCGTTCTATTTGCAATCCATTTTTCGTAATACATATTCTTTGACAAGTAGTTAACAAAGCCAAAAGTGAACGGTAGTTTCTATCATTTGGCTTACAAGCGATTACTATATACAGTGGTTGATTATTGCCAATTGCGACATATCGTATTGAGGAATTTCAAAAAAAATATAACGAGCTAATATATAGCATATTAACACATCGGCATTTAAGTTGAACAATGTCACTCAATTAATTAACAAATTTTTTTTTCATTATCAAATTACCAAGCTATGTTTCGCACGCTTAAATTCATCCTGCCTGCACTTTTATTTGCCGGCACTGCAAAAGCTCAAATTTCTAAAACCGGTCAATTCCGGCTGACGCCACAAGAAATAAAGGCGCTCACACCAACAGGAGCGGTTAACGCCCCCGGATCCTCTAACTATTCGGCTGTCAAAGAAATTGTAGTCATAGGCGACCCTTCCAAACCAGGCATTTATATGATCTTGTTGGAAGTTGCCGCCAACACCAAAATTGCAGCCCACCAGCACCCGGATCAACGCACTGCCACTGTAGTATCAGGCACCTGGCATTTTGGTTATGGCAATAAGTTTGATCAAACAAAACTCAAAACATTACCCATCGGAAGCATTTACTCGGAGGTAGCCGGCCAAAATCATTTTGCTATGACCGGAAACGAACCAGTTGTTGTTGAGATTACCGGCTTCGGTCCATCCGGAGTAAATTATGTGAACCCCAAAGATGATCCGCGCCATAAATAAACGGGCATTTCGTTTCATTTAATGCATATCACCTGATATTTTGCCGGGTTAATACCAATTATCGTATTGACCTGGCTATTTTTTATTTGCTTAAAGTGGTTTCGTAAAGCACCCTGCCCTCATCATTGACAGCATTTACCCTAAGTTTATTGGCATTGATGGAGAAGTACATAAACCCATGCTCAGAAGCCTGGAAACGACAATAAGGAATACCGGCAGTAACCTCTGTAAGTTCTGAACCTGCACCTGATATAAACTGATGCGTATGCCCATCAGCTTTCAAATGCTGCAGCGAGTGCTCGTGTCCAGACAGATAAACATCAACCTTATGTTTTTCAAAGATGCCGGACAGTGCTTTCCGGATCGACAGCGTATCATAATTTTTTATCCGAGGGCCAACCGTATAACAAGGGTGATGACCGATCACAATTTTCCACTTTACATCCGCCGAGGCATTTCCCAGCGTTTGATCAAGCCATTGGAGCTGCTTTTCAGGCTCGCGTTCTTTAAAATCGTAAACTATGGGCTGGGTATCAATAAATACCAGCAGCGCCTTACCACTTTGCTTATCAATATCAATCTCCTTGCTGTAATAAAGCGCAGGCATATTCCAGCGGCGGCTTATTTTACTGTAGCGTACCTGGGCCTCCGGATCGGTTCCGTAATCATGATTACCTAAAACCGGGTACCAGTCATACTGAAGGGAATGTGCCGTATAAACGTTTTCAAAAGAGTAATGCCACAGGGGATCGTTTTCGCTTACAACACCTTTGGGGTAAAAATTGTCGCCCACTGACACTATGAATTTATTGGCATGCGTGGCAGCCCATTTACCCATCTGATCGGCCACTTCTTTCTGACGGTATTCGCCATTACGGCCCCAATCGCCAATGGCAACAAAATTCAGGGGATAATTCTCATCGGCAACAACGGCGTTCGACAGTTCATCACTTTCCAGATGCGTTTCACGGCTGCCCGCCAGTGTTTCAAGCGGGGCTATAATTGATGCGCCCAAAGCCGTTAAAGCCGTGCCCTTGACAAAATCTCTTCTTTTCATATATAGTTGTTATTTTTTGCTGATGAGTTGATTAGGTTTTCCCTTTCTTTTAACCAGGTCAAAAGCGTCGGCAATTTCTCCGGTAGCCAGGTACGCTTTAAATTGCAGCGTATTGCCATCAATGTTGATGGTTTGATAAACCTGGGTATGGTTAATGATGATATCGGCCCAATCCATCGGCTCGGTTTCGTACATTTTTGAACCGCTTACCGATACTACGTAAGCAGTATGCGAGGTATCGTTCGGGCCGCCGTTAGTCAGACCAATTTTACTCATACCACGGGCGTAAGCATGGTCATGGCCTTGCAATACAATATCCACCCCGTATTGATCAAATATGGGTTTCAGATGCTCGCGCGATTTTTTGTTATCCCGCCCTTTTTTTGTGGAGTACATAGGATGGTGCATAACCACGCATGTCCATTGCTGGCGGTTTTGCTTCAATACCTTATGCAGCCAGTTAACCTGTCTTTGTATACAATCATCAGATGGTGCTTCCTCAATCATTTGGGTATTGAGCGAAATAAGCCTCACACCCTGAATATCTGTATAATAACAGCTCCCTTTCAATAATTCATCATCGGGACCATTATTGGGCAGGCCAAATTGCTCGTTCCAATAAACAGACAGGTGAGGTTTGCCATCGTCATGGGTATACTCGTGGTTACCGGGTGTCATTAAGGCGGGTGTACTGGCATGGATATAATTACCGGCGGCAAACCAATCGCCCCATTCTTCATCTTTATTCGCGCGGTTTACCAGGTCGCCTGCATGAATCACCAGCTGCGCATCTGGCAGCGTAGCATAAGCCTTGCGTATAACACGGCTCCATAACGGTTTTATGCCCACTTGCGCATCGCCCAAATAAATGAAACTTAGTCCGGCTTTTTCAATCGGACTTTTGGCAGTCCGAAACTGGAACCATTCACTTCTATTTTCGCCGTATCCAACCCGGTAAGCATATAGGGTATCGGGCTGGAGATCATTTAAAGTAACCCGGTGATTAATGAACTGAATATCTTCAAAGCTGAACTTTTTTGAAACAGCATTCACTGTTTTCACTTTTGATACAAACTCGGGATGCGCATCGGCTATGGCATATTCAACCAAGTTCACTTCGGAGGTTAGTGCGGTACGCCAGTTAATGGTGATACTAACCGCCGGATTTTCTGTTATAGTTAATAAGATACGATCTGGCAGTTCGGTTGCCGGATAGTTCACGCTTTCGGCATCTTTACTTAATAACTTTACCTGTGAACCCATAACAGGCAATAAAGCGCCCATTTTCAAGGTACGGCCTATAAAACTCCTTCTTGCTATTTTGCTCATAAAACGATTGATAAAAGGACACAGGGCAGCAGTTTTTTCCACCTGCCGCCCGTATCCTCATTCACTTATTGTGTTGGTTTTAGGGGATAATACTATTTGAGATACCACATTTTGGTATTGATATCATCGGCACCAAACACCGCGATGGCTGCACGATAACTATCGTTATTAACGTTTGGCTCGCTTGTTGGCCAGCAATACCTTACCGGAAACTGTGGCTGAAATGCCATTGGCCCGGCTACAAATTCAGGGAACCCGGTACGGCGGAAATCAAACCAGCCTTCAGATCCGCGAAACAACATAGCCAGCCATTTTTGAATGATCAATTGTTTTTGGGTTCCATCATATTTCACCAGGGGTGAATCATAGTAAGCCTGGGTTGCGGCTTGTGACTTTACTCCATAATAATCCATTGAGGCCTCAATACCATCGTGATATAGTGACGATGCTGTTTTAGAGGGCACTGTCACCTTTCCTGTTTGCACAGCTTCCGCAAGGATGAAGCATACTTCCGGATAGATCATCAGGCTTGCTTTTAAGCCCGTAGCTTTATCCTGCCTGAAAAACGACGACAATACCGACTGGTGGGTTTCTCCTCCGTTATAATCGGCAGGGTTAGTAAGAGCATGCGGAACACCAACATATTGATTATGATCAACTGTTGAACCTGTGGTTGATGCAACAGGTGCTACCCATACAGCCAAACGCGGATCATTACGGGCAATCAGCGCGTCAACCAATTCTTTACTGGCCTTTGTTTTGGCAAAATCAGCATCGATCATATTTTTCGCGCCACCCGGCCAGCTGTCATCTTTTTTAACACCCTGATATATTACTTCGGCGTTGTCTGTATTGCCGGTAAAAATCGGGTATTGGTCGCTGTTGTTAATGATCTCCTGAATCTCTGTAAAAGCATTTGCATAAACTTTTGAACAGCGCAGCAATAATCTTAGGCGCAGGGAATTTGCCAGTTTTCGCCACTGAAGCGCTTTGCCGGCATATAAAGCATCAGCACTTGCATCAATTCCTGATCCATTGGCGCGGAGCTGTTCATTGGCATCTTTTAACAGTTTGAGCAAATTCATATAAATATCCTGCTGTTTGTCATAAGCAGGTTTTATGTTACCTGTAGCTACCGACTGCAGCGCCTGCGAGTAAGGCACATCGCCATACAAATCGGTTAGATACGAGATATTAAAGGCCATTAAAATATTACCTGTCGCTACATACACAGGTTGCGCGGTAGTTGTAGCCTCGTCCTGCATGGTTTTGATGATCATAGCCCGTTGATAAATGTCGTTCCAGTCAACGGCTGTCCATCTGAAAGTTTCATAATCATTATTACGCACCAGGGTGATATACCTGCCCAAGGCTGCCGGACGACGATCGAACGCGTTTTCCTGGTAAGCATAAGCGGTTTGCGTAATAGCCTCGGTAAAATGATATTCGGGCCGGGTTGAAGACGGGCTATTATTGTTGGTATTGATCTTTTGAAAATCTTTGGTGCATGATGTAATAAACATCGCGCCAATTGCTAAATATAAAAGGGAATAAGCTTTCATGTGTTGGTTGTTAAAAATTGGCACTCAGTTTAAAACCGTATGAGCGGGTGCCTGGCAATGTCCAGTGACCAACGCCCTGGTAACGCAGGCCCGAAAGGCTCATGGTTGTTTCGGGATCAAAACCCATATTGGCAGCTGTCCAGGTATATAAATTATAACCCACCAACGATAATGACAGGTTGCTCATGAACGGAATATGGCGCATGATTTTTTTGTCAAGCGTATAGGTTAACGAAACCTCTTTCAGTTTCACATAGCTTGCGCTGAAAGTATCATTCTGGTAGTATTTCCAGTACTTATTATCATAGTAATCACTTGCAGCAACGATGATGTTGTTTTGGCGATATGAGCCATCGGCATTAGCTATATAACCCGGTACAATCATACCGTCGTTTCTCTTTACGCCGTCGCCATCAGTCCAGGCTAAACCACCATGAGCAGCATCACGACCAGGTAATGTGGTATCCAAAAAACCGTCATCGATAAGGCTTTTAGCTACATATGAGTAATAGCTGCCGCCCTTGCGCCAGTCTATAAGGACATTTAGCGTAACCGGGCCGTAAGTAAAGCTGTTATTGATACCTAAAATAAAGTCGGGGTTATAGTTGCCTATTTTTTCAAAGTCGGTTGATTGCTGCAGCAGGCCATTGCTATTCAACAAAGGTTGCCCTGCATAGGGTCCGCTTGGTACTTTTTTCCAACTGCGGGTATAAAAATCGCCCATTTGGGTGCCCTCACTAATCAGATATTCAACGTTGCTACCATCGGTACTGCCCAATAAATAATTGGTGATACCGGGAGTTAATGAAATAACTTTATTGCGGTTACGGGTAAAGTTAAGATCGGTGCGCCAGGTAAATTTGCCTTTAAAAGGTACCGCGTTTAATGAAAATTCGATACCTGAGTTTTGGATATTACCCGCGTTGATCAGTTTTGTACTGGCACCCGAAGCAATGGTGGTTGGTACCTGGATGATCTGGTTTTTATTATTGGTTTTATACCAGGTAAAGCTCGCGCCCAGCCTGTCGTTAAAAAAGCTAATATCGGCACCTGTTTCATACGAGGTTGCTATTTCAGGCTTTAACTGACTGTTTTTTTGATCGTATGATAGCGACGCTCTTTTAACCGAACCCCAATCGGTATCAAAGGGCACCACGTTGTAAAGCTGGTAAGGATCGGTATCCGAACCTACCTGCGATATGTTGCCGCGAAGTTTTAAATAAGATAACTTATCCCATTTGATGCCCAGCAAATCGGATGCGATAAGACTTAATGATGCTGACGGGTAAAAATAGGAGTTGTTAGCCTCGGGCAGGGTGCTGCTCCAATCGTTACGAGCAGTTAAATTTAAGAATGCCCATTGTTTATAGCTGATCTCGCCTAAACCGTAAATACTGTTAATGCGTTTTTGCGAGGCTGATTCGGCAAAGATCATGGAACCGGCGGCAGCGTTTGACAGGTTGTAGATACCCGGCAGCGTAAGCGTACCGGTATAGTTACGCACGGTACGCACCTTTTGATCCATCTGGTTGCCACCCGCCGAAACTGAATAGTTCCAGTCATGACCTATTTTTGATTTATAGGTTAGCAGGAAATCGCTGTTTTGCTCTTTGAAGTAATCATTTTCGGTAAGGTAGGCACCTGTAGGGTTACGCTTTGCACTGAACGGGCGTTTTTCGTTCAAATCGGCTGAGTAATAATCCAGACCGGTGCGTGCTGTAAGCGTCAGGTTCGGCAGCAGATCAACAGCAAGCTGCACATGCCCGGTTAAACGGTTACGGTTAAAGCCATTGGTTTCCTCATAAGCAATTAAAAACGGGTTATCATCGCTTGATAAGGGGTTGTATTGCTTCAGGCCTTCTTTGCCCGGCACCCAGTAATTGCGCAGATCATTAATATTAATGTTCGGCGTAAGTTTATAAACTTCAGAAGTAACGCTTTCGCTGTAAGCCGAAGGGCGGTTATCGCTCTGGTTATTGGTGTAAGCGATATTTGTACTAAGCCTTATGTATTTTTTTAGATTGTAGTTACCCGCAAAGTTTAGGTTATTGCGTTTGATATCCGTGTTAGGAACAATGCCTTTATTTTGCATATTGGCATAAGAGATCCTGAAATCACCGGCCTCGCCCGATTTGGAAACCGCAATATTATTGGTAATGGTATGGCCGGTTTTAAAAAAATCTTTTACCCGGTTAGGATATGAGACCCAATCGGTAGCTATCTGCTTACCGTTTCCATCAAGCGGGCTGTTCCACTGAACAAGCTTGGTACCCACGTTAAGGCGTTGGCCCCAGGCGCTGGTACTGATGGTATTATCAGAAACCGGCGAATCGCCAGAACCATACTCGTTTTGAAAATGAGGGAACAAGTAAGCCTTATCAAAGATGGTGGTTGAGTTAAAGCTGATCCCCAGACCTTTTTTCTCGGCACCCGATTTTGTTGTGATCAGGATAACACCGTAGCCAGCCCTACTGCCATATAACGCAGCCGCGCTTGCCCCTTTTAATACGGTAACGCTGGCAATATCATCGGCACTCAAATCACCAATAGGGCTACCGTAATCAATAGTTTGTTTACCGTCGATACCGGCTGTAGGATTTTGAAGCGCGGGCGCAACAGGGATACCATCTATTACATATAAAGGCTGATTATCTTTAGTGAGCGACGACTGCCCGCGAATGGTAACCATAACACTTGAACCCGGATCTGAACCTGTTGACCTTACATTAACACCAGCCACACGCGCCGACAGCGAGTTTAGCACATTAGGCTGCGGCACGGTGCTTATATCCTTAGCGCTTAACTGCGCACTGGCGTAACCCAATGAGCGTTCACGCTTTTTGATACCCAGGGCCGTAACCACAACCTCGTTAAGCGAATTTGGCTGGGCTTTCATTACAACCGAAACTGAGGCCGAACGGTCATCCCCTACCAAAACATTTTTCAAAACCTCTTTCTGAAAAGAGATAAACGTAACTTCGAGCGTGTACGAACCGGCGGCTACCGGGATACTGAACAGACCATCCTTATCGGCAGTTGCAGACACACCGGCTTCAATCACGCTGATAGTAGCACCGGGTAAAGGTTCGCCCGATTCGTCCGCTATCTTTCCCGAAATATGGCCTTTGCCGCCGGTGCTTTTACTACCGTTAGCCAGGCTGAGAATGATATAATTATCGATGGCCTTATATTTAACGGGCAAGTCGGCGGTAAGCCATTTTAATGCATCAGCAACGGTTGTTTTCTTTTTCCTGACGGTGATTTTTTTTGACATCAGAGAATTCACATCCTGATCAAATGTAAACTCAATACCCTGTTGATCTTTTACCTGCTTTATAAACTGTTGCAGTGTTACCTGGCTGCTGTTAAATGTTATAGCGCGTTCTGTATTTTGCGCTTCTGCGCGCGGCACGGTGGCGCACAGCATAAAAACAAGCATCAAAAATTGATACCTAAATATTTTTTTCATTATTTTAGTGTTGATTATCGCAGGTGGTCGAAAACCCGCGTGTTTTTGTTAATTGAATCTCCAAATTCAGTTGATATTCTGCGCCCTGCTACAACAGGGCGCATACTTTTTGTAAAGTATCTTTTTGGTACCTCCTTGTTTAATGGGTTTAATCAATATGTATTTCGTTGTTAATCAGCCTATAGCTAAACCCTCCGGTTTGCGCTAATATTTCCATTACCTGTGGCAATGTTTTCTGTTTAAAAGCGGCGGTAACCTGCTTGCCCGGGTTTTGATTTTTGCCGAAGTAGATGTGCACACCGTAATATCGTTCCAATACAGGAGCGATATCGCGGATGCTTTCCTGGTGAAAAATGAGGGCCCCTTTTTGCCAGCCCATCACATCATCAGGGTTAATATGATCTGTTTGAATGTTGCCATTATAGCTTAGCCTGTCGCCCGGCAAAAGCATATTCGCGTGGGATGAATTGGAAACATTTACCCCTACTTTTCCGGTTGCTACGCTTACTGTGGTTTTTCTGTCATGCACATAAGCGCTTACGTTAAACGAAGTCCCCAGTACATGAACATTTAACTTTTGAGTATGCACTATAAAAGGACGTTGCGCATCATGAACCACGTTAAAAAAAGCCTCTCCCTCCAGGTAAACCTCACGTTCAGTTCCGTTAAATAAATCCTTATAATGAAGTGTGCTTAGGCTATTCAAAGTAACCTCGGTACCATCGGCCAGGGTGATCTTTTTTTGTTGCCCTGCTATTGAAGATACACTCAATAACGGTTGATTATTTAAAACAGGCTTTTGATTACCCAAAAAAAGGTAACCTGCCGACAGCATAATTAATATCGCGGCAGCGGCCCCCAAGCCCCAGCGCTGGAAGGTCAGCTTTTTAACCGGTTTGATACTACGGTTTATACGGTTCAACACTTCGCTTTGCCTGAAGTCTGGCATGTCTGGAAATTCGACATCCTCAGTTAAAGCTTCCTCCTGCAAAACCGCGTCCCATTCAGCATCATATTTCCCGGATGTGATGATCTGTTTTACTTGCTCCAATTCTTGGGCATTGCAGTTATTGTTAACGTACTTACGTAATAATAAAATGATTTCCTGGTCCATATTCCTGTCCTACATAGATAAAGACACCCAGGTTAAGCGGTATAACTATCGCGAATGAAAAAATATTTTTATTTTTTTAAAAGGAAGATAAAAGCGGCCATCGCCCCTATTGCGCCGGTAGCCAGCAAATGTTCTTTGATAGATTTAAGCGCTTTTACAATCTGGTTGTTAACCGTGCTATCGGCTATATTTAATTCGTGGGCTATTTGTTTGTGGCTCATACCTTCGCTACGGCCCATTTCAAATATCAGTTTTCTTTGCGGCGGCAAATTATCAATAGCCTGGCGGGTTTTGGCGAGGGTTTCGCGATATTCGATAGTTTCCTCAGTATTCTGACTAAAATCGGCAGCGCTGTTCATCATTTCGTCAATGTAACGGCCTTCAACCGCTTCCCTCCTGATCAGGTTGAGCAAATGATTATGAGCCAGCTTGTACAAGTAAGCTTGAAGAGAAATTTGAATGTCCAAATCCTCCGCGTTATTCCAGAGTTTAACAAAGATGTCGTGTACTGCATCTTCGGCAAGATCATTTGATTTTACAAAGCGGATGGCGTAACGATAGATTTTTGGGGAGTAGGTGTTATAGATGATGGTGAAGGCATTTTGATCCTGATCTTTTAACCTGGCCAGGATTTCCCGCTCATTCAACGTCATATTAACTTTACCGGTCATATACACCCACTATTGGACAGGGGCAAAATTATTAAACCGTGTTTTGAGCCAGTGATAAGGAATCTTTAAGTTATTGTAAACAAGCAAAAGTTGTAGGTGTTAGGGAAGCCGCCCCCGTCGAAAAAGTGATTCCGATAATTTAAGATGTCTTTCTGTGGAAAATATATGTAACAAAGTATGAATTCGACTAATTGTAATTCATAAAGTTATTAAATGCTGTCGGAATAACACAGCAACAAAATGGCGCTTCGCCCGTCTACCATTTCTGTTCGGCTACGAGTTTAAGCCACGCTATCTGTATGACCGGCTTAAAAAACATCAGCAATGAAGCGGGGCGGAGGATGAAACTGGAAATGTTTAAGCGAGTTCGGGATACCAGCGGAGCCTGCGGAAATAGAAAAAGTTATATAATGACAAGGTGGCCCGATCACTCATTTATCAACAAAAAAGGCCTCCCCTCACGATATTTGGTTGTTTTTTAAATTTTGCATTCTATATAAATCCCTCATTTAGTACTATTTAGCAAATGGCATTATTCGTGATGAGAAAAATGGAAATTAAGAACCTATTACCACTTGCAATGACTCTATGTTAATTCGATATCCATCCTACTTAAGAATTCTATTGATTATTTTCCTGGGGCTGATCTATTCCAGCAACGTTTTAGCGCAAGCGCATGCAGATGAGGAAGGAGTCATATTACATCGACAACTATCCTCAGCCAAAGACACCGTACGCGCCCGGATATTATTGAGTCTGGGTATTATCTATGCAGATAAATTTGTTCACAATAAGAGTGATGTGGATACTGCAATGAATTATTACAAGCAGGGCCTTTCCATGAGTACGGCACTAAATTACGGTAAAGGCAAGGCTATGTCTTGTTTGCTCGAGGCTAAAATTTACCGGCTCAAAAATGACGATAACCATCTGAAGTTATCGTTAGAAAAGGCCATATCAGTCGCTCGAAAAGGAGGTTTCACCGATCTGGTCGCCGATGCTGCAACGGAGCAGGGCGTATATTACCTTACTGAAGCAATTGATCCAAAAACATCTGATTCTCTTTTTAGTTCGGCTATTGCAATTTATCAAAAAATTGCGCCCAATTCGGTAAAACTGGCTTATGCTTTACAGTATTATAGTGTTAATCAAACGCTTTTAAAGAAATTTGAAAAGGGGATACTCCTCCTTAATAAGGCCCTGGCTATTTACAAGGTTCACAAAGTCAGACAACTCGAAATCCCTTACTATTTTCTCGCATTATGTCATGTTGATAAAGGAGATTTTGAAAATGCCATAAAATATGCCTTAGTATCTGTAAGATTTGCCGAACACAATCACAACTCAGAGACATTATGCGATAATTATGCGATACTGGCTGATATTTACCGGGAAAAAAATATGCCGGCGGTCCGAATCTCCTACCTGGAGAAAGCCTTGTCTAATGCACGTTACCTGCCTGAAGGGGATATCTTATTTTATATCGCTACTCTTGGCGACGCCTATGTCAAAAATCACCAATATGAGAAAGCAATTACTGTCTTAAATCGTGGATTAAAGGAATGCTCTCCCAGGGACCCGATTTATACAAGATTATATATCGCGCTGACCGATGCATATGTAGCAACCAGACAGTATTCAGCAGCTGAACGCACCTATGCCCCCATGATGGCGGCTATCCGTCAGGGGGGATATGCCTTTGTAGCTACCTCCATCCAGGCACATTTAGCGGCGGTTAGATTATTCCTGGCCACCAGGCAATTTGAAAAGGCAAAAGAACATATCCAGGCTTTGCAGGATACAGCCTATATGAAAAAGGAACGCCCGGATATGATCATCCTTGAACAACTATCTTTTCAACTGGATTCAGCTGAAGGGAATTATTTGTCTGCTATCCATCACTACCAACGGTTTAAGACGGTAAGTGATTCCGTTGAGAAACTAAGTAATATGAAACAGGTGGCTGCCTTACAGATACAATATGAAACGGAAAAAAAGGATCAGGATATTGCTTTAAAAAACAGGAATATTCAATTGCTCACCCAACAAACCCGTTTGCAGGGTAATACAATGAAGTCTCAAAAACAGGCCAGAAATCTGCTTTATGGGTGCGTTGCACTACTGGTCATTTTGCTTGGATTGGGATTTAATCGTTACCAGCTCAAGCAGCGGGCAACCCGGGAGCTGTCAGAACAGCAGGTACAAATACAATCACAGAACAAATCATTAAGAGAACTGCTGACAGAGCGTGAATGGCTACTGAAAGAGATTCACCACCGGGTAAAGAATAATTTGCAGATTGTTATTTCCCTGCTGAACTCGCAATCCTCCTATTTAAATGATGAGGCCGCCTTAGATGTGATCAGAGAAAGCCAGCACCGGATGCAATCTATTTCGCTGATACACCAAAAGCTTTACCAAACCGACAATTTATCGGGCATAAACATGCGAAGCTATATCCACGATCTGCTGAACTATTTTCAAGATTGCTTTAACACAAGCGGTTACATTGCCTTTTTGCCAGATGTAGACGATTTTATACTGGATGTATCCCAGGCAGTACCACTCGGGTTGATTTTAAATGAGGGAATCACTAACGCCATTAAGTACGCATTCAAAGGCAGGAAAAACGGCGTTATCAATATCCAGTTAAATCAACAACATGAGCTGCTGCGCCTAAAAATTGCTGACAACGGGAATGGGCTTCCCGTCGATTTTGATTTAGACGGTTTAAGCTCAATGGGCATGAATTTGATGAAAGGATTAAGCCGCCAATTGGGTGCCAGATTTGATTTGAAGAATGAAGGTGGATTATGCATTGAATTAATCTGGAAAAAATCAAAAATGCTGAGCGTGTTTGAGGAGCCGGAATCGGCGGTATCTGTAATTTAATTTATGAAAGAAAAAATACTTATTGTCGAAGATGAATTTGTAGTAGCCAATGACTTGCGCATTATGTTGATAAAGGCTGGCTATGAAGTTTGTGGAATCGCTATCTCTGTCAGGGAAGCTTTAAAACTGATTGAAGAAACTTTGCCGGGCTGGGTTCTGCTGGATATTTTTCTTTTAGATGGCTCAAAAGGGATTGAGGTTGCCGAGTACTTAAATAAAAAAAATATTGGTTTTATTTATGTTTCGGCTAATACAAATCAAAGTGTTTTGGAAGCTGCAAAAGCCACGCGTCCTGCGGGATTTTTAGTAAAGCCATTCCGGGAGAAAGATCTGCTGATTATGCTTGACATCGCCAAAGATAAACACCAGAATTATATGCGTTTTGAAATGCAGCGTGAACTGATCGTTCAAAAGCAGTTCCAAAGCATTCTTGAAACACCGGGGGAAACTTGCCATAAGATATCAAAAGTTCCCTGGGTATTTCAGACAATAGTTCCGTTTGATTATATGAAAATTGCAATATTCGGCAGAGGACATTCACCAGTTGAAGAATATAATTTTATCAGAACCGGCCTTGATGAATATCAAATTCTGACAAGTGGTGAACTGTATCACCAGGTTTTTCCTTCAGAGAACCCATCCCGGCACCGTCCTAAATTTCCAATTTCGATACAGAGCGGTTTTCTAAACAATTACGCGTATAAGCTAAGCCTGATGGATGATGTATGGGAAAAGCAAATCAGCGTTCATTTGGGCCTGGCCGCAAAACTAAGTTTCGTCACATACTCAGGTGTGGGTGACACTTTGCTTTTGACATTTTACAGTAAAAACGCTGATGAATATTCCGGTGCGCATGTTACAGGTTTGGAAAAAATAGAAAAACAGCTGATCAGGCTGGTGGACTTTGTACAGCAAAAAAAAGTACCTGCGGCATCTCCACAACTCGAAGACAGGCAAATTACTCTCGTGCCGGGAACAGCTAATAAAAGTGCCGAGACTTTTAATGGAATTATTGGTAATAGCCCCGTGTTATTAAAAATGCTTGATGAAATTAATTTGGTAGCACCTTCAAATATTTCGGTATTGATATTAGGTGAAAGCGGTACAGGTAAGGAAAAAGTTGCAAAATCAATACATAGTTTATCTCCCCGCAACTCAAAACCAATTATTACGATCAATTGCGCGGCAATACCAGGAAACTTGATAGAGTCTGAGCTTTTCGGACACGAAAAAGGAGCATTTACAGGAGCTACGGAGAGACGTTTGGGCAAATTTGAAATGGCCAACGGAGGAACGGTTTTCCTTGATGAGATCGGAGAACTAACAATAGAATCACAAGTAAAATTGCTAAGAGTTCTCCAGGAACAAGAATTTGAACGTATTGGAAGCTGGAAAACGATAAAGGTGAACGTTCGCATTGTTGCAGCAACCAATCGCAATTTAGAAAAAGAAGTTGCTGAAGGACGATTCAGGCTGGACCTTTATTACAGGTTGAATGTATTTCCCATTTATCTTGCTCCACTAAGAGAACGAAAGAGTGATATTCCACTATTGTGCCAGCATTTTGTAGAGTGTAAGTCAGAAAAGATGAACAAGAGGGTCACTGGTCTTACTGACAAAGTTCTCAAACAATTGGCCGCATATGATTGGCCGGGCAATATAAGGGAACTGGAACATTTGATAGAACGGAACGTATTGCTGACAAACGGAACCGTTATTGATCAAGTCACTTTGCCATTACCACTGGGTCAAACCTTGAGCATCAATGGTGTGGATAAGAACTCAACTGCTATGAAAACACTTGATAATATGGAGGCTGACTATATCATCGATGTAATTGATCAATGTCAAGGAAAAATCTCAGGTCCGGGTGGGGCTGCCGAAATCCTTGGATTGCCGTCAAGTACTTTAAATTCGAAGATGAAAAAATTAGGAATAACCAAATCTTTTAAAAAATAACTACCCCTGGCCGTGCGATATTCAGACTGTCACAGATACAGGATTACTGAAAATGTGTTAAAATCAATGATTGTAAAAAAATAAGCCTCCCGTGAAAACGGAAGGCTTCCTAAACCTTATTCCAAAGGCATCTCACGCCGCGTATTTTTCAACAATTACAAGTTATCCCCTGTTTCGATACCCTCGTGCATTTTGCATTGGCATGAATTCATTGAACAACACTTACTGCTGTTTGCGTTCAGCGTTTTTTGGGAAATAACTGTACACCGCCAAAACACAAGCGCCTCCATGTCCATCGCTATTCCGTAGCATAATCAATGCTCGCAACAGATCTATGGTCGCCAAAGCCCCAAAACGGCAAAATATACAAATCAAGGCCGCCAATATTATATTATTCTTATCAGCCCCATAATGCACTTTTGGGGTTATCCGAGAATTGCCTTAATGTTGTTCAGCAATTTCTGGCAGAATTAATTCAGAGACGAAACGCTTTATAAACACCTATAGCGGCTTAAATTCCATCGTAAAACCGGATTGAGAATTTTCAACGTTATCGATCAATTCAGACATGTGTTTTACAACTGCATCCGTCGGCAGTTCTTCATCGTAACCTAAAACCTTGTAACGGGCAATTCCATCCCGGTCTATGATGAATGTGGCCGGTACGCCTTCGGCCCCGTACTGCTTGAATATCTTGTTTTGCACCCCATCCGGCCCCTTCTTGTCAAGCACTACGTTAAAAGTATAATGATGGTCGGAAAGCAGTTTCCTGATGAGCTCAACGTAGTTTTCTTTCACTTCACGGGTATCGATAAACAGGAACACCACATTGGGATCGTCCTTGTATTTATCAACCACTAATTGCGTCGAAGGAAAAGATTTGAGGCAATAATGACACCATGTTGCCCAAAAATCAATGACAAGCGTTTTTCCCCGATAATCGGAAAGCGATACCATTTTACCACTGAGGTCTTTCAGCGTAAAATCAGGTGCAGGATAATTCAGCAAACTGTCAGCACCCAGAACGGATTTTTGATGATAATCAGAGGCCTTTGCAGATAAAGCAAAAAATACAGCAATAAGACAAAAGAAAGTGCATTTAAACGGGTTTTTCATGGATTTTTAAATATATATATGTTAATAAAACGGATTTCCTGAACCTGCAGTTAGCCCCCACTCCTGTTGCAATTTTCGGCAGGCGATGAGGAGTCAGGTGTAATAAGCGCCGCCTGTTTCAACAGCGCTTATTGATTAACTACTAACTAAAAATTACAAAAGAACGCGGCCCGAATCGCCTGTACAAGGGTGTAAACCCGAATGCAGATTCAGTCGTCCTGATAATAGATACAGGCAGGTTTGAAAAGTTCGGAAAGCAGGAAAATAATTCACAGAGCTATCGGGGGGATGTATTTTCAACGAATGACTTTGGTCTTATTCAGCTGAACATTTCTAATCCTCGTTGTAATCCAGATTTGCAACGAATGTATCATTCATCCTGTAAAGGGAAATCGTTGCAAATAACAGGCAAAGGAATCCGCCGATCAGGCCGGCGAGGATAAGTGAACCCGTAAGATCTGAAATGAACCGAAAAAGGGAGGAAAGCGGAACAACAGCTCCCCTGACAAAATTGGGTACTGTCGTTGTGACCGTGGCCCGGATATTTGTGCCGAACTGCTCGGTAGTGATGGTAATGAATAAGGCCCAACAGCCGGATGCAAAACCGAGGAGGATGCACTCCCGGTAAAACGATGTTAAGGTAACCTGCTTTCGGCTGAGAAAGATGGAAACAGCAGCAACAAAAAGAATCATGAAGCAAAACAGCGCAAATATTTCATGCATCGTTCGCGTTTGGTGAACAAGATCAAAAAATTACCCCTATCAGGCTGACCGCTTAGCAGGGCGCTGTGAAGAAGTTGTAAAATGAACCAAAAGTGCAAACGGTACTTCGATTTGTCCATTTCTCTTCCGGGTGGCAGCCATTAATTTCGCTTCGGAAATAAAATTAATTTGTGTATTAATAGTTAAAGATGCTTGGTAGTAGTCCACCTGTAACTTCTGTTGTTACCTGAAAGCTACAAACATCATAATGAAGTAGTTAAATGAAAAATGCTAAAAATTCCAGAACCTAAAGTTCATGGATTTTGCTTATTTTTATTTATCAATTTGATACTGTTGATGGACGGTTGGTCCCAAATCCCTTATGAAAAAGTACTGGCTGTTTTTACTTCTTTTTAACCTTGCAAATTCATCACTTGCACAAACGAGTGACCTGGATGAATTGCCCTTGCCCATCCTGAGACAAAAGCTTGCTGCGAGCACGGATGATACCAATACCGTCAAAGTACAACTCGCTTTAGGGCATTTAATGCTTCTTAAAGCCACGAGCGGGAAAAGTGACGTTGATTCCGCCATACAATTTTCTGTTCAGGCAGCTAATCTCAGCCGACAGCTTAAGTATGACTTCGGGATTATCAATGCGATGCTTCTTCGCGCGGAAACATATTATAGGCGGAATGATTGGGAAACAGGTTTAAAAATCGCCGAAAACGCGCTTGCTTTCGCTCAAATGCATCAGAACGGTAACGGGGAGGCAAGGTCATATCACCTGATCGCTCAGTATTATCGCAGTAATGATTCCGCCTCGCTCCGCAGCAGGATATTTTACCTGAACAAGGCTATCGCCATATTCAGGAAGAACAGGAATAATCTCTGGCTTTCCTTTTTACTGACACAAAACGCCGACCTGCTTTTTCAAGCGGAACGAGCTACCGAAGCCCTCAAATTACTGTTTGAAGCTTTAAATTTAGGCAAAGGAATAAGCCGCAGAACGGTAGAGGGTATCTACTGGAACATCGGCAGAATATCATTAGGTCTCGGCGATTATACCAATGCATTAAAGTACAACCTATTGGCGCTTAAAACTGCCTACGAGGTCAAAGACACGTCCCTGCAGGCATCATTTATTAAAAACCTGATCGCCACCACATATATCAAAATGCAGGACTATGAACGCGCAGTTCCATACTCCACCGACGTCGTGACGATGGGAAAACGATACCATTCAACGTATTTTTTCAATACGGGATCTTCGGCACTTGCTTTTGAGTATACCCATATGAACCAGCTTCCCAAAGCTTTAGCCATACTCGATGAAGTAAAGGCCAGAGCGGAAAGCGACCTGGATAAACTTTCTGTAAAACTGGATTTTCTGAATAACCTCGTCTATGCGAAACAATTGGTACAAGCTGGTAAATACGCAAAAAGGGTAAATCAACAGCTGCTGAAAATTTCGTCCGATCATGTCACGGAAATCATGAATGCCTATAATGCGCTTGCCTACTACTATTCGGAGACCGGTCAGTTAAAAAAGGCTTATGGTTACCTGGAATTGTATGGGGCAATGGCACAAAGGCTGAATTATATTGAAGGCATCGATCTGGCAGAAAATCAATATTACAAGGTAGTTGCATTAAATCAGGGACCTAATACCGCTATCGGTCATTTTATCAAAGACCAGGAAATCAGAGATTCCGCCGATAACAAAGTAAAGGCTTACCAGATTTTCCTGCTGGATATGGAAAATGAGACACTGGAAAAAAACCGGCATATCGACTCGCTCACTATGGACACGCAAATCAAGAACAGCAAGATCCAGCGCAACCAGCTTATACAGAGGGTGACCATCTGCGGATTTTTGATGCTTTTGATTATGACCGGCTTAATCTACAGCCGTTACCGCCTGAAGCAACGCAGCAATGCTTTGCTTACACTGCAAAAGGATGAAATCGACCAGAAGAATCATACGCTTCAGCAACTGGTCATGGATAAAAATGACCTCCTGAAAGATAAAGACGATCTGTTAAAAGATAAAGACGAGTTGCTGTCGGAAAAGGAGTTATTGCTGAAGGAAGTTAACCACCGTGTTAAGAACAATCTGCATTCAGTACTGGCATTGCTTGAAAACCAGGCGGCGCTTCTGCAGGGTGAGGCTTTCGAGGTGATCAACAAAAGCAGGCACCGCATTTATGCGATGTCGCTGATCCACGAGAAGCTGCTCGAAACCTCGGAATTGAAGTTTGTAAACATGAGTGCGTATCTGCCGCAACTGATCGTGCACATCCGGGATTGTTTCCATGGCGCAGGACGGATCAAATTTAACATCCACATCGAGCCGTTAATCCTGGATGTTTCCCTGGCCCTGCCGCTCGCGCTCATCGTCAACGAGGCCGTAACGAACGCGCTCAAATATGCCTTTGCAGACGGAGGAAACGGTGAAGTTACCGTTGCTCTTGCAATGGTTAAAGACAACATCCGACTCGAGATCACGGACAACGGCATCGGCATTGCCAGGTCTGATAAATCAATCAGGGGCGGAGGTATAGGTATCCGTTTAATGCGCGGTCTGTGTGAGGATATAGATGCAAGGATCAGGTTTGAAAATGTCAATGGTACCCGGATTACAGTTACTACTTACGGGGCAAGCCCCCACGAGAACATTAACCTTGATAAAGCATTGAGCCATCTACCCGATTTGGCTGTATAATTAGCTTTGATAGTAGAAATGCGTAACCCTGCGCCTGCCATACAACGATGGTCAAAATATCTTCTCTTTTTACGCCACCTGAACTAACAAACTTTATCAAGTCCTGATTTGATGTGAAATGTTCTTCCTGTAATTGCTGCATGACGTTATCGTTTTCACTTCCAGTTTAAAGGGCTGTCCCTCTAATCGCTGTTGTAGCATTCTGTTTCCCAAGATTACCATGTGATGCATCCGTCTATAACGAACTTATCTGATAAGTCCACAAGTTTTTCAAGGTATCGGAAAGTGTGCGATCCATTTATTGACCTGATTTGAGTTCCTGGAAATGAGCACTACCGTCTTAAAATACCAGTAGGCAAAGTCAAGTGCAAGTGAATCTACCAATCGTCCATTTCGCGTACGCCCCCCGCGGGATAATTTTGCAGCGATAAAATCAGGTCGATCGCTGTTACTGTGTGAATTTATTTACCGCCCAATAACCACGAGGGTATTAAGGCAACCAAAGATTTAAAGTAGGGCAGTCAACGTAAATGAACGGTTTGATTATCATAAAAAAACTTCTATGAAACAAGCGGATCAGGTGCGGCAAGAATTATATCCATTAAACATCAACTTATTATTCAAAAAATTCAATCCGCTGGTTCAGGCGCTGGCTTTGCAGATTTGCGGAAATACAGCGGAGGCGGAAGATGCGGTGCAGGATGCCTGGGTTACCGTATTCACACACGGACACCAATTAAGACAGGCAGATTCATTTCTACCATGGCTGAAACGGATCGTTATCAATTCGTGTCATCAGTTAACCCGCAAGGGCAAGAGAACGGTACTTGTCGGAGAATTGCCTGAAAGCGATAAAATGATCGCGGACAGCGTCGAATCAAAGTTTGAGCTAAACGCACAGCGAGACACTCTTCATGCTGTGCTGGCTGAATTGCCCATTCATCTACGAGAAACGGTGATGCTGCGTTATCTTACGGGTTATAATTCTTATGACCAGATTGCAACAATCACCGGAGTTCCCGTGGGAACCGTGCGCAGCCGGCTCAGCGATAGTAAAAAAAAACTATCGAAACTATGGCAATCCGCTGACGATGTTGATCACTCGGTTTTTGCAAAAGACCAGTACTGGAACAGCTATTACGAGAAGATTTGTCCGGGAGCCTACAAGGATCAAAATCTGCTTTCCGACCTGTACACCCATATCGCAGACGATCTTAAAATAGTATTCACCAGCGGAAAAACGGTTACCGGCCGCCGGATGTTCGAACTTGGTTTTGAAGATGACCTGGAACATGGGAGCTTTATCAGGTCTGTAGATCAATGTAGTACCAGTGGAAATCTGACAGTACTTAAAGTTACATTCGCCAACAGTGCGGACTTCCCATTACACTGTCCTTCTGGCGCATACCTGACCTTTCTGCGGAAAGAGGATCAGCTATCTGAAATGAAAATGTACCATTCGGCCAGGCAGGCAATTAGCGATTTCTGTTAAAATTTCCCGGTCATCCGAACTTTTGCTGCACTGCCTGCATCTTAAATGAAACTTATGATCGATTTATTAGCAAATTTGCAGCCGGTTGTGCTTATCGCCATGCTCATTCTGATGTATTGCATTGAGAATGTGCTTCCCTATCTGAATCCGCCGGCAAACAAAAGAAAACATTACGGAAGAAATTTCATCATTTCACTGGTTTCGTTTTTATTAAATGCCGTTCTGGGAGCTGTTGTTGTAATGGTTGTAGAACTCACGGCCCAAAATCACTGGGGTTTGTTGAATCAGTTTGAGTTGCCCCCGGTGTTCGGATGGATCATCGGTATCTTATTATTTGATTTCGGCAGCTTTCTCACGCATAACCTCCAGCATAAAGTACCGGTCCTATGGCGTTTTCACCGCATTCATCATTCGGACAATCACCTCAACGTATCTTCATCGCTGCGGTTTCACCCGGTTGATGTCATTGTTTCCCAATGTGTTTACCAGTGCATTGGAGTAATGTTGATCGGTTTACCGATTACAGCGTTCGTCATTTACGGATCCATTGCGATTCCATTGCTGATCCTGCAGCATAGCAATGTCCGGTTCCCGGCAAAATTAGAGCGAATTGCAAGACTGATTTTCGCAACGCCAGGCTGGCACAAAATCCATCACGCATCTGAACAAAAAGATACCGATTCTCATTACGGCGACGTGTTTACCTTTTGGGACCGAATATTCGGCACCTGGGGTAAAAAGCAGCCGCATGAAATTCAGTATGGTCTGGCGGAATTCAATGAAGATAAACATCACCGGGTAGGACATCTGATGGCCTCTCCGTTCAAAAAGAATACTTCTTCCCGTTACTGATGCGTCTGCAAGTTCCATACATAAATAAGCTTACGGGTTGTATATAGATAACGGGGCTCACCCTCCTTGAATTATCCCGGTTCAGGTGTTGCCAGAGCCGGGATAAGATGTCTGGCAGCAAAACCTTTTCAGCCAGACTATATCCAAAGTTTTTACACCTATAACTGAAAAATTATGATCAAAAAAATACTTACTGGCGGAGCGCTGTTTTGCGCAGTATCTTCGCTTTGGGGCCAAACAAAAACACATCTGCCTGTCATCGACATGCATCTGCATGCCATCCCCGTTAATGATTTCGGAACACCTCCTGTAACACTTGGAGCCCCTTTTAAACTCTGGGGAGCGACCGTTCCAGGAGAGGACTACAGCGATACCTTCAACACCGCCATGAAATCGGGTGCCTGGAATGCTTTTTCATTGGTGTCGCCAAAGACGGACGAAGAACTTGAACAGGCAACGATCAGCATACTCAGAAAAAGAAACGTTTACGGGGTTTTAAGCGGCTCCATCGAAAGGGTGCGAAAATGGAAAAAAGCAGAACCGCGTCATATCATCAACGGCGTTTACTGGGACTTCGGGCATATCAGGTCTGAAAAACTGGATGCAGATTCTTTAGGCCGTCTTTTTAAAAAGGGGGAGTTCAGGGTATTTGCCGAAGTTGCTATCCAGTACGAAGGTATTGTCGCTTCGGATACCGTTTTTGAACCCTATTTAAAGATGGCGGAAGCGCAGGATATTCCGTTAGGTATACATGTCGGCCCGGGGCCTCCCGGCGCTCCGTTTTTGGGCACACCGAAATACCGTGCCCGTTTTCACAGTCCTTTGGTACTGGAGGAGGCTTTGATCAAACATCCCAAACTTCGTATTTATGCGATGCATGCGGGTTGGCCGATGCTTGATGATATGATTAGTATGTTGTATACATACCCGGAATTATATGTCGACATCGGCGTGATCGATTACATATTACCCCAAAAAGAATTTTATTATTACCTGAAAAGATTGGTTAATGCGGGATTTGGAAAGCGCATTATGTACGGATCAGATCAGATGGTTTGGCCGAAGGCGATGGAGATCAGTATTGATAATATTGAAAAGGCACCTTTTTTATCCAGATCTCAGAAACGGGATATCCTTTTTAACAACGCGGCGCGTTTCCTAAGACTTACACCAGAGCAAATCAAGGCAATGTATAAGCCGTGATCGCTAAATCCGATTCGGGGTATTTGTCAGGTCTGATACCGGCAAATACCCTGAACCTAACGGAGCCATCCGCAAATCACCGTGCACCAATCACTTTCTCCAGGCATCTCCCAGCATCAGCACGTTCTGCAATTCTTCCTGTAGTTCCCCGGCCGGCGGCAGTTCCCGCATGTTTTACTTAACCTGAGCAATAGTCTTCCTATCCTTGTTTTCTGAGGCTGCTTCGACGGGCATTTTCTGTGCCTGACAGTCATTCCCATATTGTTCAAATATCAACAATCCCGATGCTTCTTGGCGACATGTGAATTGATCCCCAACACGCCACTATTTATAATTAGCTGACTTAATGAACATTACACTATTGGCACCATAGATGCCCATGAGGTTGTATCCGATAAAGCGGGGTAAAACACTTCTTAATTTTTTAAAACAATGAAAACGAACAACAAAACGATCACACGAAGAATCCTGGCGGCATTAGCACTGCCGGTACTACTGACGGCAGTATTCTTAATGACATCAAAAAGCGCCGGGGCGCAAAAGCCGCACATCAAAAACGTGGTGCTTGTCCATGGCGCGTTCGCAGATGGTTCAGGATGGAGAGCGCTTTTTGATATCCTTACTAAAAAAGGATACAACGTCACTATCGTTCAAAACCCTTTGACTTCGCTTGAAGCGGATGTTGAGGCCACAAAAATCGCACTCGATAAACAGAACGGGCCGGCGATCCTCGTAGGACACTCATGGGGCGGCTCAGTGATTACCGAAGCCGGTAACCATCCTAAAGTGGCTGCCCTGGTTTACGTATCGGCAGTTCAGCCGGACAAAGGTGAATCAGCCTTAACTCAGCTTCAGTCTGCACCTGCCGCCAAAGAAAGCGGCATCCTGCCTCCGGACGCAAACGGAATCGTTTACTACGAGAAATCAAAGTTCCACGGAGGATTCTGCGCAGATGTTCCGGCAGACCAGGCAACCTTTATGTATGCTTCCCAGGGCCGCTTTTATGCCAAAGCATTCGCAACTCCGATCACGAATCCCGCCTGGAGACATAAACCCACCTATGCCTGCGTAGCTACCGAAGACAAAACGATCAACCCGAGCATACAGCGCAGGATTTATGCCCGCTCAAAATCAAAAGTAACCGAGATCAAAGGAAGCCACGTGATTTTCATGTCGCAGCCCGAGCTGGTTGCAAAAGTGATCGAACAGGCAGCAGCCGAAAACAAATAATTCAGCAAATCTACCTATTAATACAAATCCTTTAAACCAACGCTTTTATAACTTAAAAAATGAAAACGCCGATTAAAAACGTAGTACTTGTCCATGGCGCCTTCGCTGATGGTTCAGGTTATGAAGCCTTATTCCATATCCTTAATGACAGAGGATACAATGTATTTGTCGTACAAAATCCGCTGAGTTCACTTGAAGAAGACGTCAATCAGACGAATATCATACTGGACAGGGTAGGCGGCCCGGCAGTCCTTGTCGGCCATTCATGGGGCGGAGCAGTGATTACCGAGGCCGGAAATCACCCGAACGCTGCGGCCCTGGTATATGTTGCTGCCTTGCAGCCGGACAATGACCAGTCAGCGCTCGATTGTATTACCTCACTCCCGCCTTCGGAAGACAGCGCTATTCTGCCACCGGACGAAAAAGGCATCGTTTACAACTCAAAAGAAAAATTCCACGGCGGCTTCTGCGCCGATCTTGATGCCAGGAAGGCAGCGTTCATGTGGGCATCGCAGGGGGCATTCTATGCAAAGGCGTTTTCGACCCCGATCACCAATGCGGCCTGGAAGACCAAACCATGCTGGGGCTGCGTAGCGACCGAGGATAAAACGATCAATCCGGACATCCAGCGCAATATGTATAGCAGATCAAATACAAAAATCACGGAGATCAAGGGAAGCCATGTAATCTTCATGTCTCAGCCCGCGTCAGTGGCTGAAGTAATCATCGAGGCGGCCGAAAGCTACGTTCAATGATTGATATACAAATTCATTTTTAAAAGAATTTACATTCTTCAATGTAACATAAATCACTTATTAAAATTTAAAATCAAACGTTATGAACACAAAAACAAAACCTTCAATTGTATTATGCCATGGCATCTGGGCAGACGCTTCATGCTTCAACAAATTAATTCCCAAACTAATTGCCGAAGGGCATGAAGTGATTTCAGTTCAGTATGGACTGACAAATTTTGACCATGATGTAGCAGCAATTAAACGTACGATCAGTAGAGTAAGCAGCCCTGTTATCTTGGTCGGTCACTCGTATGGCGGTGCCACAATCACTGCTGCCGCAAGCGATGACCGTGTTATTGGATTGGTATATATAGCTGCGGTGGCACCTGCACCGGGTGAAACGGTAAACAGCCAGCTTCAGAAATTCCCATCAGAGATATTCAATCACGTTGAAGCTGCTGATGGCCGTGTCTGGATGCTTAAATCAGGTACCGCGCATTTTGCCGGTGACCTTCCGGAAGACGAACAAAAGGTAGTATGGGCCACACACTATGCACCATCTGTAGAGCTATTCGACCAGCAGTGTATAAAAGAAATCACCTGGGATACTAAGCCAAGTTGGTACATCCTGTGCACCGAGGATCATACGGTTAATCCGGACCTGCAACGTTGGGTTTCGAAACGTATGGGCGCGAAAGTGACCGAGATCAAGAGTAGTCATGTGCCGATGCTATCACACCCTGACATAGTTGTAGATGTTATCAATCAGGCCATAGCAGGCGTTTAGGCGACTATATCCACCGGAGACCGTCACATAAGTCAATTTTGAGGCGGTCTCTTTATAAAAAGCCGTTGATTTCAAATATGGGGATGCTCTTTCGACCGCGATTCTAAACATGTTTTTCACCAGGGATAGGCTATAAGTTATGTTCGCGTTTTTATCAGTGAAACACGGCCGGATGCACTGCACCTTCCCGGTTTAAGATATCAAAGGTTTTAAGTAATAAAGTCATCTGCATATCGCTGAGCGAAATCAGACCTTGGGCAACTTGTCGGAACGATTTGGACGAACTTTTTCAATATTTAGTTTCTTTAAACGTGAATTGAGTGTCGGCACTTTAATTCCGAGCACTTCCGCGGCACCGCCCGGGCCATAAACTTTCCAGTTACAGCGTTCCAGCACAGCGACAATATGCTCTCTTTCCACTTCTTCAATGGTCCTCATAAAATTGTTTGCCCCGACGGCCTTTGGCAAATAACTCCGGAGGTCACCAATGGAATTTATAACCGGCCCTGTGGCGAGCAAAATACTGCGATGAACGATGTTCTCCAATTCGCGCACGTTTCCAGGCCAGTCATAGTTTAACAATTCCTGCATGGCCTGTTCACTCATCCCGGTCACGGCGCTGCCTTCAAGTTTGCTCAGCCTTTCGATGAAATGATCGACCAGTAAGGGAAGATCCTCCTTTCGTTCCCGCAGAGGAGGCGAAACCAGAGGAAATACGTTGAGGCGATAATAAAGGTCTGCACGGAATTTTCCCGATACAATGTCCTCCTGAAGGTTACGGTTTGTTGCTGCTATTACCCGTACATTTACTTTCTTTGTTTTTCCGCCAATCACTTCGACCTCCTTCTCCTGTAGCACCCTTAAAAATTTGGCCTGTACCTCAATTGGAAGTTCGCCGATCTCATCGAGAAATATCGTTCCCCCGTCGGCCTGTTCAAAACGACCGATCCGTTTGTCAAGAGCACCGGTAAATGCTCCTTTTTCATGACCGAAAAGTTCTGACTCGATCAGGGTCGGCGGCAACGCTGCGCAATTGACCGAAATTAGGGACTGCCTGGCCTTGGCGGACAACAGATGAATGTTCCGTGCAATTAGTTCCTTGCCGGTGCCGCTTTCGCCGACGATCAGTACGGAGATATCGGAAGAAGCGATCCGTGCCATCTGCTGCTGTAGCTTCTGCATCTGCGGCGACCCACCGATCATGCCCGGAAAAAGGCTGGAGTTTGCAGCTTGTCCGGATGCTGAATTCAGCCGCTGTGTCGTCAGCGCGAGGTTTTCACGATGCGCATACAATGCTATTTCGAGCATGCTCAGAATGTCCTTTTCACGAAATGGCTTGGTCAGAAAACCAAATGGCCGCGTGGTCTTTGCAGCATCGAGAAACTCTTGTTTTGAGTTGCCTGAGAGGAAAATGAACGCAATGTTTTTGCGCGACAGTAATTTTGCGAGATCTATGCCGCTTAACTTGCCCTTCAGTTGTATATCCAGCAGTACCATGTCGGGCGATTCTTGTTCAATGACCTTGACCGCGGCAGAAACCGAGCGCGCTATTGTGCAAACGCGGTAGTCGGCCCTTCTCAGCATCACCTCGAGGTTGTTCGCCTCAATATATTGATCTTCAACGATCAGGATCTTAGCCTTATATTTCATCCTGACTAATATTTAGTTCTTGAATAACATTTCCCTTAGTTCGACATAGACTATTGTCATGATTTAATCGCGAGTTGATTAAATTTCAAGTAATATTAAGAAATTTCACCCAATTAGAAGTAGTCCTGGAATTGTGTGGCCAACCCGGATCAAAAACAGATTTTTAACCACTCGGCCATTTGTTCATATTTCACCAACTGATTCAGCGCGTTTGTTGCTATATCATCAACCAGAAGACACTTTTTTACTTTAACATATTGCAAATCAATAAAATACACCAAGGCACTTCATTTGCAGTCTTTTTCCAGATTCTGTTGATTTTTTTTTGCCGTCAGCCTGAAAAAGTTATCTCGGCAGTGAGTCGTATCATGATTGTACGGGTGATGGGCAAACCCTGATTTAAACTATTGATTATGGAAAAGGAAAAAAATGAAATAGCTAACGGGCATCTTTTCATACCGGAATTGCGGAAGGCAATTGCCAATGTCCGAGACCGAAACGAACTTTGGAAACTATTATCCGGAGCGCTGCAGGGACTGGCAGACTTTAAAAATTTCCATATTCATTCAGTCGATCATCATACGAATACGTACTTCCCTTTCTTTATAGAAAACCGATCCAGCCCACGAAACTTAAGTGAATTTCGTGCACTTTCGAATACAAGGTCGCCATTGGATGATGTAATCGTGTGTGATGCCGTCAGATCCGACAAAAGTTTTGTAATTACACTCGCGGAAGTTTTGGAGGTGAAATCGGCTCCTTTCTGGATCAGTGTTAATTATGACTATGGCATCCGCGAAGCACTTGTCACTCCGCTGAGAATCAAAAAGGAAATCGTCGGTATCTGCTATTTCTGGTCTGCAAAAAACGAAGCCTTCGGCAAGCGTTTCATGGAGATTATGGACGGCATATCCACTGAGATTGCCTATGCGGTGTCCAATACGATCATCCGCGAAATCGTAAATCCCAGCGGGTGGATCAATGAACTACTGCTTTCGTTCAGCCATCAACTTTCAGAAGTGAGGACTCGAGCTGATCTTGACTTGGTTCTTAAACGGGAGCTTAAAAAGCTCTTTCATTTTGATGAATACCTGGTGACCGCGATCGACGTCAAAACAAAAGACGACTGTGTATTTGCGACCAGTCTTACAAGTCATCCTGATGTTCTCGACTGGGTTCGCTCAAGCAAGAGCGGCAAGTTGATCTGGCAGCACGCAGCTGATTCAGCGGTCCCTTTTATCATCAACCTCGAAGATCTGGATTTCAGATGCGCACCGCCATGTCTTGCTGATATTGAGGTTGAGAATGCCGGTGAGATCATGCTGGCCATATTGCCGGAAGCTGGTAAAGGAAGATTCGGACTAATCCTGACATCCTATAAAAAGAACAGTTTCGACCCGGCAGACAGGCATTTTGTTCAATGCATATCCCGGCATTTGGGAACAGCTGTAGTCAACATTCTCGTCAATGAAGAACTCGAGCATAAGGAAAAGCATAAATCGTTGTTATTATCTTTTAGTCATGACATTGCGGCGGTACGTAATAAGCAGGACCTCACTACGGCTATAGAAAAAGCTGTTAGTCAGCTATCTACTATATCCAGGTTTGTGATTCGCAGCATTAACGAAGATGAGAAGACCATGAGCCTTTTTCTATATGACAGCCATGTAAGACGGGCTATCGAGGAGCTGGGACATCATTTTGTACTCGATGCTGTCTATCCGATTGAGGATGGCATTTCGGATGCAGTGCTTGAAGGCAACGAGACTATCGTTTACGTTCTACAGGATTGGATCGATGCTGGTAAAGCGCCATCTTATTTTCATTTCTGGAGAAGCATGGATGTAGACAAATGCGTGGCTACCCCTCTGAAAACCGGGACGCGAAAACTGGGTATCTTTTGGGTTGACTCCGACGAACCGGATGTGGATATGATCGATAGCATGTGCGCACAGATCTCTATAGCGATGTCAAATATCATTGCTAACGAGCATCTGCTCAAATATAAACAGCGGCTGGAGATCGAAAATGAACATTTGCAGGAGCAGATCCGATCCATCTATAACTTCTCCGACATTATCGGAACAAGTACGCCTATGCAGCGTGTATATCAACTAATGTCACTTGTGGCTCATTCAAACGCGACTGTATTGATTCTTGGTGAAACAGGTACCGGAAAGGAATTAATTGCCAGGGGCATACATGAGTCTTCGCCGCGAAAAAACAAGTTGATGGTTAAGGTTAACTGCGCAGCGCTGCCGGTCACTCTTATCGAATCAGAACTTTTTGGATACGAGCGAGGCGCCTTTACAGGAGCATTTGAAAGAAGAATTGGCAAATTCGAGCTGGCTCAGAACGGAACATTATTTTTGGATGAAGTAGGTGAATTGCCGCTGGAAGTGCAGGTAAAGCTGCTGCGGGTGTTGCAGGAACGGGAGTTTGAACGGCTTGGCGGCAAAGCATCAATAAAGGTTGACGTCCGTATCATAGCGGCTACAAACCGGAACCTGCTGACAGAGGTAGCCGAGGGTCGTTTTCGGCCCGACCTGTATTATCGATTAAATGTTTTCCCGATCGTTGTCCCACCGTTACGTGAGCGACGTGAAGACATTCCTTACCTTGCGCATTATTTCCTGGGCCGGTATAGTAAAAATCAGCTTTGCAAGGTTACCGGCATCTCAGCCGGTGCGATGAGCGAACTTAAAGCTTATAACTGGCCGGGGAATGTTCGTGAACTGGAACATATGATTGAGCGCAGCGTACTGCTTTCTGACAGCAAAATTCTAACTCAGATTTATCTGCCGGAGGTAAATGATCAGGACGGCGCCGGATCAGCTACTGCCATAACTAACCTGGCAGGGGTCGAAAAACAACACATCATTGGTGTGCTGCGCAGATGCGGCGGAAAAATATCCGGAAAAGGCGGAGCCGCCGAACTCTTAAAATTGCCGCCGTCGACACTTAATTCCAAAATGAGAAAACTCGGTATCGGCAAAAATTCAATTGAATAGGCGAGGCGCGTAGACAGTCAAAACCGCCTTATGCATCCTGTTTGTTCACGTTTGATTGATGCTGCAGCCTATATTTTTGGGGAGAGAGCTGTTGGGTTTTAGAGAACAAACGTGAGAAATAGGCCTGGTCCCGATAGCCTAATTCATGTGCGATATCTTTTATCGGTTTCGCAGTCGAGGACAGTAATACCCTGGCCTCATTCATGATCATTTTTTGAATCCAGTAGCTGACCGTGAAACCAGTTGATGCCTTGATTGCCTGATTCAGGTAGGGTGTAGACAATCGTAATGCTTCCGCATAATCGGCAGGCCTTTTCATCTCCTTAAATTTTTTAAGAAGCAGCTCCTTGAATTCCCTTGTGATACCAGAAAATCTGGCATGTTCATCGTGTGCGAGGGAAGTCGGTACCGCATATTCTTCGGTAAGCATTCCGGAAATAATATCGATCAACCCTTTTCTCACTGTCAGCCGGCTAAAACCATACAACGATTCCCGAAGCTCTTCGTCCAAAAAACGCATGACTTTTTCAAACCGTTCCGCCTTTACAGGCGAAATAGGAACTGGCTTTTTCCCATAGTAGTGTTCATTGAGCTTTAACCTAAGGTTTTCCTGAATCAAAGAAGGATTTAAGGCTAATATCCAGCATGCTGTCTGCGATTTCACGTGGTGCCGAAGCTGACCCGGCAATATGAAGTATACAGAATGCCCGTTCAGTTCTACCTGATTGTCATCGACCATGAGACACAGATATCCTTTTTCCTGAAACAAAAGCATATAATCTGCATCACGATGAGGTAAATTAACCGGATCAGCCGCCTCGATGTCGGTGAGATGGCTGATATAAACATCGGCCGATGCTGTTTCCAAAGTACGAATGCCACCGGGTATGCTTTTCTTATTCATCATTTTAAATTTATCAGCAATTATTGCTGTTGTGATAAGGTGTCATTAAAATTCCATTGATTCCGGAATCGAGGAATTGCACTCCAATATCACGCAGGTGTTATCAAGGCGACGGTCGTCGATAAAGAAATGTCTTTCCGTAATTTCAAACTCGTTGAGGTACGCCAGGATTTCGTTCTTTGAATGAATAGCGATAAAGGCTGTCCTGGAAGTTTTTATCCTGAATCTGTGCAAATCCGGCCGCGGACCATGCCCGCGCAAGCAGCGATGTTGTTATCTTTTTCATATTCATATCTGAAATGTGTTAAACTGTCTTGCCGGATTACGCGGCATTTATCCGCAGCCGGCTTATTTCAGACATTCAAATGCGAGACCGGTAGTTAAGTAATTGTCTTGCAACAAATTAAAATATAGTACAACCCCAAATGTTGCGAAATTCCGTTGATTGTATTTTAAAATGTTGATATATAACCAATCATGAGTTGGCATTATGCCAGCGACTGTCGCAGGATATAACCCTGTTTCCGGCTATTAACGATCTCGAAGGAAGGATCATCTTTCAAGAACTTCCGAAGCCGGGTAATATAAACATCCATGCTTCGGGCATTAAAAACATTGTCTTCTCCCCACAGCCTGATGAGTGCCTGGCGACGATCCAGCAATTCATTTTTATGCTGCAAAAGCATTAAAAGCAAATCTGCTTCCCGCTGCGAGAGTTGCATCAGCTTTTCTCTGTGCCACAATTGTTGCTGTTGTGGAAGCAGCCTGTATGCGCCAAAAGCTATTTCCGTCACCTTTACTGCCGAAGTTTTACCAACCCTCCTCCTCAGAAGAGCTTTCAGCCTGAGAATTAGCTCTTCCATGCTGAAGGGTTTTTTCAGGTAATCATCTGCGCCAAATTCCAGACCTTTGATTACATCCTCGTTCTGTGTTCTGGCAGTCAGAAAAATAAGCGGAATTTCCTCATCAACCACCCGTATATCTTTTACCAACGAAAAGCCGTCTTTTCGCGGCATCATCACATCAATCACACAGATTTCCGGTTTTTCCGCTTTATACTTACTCCATCCTTCCACCCCGTTGACCGCAATGGATATCGCAAAGCCTCTTTTTTCCAGCGATTCTTTCACGATTGCAGCCAGGATTGGTTCATCCTCAACCAAGAGTACCTTAATGACTTCCATGATTTTTAAATTTCAAATGAAAAGAAGTACCATAACCAGGCCTGCTGTTCACGTCAATTCTGCCGTACAGTTTTTTTACCAATTCGTCTACATAGGCGAGGCCGATCCCATATCCTTTAACTTCATGCAAGTCGCCTGAAGGCACCCGGTAAAACTTGTCAAATATATATGGCAGATGTACAGCGGGAATGCCGCGGCCGTTATCTTTAACGATCAGTTCCCAGCCTTTTCGGCGAACGGTCGTCTTAATAACAATTCTTGGATCGGGCGACGAGTATTTGATCGCGTTGTCTACCAGATTATTAAGAATAATTGTCATCATATACGGATCGGTGTTTATCTCAGCCGGTCCATTTTCCAAATCTGTTGCAATATTAGCACTGGTATCGAGTGTATATCTTGAAACTATGCTATTGACCAGCTTTTCGGTATCAACATACCGAAAAGTAGCTTTTCTATTTACATCACTATTCAGCATGACGCCCATCATACGCTCGAGGCTGGTATCCATTTCATTGATGATGCCGGCATTAATCCCGAGATAACGATTTCGTGTGTCGGCGTCTTCGGCAGCACCAAAATTGAGCAAAGCCTCGTTAGATGTCCGGAGAATACTCAACGGCGTCCGGAGCTCATGCGAGATATTATTAATAAACTCGTTTTTCATGTTGTCAAGCCGTGCCTGACGTAAGATAATCCGTCCCATGAAGATCAGGCTTATCACCGACAAGATGATCAGAATGCTGGATACGATGGCGGGCCCAGGTTTTGACGAACAATCGTCCACCCGCGATGAACGGGGATTGCGTCGATCACCAGGGGAGCCTTATAATAATTAATCAAGCAACTGATTTCGGGGCCCGGCCTGATACCTCTTCGAGCCGACAAGGAAAACTTTTCTGTTATATGGCGGGCGGCCAGTTCCTTTTCAAAAATCCGGTTCAACGTATCCAGATTCACCTGCTGATGCTGCTGCTGAGAAGTCAGTCGTGCAACCAATGCTTTGATCTCTTTCAAATGAATCGTATCGATTGCCACCGTGGCAAATTCGGCATTGAACCTACGTTTGGTCCGGGGGGTGTCGAGAGCGACCGGATCCTGGTTAGGGATCGTTCTTGTCATAAAGGTTAACGTTGGCCTCGGATACTGCAGGGAAGTCGGCAGTTTGATCTTCATCAGTTGATATTTGTCGACGCTGGTACGCAGCGCATAGTTCGCAGCAGCGACAAAATTCGATCTCGTTTGCCGGTAATTATAATAAACCCAGTAAAACTGACACGCTATAATCATGGCGGCCACTAACCCGGTGATCCAAAAGATAAATACCAGTCTTTTCTTCATTGAATACAAAAATATGCATAACCCAAACCTTATCATCATCAGTTAACAATAGTTAACACACTTTGTGGTTGGGTTAACATTTGCCGGCCGATACCCGTCTAATTTTGGAGTATGAAAAATATTATAAAAACAATATGGTTGCTTGCTGTAACCCTTCTCCCTTTTTTTGCAGGTGCACAGCAAATGATGGTCAGCAAATTTATTCTTCCGAATGGCAGGGAAATAACGCCGGACAAACTTGATAGTGTGAAAAACGCATGGAACGGGGAGCGCATTTTATTCCAGCACAATGACGAAGACGACAAAAATCATGTAATGAGACTCATCCGTATGACGCCGGAAATGGCAAAGATGCTCCAGGACCAGGATGAAAAACGCCGGAAGGCCGTACAGGAAATGACCGGTAAGCCTGCTCCTGATTTTGCTTTGCAGGATGTTTACGGGAAGCTCTGGAAGCTGAGCAAACTCAGGGGCAAGGTAGTCGTTCTCAACTTCTGGTTCACGTCTTGTCCGCCATGTATCCAGGAAATACCAAAGCTCAACAGCCTGGTTGATAAGTACAAAGACAAAGAAGTGATTTTTCTTGCACTAACGTTCAACGATGGCGCCAATGCGGAATCTTTTCTAAAAACGCACGCCTTTTCCTACACCGTACTTCCTGCATCAAAGACAGCAGATAAAGCTTATCAAATCACGTCCTGGCCCAGCAGTTTTGTGATCGGGCGCGACGGAAAGGTGAAGTTTGCAACCGGCTCCGAAGAGAACATCGACCTTTCACTCATCAAACAAATTGACGCGGAGCTGTAATTGCATCAATTCAATTATCAGTAGATCAATTTCGATGGTAATCTTGAAATTGACCACTTTCAATTTAAGTCTAAATCCGCCAATTTCTTCAAACCATAAAAGAAATGGTTTGTTACAATTAAAGTCTGGACCGCAGCAATAAAAAAGGTCATTTTCGATAAGAAAATGACCTTTTTGCTTTTAAAGGCATCTTTTTTCTCCGACTAAATATCGATTCACATTCACATCGCCCCGTATCTGATCAGATGATTTTTTTCCTATTTAAATACCTCATTAACAGTATTTTAATAATTTACTAACAAATTGCTTATCATATATATTATTTGTAAGTTTATGTAACCAATTGTATTATTTATGGCGGTAAAATTTTAGGCATTTATTTGGGCCTTACTTTACTTTTTTATTGAATAATTAAGTTATCAACCGCCAAATAAAAGCCTTCGCAAAACGAAATAATTTCCTATATCATATTTAAACTTAAGCACTATGAATAAGATTTTAATTTTCGCAGCTTTATTTAGCTTCCTGATTCTGGGATGTAAGAAAAAAGAGAAGTCTTCTGATACAGGCCTGTCGGGTGCATATGAACTTGAAAAACAAGTTCTCGATCGGGGAGGCAAAGACTCTATTATTAAACGAACGCAAGTTAAAATCTATACGGATCGTAACTATGTATACGCCAGTATAGTTCCCGATTCATCTGTTGGATTTGGTGTTGGCACGTACACACTTGACTCGGCTAACCGACTTCAGGAACATAGTATTTATACCAGCAGAGCGCTTGACTCATCCCTAACCTATAATCTTGAGATTACAAGAAAACCTGATGGTTTTACCCAAGTCATTCCCGACTTTGCCACGGTAAAAGGTGTAAAATATGCATTGAAAGAAGAGTATAAAAAATTCCCGCCAGCAGATACGTCATTGCTTGATGGCTTGTGGAAAATGGAAAAAACCTATACCATAAAAGGCAAAGACACGATCCCAACCGATGTAACGCAGTATAAAATATTCTGGGGAGGACATTTTATTTTCATACACAGGTTCGTTCAGAATAAGGAAAAAAACATCTTTAAAAATGGTTTTGGTACCGGGGTATTTACTTTTAGTAATGATACGCTTAGAGAAGAAGAGCAAATATCAAATTACCGGCTTCTTCAGGGTAATAAATTTACCGTTAAAGTCACGATGAATGGTCATGACGAATATACCCAGGTGATTAATAGTGCAACCAACGGCCAATCTGTAGAAATATACAAGCGTGTCAAATAAAAATTTCTTATTTAACCTTGTGCCACTGGTTCGGTCTCTGTTGGTACCACAGAAACAGAAATCCTCTTAGTTAACGCTAAGGGGATTTTTTGCGTTTATAAGCCTTTCAGACTTCTGGGGTTTATCAAACTTCTGAGTTTGAGGTGAAACTTATTAACTACGGTTAAAGTGATTTAGTGGTTATCTTCGAATATCGGTTTGGAGCGACCGATTAAACAATTCCAATTGCCTGTATAAGAATATTTGCTAACTATGTACCTGCGTTAACCTATGTGCCAATTAACCTACCTGCTGCGATAAATTGGCTTAAAATATTAAAACTCAAAATCATGAACCCAACTGGAGTTATTATCAGACAAAGCGATTACACAGTGAAAGAAGTAATCGATCGCCTGGAGAATGCCTTAAAACAAAAGGGCATTACAATTTACGCGCGGATAGATCAGCAGGCAGAAGCACTTAAAGGAGGGATCAACCTTCCGCCACTTGAGTTTCTTTTATTTGGCAACCCGGCTAAAGGAGGGTTGATAATGGAGTTTAATCCCGCGACAGCGCTCGACCTGCCCCTTAAAGTTATCGCCTGGAAAAACGGTGAGAACAAAACATGGGTAGCTTACAATGATCCGGACTTTATAAAGCAGCGTTATTCGTTAACAGACCAATTGACTGCAATCCTGGATATCGGTCCTATTGTCACAGCAATTCTACAGCATTAAATATTTTAATTTAAGGAGCTACAAAGCCATAAAAAAGAAAGGCCATCTTTCGATGGCCTTTCTTTTTTATAATAATCTCAACAAGAAACTTCTCTGCTGAATGTTTTAGCTTCCCATGCAAATCATTCGCTTCGCAAGCTTTTCACCGGGTTCACAATAGCAGCTCTGATTGTCTGGAAGCTTGATGTAATAAAGGCAGTTAATAGCATTCCAGCACCACTTGCCGCAAATATCCACCAACTAATGGTCGTTTTATCTGCATAGCTTTCCATCCATTTGTTCATAGCCCACCAGGCCAGCGGTGTCACAATTACAAATGCCAGGAGGATAAGCAATATCAATTCGGTAGAGAGTAAGCGTACAATTTCCGTAACCGACGCGCCAAGCACCTTACGTATGCCAATCTCCTTGGTACGCTGACCGGTTGTATAAATAGCCAGGCCAAGCAGGCCGAGGCAGCTGATGAATATGGAAAGACCAGTAGCCCAGCTCAATAAGGTAGACGTTTGTTTCTCCTGATCGTAGAATTGTTCTATCGATTTATCGTAAAACTTATAATTGGTATCGTCGTCGGGGTAAAATTCTTTCCAGATCTTGTTCATTGCGGTCATTGTTTTTGACCAGGAAAGGCTGCCAGGAGTTTCAGGTTTCAGGGCAATATGGATAACGCTATTATGAAAGAAGTTGTTACCGCCGGGCGCGAGAATAACCAGGGGACCTATCGGCGACTGGAGTGAATGGGTATAGAAATTACCGGCAACACCAACAATCCGCCGGGATTTTGAATTGTTCAGTTTCTCCAGCGTTTTGCCAATCGCGTCGCCCGGGTTTGCAAATCCAATGGTACGGGCGTACTTTTCATTAATTACCACAGCTGTTGTACTATCCGCAGCAGTAATATTCCGGCCGGCTAATATTTTGATATGATAAAGTTTAATATAATTTTCATCGGCATATTTTATTTCAACCGAAGTGATGATTTCCTTTTTCCCATCCTTATAAAGTGCATTTGTAGCATTTGTTGCCCCTGATGAAGGAGGGAAATACCCAAGGCTTACCATTTCAACACCGGGCAGGGCGCCGAGTTTGTTTAACATCACCTTGTTTGTAGACGCTTTACCAACCTTGTACGGGGTTTGGGCATAAACAATCGCGTCTTTTTTAAAACCGAGGTCCTTATGCAGGGCATAATAAATCTGTTTGCTTACCAACATGGTAGCCATAATAAAAAACTGGGCAATAATAAACTGCGATACGGTGAGGGATTTGCGCAGCCATGCATTCCGGGTTTTGTGGGTGCCGCTTTGCAACTGGTTTTTGAGCACCGAAACAGGTTTATAACCCGACAGCATTAGCGCGGGATAAAAGCCTGATAATATGCTAACGATAACTGTTAACACAAACAGGAATATAAATATATCGGGCTGGTGCAGAAAATTGGCTTTTACACCGGAGGCTACAAAACCCGAGAACAGTTTTAAGATCAAGGGCGTTAAGCCGATTGAAATAATCACCGCGAAAAGTGTTATCAAAAATGTTTCGCTCAAAAACTGCATGATCAGTTGCGTACGGCTGCTCCCCATAGTTTTACGGATGCCTATTTCTTTTGCCCGTTGGGTAGCCTGTGCCGTAGTTAAATTGATAAAGTTAATACAGCCTAACAGCAGCAGGAAACCTGCAATGGCCAGCAACATATACGATTTACTTTTACTTGCAGGCCCGCTAAAATCAAAAGTACCATATAGCTGATTAAAATGGATATCGCTCAACGGCTGAACGGTGTAGGTCTGCTCGCTCGCGTTTTTGAGGTCTTCGGCACTTTGCGGGTTGCTCTTTTTATACAGGGCGTTAACCTGCTTTTGCACGTTTGCAGCCGAAGCTTTCGGATTCAATTTAATAAACACCTCTGATGCAGAGTTTGTACTCCCCCAACTATCCAGCTGCATATCCATGCCCAGTCTGTTTTTGAGGTTGCCCGAGCTGAACGAAATAAAGTCGTGGGCAGAAAAATCGGTATTCTCTTTTATGGTTTCAACAATGCCCGATACCGTTGTTTTTAATGTATCATAAGTTACCGTTTTACCAATCATCTGCTCGTAGCTGAGCGAGGGAAAGTAAACCTTGGCCCGCTCGGAAGTAAGTACAACATGGTAAGGTTCGTTTAACGCCGTTGTAGGCGAGCCGGCAAGCCACGTGTAATTGATTATCTTAAAATAGTTCTGATCGGCCAGGGTAATATGATCTTGTCCTTTAAGCTTTACGGGGGCGTTGTTTTTATCGGTAACCATTACATCAGGGTTCAATGTATACAAGGGCGCCACTATTTCGACCCCGGTAACGTTAGCCTTTATCCCCGCGGCCATCGGGGTGGTAACCCCATAGCTATGGCTCTCGTTGCCCTGAAATTTAAAATTGGATACCACGCGATATATCCGGTCACTATCCTTATGAAACTTATCAAATGAAAAATCGTAGTGTACTATCAAATAAATTACCAGCGAGGCGCTGATACCAATTGAAAGCCCTACAATATTGATCAGTGTAAATACTTTGTGTTTCCAGAAATTCCGGAAGGCGATTTTTAAGTAATTTTTAAACATAGTGCCGCGATTTGATTTCGAAGGAGACCACTTAGGAATGGCATCACGATTCGAAATTACGGGCGCAAATTGAGGGTGAATGCCCAATTTATAAGTTGAGCAATCCTTTTTCAGGTTATTTTTATACTCCATCGGGCTTTGCCCGGTCATTTGTTTAAAAACACGGGTAAAGGTACTTTGCGAATTAAATCCAGCTTCATAGGCTATGCCCAGAAAAGTGATATGATCGTAAGCGGGATCCTGCATTTTTGCGGCCACATCCCTCACACGGTATTCGTTAACAAAATCATTAAAGCTTTTTTTAAGTACCGTATTAAGGATACGCGATAGTTCATGTGTATGCAGATCGAGTTTTCCGGCTAATGAACTTAGCGTTAATTCGGGATCCTGATAATATAAGTTGGCTTCCATTGCCCTCTTCAACCAAATCCCTTTACTCTTTGATTCTCCCGTTGGCGACGATCTGAGAGGCGTAGATTGCTGAACAATTAGTGCAGCCTGTGGCCTCAGGAAAGCAGCCATCGAAGTCCATATAATGATTACCGCCAGGAAGATGTAGAAAGTATAATAAACGTGTGTACCCAATTGATTCCGGTAGCCGAAATTGTCTACGGCGGCATAGGCGATCCACAAGGTCCACAATAAGGCCGTAGCCGCCAATAAGCGGCGCAGCCATCGAAATTCAAGAAGCGACCGGTCCATCAAAACAGGTTGCAGCCGCCGGTAAAAATGCTGGATAAGCTGATGTGACTTATACAGATAAGTCATGATTGAAATAAAGATGAGCAACTGTAGTACCGGATTCAACACCTGAAAAATATTGGTTATGTAGGTAGCAGCCCCCGTCCGGATGCTTTCTTTAATCTCCAATACCAGCACGGCTTGCTCCAACAACAGCGGACTGAAATGCAGCAGGTGCCTCCGGGTAAATTTGAATTCAGGGCGCGTTATTTTCAGCACATAGAAATAGATCATCGGCCCCATAGCCAGTAAAAATTGCATGGGTAACCTATCCCATCCGGGCAGATAGGTTTCCAGCCGCATATCCATACCTAAAACCCGTATCATCCACAAAACCATTGTGGCCAGAGCCAGGGCAAGAAAGCGGTTTGCAGAGCGATTGACGCTTTTTGTGAACCATAGAAGCAAAGCGAAGGTAAGCCCTACGAATATTGTTCCGAGGGCGGCCAGGTCATACAGGTTGATATGAAAGGTGTAAGAATTCAAGTAATTAAATATATCAATCGATATTCCAATCCACTAACAGTCTGATAAATAAAATATTACATTTTAGTCAAACTATACACTTGTAACAAAACCGAACATTAATGCGTCCGGTTTTGAAATGCCATTTCAGTTTGAGCAAAAGCTGATCTTATTAACACAAATTGTTAAGGTAAAAATAAAGCTTAAATAGGTACAGGTTGATTTTTTCTTAATCAAACAAAGGCTTGGTTAAGATAAGGCATCAGGCTACAAATATCAATATCAGGAGAATCCAACCAATGACCAGTAGGCATGCACTTCCCTGTGCATCGATAATTCTCGTTAGTTCCCCAACCGCTTTCAACGACTGTTTTTGCCTGTTTAACGAATACCAACTCAAATCTCATACCAGGCATTCTATTTTTATACCAATAAAAATATGAACATGGGCTTATTGATTTTCACAACGATATTAAGAAGTAAGCGGGACAAGGAAACACCCCGGCATTACCGGCACGGAATGGAGATAGTTAAATAACCCGGTTATAATTAAGCTTTACAACCTGCAATGAAAAAGCTACTGCATAACATTCTGAGACTATTGCTCGTCCTCCTGATCTTCATAGGGCTACAGGGACGGGTACTTGTTCGTTATGCCATTTTTTTCAACAAGAACGTTTCAACCGAAGCCGGCCATTCAAAAGATGTCCATGTAAGGGCCGGTATCATTCATTGTAAACTACAGTCGTATACCCAACAATTCAGGCATTCCGCGCTTCCCGCCGAGATAAGCCTTATTACGTTTGGGATTCTCGTTGTAATCATCTTTATTGCGCTTCCCCTCTTCCGGGAAGTTTTTATTCCTGTTGATCCCATTCCTCTATTATACCTCAGAGGGCCTCCATCTTTCAATTAAAATATTCGGACAGTTAGCTTAATGCTGATTGTCGCTGATAGGCTGGTTTTGCCGGCTTATCTAACAGCTATTAATGGGCCTTTTCGGGCCTGTAACACGCATATTTTAATTTTTTCACATGAAAACGAACATAAAGTTTTTGGTTTTCAGTCTCACGTTAAGTTTATACCTGGGATTGAGAACGCTGCCTGCCATTGCCCAGGAAAACAATGGTCATGTGCTGAGTATGAAAGAGGCCCTGCAACTTACACTCTCACGGCAGGAATTATTAAAAGCAAAGGCTAATTATGCCAGTGCTTCCAAAGAAAATATCACGGCGGCCAGGCGCGATGGATCACCGGATTTCATCCTTTCCGCGCAACAGGGCTACGGCACAATTAATGGCCTCAACGGGCCCCCTTCGGGCATTAACGGATTAATCTCGACTACATCGGGTCCTGTTTCCGCTTCTCAAAATTGGAACGCCGCCTTTGCCGCGCTCTATTCATCAGAAATCAACTGGAATATTTTTTCATTTGGCCTGCAAAAAGCTCACGTAGCCGATGCCAAAGGAATTTATGACCGCGATGAAGCCGACCTTGAACAGGAAAAGTTTCAACAGCAGGTAAGGGCGGCATCCGCCTATCTGAATTTACTTGATGCACAACGCCTGCATTATTCTGAGAAAGTAAATCTTTCCAGGGTTTCTGCGCTGAGGGACGTGATCCTCACCCGTACAGTTAATGGCTTAAATGCAGGGGTGGACAGTTCAATCGCTAATGCCCAGTTGTCACAAGCTAAGAATGCATTGACAGACGCGATTGCTTTTGAACAAAAACAGGCTGCCAACCTGGCCATGCAATTAGGCATGACCAAACAGGATTTCCTGTTAGATAGCTTATATATCAATCAACTACCCGCGCAGCTCCCGCAGCGCCCTGTTTATGATATCTCCAATCACCCTCAATTGAGGTTCCTGGCAGAGCGGGTAAAAAGCAGTGAGCTTGATGCTGCCTACCTTTCCAAAACCAGCCTGCCTAAAGTTTCATTTTTTGGCACGTTGCAAGACAGGGGCTCAGGTTTCGGGACAAGCTATAATCCGGCTGATCCCGGCAGTTATAATCAAGGCTACTTTAATGGTATTGCGCCCTTACGGGGAAATTATCTCATTGGAGTAGGTGTTTCCTGGAACCTGTCAAACATGGGTAGGGTTAGCTCCAGGCTCAAGAGCCAGCGCTATTATGCCGATGGACTGACCAACGAATATCACTACCAGGAAACCAACCTTACCAATCAGCTGGAAGAAGGGAACAAGCAATTGGCCAACGCCCTGCAAAAATACCGGGAAGCCCCCATTTTACTAAAAGCGGCCAGTGACGCTTATGAACAAAAAAAGACCCTATACAGCAACGGCCTTGCTACTATAGTTGATGTAACACAAACGCTGTACGACTTGAACCGGGCAGAAACAAACAAAGACATCGCCGGTAACGCGGTATGGCAAGCCCTTTTGTACATGGCCGGTTCTTCAGGGAATTTAGACCTATTCACTAACCAATATTAAACACAACGATCATGAATCTCATTCAATCTTCATTAAGGAAGCCAATAACAGTGATTGTCGTTGTAATTGGCGTAGTGCTGGCGGGGATAATTGCCGCCACAAAAATCAATATTGATATTTTTCCAAACATTAACCTGCCTACCATCTACGTTTCGCAACCTTACGGGGGCATGTCGCCCCAGCAAATGGAGGGCTTTGTTTCTACCAATTATCAAAACTTATACCTATATGTAAGTGGTATCAAATCAATAGAAACCAATAACATAGAAGGCTTGAGCTTACTCAAGCTGAGTTTTTATGATGGTACAAACATGGCGCAGGCGGCGGCAGAAGTTACCTCGCTTACCAACAGGGCTTTCGCCGAAATGCCTCCAGGCACCCCGCCGCCCATCATTATTCGCTTTGATGCCTCTACATTACCTGTGGGGCAGTTGACTATAAGCAGCTCGAAACGCAGTAACAACGAGCTGCAGGATTTGGCCAGTTTATATGTCAGGCCCAACTTTTCTAAAATTGCAGGTCTAACCTCGCCACCACCTATTGGCGGTAATGCCAGAACCGTTGTTATTAATGTTGACCCAGACCTGATGCGCAGTCATGGTGTAACTGCCGACCAGATCACCGCGGCTATAAAGGATAACAACCATATCTCGCCGGCAGGAACCGTCAGCATTGGGCGTACCTCTTACCTAACACCTTCCAATACCGTATTGAACAAGGTCAAAGACTTTGAAAAAATCCCGCTGCTTTATCAAAATGGAGCAACCATCTATCTTAAAGATGTGGCAAGGGTGGTAGATGGGGCCGATATTACTACCGGCTTTGCCTACATTAATGGTAAAAGAGCGATTTACATCCCCGTAATCAAGGCTTCCAGCGCCTCCACCTGGTCGGTAGTGCAGGATTTGAAAAAGGCAATTCCAAATATGCAAAGCCTTTTGCCGCCGGATGTTTCTTTAAAGTTTGAGTTTGATGAGTCCGTTTACGTGATCAACGCGGTAAAAAGCCTTATCAGCGAAGGTGTTACAGGGGCCATCCTGGCGGGATTAATGGTATTGCTGTTTTTGCGTGATAAAAGAAGCGCCTTTATCGTAGTGGTGAATATCCCGCTTTCTGTAATTATAGGCACACTGGTGTTGAAGCTGTTTGGGCAAACGCTGAACATCATGACGCTGAGCGGCCTTGCGCTGGCTATTGGTATCCTGGTAGATGAATCGACCGTAACGATTGAAAATATTCACAGGCATATGGAAATGGGCAAGAAAAAAGCCCGTGCCGTAGCCGATGCCTGCGAAGAGATTGCACTGCCAAAGCTCCTGATCCTGCTTAGCATCCTGGCGGTTTTTGTGCCTGCCTTTTTCATGACGGGTGTACCACAGGGCATGTTTCTTCCCCTGTCCTTAGCTGTAGGGTTTTCCATGATAGCAGCATTTCTTTTATCACAAACGCTTGTGCCTGTATTGGCCAACTGGGTGCTTAAAGTTCCGGAACATCACGAAGAAAAGCCCAAAGCAGCAGATCAACCCAACCGGTTCGACCGCTTTAAGGCAGCCTGCGTGCAAATCGTAAAATGGATGATGAGCCGCAGCCGCGCGAGTGTTGCGCTTTATGTGGCCATATCTTTCATCATAGTTGGTTTCAGCGTATCCATAATAGGTAAGGATATCCTGCCTAAACTAAACAGCGGGCAATTCCAGGTCCGGATCAGGGCGCCGCAAGGAACCAGGCTTGAGCAAACCGAAAAAACTATGCTTGAAGCCCAGCAAGTATTATATCAAACTGTAGGTAAAAACAATGTTGATATCATATCTGCTTTTGCAGGGCAGCACCCTTCTTCGTTCCCAACCTTGCCGGTCATTTTGTTCATGAGTTCTTCCAACGAGATTGTTATGCAGGTTAACCTGAGCGACAATTACAAGGAAAATATCCAGGATGTTAAGGAAAACCTACGGAAAGCGCTTCATAAAGCCATGCCGGACGTGACACTATCATTTGAGCCGATTGATTTAACCAGCAAGATCATGAGCCAGGGTTCATCTACACCTGTCGAGATAGCTGTAATTGGTAAAGATATAACCCAGGGACAGCAGTATGCAGATATCCTGATAGCGCAGTTGAAACAGGTTCCATTTTTAAGGGATGTGCAGCTGAAAGAGCAATTGAAAAGCCCCGCGATCCATATCAATATTGACCGTGACAAAGTAACACAGATGGGCCTTACCATGACGCAGGTTAGTAATTGTATTACCCAAGCCACATCATCCAGCCGCTTTACCGATAAGATTTTATGGCTTGATCAAACCAATGCCAATTCCTATAACGTACAGGTGGAGATACCGCAACCCGATATGGGCAGCCTTGACGACCTTGCCGAGGTTCCGATATTCAAGAACAGCGCAAGGCCTGTACTTGGCGATGTTTGCACCTTTAACATGCAGCCGATAGTGGGCGAATATGACCGTAAGGGGGCTACACGCTACTTATCAATAATAGCTAATATTTATAATAAAGACCTCGGCTCCGCCTCGGCAGCTGTAAATAAGATCCTGAAAAACAGCAACACACCACCTCGCGGAATTTCGGTAGAGGTAAGGGGATTAACCATCCTGCTTGACCAGACGCTCGCCAGCCTGCAATCCGGTTTGTTGATCACCATTATTGTTTTACTGCTGATGTTGTCTGCAAATTACCAGTCGTTCCGCTTAGGTTTTACCGTCATTACAGCGATACCGGGCGTATTGGTTGGCTCCCTGCTCATCTTGTTGGCAACCGGGTCAAGCCTCAACCTTCAATCATACATGGGTATTATCATGTCTGTCGGGGTTTCTGTTTCCAATGCTATCCTGCTAATTTCTAATGCGGAAGAAATCAGGAAAAGCGGCAAAGACGCCATGGAATCAGCTATTGAGGCGATGGAATTAAGGCTCAGGCCAATCCTGATGACCACTATCGCGATGATTGCAGGGATGATCCCAATGGCAACCGGACTGGGTGAAGCCGGCGGACAAACAGCGCCTTTGGGCAGGGCTGTTATAGGTGGGTTAATTGCATCAACTTTTGTTTCCCTGTTCATTTTGCCGGTAATCTTTTACCTGGTGCAACAAAAGTCTACCACCAATAGTGTTTCGCTCGATCCTGACGACCAGCTAAGTGTATACTTCGATCCTAAAAACTCATAAAAAAAAGAAACCATGAAATCATATCAATATATCCTTTGCATGCTGGCCGGTAGCCTGTTTGCCTCATGCGGAAGTAATCAAAATAAGCAACCTGTTCAAACCATACAAACAACCCCGGTTATCAGGCTTCGGGAAGGTGATCTACATACCAGCATGAGCATTCCAGGTCTGCTTCAACCTTATCAAGCTGTCGACCTTTACGCCAAAGTAAACGGGTTCATCAAAACGATGACCGTAGATATCGGCAGTCAGGTGCATAAGGGCCAGTTGCTCATTACACTTGAAGCACCGGAAATGATTGCCGCGTTAAAGCAATCACAAGAAGATCTTCATACCAAAGAAGCAATTTATCGCGGTAGTAAAGCTACTTATGACCGGCTTTACAGAACGAGCCGGACCCCGGGTACCATATCGCCCAATGACCTTGAACTGGCGCATGCCAAAATGAGCGCCGACAGTGCTTCCCTACTCGCTGCCAGATCTGCCTACCAACTATCGGGCGATTTAAAGGACTATCTTGAAGTAAGGGCCCCGTTTGACGGCGTGATCAGCTCACGTAATGTGTATGCGGGAGCTTACGTTACCCCATCAGACAAGAGCTCCAATAAACCGATGCTCACCCTTCAGCAACAAACCAAATTACGGCTGGTTGTAGATGTACCGGAAGCGGCAACAGCTTACTTCACCGATAAGGATACCGTTCATTTTTCGGTAAAGACATTACCAGGGAAGCAATTTGCAGCTGTAGTGAACCGGAAATCGGGAAGTATGGATCAAACCCTCAGGACAGAGCAGATGCAGATGGATATTATTAACAATGACAGGCAGTTATTACCGGGTATGTTTGCCCAGGTAAGCCTTCAACTCAACAATACACAAAAAACCTTTATTGTGCCTCAAAGCGCAGTGCCACAAAACTCACAGCGGGTATTTGTGATAAAGGTTGTAAACAACAAAGCGCAATGGGTTGACGTGCAAAAGGGAAGAGAAACGGCCGACAGCCTCGAAGTTTATGGCAAGCTGCATACAGGCGATATATTGGTTACCAATGCAACCGATGAACTAAAAGAGGGTGCACCGATCAACGTAAAAAAATAAATACCAAATTCCCCATCATGAACCGTTGCTTCATGATGGTTTAAATAAAAAGGCTAATGCGATGTGCATTAGCCTTTTTATTTAGAGAAAGCTTTTCGATCCCTGCAGTAAAATACCCTCCGCTTTAGGGTAATACGGCAGCCCGCTGATCTATTATAAAACGAATCCGCTCGTTGCGGTCAGGCCGTGCAACAGTTGAAGCATATGCGCCGCCAGGCACAAACTGATAATCGGATTTAAGTGGCCCTGCTGCAACCTGCGAAATTTTAAGGGTTTCAACAGTATAAATTTGACCATTCATATTGGTGCCATACCAGCCTGGCATTTGCTTTTGTTTCCATGTTACCAGGGTATAATATGCGCCGGGCAACTGCTTCGTCACCGGGTAATTGGCTGCGCGCAGGGCAACATCATTCCCATAAAGCATTAAAATATTACCTTTTTTATTGTCGATCAATGAACAGATAGGTTTCTGGTTTTTAACCTCGTATAGATATTCGGGGGCCAGCACAGCATTCTTTTTTTGCCGACAGGCCCCGCATAGCAGCGCTACAGATAATGTGCATGAAATTACTTTCAACATGATCTTATATTTTAGTTTACAGATTAGTGATTTATTTGGTGGGAACATTAAAGACGAAATCGCTTTCAGGAGCCAGTAATCTATGGCAATTGATGCAAGTCCTGTCAAAAATCGCGGTCTTTCCATAGGGTTTCAGTCCCAATCCATCGAATTTGGCAAATCCCCAACCTTCGGTCGCGGCATATTTCCTGCTATCCTTTACCATAACCTGCACATTTTGAAAATTGCCCGGCCTTACAATGCCATCGCTGCTTTCCTGCTCCTTGCCCCAAACCGCTTTAACCATTATAGCCCCATCCGGGAAAGGCATTTTTTTTGATTTAATGGCGTTGTACATCATAGCATTAGCGTATACTACACGCATACTTCCGCCATCATATTTATCTGTTACGCTGATGATCTTCCAATTTTTATAATCAGGATAATAAGGGACGCCATTTAGGGAAACAGGAACTTGCGACGGCTTTGCATCAGCCAGTTTTGAGGTAATAGTGTCCGGCTTCACAATCGGGGCTGTATCAACTTTATGTCTTCCGGGTAGTGTATTAACATACTTTTTAAGTATTGCAAGATCTGACGCTGATACCCGCGAACCGCTATGCAGCAAGCTATAACGGCTAAGCGGCATTTTTCCCTGCTCTATGGCATTAACCATTTCCCATAACAGTAGTTCCTGTACAACAGGCGGGTTCTTGTCCCACTCAGAAAAATTAAATCGTGACCGGCCTTCCCTGATGTCATGTGCAACCAAAAAAGAGGCCGGTGCGATCCGGCCGTACCATGCCGGATTAGCAGCGTTAGAATGGCAATCATAGCAGGCCTGTTTTAAAATCCGGGTAACCTCTTCCGGGGCAGATATTTCCTTTGTCGCCGGAGGATTAACAATAGCCGGCGATGCAAACTGCAGTAAAACAAAACCAACTGCCAGCGCACTGATCACAAAAACAACCCTGCGGTACGCTATTGAACGTTTCTTTTTCATAACAATTTGTTTTTCACTTAATATCACCGGCTCCTTTTCGCCGGTGATATATAAAATGCTGTACGTAATATTTTTTCACTTAAGCTAAAGTATAGGGGCCTCCAAAGCATGGGAAGGGGTATTCGTTGAATCGGCAAATACAATCGTTAAATAATGACCGGGAGCCGATACTTATCGATAGCTGATCGGAACTCATTATTCAAAAGATATCAGAGGGAAATACGGCCTTTAAATCAGCCTCAGAAAATCACCAGGATTATTTTCATCACATAAAACGTGCTTAGCGACACGTTTTGCCTGTTCACCGAACACAGTCAGCCAATTTTTACGTTACCCCGGAATTTAACGACAGGTATTGCCTGTTCATCGAATGTTGTCAAGAATGCAATCCCCGGCGGCTGAATTTTACAACGTCTTCGAAAAACAAAAGACATTCAATTTATGGAAACTACAAGACGTGAATTTCTTTCGACAGCATCATTAACAGCTATGGGCGCTGCCGTACTTGCAACAGGAATTGGTACACTGATGCCTGAAAAGGCTAAAGCCGCGCTAAGCAAACCGGGGACAAAAGGACAACCCAAAGCCGAAACCGAACTGGAAGATTTTGTTTATGATATAGAAAATGGCAGCACCGGTTACCAGGGAGCAGGTGGTTCGGCCAAAGAAGCAACTGTAGAAGAGTTTCCGGTTTCGCAAAGCATCGCCGGTGTTTCCATGTACCTTAAGCCGGGAGCTTTCCGCGAAATGCACTGGCACTCCATTGCTGCCGAGTGGGCTTATATATTGGACGGAGCGGTAAGAACAACAGTAATTACCCCCGACGGCACCACCTCAACCGATGATTTTGAAAAAGGGGATATTTGGTTTTTCCCCAAAGGCCACGGGCACATGCTGCAGTGTTTGGGCGATAAGCCTTGCCATTTCCTGTTAGGTTTCGATAATGGTCATTTTTCGGAATTCGGCACTTTTAGCGTAACCGATTGGGTGAGCCATGTTTCGCCGGCTATCATGGCTAAAAACACCGGGCTGCCAACCAGCTTTTTTGCAGGCCTGCCTAAAAAGGAGCTTTATATTGGCTTAGGAAAAATCGCGGTGAAACCACGGCCAAAAAATATTAACCCTGCTATTCCGTTCAGCAACTCCATGCATAAATTCAGTATGGAAAAAGAAGGCATTTTTCAGGAATTTAAAGGAGGTTCGGTAAAATTGGTTTCATCGCTGGAGTTCCCGATTCAAAATACCATTACATCTATGCGCATGAATATTGAACCCGGAGCCATACGCGAACTGCACTGGCACCCCAATGCCGATGAATGGCAATATGTAATGGAAGGAAAAGGGGAGTTAAGCATTTTTGGCTCGCATGGCCGGGTAAAAACCATGCCTTATCATAAAGGAATGGTTGGCTTTATTAAACAAGGGTACGGCCACTTCATTGAAAATACCGGAACCGAAACCCTGAAACTGATCATATTATTCAACAGCCCCGTTTACCAGGAAATTTCTCTGAACGATTGGTTAAACTCAAACCCACCGCAATTAATTGCCGACCATTTTGGCATGACACTGGAACAAGCGGCATCGCTCATCAACCACCAGAATGGTATTTATTAAGCTATCTAACTATAAGAATCATGAACTTATTACAGCCAGAACATATCCTGCTTATCGTATTCGCCATGTTGTTATTATTTGGCGGGAAGAAAGTACCGGAGTTAATGAAAGGCCTTGGCACAGGGATTAAAGAATTTAAAGACGCACAAAACGGGATCTCGACGGAATCCAAAATTGTAACAGAAAAAGCAAAAGATGGGCCCGAAAGTGTTTAAACCCATCACCCAGGAAAAGCGGCTAAAAATGGGCATAAGTCCGCTTTTCCATTTGCCTTACACATTTAACTAACTATTCATAAACTCAGTAGGGTTTTTCCCGTACTGCTTTTTAAACTCTTTGCTAAAATATTTCCTGTCGCTGAAACCAACCATATAGGCCACTTCGTTAACGGTATAGCGTTTGGTATTGAGCAAGATCCCCGCATGGTTCATTTTAACAGATTTAATGAAATCATTGACAGACAGACCGGTGAGCGCATCCAGCTTTTTATATAATACGGGCTGGCTCATACCTATCTCGCTGGCCAGTTCAGGAACCCCGAAGGCTAAATTATCAAGCTCGTGCTCAATGATCCGGACCAGCTTATTTATAAACTCATTATCTATGGTATCAACCAAAGCTTTTGTTGCCTGGATATTTTTTTCAGAACTGGCATCCCAAACAGGATCAGAACTGGCGGTAATCTGCTCTTTGAATGTATTTCGGATCCTTTCGCTTGCATTTAGCAGGTTGTTAACCTGCAGCAGCAGCACTTCAATACTGAAAGGTTTGGTCAGATAAACGTCGGCGCCCATTTTAAGGCCTTCTATATGATTTACGCCCGATGCCTTGGCGGTTAACAGGATAACCGGGATATGATTAGTCCGTTCATCTTCCTTAATGTGATGACATAAGGTAAAACCATCCATTTCGGGCATCATCACATCGCTTATAACAAGATCCGGGATCTGCTCCCTGGCAGCCTCCCAGCCTTTCACACCATTTTCGCAGCTGATCACCTCATAGTGCTGCCGCAAAAATTCAATAATAAATGAACTTACCTCAGGGTTATCCTCAACAAGTAGGATAGTCTGCTTCTTGTCTTTTGAAGATTTAAATACATCAACCAATTCAGCCGCGGGCGCAACTGAACCATCATTCAACGCAGGCCGTTGTACCTTCAGAAAATCATTGACGGACGTTCTCTGCAAATCGGTCGGTTTAAAATGACCAGCACCCTTACGCAGGCTAACGACAAACGAGGTTCTGTTACCAGAGGCAGCTATTTTACTTTCTACAGAAATAGAACCTTTATGCAGTTCTATAATGCTTTTTGACAATGCAAGCCCGATACCATAACCTGTATTTTGTTTTCCCTGGTCGTTTTCCTGGAAATAATTTTCGAATAAATTCTTCAGGTTTTCGGGGGCAATTCCTTTACCGTTATCGGCCACAGTAATGGTTACATTGTCTTTCCCCTCCTCTACCAGAATATTAATATAACCGCCGCTGCCGGTAAACTTGAAGGCATTATGCAGCAGGTTAAAAAACACTTTTTCCAACTGTATTTTATCAAAATAAAGCGGAATAACATCGGCGGAAGCAATCAGGTCAATTGTGATATTGGCTGATACCGCATGATCATAAAAAGAGTTATAAATTTCTGATATGGTAGCTACAATATTATGCTCCGCGATATGCAACTTCAGGTTCCCGGTTTCTGCCTTTCTGAAATCCATCAGTTCATTAACCAATTGCAGCAGGCTGTCGGAGTTTTTTTTAATGATATGCAGCTGCCGGGTTTGCGCGCCGCCCTTTTCTTCAAGAATCATCTTTTCTACCGGGCCGAATATCAGGGACAGATGCGTGCGGATTTCGTGCGAAATATTGGTGAAAAAATTAAGCTTTAGATGGGTGAGCTCTTTATCCCGCCGTAACAGTGCCCTTAATATGATGAAACGTACCAATAAAAATACGATGCTGCCGATAAACAACAGGTACAAACCATAAGCCCAGATGGTTTCCCAAAAAGGAGGCAATACTTTAATATGTAACACAACTGCCTTGCCCCAAACTCCGTCATTATTTGAGCCCTTTGCAAAAAAGGTATAGCTGCCCGGCGAGAGGTTGGTATATGGCGCGGATGGGATATCTGTATGCACCCAATCTTTATCAAAAGGTTCCAGTTTGTAGGCATACCTGTTTTTATCAGACTTGATATAATTGAGCGCTGCAAAATCAATGGTGAACACATTTTGGGCATGTGAAAAAACCACATTTTGCGTAAGGCTGATATCCTTTGAAAGCAGGTTATCCGGCTGGTTGATTCCTACCGTTTTGTTAAATAGCTTTAATGAGGTAATAATTACCGGCGGAGGTATCGTGTTATCCTCAATTTTTGAAGGAAAGAAGCTGCTTAAGCCGTTAAGCCCGCCAAAAAGCATTTCGCCATCACTTGTTTTACAACCTGAATTGATATTAAAGGTATTGCCACCCAGGCCATCGTTTTTACTGTAGTTTTTAAAGGTTTGCGAGGCGATGGAAAATTTGGATAAACCGTTACCTGTGCCCATCCACAGGTTGTTTTTTTCATCCTCCAAAATGCTGAGTACATTGTTATTGGTTAACCCGTCCCTTTCTGTATAAGCTGTAAATTTTTCGTGAGCGGCATCATACAGGGCGAGCCCGCCATAATAAGATCCCACCCAAATTCTTCTTTTGGTATCCTGGTAAATACAGTTAATATCGGTCGACTTAAGGCCCTGCTCCTTTTTGTAAACCGTTATTTTATTGTGGCCATAATCGGTTTTATATAAGCCGCTTGCAGTGGCAATCCAGATGTTCAGATCCTTATCCTCTAAAAAGGCCAATACCGATTTTTTGCCGATTTTGCTGATCACAGGTAAATCAACACGTTGCAACAACGCATTACTTTGACGAAAAATAAGCAGTCCGTTTTGTGTGCCGACCCAAAGATTACCTTTTGAATCGTGCAGGAGGCTAAGCACTTCTGAGCCAAGCGTCACCGGGTCATTTTCCTTATAGAGAAAACGTTTAAAGCTATGGCTCGCCGGGTTAAACATATTTAAACCGCCGCCATGGGTGCCTACCCATACATTCTTATCCTTATCAATGTACACCACTTTCACCAGGTCCGATCCAAGCGATGTAGGGTCATTTATCTTGTTTTGATAGGTGGTGACAACATCTGCCTTGCGGTCAAAATAGTTCAGACCGCCCCCTTCTGTGCCAATCCACAGGTTATGCCTGTCATCCTCGGCAACCGCGCTTACCACATTGTTGTTAATGGCCGAATGATAATGTGCAGTTTGATAAGTTAAAAACGTTGTATTAGGGTTAGATACCATGTTGATACCTCCCCAATAGGTACCAATCCAAACCGTGTTTGAATTATCGATAAAAACACTGTAGATAGAGTTTTGACTTAAACTGTTCTTATCCTCCGGATCATGCCTGTAGGTTACGAATTGTTTGGTTAAAGGATCTAAAATGTTGAGCCCGCTTTGTGTACCTACCCAGATCTTCCCCGATTTTTCGGGCTGAAGGATCCTGATATTATTATTGGCCGGGCCCTTAGTGCCACTATTAGCTAAAAAGCGGCTGAAGGTTTCTGTGTTGCGGTTGTATAGGTTTACGCCGCCATGCAGTGTGCCTATCCATAAGTTATTAGCCGCGTCTTCGGTAATGGTGGTTACATAATTATCGCTCAGGCTATTGGCTGCATTGTCCTTATGCTTATACATTTTATAGGTGTACCGGCCCTTAAACCCTTCCATTTTACTAAGCCCGGCAGACGAACCCATCCAATAATTACCGCTATGGTCCTGGTATATGGTATGCACATTGGTGCCATATAAACCGGCAACCGAATCAGGCACTGAGATAGAGCTAAATTCACCCGCCGGCTTTGAAAAACGATACAGCCCATCAGACGACCATACCCACATATTTTTGTGTTTATCCTCGTAAACCGCACTTATAATTTCAGGGCCAGCTACGTGCCGGTTTAGCTTAACCCGTTCAAAACTGTCGGTTTCGGGGTTATACTTGTTTAAGCCATTGCGTGTGCCCACCCAAAGCTCCTTGTGCGAATCGACGACGAGGGATGTAATATAGTCGGACGAAATACTTGAGCGGTCGGCAGGATCATTTTTATAGATCTTAAAGCCCCTGGTATTGTATTTATTAAGCCCGTGCTGCGTACCATACCACATAAAGCCGCGGCTATCCTGAACTATAGCTAAAACAGAGTTTTGAGATAAGCCATTATCTACCGTCAGGTTTTCAAATGCTACGCGCTGACCATAGGCAGATAGTGAAATAAATATGCAAAACAGGAATGTGGTTATAATTAGTTTCATCTCGCCGCCCGGAAAATAAAACTAATTAAATTTATTTTACTTACCCAACACCTATGCATTTATCATCGGGGCCCATTTGAAATATATGACTGATATAAACTTTCAGGGAAACCCGGCACCAATGCCTTAAGCTTTTCTGGCAGGTACATCCACGGAAAAGTTTTGCTTTTTGGAGATGTTTTTGGGCGCTTAGATTTCAATTTGACTGAGCTTTCCAAATTGGTCAGATTATCTAAGCCAATAATATTACCGGCAAACACATTATTGTTAAAATAAACCTTACTGTACTGCTTTGGCGATTTTGTAAAAACACCATAGTTTTTACCGGCAAATAAAAAATAATTATCATCAAAGCTCACATGATCGGGGATGCCGTTTTCAATATCCGTAACCTCGGTTGTGTATTTCGGGCCATCGTTATAAAAGATATTTCCTTTTACTATCGTGCTATCAGTTACCCCGGCAAAATTGAACAACCTTTTACGGTTCAACCCATCGTTTACACTCAAGTTATAACGGATGATATTGCCGGTGGTCATCACGTTATCTTTATTGATAAGATCGGATATCACCAGCATAAACCCGCCCTCGTTGTCATGACTATAATTGTACTGGATGGTGGTATTCCTGCTGTTGCCGTCGATATCAAAAGACTGCCCGTCGTTGGCCCAGTTATCGTTTTGCGTATAGGCCACTTCATTATATTGAATAACCGTATTATCGCTACTGTGTGGCCAAATGGCCACCGCGTTATCCTTTGCCCTGGTGCGGGTGTGAAACAGCTTGTTATGTTCAACCATGGCTGTATCAAAAGCTTTTACAACAATGCCATCCCCACCAATATCGTCAAGCAGGCAATTGCGGATCACCAGGTATTTGTTTGGGAACCATTTTGTCCTGACGGAGAACGTACCGTTACCACGAATACCGTTGCGGTCAACCCGTTCCACTTTACAATTCTCAATCAATAGGTGTTCAATATTGCTTGGCTTTGGGCCCTGGCAATCCCAAAAGATACCATAGCCTTCGGCCGATCCTTTTTTATTATCACCATTAATATCATGAATGTACAAATTGGCAAGCCTGATATTATGTAAGGTGCCTATATCTTCGGCTAATACCCGTACCCCTGTAGGCCCTGTTTTTTGAAAAGGAACAGTGCTGTCAAAATTTGATAATGCCAGATATTCCACCACGATGTTTTGCAGGTTCTTTAACAAAACGGCGTCTTTAAAATGACCGTTTGCCTTAATCTCGGGTAGGGCGCCCGTTCCGAAAGCGCCGAAAACAACCGGGGCTTTTGCCGTGCCCGATCCCATCGGTGTTAACTGCCCTTCCCACACGCCACCCTTTTTGAACAAAATACTGTCGCCTGCTTCAAAAACCTGTTTGTTTACCCTGTTTAATGAGCGCCAGGCCCTACCCGCACTGTGCCCATCAAACGTATCATCACCTTTTTTATCATCGATATAATAAGTACCGCCAAAAACTTTTAATACAGCGCTGCTACATAAAAACAGCATTAGTAATTTCTTCATACAATTTATTTATATACAATGGCTTAATTCTCCAGTGTCCATTCGCAGGAATCTTCCAGCAAACGCCCGTCAACATTACTGCTTACTTCAATTTTATTTTTCCCCTTTTGCAGGGTAATGTTATCCCATATTGTGGTGTGAAAATCATTGGCCTTACCACCTTTTATGGCAACACCATTTACCATGAGTTTCACATTTGGATTAGTGCTGTATACCTTCACAGCGGTTGTCTGTTGATGCCTAACCGTATTCCTCCGGTCGGTAATATATAACATAGGCTCGGTATTCCAGTTAGCTTTATAAAAGTAGAAGGCATCCTTTTTAACCGCCCTGTTATATGTTACCAGCCCTTTATCATTGATACCATCGGCATCACCTTCGGTACGGATAGACGAGCCAAAATCGGCCAGTGCCCACACAAATTTGCCCCATACGAACGGTCGCTTATAAAGCTCCTGCCAGTTAACCTCATGATAGCGGGTTTGCCATTCTTCGGGGTGAAATTTACCATCGGCGTCTGGCTTGTTATCATTTTCGGCGTGTTTAAACGGACTGCCACCTGCTCCGTATTCGCTTACGGCAAATGGTTTCTGCGGATAGTCATGATGTGTTTTATCTGCCCATACGCCAATTTGCTTAAACTCGCCGTCGTACCATCCGTAGTATTTGTTCCAGGCAATAATGTCTGATACCTGGTTAAACTGGCTGCCATCTAAAAAGGTGGCGGCAGTAGTTAATCGGGTAGGATCTTCCTGCTTAGCTAATTCATTCAACTGCTTTAAAAATGGCACAGGATCATCATGATCAAGCTTTAGTTCATTAAATAATCCCCAGAAACAAATAGCAGGATGGTTATAATTTTGACGGATCATTTCTGTTAATACCTGCCTCGCCTGGCTTTCCAAAGCCGGATTTTTTAAATAGCCTGCACCAGTGTACCCTCCCGGACCAACAAAGGGAATTTCAGACCATACCACCATGCCATTCCTGTCGCAGAGGTCATAGAAATATTTACCATGTGGATAGTGAGTTAAGCGGATAGCCGTAGCTCCTATCTCTTTAATCAGCTCCATATCTTTATTCAGATCTACACTGTCAACGGCTGAAGCTTTACCCTCCACATCTTCATGAAAACCAACGCCATGCAAATCGAGGTATTTACCGTTTAAGATAAATCCCTTATCTGCGTCAACCCGGTAAGTTCTGAACCCTAAAGGCTGGGTAACCTGGTCAATTACTGCATCATTGTTCATCAGGCTTACATTCACGGTATATAAATAAGCATCGGCCTTACCGTTCCATAAATGAGGCTGCTTTAAATTTACAGTTTGGTTGCATTGTTGCTTGTTGCTAATGCTGCTTGTGGCAGATGCAATGATATTTTTGCCGGCATCTATGATATCAGCCCTAAGCTTTAAACCCGCTGTGTTATGTACCGATAATTTGGTTACGATATTCACAGAGGCCGTTTTATCAGATAAAATCTTCGGTGTCAGATACACCCCAGACGAGGCATAATCCAATGGAGAAATACAATCTTTAGATGTTACCAACAAAGACACCGGCCGGTGAATACCTCCGTACACGTTAAAATCGCCGCAGAGCGGCAACACATCCGTTCTGTAAGCATTACTTACCTGTACTTCAATATTATTTGCCTCACCAGCCTTAACCCAATCAGTTATCTCAATACAAAAAGCCGTATAGCCACCCTTGTGCTCCGTAATAAAATGCCGGTTTATTAAAACCGAAGCCACGCTGTTTGCCCCTTCAAAATACAGGAACAGCCTTTTGTTTTTCCAGCTTTCTTTTACTAAAAAGTTTTTTTCATAGATACCGGCTTCCCTCGCATAATTGGCCTTGCCTTTTAACACATCACCGGCATTCCAGGTATGGGGCAGGGTTACGTTGATCTTTTCAGGTTGTTTCCTGATATCATAAGCAAAGTGAAACTTCCAGTCGCTGTTGAAATTGACCACCTGCCGGCCATCGATGGCGCCGATCTGAGCAAATGAATAATTTGTACAGATCAGCAACAGTAAAAAAAGATATAAATATTTTGATAGTAGTTTATTCATAAAGCACAAGGAGGTAAACCGGCCTGGTGAGGGCCGGTTAATTTTGCGGTTCAGGCCTGATATTTTTTTTGGTTATGGATTTAAGACAATGAAAGCTTTCTCATTTAATGTTATTCGAATCCCCGATGTCAGGGCATAAAATCGCTTTTAAATAAACCTACAGATACAAGCGTTGGGTTAAAGCGGGATGATTCAATTACCAGCCTTACTTTACCGGCAGTAACCGGCTTGAAGTTCAACAAGCGTTTGTAACCTACGGTGGTGCCGGATGTAATCTCTGTCCATTTATCATTCTGAAGGTATTGCAGCGAGAACTTCTCTATCCGCTGGCCCCCGGTAATATCTTCCTGCAATTGCAGCACATTAAAAGATACCGGAACAGCCGAATCAAATTCAATTACAGCGGTAGAATCCTTCCCCTTGGTTGTCCAAAATGACGAACGTTGACTTCTTACAAGCGCATTATTATTGATCCCGTTTGGGCAATGAACCGTAAAGCCTTTCAACAGGTTATTTTTAAAAAGTGATTCGCGTAGTTCAGTCCAATCTTTCAGGGCTTGTACATCGCTATCGCTAATAAGGCCCCTTGTATCGGGAGGAATGTTTAGCAACAATAAACTATTGCGGCCAACCGAGGAAAAATAGATATTCAGAAGTTCCTTACCGGTTTTAACCTTTACGTCTTCTGCCGGGTGATAAAACCATCCTGGTCTGATGGATACATCGGTTTCGGCAGGGTACCAAACCAATCCTTTCGCCCCTTTCAGCCTGTCGCGACTGCCGAGGTCTTCGCCCGCTTTGTAGACCACAGGCTTTACCATTACATCCTTTTGCGACGCGTCGGCTATTTTCTTTTGTTGTTGCTCATCAACCGGCAACACACTCCATTCGGTTAACCTGCCTTTACCAGTTTCGGTACCAACCCAGCGCACATCAGGGCCTTGTATGGCAATTACCGCCTGCGGTTGTAACCTGCGGATCAGTTTATACCAGCTATTGAAATCATAAACCTGTTTTTTCCCATTCGGGCCTTCCCCGTTCGCGCCGTCAAACCAAACCTCATCTACCTTACCATAATTGCTGAGTAACTCCGTCAGCTGGTTTTCAAAATAGGTGTTGTATTTAACCGAGTCACCATAATACGCCGAGTTTCTATCCCATGGCGATAAATAAACCCCGAACCCGATGCCGTACTTTTTACAGGCGTTGGCTACTTCCTTAACAATATCGCCCTTGCCGTTTTTATATGGCGTGTTCTTAATACTATGTTCAGTAAAGCGGCTTGGCCACAGACAGAAACCATCGTGGTGTTTGGCTGTGATGATCACCTGTTTTATACCTGCATCCTTAACGGTTTTAACCCATTGCTCGGCATTGAGTTCAGTCGGGTTAAATTTCGAGATATCTTCTTTTCCATCGCCCCACTCCTTATTGGTAAACGTGTTAATGCCGAAATGAAAGAACGCGGTAAGTTCCAGTTGCTGCCACCGCAATTGCCTTGGAGATGGCGTTACATGAGCAGCTTTATAAATGATATCCGCCTCTTTATCTCCCGGCGATATACTTGTAAAGCTGCCGTTTTGCGCATGGGTAGTACCGGCCAGCAGTAGTAATGGAAAAAATAGCTTGTTAAAAAATGACATATAATAATGATCAAATTGCTTTAAAGTGGTTACCGTGCAGCCGGTATTGACTCACCCCGACTTCGCTTCGCTTGTCACCCCTCTCTGCTTCGCAAAGAGGGGATTTTTAATTTATTTCTTTTTTCTTACCCTCTTTATCCAAAGGATAGAGAGGGTGGTCCAGCGCAGCGCAGACCGGGTGAGTCAACTATTCGCTATTCAAACGCACGGTAAAAACTCTAATTTATTTAATTAATCCACCCGTCGTTTTGTTTTAGGTTGGGGTTTCTTTGGGTTTCAACCAAAGGGATAGGCCAGTTGTAAATGTAATCTCCCTGGAACGAGTAGGTGTATACATTAGCACCCCAAACTTGCTTTACGCCATTGCCGGCATAAAAAACTTTGTCTTTCCATGATTTCCAACGCAATTCATCAAAATAGTTGATACCCTCGTTAGGGAACTCAACCCTGCGCTCGTTCCTGATGCGCTCGCGCAGGTCATCCTGTCCTGCTACTGCGGTGGCAGCGCTTGAATTTAATAAGCCAACCCCTGCCCTTGACCTTACTTCATTTACTTTGGCAACTGCTTCAGAGGTTAAACCTTGCTCATTAAGCGCTTCGGCCCACATTAACAATACATCGGCATACCTGATGATCGGAAAATCTGTTGGCCCGTAAGACCGGTTGATGGTTTCAGAAATACCTTCGTAAACAAATTTCCTGTACAGGTAATAAAAATAGCTTTGCGTATCTGTACGCAGATCACCACCTATAGCAGCCTCAGCACGGTAAGGCCAGCGTGAGGTAACAGTAGCATTTAATGAATTATAGGCACCGTTATAGGTAGAATATGGCGTAATCACATTAGCCGCCAAACGTGGATCGCGGTTGGCATACGCTTTAAGGATCCTTTCTTCGTTACCGGTTGGCAGGTATAAGTTCATTGCCGCACCCCTGGTTGTAGCTGCGGTAATCTCGGCAGCGGTAAGGTTGTTCCTTAAAAAGAAAACCTCACGTTGCGCCGGTGTAAGACTTGAGTATCCAGGCAATACCGTATCCCAGTTAAAATTTGAGCCATCAAGGTTTTGATACAGATCGACAAGATTTGGCGATACAAGGTATTGGTTCCAGCAGGAGCCGAACGATGAACGGGTACCACAAAACCATTGTGTGGTTGAACCATAACCGGTTGTGCCGCCACCCGCAACGGCAACGTTCTGGATAGAAAATATCATTTCGCTGCATTGCTCATTGGCTGCTTTAAACAAGGTTACATAATTGGAGAAAAGCGCATAGCCGGCCGATTTTACCATATTAAAATCAGCCGCGGCCAAATCCCATTTTTTCAGGTACAAATAAGCCTTGCCGCGTAGCGCGTACGCCGCCCCCTTGGTAACGTGACCGTAATTGGCCGCTCCTGCCGCGTAGATCTGCGGTAAATTTGGCTCATTTATGGCATCGGTTAAATCGGTAACCACCTGGTTCCAAACTTCAGTTTCTGTTGAGCGTGGTTTTGTTGCTTCATCTGCCGTAAATGGTTCAAGGTAAATCGGCACGCCTTTCCACAACTGGTTTAACCTCAGGTAAAAATACGCGCGTAAAAATTTACACTCAGCAACGTACCTGCTTTTTTTGGCAGCGTCAGACGGCGATTTCAATGGTATGTTTTTGATAGCATCATTTGCGCGCTGAACCCCTTCATAAAGGTTTTGCCAGGTACTGCTGAAAAGCGAGTTGCCGGTAGTGATGGTTCCCGACAGCATAGATTCCTGGCTTCTGTATTGGCCGGTATAGGCAAACCTGTCAAACATATACAATTCCAGCTCGCTGTCGCCGCCTGTGTTTTCACCAAGCCTTAAGGCCTGGTAAACACCGGTAACACCCAAATCGGTAAAGTTATCGGTTGTCCACATGGTAGATGAAGCCACGGACGAATATGGCGCTGTATCAAGCAGGTTCTTTTTACAACCTGTTACAATAATTACGGTAAGTAATGCTATAAATATCTTTTTCATCATTTTTCTCCTTAAAAAGTAGCGTTTAAACCAACTGAATATTGACGCATGGTTGGATATCCCACACTTGCCCCTATTTCAGGGTCAAGACCAGGGTACTTGGTAATGGTGAGTAAATTTTCGGCCGCTACGTAGATCCTTATCCTGTTCAAGGCCCATTTCTCCGAAATCCGTTTAGGGATGGTGTAGCCTAACTGAACGTTTTTAAGTTTCACATACGATGCGTTATACAGGTAGAAATCGCTGGCTACAGCTGCATTCTGCACATCGGATGTATTTTTTAACCGCGGATAATGCGCGCCTGTATTGTTTGCCGCATCTGCAGGGTTTGCATCGTTGTAGTAGTAGTGATTGTTGGCAACAAGTGTACTAACCGCGTTACCTAATGATACAATAGAGTTGTTGTAGCCGATATCGTTCCAGTAATAGTACATGCCAAAGCTGCCTGCCCATATCATAGAACAATCAAAGCCTTTGTAAGCAACATTGAATTGCAAACCTGCGTTGTATTTAGGTACTGATGATTTTTTGGTAAGCTGGGCATCATAGCTGTTGCCGTAAATACCGTCGTTATTGGTATCGCCATAAATTAAATCGCCGTAATAAATCTTGGTTTTTCCGATACCATTACCAGGCTGAAATTTATAACCTGCATCTATCATGCTTTGCAGCCATGCCATATCCTGCGGGGTGCGGATCATACCATCTTTTGGACCGCCATTTTTGTTTACAGTTCCGTCGGCATTATAGTAGCTGCCGTTTCCTTTATAAACCGGGTACAGGTAGTACTCGTTAATGAGATGTCCCTGTATCACCCTTGTTGTGCCACCGCTGGATACCTGTCCAATATTTGATGAGTATACAGAAGCGCCGCTTGCATCAGTAGCATAGCCTTCCTGTAGAGTACCTTTATATTTTTCAACGCGGTTAAAGTTGTAGGCAAAATTACCCGATACGTTAAAGGTTAAATCGCCGGCTTTGCCATGATATCCAAGAGTAACCTCAATACCACGATTTGAAATTTCGGCAATGTTTTGTGTTGCGGCAGTAGCGGTACCTACTGTTAATGGTACTGTTGGCGTAAATAAAATGCCGCTGGTATATTTGCGATAGGCATCTATCTCAAAATTCATTTTGCCTTTAAACAACGATCCGTCCAAACCGATGTTGGTAGTTGTTGTAGTTTCCCATTTAAGGTTCTGGTTAGCTGTTTTTGACTGAATTAAACCGGTTACAGCGGCGCCGTTAAATGAATAAGCCGTGGTACCATAAGTGGCCATGTAATCGTAATTACCTAAGGAGGCTGATGAGTTTAGCACGTTATTACCGGTTTGGCCCCATGATGCCCTCAGTTTTAAATTACTTACGTAATTGTTGATATTCTGCATAAAAGGCTCTTCCGAAATTCGCCATCCTGCGGCAAAGGCGGGAAAAAAGCCCCAACGGTTTGCCGGCGCAAATTTTGACGAACCATCATACCTGAACACCGCTTCCAATAAATAGCGTTGCTTGTAATCATAATTCAACCTGCCAAAAAACGACCTGAGCGAATAATCATAAGCATCGCCTGTGGCGGCTGTTGGTGTTGTTGCCGAGCTAAGGGTAGTTATTGTAGGGTCGATAAGGCCTAACTTGGTGGCATCAAAATAATAGTAGTTGTAATAGTACTGGTCAAAACCGCCTAATACACCAATGTTATGATCTTTGGCGATGGTGGTATTGTATCGCAAAACAGCATCCCAGGTAAGCAGGTAGTTTTTGTTAAAATCATAGTAAGTGCTCAACTGTGCCGGGGCCGATGCTGCCGACTTTAAAGTATTGGTCGAAAAATCCCAGCGCTCCAGCGGAATGGTGTAGGAGTTATTTTCCTCGAAACGGGTTTGATAGTTAAATTTAGTTTCAAGCACTAAACCTTTGTACAAATTAACATTGGCAAAAATTGTACTGTTAAACCTCGATTCCTGGTCGCGCCCGCCCGTGCTGTTTAAATAAGTAAGGATGTTATTAGCTGTTGATGATTCCTCGGGCGCGGATGGGAAACCATATTTACCATTATAATATGGATATACGCCCGGAGTGGTTTGCCTTAAATAGTTGAAAGCATTGCTGGTACTGGCCAGCCCGTAAGTTTGTAACGATGCGAAGGTTTGGGTACCAACAGTTAAAAACTTGGTAGCCTTTGTTTGCAGGTTAACCCTGAACTGGTATTTGTCAGATCCGGTATTTTGCATCGTACCCGGGTTGCCGTTATATCCGGCCGATAACAAGTATTGTGTGGTTTCGTTGCCGCCGTTCAGGGCAATGTTATGGTCTTGCAGTACATTGTTTTGAAAGATGGTTTTGGCCCAGTTTGTATTTGGGTAGGCAATATAATTAGGAACGCCAATAGCATTTAAACCTTTTGGATCGGCATCGGCTTTTTGCCACTGGGCTATGGTAGCATCGGTATAAACCGGCGTTTGGCCAAGGTTTCTGTAGCCTTCATTTACCAGTTGCATGTGCCTTACATAGTCGGTTACAAACGAAGGCATGCTGGTTGGATTGGTTTTAGATGCTATTCCGCTATAGGTAATGGTAGTTTTGTTTTTACTGCCCTTTTTAGTGGTTACTAAAATTACGCCATTAGCTGCCAGTGATCCATATATAGATGCTGCGGCAGCGTCTTTCAGTATCGAAATACTTTCAATATCATCCGGGTTAACTGCATCCAAAGTACCCTGGATCCCGTCAATTACTACCAGCGCGTTATTGTTGTTTAGCGTACCCAGGCCCCTGATGCGGATAGTTGCCCCATCGGCACCCGGCTTTCCCGAACTTTGCATCACCGACACACCTGAACTTAAACCTGTTAATGCAGACGAAACGTTAGTTACGGGACGATTTTCTAAATCCTTTGCGCTAACGGTAGCTACCGAACCCACAACATTTACCTTCTTTTGTGTTCCGTAACCTACAACTACCACATCGTTAAGATTGGTGCTTTGCTCGGCCAAAACAACATCAACTACCGATGCATCGCCGGCAACTTGCTCCTGCGTTACAAAGCCTATGTAGGAAAATACCAATACAGCCTTATTATCGGATACGTATAAGCTGTACGTTCCTTTGCTATCGGTAACCGCCCCTGTGGCTGTTCCTTTAATTTTAACACTTACTCCTGGCAAGCTAAGGCCTTTGGCATCTTTTACTGTACCGGTAATCTTTTTTGATTGGGAATAAGCATTAGGAATAAAAATAACGAGTACTGCCATTATCGCCAGCATGCTTTTTAGGCGTTGTTTAGCTATACTCAGTTTAAAATAACTGCATAAGTAAATTTTATCCATTTTGGTTCATTTTGATTTGGGAGTTTATTTAATTGTGATTGTTTAAAATGGAGATCAGGTAATAATTGAACCGCTATCACTATGGTATTTAAGCATGCGGTCAATCCAGCCCGATCGTTAAGCAGGTCAATGAATCCTCATCTCTTTCATGATTTGTTTATTTTTGGTTTAAACAAAACTGACTGAAATGACCTGTTTGACAGGGGTAATATTCTAAGGAAATTGGGGGAAAATCCTAAACGGTGCAGGATTTGACGTGAATTGAAAGTAATAGCCTGGCAATTGGGGTAATTAAATTCAGTATGGCCAGATGTTCAGAGACAGGGAGTCTTGGAGCTGAAACACATTAAGTGAAGAAACATCCCAAACCTCTAATCTGTATGGTGGAGGCCTCAGGGTCCTCTCCGAGAGACCCTGAGGGAACGTAAGCGCGCTAAAGATGCAGGACACCTCCCATAAAAATAAAAGAACACGGAGGACATCCGTGTTCTTTTAAATATACTCAGAGCTTATACCCTCGGTTACTTCCAAATAGATTTAAATGCGGTTTGCTTCAGGGCGATGCCTTTAACAGCAATACGATCAAAAGGCTCATTGGGGAAAAAGATAGCAGTCATGGTGGTAAGACCTTTATCGGCAAATAACTCTACCGATGTGCCGTCAATAACCAATGTCAGATCGGATGTTTTTGTTGTGGCAAACCTTGGCGCAACAAAACGGCCTTTAAAATCTTTCTGGAAATCAGCTTTACCGGCCTTTGTTCTGTCGATATAGTATTGATTAGTCTTTTTGTCGTAACCAATCACCAGCTCTTCACCAACACTATTGGACAGTGTTACACTGTAATCGCTAAGCGATGCTATATTGGCTTTTAACATACACTGGGCAGGCAGCTTTCCGCTTGCTGTACTTTGCACGTTTGCAGCAATATTTTTTAACTCAACAACAGGTACTGAAGCCAGCAATAATTCGCCATTCACTTTTCTCAATACCAAATCGCGCGGAATGGTCATAGCGTTACGCCATTTTTCGGTAGGTACCTGGTTGGCATATTCCCAGTTGCTCATCCAGCCTAAAAATATTTTGCGTGAGCCGGTATTGCCCCATGTTATGCCGGCGTACTCATCCGGACCATAATCAAGCCAGCGGGTTTTGGTATCAACAGGAGTAAATTTATTACCATCAAACTGCCCCACAAAATACTGTGTTGCCGAACCGCCATTTGGTCCGCCGGGATTGATATTAACAATGAGCACCCAATGAGTTTTACCATCAACCTTTAAAGGGAACAGATCGGGGCATTCCCAAACGCCACCGTGGGCACCTATTTCCAATCCAAACTCGCTTTCCTGTTTCCAGTTTTTTAAATCAGGGGCGGAGTAAAACGTGATATGATCTTTAGTAGCCAGGGTCATTACCCATTTTTTTTCTTTTGCGTACCACATCACTTTGGGGTCGCGAAAATCTTTTATGCCGGGATTTCTCAGCACCGGGTTGCCTTTGTACTTGGTCCAGGTGTTGCCATTATCTAAACTGTAAGCCAAGCTTTGGTTTTGAAATTTATCTGTTCCTTCCTTCTCTCCTTTTGGATCATGATGCGTGAATATGGCCACCAACGGTATCTTTCCCTTTTTGCTAAAGCCACTTGTATTGTTTGAATCAACCACTGCGCTGCCCGAAAATATATAGCCCAAACTATCGGGATACAGCGCTATCAGCTTTTCCTTCCAATGAATAAGATCCGGACTGGTTGCGTGGCCCCAGTGCATTGGCCCCCAGGTTGAACCTTTAGGATAATATTGAAAAAACAGGTGATAAGTATGGTTATAATAAACCATGCCGTTAGGATCATTTGTCCAGTGTTGTTTTGGCGAAAAATGGATCTGCGGGCGGTATTGTTCCGAATAGTTTTTTTGAGTCGGATCCTGTGCCTTACAAATACAATTTAAGGCTGTAATGAAGGTCAGCATTAATAGGCCACATTTTGTTTTCATAATTTAAGCTTTTATTAGGTTATACATTTGGCAGGATATGCAAAAATTGATGATACGTTTTGATATAAAAGGGGATTCCCGGCCTGATTTATCACAAGCCAGGTCCCCCATTGTTTTGTTACAATCTAATATCCAGGGTTTTGTTTATATAAACCGTTGGTGAACGTAATTTCTGATTGCGGAATTGGAAGGTATTCATCTCTTCCGGCAGTAAATTTAGCCGTTGCTAAAAACGGCCTTCTAACTTTTTCAACGTTAATGTAGTCGTTTAAAGTTTTTTCTGCAATTCCCCATCTAACCAAATCAAAAAAACGGGCTCCTTCGGTGGCAAATTCCAGCCGCCTTTCCCATTGTAATGCCTTACGCGCATAGTCCTGGGTCCAGTTTGCAGGGTTGTAAGGTTTTACATTATAGGATGATGGGAAAGTACCATCAAGTTTTTTAAGCCTTCCGGTACTTGCAGCAGCCCTGTTTCTTATCTGGTTAATTAATGGCAGTGCATTTGCCTGTTGCCCTAATTCGATATAAGCTTCGGCCTGCATTAATAAAACATCATCATACCTGAGGATATCATAATTTTTTGCAGATCCCATGAACGGCCCAAGCTTAAAATAAGATGAGCTTGTAGCCAATTGCTGGTTGCGCATGGTATGGAAGTTCCCATAAACGCCCGGATCACGCACCCAACTGTTACTGAACGGTTTGGTGTTATCGTATTTATAAGGGTGCCCATCAATACCAACGGTATGGTCTAACCTGGTATCTACAGTAACTTTCGACAGATCGGCTACGCCGTTATTAAATGTATCAAAATTAGGCAGGCCATTTGCATCAGTTGTATAGGCATTTACCAAATTCTGACTTGCAGCATGAAATCCGCAGCATCCGTATTGAGGCGCACCATGCGGATAGTTTAACCCGTCTTCGAAATTTAGACGCCCGGCAGTAGTACCATCATTAATGGTAAACTGTATGGCAAATACTGATTCCGGCCCGTTCTCTGTTTCAGGTAAAAAGTTATCAGCAATATCCGGACTTAATGAATATTTGCCAGATGCAATAACCGCTTGTGTAAGCGTAACAACTTCCTGCAACCTTGTTTTATTGATATTAACCACATGGTGATTACCATCCTGCTCATATGCCTGGTACAATTTTAATTTCGCCAGATAAGCCTGAGCATTTAATTTATTTGCCCGTGCCAGTTCAGGCTGCGTGGTTGGTAAATTATCAACTGCGTATTGAAAATCGGCAGCTATTTTATTCCATGAATCGTCATTTGATAAAGTATTCGAAACTTTCAAAATATCGGCAGCGGTGGCGGTTTCATCAAAAATAGGGATGTTTTTGTATAGCAATTTCATCGTGAAATAGCTATGTGCACGTAAAAACCTCAATTCGGCTAAACGGATCTTTTTGTTTGGGTATTCGGCATCCGAAAGTGAATTAACCGCCCTGATTGCCACGTTTGCCCTTGAAATAGATTTGAACAGGTTTTTCCAGGTACGTGAAACAAAAGAATCCATAGAGGGCGTTACCAAGTTGTAATGTTCCAAAGCATCCACTTCGCCAACATCGCCGGTACCACCGCCGCCTTTATAAGCATCATCTGAGCGCACACTGCCATAGGCCCAATCGCTGTATATCGGTCCTATCATATCGCCATTGCCAATAGCTGCATAAGCCGCGGTTACCAAACCTTCAACAGCGTCGGGTGATTTTAAATCTGAAGAAGATAGTACACCTTTTGGAGTATAATCTAACGCTTTTTTACAGGAGCTAAGAATTATCAGGCCCGATAAAATAGTTGTTACTAATATTTTCGATTTCATATTGAATGATTTTTATTGTTAAAAGGATGCATTAACGCCAAAACTGAAAATCCGTGGAATTGGGATGGGATTGAGGTCTATCCGTTCAGGATCAGGGCTGAGATATTTTTTGCTCTTTACCGTAAATATATTTTCGGCCATAGCAAATACCCTTAGCCTGGTAAATACAGCTTTAGGCAAAATGGTATATCCAATTTGAATGTTCCTTAATTTGAAATATGAAGTATTTACAATAAAGTAGTCAGAAGTACGGCCTTCATTGTTATTATCTTTTAGTGTTAATGCTGGCACGTTGGTGTTAGTATGTTGCGGTGTCCAGCCATCAAATACACCAGGGCCTACATTTTCGCGGCTGTGCATCAAATTATTATACAGGGTATATACATCAAATCCTTTACGGCCCGCAACACCTGACCCGAATATTGACAGGTCGAACTTTTTGTAGGTAAGGTCGATCCTTGCGCCGTACTCTAAGGCCGGTAATGTGGTACCTATCCAGGTTTGGTCATTAGCGTCAATTTTTCCGTCATGATTAATATCAACATAACGAATCCTGCCTGGTCCCGCACCAATTTGTGTTGGGGCTGCATCTACTTCGGCCTGCGATTGAAACAGACCAGCCGTTTTATAACCAAATATGTCAAACTGTGAATGCCCTATTATGGTGTTATCTATATTACCCGGGTAAGCCGGCCGTACATTCTCCGGTAAATCGGTGATCTTATCCCTGAAATGAGAAAAGTTCAAAGTTACATTGTAGTTAAAATCGCCCGAGCGTTGCCCGTGATAGGTTATTAAAAACTCCCAGCCTTTATTGGTTTTCGATGCACCATTAACGGTTTTAGATTGTCCTTCGCCCAATGCAGATGCAACCGGTGGCGTGATCAGGATACCAGTGGTCTTCCTTGTGAAATAGTCAAATGAACCGGAGATCTTACCATTTAATATGGCGAAGTCCAACCCGGTATTTAGTTCGTCGGTAGTTTCCCATTTAAGGGCTGGATTTTCTGCCTGTGTTTGAACAAATCCCGATGGTAGCGATCCTGTATTGGCGCCTGATAATGAATATGCAGTACCAATGTTCATATATTGCTCCCAAAAGCCGGGGGTAAGCTGGTTTTGAGTAGTGCCATATCGCGTGTTATAAAGCGCGTAACGCGACAAGTCGCCGATTTCCTGGTTACCTACCCGACCTATACCAGCCCTTAATTTTAATTCTGAGAATAGGGTGCTGTTTTTCAGGAAGCTTTCCTGGTCTATTTTCCAGCCGACTGAAGCAGATGGAAAAATACCATACTGATTATTGGCGCCAAATCTTGACGAACCATCACGACGGACAGTGGCCGACACTAAATATTTGCCCGCATAATTGTAATCAAAGCGGCCAAACTGCGAAAACAAACTATTACCTGTTGATCTGCCGGTAACAATGGTATTTCCAGTGCCCGCATCTAAAGTAAAGTAGTCTTCCGTTTGAATTGCGTAGCCTTGTTTCAGGGTAGTTTGAAAATCAGTAAAGGTTTTAATATACTCTGTACCAACTAATATTTTAAAGTGATGCTTAGCGTTTAAATCATAGCTATACCTTAAAGTATTTGAAAGCGTGGTGCTTAAATAATGGTTTTGATCAAAGAACAGGCTGTTGGTGGTACGGCTAAGCGCCCCTTCTGAAAAAGTTGGTGTAATCACCTTGCTTAGATAGTCGGAATTATCTGCACCATAATTTGATCTGAAGAATAAATTCTTGATGGGTTGTACCTCTAAAAATACGTTGCCAAATGTGTTTAACTTGTTAGTGTTATTCCATTTTGCAAGGTCCTGCATATGCAAGGGATTGTTCCTGTCAGAGTAACCTGCGCCAGATTCGCCGGCATAGGTTACACCGTCTTTTTGATAAACAGGAATGGTTGGGGCCAGCGTAACTGCAAGGAAGGGTGTTGAAGCACCACCCAGATCGTTAGTGGTAAGGGTTTCGTTCGAGTTGGTGATTTTTATGTTAACGCCGAAGGTAACTTTGCTGTCAAAAGCCCTGGTTATGGCGTTAATGCTACCGGTAGTACGGCCGTATTTGGTAAAACGTACAAGACCTGTGTTCTTGATGTTTCCAAAATTTATCTGAACCGAAGAGTTTTTATTACCTACCGAAGCTGTAAAGTCATTATTGTAAACAAACGCCGTTTTATACAATACGCTTTGCCAATCGGTATCGCCGGCCGGAGTATTAGGATCGCCACCTACAAACGGTTTAGGTGTAACGCTGTTCAAAACAGGGTTACTAAAATTATTATTCCAGTCAAAATTATAGATCTCCCCATAACCAGCAGCAGGATCCTGCCCATCGTTAACTGAAGCTTGCCATAAGGCTTTACCCCTGTCAACCGCGTTCAGCATTTTAAACCTCAACGATTTTTCGGACTGGATAGAAGTACTGTTATTAAACTGAAACTGCACCTTACCCTCGGTATTGCCACCGTTTTTTGTGGTAACGATGATAACACCATTAGAAGCACGTGAACCATAAATTGATTCGGACGATGCATCCTTTAGTACCTGCACCGATGCGATATTTGATGGCGATAAGTTTTGAAATACCTCCGGCCTTGTGGTAGGGATACCATCAATAATATACAGTGGGTTATTATTGCCTAAAGTGTTGGCTCCCCTGATCAGGATCCTGCTGGTAGCACCATTCGCCGATCCGTCTTTTTCAATGTATAAACCGGCAACCCTGCCCTGTAATGCCTGCATGGTATTTCCCGAACTGTTGTTTTTTACGGGTGCCAGATCAACAACCGCCACAGCGCCCGTCAAATCCTTCTTTCGTTCAGACGTATAGCCGGTTACAACTACTTCATTAAGCTTGTTTTCCGCATCTTTAAATACAACATCAAGCACTTTAGTATCGGCAGTGATGGTTACAAGTATTGGCTTGGCGCCTACATAAGAGAACCGCACCGACTGGCCGTTTTTTACAGCGATGCTGAACTTTCCGCTGGCATCAGATAGGGTTGATTTTTGGGTTTCAACAACCACTATGGTAACCCCGTCTATAGGTTTTGAGGAGTTATCCAATACGGTCCCGCTAATGATACGGGATTGCGCGTATCCTTCACTTATTAGCAGTATAAGAAAGGAACAAATAAGTAATAATTTTCTCATTGATTTTGATTTAAGTGTAATTGGTTTGGTTAAAACATGTAGTTTATAAAGTCTTGATATTCTTTGATTTTATAATCCGGACAACCTCCTTTCTTTGTCGCAATAAAGCCGCCCATCGCTATTGCATTTTTTAATAAGTTTTCGGGTGATACGCCGTGATAATGGCCTGCAATAAATGCCGCTAAAAACGAGTCGCCGCTGCCTATGGTATCCTTTACCTTTACCTCGCGACCAGCAGCATGATATGCTTTATCATTTTTGTAGTATGATGCACCAAACTCGCCCTTGGTAACTATAATTTCGGGCACATTAAAATGCTCCTGGATAAACCCGATCTGCTCCGATTCTTTCCCGAATGATCCGCGGAAAAAGCTCTGTACCATTTCAAGCTCGGCCTGGTTAAATTTCACGATATCAGCTTTATGCAGCAATTCGCCCAGCAAATCGCGGGTAACAAATGGCGGCCGCAGGTTAATGTCAAATACCTTAATGGCATCGCTCTCCAGCAGTTCCATCAGCGTACGGCGCGAAACATCATTACGTGAGGCCAGGCTGCCAAAAACAAAATAGGTTGAAGGCCGTAAACAATCAATGATGTTTTTGCTGTCGCCGATAAAATCCCAGGCAACCGGAAAAATGATCTCGTACGATACTTCATTACCGTTATTCATTTTGGCTATTACCTGGCTGGTTGGGTGCTCGGTGTCTGTTTGCAGCAGGTGCTTTTTAATTCCCCAGTCGTCAAGCAGGTTTTCAAGCTTTTGGCCGTTGGTGTCTTTACCTATTTTGCTTACCAAACTGGTTTGTACCCCAAGCTTATTAAGGTGATATGCTACGTTAAGCGGAGCTCCGCCCGGCTGCGGGCCATCGGGCAAAACATCCCAAAGTATTTCGCCGTAACAAATGGCAGGTGTGATAATTTCATTTTCCATATTCATCGTAGTGTTAATGCATTACCATATTGGTTCCTATTTGCTCCAGCGAGCGGCCTTTGGTTTCGGGCATGAACTTCCACACAAAAACCAGCTGGCAAACCATCATTATACAGAAGAAAGAAAAAGTGACTGCGCCACCCAGTGATTCGGCCAGGTATGGAAAACAAAAGGCTATGATTGCCGCCATGATCCAATGGGTTGAGCTACCCAGGGTTTGTCCCTTTGCCCTAACCTGGTTAGGAAATATTTCCGAGATAAATACCCAGATAACCGCCCCTTGCGAAAAGGCAAAGAAGGCGATGAAAATCATCATATAAAGAGGTATAGCAAAGCCGCTGAAATGCCCCGAATAAAAAGTAACCGCCACCAAAAACAAAGAAGCAATCAGACCAAATGACCCCACTAACATTAAAATGCGCCGCCCTACCTTATCAATGATATTGATGCCCAGCAGGGTAAAAATGAAGTTGATAAGTCCTATTCCTACTGTTGATAGCAGTGATGAATGCGCGCCCAAGCCGGCCATTTCAAATATCCGCGGTGCATAGTATATGATAGCGTTAATGCCCGATACCTGGTTAAAAAAAGCAAACAGCACCGCGAGGATCACGGGCGTTTTATATTGTCCTGAAAACAGCCTGGCTTTTGCGTCGGAGGCATCAACAAGGCTTGAACTTTTGATGGCCGCAAGTTCCTGTTCGCAATTAAGAGGGTTTATAATGCGCAGTATTTCAAGCGCCTTTGCAGTTTCATTCTTTTTTAAAATAAGCCAGCGCGGGCTTTCGGGAATGAAATATATAAGTACTAAAAACAATGCCGACGGAAATGCCTGAACGCCCAGCATCCAGCGCCATGAGGCCTCGCCGCCCTGGCTGATGAGGTAGTTTGACAGGTAAGAGATCAGAATACCCAGCACCACGTTAAATTGAAATAGCCCTACCAGGCGGCCGCGCCTTCCGGCAGGTGACACTTCCGAAATATAGATGGGAGCTGTTACCGATGATATGCCTACACCTAAACCACCCAACAACCTGAAGGTTAAAAACATATACCAGTTATCGGCCAGTGCCGTACCAACCGATGATAATAAGTAAGCAGCCGCTACAAAGTATAAGGTGTTTTTCCGTCCGAAAAGGTCTGATGGCCTGGCGCCAAACAATGAGCCTATCACAGTTCCTATTAATGCGATAGATATGGTAAGCCCATGTTCAAATACCGAAAGATGCCAGAATTGCTGGATAGATTTTTCGGCACCTGATATCACAGCGGTATCAAACCCGAAAAGAAAGCCACCAAGGGCCACGACCATGGACCAGGCCAGGACGGAATGTTTTCTCATAATAATTATAAAGTGTTAATTGGATTTACAGTCGCAAAGTAGGTTCATTTGCAAAGCGGCAGTTATTGATATCATACCAAATAAGTACAAAAATCAAACAAGAAGCAAATATCTGATAATCAGACAAATAAAATTCACAGTATTCAATTTTGATACAAAGCTTTCAATTATGTTACCGGGTTATTTCAATTTTGATACATGGTTGCAGGATTGTAACAGGCTTCAGAACCCAGCCTTTTTGTTTTGTAGAAACATTTATTTATACATTTGATACATGGTGCCCAAAAAGATTGCACCGGCCAATTAAACCACGTTTAAACATCTTTATACCTTATTAAAAGCTGATGGCTTTGTATCATAAACTGCGCAACACATTTCTGTTACCTGTATTCATGCTGCTTTTATTTACCGGCTGCAAAAAAGCCGATAAAAAATCACAGTATACGATAGGGTTTTCGCAGTGCATAGGCTCTGATCTTTGGCGTCGCAATATGCTCGACGAAATGAAAATGGAGCTTTCATTGCATCCCGACGCTCAGTTTATTTACACCGATGCCGATGGCAATAGCAAAAGGCAGGTTGAACAGGTTAAAAAAATGCTGGATGATGGTATAGACCTGCTCATTATATCGCCTAACGAGGCCCAGCCGCTTACCGGGGTGGTAGAGCAGGCCTATAATAAAGGTATCCCAGTTATTGTTATCGACCGTAAAACATCATCTGAACTGTACACGGCTTACGTAGGGGCCAATAATTATCAGCTTGGCAAAATGGCCGGCGAATATGTTGGTTCGGTGTTGAAAGGCAGAGGCAACGTTATAGAAGTAATGGGATTGCCTGGCTCCTCCCCAGCCATTGAACGCCAGCGGGGCTTTGGCGAGGCGCTTTCAAAATTTAACAATATCCATATCATAGCCCAGGTTTACGGCGACTGGCTTAAGGCCAATGCCCAAAAACAACTGGAAATGATACAACCAGCCTTAAAAAATGCCGATGCCATATTTGCCCATAACGATGTAATGGCACAAGGCACCCGCGAGGTATTAAACAGGCTGGAGCCCCAACACAAAATAAAAGTATTTGGAGTCGACGCTTCGCCGGGAAACAGCGGGGGGCTGCAAATGGTGGCCGCAAAAACTATTGATGCCAGTATGCTTTACCCCACCGGCGGTAAGGAAGCCATAACCACAGCTTTCCGCATTTTAAATAAAGAGTCGTTTACCCGGCAAAACATATTGCAATCGTTGGTTATCGACAGCACCAACGTACAGTTGATGAAATTACAATGGAACAAGATCAACAGTCAGCAAAAAGATATTGAACGGCAGCAGTCACTGCTCCAGGAGCAACGCGAGGTTTATAACAGCCAGGAGCTGGTGCTCAATATTATTGTTATTACGCTGGTGCTGGCCATAGTTTTTGGGGGACTTGCATTTTATTCGCTGATGGAGAACCGCAAGATCAACAAAAGCCTGGAGGCCAAAAACAACGAAATCTTATCGCAGCGTAACCAGTTGATCGAGATGTCGGCACGGGCCGAGGCCGCCACCGAAGCCAAGCTCAATTTTTTTACTAATATCTCACATGAATTCCGCACGCCGCTAACCCTCATCCTGTCGCCGGTTGAAGATATGATGCGCAACGAAAAGCTCAACATTGTAGCCGGGAAAAATTTGAAACTCATCCATAAAAACATATTCAGGCTACTACGGCTGGTTAACCAACTGATAGACTATCGCAAAATTGAATATGATAAACAGCAGATAAATGCATCGCCCAACAATCTGATTGAGTTTGTCCGCGATATATTGGATAGCTTTAATCATAATGCCCAAAAACGCAATATCAATATCAGCCTGTCATCATCTGAAAAAAACATAACCGTTTGGTTTGATGTGAATATGCTCGACAAAGTGTTTTTCAACCTGGTATCAAATGCCTTGAAGTTTACTAAAGATAACGGGCACATCGAACTCAGCATTACAGTTACCGATAACGACAACGTAGAAATAACCGTTAGCGATAATGGCATAGGCATGGAGCCCGAGGAAGCCGAGCATGTTTTTGATCAGTTTTACCAGGCAGATAACGGCAATGCCAAAGGCTCGGGCCTGGGCTTATCTCTTTCAAAAGAAATCATCGGTATTCATCATGGCACCATTGCAGTAAGAAGCAAAAAATGGCAGGGAACTGCGTTTACTATCACTTTACCACTGGGCAACCCATATAAATACACCACCGAAAAAAATACACGGACAGGCAATGCCGATGCTATCGACGAGCGCGCAAAAATCTATATCACCGACCTGGAACAAGCCGAGCCAAACAACAACGCCGATCATTTTGAAACGCCTAAAGAGCAATCAATACTGATCATTGAGGATAATGCAGATCTGTTAAACTACCTTAATGATAAACTGGGTGCCGATTATGAGATTTTTACAGCCGATAATGGTCACCAGGGATTGAGCGAGGCCTTTGAAAAGGTTCCGGACCTGATCATATCTGATGTGGTATTACCCGGCATTTCGGGTAAGGCCATTACCGAGAGTCTTAAAACAGACATGCGCACATCGCACATACCTGTAATATTGTTAACCGCGCAGGCAAGTATGGAGCAGCAGATTGACGGCATCCGCAGCATGGCCGACTATTACATGGTTAAACCTTTCAATTTTGACCAATTACTGGCTACCATCAAAAACCTTATCAAAAACAGGGTAATCCTGAAAGAGCATTTCAGCAGCGAAGTAAGTCATGGTAAAATGCCGGTATCCAAAACCCTCGATAAAAAATTCCTGAACGATTTTGCAGGCATTGTAGAACAGAACCTGGCCAATGAAAATCTCAATGTTGATGATATCTGCAAAACCATAGGCATTTCGAGGGTACAATTATACCGTAAGGTTAAAGCCCTGCTTGGCTGCAGCATTACCGATTATATTTTGAACCGTCGCCTCAAAAAAGCAAAATATTTGCTGGTGCACGAAAGTTATTCTATTTCTGAAATTACCTATATGGTAGGCTTTGCCAGTCCCAATTATTTCTCAACGGTGTTTAAAGCCAAATACAACTGTACCCCGAGCGAGTTTAAACGGAAACAACACTCATAATCAAAAACTCACACGTTAAGCTCTATTTCGGCATCGGAAAAGCAAGCCCGTACTTTACGATATCCATACTTATCGACGATTTGAAACGCTTAATACCCGGATTGTTAAAAAACAACTCGTGTGTAAGCGCCTCATATTCTTTCATGGTAAACACCATGATGATCAGCATAAAATCTACCTCGCCGGTAACGTAATAGCATTGCTGTACCTGCGGCGTTTTCCTGAAACGCTCTTTAGTTTCGTTAATGATGGTCACCTTATCGGTTTCCATCTCTACCTGGACAACTATAGTAATTGGCGAACCCAGGTATTCCGGATCAATTATCGAAATATCTTGCCGGATCACGCCGGTTTCCCTTAAGCGGGTGATACGCCGTTGTACTGCCGGTGCCGAAAGCCCAATGGCCTCGCCGATATCGCGCTGCGATACCGTGTTATTCACCTGCATCATCTCCAATATCTTATGGTCGAGCTTATCTAATGGTTGCATTTCTCAAAAATGAAATAAAATTGCAAAATACACCTCATTTTTAATCAAAAAATGCAGGATTTACGCACTAATATTGCAACTCAATAAGGTAATAATGAAAAACATCAATAAAGGAATATTTATGGCGCTGGCTGCCGCCATGCTGTGGGGAGTATCCGGAACGTGCGGGCAATTCCTTTTTCAGAAACGCGGTATCAGCGTAGAGTGGTTAATGTCGGCAAGGATGCTATGCGCTGGTGCTTTGTTGCTTGGCGCGGCGGTGGTCAAAAAAGACCGTGACATCCTGAAAATATGGACTGCCCCTAAAGACAGGGTTAAGTTGTTGTTGTTCGGCATCCTGGGTATGCTTACCGTTCAATACACCTACTTTGCGGCTATTAAATATTCAAATGCTGCCACCGCTACCATTCTGCAATTTTCGGCGCCGGTACTTATCGCTATTTATATGGCTTTGCGACATGGCCACAAATTATCCCTTATCGAGTATATTTCTGTAACCCTTGCTGTTTCGGGTACATTCCTGCTGGTAACACATGGTAACTTTCACGCGTTCAATATATCTCCACTGGCATTCGGACTTGGTATGGCTTCGGCAGTAAGCCTGGCAATTTATACGCTTATGCCGGTACCTTTATTAAAAAAGTACAGCCCTATAAGCGTTATAGGCTGGGGATTGTTTATCGGCGGTTTGGCTATTTCATTTTTTAAAGCTCCGTGGAACTATGATGGTGTATGGGATAGCTATACCTACATGAATACCGCCTTCGTGATCATTTTTGGTACGCTGATCCCATTTTACCTTTATCTGAATGCAGTCCACCTTATCGGCGGACAAAAGGCCAGCATCCTCACATCAGCAGAGCCGCTTTCAGCTACATTCATCGCGGTGTTTGTTCTTGGCCTTTCATTTCAATTGATTGACTGGATGGGGACCTTGCTCATCATTGCTACCGTTTTTCTGCTCTCACTTCAGAAGAAGAAAGTACTGAGCTGATCATTCCGTCAGACCAACCCGGTAAGTGTTTTCGGTATAGCTCACTCGCTCCTTAAACTCTTTACCGGGTTTGTCAACGCAGCTTTTACCGCCTGGAAACTTATGGTAATAAATGCAATAAGGATAGCCATGCCGCCGGCCAATACAAATACCCACCAGGTAATATCAATCTTGTAAGCAAAATTCTGCAGCCATTTGTACATGAAATACCAGGCCAACGGCGCGGCAATAGCAATGGCTATGAGTACCAGTTTGATGAAATCCCTCGCTAATAAGCGCACTATCCCGCTTACGCTTGCACCTAATACTTTACGCACACCAATTTCGCGGGTGCGTACCTGTGCCGTATAAGCTGCCAACCCCAGCAAGCCGAGACAAGAAATAAATATAGCGATAGCCGCGAAATCGGTAAACAGGGTTCCCTCACGCTGTTCGCTCTGGTACATATAATTGAACATATCATCCAAAAACGCGTAACCAAAGGGGTATTGCCCATTGTACTGTTTAAACTGTTTTTCGGCAGCGGCAAGTACCTTAGGGGCATCGGTGCCGGTGGTTTTTATGTATATTTTATTCAAAAGCTGCGGCGAGAACCAGAAAATTGACGGCGCTATCTTTTCCTTCATAGAGGAGTAATGGAAATTTTTCACTACGCCAATTATTGTTCCGGTGGTGCCACCCATTCTGAATCGTTTGCCTACAGGGTTTTTAATACCCATTTCCTTAATGGCGGTTTCGTTCAAAATGTAGTGTGCGGTATCCATCTTTCCGCCTGTAAAGGAGGTGCCTGCCACCAGTTTCATTTTAAAGAAAGATACCAGGTCGCGGTCTACCACAATAGGATGCATAATGATATTTTGCTTCGGGTCTCTCCCATCCCAATCTACATCTCCCGTAAAACCCTGAAAGTGGATGATGTTTTGGTTAGAGCGGGTTACGCCAAGTACGCCGGGTTGTTTCAGCAATTCGGCTTTAACGGCATCATAGTGTTTGTCCATGTCACGCATCCAGAAGGTGATCACATGCGTTTTATCATACCCGACACCTGTAGTCCGGATAAAATTCAGCTGCCCCGTTATTACGATAGTGCCAATAATGAGAATAATAGAAAATGTAAATTGCGTAACCACCAATATCTTGCGGAACAGCACATCGCCTATGCCTGCCGATATTTTTCCTTTAAGCGCTTTTAAAGGTTCAAAGGACGAAAGTAACAAGGCTGGGTAAATGCTTGAGGCGGCCAATGTTGCTGCAATGGCAGTTAAAAGCAACAGCCATACATGATAATCGCTTAAGTTAAAGGCCATATCCTTGCCGGATACTTTATTGAATACCGGCATCAGCAGGTAGATGAGCACTACTGCAAATACAGCGGCTATTATAAACAGTAAAGCCGTTTCAATAATAAACTGCATAAACAAATGCATCCGGGCCGCACCGATGATCTTGCGCATGCTAATCTCTTTAGCCCTCAACATAGACCGGGCCGTGGAGAGGTTCACATAATTGATACAGGCAATCACCAATATCAGCACGGCAATAACAACAAATATGCGTACTGTGGTAATGCCATTATCACTCATATCAGCATTATACAAATGCATTTTAGTGAGCGGCAGCAACAGGTAATCGGCATCGGTATCGCCAGGGCTATGACTTACATGCACACCCGTTATTTGTTTAGCTAACTTATTCAGATCACTCCCCGGTTTGATCTGCAAAAAGGTGATATAATTCAAGAAACCGAAATTGTTGCTTAAATCATTCTTTAGGGCCAGTTGCTGTTTAAAATGGAAGCTGATCGGCATCACCATGTCATATTGCATGCTGGAGTTCTTCGGGATATCAGGGATCACGCCGCTTACGGTAAGGTTAATTTTATCATCGCCAGTAATCACTTTTCCTATCGGGTCTTGGTCGCCAAAAAACTTTTCAGCAGTTTTCTGGGTGATTACTACCGAATTGTCATCGGTGAAAGGTTTCGCCTTATTACCTTTTATCAAATCCAGATCAAACATTGAAAACAGCGATGGATCGGCATAAACAGCATTCTCATCCCCAAACACTTTATCCTTGTACTTATAAAGCGAGTAATCCGAATTACCGGTAAGGCGCGCGTAATCCTGAATAGCGGGTAATTGCTGTTTGGAGAAGGATCCTATGGGAGCTACACCTATAGTGAATATCTGCCTGTTGTTGCCGGTACCTCCCCAAAGTTCAAGGCGGTAAATATCTTTCGCCTTTTTGTATGAACTATCGAAACTGAGTTCGTCCTGAACCCAAAGCAATACTAAGATGCCAACGGCTAATCCCATTGTAAGACCGGCAATATTAAGAGCCGAATAGAATGCGTTCTTTAATAAATTTCTCCAGGCGGTTTTTAAATAATTGCGAAACATATAATTGCGGTTTAATTTGCCATTCGACCACCTTGGGGTGGTTTCATGATTCGAAATTATTGCCGCCTGTTGAGGGTAGCGTCTCAAATTATAAGATAAGACCTCTTTTTTCTGAAGCGCTTTATATTCTACCGGGCTTTTTCCTGTTACCTGCTTAAAAATACGGTTAAAGGTAGCTTTGGAATTGAAGCCCGATTCAAATGCAATACCCAGCAGGGTAATATGACTATAAGCAGGATCATGCATTTTTATGGCTACATCACGCACCCGGTACTCGTTAACAAAATCACTAAAGCTTTTTTTAAGCACGGTATTAATGATCCGCGACAATTCATGGCTGGTAAGGCCAAGTTTCTCGGCAAGAGAGCTCAGGCTTAGTTCCGGGTCGAGGAAGTACTGGTTAGTTTCCATGGCCTTTTTGAGCCAGATGCCTTTTTCCCTGTGGTCAATTGTGGGCAAAAGTTTTGGTACAGGGGATTGGGTGACCATCATCATACCAGCCTGCGGTTTTAAGAACGCTGCGGCGGCCGTCCAGATAATGATCACTACGAAAAAGATATAAAACGGGTAATAAATGTGGATCTCTGATTGGTTCGGATAGCCAAAATAATCAACAGTCGCATAGGCTATCCATAACAACCATAGCACGGCAGTTGCCACTATCAAACGGCGCAACCATCGAAATTCAAGAAGCGACCTGTCCATCAAAACTGGTTGAAGCCGGCTGTAAAAATTTTGGATCAGTTGATAAGCACGGTATAGATAGATGATGATCGAAATAAATATAAGCAGTTGCATTACCGGGTTCAGCAACCGGAAAGTGGGAGTACGGTAGGTAGCTACGTCTAAGTTAACGCCTTCCCTAACCTCCACTAAAAAAGCGGCCTGTTCAATCAGCAATGGGGTAAAATGCAGCAGATCTCTCCAACCGATTTGATATGCCGGTCGCGTTATTTTCAACACATAGAAATAGATGAGCGGCCCTAATGTCAGTAAAAACTGCATTGGTACCCGGTCCCACCGGGGCAGATAGGTTTCGAGGCGGATATCAATGGCCAAGATCCTCATCATCCACAGGATCATGATAAACAGCGCCAGGGACAGCAACCGGTTAGCTGCAAGGTTAATGCTTTTTACAAATGTCAGCAACAGAACAAAAGCCAGCCCAATAAATATCGCGCCGAAAAACAACAGGTCGTACAGGGTAATATGGAGTGTGTATGAGTTCAAGTGATTTATCGGGTACAATCGTCATTCCAAACATACAACGCATTAAATAACAACAAATTAAACAATAAGCGATATTAAGATTGTTGCGAAAACGAACATACTGGTGTTCGCTTTTAGAGAGTGACTGTAAATGGCCTGCAAAACAGGTTAATTGCTTGTGCCGATCCCGATGCTATTTCATTTTTTATTGTAATTATTACACCAATAAATTATTAGTGTGATAAAAATTATATAATTTTAAATTCAATTAAACTTAACATTGCCAATTCGACCGCTCCATAATGAAAATGAAATTCTAAGTAAAGTAGCCAGTGGGGATACAAGGGCTTTTTCTTGTCTTTTTGATTCTTATTACAAGCATCTTGGTCAATACGTTTACCGCGTTACAGAATCTGCTGAAGCCGCCGAAGAAATTGTACAGGATGTTTTTGTGAAGATCTGGGCCAAGCGACAGGATCTAACAGCAATTGAAAGTTTTACCAATTACCTTTTTATCATAACCCGTAACCGCACTTATCGCTTTTTAAAAGAGCGGGCCAGCGCGCATATCAAACAGCAAGAATGGGAAAGGCAATACCAGGAAGAGTTTCATCTGCCGGATAATATCTCACCGGAAGAAAACCTGTGCCTTGTGATTGACAGGCTGATTGAAAAACTCCCTCCCCAGCAGAAAAAGGTTTATGAGTTAAGCCGCGTTGGGCTTTTAAAGCATAGCGAAATTGCGGAAATGCTTTCCATTTCAACAGAAACGGTCAAGAAACATATCATGGCTGCCAATAAGTTCATAAAAGAGAACCTTTCGGAGAAGAACGACCTTGTTTTTCTGTTGTTTGTTATGGGATACGCCCACTTTTTAAAATAAATTTCGTTTTTTTTAATTCCGACTACCCCTTTTTGATTTTTTATGGCTCTTTAGCTGTAGAAGAACACAAAAAATGTCTGAAAGATTACCCTACTTATTTCACCAATATTTTAACAAAACCGCTACACCGCAGGAGCGCGATGAATTGATGCAGCTCATCAACGAACCGGGTTCAGAAACCGAGGTGTACGGATTGATGGAAGAAGTATTCAAATCGCACCAGTTTGAAGAGGACCCCTTCCCTGCCGGAGCCCGCGAAAGAATGCTGGATATGGCATTGGCCGGTTACGCTAAGGCTGATTCCGATAACAATATTGTCCCTATTAAAAAACGCTCAAACGCGCTGATCTATGCCGCCGCAGCTATCGCGGTATTAGCCATATCGTTTGGTTTATATCAATATCGCCTCAGAAAAAACGACGAAGCCCTTGCCGCTAATAAAGCACACCAGGACGTTAAACCTGGTGGTAATAAAGCAATATTAACACTTGCCAACGGCGCAAAAATTGAACTTAACGACGCGCAAAATGGCAAGCTTGGCCAACAGGGTAATACAAGCGTGGTTAAATTGGCCAACGGCAGTCTTGCTTATGTACCCGGTGGCTCAACAACCGGAGCGCCGATGATCAATACGATGTCTACCCCACGAGGCGGCCAGTACCAGTTACAGCTACCCGACGGAACTGCAGTTATGCTTAATTCAGAATCCTCTATTTCATATCCAACGGCGTTTACCGGCAAAGCAAGAAACGTCACCGTTACAGGCGAAGCCTATTTTGAGGTGGCAAAAAATAAAAAGATGCCTTTTATAGTGAGTTACGGCAGTCAAAAGGTTGAGGTGCTTGGAACCCATTTTGATATCCGCGCCTACCAGGAGCAGCCGGGCAAAACCACACTTTTAGAAGGCTCCGTCAAAATATCTAACGGCAACGAGAAACAGATCCTGGTGCCAGGGCAGCAGGCGGTTTTTAATGCCAACTCCAAAAAGTTTGATATAAAAACAGTTGATACAGAAGATATAGTAGCCTGGAAAAATGGCTTGTTCCTGTTTGACAATACTGATCTTGACCAGGTGATGCTGGAACTATCCCGCTGGTATGATATTGATGTAGTTTATAAAGGCCCTAAACCTACCCTGAATTTCACGGGCGAGGTAAAGAAGAGTAATAACCTTTCTAAAGCGTTTAAGATCCTGGAATCAACAGGTGGCGTAAAGTTTACGATAGAAGGGAAAACAGTTACCGTAGAAAAGAAATAACCATAATTTAACCAATAACCAATTAACCCAATAAACTTAAAAACATGAGCATACACCCTAAGTAACTTCGGTAAAGGGTATCTGAAAAAGCAAGCCCCTCCGGATTCCAGCCAGAGAGGCTAAGTGATTGGATCAACCCAAATTACAATTGTAACCATTGATTTTAAACTTAACCCAAACATTCAAATGTATGAAACATCTTCTACATTCTAAAGCTCCTATGCCCATAGGTCAGGGGGCAAATGAGATAAACCTACGCGATAGTTATTTTAAACAGGTATTACGGATAATGAAACTCACGGGCGTCCTTTTGTTTGTGCTTACCATGCACCTTAGTGCATCTACTATGGCGCAAAAAGTCAGCCTTTCCAAAGAAAACGGTAACCTTAAATCGGTTTTAAAGGAATTGCGGAAACAAACCGGGTATTTGTTCATGTACAATAACCAGGTTATAAAAAAAGCACTGCCTGTATCTATCCATGTTACTGATACAGAGCTTAGCAAAGTGCTGGTTGAGATCTTTAAAGATCAGCCGTTAACCTACGAGCTGGATGATAACACCATCATTATTAAAGAGCCAACCCAAACTACGGGTAACGGGCAAGCCGAAAAGCCGGTTCCGGTACGTGTTACCGGTAAAGTAGTGGATAAAAAAGGCCAGCCCATTCCGGGAGTAACCGTGCAGGTTAAAGGCGCGTCAACCATTACTTCAACCGCTGCCGATGGATCATTTACCATTAACACCGAAAAAGGCAGCACACTTCAGTTCCGTTTTATCGGTTTTGAAATGAAAGAGGTAGTGGTAGAGAACCAGACATCACTTACCGTTGTGCTTAACGAAGACCAGAAAGGTTTGAACGAAGTAGTTGTTGTAGGTTACGGTACCAGTACCAAAAAGGAGCTAACCAGTGCCATCTCTACAGTAAAATCTGAATCTTTCAACGCCGGTGTTGTTGCAACCCCTGCCGACCTGCTGGAAGGTAAAGTTGCCGGTTTGAATATCACCAATGATGGTAACCCTAACGGAACCGCAACAGTTACACTTCGCGGACCTTCATCATTACGCGCAGGAGCAGCCTCTACCCCGTTTTATGTGATTGACGGTGTGCCGGGTGCCGATTTTAGTTTGGTAGCTCCTTCAGATATCGCCTCCATCGATGTTTTGAAAGACGCTTCCGCGTCGGCTATTTACGGTACCAGGGCTACCAACGGTGTAATTATAGTTACCACCAAGAAAGCCAAATCGGGCCAGTTACGCATGACCTATGATGCTTATGCTTCTATGCAAAAGATCTCCAACAGGTTTGAAGTAGCTACTGCCGATCAGTTAAGGGCTTATGTAAAAGCAAACGGTCAAAGTTTTACCCCTGCAAATGATAACGGCGGCAATACTGACTGGGGTAAGGAAATAGAACGCAATACAGGCTTTTCACAAAATCATAACTTATCATTTGGTGGCGGCAGTGATAAAACAACTTTCGGTGGAAGTATCAACTACCTCGAAAACCAGGGTATCGTAAAAGGAAGCGGGCTGAATCGTTTTGTTGGCAGGCTGAACCTATCGCAAAAAACGCTGAACGACAAACTGAAGCTTGATTTCTCATTGAGCAATTCGGTAACCAATTCAGATCTGATCATCAATGATATCCCGCAAACAACTACCAATGGTCAAAATCCCAATTTGTTTAAATCAGTTGTTCAATACCTGCCTACCCGCACAATTTACAATGCCGACGGTACTTTATATACCGATCCTACTTTGTTGATAGGTTATAACCCGGTTGGCCTCATCAAGAATGACACCTATAAACAAAAAATTAACCTTTTGTTAGGTAATGTGAAAGGTACGTTGACTTTACCGGTTGGTTTCCTGTATAACTTTAACCTTGCTTACCAAAGCCGTACAACGAATAGCAATACCTACCATAATTCGGCATCGGAACTGGCTCAAAACCTGGGCGGACAAGCCATTCGCTCAACTTATGAGGATACCAAAAAATTGTTTGAAAACTACTTAAGCTACGTACACAATTGGGGCAGTAATGATTTCAAGATCCTTGCCGGTTATTCGTACGATGAAACCACAACAGGCAACGGCTTCCAGTCATCCAATCAAAATTTCGTGTCGGATGATACCGGTTATAATAACCTTGGTCTGGGCACCCCTCCTGCCGGTTACCTGGTTAACTACGGTACCGTGCAGGTTGAAACTCTTCGCCTGATCTCGTTTTACTCGCGCGTTAATTACAGCTACAAAGGCAAATATATTTTCCAGGCTTCATTAAGGCGTGATGGTTCTAACGCGTTTGGTGCCAATCATCGTTGGGGTTACTTCCCTGCCGGCTCTGCCGCCTGGCGGGTGATCGATGAATCATTCATGAAATCGCAACACCTGTTTGATGATCTGAAAGTGCGTGTTGGTTATGGTAAAACAGGTAACTCACAAGGTTTCCCTGCCTATACTCCGCTAACCCAATACGGAACAACAGGCAGCTTCTATTATAATGGCAACTATATCGGCGCTATCGGCCCAACTCAAAACCCTAATCCAAACCTGAAATGGGAAGCTACTGCTACCATAAACGCCGGTATCGATTTCTCTTTATTCCAGGGACGACTTGGCGGATCTGTGGATATCTACAACAAGAAAACTACCGATATGATCTCGGTGATCCCGGTATCAACAGTTACTAACCTGGTATCAACCTTAACTGCCAACGTGGGTAGCATGAGCAACAAAGGTGTGGAGATTGCACTTAACGGAACTCCTGTAAAATCGGGCGCGTTTAGCTGGGATACTTACGGAAACATTGCCTTCAACAAAAACAAGATCACTTCATTGGGTGTAAACCTGTCAAAAATTTATGCAGGTTACCCTGAGGCACCTGGCCAGAGCGGGATCCACGTATCTATCATTGAAGCAGGCTATCCGCTGGGTGAGTTTTATACCCTTAAATATTTAGGCAGAACCAACGGCGTTTCAACTTTTCAGGGTGCTAATGGTCAGCCAACTACTACACCAACAAGTGCCGACCAGACTTATGCCGGCAACGCGCAACCTACCTATACGTTTGGATGGGGAAATAACCTGAATTACAAAAACTTCAGCCTTAATTTCTTCTTCCGCGGGCAGGGTGGCAATAAAATCATGGACGCCTCACTTGCAAGCTTTAACCAGCCAACACAGGCCTCGGCGCACAACGTACCCGTGTTAACCTTAAGCGAGCCGGGTAATGATGTAAACGCTAACTTATTCTCTACAAGGTATCTGGAAAGCGGCACGTTTGTACGCTTAAGCAATGCTACACTGGCTTATAAATTTAAGGTTCCGGGTAATTATATCCATGGTGTAAGGGTTTATCTAACCGGTACCAACCTGTTCATCATCACCAAATACAAAGGTGTTGATCCGGAGTTGAACCTGAGCTTAAACAACCAGGCAAGCGGGCAATTCATTGGGGTAGATTACAACAACTTCTATCCTAAAACACGCAGTTACCTGGTTGGTGTTCAAGTAGATTTATAATTAACCATTAAAGATCAAACAAGATGAATCGTATTAAACAACATATAGTTTTTAGTTTTTTAGCGGTATGTATGGCTTTGGTGGCTTTACAAAGCTGCACCAAGCTTGATGTGGTACCCGTATCAACGCTTACCCCGGCAAACTTTCCTAAAACCCCGGCGCAGTTTGTGGCGGCTACAGGGCCAATTTATACTACCTTTCGCGGCACTCCGGGACGTAACCTATGGCTTACTTTAAACCTGAGTACCGACGAAAACGTACTGGTTGCCCGTGGTGGTAACTGGCTTGACGGCGGTACTTATTCAACCCTTAACCTGCATACTTATACCCCTGATAATACCATATTTGAAGACGACTGGACATGGGGTTTCTCAACCATCAGTACCTGTAACCAGGTGTTATCGTTATTTTCATCGGTGGCAGAAAGCGCAGCTAAAGACCAAACCGTAGCCGAAATAAAAACCATGCGGGCCATGGCATATTTTTACATGATGGACCTGTTTGGTAACGTGCCTATCTCCAAAAGTTTTGGCGATACTACCAATTTGGGTACCCAAACCCGTGCACAGGTGTTTGCCTTTGTTGAAAGCGAGTTACTGGCCCAGATCCCTAACCTGAGCAGTACCGTTGATGTTTCAACTTATGGCAGGCCTACCAAGTACCTTGCATACACCATACTGGCAAAAATGTATCTGAATGCCGCCTATTACATCGGCACTCCAAGATACCAGGACGCGGTTACCATGTGCGATAACGTGATCAAAGACAACAAATATGCTTTAGATGCCGATTACCTGGGGATGTTCAGGCCGAATAACGGTCCGCAGATTAAAGATTTTATTTTTGCGATACCTTACGACGGAAACCTGGCGCAGGGACAATACTATGCCCGTTGGACGTTGCACCCGGCTTTGAAAACCAAATACAGCCTGCCTTATGCACCCGATGGACCAATGTATACGTTCCCAACCTATTACGCGCTTTTTAACGACGCTAATGACGTTCGTAAAAAACAATACCTGACCGGGAAGCAATATTACAACGACGGTACGCCTATCATGATTACCACCACCAACAAAGGTTTGGATGATAATTATAGCGGATCTGATCCGGGTGGTGTAGTGAAACACCAGTTAGAGTTTACGCCTGATATCACCTGGAGAAACAAAGCCACATTTGATATAGGCAATGATGAACTGGCCAATGAAGAAGGTTACCGTAACAATAAATTTTATCCGGACAGCACTTCTACCTCACGTAACCAGGGTAACGATGTGCCGATGTTCAGGTATGCCGATATATTGCTGATGAAGGCTGAGGCTATTTTAAGAGGTGCTACTGCCACCAATGGCGACTCGCCTTTAACGCTGGTTAACCAGGTGCGCAGCCGTGCAAAAGCGGCTTCATTAGGTTCTGTAACACTTTCAGATATCCTTGATGAACGTGGTCGCGAATTTGCTGTTGAATGGTGGCGCCGTAATGACCTGATCCGTTTTGGTCAGTTTGAGAAAGCTTGGGGCATAAAAACAGATGCCGATCCAAACCACCGGATCTTCCCGATACCGAATCCGGAAATTCAGTTAAACCCTAAATTGAAACAAAATCCGGGCTATTGATAATCCTTAAATAATAATCCCCGGCCGTTTCCAGCCGGGGATTTTATTACCGGTAATTTTTTGATGAAAGTGATTACTTTAACTGCCGCAAACTTTAATTGTTAAAGTGAATGGTCATGTAAAAGCATTTATAAATTATGAGAGCAATCCTGTTATTCCTGTTTTCCGCAACCCTGATCAATGTTGCATCCGCGCAGCAAAAAATTTACAATATTAAAAAGCTGGGTGCGGTGGCCGATGGCAAAACCGATAATGTCCGCGTCATTCAGGATGCGATTGACAAAGCTGCTGAAGCAGGCGGCGGAACAATCTGGATCCCGGCAGGTAAATTTGTGACCAGTGTTATTCATTTACGCTCAAATATTGAGTTGCACCTCGCCGCGGGAGCTGAATTATTAGGCTCTGCAAAACGTATTACTTACGGCCCGGAAAAGGCTTCTGCGCTTATCGTCGCGGAGAAACAGCAAAACATTACCATCACCGGAAAAGGTGCCATTGACGGTCAGGGCGATGCATTGATCAAAGATATTTACCGGATGCTGAACAATGGCACGTTAAAAGATAAGGAATGGAAAACCTATAACGACTGGCACCAGTTACGCCCCGAAGAAGATAACAGGCCTAAGCTCATTGTATTTGAAAAGTGCGACAAGATCAACCTTAAAAATTTCACTATAAAAAATGGCCTTTGCTGGATCCAGGATTACAGAAGCTGTACCAATATGGTTATTGACAGCATCAACGTGATCAGCAATACATTTTTAAATAACGATGGGATTGACCTGGTTGATTGCAAAAACGTAAAACTCACCAATAGTTTTTTTAACGTAGCCGACGATGGGATCTGTTTGAAATCATCCGATCCGCAAGGTGCTTGCGAAAACATATACATTGCCAACTGCAAGATCCGTTCAAGCGCCAGCGCCTTTAAAATGGGAACCGCATCCTGGGGTGGTTTCAAAAAGATAACCGTGCGTGACATTTATGTGTACGATACCTTCCGCTCTGCGGTGGCCATTGAATCGGTAGATGGCGCTATTATTCAAGATATCGACATTAGGGGCGTTATAGCTAAAAATACAGGTAACGCCATATTTATCAGGTTGGGCAAACGAGCCAAAACAAGGCCTGTAGGTGAGATAAGCCGTGTTTACATAGGCGATGTTAAGGTGGAAGTACCGGCCGGAAAACCGGATGCAGGCTATCATGAAGAAGGCCCACTGGAGCAATTCGCTCATAACATTTTCCCATCTTCAGTTTCCGGGATCCCGGGTTCGCCGGTGAGGGATGTTACGTTGGAGAACATCAATATAACTTATAAAGGCACAGCCAAAAAGCAGACAGCATTTTTTAACATCGATTCTTTAACCAAAGTACCGGAGAAGATATCCTCATACCCTGAGTTTTCGATGTTTGGGGAATTACCTGCATCCGCCTTTTATGCGAGGCATACAGAAGGCCTCAACCTAAAAAACATCCGCATCAATTACGCAGGAAAAGAATTCCGTACGCCATTTGTTTTTGATGATGTGAGCGAACTGGCTGCCGATAAGATCAATGTATCGGGCTTTAAAACATTGCCCCTATTGTATTTAAATAACGTTAAGGTTAAATTATTGCAGGATATTCAACCCACCGACAAACGTGAGCAGATCATAAAAACCAACAACCCTAAAACTTCAAATTAAATGAGCTGTAAAACAAAGGTTTTTATTTGTGCATTGCTCGGCGGTATGTGTTTAACAACAATAAATGCCCGGGCACAGCTAAACGTTCAATCATCTTATGCTTTAATAAAAAGGGTTATCCCCGGTAACGCGCAAAAGTTTATTGTTCAACCGCTTCCGGCGGAAGACGCAAAAGACGTTTTTGAGGTAGAAGGTGCAAAAGGCAAAATCATATTAAGGGGCAATAACGGTGTGGCTGTGGCCTCTGCCTTGTATTATTACCTTACCGAATATACGCACTGTCAGGTTACCTGGAACGGCACAAACTTAAACCTGCCCGTAAGTTTACCTATGCCGGCTAAAAAGATCCGCAAAGCTACGCCATATCAATATCGCTATTACCTTAATTATTGCACCTACAGCTACAGCATGAGCTGGTGGGACTGGAAACGCTGGGAAAAAGAAATTGACTGGATGGCCCTGCATGGCATTAATATGCCACTGGCTATAACCGGGCAGGAATATGTTTGGGATAAGGTGTACAAATCCATGGGTTTCAGCAATAAGGATATGCAGGATTTTTTTACCGGTCCGGCATATTTTGGCTGGTTTTATATGGGCAATATCGATCAGTGGGATGGCCCGCTACCTGCAAGCTGGATAAACAGCCACAAAGACCTGCAGGTGAAAATATTACAGCGTGAGCGTGAGCTTGGAATCAAGCCAGTACTTCCCGCATTTACCGGGCACGTGCCTGCATCGTTCAAAACGCATTTCCCTAATGCCAAACTGAAGCAAACCAATTGGAAAAATGGCTTTGCCGATACTTATATCCTTGACTCGGAGGATCCTTTATTCGCCGAGATCGGTAAAAAATTCATCCAGGAACAAACCAAAGTTTACGGTACAGATCACCTGTATTCGGCCGATACGTTTAACGAAAATGAACCACCATCCAATGATCCCAAATTCCTGTCGGAGCTAAGCGCCAGGATTTACGATGGGATGAAAAATGCGGATCCCAAAGCCGTTTGGGTAATGCAGGGCTGGCTATTTTTCAGCGACCGTAAATTCTGGCAAAATGAGCAGATCAAAGCTTTGCTAAACGCAGTACCTAACGAGCACATGATCGTACTTGATCTTAATACCGATTATGAACCGGTATGGAAACGTACCGAAGCTTTTTACGGCAAGCCCTGGATTTGGAATATGCTGCACAACTATGGTGGCAATAATAGTTTGTTCGGGAGGATAGAAGCTGTAGCCGCGCAACCTGCACAGGCGCTAAATGATCCAAAATCGGGCCGATTGGTGGGCATTGGCTTAACCATGGAAGCCATAGAGCAAACGCCGGTGCTTTATGAGTTAATGACGCAAAATACCTGGCAAAATAAACCTGTCAATTTAGATGAATGGCTGCCGGCTTATCTCCTCAACCGTTATGGCGTAAAAAGCAAGAATGCAGTGGATGCCTGGCAAACACTCAGAACCACGGTTTTCAACGGCAAAGATATCCGCGATGGGGCCGAATCGATCATTACAGGCAGGCCAACTCTTGATTCTGCCGCTGTATGGACCCGTACGCATCTAAACTATAACCGTAAGTATCTACTGCCCGCATGGGATAAAATGGTTGCAGCTATACCCGCATGCAAGCAAAGCAGCGGATTTAATTATGATTTGGTTGATGTTACCCGGCAGGTACTGGCAAACTACGGCCGCCCGCTTCAACTGAAATGGGTGAAGGCTTATCGTGATAAAGACCTTAAAGCTTTTGAACAGTACAGTAATGATTATATCAACCTGATAACCGATATGGACAGGCTGTTGGCCACTCAAAAGGATTTTATGCTTGGCCCCTGGATAGCTGATGCCCGCAAATGGGGAACTACCCCGGCTGAAAAAGCGCTTTATGAAAAAAATGCCCGCAACCTGATAACACTTTGGGGCGATGCTGATAGTCCCCTGCATGAATACTCGTGCAGGCAATGGAGCGGCTTACTTAATGATTTTTATAAAGTGCGGTGGCAAAAGTTTTTCACGCTGCTGAAGGGATCGATCGAAACAGGTAAAGAACCCGATTTTAAGCTGTTTGACAAATCGATAAGCGGTTGGGAATGGCAATGGGTTAATTCATCCAAAGCATATCCAGTTATGCCGACTGGCAGCAGCACAACAGTTGCACGGCAGCTTTATGAAAAATACAGGACAGCAATGGCTAAGGACCTTGAATAATGGAAACGAATAATACAAGCAAATCATCGGATAATTCTGCAAAAAAACCGGTACGACTGTTATCATTAGATGCGCTTCGTGGTTTTGATATGTTCTGGATCATGAGCGGCGAAGGTGTTGTACATGCGCTTGCTAAAGCAACCGGTTGGCCTGTTTTTGTATGGATGTCGGGGCAACTGCATCATACTGTGTGGAATGGCATTACTTTTTATGATATGATCTTTCCGCTGTTCCTGTTTATCGCAGGCGTTTCCATGCCTTACTCCATGGGAAGTAAAGCGGCAAAATATGGAGTAAATCATCCTCATCTATTGCCGTCAGCGGCAAAGGGCGAAATCTATCGTTCCATGATCAGGCGCGCGGTAATCCTGCTTTTTTTAGGTATGGTGGTTAATGGCCTGTTTAAGTTTAATGGCTATGAAAACACCCGCTTTGCCAGCGTGCTTGGCCGTATCGGGCTTGCGTGGTTTTTTGCAGGTATCATTTATCTGAATGTTGGTACCAAATGTCAAATTCTATGGTTCGGTATTTTGCTGCTGGGCTATTGGGCTGCTATGGAATGGATTCCTGTACCGGGCTATGGGGCTGGGGTTTTAACCATGAATGGCAGCCTGGAATCTTACATCGACCGCTTGCTGCTTCCCGGCAGATTGCATGATAAGGTACATGACCCGGAGGGTGTACTGTCCACCATCCCAGCAATAGGTACGGCCATGCTGGGAATATTCACCGGCCAGTTTTTAAAGCTTGAATCCGCAAAATGGGCCATGTGGAAAAAAGGGTTAAGTTTATTCGTGGCTGGCCTACTCCTCATTGGCTTAGGGTTACTTTGGGATATAGCCTTTCCCATCAACAAGCGCCTATGGACCAGCTCCTTCGTGCTGTTTGTTGGAGGCTGGAGCCTGGTTTTCCTTTCAGTATTCTATTTAATTATCGATGTTGCCGGTTTCCGTAAATGGGCTTTCCCTTTTGTGCTTATCGGCGTAAATTCGATAGTGATCTACCTCGCATCCGAAGGAATGATAGATTTTCAACATACCGCAAATTATTTCTTTGGCGGTATCATCAGTCATCTTGCCCTAAACTGGCAGCCTGTATGGGCAGCTGTATCCGTGGTTTTTATACAGCTAACGTTGCTTTATATTCTATACAGGAATAAGATTTTTCTGAAAATATAACTTATGATTTGTGCCGTTGATTCTTAAAAATCAAATTAATAGCATATCATATTTCCACCGACTAAACATATACTCACCTTACAACAGTAACATATCCCGACAATACCGGTTTATTTTTCGCCGGTTCAATGATATAATAATAAACCGCGAAAGGCACTCCTGCTCCATGATAAGTACCGTCCCATGGTTTGGAATATCCCACGGAGTGAAAGAGCTGCTGGCCAAGCCTGTTGTAAACACTTACCGTGTTACCCGGATAATACTCTAATGATGATATCACCCATAAATCATTGGCACCGTCACCATTGGGTGTAAATATATTGGGGACTACAATTTTTGGTGGCAACGCGTTGATTGTTAAAACCCCATCAACATAACTAATTGTATAATTGAGCGACATAGCTCCGGTTGCGTTTATCGGATATTGCCCGGCTGCAGATAAAGCGGTTGCAGGTGTGGTAACTATAGGTTTCGCAACCAACTGCGCCGCAGTTTCATTATTCACAAAGCCTGTGTATGTTACCGTCAATTCAGGGTTCGCCATACCTGCAACTTTGGTTTTATTATCAGCCGTTATAGTAAGCGGTGTTGGGTTCACCTTACTGTTTGGCATAAATTGGGTCGCGGTCACAGAGCCGCTGCTTAATAAAATATTACCGTTGTAAATGCCTGCCGGTGTTTTAGCCGCTAATCTGATATAAATGGTTGTAACACCAATATTTCCGCCCTGTCCCATGGTAATAAAAGAGTGGAAACCCGAATTATCAACACTTACTTCAAATCCCGCCGGCGGTGTTATCAAAATCCCCGCAGGCAGGCCATTTCCGGATATTGTAAAAATTGCAGACGTTGACGGCGTACCGTAAATGGTATTCACAGCGCTTATCGTTCCCGATGCTATAATTGCTACCGGCGGTATTACCGTGATTTTGCCTGCGCTATACGTTATTAAATAGTTGACGGGATTAAATGTTCCGCCAATTGCTGAGGACGGTGTGATAGCAGCCGGGTAAACGCCGATTGGGTTATTCGCGGCTGCCCCTGAGCCGTAAGTAATTGTTACGCTCCCAATGTTCTCCTGGTTTTGCAAGCCAGATGAAGTAAAAGCCGCAGAATTGGTCTGTTCGGTTAGCGTAGTGCCAAATGGTTTGCTGATGTCAGCGGCAGTAATAGTTAACGGTGCCGGATTAACTTTAATATTACCTGCAACATAGGTAATGACATAATTGCCGGGCAAAAAGCCGTTGGTACCGGTGTTCACAGCAGGAATAATGCTTTGATATACCCCCACTCCTGCTGTGGGCTCGGCTCCCGTACCATAAGTTAAACTAACAGAAGCAATGGCATTGCCATTTTTTAAACCACCGGCAGAAACAGTAAAGGCCGTTGAACCTGGATTGTTATTCAACATCGAACCATAAATTTTACCGATATCGTTGGCTGTTACGGTTATTGGCGCCGGTGTAACCTTGCTCGTGGGCATCGGTACAGTTATTGCCGGTGCCCCTGTGCTGCTCAATAAAATATTGCCTGCATACGCTCCTGCATCGGTTGTTGATTTTAAACGGATATAAATTATTGAGGCGCTTAAACTGCCTGCCGAACCAACAGTAACGGTATTGGTAAAAGCCACGTTATCTGTGCTCAGTTCAAAACCATCGGGTGCTGTAACCAAAACGCCTGATGATAAATTGGTACCTGATACCGTGAAGCTGGTTGGTGCCGAAGGCGTGCCATAAGTTGTATTAACTGCCTGCAAAGGTGGTGTCGCTGTGATATCAGGGATCGGATTAACTGTGATATTAAAACTTGTAGCGTTTCCGGTACATAAGGAGGAGGGAGTAACAAAACTACCAAAGGAATAAGTATCCCCGTTTATATTAATGGTTGATAACACCGAATTATTCAGCGTGTTAATAACTGAAACACTCTTAGAACCCTGATTACTTACATAAAGTTTAGTACCGTCGCCGCTTAAAGAAATGCCCCTTGGAAATGTACCGACCGGGATAGATGCTATAACGGTATGTGTACTATTATTCATTACTGAAACTGTACCGCTTGATGCATTTGCCACATAGGTTAAATCACCAGCCGCGCTAATAACCAAACCCGTAGGCTGTTCGCCAACCGGTATCTCATATAAAGTTGAATATGTTGCGGCATCAATTACAGACACCGTATTACTATAGTAATTAGCTACGTATATAAATTTATTATCAGGAGTAACACCAATTCCTAAAGGCCAGCCCTGGGCTTGTGCAGTACCAACCACTTCGTACGTCGCAGTGTTAAATACGGTAACATTTCTTTCTAAATTATTAGTGACGTATAACCGGGTACCATCGGGACTCACCACAAGACTTTGAGGGTTCACTCCTCCCGACGGCAGAATTTTCAAAACAGTATTGGTTGCGGTGCTTATCACTGAAACGGTATTAAATGGACTTTGACTGGTTACATAAAGCCTGCTTCCGTCAGGGCTAATTGCTATGCCATAAGGATGTTCGTTCACTGTTATATTACTGATAACTGTATTAGTTGCCACATCTATCACGGATACTGTATTGCCGGTAGGCGGACCTATCAGGTTTTGGTTTGTTACATATACCCTTTTCCCATCAGGACTAACAGCTACACCCGTTGGCTGTACACCCACCGGAATTGTCGCTACCACACTGTTATTATCAAGGTTGATAACTGATACCGTATTGGCATTTTGATTAGCCGTATACGCATAGGCAGGCCCCGGTGCCGGCGTTACGGTAACAGTAGCTTTAACAGCGCCACCAGTATGATTAACAGCGGTAAACGACGGTATATTGCCCGTGCCACTTGCAGACAGGCCAATATCTGGTTTATCATTTACCCAGGTAAAAACATTTCCAGTACCCGTAAAATTTACAGGGTTTGTTGCGTCACCGGCAAAAACCATCTGGTTGTTTACCGTAGTTACCGTCGGGAGTTTATTTATACTGGCCGCTACGCTTACATTTTGATAAGTAATACCAGACGAGCTGAGTGTTACATTACCAGATATATGGCCAACGGCAGATGCAGCCGACCTCACATAAATGGTTGTACCCCTAACCAGGCCACCTATTTGGCTAAGTGTTACAGTATTACCGTAACCGCTGGCAAGTCCGGATGATATTTCAAAGCCCGCAGGGGCAGTGACTACAATATCTGCCGATAAACCGCTTCCAAAAACGGTGAATTGTTGAATTTCCGGGCTCGCAGATGGCGTACCCTCACAAGCTGAAATAATACCACTAACCGCACTTACTGTGATAACCGGAGGTGGATCAACCGTAATTGTAAAAGTGACTGGCTGCCCGCCACATCCCGGGCCTTTTGCAATGAAATTGCCAAATGAATAAGGGCTGGATCCAACTATAACCTGTCCGCCGGTAGAAAGTCCCCTTAATGAAAAATACTCCACCGCATTATTAGCATGATCTACCATGTAGACGTAAGATTCATCAGGCGTTACGGAAATCGAAAACGAGCCACCGGTTGCAGCAAACTCAGCTACCTGCTTTAGATCGGGAAACAAATAACAAAAATATCCATCTGCGGTAGCAAAATAAACCTTTGAACCATCCGCGCTAACAACCATTGCCGTTGGGTATGTTTCTGCACGCAGGTCATCTGCAACTGAATTATCCGTTGTATTAATAGCGGTTATTATATAACTACCTGCGATTGATATATATGCTTTTGTCCCGTCAGGGCTTATAGCAACACCAAGCGGGTTTGATCCTGTATGCACAGTGGCAATTACATTGCCCGTGGTTGCATTGATAGCCGAAACTGCATTGGAGTTATAATTGGCAACGTATATTTTACTTCCGTCGGGTGTTACCGCAACACCATAGGGACCTTGGCCAACACTTATTGTAGATATCACTGTATTTGTCAGCGCGTTAATTACCGAAACGCTATTTTCCCCGAAATTGGTTACATATACCCTTTTTCCATCAGGACTTACTGTAACTCCCCGGGGATTTTGGCCTACAGGAATATTAGCGGTTACTGTATTGGTTGATGTATTAATGACCGAAACACTGTTAGAACCTTCGTTAGTTATATAAACCAGTGTGGAGTTAGGGTTAACCGAAACACCAAATGGATTTGTCCCAACCGGGATAGTGGCTATAACCGTATTGCTAAGCGTACTTACAACCGACACGTTATTTGAGCCATAATTGGCCACATAAGCAAAATCAGAAGACAAGGGCCTTGCTTTAATGGTAGCTGTAACCGGAGTTGTACCAGTATTTACTGCAGTAAACGACGGGATGTTGCCTTTGCCACTGGCAGCTAAACCAATATCGGGCGCGTCATTTTCCCAGGCGTAAACACAACCTCCTGCCGGAAAATTAACAGCTGTGGTGTGCTCTCCGCTTTTAATATGTTGATTGCCTTGCGCGCCTGCCCTGGTTAGTAAACATTGAAAAAAAGCGGTAAGTATTAAGAAAAGTAAATATTTCCTCATTTGCACGGGACACTATCCGGTAAGTTGTTCAAGGCTTGTAGTGCCGCCTGTTTTATTATTGACGCGTGCAAGGTGCTAAGTTCAATTTGCATTTGTATGATAAGGTTCAATTATAAAAATTGAAGATAATATTTTTTTTGCACCCGGATTAATTTCTTTGATACTTCAATGTCTATGTTAACCCGTAAGTTAAATTTATAAGCGTGAGCCGAAAGATTGAACTGATGGGATCTTTTCATGGATGCGATGTATAACATCATCCATTTCGTGCGCGCAACGTTCCAATAAAGGTAAAACTTCATCACGTTCTTCTTTTGTCTGCGCTAATTTTAACAAATTGATCAGGCCGAGCATGGTAGCCACCGGTTTTCGGATCTGGTGCGAACTCATCCACGCTACTTCGCGCAACAATTCGTTTTGCTGCCTGATCTCTTCGTCTTTTTCCCTCCGGAACGTAATATTTTGACAAATGATCACGTAGCCCTGAAAAACATTACCATCGCTATAGGCCGGGGATAACTGGGCCGAGATCCAGACAGGAGTTTTATCTCTGGTGTAAATTAATATATCTGAGGCAAAAGTTTCGTGGAGTGATTGCCTGCGGACAAATTCATCCAATACGGCATTATTGGTGTCGGGACCCACAAGGAGGTCGGTACCCTGCCGTCCGCAAATTTCCTGTAATTTATAGCCTGTTTGCTCTTCAAAGGCTTCATTCACCCACTGCACCGTTCGTTCCGGATCGGTAACAATTATCATATTATTTACGCGACGGATCATATCGGCCAGCTTCTTATTCTCCTGTGTACTTCTTTTAAGCGCGTCAATATCTTTGATGGCCCCAATCAGCCTAACAGGTTTTTTTTGAGCATCATAAACAAAATAGCCCTGATCCATAACATATTTATAAACCCCATCGCCCACATTGATCCGGTATTCACACTCCCAGTTGGTAAGGCCCTGCCCGCTGATCTTTGCCTGGCTTTGCACAACCTCATCAATATCATCAGGGTGGATAAGCGCCCGCCACCAGTTTAAGTCATGGCCAATCCGGTTTACCGGTATTAAAACCAATTGAGTAAGACTGGTATTGTAGATCAGTTTATCCTCAATCATATCAAGATCATATACAACATCTTTGGTAGCCTGCGATACCAGCTCATATCGTTCTACCGCTTCTTTTAACTTCAGATCTTTTAATTTATCTTCGGTAACATCTGAAAAATAAACGCCAACACCTTCATCTGTTGGATATGCCGCCAACCGGATCCATTTCCCCAAAACAATAGAATAATCTTCACGCCTGACAATGACCCGTTCCTCCAAAGCCCGTTGATAAGCAGGATACAATTTATTTTGCTCTTTCGGAAAAAGTTTAAAAATACTCCCGCCTACTACCTCTGCCTCTTTTTTTCCGATCAGCTGCAAAAACACATCGTTAACACGGATGATCTTCATTTCTGTATCGAGCGCGAAAAAAGCATCACTGATACTGTTCAGTGTATTTTCAAAATTATAAAGGTACTTGTTCCGCTCATGCTCAAGTTGCTTAAACTCTGTGATATCCTGCAGCGAACCTATAATTTTACGACCAGGATCCCGGGAATCATCAAGGCGGGCCAGTTGCCTGATATAACGGGTACTACCATCCAGGGCTATTATCCGGTGCGTAACGTCCAGCTGTTTTCCCTCAGTAATCAGCGCTTCAAGGGCCGAGGTCATCGCCGGGCGGTCTTCCGGATAAATGTGCTGAAGGTAGATATCAAATGCATCGCGCCCATCTGTTTTATCTAAACCAGTAAGCTGGTAAACCTCATCCGACCAAACCAACAGTCTTTGAGCAGGATAAAACTCCCAACCGGCTACTTTGGTAAATAATTGAGTATCCCGAAGCTTCCGTCTTTCTTCCAGCAGATCCTGGTTCATACGCTCCAGTTTTTGTTCAAAAATCACATACTCTGTTACATCGCGCGCCATAACAAGGATATGGGTTTGCCCGTTGAACAGGATCTGATGCGATGTAATGTTGACGATGATTTCGCGGCCGTCTTTTTTTACATGCCGCCAGGTACCGCTTTGGTTAATATTGCCTTCCAGCCGGGCGGCGGCGGCAATTACGTCCGATCTATCCTCAACAGGCCTGATATCCAAAATTGATCTGCTCAGAAATTCCTCGCGGGTATAGCCATAAGCATCAATGGCAGCATCATTTACCGAAACAAAATGAAGCGTACCCGGATCATAAATCCACATGGGATTAGGGTTGGAATCATACATGTCGCGGTATTGGGCTCCGCTCATGTGAAGTTTTCGGTTGTCAGAACGGATCAGGAAAAATATTAATAAGCCGGTAACAATCACAAAAAAATATCCCTTCCCAGAACTTAGCCACAGAAACTCAATATTGCTTAATTTATGCTCAAAAAGAAAAAGCAACTGATCGCTAAATGTGATCCATAAGATACTGATGACAATATAAACCAAACTTATCCGGAGGGCTCCAAATCTCATTCTAAAAACCATTGATCCAACAGTAGTTAAACGTTTTATAACCAAATAGGTTGTAGACTATTATATGATTAAGGGTGTAGGAAGTTAAAAAAAATATACTTAAAGGTAACGAATAATAATCAGTATGCCCCATATAATTGCTCCGTAAGCTATTAATCCCCCAAAGGCAACCAATAAACCGGTAACCACTAAATGCGGGTTGTAATAAGAATACTCTTCGTCGTCACGTTGTGTCACGGCAATTTACTTTTAAAATGGGAAATGAAAACTTATCAGGATATAACTGTTCAAACGACAGTTACCTCAATAATAAGCTTTTCCTGGCATAATAAAAAATATTAAATAAATCAAAATGTTTAAAACGTACTGAAAGGCAGAATCTTAATTCAGCTACTTATGGTTTTCCGGTTTAAAAACCACATTCCCATCCCGTTTAACCCGCCATGCTGTTACGGGGTTCATGTGGTAGCCGCCGATATCTTTGCCGCGGGCGTCGATGAGTTGTTTTAATGTGGGCTGGGTATAACCCGTTTCATCGGTAACGCGACTAAGTATTTCCGTTTCTGAGCCATCCCAATGCCACAGGTGGCGAAAATAGGTATGCGCTTTTTCCAGTATCGGGTCCTGTAGCCGCGCTTCATTCCAGTTTTTTCCCGCATTGGTACTCACTTCAACCTTTACCACCTTTCCCCTGCCGCTCCAGGCTATACCACGAATTTCGATCCAGCCGCGTTCAATCGTTTGCGGGAAGGATGGGTAGGTGATGATAGACCGCGCATCCATTTCAAAGCTAAACATCCTGATCTTGTCTTTTACCGGGTAGGTATATTTTGAAGTCTCTTCGCGGGTAAAATAGGGTGCATCCGAAATTTCTATCCGTCGAAGCCATTTTACGTTGGTATTTCCCTCCCATCCGGGTAAAAGCAAGCGGGCTGGATAACCTTGTTCCGGACGTATGGCTTCGCCGTTCTGGGCGTATACGATCATGGCGTCATCCCAGGCTTTACGGATGGGGATGCTTCGGGTAAGCACGGCGGCATCACCTCCTTCCGCTAAAAACCAAGTGGCTTTGGGGTCAACACCCAGCTCACGAAACAGGGTTGAAAGCATTACGCCCGTCCATTCGCTTTGACTGGTAAGGCCGAGGATCTCCTGCACGGTCATGTCCTCTTTACCGGTACGAAAGTTGCCCGCGCACTCAATAAAACAGGTGCGGGTTACCGATGGAAAACGCTTCAGGTCATGCAGACTAAATTTCATCGGCCGCTCTACCATGCCATGTATCAGCAACTCATATTGATTTGGGTCGATGGAAGGCACACCGGCATGGTGCCGTTCAAAATGCAGATCGGATGGGGTGATAGTACTGTACAGATCCTGCAGCGGTGTACGCGAAGAAATATCCGATGGTTTCTTAACCGGGCTTTCAAATGGCGATCGTGTGCCGACTTTTCCCGGCAGCGGACCGGGTTGTTTTGTAGGATCGGGAATCGCAGGTACTCCCACCTGGATATATTTTGCAAATACCGAGGTTACCGGCAAAATAGCTGTAGCCAAAGCCCCGCCCAGCAAAGTACGGCGACTTATTTTCTTTTCGGTTGCTTTTACCGGCTTATCCTGCTGTTCCATATTCATTTTACTTCCGGGCCGCCCTTGCGGTCGTCAACAATAAAAAGTTTTTGCGCCGGCATCTCTACTTTAGGTAGCGTGCGGGCATTCATTATTTGATTGGCTTTAATGATCTTGTTCTCGTTCAGCAGCCAGGCGCAAAGGCTGTATACCTCATCATTGGTCAGCGAACCGGGCACGTTATAGGGCATTGCCCGGCGTACGTAATCAAACAAAGTAGTGGCATAAGGCCAGTAATTGCCTATAGTTTTGGTTTTACCACCGCCCACCACTAATGGCGGACCGGGTAGCTTCACTCCTTTAATTTCCTTACCATCAGCCCCGTGACAGGCTGCGCATTTATTTGTGTAAATTATCGCTCCATCAGCCACATTACCGCTCCCCTCTGGCAAACCTTTACCATCCGGACGTACATCAATATCCCATTTGGTTATATCCTGTTGGGTGGCAGTCTTACCGTAACCAAATGTTTGGGGCCATTTTTGCTTATTTTGATAAGAAAGCCAAAGCCAGATCACCATCCCAATTATGGTGATCCCCCCGAAAATCAGGGCATGGCTCCGCCTTAGCTTTAACTTTTTAAGCATGATAAAAGCTATTTTAGAATAATATCAGCGCTATAACCAGCGTAATGAAAATATTAAAGGTTTGTGCTATCAGGAACGCGTATAACGGCTTCTTGCTGTTCCTGTTAAACAGATCGGCAAAGTTGGTTTCCAGGCCAATACTGGTAAAGGCGAGGGCGAACCATAGTCCCTGCAAGTTCTTTAAACTATCCTTAACCGTAGCAGCAGCCGATGGCGGCAGAAAGAACGAGAACAGCAGTGAAGCACCTATAAAACCCAATACAAATTTGGGGAAACGCTCCCAAATCACTTTAAGTGTTGGTTTGGTTTCTTTATCATTTGCCGATGGGTGCTTGGTATAAGTCCAGTAAATAGAGATAGCAAAAGCCGCCAGGCCAAGTAATACATTTTGCGAGAATTTAACGATGGTGCTAATCTTCAATGCAACCTCGCCAACCAATGATCCCGATGCCACAACCGCGCCGGTGGTGTCAATACTGCCGCCCAGCCATGCACCGGTTACCGGTTCCGAAAATTTGAAATAATGAGCGATGATGGGCATGAAGATCATCATCGGGATAGCCGTGATCAACACCATGGATATTACATACGAAAGCTTTTTTGAGTCGCCTTTGATGGCACCCGCTGTAGCTATAGCCGCAGATACACCACAAATGGATACCGCGCTTGATATCATCATGGCCATTTCATCATCAACCTTAAGCTTTTTGCAAGTCCAGTAAGCAAAGTACCAAACGGAGGTTACAACCAGTAGCGCTTGTATCAAACCCAAAGATCCTGCTTTTAAAATATCGCCAAAAATTACGCTGGTACCTAACAATACCAGGCCTACTTTTACAAACAACTCAGTTGAAAGTGATGACTTTAACCATTCCGGTAGTTTAATAAAATTGCTGATGAGCAACCCCAAAACCAAACTGAATATTACAGCCTCAAGGTTAAGTGACTTAGCCTGGCTACTTCCAGCAAGCACAAGCGCCAGTATGGTTACTACATAAACCAGTGGAAAACCTAAAGCATAATTCTTAACAGATTTGCCGGTTATAAATGCGCCTATACCGCCAATAATGGCTACAAATACAAATTGTAAAAGTATTTTAACCAGGTTTGCGGAACCCAGTACAGTTCCGGTTAAGTCGGCACTGGTTTTCCAGCCGAAAGTTGGGACAGGTAAAAGCAGACCTGCCAGCGACAGGATAATGATCAAAGAACCTAAAATAACTACTGCCCAGTCTTCGTGCAGGGTTAGTTTAGTAGTGGTGGTTGACATAATTGAGTTTTTATAGTGTGATAATATGTTATGATTTTATGCTGATGTTAAAAACATCTTTTAATGCACGTTTGGCCGAATGATAGCCGCACATGCCATGTACTCCCCCACCCGGAGGTGTGGATGACGAACAGATATAAATGCCCTTTGCCGATGTACGATAAGGCGAGCGCCGCAAAACCGGCCTGGTAAATAACTGGCCAATGTCGATAACGCCACCGTTAATATCCCCGCCAATGTAGTTGGGATTATAATTCTCCAATTGCCGGGTGTTAAATGTATGCCTTCCAATAATTCGGTCACGAAAACCAGGTGCGAAACGTTCTACCTGTTTCTCTATGATATCTGTCATATCTTTACTTGATCCGTTAGGAACATGGCAGTATGCCCAGGCCGTATGTTTACCTTCGGGTGCACGTGTACTATCAAAAAGGCTTTGCTGGGCCAATAACACAAATGGTTTTTCCGGGTGTAAACCTTCCCAGATCTGTTGTTCCCCAACTGCAATTTCGTTTAAAGTACCGCCGATATGCACCGTTCCGGCTTGCTTTGCCCCCTCTGCTTTAAATGGCACAACGCCGTCAAGCGCCCAGTCTACCTTAAAAACCCCCATACCGTAACGGTACCGTTCAAGTTGCCACTTATACAGCGATGAAAACTTATGCCCGGCAATTTGCAGCAGTTGTTTCGGCGTGATATCAAACAATACCGCGTTAGCCGATGGCAGCTGATCAAAAGCGGTGACATAAGTGTTAGTTTCTATCTTCCCGCCAATTGATATAAAATATGATGCCAGCGCATCCGCTATTTTCACCGAGCCTCCTTTAGGTACCGGCCAGCCTTTTAAATGTCCGTTAGCCATCAACACCAAAGCAATAGCCGATGTAGTAAGGTTGGTTAATGGCTGAATACTATGCGCGGCCATACCTGCCAAAAGCCCTTTGGCCTCTTCGGTTTTAAACTTTTTGGCGAGGTGAGTTGATGATGTCAGTGCATCCAGTCCAAAAATTGCCAGATCAACCGGGTGTTTCGGAAACGTAAGCGGTCCTAATACATCAGCAGCCAAACCTGGCCATGATTTTACCAGGTGCGCCATCAGTTTAATGTAGGCATCTCTATCCCCGCCAAGCAAATCAGCAGTTTCAATGATCGACTTTTTAAGCACCGCGGCAGTTCCGTTATCGAAAGGGTGCGCCGCCGCAACCTCCGGATAAATATATTCCAGGCCGTGCTCATACAGGGGCAGCGTTTCAAAAAATGGCGATCCGGCAGCCAGCGGGTGAATTGCCGAGCAAACGTCATGTTTAAAACCGGGCAGCGTAAGTTCTTCGGTCCGTAAGCCGCCGCCTATTTTGTCCTTCCCTTCCAGCAATAAAACCGAAAGCCCATGCTGCTGCAATAATATGGCCGCTGCAAGGCCGTTTGGCCCCGAGCCTACTATCACTGCATCATAATCACGTTTTTCCGGTTTCATCTGGTATCTGTTTTTAGTATTTGCCCGCCACCAATTTGCTATCGGTAAGCGCGTATGGACGGTTTACGCGGTCAAGCACAATATACACATCATTTTTCTTGTCGTCCTTGCCGGTCAACACAATGTGCGATCCCGTTGCATCTGCGTTGTAACTTAACACCATGTGCGCACGTTTACGTTTATCTTTTAGCTCTTCGGGCACACCACGCTGCCGGCGGGTTGATTGTGCCGCCGGATCAATAGCCGTTACCTCGTTACGGATGTTTGCTTTTGCCTCGGCGGGGATAAATGATTTGGCCAGTTTGTTATCGCCGGCTTTCTCTCCGCCGCGATTGCCACGCTTCCCCTTCCGTTTGCTAAACTCCGGCAGCTTATCCTGCAGGTAAAGTACCTTGTTCACGGTATCGGCATCGTAATAAAATACCCTTTTACCTCCGGCTACGCCTGTAAGCTCGAAGTTACGGTTGATATCGCGCATAGCGGCACCACCACCATTAGATAAGTCGAGATTTAATGGCTTATTAACATTAAAGGTTAAGGACGACCATTTCTCGAACGTTACTCCCTGCCAGCGCACCGAATCTAAAGGAGAATAAGGTATATCCTGTCCGTTGAGCTTAAATTCACTCACATTATAATTACCTCTCAACTGTTTTATACCGCTTGTAGCCGGTTGTTTGTAAGGATCATATTTAAAATTCACATACTGCAAATAGTACAGCCAAACCAGGAATATGCCAATAGTACCGGTCTTTAAAACGATGCGTGTAACGATAAGCCATTTCTGGTTAATTTCCGGGATCAAAACCGGGGGAACGGTAAAACGCTCTCTGATAAGCAGGTTATAAACCGGTACAATATCGTACCATAATAAAAACGCCGAGAACAATACAAAATATGAAGCATACACATGCACTCCGCCATCATAGGCAAAGTTTACATAAGTGATATCGCCCAAAGCTCCCAATAGCAACACTGCGCCAAAAGTGGTGGTTTTGCGAAAGAACAGCATGGTGCCCGCAGCCAGCTCCACAACACCGGCAAACACCTGGTACCAGGGCACAATGCCTACCGAAAGCCAGTAGATCTTTTGCGCTGTCAAATCGCCGAAATGCGTGTTAAGTACACCTAATGAAGGATAAGGCATTTGAACCGGGAACAGCTTTGTAAAGCCGAACCCGATTATGCCTATACCTGCCCTGTACCGCACCACCACGCGCAGCCAGTAATACAGGTTATGATATTGCTTGTTTTTGTTATCAAGCGCAGTCCAGATAAGACCGCCCACGATACCGATAACAAGCGCTTCAACCCAATCAATATAGCCTAACAGGTTATACGCCGGGGTTTGAAATTTGTAAATGCTTGGCGAAAACCGCGCTATGTCATATAAGTCGCGGTAATGCAGATGGAACCAGTTAATGGTCACCAGGTTATTCCACCACTCGGCAGTGGTTGGGATACACATGATAATGAAAAAGATGAAAGCGATACGGAAAGCTACACGCTGGGTAGCAGTCCATTCCTTCTGTGCGCCGGTATCAGTTACCGGGGCAGCTTGCCGGGGTTTACTTTCGGGTACAACATTGCCCACCTGTTTGGTGTCGGGGTTTATTACTGTTGTTGCCATGATAAATATCTTTTAAAGGTTTATAGCTTAAAGTTTAAGTGCCTTGCTCCTGCCCTGGGCCGCTTCCTGCAGCAGGTATTTTTTGTTAATCCTGTCCAGCTGCACATAAACAGAGTCCTTGTTATGATCAACACCTGTCAGGATAATAGTGCCGTTTTCAGGTTTGGTATAATGCAGCGTAAACTGATCGGCCTTATAATTGCTGTTCCTGTTTTTGAGCAGCAAAACCTGTTTTACCGTATCGGCAACATAGCTGTAATAAGCCCGGCCGGTAGTACCGTCAAGTTCATATTTACGATCATCGTTGTTTTTGCTGATCTCTTCGGTGGTAGCAGCATCGGCTTTATATCTTTTTAACGAACCTATGCTGATGGTGTTCCATTTCTCAAAAACAACATCGTTCCAGCGGGTGGTATCGGTCTGCGAGTACGGCAGTTGTCTACTGTTGACCCTGAAATCACTCACATTATACAAACCGGCAGTACCGGCTAACCCTTTAGCTTTTGGGTACTGGTAGATATCATGATGATAAGCCGCGTAAGTTTTATATCCGTACAGAAACACGAAAAAGAAAATAAACAGGCTTTTTAACACCAAACGAGATGTACGCCATTGCCCGTTTAATGAAATTTTTACTGTATTTGGCGCCGTTGGTTTACGCAGGGCTACCAGGTTATAAATCCGTTGGATATCGTAAACAGTAAGGAACAAAGCGATGTTGATGAGGTAAAGCGCGTAAATTGCTTCGCCGCCATCATAAGCTATATTGGAGATAAACACATTACCCGTAAATACCAGGATAATGATAGCACCGAGTGTCGCGGTTTTACGGAACAGCAGCAATACGCCAACTATTATCTCCACCAAACCCAAAAATGATTCATAACCCGGCACTATACCCAGGCTTAACGAGAAAAGTTTCCAACGGTCAAAATCCCCATAAGATGTATTTAGATTGCTTATAGATGGAAGTGGTGATTGTAAAGGAAAGAACTTGATAAAACCATAAGTGATGATTCCGATAGCCAGGCGGTAACGCAAAATCACCCTTAACCAATAGTACAGCTTATTATGGTTTTCGCTCTTTTTATCGCGAATGCTCCATACGATAGCGCCTATCAATGCGATACCTGCTATGAACGCCCAATCGGCAAGAGTGCCTATGCCCCATGTGCCTGGTGTGCTGCTGCCAGATATAAATTGCGGCGTGTAACGGCTGATGTAAAAAATATCGCCAAAGCCGAGACTGCCCCATTGAATGCGGAACAGGTTGCCGAAGTACTTCCAATCAAGCGGAAGGGCCTGCAGCACAAAGTAAATGAAGAAGAACCGAAAAGCCCCCTTTTCGTATTCCTTCCATTTAGTTTGGTTGGTGGTTAATGTGCTCATTGTTTTATGTTTTTAAATTGATTTAGAAGACGCCGGGGGCAGGTTCGAACTGCCGTACAAGGTTTTGCAGACCTCAACTTAGCCACTCAGTCACCCGGCTTTATGTCCTTGTTAATACCCGGGGTTCTGCGTTAAGGCAGGGTCAACATTCAGCTGATCTACCGGGATAGGCAAAATATTTTTCGTGGCGTCTGTTACGCCCAATACGGCTGCCGCCCTGCCGGTGCGCACCAAATCAAACCAGCGGTGACCTTCTAAAGCGAACTCAATACGGCGCTCGTTTTCAATGGCCAGCAAAATATCGGCTTGTGAAACCGCTGTTGTTGCTGTTAAGCCTGCGCGGTCACGTACAGCGTTCAAATCAATCCGGGCATCGGCAAGCTTATTAAGCTGTGCACGCGCTTCCGAGCGGATCAGGTATTCTTCGGCAATCCTGATGATATAAGCCGGATCTGTTGCCGGGCTGCGGTAATAAAGGTTGCCATACCATAAACCTGCAGATGTTTTAGCCACCAAAGCACTCCGGTTACCTCCTATGGTAGCGTCGTTTACCAATGCTAAAAACGCGGCGTTAGGCGCCCATTGGCGGGTACCGCTATTAGCAGGCGGCTGCCATTGCCCACGGTGACCATTGGTATAAGTAGCACTGTAAGCCAGTTCAAACACCGATTCTTTAGTACCTACCGCATTGTTGGCAAACCACGCGCTGTAAGGCTTTAACAGCGAATAATTCTGCGTATCGCCCAATACCAGCGTAGCATAGTTTTCGGCATTAGTCCAGTCTTTTTGGTACAGGTAGTACCTTGCCTTTAAGGCGTAAACTGTTTCTTTATTGGCCCTTACCGGGTTTTGCGAAGTTGGTAGCGGCAACAATGGTTCGGCAGTATTCAGGTCGCTAAGTACCTGTGCATAAGTTTGCTCAAGCGTGCTGCGTTTGATGCCATTTTTATCTGTAGCCGATATGGTTGGCGTGGTCACTATCTGTACACCACCCCAGGTACGGGCAAGGTCAAAGTAGCATAAGGCCCGGATGAAGTACGCTTCGCCTAACAGTTGGTTTCTTTCGGCTGTTGTCAGGGTAGCATCAGTAACGCCGGGTAATTTGGCAATTACATAGTTTGCACGGTTTATGGTTGTGTAAATAGCCAGCCAAATACCTGATACTGTGGCGTTATCAGCCTTTACATTATGGTCAATAAACTGTTGCACTATAGATTGTGAGCCTGTCCATTGGATATTATCGCCTGATAAATAACCTACCGAAACAAAGTTTACGCCATAGTAGTTATCGGCAGATAATGCCCTGTAAATACCGCGCACCGCGGTTTCGGCAGATGCACGATCAACAATGGTTTGTGAGTCAGATACGGAATCTTTAGGCTGAACCTCCAGGAATTTTTTGCAGGAAGCCAGCGTCACAAGCGACAGAACCGGGATTGTATATTTTAAAGTTTTAAGTAATTTCATGATCGTTGCCCTCCTTATAAAGTAATATTTACACCTAACTGAACTGAGCGTGGCTGTGGTGGTGTACCCAGGTCAATACCCTGTACATCCTGTCCGCCGCCTACGTTAGCCTCCGGATCGGGCCCTGTGTATTTGGTGAACAATAACAGGTTACTACCCACCACGTAAATACGCAGCGACTGAATGTCAATTTTTTGAGTAAGCGCTTTTGGCAGCGTATAACCAAGGCTCAATGATTTAAGGCGAATAAAGGAACCGTCCTCCAGGAAGCGGCTGTTTTGTTCAAGCGTATAGTTGTTGCCATAGGCAGTTAAGCGTGGCACATCGGTAATATCGCCTGGCTTTTGCCACCTGTTTAACTGACTGGCAAATATTACACGGTTAGCATCGCGAGTACCGCCACCTTCGCCAAAAAAGCGGTTCAGGTTAAGCACTTTGTTACCTTCTTCAAAGCTGAACAGGAAGCTGGCATCAAAACCTTTGTAAGTAATGGTGTTGCTTAAGCCACCAAAGTATTTAGGCAGGGCATTGCCAACTATCTGGCGGTCCGCAGTGTTAATCACACCATCTTTGTTAACGTCCTCGAATATGGCGTTACCCGTTTGCGGATCGACACCTAACTGTTTATACATCCAGAACGAGAACATAGAGTAGCCCTGCTGCATCCTGATCCAGTCGCGGCTGTACTGGTTAATTGGTACCGGCAGCGATTTAATTTTATTAACGTTGCCTGAGATATTGAAACTGCTGCTCCAGCTAAAATCTTTTGTTTTGATATTGTTTGAGCTGATGCTTACCTCGTAGCCCTTGTTGCTTATTTTACCTACGTTGCTGTAATAAGTGCTGTAGCCGGTAATCTCCGGAACGGGTAATTGCAGCAGTACATCGCTGGTTTGTTTAGAGTACAGGTCGACAGACAGGTTCAGGTGATTGTTCAGCAAACCGAGGTCGAAGCCTACGTTGGCCTGCGCAGTGCGCTCCCATTTCAGGTTTGGATTAGCCAACTGCTGCGGCGCGGTACCGGCTTTATCGCCTCCGGTGGTATTATCAGGATACCCCGCACCACCGCTCCATAAACCTTGCGCCGCGAAGTTGTTGATACCAGCCTGGTTACCGGTAACACCGTAGCTTGCACGCAGTTTAAGATCGCTGATTGAGTTTACATCTTTCAAAAAGCTTTCTTCCTTAGCACGCCATGAAGCACCTACCGATGGAAAATACCCCCATTTATTATTGACACCGAATTTTGATGAACCATCGGCACGGGCACTCACTTCTAAATAATACTTGCTGGCATAGTTGTATGAAATACGCGAGAAGTATGAAGATAAGTTAGCCTTTGTCCAGGTTTGGTTAGCCGTACGGGTTGAAGCCGATGAAATATCGGTGTAGGCATTATTAGGGAAACCTGTACCCTGTGCCGATGTAAGTTGAATAATATTGCTTTGCAGCGTATTACCGGCAACTACATCCAAAGTATGTTTTTCGCCAAACAGGTGATGATAGTTTAAGGTTTGTTCGTTGATCCATGCGGTGCTTTGGGTTATGGCCGATGTAGCCAGACCATTGGTTGGCGATGCACCTAACTGCGTTTTATCGTTCCAGTATTCAGATTCGTTGTAGTTGTTATAATCAACACTCCAGCTTGAGCGGAATTTCAGTCCTTTCAAAATCTCAATATCAGCATAAACATTGCCGATGTAGCGCAAGCTCGTGGTATGTACGTTGTAGTTATCAATCAGCACCTGCAGGTTATCAAAGCCTGCGTAGCGTGCAGGTGTGCCATCCGGATTGGTTTCGGGCAGATAGGTTGGTGTATGCAAAGCCGACTGGAACAAACCACCCGCCGGGCCATCGCCTGAGCGGGCCTGGTTGCGGTACGAGCGCGAAATGCTGTTGCTTGTACCTACCTGTACCCTATCGCTGATGCGTTGATCAAGGTTTACTTTAAAACCAAGGCGACTAAAATCAATTGGCTTAATATCAGCCTGCTGTTTAGTATAACCCGCCCCTATATAATATTTGGTATCCTTTGAACCACCTTCTAAAGACAGGTCATAGTTAGCCAGGTTACCTGTGCGGAATAATTCGCTCAAACGGTCGTAGGTATTTTGCTGCGATGGTAAGCCCCTTGGTGCCGGTGAAGCTGTAGGGTTATCGTCAGTTGCACGGAAGGGTTGATATTGATAAGTTTTAATCCCCGCCGCGTTACCCGCCGCAATGGCATCAGCCTCAGAGTTACGGTAAAACTCATTTACAATCTCGGCGTGCTGAGGGCCGGTTGTCAACTTCCAAAGCCTGCCTTTTGGCTGCCAGGCTAAACCCTGCGAAACATTGAAGTTAATTTTAGGCCTGCTGTTATAATTACCGCGTTTGGTAGTAACAATAACAACACCATTAGCGCCACGCGAGCCATAAATAGCTGTAGCACTGGCATCTTTTAAAACCTCTATATTCTCGATGTCATCCGGGTTAATGTCGGCAATTGGCGATGTAGCCCTGCCGCCTGTGTTTACCGTTTGCAAGCTGGTGTTATTTAAAAACACCCCATCAACTATATACAGCGGATCATTACTGGCGTTGATTGACGTAGTACCACGCACGCGGATAAATATTCCATCGCCAGGTACACCGGTATTTGAATTGATCTGTACGCCGGATGCCTTACCTTGTAACTGCGCGTCAAAGCTGGCAACGGGAGTTTTCTTTACTTCATCGGCCTTTATGGTTGATACCGAGCTGATAAGATCTTTACGGGTTTTGGTACCGTAGCCAACTACCACTACATCATTAAGCTGCTGCGGAATTGGCTTCAGGTAAATTTCAACAGGGCTGCCGTTGACAACTATTTCCTGCTGATCATAACCAATAAAACGAACGATTAATGTATAAGGAAATTTCTGACCGGTTACAAAATCAAAACGGCCTTCGGCACTGGTTGAAACGGCGTGTGTTGTGCCTTTAATTGATACTACCGCCCCCGGAAGTACATCCCGGGTGGCAGCATCAAATACACGTCCTTTTAAAATGGAATTAACGGTTGCAGGCGGCTCCTGCTGGGCCACTGCCGCAAACGGGAAAAAGAACAGAAGCAGGAAAATATATTTGAAAAGTACAGTTGTGTTTTTACGGATAAATATTTCCATATTTAACGAGGTTAAAATAAATGTTCAATGCGTTTAGTTTAGCTCAGATGCAAACAGGCGGAGTGATTGGCGTTACGTAGCCGGTTTGTCATTGCTACACCGGCAAGGCTTCCTTGCCGGTTATTTTTTAATAGGGGGGTATAGTTTTAGTTCATATGCTGTGTTAAGGTACCTTACAAATTCAATCATTTTTTTCATAGCGATGCAGGGCCGGTTTGTTAACCTGCTATAATTAATTTCACGAACAGATAGCGTTATTTACAACAACTGCACATACATGCTTTTGGAGAAGCGTGCATTAATTGTGCGTGTTCAGGAAGTACTTTGGTGGTGGTAAAAAAAGTGTTCATCACTCTTGTTTTTTTATTAGTACGGCGACAAACATAGAAATTAAAAAATAAACTACCAAATCTATAGACTATATATTTAATTTGTTACAATTGTTACATTTATCAACCAATAACAAACGTTTGCGTTGCTGCCTGTGCACGTTTGGCTTACTAATACATTATTTTAGAGGAGACCTTTTCTGATGTATTGAACTCGATATGAAGAAGTACGCATTCCTTGTTTATTATATTTTGCTTGCCACAGGCACATTTGCCCAATCAACAAAGCATGATATGCACTTTGATACACTTGCCAGCCGCTGGGATGAGGCTATTCCATTGGGTAATGGTATGCTTGGCGCGCTGATATGGCAAAAATCGGATCATTTACGTTTTTCGCTCGACAGGGCCGATATATGGGACATGCGCCCGATGAAGGGATTACACAGGCAGGAGTTTAACTATCAATGGGTTATTGACCACGTGAATAGAAAAGACTATGCTCCCGTGCAAAAGTATTTTGATGAGCCCTATGATAATGAGCCCGCACCGTCAAAGATTCCGGCAGGGGCATTGGAATTCAACACAGGTAGCTGGGGAAAGGTGGTATCTGTTAATTTACGTTTGGCAGATGCGCTTTGCCGGGTGGAATGGGCTAATCACGCTGTTCTTAAAACATATATTCATGCTACCGCGCCGGTTGGCTGGTTCCAGTTTGAAAATATCAATACCGACATTGTGCCGCAAATAATTGCGCCGAGGTATCAGGGAGAAGTAAAAGTATCCGGCGATCCGGTTGGAGGCGATGACCTTTCGAGGCTTGGCTATCCGCAGGGAAACATTACAAAACACGGGAATAACATTACCTACATACAAAAAGGATGGAATGGTTTTACTTACCAAATTAATGTAAGCTGGCACAAAAAAGGCCTTCATACTATTGAAGGAGTATGGAGCATTTCCTCTCAATATCCAAATCAAAGAAAAAATGTTATCGCTACGGTTACCAACGGGAAAGCTTTAACAAGAGGGTATGATAATGATTATGCTTCGCACAGCAGCTGGTGGAAAAAGTTCTGGAGTAAATCGGCCATTCATATTCCGGATACCCTGCTCGAAAAACAATGGTATCTTGAACAGTATAAATTTGGCGCTGCTTCAAGAACCGGGGCTCCCCCTATCTCGCTCCAGGCCGTGTGGACTGCCGATAACGGGCGCTTACCGCCATGGAAAGGTGATTTTCATCATGACCTCAACACCCAGTTGAGCTACTGGCCGGGCTACAGCGCAAACCATCTGGATGAGAGCATGGCATACCTTGATCATCTTGATCAAAACAAGGCCAACTACAAACGGTATACAAAAATGTACTTCGGCAAAGACGGCCTTGCAGTACCCGGCGTTACCACACTTGATGGTACCGAAATGGGAGGCTGGATCCAGTATTCGCTCTCTCCCACAGTATCCTCATGGCTGGCACAGCATTATTACCTGCAATGGCGGTACAGTATGGACAGAGATTTTTTACAGCACAGGGCTTATCCCTGGGTTAAGGATGTGGCTAAGTTTATTGAAAACATAACGGTGTTGGATAGCACCGGCCATCGTAAGCTCCCCATCAGTTCCAGCCCCGAAATTAATGATAATGACATTACCGCCTGGTTTCACCAAAACACCAATTACGACCTGTCGCTTATGAAATTTATTTTCAAAGCTGCAACTGAAATGGCTGATGAATTAGGCCTTAAAGCTGAAGCTTCGCACTGGGAAAAAATTGGTTCGGAGTATGGTGACTTTGCCCTAACCAATGCCAATGAACTGATGTTTGCCCCGGGAATGCCCTACAATCAATCTCACCGCCACTTTTCTAACATGATGAGCATTCATCCTTTAGGCCTCATCAAGTGGGAAGATGGGCCGAAAGCACAATCAATAATCAATAACTCTATCCATCTGCTTGATAGTATAGGGCCTGCCTATTGGTGCGGTTACTCTTACTCCTGGCTTGCAAATATGAAAGCACGGGCTAAAGATGGTGAGGGCGCATTGAAGGACCTTAATATTTTTGCTAAGGCGTTTTGTTCTGTTAACAGTTTCCACCTTAACGGCGATCAAACCAAATCAGGATATTCCCGGTATCAATACCGCCCTTTTACACTCGAAGGCAATTTTGCATTTGCATCCGGGCTACAGGAAATGCTTATTCAAAGTTATGCCGGATTTATTGAGGTAATGCCTGCTGTACCTGCAGCATGGCAAAATGTGGCATTTGAAAACCTACGGGCTGAAGGAGCTTTCCTGGTAAGCGTTAAGAAAGCAGAAGGACAGATTTCAGAAATAACCATCGCTTCAGAAAAAGGAGGTAAAACCAAATTAAAACTGCCGTTTAAAACGTGGTTTACCAACGCCCGGGAAAATGTGGAGGCAGATCAATTGGAACCTGGCTTTTTAAATCTCAGTTTTAAGCCGGGTGCTGTTATTACTATAAAGAATGGGTTCGAGTAAAAGGAGTAACCAAATGTCTCCCGGTTTTATTATCCTCCTGTTAATTATTGGTAGCTTTATGATTTTCAATATCAAACGTTTGCGCAACATTTAAAAGTAAAACGGGTGAGCTATAAAGGCCGATTTAGACTCCTACTTTACTCACAGCATTTAATCAAGCCTCTGGGTACCTGGCTTAAAAAATACCCGGAAAATGGTACCCACGTCTGGCTTGCTTTCTACTACAATATACCCTCCCTGCGATTCGATCTGCGTTTTAACAAGGAACAAACCAACCCCATGGGCCCCTGGCCTGTGCGTAAATGTTTTATACAAACCAAATATTTTGCTGCCATAGCGTTTAAGATCTATACCGATACCGTTGTCCTGGTACTCCAGGATCACACAATTTTTTTCCTCATCCAAATAGGTACTAATCAGCACTTCCGGCTTCTCATGTTCTTTCTTGTATTTAATAGAATTACTGATCAGGTTCATTAAAATGCTGTCGAGGTACAGCCGCGGAAAAAATACGGCCGGCACAATAAAATCGGTTTCAATATCAGCTTCATGCAGGTCCAACTCTGCCCGCATCACAGATAGCACATTCTCCGTAATTTCTTCAAAGCGCAGCAGTTCCGATTCAATTACATTCTCGTTTACCTTAATAATACCTGAGATCTGTTCGATGGTTGCTATCAGGTTATCGGAAACGGTTGTTACTTTATCAAGCAGATCGGCATGGTAGGCATCCAGCTTACTACGGTCTGCCAGCCCGGTAAGCATCATAATATTGTACGCGTGTGTTCGGAGATTATGGGTCAGGATGTGCGCAAAACCACTCAACTGCTGATGGCGCTGTTTCAATAGATGATGCGAGGCTTCCTCGGCCCGATATTTATCGATTTCTACCAGGCTCCCTTTTATCTTAACAACGGTATCGTTCTCGAAAACCGCGCTTCCGGAAAAACGTACCCAAATTATTTTACCCTTAGCAGTTACCAGCTCCAGTTCGAGGTCCCAGGGTGCTCCTGATCGAGATGCTTCAGTTATGGCCGTTTCCAAAGTCCCAAGAAATGGCTCTCTAAAAAAACTTAAGAGATAAGATTTATCCAGTCGCGACTCATTTGAAATATCAAGTATGTCAAATATGGTGTCGGACCAACTGTCACTATGGTTTACCGCATCATGTTCCCAACTCCCTTCACGGGGCAGGTAGTCCGGTTTATCCTGTGGAAAAGCCCGTAAAGGCTGCATTCCGGCATCATCATAGTGATCCATATCCAATCAGTTTATAAGTATTGCAAAATAACCATTAATATGATTATTGGATAAAATACTGATAATTACAACAAATAGTTTTAAAATATAATCATTTACCCGGCATAATTTCCCAATTCCGCTATAAAATGCCATTTTCCGGATGTTTATTTTTTGTTTAAATTCAGCATTAAAATCATAATAATGAAATTGAGATATCTTGCTGCGCTGCTATTGTTTACTATAATTAGCTGTAAAATGAGCAGAGCTGCAAATGCGGCTGGGATTACCGATACTTTAGGCACGAAGATCCAGACTATTAACTACCAATTGAAAGCATCGGGCGAAGACACCGCGACTTTTGAAGATGGACTGATGCCATGGATTAGCCTGGACCATCCCGAAAAACAGATAGACAGCCTGATTGGTGCCAATGAAGTAGTGCTTCCTTATAAAAAAGTCACTTTGATTATAGACTATCCGCTAACCAGGCAAGCCGTTTTGGAGATCAGCTCTCAAACCGAAAACTTTACCAGAAAAGACCTGATCCTGGCTATTAGCAAAAAATATCACGAGATATATGAAGAGGAAACAAAAACGACTCAAGCAAAAGTTGTCCCTCCCGACCAGCGAAACGGCCTGATAAACCGGAATGAAACCGATGGTAAATACGGCATTTGCTGTCATGATCTTACCGATCTCGACCTCGGTTCTGTTGAGGTTTACAAGGGCATTAATGATAAAATATACCTCATATTGGAAGTTGAATCATGACCAGGATGGTAAAAACACTTTTAACAAATACTTAACATCGGCCTATTAATTTCGAACCATGAAAAAGCTCATCTCTTTACCGCTCGCTATTATTGTAATCCTATTTTTTGCGTCATGGGGCAAAACAGGGCATTTTGCTGTAGGCCGCATTGCCGAGAAACATCTTTCCGTAAAAGCTAAAGCTGGTATCCGGGAGTTGATTGGCGATACATCGCTGGCTGAAATCAGCGTTTATGCTGACGAATTAAGAATGCAGGATGCTTATAAATATACCACGCCGTTTCATTATATCAATCTGCCCCTCGGCCTTAACCGTGATAAATTTAATACTGCCGTCATAGAGCAAACCCAAAGCAATGTGTATTCGGCACTGAGCAAATTCAGTCTTGACCTCATAGAACCGGGTAAAAGCCATGAAGAAAAAGTAATGGCCCTAAAAATGATCGTTCATTTGGTAGGCGACCTGCACCAGCCTATGCACGTGAGCAGGGCCGAAGATCAGGGTGGCAATACCATCATGGTATCGTTTCTTGGCAAACCCGGTAATCTGCATGGCCTGTGGGATAGCGGACTTATTGAACACACCGGCCTGAACGATGTTGAACTGGCCAAAAAAGTAGATCATGCTACCGACAGCCAGATCAGCGCCTGGCAACAGGATGATATCCTCACCTGGATGTATGAAAGTTACCAGGCCAGCAGCCAGCTTTACCGCGATGCCCAAAAAACACCAGACTTTAATGAAGCTTATTATCGCACGCACATGCCACTGGTTGAAAGCAGGCTCGAAAAAGCCGGCATCCGCTTAGCAGGTATTCTGAATGAAGCCTTTAGCGGTGGCCCTTATAAGATCATTCCGCCGCCGGCCGTAATGGAGTTGCATTAAGACTTATTCCGTTTTGAACTGCGGATGCAATACGATCTGGGCAGCCATAGCTGATAAATCCTGACCGGTAAATGCACCCGCGCCATCAAAATCAAAGTGGTGGGCAGTGTGTACGGTAATAGTTCCGAGGGAGCCATCCGGTGGCAGATCAACAGATCTCGCCTGTTCCCGGTTCAGCCAATCTTCTGCTTTGTCGACGGCATAAATTTTAAAGGTATTGGGTTGTGTCTGCGGTTCAAACCTTAACAGTTGCTGACTTTGGCCAACCCTGATTTCAAATGGTTTCATAAGTGTTTTGATCAATTAATGAACGGCCTCTTGTTATTGCTTCCAACAGGCCGCTTAATTATGGTTTGATCACCTCGAAGAAATAATACACCATCATCTCCACAAAAAAACGATACTATATTGGCTGATATTAGTTTGTTACCGCTACGCTTTTTTTATACCTTCGCCGTCCGCAAATTTTTATCGTTTTATCCCTCCTGTTATGAAGAAGTTTTTATACGGCATCGATTTTGGGACAACCAACTCGGCCCTTGCTATTTACGACGAAGAAACGAAAGAAATAAGCAATACAATCATTATCCCGTCGCTCATTTATTTCTACCCGCAGTCGGGCCCGGGCAATACGCCAAATTATGTTGTGGGCGAAGAAGCGATAACAGCCTACCTTAATGATAACATGAAGGGGCGCTTTATCAAATCGGTAAAACAGATCCTGTCCAGAAGTAGTTTTATAGAAACCCGTATCCAGGGCAAGAAATATAACGCGTCCGAACTCGTAGCGATCATTTTAAAAGAACTGAAAAGTCGCGCAGATGAACTGACAGGGCAAGACTGTAAAAAAGCCATCATCGGCCGTCCCGTTTTTTTTGATGACGATGACACGAAGAAAGACACCCTGGCACAAACACGACTTAATAAAGCCGTTGGGCTTGCCGGTTTTGAAGAGATCCGTTTTCAGTTTGAGCCTATCGGCGCAGCTTTTGCCTATGAAAAAAGCCTCGAAAAAAAGGAAAATGTATTAGTAGCCGACCTTGGTGGCGGTACTACGGATTTCACTTATTTAGTTCTTGACCCCGACAAAACCGGCAGTAAAGACCGGCAGAACGATATCCTGGCCAATGGCGGTATTTATATTGGCGGGGATAGCTTTGACTCGGCATTTATGTGGGACAAAGGCACTCCGTACTTTGGTAAAAACACGCAGTATGAAGCCACCCCGGGTAAGGTATTAACTGTACCCAAATCGCTGTTTGCCAATATCTGCTCGTGGGAACAAATGAACTTTTTTAATAGCCTGCGTATCCAGAAGGACATAGAGGATTACTACTATTTTTCGGGCAATGATCCGCAATTTAAAAACCTCATTACCCTCATTGAGAATAACCTGGGCTATTCGGTATTTCAATCTATAGAAGAAACAAAGATCAGGCTTACAACCGCCAGCGCGGCTAAGTTTAGCTACCGTAAAATGGATATCCGCATTGATGAAGAAATATCATTAGCCGACTATGAACTGATCATCGCTAAAGATGTAAACCGCATTGCCAACTACCTCGATGAGTTTCTGTCAAAAAACAACATCGATCCGGCTAATATCGACAGCCTGTTTTTAACCGGCGGTACATCACTGGTGGGCAGCATTCAAAAGCTGTTCAAAAACCGCTTTCCTCATATCCGGCTAAATTCGGGAGATAATTTCAAGAGTGTCGCCAAAGGATTGGCTTATAGCGGATACCTTTTCGCCGAATAATCTGCAATAAAAGCATCAAAATAAAGCAATGGCCGGAGCAATACTCCGGCCATTGCTTTTAATAGCTTAGTCAATAAGTGGCAGCAAGTCTATCAAATCATTGATAACCGCGTCTGGCTTGGCCGAAAGCAATTGCTCTTCGGTATGGGCTCCCGTAGTTATCCCGATATTTAGGCTGCAACCGGCATTTTGGCCTTCTTCAATATCGATGATCGAGTCGCCTACTTTAGCTACTTCGCTTCCATTGGTGATACCAAATTTATCCATAGCAAAAAGGATCATATCAGGGTTCGGCCTGTTTTTGCTCACATCCGAAGCGGTAACAAGGGCATCAAAGTCAACACCTTCTTTCCATCCTAATTTATCGATGATTGATTGTGCAGTTGCCCTATCGTAACCTGTATCCAACACGGCATAAATATTACGCTGTTTCAATGCCGAAAAAAGGGCTAAAGCATTATTTTGCGGCAGGATATCGGCAGTAGCGTAGGCTGTTGTAAGCTGCTCCATAAAATTCTCAAAAATCTGTCCAATCAGTTCTTCATCGGTATTATTAGCGTAAACAGCCAAAACCGATCTGATGGCCTGCTTTTTTTCTTTACCGGCACCTTCGGTTAGTACCTGGTCAAGGTTAAAATCAAACCCAGCCTCATTAATAGCTTTCTGAAGGGTTTTATATACCAGGTTATCTTCGTTAACTGTTGTACCGGCCATATCAAAAACGACCATTTTTAGATTATGCTTCATTTTAATATTCTTTTAAAATTCATGTTTAATTAATAACGACGCCCACGCGCACCGGTTTGCTTTCGGTGGCGTAACGGAAAGCATTGTCGACTTCGTTGAGGGTAAATTCCTTTTCTACCAGTTGTTCAAAAGGGTATTTGCGATAGTTGTTTTCAATAAAAACGGCGGCCTTTAAAAAGTCGTCATAATTATAGTTATGCAACCCTTTTATTCCGAGCACACGGCGAACAATCAGCTGCGCGTCGACAGGTACGGGAGCAGCCGGAAATACAGCGCCTATCCAAATGGCGCTGCCACCAAGTGCAAGCGATTCAACACCGGCTTTCATCGCTTCAGGATGTCCTGTCATGTCAAACACCAGGTCGACATCGGGCCATATAAAACGCCCTGTATCATTGTTTTTTGCAAAGGTATATATTTCATCGGCGCCGAATTTTGGCCCCCAGGCCAGACGTAATTCATCATTATCAATAAGCCCTACCCATTTGGCTCCTGCTTCCCGGCACATGGATACGCAGGATATCCCCAGCAGCCCCGCGCCAAAAACAAGCACGCTTTTACCGGCTATATCACCGGCAACCCTTAACGCGCCTGCTACCGTTGCATGCGCACAACTAATGGTAGCTGCAACCTTTAGCGGAATTTCCGGAGATATTTTCAGAAAAGCTGTATTTGGCCGTAATACACAATAATCGGCAAGGCCGCCATTGAACAGGTCGTGGGTTGAGGCCTGGGCATGTCCATACTTAAATAACTGTTCGCTTTTTTGAGGCAGATCAGGTCTTGGCGCTTCAATGCCCGGCGGCACCGTGAAAATAGACCAGGTAACCCGGTCGCCTACGGCAACAGTTTCGCCCCTCATATCCTTTACTGTTTCCCCTTGTGGTAGCCATAGTATATCGCCTGCAATTTCATGGCCTAAAACTACCTCATCGGGTTCTTTACGGTGACCGCAAAAAGTGTGAATATCACTGCCGCAAAGCGTGGTATAACGGTTTCTGACCAATATCGATTCCTTGTCAAGGAAGATATTTCCCTCAACCGTGCGAAAAGGCTTTCCAGGCCCTTCAAACACTATAGCTTTGCCCGGCGGGAAGTTTGGTGTTTCTTTGAACATGGGGTTTTAATTTTGATTTAAAATATAAATGACCGAATACCATCAGCAGCATCCCGGCTATACCAAGGAAGGTGCACATTTGTAAAAAGAGTGATAATACGGAATCGGTGGTATGTGTAAAATACCGTAAAAGCATCAACCCGATGTAGCCCGTGTACCCAACCGAGTCAACCACATACATCAGGAAACTAACCGTTGCACACTCGCGTGTAATAGCGATGAGCCGCTCAAAAATAACCGCGTGCACAGCTACATAGGGCAGATAAACACCCAGGCCAACCAATACCATAAACGTAAATTTTCCCATACCGCCATATAAACCGGCAAGGGCCAGCAGCAGGATCAGAAAACCGGTAAAACTGGTGAGCATGGAAAGACTGAACGCCCGGTAATGATTTTTGATAAGTACAGTAAGGCCCGTAACTACAATAACACAAAATGAAACTATCAACTCGGAAGTTGTGAACAGTTGCGGTGTTTGCTTATAGCCAAGGCCTGCCCATAATTCAACGGCAAAATCGGCCCTTACACTACGCAGCAAGGTAACAAACAGGTAAACAGCTATAATGGCCAGTAAGCCCGGCGCGTATTTATTAAAAAAGTGCCACCTGTCGGCACCTGTCATTGGCTCCCTTGCCGAACGTGAACTTACGTCAGTAACAGTAGGCCGCGGCACACAGGCCAGCATGATAATAAACAATAGTGCCGGCAACATAAACACCAGTCCGGCGACAAAGGGCATCCAGTTTTCGTTAACACCCACGGTTAACAAAAAAGCCCCTACCGATTTTGATACCCCATCCGACAGGATAAAGCTTGCGCAAAGCCCGGCAATTAAAAATTCGGTTTGTTTACGTCCTTCTAAAAAGCTGAGCACCAAACCAAATATCACACCTAAGGGTAAACCGTTTAATAACATGAAAGTTAAATTCCAGGGGCGGGGAACCAATGCAAAAAGCAACAGCATCAGCTCGGCGAAACCTATCAACATGATGATAGCGCGGATGCGCCTTGCGGGCCTTATTTCCGAAACGAATTTAATACCCACCCATTTTGCCAGTACATAGCCTATGGTTTGGGCAATGATCATCCCAAACTTGTAACTTAAGCCCCATAAACCGGCATCAGCAAACGCCGCCGCCGTGTAGGGTTTCCGGTAGCCGTACATGCAAAAATAAGTACCAAACGCCGCGATCAACGACCATGCAGGATTGGCAAATACCTTTTTTAACCTTTCGGAGTTATTCTGAAAAGACATTTAATTGGCTTAAGGTGTCAATGTTTAGCAAAACTAAACAAAGTTTAACAAGCCAATGAATTGTAAATATTAAATTTATGTTATTAATTCATTCTCAATATCTCTTAAAAAGGATCAACGGACTTAACAAAACGTATACATCCATCAGAATAAGAACTTTTGCGTTTGTTTATTCCCCGCTGAAATAACACCCACTATTTGTAGCAATAATCCGTTTTTCTACATTTGTGTGGCTGCCATCTTAGCTGTTTTTTTCAGGAGGAGGATGCCTTTCGATCCCAATTAAGCCAATAATAACCCCATAAAGCACACTCTTAAATAATGTAAAATGGCTACAGATCCATTTAAAATAACCATCCACATGGTATCAAGTCTTGATGGCTATATTGCCAGAAAAGACAACAGCATTTCATGGTTTGAAACATCCGATAGCTACGAAAAAGGAGTTACCGTTACCCAAGAGGAAGCAGCGGAGTTTCTTAAAAAGATAGATTGCTACATCATGGGCTCCCATACCTATGAGCTCGCGCTGGAGCTTTCAAAATCATACGGGTGGGTTTACGGCGATGTACCTACAATAGTATTAACCCACAGGAATCTCCCGGTTGAAAGACAAAATGTTGAAATTTATTCGGGAGACCTGGAAATACTCGTAGACGAAAAGCTAAAACCAAACTATAAAAATGTCTGGCTCGTTGGCGGCGCTGAGCTTACCAAAGATTTCATTCGTTTAAACCTGGCCGATGAAATAAGGCAATCCATTTTACCGATTATTCTGGGGGGCGGAACACCCTTTTTTGACGAGATAGGGCAAGAACAAGCCCTGCACTTAAGCAACGTAACCGCCTACAAAAACGGAATGGTGGAACTGTGCTATGAAATAAAAAAATAGCAGTTTTTTTCCGGGAAGGGTTGTATCAGCAAGACGAGTAATTCAAAGATCTATAACATAAAAAAGCGCTTTAGTAAAAAACTAAAGCGCTTTTTTATGCCAGTTACGGCCAATATTAATACTCGGTAGCGCCGATGTCAAACGCGGTACCTGAAGGACGCACAGCGTTATAATAATCAAATTTCACGCCGTATGATAAAACATTTGTTCCTTTATTAATAAGCGGCGACGATGATTGCAAATGGAAATTGTCTGCGCCGTAATTTACAAACTTGCAGGTATTTACGTCTGCGTTAACATAATTAGTTGCCGCTGTTAGTTTAACGCCGGTACTTTTTCTGATGATAGCCTGTACCGATGCTGATTGTATAAATACGTTGTTAATAACAGTATTCATAGGGATAGTTTCAGAATTTAGCTTTATTCCCCCTAATACCGAACCAATGATGGTATTGTTGATAAACTGGAAATTTTTCCCCGGTGTATACCTTGAATCTGCAAAAATGCCGTACGATTTTGAGTTTATAATATAGTTGTTAAACACTACGTTATCTCCCCAGCCTAAAACGATAATACCATCGCCAGGAGCATTTTTAACCAGGTTATTATAACATTTGCCTCCGGTACCTTCACCTATCTGGATCCCGTTATCCTGGTATGCAGAAAATGGGCTTCTTCCCGGATTTTTAACGATGTTGCTGTAGATCTCGCAGCCAGAGGTAGCGCTGCCAACTTGGATACCTTCAGAACCTGTTGAATCAACCAGGTTTTTATAGATTTTAGCATTTATTACATCATGTGGCAAAACAGTGCCGCATGACGTTGAAACACCATCCTGGTAAAATGAATTTCCTATATAAAGACCTTCGCCCCCGGTTTTATGAACATAGTTATCATGAATAAAAACGTTTTTCATCACAAACCTGCCCCGCTGAGTTGCAAGATCGCATGTAGGATCTGTTTTTGCCATGATACCTGCAAAACCACTGTTACGCACCTCAACCGCTGCAATTTCAAAATCTGTACTCAGGTCATCCATGGTCATGCCGATGTTGCCGCCATTTACATCAAAGCCATACTTGATTGTTGATACCCCATTGCCCATAACCTTAAAGTATTGACAATTTTGGGTTTTAAACGCGTATGACGCCGTGGTTTCGGTAGTAAAAGATACCCTGCCGCCTTTGTTAACGATTATAATGGGGGCAGCGGCTGTTCCTTTAAGATTTTTAAGCAGCAAAGAACCCCGTTTACCTGCCGGAACATATATGGTTGCCCCTGCCGGGATCTTGGTGCCGTCAACCATCCAGTCGGTGGTTTTAACGGTGTAAGTGTAAGTACTTACTGCAGTAGTTGCTAAACTTTGTTGCGCATTAACCTGCTCCGGGATAGCCGCTACCGGCTTTTCAATTTTGTTTACGCTTTTGGAACATCTGGCAAAGCATGCTACAATGAGCAAAGCGGCTGCCATGCGAATGAAGGAATTGTTATTTCTCATTAAAAGAGCTTCTAAATATGTTTTAATTAAAAAGGTATTGATAGTCAACTTGCCCCTGCAGCGCAGAACCGGTTGTTATACGCTATACTTTCAGGTTTTGTTGCCAGGTCAATTACCACTATAAGTTTTACATACCAAAACACACTTAAAATCAAATAGTTACAAATTATCTTTTACCCAGCCGCGCAGCCTGTTTATAGCTTCATAAAGCACACCGGCTTCCCCTCTGAAATCGCCGGAGCCTTTCGCTTCACCCGTTCTCACATCGTACCACTCAAAAAAACCTTTATTTTTCAGCACCCGGTCAATCATTGGGCTCAATTCGGTATAAGCTTCATTAACCATATTATTTTCAATTAACGGAGCTATCATTCGCCCGCCAAACCATGTCCAGTCACCTCCGTTTTGGTAAGTGTATGGTGGGATATTTGGAAATTGTTCAAGAGGGTATGGCGGATAAACGGTAAGGCCGATGGTAGCATACTTTTCTTTAGAAGCTGCTTTCAGAAACTGGTTATTGATAGCAATGATCTCCTTTGGCGTATTCAGGCCCGCCTTCACAGCGCATATAGTGCCGCCGAGATAAAGGATCTGTTTCTCATTAAACGAAGGTGGAAATGGCGAGCCATCAAGATAGATATGTGGGATATATTTACCAGCCTTTGTATCCCACAGGTAATGCCTCGTTCTTAGTTTCAAACCGATGGCTAAATCCCCCCAATATTTGCTTGCCTTATAACCGGCTGGCTTCATAGCCAGAAAATCATGTATGGCCAGCAAAAACATCGCATTATCATAAATATCAATGGCCCATTTTGTTTTATCATTGACTGCAACGCCCCAACCTTTCTGCGTTTGTACATCGCCCCAGTCAACAGTAGTAGCACCGATAACCAAATTATACTTTGCCGACCAGCGGTATTTCAGGATGTAGTTCATCGCATCTTCCATGCGTTGTGTTACTGTCCGGCCGCCTATGGTATCAGTTAAAATGCTTTTATCGCCGGTAATATCAATATACTTTTTAACCGCCTGGATCAACGATGACTCCTGGTCGGTTTCCACGGTATTTTTATGAATAGCCCAGCCGGGGGCCAGTTCCGAGTATAAATACTGGTAACCTCCGTTTGCCTGATCTTTATGGATAGCGCCGTCGGGAATATTGCCGTCTTTACCCTGAATTTTAAAAAACAGCAACAGCTTTTCTTTAACCTCATCCCTGCTATGAACCTTTAAAGAGCCTTCAATAAATGTATTAAAATCGCGGATCCAGATTTCGCCGTATGAAGTACCCGCGGTAAAGCCGGTTAACAAACGTAAAGCACGGGCCTCTACTGTATCCAGGCGGCTATCGCTCATAATTTTGTTTGCCAGCTCCTTGTCGGATACGCGGTTTTGCGCTAACAAGATTCCCGGGATAGTAATTGCAACAGATAATAGGATTGATCTTAATAGGTTCATCGATAGTAATAATCAGGTAAATTTATTAGTAATAATCAACTTTCTTCCCAATAAAAATCGAGGCTTCGGTTAAACAACAAACAACTATTTGTATGAACATTTAGTATCAAAGCCCTCAAATATTATTTAAATACGAGAAATTAGCCCTTAACAATTAAGTTAATCCTGGCACCCAGTTTTTCCATGCCAAACAATCAGCTACATTGTATATATCAAATTAAAAACATCAGCTTAAACCATGTAAATACATGGCTTAGCTTTTTATTATCTTTACCGCATTAAACTCATTAAGGTTAGTAAAGCCACTATGAAATTATCTATCGACCACAAGAGCCCTGTGCCTCTGCATATCCAAGCCGAGCAGTTGCTTCGCGAACTGATTAAAGACCCTGCCTACCAGGCAGGCAAGCTACTGCCCAATGAAGTTGAGCTGGCCAAAAAGCTGGCTATATCCCGCACCACACTGCGCCAGGCTATTAATAAATTGGTTTATGACGAGCTGCTGATCCGTAAAAAAGGCTTCGGCACCAAGGTTGCCAGTTCCAAAATCAGTTCAAAATCTATGAACTGGCTCAGCTTTTCGCAGGAAATGAAAGCGAGGGGCATCAACGTAAAAAATTACGAGCTGCATGTGAGTTGGGTATTTCCAGATGAGAGTACTGCCAGCTTTTTTGATATCAGTACTGATAAAAAAATTGTAAAAATGGAACGGTTACGCGGCAGCAGCGATAATCCCTTTGTTTATTTCATATCTTATTTTCATCCGCGAATAGGCCTTACGGGCGAAGAAGATTTTAAGCGCCCGCTTTATGAAATGCTTGAGGATGAATATTCTACCGTAGCAAACCTGTCAAAAGAAGAGATCAGTGCTATTGAAGCTAATAAATTTATAGCCGATAAGCTTGAAATTGAAAACGGCGGCCCGGTTTTATTCAGAAAAAGGTTTGTTTATGACCAGGGCGAGCGCCCTATGGAGTATAATCTGGGCTATTACAAAGCCGAAAGTTTTGTATACACCGTTGAAAGCAGAAGGACCTGATCCGGTTTTGTAAAGCTTCTGTTATAAATCGTTGCAAATTATCCATAAACCGACTGTCATTTATAGCAGAATACCAATAAAAGTAAAATTTTCATATTAAGATGACAATAATTGTACGGATTACACGTATATTTGTACCGTCATGTGAATAGCTGACAGGCAGCGACTCCGGTTCGACCCCGGGTTTACATCTCTTCTCATAATTTAGGTTTATAATTGGTTAGAACGCATTCCTGCCCAACAGGAGTGCTTCTTTTTTTTATACCCTTTTTGAAAAGCGGAAAGCTTAATGCCTAAAGCCATTGATTTTGTTAAAACCCTAAAGCGATTTTTGAGTAACCTGTTTTGTTTGATTACTTTGCTTGGTATCCTGCACGCACCTGAAGCCAACGTGGTTTGTTGCTGAACGATATTCGCCCTTACCTCTTGAACCCACCATATAGCGCGTACAATATTGATCGGTACATAAAAACGAGCCTCCTCGCTGCACCTTCTTCTTTTGTCCGGGCTCCTGCGGATCATATGAATCTGCCGGACCTTTTGGGTTGCGGGCAACCACAGTTGGATTGAAACTATTATAATAGTCATTACGGTACCAGTCGGCACACCATTCCCAGGCGTTACCTGCCATATCATATAAGCCGTAAGCATTAGCCGGGTATTTTTTTACAGGGCCGAGACCTGTTTCACCATCCTCGGCATTGTCTTGGTTAGGGAACGATCCCTGGAATGTATTGGCCATCCACCGGCCATCCTGTTTTAACTGGTTGCCCCAGGGATATAACTCGCCGGCTTTGCCTCCCCTTGCAGCAAATTCCCACTCAGCTTCTGTAGGCAGCCGTTTTCCCGCCCATTTTGCATAAGCGGCAGCATCTTCCCAGGCCACCTGTACCACGGGAAAATTCTCTTTCCCTTTTAAGTCGGATCCAGGCCCAAGCGGATGCCTCCAATCGGCACCTTTTTTATATGACCACCATTGCGAAATATCGTCTAATGGCACTTTTTGATTTGGTGGGGTAAAAACAACAGATCCCGCAACCAGGTCTTCAGCAGGAACGCCCGGAAACTCTTCGGCTGTTGGTTTTTGCTCGGCCACGGTTATGTAGCCGGTGGCTTTTACAAACTTGGCAAACTGCGCGTTGGTCACCTCGGTTTTATCCATATAAAAACCATCAACCAATACCCGGTGAACAGGCCTTGCATCATCCATGGCTTCCATGCCGCCATCGGTCATGCCGGCAGGATTTACGCCACCCATACTAAATGTACCACCCGGAATCCAGGCCATATCGTTATCAGCTTTGTTAACCGATGTATTGCTCACATTAACAATGGTGGGCTGAAAAGACTCGCCTCCCTGGTGCATGTATAAAATACTATCCTCCCTGATCATGCCATTTTTAGTGCACGAAATAGCTACCTTAACTTTAAAACCAGCAGCGGCGGAAGTTGCAGTTGCAGGCCGCGAAGTTGCAGTATCAGTTTTGTTTTGATCTTTATGATCAGCGGTATGGCAACTCTGAAAAATCGCTGAAGACAGCAACAGTGCCGTTATAATTCCGGGAAGAGAAATATGCTTGCTTTTCATCAAATCCAAACTTAATGATCTTTACACAATCAGGAACATCATTTTTGTAAAGATTGTAGGATATAAAATATTTACCCAGCCGGCATTAATTACTTATGTCCCGTTTTTCATAATTTTATCAACCCTGTTGCATCAAAAAATGCAGCAACAAAAATGGACAGAAAACACTTCATCTCCTCATTAGTAACTGCCGGTGCTGTACTGTCAACTTCGGGGGCATGGGCCAATATGCCCGAACATCCTGTTGCTAAAGCCGGTCATCAAATACCCCCCTATTTAAAACCGGGAGATACCATTGGCATTATCAGCCCTTCAGGCTATATGAGCCTGGCCGAAATTTTACCGGCCATGCAACTCATGCAAAGCTGGGGCTTTAATATTGCTATAGGTGACAACACAGGCAAAAAGGATTTTACATACGGCGGGACAGATGAAGAACGCACAGCAGACCTGCAGCAGATGCTGGATGATCCGGAAGTTAAGGCCGTCATGTGTGCAAGGGGCGGTTATGGCCTGGTCAGGGTTATTGATCGTTTAAATTTTAAATACTTTAAAAAGCACCCTAAATGGCTCATCGGCTTTAGTGATATTACCGCGTTACATTGCCATATTAACCGTAATTTCGGGATTGCAACCATCCATTCAAAAATGTGCAACAGCTTTCCGGACGACTGGACAAAAGCTGATGCCATGCAGGTTGCCACTATTCAATCCATCAGGCAGGCGTTGACCGGCGAAAATCTTAGTTATTCTTCGCCTGCAGTTGCACAAAACCGTTATGGGAAAGCCGAAGCGATCCTCGTAGGTGGAAACCTGAGCCTGATCGCGACACTGTCAGGTACACCATCTGATTTGCGTACCGACGGCAAAATCTTATTTGTTGAGGATACCCATGAATACCTTTACAACATCGACCGTATGTTCTGGAACCTGAAACAAAGCGGTAAACTTTCAAACCTGGCCGGGCTTATCATTGGCGGCTTTCAACTTAAACCCGATATTGAAGGCGAAGAATTTGGCCACACCATTTATGATATCGTTACAGAAAAAGTAAAGGAATACACCTATCCCGTTTGCTTTGACTTCCCGGTAGGCCATCAGAAAAATAACTTCGCGCTTAAATGCGGAGCACTGCACGCCTTTGAGGTTAATGCAGAGGGAAGCACATTAAAAACAATTTAAAACTGTTCAAACTTTCATAACCAGTTTTTTACCGTAAATGCGGTTTGCTTCCATCAGGCGATGGGCTTCCTGTACAGTTTGTACGCCAAGGCTACCGATAACATTTACAGCAGGGGCATCTATTTCGCCCGTTTCTATTAAATGCGCTAAGTAATTAAGGCTTTCCCCATACCATTTAAGATTATTTTCTATCGCGAAGGCATAAGCCGCAATATTCAGGATATTAGCCCCTTTATCAAATAAAATCTCACGGGTTGTTGATGTACCTAAAAAAGTAATGTCAACGTAAGTCCCGTTCATTTTTAACACATCCGCTGCCATTTCGGCCATAACGCCTCCAACAAGATCTACAGCGTAATCAAATTGACGACCTTTGTTCGCGGCAATAAGCAGGCCCTTCAAATCCGGCTCATGGTAATTGATTATCTTCCCGAAACTAATGCCGAGTTCCTGCAAGGCGGCTACACTATGTTTGTTCCCGGCAGTGGCTATTATATTTGTGACACCGTTCGCTTTTAATAGTTTTATCAAAAATCTGCCTACCCCACCCGCAGCGCCATTAATAAAAATACTATCCGAACCTGCCGCCTGCATCCTGTTGAAACTATGCCAGGCTGTCAATCCGGATGAGGGAATAGCCGTAGCTTCTTCAAAACTAATATTTTGAGGTTTGCGACCAATCATCCGGTAATTCAACGCCATTAATTCGGCATAGCTGCCGTTTGAACCACGACTACCGGCCAGCGCCATTACCTCATCTCCGGGCTCAAAACCAATAACATCCGGCCCCACTTTTATTACAATGCCCGAAAGTTCCCGGCCTAAAACAGGTGACCGCATCAGCCTGCTTTCGCGCAGGCCCAAACGCATTTGAAAATCAATTGGATTAAATGCGGCGGCTTTGATCTGTATCAACACTTCGTCATTTTTAACTGCAGGGGTATCCAGATGAGCCTCGTTAAAGTTAGATACATCACCAAAACCATTCAATTGTATTGCTTTCATAAACATTGCGCATTAAATTTGTCGATGCCCAAAACTAAGGCTCAGGCTGTTAAATCATCCCTACTCCCTTAATTGGGAGCAACTCACAAAAAAAGGAGTGCTTTATTATGATCAAGGAAAACTCATCAAACGCTATAAACAAAGCATTCCTATACCGGTCATGCCGTATAAACGGGGCGCTTGATGCCATTGCCGGCAGGTGGAAAGCACTTATTGTAATCCATATATCTGAAGGGAACGATCGTTTTAGCCTGCTGAAAGGAGTTATGCCGGGTATAACAGATCAGACATTGGGCAAACAGCTGAAGGAATTAGAAGCATCCGGGCTGATCAGCAAAACTATAATCCCGGCGGTTCCTGTGCGGGTTGATTATACGCTTACTCCAAAAGGACAGGCACTATTGCCCATTTTAGCTAACCTATCCGAGTGGAGCGATATGTAGTCTGGTTTACTTTAGATTTTCATCAAAGTCAATAAACAAATCTGCTTGATCATTATCGTAAACAGCTCCGGCTATAATACTTTGCCCGGTTGTTCCGGGATTGTTGCCATGCCCCAGCGGCCATGAACCTTTTGAATTGGTAACCCCAAAACCGGCATAGGAAGCTGCCTGTAAAGCAAAATCGGTACAGTTATTTTTTGATAAGTGATACTCTAATCCGTCGTAATTACGGGTAAGCTTCAGGATCCGTTTAAAGCGGCGCTCAGTTATAAACTTGCCCATGACCTCGTCCCACTGATGAGCTTCGTCGTTTTTAAAAGTGCCTGAAGTTTCAGGCTCCCATGGCGTGGCCGAAAATATGTTATCCTTTTTGGGATAAAACCCGAAAGAAACAGAAACCGAAGTTGAATCGGTATTATACTTAATAAGCGTAATAAAAGTATGCCCCGTATTAGCTCTTACAAATACAGTCGGTTTACCGGGTTTGGGCTGCTTTACGTGAAATAACAAAGCATAGGCCGCCGCTTTTTTCCCATCATCAAAAGTGCTTACAATACGGTTGTACGTGATTGATTTACTTTTCTTTTCCTTTTTATCCTTCAGTTGAACAGGGTTGTTTACAAAAACCGAATCATCCTGGGTATTGATAGCCAGCAGACCGCTGTTTAAGCGTAATTGCCTGCCCGTGGTATCTGTACCCGAAGAATCAGAAGCTGCGGGTAAAAGACTACTGCCGTCGTTTTTAACTGCCATCGCTTTAAAAAAGCATTTCATAGCCAAGGGGTACAAATGCAGCTTGGCAAATACATTGGCCAGCTTATAGTAAGTTTTAACCTTAGCCTGGTTATAGTTTGCCTCATTGGTGTTGGTTACCGATAGATCCTTTAAATAGGTAAGCAACTTTTTGCGGCCTGCATGGGTATCCAGTTGACTTTCCAGCTCTGTTTCAAAGCCGACATCAGTTTTATCGGTAACAGGCTTGTTTAATATAGGCCCGGCGGCTAAGCTTATCGGATAACTTTCATCGATGATATTATGGGCAGAGGTATCGTGCTGCAGGTTTAGCTTATACTTTACCGCGGCAGATAGCTGAGCTGATACCGGAAGCCTGAATGATATAAAAACAATGATTAAAAAAGCACTGAATAAATATTTTATATGATGAGTAGTCATGATCAATTTTAAGCTTGTGATAGTTTGTTGTTGAAATAATAACGAAGGGGAGAGCGGTTTTTATTTACCGGCAACAACAATAGCGGGGTTGGCTATAGCTTAAAAAACGAAAACATGGCGAAGTGTTTTTCATATCTACACAAACGTAATAACATTTTAAATAGTCTACAATTTTAGTAGATTATTTTTCTTTAAACTTGTATCGTCGATATCTCAATAAAAACAATGGATCAATACGCTTTAATTACAGGAGCCGGTAAAGGCATCGGGAGGTCAATGGCTATATTACTTGCTCAAAAAGGATATAACTTGCTGTTGGTTTCCCGGTCGGAGAATGATCTCATTGCCTTATCCGCTCAAATAAAAACCGACTATAAGGTTAAGGCTGATCACCTTGCCATTGATCTTTCTGGCGCGGGCGCGGCCCTCCGGGCCTTTGACTGGGCTAAGAGCTTAAATGTACCCGTATCGATATTAATAAATAACGCGGGGCTTGGTGTTTGGGGAAATTTCCATGAATTAGATTTGGCCGCGCAAACCGGCATGATGCAGGTTAACATGAATGCCCTTACCGAGCTTTCATATTATTTCATTCCAGTTTTAAAATCACAACAACAGGCGTTTATCCTCAACGTATCCAGCACCGCGGCCTACCAGGCTGTGCCTACACTGGCGATTTATGCGGCCACTAAAGCATTTGTTTTATCATTTAGCCGGGCTTTAAGATATGAGCTTAAAAACACTTCGATAGCTGTGAGCTGCTTATGCCCGGGCCCTACGGATACCAGCTTCGCTCAGCGCGCGGGAATGGAGGCCCTGGCCGAACTGGCAGCAAAATTTAACATGAAAGCCGAGGAGGTTGCAGCAATTGGTATAAAAGGCATGTTCAATAAAAAAGCCGAAATAGTTCCCGGATTTTTAAATAAACTTTCGGCAGTAGCAGCAACACATAGTCCTAAAAGCCTGATTGAAAGGGTAACCGCCGGATTGTACAAGCATTAAAAAATATTTTCATAAATATTTGGACTGATTAACAATTTGTTTACATTTGCATTAGTCTACTAAAAAGATAGATTTAATATACATTGAACAACAAGCACAACATATTATTTGCATACCCTATGCGAATGCCCTTGATAACAAGGGTCATGTGCAGCTGTTGTTGTTAATTTCCCTCAAAGAGGACCAGTTCCTTTCCTAAAACCGCCCCGGCGGCATCCAGCGTTTACAATTTCATTTTCCAGGTACTTTAATATCTTTTCCACCACATGGCAACGTCATATCAAAAATTCACATTAGGCTCAACAATTACGCCCGAACAACAGGCTTTTTTCAATCAGCACGGCTTTATCCATTTCAAAAATTTCATTAAGCCCGAAACTGTTACCGACATTATTAACGCCTCAAAACAGGTTGAAACAACCTGGCTAAATAACAACACCGAAAAGGTGAATGGCGTACCTATCAAATACGGTAAAGACCTTGACGGATCGCCCATTGTGCAGCGTTTTGCTTTTATCAATCAGCATCACAGCTTGTTGGATGAATTTACCAAAGATCCCCGTTTCCAGGTATTGCTTAACCTGATTGGCGAGGGTTCCCGGCTGGGAACAGATGAAAAGGACGGAATGGTTTTTAACCACTATGTAAACGGCCCTGAAAGCAGCTTTTCTAAAATGGGCTGGCATACTGATGGCCTGCGTGATATTTTTCACGGGCAGAAATTAAACCCGATGCTTAATGTTGGCATCCACCTGAGCACCCTGAAACCGGAGAACGGTGGTTTACGCATCCTGCCCGGTACACATAAACAAAACCTTTACCAGATGCTTTTCCGTAAAAAGTACTTCCTTGATCATGATACCGACGAAAATGAGGTAGCTATTATCCCCAATGCCGGCGATTTGACCATACATGATGGCCGCCTTTGGCATCGTGTGGCCCAGTCAACCGTAATTGGTGAAGCAAGCCGCCGCAGGGTAATATATATCCCCATCATCGCCGGTAAATACGAGCCGAAGCACGCCGACAGCCCTACCGCCTTTTATCAACGTTTTGCAAGTATTGTTAAGTAAAAAATTTATGTTAATAGCCTTATTCGTTAGTTATCTCATCCGCACCGGGAAAATATCAGCCCTGAAGAGCTTTTTTACAGAGCGGGCACTGGTTAAAGTCCCGGTAAAATAAAAAACATGTCTTTGCGAGGAGCCGCATTGGCAAAGAGCATCTGGGGCGACGTGGCAATCTCGTAGCTATACAGATCGCATATGCATAAGCTACGAGATTGCCGCGCTTCGCTCGCAATGACATTTTTTTATTTGATCATTTATTTTAAACACATACCCGCCGCCGCTCGGCTCCAGCCGGGTGGCAGTTATTTCCAGGCATCTGGCCTGTGTACACCATGCGGATTGACGCCGGCCAGAGGCCGTCTTGATAGTTGCCACCCGGCTCCAGCCGAGCGGCGGCGTAGGATTTATAATTATCTGTTTTACTTCAACCACACAGTTTGCGTATACGCACCATTAACGGCGGCATCCCAAACTTCAAGTCGTGCCCATTTGCGTCCTTTCATGTTCAGCACCTTGCTAAATATTTTTGTGCCGAACGCGTGGGTTGAAGTAAGATCAATCCGTTCCCGGTATACTTTTTTTCCATCGCCCGAAATGATCTCAGCAAAATTTAGTGGGAATGTCCAGCTGGTTTTAAAGCTGATGGCGCATTTTCCGTCGGCCGGGATAGCAATGGTTTCGCCGGATGAATGGCCATTTACTGTAAAATCTTCTATCAAAACCTCGCCCGTGGTGGAAAAGAATTTGCCTTGTTCCAGCACATCCAGTACAGGCTGCCAGCCATTTTTATATTCCGGCTGCTTGGCAAGTTTCAGGTAGTTTACATTGAGGTGGGCGTACATTTCGTTTTCAGGCTCAATAGTGAACAGGTCGGCTTCGGAGAGTACTTTCTTTTTCAGGCCCCAATTGTTCATGTCATCCATCAGGTCGAATACACGTTTCCCTAAACGAGGCTCCGACAGATCGGCTGGTAAGGCTTTCCAGGCCGCCCCTAAAAACCTATCTGATAGGTAAAAATCTTCTTTTTTGTAAGCATCCGGAAATCCGGTAGAGCCTTTTGTACGGGCATGCGCTGTCCAGGCCAAACCGTTTTCGGCTTTGAGCAGATTTAACATATCGGTTTTATCGCCTATATGGTAAACTTTACCATACCCTGCATTCGTGCTTTCAAAAGGTGTACCTGCCTTGCGCGACATGATCCAGTAAACCGGCTTCGGAAAAAACGCCAGCCAATGACCACCAAAAAACTCATTTGGTTCTTCGCCGGGCAGCAGCAAAAAGTTTTTATCAGACAAACGGTTGCATTGGTCAAACAGGGCTTTCAGTTCTTCAAGGCGCTGCTCATCCGGGCCTTTAGGATGAGCTGTATAATGAAACTCGGCCAGATGAACGATATTAATCCCCTGGCGCTTTAAAACCTTCACAAACGACGGACTATCAGGCACCGGCTTGCCCGCCAGTACAACACTCATGATAAACTCGTTATGAAAGTGACTGGCCATGGTCTTATAACCGGGAAGTGGTTTGTAGCTATCATCATGGGTAAATTGCTTCACCTTATTCAGCAAATTATCAGCACCATCTGTACCCAGCAGGCAAAAAAAGTTGAGCCGTTGTTTGGTTCCCGGAGGCGCGTTAAACCATGGCACAAAACGCTTATCGCCCTGTAGTTCCTGCCTGATGCCAAGCCCAAAGCCAGGAAGCAGACCGCGGTAATTATTGCCATACCATACAAACTTGAGGTTAAAGGCTTCATCCAACGGATAAAAATACTGGTGCGGAGCAGGGAACACGGCGATGCCCGCTTTATCATTTGTACCGATGATGGTACGATATTTTACAGCAAGGTTTTTAGCGGTATCCGGCTTATTAACATCATTGGTTTGCAGGTGTTCATAAACATCGCTGTAGCTTATTGCTTTAACAGGTTGCGCCTTAGCCACCAAACCCGCCTCATACAAAATAGCCGTCGAATCAATTTGGGTTGATACAACTGCTGCTACGTTAAATAAAGGTTGCCCGTTGTAGAGTGTGAGCTCCAGATCGCCTTTAAAATTGGGGGCTTCCAACCCTGGCAAAGTAACTATTGTACGTGTGCCTTTGCTGCTTACGCTGATTGATTTTTTATGAAAACCTACCTTATAAGAATGGTGGGGCTTAAGTGGTACTTTATCAAAAAAGATGTTCCAGCCATTTTGAGAAACAAGATCACGCTTGCCTTCTGTTAGGATAAATTGCGGATCAACATTTTCAATCACCGACTTATAAACTCCGGCTTTACTTAGTTGAACGCTGCTGAATAACGGTTCATCATTTTTTAAGTTTAAAATAAGTCTGCCGTTGCTGTTAGTCCCCGCAGGCCAGGTTACCGTGACGTTTGAGGTATTTACCTTTACACTTACGCCGGCAGCCGGTTTAAAGTTTTTATCGCTCGCTACCTGTGCTCCCGACTTAAAAAAAGTCAGTGACAGCAATCCGAAAAGAACAAGATGTTTTAATTGATGAATCATACGCTTATTATTTAGTTACTACCGGCCAGCCATTTTGATACTTAACTGGGCTGATACACATCACCCTTCCCTTTTCTTTATGGGCTACTTCGATGGCATGATAGGCTATGAATTTATTCCCCTTTTCATCCGTAAAAATAGAGTTGTGGCCAGGGGCTGTATAAACAGCGTCTTTTACTAAAATAGTACTATTGAGGGTTTTATCACTTTCACCTAATCGTACAAACGGACCAAGCGGATTATCCGCCTTAGCTATCATCACAGCATAATTGGCCCCGGTGCCACAACAGTTATCACCCGAGTAATACAGGTAATAGGTACCGCTATCATAATCAAGCCATGAGCCTTCAACCAGGCTGCTGTAACTTTTATCCTTACCCGGCTCAACAACAACTGTTGGCTGCGAGCCATCTTTAAAGTCCGACCAGTCATCTTTCATTTCCTGTACCCGCAACGGCTGAAAATCCGATCCCCAATAAAGGAAGTGCTTCCCGGTTTTGGGATCAACAAAAGCTTTAGGGTCTATACAGTGAAAACTTGGGCCTTTCATAAAGGGTGTACCTCGGTCGGTGAATGGGCCAAGCGGATTATCGGCGTAAGCTATGCCCATCCATTTGCCGGTCAGCTCATTGGGATCGGCAGAAAAAAACATGACAAACTTGTTGAGTTTAGCATCGAAGAAAACATCAGGCGCCCAAAAGTTTTGCGTATTGGAAGCCCATGAAGGTTTTTGCGGCAGGGCGTCGCCTGCGTAGGTCCAATGCTCATGATCTGTTGACCAAGCCATCTGGATATTGATCATTTTCCCATCATCTCCCGGCGACTGGGTTGCATAAGCGTAATACTTACCATTATAGCTGATCACCGTAGGATCGGGAAAATCCCTATCAAGCACAACATGAATAAGGCCGCTATAAGGTGCTGCCTGTTTAGTTGGCTCAACTTGCTGTGCGTGGCTACGGCAGGCGGTTATGGTGCCCAACAGGCCAAGCATTAGGTAAGTAAAAAACTTCTTCATAGGTATAATTGGTTTAAAGGAGATATTGGCGAGGAACAGGACTTACGAAGTTTTAAAAACTTCGTAAGTCTGTAATAAACTGCCTCTCACGTATGATAAGCAGGTGGTGTGATAGGTTGAACGCGAGAGGCACATGTGACGTGGCCCTGCTTTAAATATTGGTTTCCGGATCCGGAAATCATCTGCACATCAGTACATTTGAAATCCGCACATCCTAAAAACTATCTACCGGTCAATTTCTTGATCAGGTTTGTTTCTTCCGGGATGTAGGCAGTACCATCCTTACGGAAAATATCATGGAACCATAGTTTAGGCTCTTTACCATCAGGCATTGGGGTATCCCAGGCGTAAATGGTATTGGTTTTACCGCTTACAAAACCCCAGTTTATAGCGCCCACATTTTCTTTTTTAAGCATTGGCAATACCGTGCCGAACAGACTGTTGCGCGGGCGGGCCATGTACTCGGTACAAATCAGCGGGCGACCGTTCATTTTCAAAAACTGTACAGTTTTCAGGTGTTCAGCTTCTGGAGTATAGTCATGATAAGTAACAATGTCTGAGTTAGCTATCTGAAATTTGTTTAATTCTTCCAGGTCCCAGCGCCATACGCCGGCACTAATTGGCTGACTTGGATTTACCTGCCTTGCCCATTTGAAAACGCTTTTTAGCAATGGTAACGAGCGACTGCCTTTGTCAGAGTTGCCCGGTTCATTGTATAAATCCCAAAGCAATACGCGTTTATCATTGGCGAAACGCTTCAATACATCTTTCACATATTTTTCAAGCACCGGCGAATTAGCCGCGTTATCAGATGCCGGCTGCCCCGGATCCTGCATCCAGCCTGAGTTATGAATACCTGGTTTTGGCTCTGGCTGCTTACCAACTTTAGGCACTTTGTTCCAGCAATCATCAAAAAATACAAACATGGTTTTAACGCCGTGCTTACTGGATATAGCCAGGTACTCGTCCATACGTTTTTTGAAACCTTCGGGGTCCTGCTCCCAGGCTAAATGGTGCAGGAATACGCGCATCACATTCATACCAATCCCCTGAGCATAGCCCAATTCTTTATCTATTGTTTTTGGATCGAAAGTATCGGCTTGCCACATCTCTAACTGATTGATGGCTGTGCTTGGAATAAAATCGGCGCCAACCAGCCATTGTTGCTGCGCGTACCATGTTTTTGCCTTCGCTTCAGACCATACCTGCGCCGGCGCTTTCTGCTGCGCCATTACCCTCATCCCCAATGGCATTGCCAAGGCAAGGGCCAATACTTTTAGTTTTGTTTGCATTTATATGTATTTAATAGTTTAATTCCGTTTTGTTTTTAGTTCAAGCGTCCACACCTACCAGCAACTACGAGCCGCCGCTCGGCTCCAGCCGAGTGGCAATTATCCCAAGGCCTCTGGCCTCCTACTCCAACTTCGGCGGCCAGAGGCCGCTTAATAGCAGCCACTCGGCTGGAGCCGAGCGGCTGCGAAGATTTTTATTTTTTTCTTCTTATTTCTTTTTCACCACTCTCCCCTTTATCATCCAAATCTCTGTCCCTTTCCCAAACGCGTTGGTTGATGTAAGCGCTATGATAGTATCATCATTAAGCACACACAACGCATTCCACAATCCGTGTTTGTTAAGCGGAATATCAAATGGCGTTGGTACACTTAGAAAATCTTTAGCATTGCTGTTACCCAAAGCTACCTGCATACAGGCTTGCTCCCAGTTATGGTTGCGGTTTTGGGTACTTTGATATGATAACACCGTTTCGCCGCCGTGCAGTTGCCTTAAATAAGGCGCGCCTGCGTAAACTGTATCTGGTAATTTCGGTGTGAGCGCATAAGTGCGTTCGGCATCATCGGGGCCTACCGTTTTTTTCCAGTTTTGGCCAATGTTGTTACGGATGATGGACGGCTTGAAAGTTGCTCCGGCGTTATCCTCTATCGAAAATACGATCTCATTTTTCCCTTTCAGGATAACCGGCACCGGCATACCATCCCGGTGATTTGGCCTGAAGGATACTATTTCGGGCTGTTTTGTCCAGCTTAGGCCATTATCTTTCGACCGGAATATAGAAATATTTTGCTCGTTTGATTTGGTATAAATACCCTCATTTGAAAAGAACAATTGGATCTCGCCAGATGGCAACTGAATTTGGGATGGTTCCCAGCAGCCATCATCAAAGTTGTAACGGGCTTCGTAAATCAGGCGCTCATCCTTCCATGTTTTGCCTTGATCGTAGCTTTTTTTGGTGCGGATAGCAAAGTGTTTAGTGGTATCCCAATCGCCGTTTACTTTATGTGGGCGTGGGTTGTATGATGCCAACAAGGAATGATCCTTTAGCTCTAATATTTCGGGCACCGCCATATTTACACCAGGTACAGGTTTGGCAATTACAACAGGCTCATCCCAGCTTTTACCAAGATCATTACTTGTGATACATTCAATTCCCCCGGCATTTTCATAAACACAAAACAGGTTGCCATTACTCAGCTGGATCATGCGGGCGTAATTGCCATTTTTGTTGCCCACCTGTTTTAAAGTGGTTTGATCCCAGGCAATAGTTTTATTATTAACGGCATTGTGTTGCCCCAGAACCATCACCGGGGCAAACACACCCATTAACCAAATGAATATCTGCCGCATAACCAATTATATTCTCTTTATTTCTGTAGATATTTTATTTTACGTCGGCCAGCCAAAAGCTAAATGGCTTATCCCTGTCACAAACCAAAGTTTCACCATTAAACTCCAATTCGGCCGCATGGATAGATGTGCGTTTGGTTGAATAGCTGTAAGCGCCATCGGCATCAAGGCCGCCATCTTCAAAATGCTTTTTTCGACCAGGATGGGTAAAGTAAATGATATATGCATGGCCTTCACTAACCACCACATCTGCGTGTGCACCTGTTGGTGTATCCTCCGGCCGATGCCCTGGCTTATCCAGCACCAAACCCTGATGTTCCCAGGTTTTAGCATCTTTTGAGCGATAAACACGCTGACCTTGCCACTCGTCGGTGATCATCCAGTAATAATCTTTAAACCGGAAGATCTTGGGGCCTTCATGCGCGCGCCCTTCAATAGCGGGCTTATCTTGCGCTTTCCAGTTCACCAAATCATTACTTTCGGCAGTCATGGTAATGCTCCCCAGTTTTTGATCCTTGTACCACATATGCCACTTGCCGTCGGGCAGTTTCATGAGTGTTGGGTCGATGATGTTATGATCGGGCAAGTTCAGCGGCCCCTCATATTTCCAGTCCCACAGGTTTTTACTGGTATAATGCACCAGGTGCGAATCGCCGCCCCACTGGCTGTATACTCCGGGGATATACACTACAAACATGTGGTAAATGCCTTTATCAAAAACCACATCGGGAGCCCAAAAAGTGTTTTGCCCGCGTTCATGCTCCAGGTTTAGCGCACCACGATATACCCAGGTATGCCCATGATCTTTTGAGGTTGCAACGCCAATGGCAGTACCATAACAAAATGCCACTCCCGGCGATTGTACATTGGCCCTGCGCTGTGTGTACAACATAGTCCATTCCTTTTCGGCCTTGTTATAAACCAATACCGGGTCGGCGGCACCATCGTAAATCGGATCGCGAAACAGCGGCGATGGCGGCTGATTTTTAACCGCGGCATCCTGCGCCTGTGCAGTAAAACCAACCATCATCATTAAACCGCATACTATTCCTTTTATCATGAATGTATTTCTCATTATTCAGTAACCGGGAAAGCCGAGATCCTTAACCTTGCACCACCCATAGGCACCAGCGTAAGCTCTTTGGCAGGCTCTTCTGTTTTCACCGGGCTTTGTGGTAATACACCACATAAACCGGTTTCATCAATTTTCCAGCCCGGTAGCTGTTTACCTTTTGCTTTTAACTCTATCGGGGCATTCGCATTGGTGAAAGGATTATTATCCTTTGGCCACGCGCGTTTAATAACCTCTATTGATTTTTCAGGGTGCTGTTCATTTATCAGCAAACCGTAGTTCCATGGCGATGCCGCATAGATGTTATAAGAAGGCCATTTCTGCGGGTCGGCACCTGGCTGCCAGTGCGAATCGCCCTGCGCATCTTTCAGGTTATCACCTTTGGTGTATTGCTCTTCAATTTTCAAAGAATAAGTAAGCGGGCCATAGCTAACACTTACGCTATTTTTGTTTTTAGCCCACTCCTGCACCTTCAGCTGCATTGGTAGTTGAAGCGTTACCTTATCGCCATTTTTCCAACTTTTTGCCAAGCGGATATAATCGCCTGTTGAGGTATTTACTTCTACAGCAACACCATTAACTTTTACCGATGCGCCTTTGCACCATTCGGGTATACGCAGGTAAAGCGGAAAATCAACTGCTTTAGGTGTAGTAACCGTAAAATTGATCTGATCCTGGAACGGGTAATGACTTGTTTCGGCAATGCTTACCGCGGTGCCGTTACCAACTTTAGCGTTAACCTTACCTTCGGTATAAAGCAAGGCGGCTATGCCGTTATCAGGGGTAGCCATCCAGCTGTTTTCGGCATAATATACCCAGCCGGCGGCATGGTTATGTTGGCAGCAGCGGCTACCGAAAGGGTTCATCATTAAAAACGGACCTTCATTGGCTATACCCGGATGGTGATTTTTACCATCGCTCACTACCATGTTAGGTGCAGTTAAATAACGCAAAGCACGGTAATCGGGCATAAAGGCAGCCGGGAAAGTATTGAAAGCAACATCTTCGCAGTTTTCGGCCCAGAAACGGTCGCCGGTATTGCCCAGCAACATCTGGTCGGATGTCATTTGTTCCACCAAACCGCAGGTTTCTACTGCCTGGCGCGGATCGTCATAACCTTTACGGGCATTTTCATCGGCACCAAACATACCGCCCGGAACCTGGCCGTAAATATCACGGATGAGTTTAAAATTGTTGTAAGTAGCATCCAGGTCCTTTTTATCATGGCTTTGCAGATAATAAGTTGCAGGTTCGCGGAAACATTGCGCCACGTTAACATTGTGCCAGTTGGGCAGGTTATTAGCCTGACGCCAGTCGGCAGTGTTTTTATCAAGTTTAGTGGCCAAATCAAGCAAAAACTTATCGCCGGTGCGGTTGTACAACCAGTAAACGCTCAGCATATTGTCGCCGCCGCGGCTGTTTTCCCAGTAATCCTTCAAGAACTTGCTATCAGGTACCGATAGCTCATATTTAAAGTACTTAGTCATGAAAGGAATAACGCGCGGGTCTTTAGTGTACTCGTAATATGATTGCAGGCACCACAGCATTGGCATGTTAGTCCACAAATCGCGGTTGCCGTTGTGCTCAACCGCCGGGCCGAAATCGCCGTTATCCCGCTGGTTATTTAGCACAGCGTCAATCCAGAATTTGGTTTCGGCTATCATCTTTCTATCTTTCAGCGTGTAGGCTATATCGGCATAACCCTTTAACCAATAAGGCAGCTCTTCCCAACCATATTCGCCTTTACCTTCTTTATTTAGCCAGGCATTATTGGTTTTTGAAAGCCATACGCTAATCTCGCCCAAATTACCGGTTAAGCCATCACGTTGCAGCTCCAGCATTTTCTTTAGCCAGCCGCCGGCTTCAATGCTACCTGTAGGCAATTTGGCAAAATATTGTCTTTGCAGCGGAGCGCGGTTATTTACATAAAAAGCATTAGCACTTTTATTATCTACGGTTGTAACGGTTGTTGCTTTAACTCCCTGAGCACTTGCTGTTGCAAAGCCCGCACATATCATAGCCACGGAAAGACAAACCTCCCTGCGCATTAGTTTTATACTGTTTTTGATAGTCATACGTAAAGATATTATTTCACCAACGACGGATCGTATAGTTTACTGTTGGCTTTTTGTAACAATTCAACAGGCATTTTAATCACTTTGCGATCATAAGTCATAAACCCGTTCACTTCACCTTCCACATCTGTTGTTTGTGTGTATACTGCTGCCGAAAGACCTACTTTAATTAGCTCCTGTAACCTATCGGTAAAGGTTGAATACCTTTTAAACAGGTCGTCACCGTTTTTAAAGTTTTGATAACCCCAGTTTTTGTTTGCCTGCCAGGTATGGCCATCAACAGGCCAGCCAAGGCCACCAAACTCGCCCAACACAACGGCTTTGGTTTTACCGAAAATCTCCGGACGAGGCATAGCCGGATGTGGGTAATTATGCAGATCGACAATGTTACCGGTATCATAAAAGTTACCGCCGCTGGCGCTGTTTACCAAACGTGATGGGTCTTTTTTCTCGGTCCACTCGGTAATCTCAACGGTTTTAAACTGACCCCAGGCTTCGTTAAACGGAGTCCAAACTACAATACATGGATAGTTATATAACGAGTTGATGATGGCGTTCCACTCTTTGCGATAGTATCCTTCAGACTCAGGAGTACGGTCTTTATCGGTAGCACGGTCAAGCACGCCCGGGCGGTTTTCCCAGTGGTTACCTAAATCGCCGCTTGGCATATCCTGCCAAAGCAGCATACCTGTTTTATCGCAATAAGCATAATAACGTGCCGGCTCAACTTTGATGTGCTTGCGGATCATGTTAAAGCCCATTTCTTTAAGCTTATCTATATCAAAGCTCATGGCCTCATAAGTTGGCGGAGTGTATAAACCATCCGGCCACCAGCCCTGATCAAGCGGGCCATATTGAAACACGAATTTGTTGTTTAGCAACATGCGCTGAATGCCGTTAGCATCAGGGCCAAGCGAAATTTTACGCATAGCAAAGTAGCTGCCTATTTCATCAACCGCTTTGTTGTTGCGGATAACAGCAACTTTCAGGTCATACAAGAACGAATCGGTAGTTGACCATAAGTGCTGATCTTTGATATCAAGCACGGCAGTTTCGCCGGCATCAATTGTTTTTTCGGATACGAGGGTTTTGCCGTTCCAGGCGGTGATCTTCAGCTTATCACCCGGCTGGCTATTTGAAACTTCGGCAGATACCGATAGTGTGTGATCGTCAATGTTAGGAGTTTGTTTGGTGGCTTCAATGTGCGTTTTAGCTACGCCTTCCAGCCAAACAGTTTGCCAGATCCCGGTAACCGGAGTATACCAGATCCCTTCGGGCTTTTTTACTTGTTTACCACGCGGCTGCGGCCCTTCATCAGTCGGGTCCCATACGCTTACGGTAATATCTTGTTTTGAACCGCTTTTTAAATAAGGGGTAATGTTGAATGTAAAAGGATCGAAGCCGCCTTCATGAACGCCGGCGCTTTTACCGTTTACAAATACTTCGGTACGCCAGTCAACCGCGCCAAAATGCAGCAGTACGTCTTTACCTTTTAATGTTTTATTTAAGCTGATGGTAGTTTTATACCAGAGCATGCTATCCTTACCAACAGTTTTACCAACACCAGATAGCGCCGATTCAACCGCGAAAGGCACCAGGATTTTCCCCTCGTATTTTGCAGGCCCTGTAGTAGCTTTAGGTACTATGGCATAGTTCCATAAACCATTCAGATTTTGCCAGTTACCACGCACCATTTGCGGGCGCGGATATTCAGGAAGCGGTGCTTTAGGATCAACTTTTTCGGCCCATGGGGTGGTGATCTTGTCTTTTATCAAATGCCATTCGCCTTGCTGTGCATTGGCAGATAGATAGGTAGAAATAAAAAGAGACAGGCAAAGCGATAGTTTCTTCATCAGTAAAATGGAGTGTAAGGATATTATGTTAATTAATAATGCTGGGAAAGAAAAAAGGCCCCCGCTGTAACGGCGGGGGCCGATAAGTTATTGTAAGGTTATTTTTGATACTGGTGAGAAAACAAGGTCTTCAACACCGGCAATTTTTAAACCAATACGTGCAAATACATAATTCTGAGTAGGAGTTATAGTAGGCACATCGAAACTTAAACTCAGGTTAGTCATGCTTGTAATAGCAGAACCTGCAATTGATGGCGGATCGCCATCGCCTATACGGTAACCACCCGACACAAACTGTGTTTTGTTAACATATAAATAAACACGGTCAATGTTTTTTGCATTAGCATCAGTGATTATTTTCTGTATATCAAAAGTAGCAGTTACCTTTCTGCCGGTAGATGTAAACTTGGCATTCTCTACCAGGTAATAAGGAGTTACCTCAATATCAACTGTTTGGCTACCTTTTAAGTTTACGGTTAAGCTATCGCGGGTTCCTGCCGATAACTCTTTCCACATAAACGGCCCCTGGTTTGCAGGGATTGTGAACTTATAAGTACCGTCAAATAACAACTGGGCGTAATTACCATCGGGATCGAAAGTTCCCTGTATAGCCGATTTTGTTGCAAAACCAGGTTGATAAATTTGGTAAGGAACAGCGTTATACTCAACGTTTATAGCTTCGCCTTTATAAACCAACCTACCGCTCAGTCTCGATGTGGGCGCATCGTAATTGTCTTTCTTACAGCCCGAGGCCGCAAGAAAAAGCCCTATTAAAATATGATGAAACTTGATTTTCATAAACACTTTTCTTTAACTCTTATTGATTTGGTTGTTTAACAATTTTCGGGTTGGCTGCTATAACATCGTCACCAATACGTGAATAGTAGTTACCCAACAGGAACCTGTTTGAACCTGTTACCGGCGAAGGTTTTATTTCCTTAAATATCCATTTTCCGTTGTTAGCATCACCCGGATTATAATATTTATATGGCCACAAGCCAAAAGGTTGCGTGCTGCGTTTAGTTGCTTTACCAATGTTAGCAACCAGATCAGCAACTGACATTGAGTTACCATCCCAAACGGCATCAGCAATTCTCCAGCGTTTCATATCAAATAAAGTATGCCCTTCAAAAGCAAGTTCAACACGGCGTTCGTGAACAATACGGTCAAAATAATTAGCTGCGGTGAGCACCAAAGGGGTGGTAAGGCCAGCCCTTAAACGAACCTGGTTAATATAGCCTGAAGCCTCTGCATAATTGCCTAATTCGGCATCAGCCTCAGCGGCGTTCAATAACACTTCAGCATAACGGTAACGGATAAAGTTAACATCACTACCACGGCCACGACGACCAGAACCTACAGTTGGATCAAGGTATTTACGGATATAAAAACCGGTTTGAGTACGGAACTCAGCGCCGTTAACCGGACCATCTTTACCCACTACCTGCACCTTGCCTAAGCCGGGAACATCTTGTGTAATGGTAGCATCGCTGCTTGATATAACAGTACCGTTACCTAATTGATAACCTGCATATACCTCGGTACGTTTACCTTTAAATAATCCGTTTGGCAATAACACGGTACCGGCAAGCCTTGCATCACGGCCAGCAAACATATCTAACTGATCGGTATAGTAAATAGGGTTACCTGCGCCATCTTTAGTTGCCATTGGAGCATATGAATTGTCGAGCTTTTCAAACGCCTCAACCAGGTTTAACGACGGGTTTAACCTTCCCGCGTCCAAACCTTCGTCTGAAATTGAGAAAGGTTGGTCGTTAGTGGTGAAACCATGTGTTTTACCGCCGTTGGCCTTGAAATCCTCAACCCAGATTGACTCCGAGCTGCTTTTATCAAGGAACAAGTTGGCAAAGTTATCGCTTAAATCAGGTAATTGTTTGTAAAGCGAATAATTACCTGCTGTGCCTGATATAATCTCTTTGGCAGCAGCAAGCGCTTTAGTGTAATAACCTGTAGCAGAGCTTGCAGGTATGCCCACCTCACCGCCAGGTAATGATACCTGAGGTGTTGTTGCACCATATTTAGCTATTGAAGCAGCATATAAAGCGGCCCTTGATTCCATAGCCAATACAGCAGCCGGGGTTGCCCTTGATTTTTCAGAAACGTTAACTGGTAATAAACCTTTTATCGCTTCAGCCTCGCTAATGATAAAGTCGTAAACTTCCGACTCTTTTGCACGCGGGATCTGCAATGCTTCAACGTTGCCCGAGAAATCATAAGTAAGCGATTTAGTGATCAGAGGAACACCGCCCATTCTTTTTACCAGCTCAAAATAATACTGGGCACGTAAAAAACGGCCTTCGGCAATAAATTGATTTTTCTGCGCGTCGGTTAATTTGGTAGCAGCGGTAGCACGCTCAATAAATAAGTTCAAATCGCGAACATATTTATAATCCCATGTATTCCATGAGCCAAAATCCCAGCCTGTACGCTGTACTATATAATAGCTTCCGTTTTCTGAAGGGAACGATTCGCTGAAATCAGCAAATGAAGCCCAGCCGTTATCCAGACCAGAAAAATCGTAAACACGGTTATATAAATCAGCAAGAATAGAAAGTACAAGGTTGGGGTCGGAGAATGCAACATCTGAAGTTACCACCTGCTTGGGGGGTACATCCAAAAAAGCACTGTCTTTTTTGCAGGCCCCTGTAACTAACAGGAGTGCAAATGTTGATATTATGGTTGTTTTTTTCATTTGGTTTAAACTTGAGGGATCAATTAAAAGGTTAAATTAACACCAAAGTTGAGCACCTTGCTCTGTGGGAATTGTAACCCGTTATCATCCGTTGTTTCAGGGTCAACGCCAAACTGTTTCAGGTTATCAAACGAGAACATGTTATAGGCGTTAACATAAAAGCGTGCTCTCTTGATCTTCACTTTAGCCAGCAGCTGAGTAGGCAGCGAGTAACCTAATTCCAGTGTACGTACCCTCAGGTATTTTACACTATGTAACCAGAAGGTTGAGTTACGGTCATAATCACTGTTGGTAGTACCCGGGTTAACCCTGTTTGCAGGATATTTACCAGGAATCCATGCGCTGTTGATATCAAACGGATCTGCACGATGGTACCTGTCTTCAAATATTGTGTTCAAGTTACCATTGTTTTGGAATGCCCACCTTGTTTCATAGTTCTGGAACCAGGTATAACCGGCACCTCCCGAAAAGTCAGCATGGAAATCAAAGCCGTGGTATGCAGCACCCAAGGTTAAACCAAAGTTGATGTTTGGCTGTTTGCCATAACCGTAACCGATAGGACGCGTATCATAACCGTCAATCTTACCGTCACCGTTCCAGTCTTTGTACATCAAGTCGCCCGGAAGCATTGTCCTGTTACCCTGACCGTCGTTATTGATTTTATAGTTGTTGATCTGTTCGATAGATGAGAACTGACCTATAACCGTGTAACCCCAGTCGATATTGGCATAACGGTTTATTCCAGATCCAAAGTAACGTTCTAAGGAGTTACCGAAATATTCGTTCCTGAATATTGATTTCTGACGTGAGTAAGAAATGTTACCGCCAATATTATAGCTTACTTTTCCAACCTTATCATTCCAGTTCAATGAAAACTCACCACCCGATTGTGAATCGCTGCTTGAATTTTCCGCCGGCAATGAATAGCCTACTTCCAGTGGCAATACCAGTTTTGATGGCGGGCCAGCCAGGCCTGTACGTTTACGGTAGAAATAATCAACAACACCGCTCAACCTGTTGTTCAATAAGGTAAAGTCCATACCTACGTCGGTCATTTTACTTTTTGACCATGAGATATTGGTTGTTACCAAACCCTTGTCGGTTGAAGTAACTATAGCATTACCGTCAATAATTGCAGTACCTGCATTGTAGTTATAACCCGGTAAATAAGCATATGGGGTTACAATTGGGTTTGCAGAGTTGTTAGGATCGCGGTCATCACCCAATACACCGTATGATGCACGGATTTTTAAATCATTCAGGATGCTGTTTTCGCCAAGTAGTTTCTTCATGAAACCTTCCTGGGTGATACGCCAGCCGATAGATCCGCCTGGGAAATAACCTACGCGTTTATCAGGGGCAAACAGGTATGAAGCATCCCTTCTGCCAGATAATTGCAGGTAGTATTTGTTATCGTAGTTGTAATCAAGTCGGCCGATATAACCTATACGGGCTTCTTTATTGTCGCTGTCCTGATATTGGTCAGCAGTTGGGAAGTAAATAAGCGGCAGGTTGTTTGATACCGGCGAAGCATGGATCCAGTTACGTAAGTGTTGTAACTCAATACGCTCAGATACGAATATAGCACCGATAGTGTGTTTGCCAAAGGTGTTGTTGTAGTTGATTTGCCATTGGTAAGTTTTAGCGAACTCTTTTCTCTGCTCGCGCTCACGCCAAGGGTTGGTACTACCGCCGGTGATATCATAAGTATCAGTTGCCGGGCGATAAGTGTAAGCGTTATAGGTATACTCCTGGTTATTTAACAGGTAATCAGCAATATAGTATGAATACAAACCTTTTAACAATAAGCCTTTAATACCTGGCACTTGGTATTCGGCACCAAAGTTGGTTTGCAAAACACGCCAATCGCTATGATATAAGCCCGAAAGCTTGTCATTAAGGAAAGCGTAGTTTGACTCGGTGTGACCGATGTCATTCAAATAATTTGGATTATCGTTAGCGTAAGGGCGCTCAAGCGGCGTATTTCTTAAAACAGCAAAACGGGCCAGGAAGTAATCGTCACCACCCGGTACACCAGGGTTTTCGCGGGTTTCGATACGACCGTTGATATCCATGCTCACTTTTAAGCCGTTGGCTACTTTTAACGATACGTTTGACTGGATGTTTGAGCGGTTAAACTTATACTCTTTACCTAATTGTGAATTCTGGAACAGGTTTGTTGCAGATACATAGTAGTTCAGTTTGTCGGTACCACCGGTAAAGTTGGCGTTAACCGAGTTTTGAGGAGCATTGTTGTTAGCCTTCAAAACGTAATCGCGCCAGTTAAAGCTTTGGTAACCTTTTTCTGTTCCGGCTTTGTACTTGTCAAGATCAGCCTGGGTAATGGTTGTTGAACCGTTGCTGTTAACCTGTGCATCAGCCAAATAACGCATATAATCATACGAATTGGTTAGTACGTTAGGGAAACGGTACCAGTTTTGGAAACCAAGGTAAGCATCAATGTTAACGCGTGAGTCGCCCGAACCTTTTTTGGTAGTTACTACCACAACGCCGTTTGCAGCACGTACACCGTAAATTGCGGCAGATGCGTCTTTCAATACTGCGATACTTTCTACGTCGTTTGGAGCAAGGTTGTTAAACTGGCCTTCATCCTGCTGGATACCGTCAATTACATATAATGGGGTACCCATGTTACGGATCTGGATGCTGGCGCTGGCACCTGGCCTGCCTTCTGATTGCCTGAAGGTTACACCCGGAATTTTACCGGCAAGCGTTGTACTAACGGTTGAACCCGCGTGTACACGATCGATATCCTTACTGGTTACGCTGGAGATAGCACCCGTAATGGATGACTTTTTCTGTGAGCCGTAACCGGTTACCACAACCTCCTGCAATGATGAATTTGTTTCGCGAAGCCGAACTTTAAGGGTTGTTCTGCCTTGCAGGGCAATCTCTTGTGCAACGTAGCCGATGTAAGTAAACGTTAATGTACTGTTTGCTGTAGGTACATTAAGTGAAAAGTTACCCTGAGCATCAGTCGTTGTTCCACCTTGTGTGCCTTGCACCCTTACGGCTACGCCTGTTAGCGCCAGGCCGGTGGTGTCTGTCACAGTTCCCGAAACCTTAATTTTATTTTGCGCGGATGCACTAAACGAAAAAAGGAAACCGGTCATGATGAAAAAAGCGATTAGCATTACTTTTGGGCTCCACTTACTGGGCGGCCACTGCACATGAGGATTTCCCCCATGCCTGAGTAGTAAAAATTTTCTCATAAATGATCTATTAATTGGTTAAGTTTTGATTTTAAAAATGTACAATTGACATATCTAAAATCATGCTTCAAAGAAAAAGGATTTTAGCCCCGGCGATTAACCAAATCATATCAATACTTAGTCAAAAAGTATCAATTTTCAGGAGGGTAGAAACGCTGCAACAGATTGGTTATATTTGCTTTAAGCTGATTATTTTGAAACCACTATACATATTTTTATTACTTTTTACAGTATCCTGCGGCATTTGTAATGCCCAGACGTACTACTTCAGGCATTACCAGGTTGAACATGGTTTATCGCATAATACCGTTTACTGCAGCCTGCAGGATAAGCGCGGCTTTTTATGGTTTGGCACCAAAGATGGCCTTAACCGCTTTGATGGCTATACCTTTAAAACATTCAGGCATAACCCTGCCGATAAAAGCACCATTTCAAATAACATGGTGCATACCCTGTCTCTTGATCAAAAAGGAACCCTGTGGATAGGCACCGACGAAGGCTTGGATAAGTACGATCCGCAGTCAGAAACATTTGCACATATCAATACCGCAAATATTAACGGCGTACGCAGTATCACCTTTGATGAACACAATAACTGCTGGTTTATAGCCGGAGCCTCATTAATAAAGTACGACCAAAAAACCGGCGAAAAAATTGACTATTGGCCATGGCAACACTTTGAAGCTACATCGGTAGTAATTATTAATGGTATCGTGTGGACATCAGCCTCATCGGGCGTGATGGAGAAAATGGACCAGGCAAACCGCACGTTTACTTCATACAACCTGTTTAAGCCAACGGATAACGTTACATCAAAATATATAGAGAAGATCTATTACGCAGGTAACAATAAAATATTTGTGGCCACCAACAGTCACGGTTTCAAAGAGTTTGACTCCGAAACCGGTGCATATACAGATCTGCTTAACTACAATCCGGATAAAACCGCGATTTATGTACGCGATTTTTTAAAATACAGCGATACTGAATACTGGATAGCAACAGAGTCCGGTGTATTCATTTACGATTCGGTAAAGGGTACGTTCCTTAATCTCCGAAAACATTTCAATGACCCATATTCCATATCCGATAATGCTGTTTATTGCCTTTATAAAGATTCGGAAGGCGGCGTTTGGGTAGGCACCTACTTTGGCGGGCTCAATTATTATCCTAAACAATATTCAACTTTCAACAAGTTTTATCCCGATACCGAACCAAACTCGCTTAAGGGGAATGTAGTGCGCGAAATTAATAAAGATATATATGGCAACCTATGGATGGGTACAGAAGACAACGGGCTTAACAAATTAGCGCCCGATAAACATACCTGGACGCATTACTATCCCAACGGAAAAGCCAGCATTTCAAACACCAACATCCATGGCATACTACCGGTTGGTAACGAATTGTTTGTAGGCACTTTTGAGCGGGGCCTGGACATCATGAACATTCAAACCGGTAAGGTGGAACGTGTTTACCTGGCCGGCAATCAGAGCAACGATCTTAAAAGCAACTTCATCATTTGCTTTTGCAGAACCCGGAGCGGGCTCATATTTGTTGGCACCACACGCGGCTTCTACAGGTATAACTTAACTACTAAAGATTTTACCCTGATAGATAAGTTACCTCCGTACGATTTCATTTATGCAATAACCGAAGACCATAAAGGTAAAATATGGATAGGCACCGTGCGCGATGGTATTTACTGTTACAACCCGGCAAACAATACCAGTACTAAGCTAAACTATCGCTACCCCGTTAAAAACGTACTTAATACTACTACAGTTAATGGTGTTTTTGAAGACAGCAGCCACAAATTATGGTTTGCGACGGAAGGCCTGGGGCTATGGAAATATGACCCGGAAGCTGATAGCTATAAATTTTATGACAGCAATAAAGGCTTTCCGAGTAATTACATTTTCCGGGTGGAAGAGGATAGCCATAAAAACCTGTGGATCAGCACCACGCGTGGCCTTGTTTGCTTTAACCCGGCTACAGAGGCCATTAAAATTTATACCAAAGCAAATGGTTTGTTAAGCGATCAGTTTAATTACAACTCATCCTTTAAAGATGCCGATGGTACCATGTACTTTGGTTGCGTACGTGGTATGGTTAGCTTTAATCCTGCCAATTTTAAAATCAATCACTTTATTGCTCCCGTTTATATAACCGGCTTCCAGGTACACAATAAAGAGATCTCTGTTAAGGGCGCCGATTCGTTGCTTAGCCAATCCATCATCAGCACAAAAAAAATCAACCTCAATCATAACCAGTCGTCATTTAGTATTGATTTTGCGGCGCTAAGTTTCCCATCGCCGGAAATGACCCAGTATAAATATATGATGAAAGGTCTGGACAAGGGCTGGACCGAACTTAAGCGCAACCGTAAAGTTTACTTTACCCAATTGCAGCCCGGTCATTACACATTTGTAGTAAAAGCGGCGGGTAATAACGGCATCTGGACCCAAAAAGAAACAACCCTCGAAATTAATATAGCGCCGCCTTTTTGGGAAAGTGTTTGGGCTTATATCGCTTATTGCATGCTGTTTTTGCTGACTGGCTACTACCTACTCAGAAGCTATCACCGCAAAACCCGCGAAAAAAACAAACGCATTATCGAAACCCTCGAAAACGACAAGGAAAAACAGATCTACAATGCCAAAATTGAGTTCTTCACCAATGTGGCGCATGAAATCCGCACGCCGCTAACCCTTATCAAAGGGCCTATGGAAAAGGTGATCAGGAAAGCCGAGCATGTTCCAGAAATTCAAAACAACCTGAAGATTATGGAAAAGAACACCAACCGATTGCTTGATCTTACCAACCAACTGCTTGATTTCCGCAAAACCGAAACTAATGGCTTTAGCCTCAGTTTTGTTAAAACAGACATCACCGATCTGCTTGCCGATACCTTTATGCGGTTTAAACCTATGGCCGAGCAAAAGAACCTCAGCTATACGTTTATACATCCGGCTAAAACCGTTTATGCCTATGTTGATATTGAGGCATTCACTAAAATTATAAGTAACCTTATCAATAATGCTATCAAATACAGCACATCAGAAGTTGAGATCGAATTAATTGATCACCCCGATAACGACCCTACTTTTACCATCGAAATAAGGAATAGCGGCAACCTGATCCCTTATGAAATGCGCGAAAAGATCTTTGAACCTTTCTTCAGGATGAAGGAGTCGGAAAAGCAGATTGGTACGGGAATTGGCCTCTCTTTATCGCGCTCCTTAGCCGAATTGCATAAAGGTTTATTGGTGTTGAATAAATCTATTAACGATTTTAATATATTTAACCTTACTTTGCCTGTACACCAGGAAAAAGAATTCGACCTGCATATTACCCCCGATGAATATGAGCAGGCAGACCTAAGTAACAGAGAGGAGAATATTGACTTTATGAAACCAGTTATACTTTTAGTGGACGATAACCCGGAAATACTTGATTTTATTTCGGATGATCTGAGCGACAAATATTCGGTTATTAAAGCCCTTAACGGACAGGAAGCGCTGGATATGATAGCCATAGAGAACATCCAGCTTATTATAAGCGACGTAATGATGCCGGGAATAGATGGGTTTGAACTGTGCAAAACCATCAAAACAAATTTCGATTACAGCCACATCCCAATTATATTACTAACGGCTAAAAACACCCTGCAAAGTAAAATTGAAGGACTGGAAGTTGGCGCCGATGCCTATATCGAAAAACCATTTTCACCAGAACACTTACAGGTACAAATAGCCAACCTGCTTATTAACCGCAATAAGATCAGGGAGCATTTCGCAAGTTCTCCATTGGCGCATATCAAGTCGATGGCGTATTCAAAACCTGATGAAAGCTTTTTGGATAAACTCAACGGCGTTATCTACAAAAACATTCAGAATGCCGAACTTGATGTAGAGCAGATAGCCAATCTCATGAATATGAGTAAGCCAACCTTGTACCGTAAGGTTAAGGCTATTTCTAACCTCACCATTAATGAACTCATCAATATCACGCGATTAAAAGCCGCCGCCCAATTGCTGGAAGAAGGGGATTATAAGATCTACGAAGTTGCTAACATGGTAGGTTACAGCTCGCAATCGCACCTGGGACGTAATTTCCTGAAGCAGTTCGGCACTACGCCAACTGAGTATCAAGCTGCTAAACGGAGTAAGATGAAACAGGTTTAATATTCTAAGATACATGCAAGTTCAAGCGTCTACGCTTGAACTCTTTTCAACTTAAGCGTCCACGCTTAAGTTCATTATGTGAGCAATTAAACAAACAAAGGATTTAAAAAATCCCCTCTTGAGAGGGGGTGCGGAGGAGTGAGCGGTAGCAGAGGTGTGTTTCTGTTTTATACCTATCAAAGCAGAAACACACCCCTCCTCCCCTCTCAAGAGGGGAATCGCACAAGCCCGTGCTTTTTTCTTAGTTAATGACTATGCCTTGTACGCTTAAACCTGCGTACTTAAATTATTCGAATGAGGGTGATTAATTTACTTCTTCGTATGCAACTTCGTTAAAGCAAACTGCCCTATCCTATCGCCTTCATCAACGCCATTAGTGATAGATGGCATATAATGAATACCACCATAAAACCTGCTGATAGCCGCTTCTTCCGCCGCGGCTTTAAATGATTTGAAGTTACGGGCGGGGATAGAAAACTCCATTTCGGTTGAATCAGTAAACGAAAACTCATCGCCAAATAATTTGCTTAACACCGCTGCCGAAGCGGTGGAAACTACACTGTGCCCGCTGGTATATTCAGGAAAAGGAGGCGTTTGCAATAAAGGCATCCAGCTTTGATCGATATATTGATTGATATAAGTTTCGGGCCTGATCACTTTGCTGCGGTATTTTTCGTCCCAGCAATTGATAAAACTATCCGCGATAACCACAGCTATGCTGGCATATGCCTCCGAACTTTTTATATAATCAGCTTTAGCTTTACGGCAGGCCAGCGCGGTGATATTGATCCAATGGCCTCCCGGCGAAATTTTCTTGGTGGCAAACATCGTGTGCCCATTGATATTCACCTTAAAAGGATTATCATCCCAAAAAGTGGCAATTGTAGCTTCATCATCGGTCAGGTGCTTACCGGTATCATATACCTCCATAGCCAGCTTGTAAAAATTACTGCCGGGGATATTGCTGAAGGTAAATGGATGAGCCGGCTTAAACTGCTGGGCCGAATCAAGCAAAAACGGACGGATCTCATTCCAGTGTGGTTCAATTCCTTTCATGTAAGCCGGTGGAGTAGGCTTCCAGCTGGCATCATCAGTTTGCACATCATATTTTGACAGCGAGCGGGTATGTTTGTAGTTATCCTTGCTTGCCCACTTGATTATCCTGTCGGCAATAAGCTTACCGTATTCAATCGAGTTGTTGTATACGCTATCGGGCATTCCGGTTTCTTTAAACTCGCCCATCAGCTTGTCATGAAAACTTTCAATCCGGCCTTCGCTCATGATCAATATTTTGCCAACGGTTAAAACAGCATGAGATGCGGATAGTGTAAAGCAGTATTTTTTACCGGCGGTGGGCTTCGGTACAGAATCCAATCCTTTCAATTGCCCCTCAAGCGACTGGTAATGATTATCACCATTGCGTGCCGCCTCATATGCCGCAACACTGATATAAGCATAAATGCGGCTGGCAACGGGTGGTGAGTAAATATCATGCCGTACTACATCAGTAACATCCTTGATAGACCGGTGGATAAAGTCGGGGTTCTCGGCCGGCTTCTCCCAGCTTTTTTTACTGCATGATGAGCAGGCTATAACAACAATAAGGGCAAAGTATAATCTCTTCATTATCATGAACAGAAAGGGCTTGATCAGTTTAATTGGTTATCCCTCAAACAAGGGCTCAGACCAAAGCTAACAGTTAATAAATATTAAAATATGAGCCGATAGTAAATAACTAACTTTTGATACTATTTGCAGAATCCGGAATTGTAAAATCCATTTTCTTTACGGTGGCTTATTGCATTAAAACCAATAACTTAGAGCTTAACCAAAGCATAAACCATTAATAAATTATTAACCGTATCTGCATGATAAAAAGTTTACCCAAAGCGTTTAAACTATCTGCCTTATTGTTGTTGTTTTTAGGAGTTGGCTGTTCAAAAAAATCATCTGGCCCAACCCTGTTTAAACTGCTTGATGCATCTCAAACCGGTATCGATTTTAAGAACACGATTACCGAAAGTGATAGCATCAACATCCTCAATCACCCCTATTTGTACAATGGCGCAGGTGTTGGCGTTGGCGATTTTAACCACGACGGCTTACCCGATGTTTACTTTGCCGGTAACATGGTTGCCAATAAATTATACCTCAATAAAGGCTCGCTTACATTTAAAGATGTTACCGATGCGGCAGGCGTAGCCGGCAATGGCGATTGGTATGCGGGGGTTTCGGTAGTTGATATCAACAACGATGGCTGGCTGGATATTTACGTTTGCTCATCTTTTAAAAGTGATCCCAATCATCGCAAAAACCTGTTATACATTAACAAGGGAGCTAATAAAGATGGAGTACCGACTTTTAAAGAATCGGCTGCTGCATACGGTCTGCAGGATACCGGTTACAGTACACAGGCTGTATTTTTTGATTACGACCATGATGGCGATCTTGACATGTATTTGCTTACCAACTTTTTAGGCAAGGAAACCCCGGTAGCTTATCGCCCTAAATTAACTGATGGCAGCGCTCAGAACAACGACCGTCTTTACCGCAACAACGGCAACGGTACATTCACCAACGTAACCAAAGAAGCCGGTATCTTGATAGAGGGCTTCGGTAACTCGGTGTCTATCTGCGATGTAAATAATGATGGCTGGCCGGATGTTTACGTAGGTAACGACTTTATATCAAACGATTTACTTTGGGTAAACAATAAAAACGGAACTTTCACCAACCGTGCTGGTGAATACTTTAAGCATACAGGCTGGTCGGTAATGGGATCAGACATGGTTGACATCAACAACGATGGCAAGGCTGATCTTGTATCGCTGGAGATGCTGCCCGAAGAAAATGTGCGCAAAAAAACCATGCTGGTTGGCGATAACTATATCACCTATATCAACAATAAAAAGTTCAATTACGAGCATCAGTATATTCGCAACGTGTTGCAACTGAACCAGGGTCAAACACCTGCAGGTCACCCGCAATACAGTGAAATGGCTTACCAGGCAGGCATTTATCAAACCGATTGGAGCTGGACACCGTTGGTAGCCGACTTTGATAATGATGGCTACCGCGATATGATGATCACCAACGGCTATCCCCGTGACGTAACTGACCTTGACCACGCCCTTTACAGTAACGACCAGGGCCGTACCGTTAAAGAAAACACCACCCTTGCCGCTGCCGATTCATTTCCGGTTGTAAAAACATCAAGCTATGCGTTCAGAAACGCGGGCGGCTATTTGTTTAAAGATCAGTCAAAAGACTGGGGCATTGTAAAACCCACTTTTTCAACCGGCGGTGTTTATGCTGATCTGGATAATGACGGCGACCTCGACCTTGTGATCAACAATATTGATGATGACGCTTTTGTGTATGAAAACACGGCCAACAGCAAAACACAGGTAGCTAAAGATCATAATTACCTAACCGTTGCCCTGCAGGGCGATAGTAAAAACGTTGGCGGCATTGGCGCTACCATCCGAATCTATTACAAAGGCAATCAGCAGTTTTATGATCAGCAGCCTTGCCGCGGGTACATGAGTACAGATGATGCCCGCGGGCATTTCGGTATCGGCGCATCAACTACTGTCGACTCGTTACGAGTACGCTGGCCCGATGGTAAAACCCAACTGCTTACCAACGTAAAGGCTAACCAAACGCTCACTCTCCAATACAAAAACGCGGCGGGCTATTTTCCGCCTGATGCCGCAGGTAAAATCATCCCGGTATTTCAGGACGCAAATAATGCTACCGGTATAAAATATGTGCACCAGGAAAAAGACGCCATAGACTATAACATACAACCTACCCTACCGCACAAATTAAGCCAGTACGGGCCTGCTATTGCCGTTGGCGATGTGGACGGCAACGGCTATGATGATTTATTTGTGGGAGGCGCTGCCGGCAACAAAGGCGTATTTTTTATGCAGGATGCCAGCGGACATTTTACGATGGATAACAACCGTTTCCTGAACGAAGAGATTAAAGATGAAGAAGATATGGGAGCCCTGTTATTTGATGCCAATGGCGATGGCTTCCCGGATCTGTACATAGCAAGCGGCAGTTACGAATTTCAGAAAGGACATACCACCGCGCAGGACAGGCTTTACATCAATGATAAAAAAGGCCATTTCACCCGTGACATTACAGCGGTACCTGTAGAATACGATAACGGCTCATGTGTTCGCGCGGCAGATTTTGACGGCGACGGTGACCTTGATCTTTTTGTAGGCTCAAGATCTGTTTCAGGGGCTTATCCTTCTTCGCCGGTTAGTCACTTACTCAGGAACGATGGTGGTAAGTTTACCGATGTAACCGGTCAGCTTTGCCCGGAGCTTGTTCATGGCGGCATGATCACTGACGCCTTATGGTCGGACTTTGATAAGGACGGCAAAACCGATTTGGTAGTAGTTGGCGAATGGATGCCGGTTACTTTCTATAAAAATAACGGGCACGGTTTCAGCAAAATAAAATCGGGTATTGACGACCATGTGGGCTGGTGGAACAGCATTGTTGCAGGCGATTTTAACAATGACGGCAATATTGATTACGTAGCAGGGAACTTAGGGCAGAATTCAAACTTCAAAGCATCATTTGAACAGCCCATGACCATTATGGGTAAAGACCTGGATGGCAACGGATCTTTCGACGCCATGATATTTTGCTATCTGAAGGACGAAGACGGCTCACAAAAGCCGTTCCCGATGCATACCCGCGATGACTTGATCAGTCAGCTCATTTCTATCCGCAAAAAATACCCAAGCTACCGCGGCTTCGGTCACGCTACCATGAATGATCTGTGGAGCGATAAGGATAAAGAAGGTGCCGTGATCCTCAAAGCAACTGATATGAATACCAGCCTCATTACCGGCAAGGGCAATGGAACCTTTAGCATCAGCGCCTTACCACAAGACGCGCAAATGGCCCCCGTTTACGGCATGATAGCTAAAGATGTTGACCATGATGGTAACCTTGATCTGTTAACGGTAGGCAACGATTTTGGTATGGAACCTTTCACCGGCAGGCATGACGCTTTTATGGGCTTATACATGAAAGGTGACGGAAAAGGCGGCTTTACTCCACTGTCAATAGCCCAAAGTGGCATTTACGTGGCAGGTGATGGCAAAGCCCTGGCAAACATACAAACAGCCAAAGGCGCTTTGCTGGTAGCTACTCAAAACCAGGATAGCGTAAAAGTATTCCGCAATACCGGTGCTAACGTTGTCAAGCGATATATCAAGCTAAAACCTGATGATTTTTATGCTGATATTATCCTTAAAAACGGTAGCAAAAAACACGTTGAGTTTTATTACGGATCAACATACTTGTCGCAATCGTCACGTGTATTAGAGTTAGATGCTAACGCAGGCGATGTGACAATAACGAGTTATAATGGTAGGAAAAGGAAAGGTTAAAACAATTAAAAATATGTCATTGCGAGCGAAGCGTGGCAATCGCACGGAAGTTTAGCCGCTCTGTATAGTATGCGATTGCTTCGTGCCTCGCAATGACATAATTTAATAAACTCGCCGCCACTCGGCTGGAGCCGAGTGGCAATTATTCCCAGGCCTCTGGCCTGCTACTCCGGCTTCGGCGGCCAGAGGCCGCTTGATAGTTACCATTCGGCTGGAGCCGAGCGGTGGCTTTTTTTAGGGTAAGGGTAAAAAGAAAACGCCCGGGCAATATGCTCGGGCGTTTTCTTTAATACATAAACCCCAATTTACGGTTTAGTTTTGCTCATTGCTGAAATGCCGGCGTCGATATACTGACCGCCTACAGTTTGGTTGCAATGGATAGCTATCACATTTTTACCATTCAGTTTTATCGCGTCCTTGCTTTCCTTAGTCATTTGAATAATGGCATAGCCTGAGGTATAACCTTCTTTTACGGCAGCTTTAACACCATTGATATAAACCTCGCAGGCGTCATCATGATGTAATGACAGTACCAGGTCGTCTTTATTTACGTTGGATACATTTAGCGTAAACTCCTGCCTGATCCAGATGTCTTTGCCGTCCCATACAGTTTTTACTACAGCTCCGGGAGTGTTGGCAGTACCAAAACCGGCCTCGCCTGATTTCCATGCGCTATCGTCAAACTTTTCGCCAAACCAGCCGTCAGCAGGTTTATCAAAAGTGTATTTCCAGGTACGTGCTTTATCTTTTGATGATGGCAACACCTCGCGGATATACTCTTCATCGTGAATGATCTTATCATTTGATGCCTTGATAGTTGCAACCGGGCCTTTTACAATTTCCCTGTCGTAAGTAAGCAAGCCGTTCAGCTCAACTTCTACGTCGGTAGTTTCGGTGTATACCGCGGCGCTCAAACCTTCATTTGTTTTGTAGATCACAAGATCGTTGGCAAACTCATCATACAGGTTGGTATAAGCTTTTTGATTATCCATCATGATGTACGTCGGGCCTGTTTTCCAAACGTGACCGGGAATGATGTAACCAATGCCGCCATATTCGCCGCAGGCCAATACCTGAGTTTTGCTTGAGGGAGCAGCAGGCGGCGGATAGCTGTGAATATCCAGAAAATCGCCCACACCAAAATGACTGCCACCGCTGGCTTGATTGATTAAACGCGAATTATCCAGTTTACGCACCAGGTTCACTAATCCGGGCGTATTGTGCTGTCCTTGTGATTCATTAAATACTACCCATGTTACAATAGAAGGTGAATTCCAATGTGTTTTTATCATGCGGGTAAGTTCTGAAGCATAAGCAGCCGTATCAACCGGTGGCGTGTGCTCAGTGTAAGAATTAGCCGAAGGCATATCCTGCCAAATCATCAAACCTAATTTATCGGCCCAATAATACCAACGGTATGGCTCAACCTTAATGTGCTTACGCACCATGTTATAACCGAAATTCTTGATCATCTGCAGATCGTTTTTGATAGCCGCGTCGGTTGGCGCCGTGTAGATACCATCAGGCCAGAAACCCTGATCTAACGGACCAATCTGGAACAGAAATTTATTATTCAGGAAAAGCTTTTTGTAGCCGTCCTGCTCACCTACCGAAATTTTGCGCATACCTACGTAGCTGCTGATCGCATCAACCTTTTTGCCGCCTTTTTCAAGCGTGATATCCAGATCATACAAAAACGGCGAATCCGGCGACCATAATTTGACATTAGGAACAGACACAGTAAACTCGGTATTAGGCTTGCCTGAAGTTGTACTTACAACTTTGCTGCCGTCTTTTACTTTTACGTTAACTGTGTAACCCGCTGCAGTAGCTGCATTTACATTCAATTTTACTACTGATTGATCAATATCCGGGGTTATCCTGATATCGCTGATGTTTACTGCAGGAACAGGCTCCAACCAAACTGTTTGCCAGATACCGGTTGTTGAGGTATACATAATACCCTGCGGATGCAACGTTTGTTTACCGCGCGGAAAACCTCCGTCATCAGTAGGGTCATAAACACGCACGGTAATCTCCTGCTCGCCCGCGCCTTTAATAGCTGATGTGATATCATAGCTGAACGGATCATAACCGCCCGTATGTTTGCCAAAGCTTTTGCCATTAACAAATACTTCGCTTTCGTAATCAACCGCGCCAAAATGTAGCAGGATATGCTCACCTTTCCATGAAGCAGGAACGGTAAACTTACGACGGTACCAGATGCGGTCGTGTTGTTCCATTACGCCGGACAAAGCTGATTCAACCGGGAAAGGCACAAGGATGGTTTTCGATAACTTGCCTTTCGGCACAGCCTCGCCGGCGGTTCCTGGTTGGTATTGCCACAGGCCGTTCAGGTTCATCCATTTTTCGCGCGCCAGTTGCGGACGTGGATACTCCGGCAGTACGTTTTTCGGGTCGACATCTTTGGCAAAGCGCGTCATTAAAACGGCTTTTTTGGGCTGCCATTCCTGTGCATAGGTAAGACAGGGCAACGCGGCAGCGGCAATTACAATAAACTTTTTTATGTTCATAATTGTAGGTTATAAAGCCGGCTAAACAGTTCCGACAAACCATTTAAACCGGCCGTACAGGCTTTTGAATTAATTATTTCGCACTAAAAGTATAGGATAAATTGAACCGATTTTAACGTTTGGTTACGTTTGATTGGTTTTGAAGAAAAGTTGATACGATTTGTTGCAGGTAACAGCCCGTAAACTAAGAAGCAGGAAAGAGATTATCCTTTCCTGCTTCTTAGTTTATAATATCATTTAACGTAAAGACGCATTACATGCGTCTTTTATTGAACAACAAATCTACGGTAATTTGCATGCGGGAGACGCATGTGATGCGTTTCTACAATGAAACTACTTTGCAGGCTTCACACCTTCGCTTGTCATAATAACCCGCTTAATGCTGCCATCTTTATTGTAATACAAATAATCGATACAAACCGAACGGTGGAAACTGCCTGCATCAGGCACCAGCGCGCCGTTATGATATATAAAATACCATTGGCCTTTAAATTCAATAATAGCCTGATGATTGGTGTTCGAGTTACCTGCCAGCTCGTTAATGATCCCCTTATATTCCCAAGGACCGTTGATGCTTTTGCTCATCGCGTAAGCTATCTTTTCAGGAAATTCATAGGCGTATGACAGGTAATACCAGCCATTACGGTAATGTACCCACGGCGCTTCAGTATAATGCGGCAGGGTTACGGTTTTGATCTCGCCATCAAGCTCGGTCATGTTGCTTTTCAGCTTGGCATAGTAGCAAATGCCATTACCCCAAAACAGGTAGGCCTGTCCGTCTTTATCGATAATAACCGTTGGGTCTATATCATCCCAGGAATGTTTTACAGCTTTGGTCATGTCGTTGGTAACCAAAGCGCTGCCCCTCGCATCTTTAAACGGCCCCAGCGGACTGTCAGACACCGCGACGCCAATAGCCTTACCCGGAATAGTACCGTGTTCAACGGCTACATACCAGTAAAACTTGCCATTGCGCTCAATCACTTGCGAAGCCCATGCATCGGCTTTAGCCCATTTAAATTCTTTAACATTTAAGGGTGATGGATGCTCTGTCCAATTCACCATGTCGGTTGAAGTAAAGCAGGTCCAGTCGTGCATGGTATAACCGTTATGTCCCGGTGCTGCTTCGTCATGACCGGTGTACAGGTATACTTTATCCTTATAAACCATAGCAGCCGGATCGGCAGTGTACTTATGCCTGATAATGGGATTACCATCGGCACGGAAGGTGGTATCAAGGGTTGTAGCTTTGACTGAAGTCAAGCAGCCAAGTGCAAAACTTAATGCAATCAGGTATTGTGATATTTTCATATGTTAAAATCGCATGTTCAAGCGTCCACGCTTGAATATTACAAAATGTGAGCGTCCACGCTCACGTTATTGGTTGTTTCCGGTGAGTAAGCGTGGACGCTTACACGAAAATGGGTTCAAGCGCGGACGCTTGAACCTGCAGGATATTAAGCCCACGGCCTTTCTAATTCCCTCCCTCGGGAGGGGCGTGGTCGGTATGTGAAGTGGCAGGGAGGGGTTTATGTGCGCTGCCAGCAAGTAGGAAGATCGATGAAACCCCTCCCTACACCCTCCCAGGGGAGGGAATCGCACGGCCCTTACTTTGTTCAATCTACTTCACTCATTTCCCTACCACCGGCCATCCATCAACCCAATCCAGTTTCTCCACTCTCAACTTAGAAATCCCCTTATCCGCCGCGTCATAACCATGGAAAATGATATAATCAACTCCATCAAAAGTACTTACCCCGTTATGGCCTACACCATACCAGTTAGCGTCGCCGGCCAGCAGGATACTGCCACCGCCTTTATTCATGGCTATGCCTTCTTTATCCAGGTATGGCCCCTTCAGTTTTTTTGAACGACCGATGATCATTTTGTAAGTGCTCTTCGGCCCTTTGCAGCAATAATCTATCGAGGCAAACAGGTAAAAATATTTATCGTGTTTAAATATAAGAGGCGCTTCAATGGCATTACCTCCGGCATCAACGGGATTGCCATCAACAGCAGGCAGGTTTTCTGCCGCTGCTTTTCTGCGAGTAGCAATGGTTGGGATCTTGTTAATATCCTCCGCAACGCTTAACCTGTCTTTATTCAGCTTAACCAATTTCAGGCCATCCCAAAACGAGCCGAAAACCAGATATGGCGTTCCGTCTTTATCTGTAATTAAATTAGGGTCGATAGCATTCCAGTTGGTTTTACCGGGGACGGATTGAATTACCTTACCATGATCAACCCATTTATAGTTAGCATCATTGGTATGAAGCGTAGTATTGGTTGCTACCCCAATGGCCGATGTATTTTTGCCAAAAGCCGACACTGAATAGAACAGGTAGTATAATCCGTTGTAAAAAGAAATATCCGGAGCCCAGATATGACCTTTAAAACCGGGAATAGCATCAACCGCCCATTGTGGGGCAGCGGCAAATACCGGTTTCTCAGCCTTCCAATGCACCCTATCTGCCGACGACCACATGGCAATGCCATTACCCGTGCAAAAGATATAATAAGTACTATCCTGCCGGGTCATTACCGGGTCGTGAACCGATATATCAGTCCTTAGTTCCTGGGCATTAGTTATAATGCCCGGGAACAATAAGGATATGATCAGAAGAATCTTTTTCAAGGGTTATTTGTTTTTAAGCCTTACTATTTTGAACGAGTACGGCTCAACAGCAAGCTTCAGGGTATTGCCCGAGATATCAATGGTGCTTTCAACCGGACTAACCGCAGTAGGCGCGGTCAGTGAGTTTTCGGCATCCTTGCTGTCAGCTTTTAGCGTTGTAACCGTAGCCTGTTTTTGATAGCCTTTTGAACCGGTAATTTTAAAGCTTACATTTTGCGCCGAAGTGCTGGTATTCACAAATTTGATCACCAACTCGTTGGTATTCTTATCCAGACTGGCTGTAGCATAGCTGTCATTTTGCCCGGCTACGGCTTCATTGTTTAATGTAAGCGGCACCACATCGGTACCTTTGTTTATTGAAAACAATTGCTGCACATAATAATTTGGCGTAGCATAGCTTTTCAGGTTATCAAACCAGATGAGGTTTGGTGTCCACTGCCAACCTTCTACGTGGGCAAAAAGCGGGGCGTATGAAGCCATGTTCACCACATCGGCATTACGCTCTAAACCTGTCATGAAAGCAGCCTCAGATAGCGCGCACTCCCAGTTGTTTTTATTATCCGGGTTTACGGTAGATACGCTTTGCGCGGCATATTCACCAGCGAAGATCTTTGGCCCTTTACGGTCATAGTTATCATAACGGCGGGCATTATCCCTGAACCACTTTGCCGGCGCATAATAATGCTCATCTAAAATATCGGCTCCCAAACTACGGAACGTTTTATTTAACAGGTCAAACTCTTTGCCTTCAGGTGATGGGCCTAAAGCCGATACAATCTTCACATCAGGATATTTAGTTTTGATAGCCTTGGTGAAAATCTTCCAGCGGTCGATGTATTGCGGGCCCCATTGCTCGTTACCTACACCAATCATTTTTAAATTAAATGGCGCCGGGTGACCAAGATCGGTACGCAGCTTACCCCATTTGGTGCTGGCATCGCCATTGGCAAATTCAATCAGGTCGAGTGCATCCTGCACGTAAGGATCAAGCTTATCCAACGGAACTAACTCGCCGGTGTTAAATTCGCAGGCCATACCGCAATTCAGGATCGGTAGCGGCGAAGCTCCAATATCTTCGGCAGTCATGAAATACTCCATGAAACCCAGACCGAAAGTTTGGTAATAATCAGGTGCCGGACGATGTTTAAATTCGGTGTTCCAGCGGTTGATAATGTTCTCGCGTTTATCAACCGGGCCTATGGTTTTTTTCCATTGGTAGCGATTGTTAAGCTCACGCCCTTCAACAATACAGCCACCCGGGAAACGTAAAAAGCCAGGCTTAAGATCGGCCAGTCGCTGTACCAGATCTGCCCGCAAACCACCCGGACGGTTTTTCCATGTATGTTCAGGGAACAGCGAGATCATATCCAGATCGATAACGCCCTTGCCGCTCATCCAAACGTATAGCTGAGCCTTAGGTGTTGTAGCAGTCGATTTGAATTTTACGCTGTAGCGGTTCCATTCTTTGTCAGTCGGCGTAAGCTCTGCCTTTCCTATAATGTCGCCGTTATCGCCATGCAGTTCAATATTCAGTTTTACGTTGGTATCACCCTCCTGTTTGGCTATTACCGAAAAGCTGTATTCTTCGCCCTCTTTAACACCCATGCCCCCGCGGAAACCCTCGTTTGAGAAACCATAAAAACCGGCATCGCCCGTGATATAGCTTTTTATAAAATGAGCATTCTCCGGGCGCTCTACAGCACGGTTAATTACTTCCGTACGACCGTCGCCGCCATCCTTCTTCTGTTCCTTCCATCCCATCAAAGGCATGTTGAACTCAAATGAACGGTTTTTTACCAGCTCGGCATATACACCACCATCGGCAGCAAGGTTGATATCCTCAAAAAATATCCCATACATGGTAGGCTGAATATGAGCCTTTACCTTATCCGCGGCAATGGTATATTGTGTTTGCGCATTTGCCATAGCAAAAGCACCGGCCGCACATAACGTTAAAAAAGTCCTTTTTAACATGATTTACTTATTTGGAGAATTTGTAAATGGTAACTGTATGGTAGGTTTCTCCCGGTTTTAACACGGTTGAAGCAAAAGCAGGCTGGTTTGGCGCGTCTGGAAAATGCTGTGTTTCCAAGCAAAAAGCCGAGCGGTACGGATAGGCTTTGCCGCCCTTACCGTCTTTACTTTCGCCGGTTAAAAAGTTACCAGAGTAAAACTGCAGACCAGGTTCTTCGGTAAATACCTCCATAGTAATACCGGTAACAGTACTTTTAGCGGTAGCTACCGGCGTGGTAAGATCATGTTTGTTCAATACAAAATTATGATCGTAACCTTTGCCGTTTTTTAATTGCTCATCGGCAACACCAATATCTTTACCAATAGCTTTTGATGTGGTAAAATCAAACGGGGTGCCTTTAACCGGTTGTAATTTGCCGGTTGGGATAAGTGTGGTATCCACAGGCAAAAAAGCATCGGCGTTTATTTGCATTACGTTATCGGTAATAGTAGGGCTGCCCGCACCATTCAGGTTAAAATAAGCGTGATTGGTTAAGTTAACAACAGTAGGTTTATCGGTAGTAGCTTTATATTCTATTTTCAATGAGTTATCATCACCCAAAGTATAAACCACAGTTGCAGTTAAATTACCGGGATAACCACCTTCACCATCTTTTGAAACATAGGTAAGTTCCAGTTGTGAAGCGCTTAATTGCTTGGCAGAAAATACCTTGCCATAAAAACCATTAAAACCGCCATGCAGGGTATTTACGCCATCGTTAATATCCAGCTGGTAAGCTTTACCATCAAGCGTGAATTTTCCTTTGGCAATGCGGTTGCCATAACGACCAATGATGGCACCAAAATATGGCTCCTTTGGTTTTTGATAGCTTTTCACCGAATCATAGCCTAAAATAACGTCGGTAGCTTTACCTTCTTTATCAGGTACCAACAGGCTCACCAGTCTGCCGCCATAATTGGTGATAGCTGCTGTTAGGCCGCCAGTATTTTTAAGGGTAAAAAGTTTTGTTTTTTGCCCTTGTACATCGGCTTCAAAATTTGCCGAATCGGGTATAGCATGGGTAGTTACCGAAGTTGAATCTTTCACGGTTGAGTCAGTTGCTTTAGGATTACCGTTGCAAGCCGCGAAAAGTGCAGCCGAACAGCTTAACATCATTAATAAATTCTTGTTATTCTTCATAATTTGAGGTTGTTAGCTTGCCTTTTACAGCATTACCGTTTTAACTATTATAATTTCCGGAACAATAAATTGGCTTAAACTGATAACTGGTGATCAGCGAGACCAATGTATAAAAATTAATTTATAATTGTTAAAAAAACACTTAAAATATTTAATTAAAAAAGCCCGCCTCGCGCGGGACTTTCTTATTCAAAAATCAAATATTTCAACCATTTACCAGAACTTCACATAAAGCATGGTAAGCAGTATAAGCGTAACTATAATTAATGCCATGGTCGATTTTTCAACCTTGAACATACTGCGCGGAATTTCAAGCGCTTTAGGGTTAACCTTCGGTCCGGCTAAACTGATACCTATCGTCACGATCATGGTGAACAGGAACGATAAGCCCATACAGATCAGGAAAGGGATCTCATACCCACCTTTGCCATTAGGGAAAGCCGTGTAAAGGAAAGTTTCATGACCGAACAGTTTAGGGGCGTAGTTATTGAACAATACCGACATACCAAAGCTTGTTAAAATACCCGCAATAGCAGCCGCACTGGTAGTGCGTTTCCAGAAGAAGCCTAAAATGAAAATAGCAAAGATACCAGGGCTGATAAAGCCTGTATATTTTTGAATGAAGGTAAAACCACCCTCACCGCCTATGCCCAGCAAATCTTTCCAGGTAAGTATGATAGAGAATACCAGGGCAGCCACAATGGTAAGTCTTCCAAATACCACCATGTTTTTTTCGCTGGCTTCTTTATTGATATGCTTTTTATAAATATCCAGCGTAAAAATGGTAGAGATACTATTAGCCTTACCCGCCAGTGATGCCACAATCGCGGCCGTAAGTGCCGCTACCGAAAGGCCTTTCAAGCCGGTAGGCAAAAACCCAAGAATAGCAGAATAAGCATTGTCTATTTTGAAGTGTCCGCCTGTTGTCATTTCCTGTTGTAAAGCGCCGTTTTTGTATAGCACGTAGGCAGCAATACCCGGTAAAACTACAATTACAGGCATGGCCAGTTTCATTAAACCGGCAAACAAGATCCCGGTACGGGCAGTTTTAAGGTCGGCACCCAAAGCGCGCTGGGTAATGTATTGATTACAGCCCCAGTAATTCAGGTTCACAATCCACTGACCGGCAAAATACATCGCGATACCAGGCAGGGCCAGGTATTTATTGATCTCTTCCTGAGGTGCACCCGGCTTAGGTTTAGCCATCATCATTCTGAAATGCTCAGGAGCATCGCTCATCATCTTGTTTAAACCGGCCATGGCATCTTTACCTAAACCAAAATGCTCGCTCACCAAAGTAAGCGCGATATAGGTTGTAGCCAAACCACCGATAACCAGTACCAAAACCTGGATAACATCTGTAAAGCCAATCACCTTCATACCACCAAGGGTAATAAACAGCGCGAAAATAGATAGCGCGATAATGATTTCATGCAGGTAGCCGCCCCCCATCAGGTTGTTGATAGCCAAAGCACCCAGATAAAGTATAGAGGTAAGGTTCACCAGCACGTACAGCAACAGCCAGAATATGGCCATGATAAAGCTCACCGTTTCGTTATAACGGTTATGCAAAAACTGCGGCATGGTGAAAATCTTATTTTTGAGGAAAATTGGGATAAACCACACGGCCACAATGATAAGCGCGATGGCTGCTACCCACTCATAGGCTGCTACGGCAAGGCCTACTTCAAAGCCCTGACCGCTGGTACCTATAAACTGCTCGGCCGATATGTTAGATGCAATCAGCGAAGCGCCGATAGCCCACCAGGTAAGCGAACCTTCGGCCAGGAAAAAGTCGTGACTATCGGATACGCCTTTGATCTTTTTACGACTGTATACCCAGTACCCGTAGCCCGTAACTACAATAAAATAGATTACGAAGATCACGTAATCGATAGTTGCAAATTTGTTCATTATTAGGTTTAATGGTCGCCCCTCCCAACCCTCCCCTAAAGGGCGAGGGCTTTCAAGAGCTTTTGGTTAAGTTTAAATTCTTTTATTCATTACATCATTGCCGGGTACAAAGTAACCCTCAATATGCAAGCCCATCTGTAAAGTTTGGGATTGCTTCGTTCCTCGCGATGACGGTTTATATTTCAGACTTACGAAGCTTTAAAAACTTCGTAAGTCTTTTCTTAATTTAGAAAGTATTACAGCTTATAAGCCGCGTCATTCCACCTGATCTCGTTCCTGAACTGGTCAAGCTTGGTGTCTTTACCAATGCGTAAAAACTCAATGCCTGCCATGTCAGCAAAATCGTTGATCAGCTCGGCCGACAGGTTTTGACTGTATGCAGTGTGGTGTGCACCACCTGCGTAGATCCATGCCGCGCAGCCGGTTTTCATATCCGGAAGTGGTTTCCAAAGCACCCTTGCGACAGGCAGTTTTGGCAGATCTTCTACCGGTTCAATAGCTTCAACCTCGTTAACAATTAAACGGAAACGGTTACCCATATCCACAATCGAAGCGTTTAATGCTGCACCGCCGGCTACGTTAAATACCAAACGTGCAGGATCGGCCTTGCCACCAATGCCTAAGGCATGTACTTCTAATGCTGCTTTGCCGTTAGCTAAGCTGCTATCTACCTCAAGCATGTGTGAGCCTAAAACCAAAGCGTTATTCGGGTCAAAGTGATAGGTATAATCTTCCATGAAAGCGTTACCGCCTGGCAAGCCCGCACCCATAACTTTAAATGCGCGTACTAAGGCAGCAGTTTTCCAATCGCCTTCACCGGCAAAACCGTAACCATCGGCCATTAAACGCTGTGAGGCAATGCCTGGTAACTGGATCATGCCATGCAGATCTTCAAAAGTATCGCTGAAACCTTTGTAACCGCCATCTTGTAAAAACTTACGTAAGCCAAGCTCAATTTTTGCAGCGTCATAAACCGACTGATACCTTGCGCCGCCTTGTTTAAGATCATCGGTCATAGTATAAGTAGCTTCGTATTCGTCGGTAAGGGCTTTAACCTTAGCGTCGCTGATACTGTCAACTACAGCTACCAGATCGCCAATACCATAAGTATTTACCGCGAAACCAAATTTCAACTCAGCCTCAACTTTATCACCATCGGTAACAGCAACAAAGCGCATGTTATCGCCAAAGCGAACAAATTTAGCGCCTTGCCAGTCGTACCAGCCTGCTGCTGCGCGGCTCCAGCTTTCAATGTCTTTCAACACTTCGCTATCCTGCCAGTGACCAACAACCACTTTACGGTTGATGCGCATACGTGATACCATGAAACCAAACTCCCTGTCGCCATGGGCGCTTTGGTTAAGGTTCATGAAGTCCATATCTATCGAGCTCCATGGGATATCGCGGTTATACTGGGTATGCAGGTGCAGCATCGGTTTTTTAAGGATGCTTAAGCCCCTGATCCACATTTTAGCAGGCGAAAACGTATGCATCCAGGCAATAACACCAATACAGTTTTCGGCAACGTTAGCTTGCTGTAAGGTGTTATAAATTTCTTCGGTTGATTTTACAACGGGTTTGTATACCACGCGTACCGGGATGTTAGCCGCGCCATCTATACCTTTAGCTATTTCCTGTGAGTGCTCGGCAACTTTTTTTAGTGTTTCTTCTCCGTATAAATTCTGGCTCCCTGTAATGAACCATACTTCAAATGTTTTCAGATCGATCATTATATATTAATTATTGATTTAGCGATTTAGTGAATTGGTTTAGTTTTTTGGCGATAGCTTAAATAGCGCTGCGCCGTGTTTATTTATTTTTTGCTGATAGCTTGAGCTGAACTGGCCAACATCCTGTTTTTTCCACAGGTCGCGTACGGTTACTTTACCTTTCAGTCCCAGATCTCTGAAATTCAGGGATACGGATTTGTCGTCATCGCCGATATTGAAGAAAGCGACATATAAATCCTTACTGCCAGGAATCTGTGAATACCAGATCATAGCGCCGTCTTTTTTGTACAGTTGTTTTGGATGCGCACCTTTTTGATTTACCGCAATAACCTCATCATTGGTGAAAAGCTTCAACTCAAAATCGCGGTTTTCGGGCAGGTTACCGCCAAGCATTAACGGCGACTGGAAGATGCTCCAGAAAGTCATGTGGGTGATTTCTTCATCCTGAGTAAAGCGGCTGAAACGCTCCTCGCCTACCGGCCCGCGTTTGCTCAGCTTTCCTATCTGGATCATATCACAATCCGGCCAGTGACCCGGACCACCTACGCCTTCCCAGCTTTTGGCATAATCAAACATGTGCAGGATCTCTTTCCAGTTATCCCAAAAATCATCGGCCATGCGCCACATGTTAGCATATTTGGTGGCATGTGCTGCCTGTGCCACTGGTGTTTCACCTGGCGAAAGGCTCAGCACAACTGGCCTGCCGCATTGTTGAATCGCTTTCTGATAACCTTCAACCTCGGCATTGCTGTACGGGCGCGAAAGGTCATCTACCTTAATAAAATCTACTCCCCATGAAGCATAAAGCTCTAACAGCGAGTTCAGGTATTCTTGCGCGCCGGGCTTCTTCATATCCAAACCATACATATGGTTCATCCATGGGCATTTTGAGTTTGTATCGGCCACCATATCTGCCGTGATGCCGTTTGTTCCTTTTACAGGCGATTTTGCCCAAACAGCTTGCCTCGGGATTCCGCGCATAACGTGGATGCCGAATTTCAGGCCCTTGCTATGGATATAATCGCCAAGTGGTTTAAAGCCGTTACCACCAAAAGCCGATGGAAACTTGTTTGGCTGCGGCGTAAGGCGGCCCCATTTATCCATAGTCAACCATGGTACGTATGAGCCATCCTGTAAACGCAATTGAAAAGGGTTACCAATATTGCTGCCCGGAGGGTTATCGTACGACCATAAAAAATCCACCACTACATACTCCCAGCCATATTGTTTCAGATGATCGGCCATGTAATCGGCATTGGCTTTTACTTCATCTTCATGTACTGCCGAGCCAAAACAGTTATAACTGTTCCAGCCCATTGGCGGGGTTGCCGCAACTTGCGCCGATACGCGGCTGCCGAACAATAAACAGATCAGCAGGAAAAAAGTCATCAAGCGAGGGCTGTGCGATTCCCCTATTGAGAGGGGTGCAGGGGTGTGTTCACAGCTATCGTTATTTAGCTCGTATAACACACCCCTCCAAGCGCTCGTACCATCCGCGCCCCCTCTCAAGAGGGGAGCTAAAAACGTTTCCATCTTTTTCATGCTTATTGTCCGTAATATGAATCAGGTCCGTGTTTGCGCTCGTAATGTTTTTTAATCAGCGCATCTTTTAAGCGGGGGGCGCTTCTGTCAATTTGCTCTGTAAGGTAGGCCATCTGGGCTACAGCTTCAAGTACGGCGCTGTTATAAACTGCTTTTTCGGCGGTTTTACCCCAGGTAAACGGTGCGTGATTACCCACCAATACCATTTCAACCTCTTTATAATCCAAACCTTTTTCTTCAAAGCATTCCATAATCTGGAAACCAGTTTGATACTCGTAGTTACCTTTGATCATTTCATCATTCATAGGTGGAGCACAGGGAATATCAACCGTTAAATGATCAGCGTGGGTAGTACCGAAGATAGGGATATCACGTTGAGACTGTGCCCAGGCAGTTCCGTAGGTAGAATGCGTGTGCACAATACCGTTAATGCCATCCCAGTGTTTGTAAAGCACAGCATGTGTTTTGGTATCGCTCGACGGGCGAAGATCACCTTCAATAGTATTGCCGTCAAAATCAACAATCACCATTTTTTCTGGCGAAAGGTCTTCATAAGGTACACCGCTTGGTTTAATAGCGAATACACCTAATTCTCTGTCGGCAGCGCTTACGTTGCCAAAAGTGAACAGCACGAGGTTCAGTTTGGGCAGCTGCATATTGGCATTATAGGCGCTAAGCCTTATATGATCATATTTACTCATTATTTTATTATGCGTTTTGCAGTTCAGGATTATTTTTCAGGGCAACCTCGGCGGCAACAAACCGGCCTAATGTGCTGTATTGATTATAGCGTTGCTGATAAACCTCTTTCAGCGCGATGTTTGGCTCATAAACCACGTCAAACCCACGGCCCATAGCAGTCATTGCCTCTTCAATGGTGGGATAAATGCCCGCAACTACCGCAGCGAACATGGCCGCGCCCAAAGCACAGGTATGTTTAAACTGGTGAATACGGATAGGCATACCCAAAACATCGGCCATCATTTGCATCACGAAAGATGATTTTTTTGCCACACCACCAATACCAATGATGCCTTTTACCGGGATCCCTTCGCTGATAAAACGATCAACGATACTCTTGGCTCCAAAGCAGGTAGCCTCGGCCAATGCGCGGAATACCCTTGGCGCATCGCTGCCTAAACCCAGACCAGTAATAGCACCTTTTAATTCCTGGTTGGCATCCGGCGTACGGCGGCCGTTAAACCAATCAATAGCCAGCTCATTACTTTCATCAATTGGTAACAAAGCCGCTTGTCTGCTCAGTTCAGGGATGATCATCTCAGAAATTTCTTCTTTCAAAGCTTCGGCGGTAGCCGCGTCAATTACCTGCGATTGCGACAGCAGGTTATTTAACGGCCAGGCCAGGATATTCTTGAACCAGGCATAAGTATCGCCAAAAGCCGATTGACCGGCCTCTAAACCTGCCATGCCCGGAATAACCGAACCATTAACCTGTCCGCAAATGCCGCGTACCAGTTTACCTTCCATCTCTGATGATGGGGCTACCAAAATATCGCAGGTTGAAGTACCCATTACCTTGCTCAGGTGATAAGGCTCAATCTGGCCGCCAACCGCGCCCATATGGGCGTCAAAAGCGCCGGTACCTACAATCACATCGGTTGAGAGTCCCAATATCTCCGCCCACTCCGCGCTAAGGTTTCCGGCTGCTTCATCGGCAGTATATGTATCTTCATATAATTTATCCCTGAAACCAGCCAGTACCGGATCAAGGGAAACAAAAAATTCTTCGGGAGGCAAGCCATTAAACTCCTCGGCCCACAGAGCTTTGTGACCTGCAGAGCAACGGCCACGCTTAATATCCTTAACATCGGTACCGCCGGTTAACAGGAAAGGGATCCAGTCGCAATGCTCAACCCATGAGGCTGCGGCGTCACGTACTTGTGCATCAACCCTTAATACGTGCAATAATTTAGCCCAGAACCACTCCGACGAGTAGATACCGCCAACGTATTTCAAATAATTGGTATCAAATTTTGTAGCATGCTCATTGATTTGCGCGGCTTCTTTAACAGAGGTATGATCTTTCCAGAGCACAAACATAGCATTGGGATTAGTTTCAAAACCCGGGGTTAAGGCAAGCGGGGTTCCGGTCGCGTCAACAGCTACGGGAGTTGAGCCGGTAGTATCAACAGAAATACCTTTTATGTTTTTCGCGATGGCCTCGCCGCCGGCTTGTGCAATACAATCTTTAATGGTGGCTTTAAGTCCGTCGATATAATCCTGCGGATGCTGACGGAATTGATTTTCGGCAGGTACACAATACTTGCCATCGCGCCAGCGGGGATAATTAAATACTGATGATGCTATTTCTTCTCCGTTTGCGGCGTTCACTATCACGGAACGCACAGAATCGGAACCATAATCGACACCGATCACTAATTGGTTATTGCTCATATAAAGATTTATAATTATTGTCGAAATAACACTTAATTATTGACAAAGAGAAATTTTATTTAAAAAATTATTCAGCTAAAATCGATTATTAGGTTAAAGGAGATGTGAACCCTGTAAAAAAGTCATTACATAAGTAAATCCGGCGTAGAAAAACCTCTGAGATAGGACTGCCGGAGAGACAATAATTAGTGTTGTTTTAACAATATAAAAGCATCATTCCATAGTGGATTTGCTGTTTTGAAATGGTAAAACGTTTAATTTAAGGAGGTAATTAAAGATTTTCCTGCGAAAAACAGGCTTTTAAAAGAGCTTAGATAAGCGCGTCATTGCGAGGCACGAAGCAATCGCGAACACTGCAGGAACGCATGCATAACCACCCTGTAAAGCCAGGGATTGCTTCGTGCCTCGCAATGACGCTGGCGGAGAAAAACGCGGTCGAGAAATCAACTTTAACAAACCTTCACCGTCTCTACCCCCAACAAATCACCCAGCTTTTTAATTTTTGATGCGATATGCCCTTTGCCCACCGCACAATGGTGCGCGGGACCATGCGAATTCCAGGTTTCTACAAAAGCCCTGGCGCCGATGGTAAATTTATAACGGCTGTTGGTATTCCCTATTTCCAGTATCGGCCCGGCAACGGATTCGGCTTCTGCTACCAGGAAAATGATCTTACCTCCGGCCGTTTCCACAACCGAGAGCATGGTAACAGGGCCATGACTCACCGACATCTCGACCGAAAGGCCATTACCAACCTTACCATGATAAACCTGTAGCGGCTTTACTTTGATCTTCCCTTCGGCAATGGCCGGGTGACAGGGGCCATCATGTCCCATCAGCACCACATCATCGTTAAAGTCCATGGCGTAGTATTCGGTAAAGGAACCACCCGCGCCAAAACTGTCCATTATTTTCATGGCCTGGGCATTTTTGATCTCATACTCTCCCGCTACCGGGATACCTGCCGCCGTAAGCAATGAATTTCCAAGGATCACCGAGCTCATGGTATCCTCGTTAGCCGCATTACCTGTTCCTTTATGATAGTAGGCCATGGAGCCAAGATTATATTTCGCCACCAGTTTATCCAAAGCAACAGCGGTTGTAGCGGCGCGTTCCAGTTCAAAATCAGAACAATCAGACTGAACATCAAACCGTTCGTGAAACTCTTTGAGCTTGTCTTTAACCTCAATCTCCTGAACTGTATCGCGTAAGCCCGATAGCTCATCAACCTCCATAATTTCAATATGGCCGCCAAATGTGGCGCACTGCAGCGTGAGGTCGGAATAGATATCCAGCATACCACCATAGTAGTTACCCATAATTCCCAGTGTGTTGTGATACATGGTGTGGACCACTTTGGCCGCGGCTATCCACTCTTCTACCTGCTGCCAAACATGCGGATCGTTATGCAGCATGCCCGTTATTTGATAAAAAGGAATAGCGGCCCGTTTAAACACATTGGCTATTTCGGGTACCGGGCAAGCCGAGCAATAGGCCAGCCATTCGCCGGTCATGGCTGTGCGGTTTTTCATTTTGTTGAAAGTCGCGTAGTCAATTGCCGCGCCCGGCGTGAGGTTCAGGATCACCACCGGAACTTTAGCTCTTTTTACAACAGGCAATACGGTTGACGATAGCGCATAAGTAGTAACGTACAGAAATATCAGGTCCACATCTTCCTTACGGAAGCGGCTACCCGCTTCAAACGCCTTTTGCGGTGTATCAATAAGCCCGAGATTAACCACTCCCGAACCAAAGCCGGTTAGCTTATCTGCTACCTCATCCACGTAACCCGAAAGCCGTTGTTCAAGCCCTTCAAACTGATCCCAATAAGTATTAAGGCCGATACCGAAAAGTCCTATTTTAAGACCTGAAGTTATTTGATTGCCGGAAGTATTCATTTTGTAATTTAATTATTGGGAATTGATGGATTTGACTGATAATTAGAAAGCTATAAACTTAATATTAATTTAGGTGTTGTTTAAAACAGGTTATTTTTTCACTTTAGAGGCGGCACATTGGGCTATACAATATACGCAGCGAATTTTTAAATGGACAGCAGCGTTATACAGCTTCTGAATAAACATCGTTTTTAAACAACTCATCATAATTTGGTGTGAGTCAAATATTGCCATATAAACCCTGGTACCAATACACATTTTGATATTTAAGATGTATTTATTGATGCCGGACAGCACTACCATATGATCAATTACTACAAATACCTGCCTGTAAGTAAGGAAGACGAAAACTGGGGACTATGCGTGTTAAATACCGGCTGTACCCATATTGAGGCCTCGGGCTCATACCCCGGCAAGGCACATCCTGCGCATCATAATTTTAACTGGAACACAGGCCGGGTACTGAACGAGTACCAGGTAATTTATATCACCCGGGGCAAAGGCCTTTTTGAATCGGACAGTTGCAAACGGATTGAAGTAAAGGCAGGCAGTGTAATAGTTCTGTTTCCGGGAGAGCGGCACCGTTATAAGCCTGATGAAAAAACCGGCTGGGATGAATACTGGATAGGTTTTAAGGGCGAAGTGATGGATAACCTAATCAACAAAAGTTTTTTTAAACCGGAAGCCCCGTGTCTTAGCATCGGTTTTAATGAAAGCATTTTTGGTCTCTTTAACAATATCATCGAAAAAACACAACAGGAAGATACCGGCTATCAGCCCCAGATCTCAGGCGCGGTGCTGCACCTGTTAGGAAGCTTTCATGCCGTGAGCAGGCAAAACGCGGTGAGCGATGGCCGCGAAGTATTGATCAACGAAGCGAGGCTTCTTTTCCGCTCAAATATAACTGCCGATTTTTCACCGGAACAAGCTGCGTCTCAATTAGGCGTAGGTTATTCCTGGTTCAGAAAAGCTTTTAAAAGCCACACAGGGTTATCGCCGGGCCAGTACTATATCCAGTTAAAAATAGATCGTGCCAAGGAGTTGCTGAATGATCCGTCTATCCCTATTAAACAAATCGCTTATGATCTGAGGTTTGAGTCGTATTTTTATTTCTCTAAACTATTTAAAGAAAAAACCGGCATTGCCCCTACCGATTACCGGAAACGGGCACAGGGAGATATTTAAATGCGGCTATCATAAATGATAAACCTAATATCAAAAAGTGTAACCGGTACTTTTGCGTTCATTGATAGATTTGGTTCGATGATATTAGCCGCTTTACACTGAAAATTTTGGCACCAGCGGTTCAGTAATAAACAAACCAATGAAAAAACTTATCCTGCTTAGCCTGCTGGCTACCTTTTTAACTGCGCGCTTCGTATCGGCACAAAGCATTAAAAATTTTGATAAAAACGGTAAGCAGGTAACTAAATTCGATAACCTGGGCAACGCGGTTGACGCGCATGATGGTGAGATAGCCTTATTTAACGGCGTATACTACCTGTACGGCACAAGTTATGATTGCGGCTTTGAATGGGGAAACAAAACGGCCCCCTTTTGCGGTTTTAAAACTTACTCATCAACGGATCTGCAACACTGGACCGACAGGGGATTCATGTTTGATGCCCAAACACCCGTTTGGCAAACCCGTTGCGATGGTAAAACCTATGGCTGCTTTAGGCCGCATGTCATCTACAATAAAAAAACAAAACGCTATGTACTGTGGATCAACGTTTACGATAACCGGGTTGGTTACCGGGTATTTACCAGCAAAACCCCGGTTGGGCCATTCATTGAAGTTAAGGAGCCAACCCTTGCAGTAAACAGCGAAATGCCGGTTGCAGGTTTAAACAATGGCGACCATGATACTTTTGTTGATGACGATGGCACAGCCTATTTAGCGTACACCGACTGGCGAACCAAGGGCAGTATCGTTATTGAAAAATTAAGCGCCGATTATTTAACCGGAACCGGGCAGTATGTAAAATCGGTTACTACCGGCAATACCGAAGCACCTGCATTGTTCAAGCGTAAAAGAAAATATTACCTCATTTACTCCGACCCTAATTGTGGTTATTGTTCGGGCACCGGGGCTTCTTACCGTACCGCATCGTCGCCATTGGGGCCATGGTCAGATGGGACCAAGATCAGTGATAACTCCTGCTGCGGGCAGCCATCGTTTGTATCAACCATTAAACTGGATTCGGAAACAATTTTCCTTTTCGGCAGCGATTTGTGGAACAACGCTGCCAAAAACGAAGCCCTTGCAAATTTTTACTGGGCACCGCTCAGCTTTGCCGCCGATGGCTCCATCAACCCCGTGGAGTGCCAGCAAACAGCAAATTTTACCAGGAACCCCAGCCCGGTAAAACCAACCGAAGATTTTACCACCGGATGCGACATTGGCAAAAATATACAACGCGCGCAAATTTTTACGGCAAGCAGGAATGGAAATTTAGCCAGCATCAGCTTTGCTACTTTTCAAACAGGACATCCTGATGCCGGTCTGACTGTCGAGATATTTGAGCTTAATAATACCGGATTGCCTACAGGTAAAGCGTTGGCTTCCGTTACTTTGGCTGTTGATTCAGTTTCATGGTCGGCCAGGAATGTTATGGTAAAGACAAATATTCCTGTTACCGTTGGTAAACGATACGCTGTCGTTATAAAATCGAACACTACCAAAGGCTGCTACGGCTCTGCCTATAATGACCTGTTAACCGATCCGAATAATATTTCACTAATAAGTAATGATAACGGGGCAAGCTTTTCGGCAGAAAAGAATCGGGTGCTTAAATTGCATGTTGTGATTCGGTAAATCTGTTACTTAAAAAAGAGAATAATAGTCTCAACCAAACAATTCCCTCCCTTGGGAGGGGTGCGTTAGGTATGGGTGTTGGCAGGGAGGGGTTTGTACACTTTGCTAACGATTAGGCATATCACATAAACCCCTCCCTACACCCTCCCCGGGGAGGGAATCGCACAATCCCAGGGCTTTTTTAGGTGCAGTGTTAAACTATCTCTTCATATAAACCATTAACGAGGCCTTGGCCAGCAATTGCTTACCCAATAAATAGCCCGTTAATGCTGCGGTTGAGGCCTGCGTTGTGCCAAGCTTGGCTGTTTTTAAAGCGTATACGGTAATAAGATACCGGTGATCACCCTCGTCAATGCCGGGGCATGGGCCCTGATAACCGGGTACGCCTACATCGTTAATACTTTGCAGGCTGCCTTGCGGGGCTAAACCACTTTTTACGTCGCCCGCGCCTTGCTTTAGTTCATGAATATTTGCGGGGATATCTACTACAACCCAATGCCAAAACCCGCTTCCGGTTGGGGCGTCCGCATCGTACATGGTTATGGCAAAGCTTTGGGTGCCCTCCGGTGCGTTAACCCAGCTTAGTTGCGGCGATTTATTGCCGCCATTGCAGCCAAAATTACCGGCAATAAACTCATTGCTGAACTGCCCGCCTAAATCGGCACTTTTTAAAGTAAACGTTTGTGAACATGCAGCCTTAGCTATAAAAAAGCTGATGAATAGAGAGAAAATCGTTTTCATAATAACAGTATTTAATTACGCTACAAAGTTGGCCTTGCGGGCGTTTACACTGTTATTGCAAACGGTTCAAATAGTAGTGCAAGCGGCTCAAACTACAATTTGCTGACCGTAAGCCGCCGGGGTAACCCCGAACTTTTTCTTAAAAGCTGTATTAAAATTCGACAGATTTTCGTAACCGAAAGTGATGTAAAGCTCACTTGCCCTACGCCCACTCTTTAACTCAATACAGGCAGCTTCCAGTTTCCTTTCGCGGATATATTTCTGCGGCGACAGGCCATAAGCTTTCTCAAAATCCCGTTTGAATGACGACAGGCTCCGATTAGCGAGAAAAGCCAATTCATCAAGCGTAAGATTATTAAACAGGTTATTTTCCACCAGTTTTTGCAGCGATAAACCGGTATTGTTATGCTCGCTACCAAGTAAGGTCGTCAACTGAGTTGGGTATAATTCATAAATGATAAGCAGCAACTCCTCCAGTTTATGCAGCGCTACCGGGTATGAAAGCTGCTGCTGCCCGTCAACCAAAGTCCGGATACCCCGGAGGTATTCATTAAGGTAAGCGGTGTTTGAAAAAAGCAAATAAGGCGAACCATCAGCTTGCGTATTTTTTGTGGAAAGACCATGCTTAGCAAAAAATTCGGTGATCAGCCGCTGCGGAAAGAAGACGATAAAACTACTGTAAAGCACATCATTTGAAGTCCCGTTTACGGTATGCTCCGCGATAAGAGTATTACCTTCGGGAATCAGCAAACCTTGTCCTGGCCTGATGATGGTACAATCGGCATGACGATAAAGCTCTTTTTGCCCGTTAAGCACAAAGCTTACGGCGCATTGGTTAAAAATCACCTGGTTTCTGAGCAGGCTGCCGCGCTCCTGGTAGTACACAAAAGAGATCTCACCCGCTTTAATTTGCGGCTTATCTTTTACTGCTCCGGGTACGGTAATGGCTTCCATTTAATGATCGATAGCGTAAAACTAACAAAAAAGCGGAACGGCCAATCGCCGGTTCCGCTTAAAACTGTAACAAAAACTATCTTTTACTTAACGCTGTTTGCCGCCTCGATAATTACTTTGGCAACAGCCTCGGGTTGCGAAATAAATATGACGTGGCTGCCTTTAACCTCGGTTATTTTAGCTCCGGCACGTTTATACATGGTACGCTCAACATCAGGCACTATACTTTTATCTTCGGTAGCTACTATGCCATAGCTCGGCTTGGTTTTCCAGGCGGCTTCGGTAATAGGGGTTATAAAACATTGAACCGAGGTTGGCCCCTGTGAGGCAAACATAAAGTCGGCCTCGGCCTGGCTCAAATCGCCGGCAAACCCACCATGAAATTTAGCTTTATCATAGTAAACAAAGCCTTTATCGTCTGGCGGCAAAATTCCGTTTTCGGGAGCGGGAGGTGCAGATTGTACCCATTTTATGGTGTTCTCGCCTTTATCCGGAGCAAAAGCGGCAATGTAAACCAAGGCCACTACTTTTGAATTATTCCCGGCTTCGGTAATTACTGTACCGCCATAGGAGTGGCCAACCAAAACTGTGGGGCCGTCCTGTTTGTCCAGGATCCGGTTAGCCGCGTCAACATCATCCTTAAGCGAGGTTAAGGGATTTTGAACCACGGTAACATTGTATCCTTTTTTAGCAAGGATATTGTACACGGCTTGAAAGCCCGAGCCATCGGCAAAGGCACCATGTACCAATACAATGTTTTTAACAGGCGTGCCCTGCGCGCTTGCTTTAAAGGTAAGGGCAAATAAACTGCCTGATAAAACTACTGCCGCAATTAAATATTTATTTAAGCGGGCTTTCATTGATTTGGCTTTCATGTTGTTTTGAGTTTAGTTTTCACAAATGATGTGTTGATTAATGTTACTAACCTCACTAACCCAAACCTCACACCAAAAACACAAACAACTACATTACAACAACTTACAACAAAAAACCATTAACCACAATAACGATATATCGGATTTACACGACGATGCTATCCGTATATCATAACCCGCTATTCGTTGGCCAGCGCTACAATATCTTTTCCGTCCAGGATCCAACGCCCCGTTCCCCGGTTCGCGGTATTGATCATGGCTTTGCCAACTTCTTCCAGTGTAATAAAGCCTTTAGGATAAATAAGCCTGCCGAGGGGATACATCCAGCTGATATACTTATAAAACGAAAGTGTATTTTTTGCGCCTTTAAAGCTTTTCATAAATCCCGGCCTGAAGTTAAATACCTGTTTAAAGGGCAGCTTCATAAGGTCATTTTCGGTTTTGCCTTTTACGCGTGCCCACATGCTGCGGCCGGTTTCTGTACTATCGGTACCAGCTCCAGATATATAGCAAAAGGTCATGTCCGGATTAACACGACTCAGGATCTCTGCAACATGCATGGTAAGCAGGTAGGTTAATTTATAGTAAGCCTCTTCGCTCATACCTACCGACGAAACACCTAAACAAAAAAAGCAAGCATTATAACCTTGCAGCTGGCTTTCTATGGGCGTAAGGTTAAAGAAATCGGCATGAATAATTTCTTTGAGCTTGGGGTGCGTTACGCCGCTTGGTTTACGGTTAATGATCAACACCTCTTCAACCTTATTGCTCAGTAAACATTGGTGCAATACCCCCTCGCCTACCATACCGGTAGCGCCTGTAATAATTACCTTTATTTTATTAGTTGTTTCCATGATAATGATGTAGCCGATTATAAATTTAAAATATTGTATCTTATTGCAGATTTATTTACCTATTCCTATACCGTGTGTTAATTATATGTTACAATACAAACAATTATATAACCATAACGCTTTAACAATAAATTAGTTGAAATGCCAAAATGGTTAAAGATAACCTTAAAGATCGCCGGAGCGTTCGTGGGTTTAATTATAATTTTATTTATCGCTCTTACTGTTTATGTTAATTATAATAAGCAGAAAGTGCTTGCTATGATCACTTCCGAGCTTAATAAAAACCTGAACGGCACACTCACTATAGGCACTATCAACCCTACATTGTTTAAGGGGTTTCCGGGCGTATCTGTTGAACTGAAAGATGTGGTACTGAAAGATAACCGCTGGGCGCAACATCATCATACTTTACTTACTGCCAAAGATTTTGAAGTATCGGTTAATGCCTCAGCGTTGCTTAAAGGCGAGGTGGTGATCAATAAAATAGATATTAGTAATGCCGATATCGACCTGTTTACCGATAGCACCGGCTACAGCAATACAGCTATATTTAAAGCAAAACCCAAGGTTGAAAAAGATCCGAAAGAGAAACAGACCAATTCTTCAACACAGATCAAAAGGTTTTCATTAAACAAAGTAAATTTTATAGTTGACGACCGCCACGCTTATAAATTGTTCAAATTCGCGGTTAATGATATCCAGGGCCACATGGATTATCCTGCCAAAGGATGGAATGCTGATATCGATCTGAATACCATGGCAAACAGCTTTTCCTTTAATACAAAAAAAGGAAGCTTCATGAAAAACAGGCTTTTAAAAGGGCACTTTGATATCAGCTACGACGATGATTCGCAGATCATAAACCTTGCGCCCAATACACTTAACATTGGCGATAACCCCTTCACGGTTGGCGCGCAGTTTAACCTTAAATCTCCGCAAACAGATTTTACTATTAACCTCAAGGTTGACGATATTTTGTGGAATGATGCTGCCAACCTACTGGCTGTCAATATCACCAAAAGCCTCAAAATGTTCGATCTGAAAAAGCCCATCGATGTAACCTGCGACCTGAAGGGAAGTTTTGGAGGCGGCGGCGATCCGTCTATTTACGTTACGGCCAAGGTAAAAAACAACATTTTGAAAACCCAGGGTGGCACTATCGAAAATTGCAGCTTTAACGGAGTTTTTAGCAATAACTATATCAATGGCAAAGGCTTAAGTGACGACAACTCCGTGATAAAACTTTACCATTTTAACGGTTATTACAAAGATATTCCGTTTACAATTGATACCGCGTTTATCAATAACCTGAATACGCCGGTGGCAACGGGCATTTTCCGCTCACGCTTTCCGGTTACCAAACTTAACCCGGTTATTGGCGATGAAAGCCTGAAATTTACCAAAGGCGTTGCCGATTTGAAACTGGCCTATAAAGCCGATATCGTGAATTTTAAATTCACCAAACCCTTTGTTACCGGCAATGTTGATATCAAAAATGCGGATGTAGAATACCTGCCACGTGGCCTGGTATTTAAAAACAACTCTATCGCATTAAAATTTACCGAGAAGGATCTTTATATCAACAATATCCGCCTGCAAAACGGTAGCAGTATAGTTTACATGCAGGGTAAGGTAAGCAACTTTTTGAACCTGTATTATACCGATCCGGAAAAAATCCTGATCGTATGGCAGATCACCAGTCCGCAGATCCGGCTTGGTGAGTTCCTGGGCTTCCTGAACAACCGCGGATACGAAAGCAGTGCCGGCCATGTCGGGTCGGGTAAAAAGATGTCGAACGCTAAGATCACCAGCCAGCTGAATACCGCGTTTGATAAAGGGCAGGCCGAGCTCCATTTACGTTTGGCAAAAGTTTACTACAAAAAGTTTTTGGCTACCGATGTAAATGCCGATATCCTGCTGGCCGATAACACCATGAAGATGCGCAATGTAAGCCTTAAAAGTTCGGGCGGAACATTGAATTTAAGCGGATTGGTATTGCAGGGGCCAACCAATAACTTTGCTATCAGCACAACTATTAACAATGTAAATACTAATACCTTCTTTGCATCGTTTAACAACTTCGGTCTCAAGGATTTTACCAGCGATAACCTGCGGGGTTTCCTTTCGGCAAGAGTAGATATTAAAGGCGGCATCAAAAATACCGGCGATCTGGTGCCAAAATCAATCAAAGGCTTTGCACAGGTTAGTTTAAAAGACGGCGCATTGGTCAATTTCGCGCCAATAAAAAGTGTAGGCAAGTTCGCCTTCCCTTTCCGCGATCTGGACAATATCACTTTTGGCGATTTAAAGGCCAGGTTTGATCTTGACGGCGATAAAATAAAGATCGCCCCAATGCAGATAAATTCGAGCGTTTTGAATATGGATGTAGAGGGAACCTATTCGCTATCTCGAGGGACAAACATTGCCCTGGATGTTCCGTTACGGAACCCGAAAAACGACAGCAAGATTGAGGACGAGACCGAACGAAACAAAAAACGAATGAAAGGTATTGTTTTACACATCCTTGCCACCGATGGTGATGATGGTAAAATAAAGATAAAATGGAATAAAAATCACAAAAAAACAAAGCAGGATGATGACGACCAGAAGACAGATGACAAGCAGCAAACACCGGAGCCGGCGCAAGATTAATAAAAATTCACATAATCTTCACTCTAACCGTTGTTTCATGGTGTTGAAATGACACTATAATAGCAAATAAATGCTTACCTTTGTGCTGTTCATTATAAGGTAATATGTTGATTAAACATTTATTGGTTAGCACATTATTTTAAAACTTTTAAACCGCTCGTTCCTTACAGCAATAATATCAGTAGAAAACCCTCGTTTTAAATATTAAATACTTATCCCGGGTTCACAAATAAAGAAGGAAGCAAAGTTTAATGTAGTCTGTTTTACCTCCGGTTGTTTAACCCGGCACAAGTATCTTATTGAACCGTTTTTAGCTTAATAATCTGTATTAAAAAATGAGACAACTTAAAATATCCCAATCAATCACTAACCGTGAATCAGCATCGCTCGAAAAATACCTGCACGATATTGGCAAGGTAGATTTGATCACAGCTGAGGAGGAAGTGATCCTGGCGCAAAAGATTCGTGAGGGCGACCAGGTAGCGTTAGAACGTTTGACAAAAACTAACCTTCGCTTTGTGGTATCGGTTGCTAAGCAGTACCAAAACCAGGGACTTACCCTGGGCGACTTAATAAACGAGGGAAACCTTGGCCTGATCAAAGCAGCTAAGCGCTTTGACGAAACTAAAGGTTTTAAATTTATTTCATATGCCGTATGGTGGATCCGTCAGTCAATTCTGTCGGCCATTGCCGAGCAATCACGTATTGTGCGTTTACCATTGAACCAAATTGGTTCATTAAGTAAGATTCATAAAGCCGCTTCAAAACTGGAGCAGGAGTACGAAAGGCAGCCAACGCCTGAAGAACTTGCAGACAACCTTGAAATTTCGGTTGATAAAATTGCCGATTCAATGAATAATGCAGGTCGTCAGATTTCAATGGACGCGCCTTTTATCCAGGGTGAAGAAAATACTTTACTTGATGTGTTGGCCAGCTCTGATGCTGCAACCGATACCGAAGTAATGGCCGATTCATTATCACAGGAAATTAAACGTTCGTTAGGTATCCTTGCCGAACGCGACCGTGAAGTACTGATGTTATTTTTTGGCCTTGGAGGTCATGCGCCACATTCATTAGAGGAAATAGGTGAAAAATTTGATTTAACCCGCGAACGCGTTCGCCAGTTGAAAGACAAAGCTTTGATGCGTTTACGTCACAACTCAAAATCAAACCTATTGCAATCATACTTAAACTAATCCAGGAATATCCGCCTGAGTTTTTATACAAAAAACGCGAATGAATATTTCATTCGCGTTTTTTGTATAAAAGCCATGTCATTGCGAGGAGGAACGACGAAGCAATCGCATACTATACAGGGCGGCCTTGCTTCCGTGCGATTGCCACGCTTCGCTCGCAATGACATATTTTTTTACCGATCAAATACAACGGCATCCCTACTTATTCCCAACAAAATCTTTTTGCTTACTGTGACGATATTGCGGCAGTTCATACCAGGCTTTTGCCGGTCGGTTTGTGGGGAACCCATGTTCGGCACGGTAAGCTTTTCGTTCGGCAGTAAAATCCCACCAGTTTTTGCCGGTGTCACCATGTTTTATATAGTGGGCAAGCAAGCGGTATGAATCCTCCACACAAGGGTCGGCCCATGCCCCAACGTGCCGTTCAAAAGCATTAAATAACTCAACCGGGTCTTTACCCTTTAACTGTTCTAACGAATAATACCCTTGCTGCATCAGCTCGGTAGCAAAGTTGATCCCTAATGAAGGAATACTTTGAAATTCAATAAGCGCGTTAATTTCTTTTGCACGTTCGGCATCTGCATTTAATATCATCGCCACTTCGTCGGGGGCAAAAGTAGTGAGGTCAGAAATCTTAGTTTTTTGAGCCCTGAGCAGCGCCTTCTCTTCGGCATTTAAGAGCAGATTAATTGATTTCTTCATAATTTAGGTGGATATAACAACTAAGTTAAAAAGGAATACTGAGAAACAAAAAAAGCCTTTCTAAATAGAAAGGCTTTTATATATCATCTGCACATTTAAAATCTGCGCATCTGTAATCAAAATTTATTTCATCGATTTGATAAAATCATCAAACAAATACCTTGAATCGTGCGGGCCAGGTGAAGATTCAGGGTGATATTGTACCGAGAATGCCTTTTTACCTTTTACACGGATCCCTTCTATCGACTGGTCGTTCAGGTTAACGTGAGTGATCTCCACTTTATCTGAAGCACGTACAGCCTCAGGCACTACACCAAAACCGTGGTTTTGTGAAGTAACCTCGCAATGGTTAATGATGATATTTTTTACCGGGTGGTTTAAGCCACGGTGACCGTTAAACATTTTTTGAGTTGGGATGTCATTAGCCAAAGCCAGCAACTGGTGACCTAAGCAAATACCAAACATTGGTTTATCAGCAGCTAAAATTTCCTTTACTGTTTCAACCGCGTAAGGCATAGCAGCCGGATCGCCAGGGCCATTTGAAATGAAATAACCGGTAGGCGCAAAATCCTTTTCCATTTCGGCATAAGTTGTTTTAGCCGGGAACACTTTTGCATAAACCTCGCGCGAATCAAAATTGCGAAGGATATTTTTCTTTACACCAAGGTCAAGCACAGCTACACGGTAAGGAGCATCTTCGCTGCCAAAAGTATAAGTTTCGGTAGTTGATACCTGCGATGAAAGCTCCAGGCCATCCATTGAAGGCACCAGGTCAAGCTTTGCTTTCAACTCATCCAGATCCAATATTTCTGACGAGATAATAGCATTCATAGCGCCTTTATCACGAATGTGGCGAACAAGCTGGCGGGTATCGATATCAGAAATACCTACAATGTTTTGTTCCTGGAAATAATCCTGTATCGATTCATCAGCCTGTTTACGGCTGTAGGCGATGTTATAGTTTTTACAAACAAGACCAGCGATCTGGATCCTGCCCGATTCAACCTCTTCATTAGCAATACCGTAGTTACCAATGTGCGCATTGGTGGTTACCATAATTTGCCCAAAGTATGAAGGGTCGGTAAAAATTTCCTGGTAGCCGGTCATGCCGGTATTAAAACAAATCTCGCCGGTGGTAGTACCCATTTTGCCAGCAGCTTTACCATAAAAAACGGTACCGTCAGCAAGCAGCAATATAGCCGGTAGTTTGGTGAAATAGTTCATCGCTTAAAAAAATTGAAAGGGTTAAATGATCGGATTGCCTGGTTCAAAGCCCCGTGAAAACTGATAGAAATAATGAAGTAAGGAACTTCCGGATTCACGGCGCAAAAGTAAGATTTTATTTCGGATTTCGAATATGGGATTTCGGATTTTTTTTATTTCGGATTTTTTTATTGAAGAATAGCGCCCTTTCAATCAAAACAGTAAATCAAAAATATAACCTCCGAAATCGAAATTCCGAAATCCGAAATCATGATTACCTTTGCACTGCCGATAAAACATTTATCAATGTCTGTAAATAAAGAAATAAAGCGTATCACCACCAATACTATTCAGGAAATGAAGGTTCGTGGTGAAAAGATCTCTATGCTTACCGCATATGATTATTCAATGGCTACCATAGTCGACGAAGCTGGGACGGATATCATCCTCGTTGGCGATTCGGCTTCAAATGTAATGGCCGGTCACGAAACTACGTTACCTATCACGCTCGATCAGATGATCTATCATGCTTCATCCGTAGTACGTGCAGCTAAACGCGCCTTAGTAGTTGTCGATTTGCCATTTGGTTCATACCAGGGCAACTCTAAAGAGGCTTTGAACTCGGCCATCCGTATCATGAAGGAAGCCGGCGCACATGCCGTTAAAATTGAAGGCGGTGTTGAAATAGCCGAATCGGTAAGCAGGATCTTAACTGCGGGCATCCCGGTAATGGGACATCTTGGGCTTACCCCGCAGTCTATATACAAATTTGGAACATACACGGTACGTGCCAAACATGAAGCCGAAGCACAAAAACTGCGTGAAGATGCGGTTAAGCTACAGGAGCTTGGCTGCTTTGGTGTAGTGTTGGAAAAAATTCCGGCCAAACTGGCCCAGGAGGTGACCGCTAATCTGCAGATCCCTACAATAGGTATTGGTGCCGGTCAGCATTGCGACGGACAGGTATTGGTGATCCACGATATGCTGGGAATTAATAAAGGCTTCAAGCCCCGTTTTTTACGCCAGTATTCCAACCTGTATGATGTTATGCACGACGCAATCAAAAATTACAATACCGACGTAAAAAGCAATAGCTTCCCTAACGAAAAGGAACAATATTAATCAGCTTATGGTTGATAGTTCATAGATCATAGTAAAAAATGATCGGCTATGAACTATCAACCATGAACCATAAACTAAACAATGCCTCGTCCCGAATTTAATTATAGCAATAACGATATTACCGATAAGGATGTTCTTTATGAAGACAATCACCTTATTGGCATAAACAAGCGCGCGGGCGATATTGTGCAGGTTGATGAAACCGGCGACGAGCCATTGGATGAAAAGGTAAAAAAATACATCGCCCACAAATACAGCAAACCCAACGGCGCGTTCCTGGGCGTGGTACACCGCTTGGACAGACCGGTAAGCGGTGTGATCCTGTTTGCCAAAACCAGCAAAGCGCTTGACAGGATCAACAAAATGTTTAAAGCCCGCGAAATGCATAAGACCTATTATGCTGTAGTTCGCAAAAAGCCATTCCCTGAAGAAGGAACACTGGTGCACTGGTTGGTTAAAAACTCTCAAAAAAATGTAACTAAAGCGCACGACAAGGAGGTACAAGGTAGTTTACGTTCTGAACTGAGCTATAAACTGGTTGGTGAGCTAAACGGATATTATCTAATTGAGGTTGACCCAATAACCGGTCGCCCGCACCAGATCAGGGTACAGCTTTCAACCTTGGGTTGCCCAATTGTTGGTGATAATAAATATGGCTATCCCCGTGGCAGCTTACGCAAAAGCATTTGCCTGCATGCCCGTAAACTGACTTTTATTCATCCGGTAAAAAACGAGCCGGTTGCCATTATTGCACCCGTGCCACGTGATGGCTTTTGGGAAAAGTTTGAGGGGATGATGGTGGGGTGATGCGAAACCGATTTGATCGCTGCTTCATTCTTCAAAAAAATATTAAAAACTCAGCAGGATTGATACGTCGTACATCAACAAATACATTGTGAAGGTGATCAAAATCCGCGTCCGTTGTTAAAAGCTGCAAACTCAAAAGGGCGGCAAGTGACGCAATCCAAAGATCATTCTTACCCATATTACGCGGAGTATTAAAATCATAAACGGTAAAGGCGGGATTTGCCTTTTGGGAAAACGCATCAATTTCTGCGTAGATATTTACATACAGTTGATTAACCTCAATAATATTAACCTCATCTAAAAAACTATCAAGTAAAGCACGCCTGTTAACACCCCAACTATTTTTAATAGCGATTGACTTAAGCTCGGCTTCCGAAACAACTGAGAGATATAATTGAGCTTCGTTTGGATTAATAAAATTTACAACGCCAGCGAAATCTTTCGCTCTTATAATATTCAAAACAATGTTAGTATCAAGTAACAAATTCATCATTTGTCCTTACTCATTTGTTTTGACAAATCATTCCATTCTTCCTCTGTAAATGGTTCGATTTTGGGCGAATTCTGAAGGGCTTTTATTAAACTCCTGGTATTTTTGTTAGATTTCAAACTAAAAGCTGTTGTCCCCCCTGCGGCTAACACCTCTTCGGGCGAATGCGTAGGATGAGTTTTAAATGAGCCGTTATTAGTAGAAATATTATGCTTCATCGCTTTTTAGCTTTTATCAAAGATAACGAATATTTTTAAACATCACATCTTCAGCACCTCATTCCAGATCCGCTCATCTACAGGCACACCTCCTGTCAAATTCTTTTCTCTTGTCTTTATAGTTCCTTCACCGGGGTAAGATATTGATGCCCCCTCATGCTCTGGCGTACTTGTTTTGGTATATTCGACAATCTCCTCAATCAGGCTTTCCGTTTGTTCGCTGCTATTGGGTTTGATACAAATAAACACCTGGGAAATACCTGATTCATGCTCACTTTTAGTTATTTCGGCTGTTGATTTACCACCGCTTAACACGGTAGCTAATACATCCAGCACCAATGACAAACCCGATCCCTTCCAAAAACCAACGGGCAGCAAACGCTGTGATTTCAATATGGCTGCGGCATCGGTACTAAGCTTTCCTTCTTCATCATAACCGCCAGGCAAAGGCAGCGCCTCATTATTATTCGATTTATATTGCTTCAATTTTCCTACCGCATATTGGGATATAGCCATATCCAAAACAACATGCCCGTTTTTACGGGGCACTGCAATAACCAGCGGATTATTACCAAGCCGCGGACTAATACCTCCCCATGGTGGAAGGTTAGCTATTGTATTTGTAAAAGAAATACTGATAAAACCGGCCTCGGCCGCCTGCCAGCCGTAAGTGCCACCACGCATCCAATGGTTAGTATTTTTTAATGCCACGCAGCCAATACCATTATCGGCAGCAAGTTCTATTGCCCTGTTCATGGCAAAACGTGCATTTAGTATGCCCGGCCCAAGGTTGCCGTCCCATTGTTCAATAGCTCCAAAACCGGTTACCTTAACAGGATCGGCCTGGATAGTAATTAATCCGTTTTTGATATAGTTTACAAAAACCGGGAAACGGTTTAAGCCATGGGTATAAACGCCATCCCGGCTATTTTCGGCAAAAACAGAGGCAATAATTTCAGCTTTGCCATCGGTAAAGCCAAGCGTCAACAGTACTCTTTTAAATTCAGCTTTAAGCTTTTGGAACGGAACACGCATCGGTTTTGAAATAAATTTAATTTATAACGTTTATTACAGTATACTGATGCAAGGTAATCAACCATATTTTATAATTTTGCCCTCAATAAATGAAAAAAGCTCCGCTGTTGTTTTTTCTGTTGCTGCTAAGCATTGCGCTGATCGTTAATTCATGCAAGAAAGATAACTTAAGCCACATACCAGGGCTGATGGCCGGAAAGTGGCAACTCGCCTCAATAACCGTTACCAATTATGTTGGCGACTCACAAGTTTCATTAGATACGTTAAATCAAACCTGTAGCATTATTCAGTATTTCACCTTCAAGGCTGATAATTCTTGCAATTACACTAATTTTCAATGTAATGCCGATTCGGCGGTAGGCCGTTGGTCGCTAACGGCAAATAAATTATTTTTAGCTTCGGATATGGTTTGCAAGGATAGCACCAAATCATCGGGCGGTACTTCAAAGCCGTTTGCAAACGCTAAAATAGTCACGTTAGGTAACTATTCGCTGGTATTGGAAACTGGGGATGTTGAACCAAACTATTCGGCAACTAAAAAAAGACGAATTATGCGATATGGCTTTATCAGACAAAGGACAACTGCAAGCCAGTAAAAAATTTAGTTTTAAATTATAAAATGGTTTTAGTATAATAGTTTCAATACCAGTTAAACATTCAGCCCGATGAAACTATTACAGTTTCATCTTCGTTGAAAAACATATTATCGATGAAAAAAAGAATTGCCATTTTCGCTTCAGGTTCCGGTTCAAACGCTCAGAAATTAATGGAGCATTTTAAACGCAATGCCGATGCTGAAGTTGTGCTGATACTCACCAACAACCCTCAAGCATACGTTTTACAGCGCGCCGATAACTTTGAAGTACCATCGCATATTTTCAGCCGCCACGAGTTTTATGAAACAGATGGTGTTATCCGCCTGCTAAAAAACCTTCAGGTAGACCTGATTGTACTGGCCGGCTTTTTATGGCTTGTACCACAATCATTACTAAAAGCATTCCCAAATAAAATCATCAACCTGCACCCTGCCCTACTCCCCAAATACGGCGGCAAAGGCATGTATGGCGATAATGTTCACCGCAAAGTTTTGGAAGATAAAGAAGAAGAAAGTGGCATCACCATCCACTTCGTAAATGAAAACTTTGACGAAGGTGAGATCATCCATCAGTCAAAATTTAAGATAGAACCCGGCGATACACTTGAAATAGTAAAATTTAAAGGCCAGCAACTGGAGCATAACCATTTCCCCAAAGTTGTAGAAGCGCTATTGAAAAAAATGAAGAGCTGATTGTTTAGTGATTAGAGATTTGAGGTCAGAGATTAGGTTTTTATTCAGTTGATTACAAGTCTTCTTTTATACATTTAACACATAGATGGGAGCTTTTACTGATTTAGAGGTTTGGAAAAAGGCCCGTTTGCTACGAAATAATATTACAGAATTAGTTAAAGCGTTCCCTGCCGAGGAAAAATATCGTTTAACTGATCAAATTATCCGCTCATCTCGTTCTATTGGTAACAACATAGCCGAAGGCCATGGCAGATTTCATTATTTAGATGCCTCAAAATTTTTGGTAAATGCCCGTGGCTCTGCCGCCGAAACCATCGATCATTTAATCATCGCCTTTGATAATAACCTGATAGATCAGCAAACAATGGATAATCTCAGGCAAGATTGCGAGGAATGTATGCGAATGATCAATGGCTATATTTCTTATCTAAAGAAGCAAGTAGAGAATTAAGACTACTTAAATTCGCACTTTTTAAGTAGTGTATTTCCAAAACTCTAACCTCCAATAGCTTCCAAAAACATTGATTAAAAAAAACTAATCTCTAACCTCAAATCTCTAATCACTAATCACTACCTTTGCGGCTCAAAAAACAGCGTGTACATGAGCCAGTCAGTTCAAATAAAAAATGCTTTAATTTCTGTTTATTACAAAGACAATTTAGAGCCCATCATTCATGAATTAAACCGCCTTGGTGTAAATATCTATTCAACCGGTGGTACCGAAACTTTTATCCGCAATTTAGGTGTAAACGTGATCCCGGTTGAGGACCTTACTTCATATCCTTCAATCCTGGGTGGTCGTGTTAAAACCCTGCATCCTAAGGTTTTCGGTGGTATTTTAACCCGCAGAGATTTTGATGGCGATAAACAGCAAATAGCACAATACGAAATTCCTGAAATTGATTTGGTGATTGTTGATCTGTACCCGTTTGAAGAAACCGTAGCATCAGGTGCCAGCGCCGAAGATATTATCGAAAAGATCGATATCGGTGGTATTTCTTTGATCCGCGCAGCTGCAAAAAACTTTAAAGATGTAGTGATCGTAGCGTCAAAAGATGACTACGCCGGTCTGGAAAATATCCTGAAAACGCAGGATGGCGCTACCACAATTGATCAGCGCCGTTCATTTGCTCAGAAAGCATTCAACATATCGTCAAACTACGATACACATATTTTCAACTATTTTAACGAGGCTGAGCCACTTCCGGTATTTAAACAAAGTATCCAAACCAGCCAGGTTTTACGTTACGGTGAAAACCCACACCAAAAAGGCACTTTTTACGGTAACCTTGATGCCATGTTCAACAAATTGAACGGCAAGGAACTTTCATACAATAACCTTGTTGACGTTGATGCTGCCGTTGCTATCATTGACGAGTTTACCGAGCCTACTGTAGCCATCCTTAAACATACTAACGCCTGCGGCGTAGCTTCACGTTCATCTATCAAACAAGCATGGATAGATGCTTTGGCTTGCGATCCGGTATCTGCTTTTGGTGGTGTAATTATTGCCAATGCCGAGATCGACGTGGAAACCGCCACTGAGATCGACAAATTATTTTATGAGGTCCTGATCGCACCGGCTTTCTCTGACGAAGCTGTAAAGATCCTTTCAGGTAAAAAGAACCGTATCCTGTTGGTTCGCCAGCCGGTTGAGCTTCCCGTTAAACACTTCAAAACTTTATTGAATGGTGTAATTGAGCAAGATAAAGACGCGGTTATTGAAGGTCCGGCCCAAATGACAACTGTTACTGAAAAAGCCCCTACCGAAGCTGAGTTGAAAGACTTATACTTCGCTAACAAAATTGTAAAACATACCAAATCAAACACCATTGTGTTTGCTAAAAATAACCAGCTAATGGCAAGTGGCGTGGGCCAGACCTCAAGGGTTGACGCGCTTAAACAAGCCGTGATCAAAGCACAAAGCTTTGGCTTCGACCTGAACGGCGCGGTAATGGCATCTGATGCTTTCTTCCCGTTCCCGGATTGTGCCGAATTAGCTGCCGAAGCAGGTATCACTGCCATTTTACAACCAGGCGGATCAATTAATGACAAGCTTTCGGTTGCGATGTGCAATGAAAAAGGGCTGGCTATGGTTACTACCGGTGTTCGTCACTTTAAACACTAAAATTAATGGTTGATTGGGTTGATTAGGTGAGTAGTTTATTAGGTTAAAAACGTTTGATTTAAGAGTAGGGATTGATTTGGTGAAAAGGAAAAATGTTTTTAACCTGTTTTAACTTAATTTACCTGTAAATCCAGTCAACCATTTAATAAATAAGCTCTATCAACCCAACCCCAACACAATAAATGTGATTTTTTAACGCTTAAGTTTGCAAAATGCTAAACTATTTAAGCGTATTTTTATAAACTTTGCATAACATACTGAAAGAAATACCAGATGGGTTTATTTAACTTTTTTACACAAGAAATTGCTATCGATTTAGGTACAGCAAATACCCTCATTATACATAACGATAAAGTTGTTGTTGACGAACCCTCAATCGTGGCGTTCGACAGAACAACCAACAAAGTGATTGCCATAGGCAGGCAGGCCATGCAGATGGAAGGTAAAACGCACGATAATATTCGTACCGTGCGCCCACTAAAAGACGGTGTAATTGCCGACTTTAACGCTGCCGAGCACATGATACGCGGGATGATCAAAATGATTAACCAGGGCAAGGGATGGTTTTTCCCATCACTGCGTATGGTGATCTGTATCCCCTCAGGTATTACCGAGGTAGAGAAACGTGCCGTGCGCGACTCGGCCGAGATTGCCGGCGCTAAAGAGGTTTACCTTATCCACGAACCAATGGCTGCGGCTGTAGGTATTGGTATCGACGTAGAAGAGCCTATGGGTAACATGATTATTGATATTGGTGGTGGTACTACCGAGATTGCCGTTATCGCGTTATCGGGTATCGTGTGCGACCAGTCGATCCGTGTTGCAGGTGATAATTTTGATTCGGACATTGTTCAATATATCCGTCGTCAGCACAACATCATGATTGGTGACCGTACTGCCGAAAAAATTAAAATTGAGGTTGGCGCCGCCCTTCCTGAATTGAGCGAGCCGCCGGGCGACTTTGCCGTTCAGGGCCGCGACCTGATGACCGGTGTACCAAAACAAATCATGGTATCATACACCGAGATTGCACATTGTTTAGATAAATCAATCTCAAAGATTGAGGAAGCGATATTAAAAGCATTGGAGATCACTCCACCCGAGCTTTCGGCCGATATTTACCAAACCGGGATTTACTTAACCGGTGGTGGCGCGTTATTGCGTGGCCTGGATAAACGTGTGGCTGCCAAAACCAAACTTCCGGTTCACGTTGCCGAAGATCCTCTTCGCGCCGTAGTACGCGGAACCGGCACTGCCCTTAAAAACATTGGCAATTTTAAATTTTTAATGCAGTAACTGAGTTAGTGATTAGAGGTTAGGGATTAGAGATTAGTTTTTATTACAATACTTATCTCCGATTCCTAATTTCTAATTTTGCTATAGACAACTAATCTCTGATCTCCAATTAACTAATCTCCAACAATGCGTAACCTTTGGATATTTATAACTAAGTATAACGCGTTTTTTTTATTCCTGATTTTTGAGATTAGCTCGCTGCTTATTTATATCAAATACAACTCGTTTCAGAAAGCATCTTTTATTAATTCAACCAGCCAGGTAACCGGTACGCTGTACGGCCAGGTTGATGCATTAAAAGGATACCTGTCGTTAAAAGAAACCAATGATAGCCTTGCCCGCGAAAACGCAAAACTTCGCGGCCAGCTTAAAGCTTCCTTTTATGTTGATAGTGTTGATAAGCGTAAGGTTAATGACACCGTTTACAAGCAACAGTATAGCTATATTGTAGCCAAGGTTATCAACAACTCGTTCAACAAGCGGAGCAACTACATTACTATCGACAGGGGCAGTAGGGATGGGATACAAAAAGATATGGGTGTAATAACCGGCGCGGGCGTAGTGGGCCAGGTTATCCAGGTAACCGATCATTTGGCTATCGTTCAATCGGTGTTACACAAAAACACCCGGTTTAGCGCTATGCTTGCCGGCACTAAAGATATTGGCTCATTTGTTTGGGGTAACGACCTTGACCCGCACAAAGGGTTACTAATTGATATTCAAAATAACGCGCAACCTAAAGTAGGCGACTCGGTGGTTACATCAGGTTATTCGCTTTTCCCTACAGGTATACCGTTTGGTAAAATAACTAACCTGCATGCAAAAGGCGGTGGTTTACTTATTAACGTTGAGGTAGCCTTAGCTGTCGATTTTACAAAGCTTCAATACGTTTACGTGGTAAATAACAAGTTTGCCGGTGAACAAACGGGACTGGAGGCCGTACAAAACAAAAATGAGTAGGACTATCCTTATTAACCTCCTTAGGTTTATCGTATTGGTTTTTATACAGGTTTTCCTGTTAAAAAACATTACGTTCTATAATCTCGCGACTCCGTATTTCTATATACTATTCATTTTGTTGCTTCCCTTTGAAGTACCTAATGTATTGCTGTTTGTACTATCATTTGTTTTAGGCCTCACTATTGATGCCTTTTACGATACGCCGGGGCTGCACGCTTCGGCCTGTGTAGTGCTCGCTTTAGTGCGCGTGCTGTTCATCAGCATAACAGTGCAAAAGGATGGCTTTGATAACGAACCTGAACCTACATTGAGTATCATGGGCTTCAGGTGGTTCTTTACCTACGCTTTGATACTCACTTTATTCCACCACTTTTTCCTGCTTAATTTAGAGGTTTTTAGTTTTTCTGAAATACAATACACACTAAGCCGTGTTGTTTTAAGTTCATTGTTTACAGTATTTTTAATACTAATTTCGGGCCTGCTATTTTTCAGAAGGAAAGAACGTAAATGAATAAGTTTTTTGAACGCCGCTACGTTGTTACCGGTATCTTTATAGCTATTATTTTAGCCCTTTTAGGGAGACTCTATTATATCCAGATAGTTGACGACCGCTATACCATATACGCAAACAGCAATGTAAGGCGCACCACTATCCTTTATCCGGCACGCGGCCCCATACTTGACCGTAACGGCAAGATCCTGGTACAAAACGAACCTATTTACGATGTGATGGTTAACCCCAAAGAGGTTAAACCATTTGATACCCTCCTGCTTTGCAAAATGATCGGTATAGATAAGGAGGGTTTTGATAAGCGCTTTACAAAAGCGCAAAGGCAATCGCCAACCAAAGCATCGATATTCGAAAAACAATTATCTGTAGAATTATATGCAGCCCTGCAGGAAAAGCTATTTGAGTTTCCGGGCTTTTCTATTGTGCCCCGTACTATACGTACTTATCCAGATTCTGTAGCTGCCCAGTTTTTGGGCTTTATCGGCGAGGTTACCGACAGGGACATCAAACGCTCTAATGGGTACTATCGCCTCGGTGATTATATCGGAGTTACCGGTGTTGAAAAAGCTTATGAAAACGTACTTCGCGGTCAGCGTGGCGTGCAGATCCAAATGGTTGATTCGCATGGTGTATTTAAGGGTTCATTTGCCAATGGCGCACTTGATACCGTGCCCCGTTCGGGCGAGCGCCTTACCTCGTCTCTGGATATCGACCTGCAACGCCTTGGCGAAAAGCTGATGCAGAATAAGCTGGGCAGTATTGTAGCTATTGAACCTTCATCGGGCGAGATATTATGCTATGTAAGTAGCCCTACTTATGATCCCAACCTGATGGTAGGCCGTGAGCGTGGTAATAACCTTGCAAAAATGTATAACGACCCGTATAAGCCGTTTTTCATCAGGCCTATACAGGCGCAATATCCTCCTGGTTCGTCATTTAAACCATTAAGCGCACTTATCGCTTTACAGGAAGGCATCATCAGTCCGAGCGAAACTTTTTACTGTACCGGTAATTACAGGGTGGGAAACCGTATTGTACACTGTAACCACGGCGAAGCACACGGAACGGTAAATATGGCTAAAGCGGTAGCCGAGTCATGTAACGGCTATTTCACGATGGTATTTCAGCGCATTGTTGACCGGTACGGCGTAAAAAACACAACGGCCAATTTTACAGCATGGCGAAATAATGTAATGAAATTTGGCCTGGGCGCAAGGCTTGATCTGGATATGCCGGCAGAAAGCCGTGGCAACGTACCAACGCCGTTGCACTATGATAACACTTACCATAAAGGCGCCTGGCGTTCAAGCACCATTGCCGCTTTAGCTATAGGCCAGGGCGAGTTATTAGCTACCCCCTTACAGTTAGCTAACCTGGAGTGTACCATCGCTAACCGTGGTTTCTTTTATAAACCGCACCTCGTTAAGGCTATCGGCACCCAAAACGTGATCAAGAAAGAGTACATACAAAAAAACTACGTAGGCATTGATTCGGGATATTTTGAACCGGTAATTAATGGGATGGAGGCCGTAGTTGAAAGTGGTACAGCCCGCAGGTCAAAAATTCCGGATGTTATCATGTGCGGTAAAACCGGTACTGCACAAAACCCCCATGGCGAAGATCACTCGGTATTTGTTGCCTTTGCTCCGCGCGATAATCCTAAAATAGCGATAGCCGTTGTAGTCGAGAACTCGGGCGAAGGAGCGCATTGGGCTGCCCCTATTGCCAGCTTTATAGTTGAAAAATATTTAAAAGGCAAAATTACCCCACGCGAATCTGGGTTTACAGTTGACTACTTTGCTAATGCCAACCGCCTGCCCGATCTTAGTCTTTATGCGCAAGATCTGCAAAAAGAGCGCAGGCGTGACAGTATCAGGGCAGCCAGGATCGATTCGATAAAAAGGTTTAAAGCTGACTCCATTAAAAAATTTAAAGCCGATTCGATAAAAAAGGAACGACAAGAAGCAGCTTATAACAATAAGCCAACAAACTGGATTAAATCATTAACAGGTGGAAGGAGCAAGTCATGAGTACTCAGCAACGTAGTTTCTTCTTTAACGTAGATTGGCTTACAGTTTTCCTGTACCTGATATTGTGTACAATTGGCTGGTTTAATATCCACGCTGCGGTTTATGATCCCAATCACCAAAGTATTGTTGACGTTTCAACTAATTACGGGAAGCAATTCATCTTTATTTGTGTATCTGCAGTTGTAGGTATCGTTATCCTGTTGCTCGAAAGCCGGTTTATCGCGGCGCTTGCCCCCGCGTTTTACGTGGTCATAGTCTTACTGCTGATCCTTGTGCTCATTATAGGGCGAAACGTAGGTGGTAACCAGGCCTGGATAAACCTGGGCGGCGGTTTCAGGTTGCAACCCTCGGAGTTTGCCAAGTTTGCCACTTGTTTGCTGCTGGCGCGATATTTAAGCGGCACAAACATCCGCGTTACCGAACCCAAATCGTTTTTAATGGCCGCTGCCATTATCGGGTTCCCGATGTTGCTGATCATGTTACAGCCAGATACCGGCTCAACACTGGTATTTTGCTCATTGATATTCGTGTTATATCGGGAAGGGTTATCGCCTTATTTCCTGATCATAGCAGGTTTATTTATTACCCTGTTTGTTACATCCCTGTTGTACAATCCGCTTTATATTATCCTGATACTGGTTGCAATAACCGCGTTCATCATCTTTTTATTTAAACGGAACAGGCAACTGATTAAAACTATGCTTATTGGCCTGGCCATTTGCATAGCGTTTATTTTCAGCGTGAAATTTATTTATACCCACGTTTTAAAGAAACACCAAACCGAGCGTATCAACATTTTGCTGGGTATCACTACCGATTTAAGAGGCAAAGGTTACAACGTAAATCAATCGAAAATTGCAATTGGATCTGGTAAACTTTGGGGTAAAGGTTATTTGCACGGCACCCAAACGCAGTATTCATTTGTACCCGAACAAAGCACCGACTTTATATTTTGTACCGTTGGTGAAGAGTGGGGATTTGCAGGTTCGTTGACGGTGATAAGCCTGTTCATGTTCCTGATACTGCGCGTTATTCTGATAGCCGAGCGGCAACGATCACCCTTTACGCGTGTTTACGGTTACGGTGTAGCTTCAGTATTGTTTTTCCACGTAGTGATCAATATCGGTATGACTATCGGTGTAGTGCCGGTAATTGGCATTCCGCTGCCATTTATCAGCTACGGAGGTTCGTCACTAATAAGCTTTACCATGCTCCTGTTCACGCTCATTAAGCTCGACTCAAACAGGAAATCGAACGTTTAGCTTTTTGTCCGCAAGTCGGGAAAATCCGTAAGTCAGAAAGAGAGAATCCCTGCAACCAAACAATTGTGGCTATGAACTATCAACTATGTACTCAATGGCTAGGCAGTTGGGTACCTTCTTCTCAGCAAGGCATAAAACTTATCGGCTGTTGAAGCTTTACTTTCCCAGTTGTTCTTAACCACGTAGTTGGTTTTCAGGAAGCGTTCGGCCTCTTCAAAAGTGTTGAAGCGGTTTACAATCTCGATAGCTTCACTGTATGCCAGGCTGTAACCGTTAAACAAATCTTTTATATAAAGCAGCTTATCATTCAGGTTAATGGCCGATTTCAGATCTGTAACCGGTAACTCAGTTGTGGTACTTGTCGCCGCGGCGTTGGCTTTCTCGGCTTTTTGGGCCATGATCCTTTGATTAAAGGTTAACACCTGCTGACTGTTATCGGGTGCCGTAGCAGTAACAGGTTCGGCAACGGGCGTCACAGGCTCAACTACGGGCAAAGGTTTTGGTTGTTCGGCTATAGGTGCAATTTCAACAGGCTTTTCGGGAAGCTGACTGATCAACTCTTCCTGTTCAAAGCGGTCGGCTTCATCATCCCAGGTATCAGCCTCGTTTAAATTAAGTTCAAAGCTGTTTCCTTCCGGGATCTCCTGCTGAAACGAGTAACTATCGGTATTTTTTTCCGCGGTTAGATCTATCTGTGGTTCGGGAGCTTCCGTTATTTCCGGTTCCGGTGTAATCACTTCTATTTTTACCGGGTTGTTAAACGGCGCCGGGGCAACCGGTTCAACATTACTGGTAAGTTCAATTTTATCTACCGGAACAGGGATATGCTGCTGAACAACCGGCTCAAAAAAGCGCTGCTCATACAGTGCATCCTGTTTTGCAGGTGGTGTTAAAGGGGCTGGGGCCGGAGGAGCTACCGGGGTTATGGGTTTAGACTGCTCTGCTACCGGCTGAGATTTTTCTGCTGATGGTACAGGAGCTGCCGCGCGCTCGTTAATACGGCGCAAAATTTCGGCATGGTCTTTTAAAAAATGGGCGTTGGCTACAAAAAGCTCTAATTCAAGTTCGTTTAGTTCGCTGGGATCAGCAGAAAGGTAGTCGTATTGATCATTAAGCTCTTTTAAAATCCCACCTATCTTTTTAAATACATCCATTTGCTTCATGGCCTCAATGTTAGGAAAATGCTTATCAAAAGTAGGATTAAATTCTGATATTTGCCGACTATTAAAGTCATAAATGGTATATCACGAAGAGGTTTTCAGGCGTAAAAGCGAGTTAGGCGGCAGTATTGAGGTTATCTGCGGATCAATGTTTTCGGGCAAAACCGAAGAGCTGATCAGGAGGCTAAACCGTGCCCGCATAGCCAAGCTTAAGGTCGAGATCTTTAGCCCTAAAGCCGATACCCGTTACGACGAAGAGGCCATTGTTTCGCACAATGCCAGCAAAATTACCTCTACCCCGGTTGATAGCGCATCTGCTATTTTACTGCTGGCCAGCGATGCCCACGTGATAGGCGTTGATGAAGCGCAGTTTTTTGACGATGAACTTCCCGAAGTATGTACCATACTGGCCAATCGTGGTGTACGTGTGATTGTGGCCGGTCTTGATATGGATTTTAAAGGGCGCCCGTTTGGCTCAATGCCAACCATCATGGCCATTGCCGAATCGGTAACCAAGCTGCAGGCCGTTTGCGTAAGATGCGGTAATCCTGCGCAATACTCGTACCGTTTGGTGCACGATAATTCAAAAATATTATTGGGCGAAAAAGAAAGCTACGAACCGCGTTGCCGCGCTTGTTATAATACAGTTGCCGGTTAACATTTCATTAAATAATATATTTTTTATTTAATACTACAACTAAAACAAATTCAGGGTATTTGTTTGTTATATAGTTAAACAAGACTGGTTCAAACACCGGTATTTTAATTAAATAGCAATCAAAACTTATGGCCAAAAAGGTTTTAGTTATAGAGGACGATAAAGATATCCGCGATACCGTAGTATATGTATTGGAGGAAGAAGGCTACGAAGTAATACACTCTGATAATGCCCGTATCCTGCGGACCCTCGCCTCTATCAACCCCGACCTGATACTGCTTGATAACTGGCTCACCGACTGGACAAGTGATGCCAATGGCCAACAACTAAGCAAAGGAATTAAAGATGATCCTGCTACCAGCCATATTCCTGTAGTGATTATTTCGGCGGTTAGTAATATTAAGGAAATTGCCAAAGCCGGGAATGCCGATGGCTACCTTGCCAAACCCTTCGACCTTACAGCACTTTCAGAGATCGTAAAAAAACACATCACAAAGTAAGCAATCCTTATCAGTATAAATAAAACGGCCATCCATGAATTTGAAGGGCCGTTTTGTTAAGACCTCACCTAAATCCTCTCCAAAGGAGAGGACTTGAATAACTATACTAAGCCCCTCTTCTTTGGAGAGGATTTAGGTGAGGTCAAATCTTCACACCAAAACCAATATTAAATGTCCGTCCATCGGCAGGTAAAATGCCAGGGCCGGGGTACATGTTAATACGGCGGGTAAAGTACTTAGCGTTAAAAATATTGTTCACGTTAGCTGTAAGGTGATAGTTTTTCAGGAAGCTATAATTGAAAGCCCAGTCAAACAAATGGTACGACGGCACAATACCGGTAGCACCGGTAGCATTGAATGTAGTGTTATTGGCATCGCTAAAACTTTTGCCTACATAGCTGTATTGCAGGGTACTGCTTACATGGCCGCTTAAAAAGGTTAATCCGGCACGGTCATTCCAATCAGGAGTACCTTCCAGGTGATTTCCAACCAAACTTACGTTTTTACCATTTTGGTTGATAGAGCCACTGGTGTAACGACCATGGGTATACGATAGCGAGTTAAACAAACGCAGATCACTTCCTGCCGATTGATCAAACGAGCGGATCAATGAAACCTCGGTAAATGCCTCGATACCTTTGGCTACGCCGTTACCAATATTGGTCATGTAAAGATGGGTTACATTATTGGCATCGGTTTGCGTTAAGGTACCTGCCCTTTTGCCATAGTAAACATAAAACGCGTCTACGTCAAAACTAAATACAGTGCTGATATGGCCGCGATAACCCAGATCGGCATCGTAACCCTTGCTGTCCTTAATATTAGGATCGATAATGGTCAGCTGATCTGCCGGGGTAACGGCTGCATAAATATACGGGCGGTAAGCCTGCGAAATGTTACCATAAAACTGGCTTCCGTTATTCAACTGGTATTGTAGCCCCGTTCCAAACAGCGGGAAGTTACGTTTATCCTTATAGCTAACCGGTACGGTGCGGTTTACAATAACCCCTGTGTTTGTGGTATTGATCTGCTCAAACCTAACGCCCGGTGTAACTGTAAATGCTTTGGTAACCTGGAACATGTTTTCGGCAAAAGCGGCATAGTTTAACGTGTGCAGCCTTAAGTCGATACCGTAGTCCTTAACCAGGCTCAGATCAAAATCAGAACCTACCGTACCCGTTCCTTTTTGTTTACGCTTGGTGGTTTCCTCAAAATACCTCACCCCTGCAGTAAATGAACTTTTAAGATCGCCCAGTTTGTAGTTATGCAGTAAACGGGCCTCTGTAGTAAAACCCGCGTAATAGTCACGATCTACCTGGCGCGGGTTAAATGTTTTTAAGCTTGTATTAACTGTGTCCGGGATGTTGGCCGTATTAATAAACTGCACGCTGTTACGCTGCCCAAACAATACATGCGTGGTAACTTCCAGCCGGGTATCTTTATCAAACTGGTAGTTGAACAGCAATGCCGGGATATTAATTTCCGGGTTAAAAAAGTTACGGGCACGGGTTGACTGGCGATTATTGGCATCAAATTGTGCATCGGTTAAACCGCCTGCTATCTGCTGCCTGTAATCCGACCGTGAAAACTGGAAAGCGATGCTTCCTTTATCGTTAAACTGGTATTTGATGTTGGCATAGTAAGCGCGCGAATTAAAAGCGGCATCTGGCCTCCAGCCATCGCCGGTACGGGCGCTGTAAAAAGCATAATAGCTCACTTTGCCCACCTTGCCGCCAATGGCATTGTAGGAGTTGAAAAACCTATTTGAACCGGCCGATTGCTCACTTTCAAAACCAAACACTTTGGTGCTGTCGCCTTCCTTAAGTTTAAAGTTAACCATGCCGCCAAACTGACTGCCAAATTGTAAAGCGGCCGAACCACGGACGATCTGAATTTCACTCACAGCCTGAAACGGCACATTGTAATGATTTTCGGGATAGCCAAACATATCCGAGTTGGTGTTATAGCCATTTTGCCTGATATTGGTTTCTATCGACCTGTGGGTGTCAGTACCACGGGTACCTATATTGAGCTGTAAGCCTGCACCATCCATTTCCCAAACGTTAACACCCGGCACTTTCGCAAAAGTCATTCGGGCATTGTTATTGGCTAAATTGGCTTTTCCGGCATCAAGGAAAATATCGAAAGTTCTTTTTCCGGCAAAAATATTGGTGCCGGATACATTAGGTAAGTGTTTGGGCCTGCTTTCTTTAATGATAACACTATCCAGTTGCAAGGTATCTTTAACACTTTTGTTTTGTGCATGGGCAAAGCCGGCGCAACCTAAAAATAGCGCGGCTAATGAAGTTTTATAAAGAATATTCATTTATTCAAATTGAAAAATATTAGGGGTATACTGTTCAGCTGCAGCAATGATAGCCAGGCATGGGCATAGTAAATTGCATAGCATATTATGCCATTCATCATGGGTGAGCAGAACAGATTAATTATCAGCTATAAATTGAGGCAAGTGCCATTTCCGGAGGCTGACCACCAACGGATACAAAGGCATCGGGAATGCTGATATAAACAAATGTGCCGGGGGCCTGAACAGGTTCGGCAGGTTTTATAAAAGAATACGAAATTTCGGGACAATTATATTTTGCATCACTGCCAAGTTTCTTTTCTGACGATTCGTGATTGCGCTTGCTGATAGGTGTAGAATTAAGCTTTTTAGCACAGATCACGTTCTCGTTCAGCAATTTTGTTGTTTCATAGTTGGGGATGCATTGCACATAAACTGTATCACGGGTAACCCTAAGTTTTACGTAATTGTATGCAACACCATCTAACTGGAGCTGGCCGGCAATGTTTACATAATCTTCCCAATCATGTATAAAAGGCAAATTCTGTTTGATCTTAATTTCGATCAGATCGCGTTTATTGTATTTGCCTTTAGCGATTTGCCTGGCTATTATGCCGTTTGATTTATTGGCAAAATATTGATTGAGTGCCATATACCCAACTAAGTTGAGCATATGAGTAATTAGCATTACTATGGCGAAGGTCTTTTTCAATCAATAATCGTTCTAAACAATAGCAATGCTACACAAAATTTTATCGATAAAATAATTTATATGTTAAAAATATTAAACCCGGATAATTAATTTTGGATAAATTCTGGATAAACACATTATTGAGGAAACTAAACTGTGCCAATATAACATTCTCGCTCATTTTCAACACACTTTGTACACAATCGTGTATACAAACATATGTTGATGAGACATGTATGCTATAGTTTTATAACTGTCACGAAAATGACTTTCAAAAACGCATAAAAATTTACAAAAGAAGGTAACTTATATATTACAATTACAATTTTTACGTAGATGTAACAAAATCGGTACGCGTTTTGAATTGCGTATTGTAGATTTATTTAATAATGCCCTGATGATAAAATGAGATAAACAAATGGTTATTTCAGGAGTCACATTATAGAATGAATATTGTATAAACTTGTTATTTAACCATAACAAGAAATAACTTTAGCACAATTAGCATTTGCTCAAATTACCCTAAAAGCCGGATAACCGGTCAGTTATTTCCTATCAATATCCATTCCTCTGTTTTATCGGTCATACAACCCTATAAACAAAACCTGCAACGCGGCAGTGGCATTATTATTTAACTATGACTGATAGACAATTAATGAATAAAAAAACACCCCGTATGGTACCCCCTTACCCAGCACAATGGGCGTCTGATAAATTAACAGTTTTTTTTACAGAACACCTGAACAGGATTTATTGTGCCAAAGCACACCTGGCCGAACGACTTTTGGAAATTGCAGATACCGATAGCTTTAAGGATCTTGATACTCCGATAAAAGAAACCCTCGGCGAAACCGAAAAACAAATTGCGCGTATAGATGGCGTTTACGCGCAGCTTCAAAAACGTTATTCATTTGAAAATTGCAGCGGTCTCATCTCTTTGCTCGAAGATGAATTTACAGCTATACACCAGCATAACGACGATGAAGTGTTGCGCGACATGTGCATTCTTTCGTACCTGGAATATGTTTCAGGTGTCGAAAAAAACTCAATGCAGGTATTGCAATTAACAGCTATTGAAAAAAACAACGAGCCAATGATCCGGTTTTTGGATGAGCATTTAAACAACTCGAAAACCAGGCACAAGCTTTATGATTTTTTATTGGCAAAATATGATAATAACCGGCAGGCGGCAATCAGCTTGTAAAACTGTTTTGCTTTAACAATATATCGGCACGTAAACCGCTTTCGCTCATCGTTTTTAAAAACATGTAGTTAATATGTTTATAAACCCGTTCGGGCGGATGTTTGATAAGGTGTTGGTTTCTTAATAAAAAAGCAAACATATATACCCTTGACAGCTTATACTCCATTTCATTAATAATGAGGTTTGCCCATTCTTCCAGTGTATCATCGGTTAATGAAAGTTGCTTGTAATTAAAATCAACGATGATCTTAATACAATTGAATGATGTGATCATAAGCGGGGTAAAAGCCCCATCGGCATGTCTGTAAGCGTCATCCAATTCAAAATAAAGCTCCATGGCCCTGTTTGTCTGCCCAAGGGCAAGATATTCTTCAGTTTTTATTCGTTTTAAAAAAAAGCAGTATACACAAACGCTGTTGCTGACAGGACGGTAGTATTTTTCAAGCATTGCAATAAAACGTAGCGTTTTTAACGGCTTATTGCAAATTCTCAAAGTATGTGCTGCTAACAAAAGTACCAGGTCATTTGAGCCTGACTGTTCCAGGTGCAGCGGGGGTTGAAAATAAAACCTCGTGAGTTCTTTAAAAAATTCCTTATTAACAATACCATACTTAAGAAACTGATATATGGTATTGATACATTTTAAAGGATTAACCGAAAACTCATAATAACTCACAGCGCCAAAGCCGCTCATTATTTTAAGATACTCTTCCAGTTTGTTCATTTCAAGCCCTATTACACTTATTGCAGCAAGGCCGGTATACACCAGGATCTTCTTTTTGTCCGAAAGCTCAAACTTGAGCAGCGTGTGCAGCGTTTTGGCATAATCGTTATGAATAAACTCCAGGCCAAATAAATAATCAAACAGTTCATCGCTGCAATCCTGCTTAAAATATTGTACAAGCGTTTCGGTATCTTTTAAGGTACTTAATTCTTTTTCCAATAAATCTCCCAGGAAAATGATCAGATCTGATTTTTCGCTTGTGGTAAGGCGGGTTTGTGATAAAAGCTGAAAGCTTTCCTGCTGCCCGCTTTTAATAGCATAAATGATGCTCCATTTTAATATGGATAACTTACGTTCGCCCGTGAAATATTTATTAATAATATTTATCAGGTCGATATTAAAAAGGTTATCATTATTATGAAGGAGATACCTGCTTATCGAAAACTCAAAAAAATGATCGTTGCTAAACTCTATAGAAGCACGGTACTCAAAATCGCTGCTGGTATTTAGCTCACGGATAAAACCAATGCTTAACAATTCAAGATAGGCATGGTTGTATTGCTTTATAACATTGATAAGCCCAAGTTTACTGGCCTCAAATACACCATTTTCAAAATCCATCTGCTCAACTATAGCCTGGATCAGGTAAATTTTATCGGCCGAATACTGGCCCATGTAAACTTTGTTTAAAACAAAGTTTGAGATAAGTTCATAAACACTCACGTGATCAACGTCATTGAGCGAAAAGTTTTTCTTATGCTGCTTATAGTAGAACTGAAAATATAACGGGTGATTAAAATTCTCGACTACATTTATCGCTATGAAGCTTTTTATGGCCGGATTAATTTTAATACAAAGCTCTTTTATTTCCTGGATGCTAAACAGCGGTACATTTGACGGTTGATTGTGCGAACTGAAAAAACCTTCAAACCATGGGCTCTGCCCCATCTCAATCAAATGCTTATAGTTCATCCATGTTGATGAACGCATGGTTAAAACCAGCTTAAACCATTCATGCGACTGATAAAAGGAAAAAATATCAACCAACTGGTTTATAACCAATTGAAACTGATCGTTCTTAAACATGTGCTCGTCAACGCCATCAACGATCAGGAAAAACCGCCCTTCCTTACGTTGCTTTACATCAAGCAGGGCCACAATATCCTCTTCGGTTGAATAGCCAAGCAGGCCCAGCATCCAATCGTTTAAATCGCGGCCACTTAAAAAAACGTTCATTAAAGCACTGCTGCTAAAAAACAATACAATGTCGTTACCTATTTGGTGAATTTTTTCATCAACCCAATGGCAAAGCGCAACTGTTTTACCATACCCGGCAGGAGCCGCAATCACGGTTGCAGTATAATTTCCCTGCAAAAAGGCGGCAAAATGATCATCAATAAACTGGCGCCTGATAGTTTGCGGATAAGGTATCCCCGTTTTATTTTTAATTGCCTGCAGTGTAAAGGAAGTTATTTTACCCGCGTTGGCTTTTAACAGGTCCCAATCAACAGTAGTACCGCTTTGTTTTATGGATTCGGCCTCCTGTTTTCTGCAAAAATCATCCCAACCCTCATAGTCGCAGTAGCGCGATAAGGTATTGAGGGTAAACATGGAAGGATTGAATTTACTATACGCAAAACCATAGATCCGCTTCAGCGTTGTTTCGCTAACCCGTTGTTTGGTTTTTTCGAGAATTAAAGCTTCCAGCATCTTACAATCGGCCGGAGCTATATTTGATAACCCCGCAATAGCAAGAACAGAATTTTTTAAGTTCTCTGAATAATGTTTTGAAAAACTCGTCATAATTGGCGTTTCAACTCAGCAAAACTTATTATCGTTAAGGGGGTACACCAATAATACGCTGAATAATATTTATTGTTTTATATACTTTACCTATACAGGCTTGCTTATAATTAACAAAATAATTATGCTTAAATATAGTTATTGGCAGGCCAAACTACCAAGATGAATGAAATGAATAAAATATTAAGGGTTGATGTAGAATAGAAAACCCTTGCAAACGCCTGCCTTACAATTGTTTTAAATATGTTGGCATTAGGGTATGTAGTTTATAGTAAGTATGCTCATGGCAAATTGTTTTAATTAATTTGATTGAATAAGCAAGATGCTTTTTTTATTTTTATTTGGATTTATTCTAAATAAGACATTCCTTTGTTGCTGCTAATACATCACAGCAATCTGCTCATTCATGAAAAAAGCCCTTTACCTGTTAATGTTGCTAAGTACGGTTCAGATAAGCGTTAAAGCACAAGCACAATCAAAATTAGACCAGGACCGTGCTGCCATCCGCGCGCTTGGTGGCTTTTATAAAGTTACGTTTGATTATGCCGAGACCTTTTCTCCGGATACCGCATATCGCAATCATCCGCAATACCACTCATGGGGCTACGAATGGGCCGCTGTTGAAGAAGATTCTCCCAAAAAAATAGTTATACAGCATTTATTGGTGGTTGGTGATTCTACAGTAATAAAACACTGGCGTGAAGACTGGGTGTACGAGGAGCCCACCCTGCTTAACTTCGATCAAAGCAGCACCTGGAAAAAAGGCACAATAAAGCCTGCCGAAGCAAAAGGCCGCTGGGTGCAAAAGGTTTTCCAGGTTGATGATAGTCCGCGTTACGAAAGTATTGGCACCTGGGTACATGCTGATGGAAAACACTTTTGGCAAAGCGAATGCGATTCGCCTCTGCCCCGCCGCGAGTTTACCAAGCGCAGCGATTACAATGTATTGCGACGCGGTAACCGCATCTGCCTAACTCCAAACGGATGGATGTTTGAGCAGGACAATCAAAAGATAATCCGATCGGCAGGTAACGATAAACTTCTTGTGCGCGAAAAAGGCTATGAAGAATTTACCAAAACTGATGAAGCCAAATTTGCCTTTGCAAAGGGCTGGTGGCAAAAACAACAGCCTTACTGGACGGCAGTACGCCAGGTATGGGACGAGGTTTATGCACAAAACACCACTGTTAAACTAAAAGGAAAAGTAGACGGCAAACTGCTTTACGAACGCCTCTTTGACCTTGCTGATCAATCGGCAAAAGAAAAATGGGATGTGCAAAAAAGTAAAACAGAAGCCCGCAAGCTTATCAACAATTATTTGATTACGAATGCTTAAAATATAAAGTCCTGTTCTGCACTTAAGTAGTTTTCATCAAACACTTAACCGGCAGAGCAGGCACCAATTCAAATTAAATTACCGGAATTTATGTGCGATGCTAAAATACTCAGCCAAAAGGGAACATCGGTAGTAAGCCGCTGCTCCGAATGCCAATGCATATTTATATGGCACCATAACCTGATCCTTAGCTTTACACCGGAGCAATTCATCCAGTTTAAAAATTTCACTATCGATCTTGAATTCAGCGACCATTCCTTTCCTTTTCCTGATGGACAGGAGCGCGTAGTAATGCGTACGCCGGTTAATGATATACAGCTTACTTTTACCGTTGATGAATGGGAAGATTTTCATGCCTCGATGGATGAAGCCATTTATATGCAGGAAATTTACGCGATGGTAGAAGGCGGCAAGTAAGCGCTGGAATTACAGCAATCTTAAATTAAGATCATTAGCCATAACATAAATGTATCCTCTGGCTAAAGATTACGTTAACATACTTAATACAACAGCTACCCGGCAAAATGAAAGATATACCTGTACACCAGTTACATGAACGAACAAACTCGGGATTTGAGATCAAGCACTTTGAAAGTGGTGAAGAAGATTTGAAAAAGCCACCTATGGGCGCACATCGCGATGATCATTACCTGTTTTTCCTGGTTGAAAACGGCGCAGCGTCATTAATGATTGATTTTAACGAGATCCATTTTTGCGAAAACACCCTTTACTATATTTTGCCGGGGCAAGTACATCACAGGATAAATAACGAAATTGCCAGCGGCTGGTATGTAGCTATCGACACACAACACATTCCGTCCGACTTCCGTAATATTTTTGAGAACCAGCTTTTTTTGCAACAGCCTTATCAACTTAACGATAATGAATTGAAGCAATACCAGCAGATCCTTTGTCTGTTGCGCGAAAAAAATGCCGAGGATAGCGACAACGCTTTCTTTTTGCCGGTTTTACAATCGCTCATACAATCCTTTACCGGTATGGCGGCGGCTACTTTTAGCAATGTATATACGCCCGAAAAGCAACTCTCCCGTCCCGCGCAAATTTCGCATCAGTTTAAAAAGCTTTTGCTTAGAAACGTTCGTACTGTTAAAGGCCCATCGGCATATGCAGGCATGCTCAACGTGTCGGAATCATACCTTAACGAAGTATTAAAGAAAACAACCGGTTTCCCGGTAAGTTACTGGATAACCCAGGAAGTAATGCTGGAAGCAAAAAGGCTATTGTATTACAGCGGGCTCAACGTAAAGGAAATTGCGCATACGCTGGGTTATGATGATCATACTTATTTTTCGAGACTGTTTAAAAAATCGGCATGCATTACTCCGCTTGAATTTAGAGACAAACACCGCAAATAATCCAACCTTTACCCCGAAATTACTATTTCATCAGGCTAAATTTCCATGTTTCTTTGTATTATCAAAATACAACACACATGGAAACATCCACTCTACATAAATTAAAAAGAAGGGCAAGCAGCTTGTTTGAAAACCAGCTTTTACAAAGTGGTCGGGTGCTTGAAGTAAGGCACTGGGAACCATCAACCATGATTGAGATCGACCTGCATTTGCCCCTGGCCGATATGCAAAACTGGCACGAGGTTCCTTATATAAAAGTAAAAGTTGCCGACCTCACCTACCGTGATTATACCCCAGCCGGCTGGGATGCCGAAACCAATACCTGCACCCTTTATATTGATGCGGCGCACAACGGCCCGGGTAGTAAATGGGCTAAGCAATTACAAACCGGCGATACCATTCACTATTTCAAAATCCGTTCAACCAGGCATGCCCCCGCAAGTACCCCGGCCATTATTGGGCTTGGTGATGAAAGCAGCATGGGTCACCTGCTGGCCTTACAGCAAATGGTATTACCCGCAACCCGTTTTTCGGGGGCAATAGTTATGGCCGATGAAAATCACCGGGGTTTATTTGGCGAATATTTTAAATCGCCGTTAAAACCTATTGAACGCAATGATGTGTACGGGCATCACAGCCTTATTCAATGGGTAATTGAACAGCAATACAATCTTGAACATTCGGTATTTTATCTTGCCGGTAACCATACCATGGTGGGTGAACTGCGCAAGCTACTGAAACTGCAGGGCTATCCCTCAAGCCAGATCAGGGCGCAAGGATTTTGGTCATAAAAGCTTCTTTTATAGCCGCTATCCCATATTGATCATGCGTTCACCGACATTTTGTGCCGTTTCACCTAAAATATCTGTTTAATAAAAAGCCGGGGGCACATATTTGCGGCAAATAACATTATCATGAAAACATTTTACAATCCACTTATAGCTGTTATAGTCATCTTGCAGGAGCACAGCATCATGGTTATCCAGGCATTAACTAACCTGGTTAATTGATATATCAGCTACCTATGAAAACACAAAAGCCGCTTTATTAATTGTAAAGCGGCTTTTGTGTTTGGTAAACATTACCTTACGGCTGCAGCCAAACCAATTTAACTCCTTTATTTCCGTGTTGGTTCTCAAGCTTTAGTGTTACATAAACATTGTTTTTCCGATCATAGTCGGATACGGAGAATAACGCGAGATCATGATCACGCTTACCTGCGGGATTGCCAAACACGTAATCACGTTTTAAAATAGGATCGGCGCCTTTAAGCGGATAGTAAAAACCGTCGCAATTGCTAACCCCTTTAACAGTCACCAGGCTACCTTTTTCCAGGGCATCGTTATTTCTTTCGGTATCATTAAACAAAACAAAACTTTTAGGCCCTGCACTCAAAAATGCAAATGGTTTAAATTGATTTCCATCTCCCAATACCTGCAATGTCCCCTCACGCTCCCATTGATAAAAAGGATTTAGATACCAATTTGGCAACTCTTGATCCTTGCGTATAAGGTAGTCATTGATAAACTCACCCGTTTTGCTGTAATTTACTATGGCCAAATCGCCCAAAGTTGTTTTAGCATACCTGCCTTGTAACAGCGTCTTCATTTCTTCAGATACCATACTAAATGTGCCGTCATCATTTAAATACAGGTTTTGCGGCAAGCCACTGAATCCTTTTTTTGAATACTGATTGAGCCGGTCGGAAGGCGAAACGACATTAACCCTGTTTATTTTTTTTGCATAAGGGTCAACAAAAGCCATAATGGGGATATAACCGTTGTCTCTGCTTTTCTCTTTTACCAGTGTTAACAAGATTAATGATTTCATGACCGGGTTATAGCGAACAATTCCCTGGTAAACTATAAGATCTTTTGAAAAATCGAGCTCAGTAAAGCTTACAGATTTTTCTCCCTTATCTAAATTTGCCAAAATAAGCGACCTATCTTTAGCTGTAGCCCCCCGGGTATTGTAACCATAAATCAACAGGCTCACTTTCTCGGTGCCAATAACAGCCATGTCCACACAGCGCAGGTATTTATATTTTTCTTCCGGAGATGAATAAAAAGCCCGGTTAATCTCTTTGTTATCACTGCCGTAAGCAATAATCTCAATCCGTTTACTTTGTTCGGATTCAAACCGGTTAAATATTACAACAGCATAATTGTCGCTGTTGGGGTCTTTCTGTACATAAAAGTCAGGAGCCGTCAAACCACCATATATAACATCAGATTCGCCGAAAAAAACACCTCTTTTACTTACCTCTGCTATTTTTTTGTCGTCCTTTACATTGCCGGTTTTACCATCAATTACAATACGGTACAACATAGGTGTACGGGAATCAATTACATTGATCATCATAACAACATCACCGGCCAGTTCAAAAACCGCAATAACGCCTGCATTAATACTGCCGAATGATGCATCAACATGAGTTATGGCCGTTTCCTGATGTGCTGCATTATATATCCGGATGTTCATTCCTTTTTTATGATCAATAAGAATAAACATGGTATAGCCATTTTTGAGCTGAAGTATTTTGGCTCTCCCGGCCTCTGGCTCTTCGAAGGCCGGGCTTTCGGCAAGAAATTTAAATTGTGCTTTTACAATGATGCCGCACAATAGCATTAACACGACCAACAAGGCAGTCTTTTTCATTTAGTGATAATTAATTAGGTGATAATTGTGTACTTATTTAGAATAAAAGTAACAAAATCATTGATCTATAAAAATGGGCATCAGGCAAAATATTTCAACCCAATTGCCAACATTGCCCTTTTTCATTCCGGGAAGTTTTACCGACAGCAGCAATTTTTTACCGGCATTTCTCCGATGTTTTACCCCTGTTTACCGATAAGCGCGCTTGCTTCGCCTAATAAACCTAACGGCAGGGTGCCTTTTATGCGCAATTTTGGGTCACTAAACAACAACAAATAAATGCCATGAAAACTCTACTTGCAATTCAATTGATCCATTTAGTTATGAAAGCCGCGGAACATGCCGTAGCTATCGCCCACTCAATCGGTCATTTAATAAAATAATGTCCCGGCACCCCGAGGGATGGTTATTTCATCTTTGTTAAATCAATAACAAACCCTATACGTTAATCAGAAAAGGTAAAGTGTATGAAAAAGGGAGATGAAGTAACCTGGAAATGGGGAAAATCAGAGGCTGAAGGCCATATCGTCAAGAAGCACGACAAGCCGGTAAGCAAAAATATAAAAGGCGCGAAAGTTAAACGCAACGCCAGCAAAGAGGAGCCCGCTTATGAAATTGAACAGAAAAACGGCAGCAGAGTGCTGAAATCTGAAAGTGAATTAAAGGCCCCCTAATTCCCCAAAGGGGAATATTTACGGAGAGTATTTTTTAGCCTGGATGATGAGCATCCGGGCTTTTTCATTTTCTTTACCAAGGGTGCGGTCTGAATAATTAAAAATAAGTATCTCCCTATCGTCATTGCGAGGTACGAAGCAATCCCAAACTATACAGGATGAACTTAAATAGCCTCTCTGCAAGCCGAGGATTGCTTCGTTCCTCGCAATGACGTGTTGTAGAGCGTACAATTGGCTTACAGCAATGACGCCCCTTTTAAAACTCCGCCTTTCACCGTAAAAATTATGTAGTTCACCGAAAAACTCATGGTTATTTCATGAATCTGATGCATTTTTACCCTATGACAAAACAACCTATCATCACTGTAAACAACCTGGTAAAAAACTATGGCGATTTTGCAGCCGTTAAAGGCATTAGTTTTGAAGTTTATGAAGGCGAGATCTTCGGCCTGCTTGGTCCCAACGGCGCAGGTAAAACCACTACACTCGAAATTATTGAAACCCTTCGTGATAAAACATCTGGCAGTATAGTAGTTGATGGTTTCGACATCGAAACCGATGCCGATAGTATCAAAAAGCGTATAGGCGTACAGTTACAAGCCGCCGGTTATTATCCCAATCTTAATCTTTCGGAACTCATCGTACTATTTTCGGGCTTATATGGCATCGATAAAACCCCGATGGAGATGCTGGAAAAAGTAGCGCTTACCGATAAAGCCAAAGCTAAATATAAAGACCTCTCGGGCGGGCAAAAACAGCGTTTTTCTATCGCCACTACGCTGATCAATAACCCGAGGATCATATTTTTAGATGAGCCCACAACCGGCCTCGACCCGCAGGCCCGCCGCAACCTTTGGGATTTGATCCGCGAGATCCGCGACCAGGGCACAACCGTGGTGATCACCACCCACTATATGGACGAAGCCGAAGTACTGTGCGACCGTGTTGCCTTTGTTGACGGTGGTCACATCATCGGTATTGACACCCCCGACCATTTTATCGACGAGCTTGTAGCCTCCGGCTTCGAGCGCAAAAAGCAGGTAAAGCTCGCCAACCTCGAGGACGTATTTATTAACCTCACCGGGAAGGAATGGCGGGAAGGGTAATTCCAGTTGGCAGTTCTGAGTTTGCAGTTAGCAGGCCAAAATGCTCAATGACCTAATGACGCCCCAGGCAAAATGATATAGTGACGCCGACAGGCAAAAATGACTAAATGACCTAATGACGCCGGCAGGCAAAATGATATAAATTAATGAACAAACAGTACAGCAATACAAAAGCAACCCTGGCTATTGCCCGGGCAAGTTTCCGGTCGATATTACGCAGCCCTTCGGCGGTGGTGTTTACACTGGCTTTCCCGTTAATATTTATCATTGTTTTTGCCAATATTGGCGGCGGTGGCATGTCGATAGACGTAGGCTTAGCTAAAAGCAGCGATACCTCGGCCAATAACCCGGTTTATATGGCGCTGAAAAAAAATAAGATCATGCACCTCATCACCGATCAGTCGGCCGATGAGATGAGCAAAAACCTGGCAAAGGGTAATATCGATGCCATTCTTGACCTGAAACCCTTTGCCCCACCTGCAGCTATGACCGTTCATGTGCAATACAGCCAGGCATCGGGCGATAAAGGCAGTGTGTTGAAATCGGCGCTGAATAACATTTTTTACCGTATTCAATCAGAAGAATTGAAGCGGATTCAATCATACACAACAGTTAAAGTTCCCAACCTCATCGATTTAAAAGAAGAAACTATCAGCGGTCGCCCGTATAAATATATCGACTTTATTTTACCGGGGCAGTTGGGCTTTTCATTATTAAGCAGCGGCGTTTTTGGTACGGCTTTCGTGTTTTTGAGCTTACGTTTAACACTGGTTATCAAGCGTTTTTTTGCTACTCCTGTTAAGCGCTACAGCATTGTTTTGGGCGAGGCTATTGCAAGGCTTGCTTTTTCATTATTAGGCTCATTGTTTATCATATTAGTAGGGCACTATATGTTTGGTTTTACACTGATCCACGGTGTTACCACTGTACTTAATATGCTGGTGCTTTCGGCCATTGGATTGATCATTTTCATGGGATTTGGCTTTACGGTATCGGGCATTGCCAAAAATGAAAGCTCAGTCCCCCCACTTTCTAATATCATTACGCTGCCCCAGTTTTTACTTTCGGGCACGTTTTTTTCTATTACTGCTTTCCCTACCTGGCTGCAATACATTAGTAAAGTACTGCCACTTACGCATTTAAACGATGCTATGCGTAAAGTAGCTTTCGAGGGTGCGGGCTTAGGTGATGTTACCCACCAATTGCTGATATTGTTGGCATGGTTTGTTGGCATTTACGCGGTAGCCGTAAAAACATTTAAATGGGAATAGTATTTTAAAGTTATCAAGGCTAAGGATGACTTTGAAAACTTAACATTAATTTAATATTAACACTGTCAATATTAACATTGAGATAACATTTAGGAAATACTTTTGTAAAAAAGATTCCTAAATGACAGTGAGATATCCCATTTTAATAACTATTGTATTCTTTTTATTAACCATACATTCAGTTAATGTTAAGGCCCAGGACTCCAAAGTTGGCACCTGGGGAATAGCTACTGTAGTACTTCCTGGTGACAGTACGCATAAATGGGGTGGTTATACCGAGTTTCAAACACGCACAAACAATGTGTTCAGCCAGTTTCAATACTATGAGGTTAAAGCTGGCGTGAGCTATGATATTGATAAAAACTTCACTGCGCTTTTAGGCACAGGCCGCTACACTACTTTTGATTACATGGATGTCGGCAAAGGCCCCACCATTACCGAAACCCGCTTTTGGGAACAGATCACCAGTAACCAGTTCCTGTACCGTTTAAAACTGGAGCACCGCTACCGGGTAGAGCAGCGCTGGGTTAACGGCGATTACCGTAACCGTTTCCGCTACAGGCTTAACGTATTTGTACCTCTGAATAACACTAAAATTGTTGCTAAAACCTGGTTTGTATCGGTTTTTGACGAGGTATTCCTGAATAATAAAGTCCCTAATTTTGAACGCAACAGGATTTCGGCGGCCCTTGGTTACCAGTTTGATAAATCGTGGATCCTGCAAGCCGGTTGGATCAACCAGTACAATTATTCAACAACCGCTAAAAGCGATAAGGATAATATTATGCTGATACTCATGTACCGCATTCAGCGCAAAAATGCTGTGCAGCGTGAACATGTACCTACTACAAGTGATTAATTGTCTGAACTCGAATTAAACGAATTATTTGAATTTATTGAATCATTCATCAGTCAATTCGGCAAATTCAACAAATTCGAGTTCAGACAACCAATTATACGTGTTGTCGTGGGGACACGACGACTGGATAGAAAAGCACATCAATTTTAACACTACCCGATCTAAAATCCCTCAATCCAGTTCAAAACCTTGTGTTTTTATGAAAAATTCACTCATTCTATATTAAATTCGTGTTAAATCGCACCTTAACGGGGCTATAATCGTTACAAATACAAAATTTCAATTGCGTTTTCCTTATTTACACATTAACTTAGCCGCCGTTATTAATAGTATTCATTCAAACCACACTCTGACAATTCACTATGAGCATAATAATTGATGTCCATGCCCGCCAGATTTTAGATTCTCGCGGTAATCCTACTATTGAGGTAGAAGTTTTAACCGAGAATGGCGCATTCGGTCGCGCTGCTGTACCATCAGGTGCATCAACCGGCGTTCACGAAGCTGTTGAACTTCGCGACAACGACAAGTCAAAATACATGGGTAAAGGTGTATTAAAAGCAGTTGCCAATGTAAATGACATTTTAGCTCCTGAATTAAAAGGTATTGATGTGTTTGAACAAAATGCTATCGACGCTTTAATGATTGAGATTGACGGTACCGAAAACAAAGGTAAAATTGGTGCTAACGCTATATTAGGTGTTTCATTAGCTGTTGCTAAAGCTGCTGCTCAGGAAAGCCGTCAGCCTTTATACCGCTATATTGGTGGTGTAAACGCTAACACTTTGCCAATCCCGATGATGAACATCGTAAACGGTGGTTCACACTCTGACGCTCCTATCGCATTCCAGGAGTTTATGATCATGCCGGTTGGCGCTCCTTCATTCTCTGAAGCTTTACGTTGGGGTACCGAAGTATTCCACAACCTGAAAAAAATTCTTCATGACCGCGGTTTATCAACTGCAGTTGGTGACGAAGGTGGTTTTGCTCCAACTTTTGAAGGTACTGAAGATGGTGTTGAAACCATTTTGAAAGCTATTGAAAAAGCAGGTTACAAAGCAGGCGAAGATATCTTTATCGCGTTTGACTGTGCTGCTTCCGAGTTTTACAAAGACGGCAAATACGACTATACTAAATTTGAAGGCGAAAAAGGTGCTATCCGTACCAGTGCTGAGCAAGCTGATTACCTTGCCGAATTAGTTGAAAAATATCCTGTTATCTCTATCGAAGACGGTATGGCCGAGGACGATTGGGAAGGTTGGAAAATCTTAACCGACAAAATCGGTAAAAAAGTTCAGTTAGTAGGTGACGATTTATTTGTAACCAACACTAAACGTTTACAAAGAGGTGTTAGCGAAGGTATTGCTAACTCAATCCTGGTAAAAGTAAATCAAATTGGTTCATTAACCGAAACTATCAACGCGGTTACTTTAGCTCAAACCAACGGTTTCACTTCAGTAATGAGCCACCGTTCGGGCGAAACTGAAGACTCAACCATTGCTGACCTCGCTGTAGCATTAAACTGCGGTCAGATCAAAACCGGCTCGGCTTCACGTTCAGACAGGATCGCTAAATATAACCAGTTGTTACGTATCGAAGAAGAATTAGGCGCTAACGCTAAATTCATTGGTAAAGATTTCAAATACTTCAAAAAATAATCTTTTGATACTGAGAAGGCCATCTGTGTAAAGCAGATGGCCTTTTTTATTGCCCCTTGTTATGCTGAAACCAGTTCAACATGACGATATTTTATCCTCATCTCCAAGTATTTTTTTACCTTTGCGTCCGCAATCAAGGCCACATAATTAAACCGAAACAACTGCGTTATAATAACTTGTTAAAATAAACTAATGAACAGAAAAGGGATTTCGAGGATATTGGGTATAGTGCTGATATTGGTTTTAAGCATCGCGCTTGACAGGGTTACTAAAATCTACATAAGAGAACACATTCACATCAGCGATAACATTTTTGTTATCAAAAACTTTTTCACCATACTGCATGCCGAAAACACCGGCGCTTTTTTAAGCCTCGGCGATTCGTTGCAAAACCCATGGAAGTTTATCCTGCTATCGTTATTGCCTTTACTGGCCCTTGCCTTCGGCGTTTTTTACGTGATGTTAAAACCATCAATAGGTAAATTAACCACCATTGGTATTGTTTTGGTTATTGCCGGCGGCGCAGGTAACCTGTACGACAGGATGCTGTACGGCAGCGTAACCGACTTTATGCACATGAATTTCGGCATTTTCCAAACCGGCGTATTCAACGTGGCGGATGTATCCATCATGATAGGTATGGGCCTTATTTTGTTGGAGTCATGGCAAAAAGACCGTAAGGCGAAAAAGGAACAAAGCACCCCCGATGCCGAAACATTGGCAGCTTAATCCGGTGTAACTCTTGCCCTTAAAATTTTCTTAACAATAAAAAGCGTATCTTTGCAGCTAATTACCCGTTCGCTTTACGGTTTTGAGTTCCTGCATACTCTTCAGATCCGCTTATGCTTTCGCGTTAGCACACTTATATTTACAAAAGATCAAGAATGTCATTCGAAAATTTAAATTTGATTGAGCCTATCCTCAAGGCTTTAAAAACAGAGGGATATACCACACCTACTCCAATACAGGCGCAAGCCATCCCTATTATATTAAAACGCCATGATTTGCTTGGCTGTGCCCAAACCGGTACAGGCAAAACCGCGGCGTTCGCTATCCCTACCCTACAGCTATTGCACCAGGACAGGATAGCCCACAAAGAACAAAAAACCATTAAAGCTTTGGTTTTAACACCTACCCGTGAGCTCGCCCTTCAAATTGGCGAAAGCTTTACCAATTACGGCAGGCATACAGGCCTTAAAAACCTGGTCATATTTGGTGGTGTGTCGCAAAACCCACAGGTTGATGCCTTGCGTCGTGGTGTTGATATTTTAGTTGCAACCCCGGGCCGTTTGCTGGATTTAATGAACCAGCGTTTTATTAACCTGGAGCATGTTAAATTCCTGATATTGGACGAGGCCGACCGCATGCTGGATATGGGCTTTGTTAATGATGTTAAGAAGATCATTGCCAAAGTGCCCGCTAAAAGGCAAACGTTGTTCTTTTCGGCTACCATGCCAAAAGAGATCCAAAGCCTGGCAGATAGCATCCTGAATAATCCCGAAAAAGTAGAAGTTACCCCGGTTTCATCCACTGCCGATACCATACAGCAAAAGATTTATTATGTTGATAAGAGCGATAAAAAATCGCTGCTGATCCACATCCTGAAAGATAAAAATATTAAAACCGCTCTGGTATTTACGCGAACCAAACACGGGGCCGACAAAGTTGTAAAAGATTTAACCCGGGCAGGTATTACTGCCGAAGCTATCCACGGCAATAAATCACAAAATGCAAGGCAGCGCGCATTAACTAACTTTAAAAACCGCACAACGCGTGTATTGATAGCTACCGATATCGCGGCCCGTGGTATTGATATTGATGAGTTAACACACGTTATCAACTACGAATTGCCTAACATACCCGAAACTTACGTACACCGTATTGGCCGTACCGGTCGTGCCGGGGCAGATGGTATAGCGTTTTCATTTTGCGATGCCGAGGAACTGGAGTTTTTGAAAGATATCCACAAACTGATAGCCAAACAGATCCCGGTTGAGGAAGGTCACCCTTACCCGCTTAGTCCGGCGGCTATGGCAGCTAAAATAAACGAAGCACCAAAAAAAGGTGGTTCAGGCAGCGGCCAACGAGGAGGTGGCGGTGGCCGTGGAGGTAACCGCAGATCTGGTGGTAGCGGCAACAGCCGTTCAGCCGGAAATAACCGTTCTGGTGGCAATAAAAAACCAGGCGGTAACCGCTCAGAAGCATCTAAACCCGGCGGAAAAAGCGGCATGAGCGGAGCGAGAAAAGGTTAAGAATGGTTGATTAGGTGAATGGTTGATTAGGTGAATGGTTGATTAGGTGAATGGTTGTTTTAGTTATAGACAAAACCACTCACCTAATCAACTTAATCAACCAATCTCTAAAAAAATCCCCCTGTTAATAAGTTAATAAGCATATTTGTAGCGGTCGAAAAAATTAAATAGCTTTAAATGAAAATCATACAGCCGGTATCAATGAAACGCCTTATAGATCTTTTCAAGAACAAGTTTTTTCTGGTTACCCTTGCATTTGTAGTGTGGATGATATTTTTCGACAGGAATGATCTTTTCTCCCAATATCAATACCACCAGCAGGTTAAAAAACTAAGAGTTGAGCGCGATTTCTACAAAGCCCAAACAGATCAGGTAACTAAAGAGCTTAAAGAACTCACCACCAATCCGCAGCAAATGGAAAAATTTGCCCGCGAAAAATACCTCATGAAGAAAGCCAATGAGGATGTTTATGTGGTGGTACCGGAAACGAAAGAAAAGTAAGAGTTAGCAAAGGAGAAGCCTAAAAAGGGTTGGCCTGAGCGATTCCCTCCCCTGGGAGGGTGTAGGGAGGGGTTTCTACATCAATCTAACAATGTCATATCAAACCCTTCGGGTAACTCAATTGAATCATCGCCCTTCAAAATAGTTATTATCATCCCTTCGATAGCTCTCAGTACATTAGACAAATCATCTTTTACATCCGCTTCAGTAAATCTCAAAAACCGAACACCGAAGCTTTCTAATTTCGCTTGCCGGGCATCATCCCTGATCAATATATCCTCATAATTGTGATATCGACCATCTATCTCAATTGCCAGCATTAGTTCCTTGCAATAAAAATCGACTATATAATTATCCATACATCGCTGCCGATCAAAGTCGAAGCCTAATAATTTATTCTCTTTTAATTCATTCCATAAAATCACCTCGCCAAAAGTCATTTCCTTACGAAGCTTTCTGGCGATAGCTTTTAGTTTAGGATTGTATGGAATGATTTTGACCATTTTCTGTTTTGTTATAACTATTTAAAAAGTTTTCAATTCCCTCCCTTGGGAGGGGTGCGGTGGAAATGAGCAGTGGCAGGGAGGGGTTTATACGCCATTTAAGCGGATAAGCCTGTCGGTGAAACCCCTCCCTACACCCTCCCTGGGGAGGGAATCGCACAAGGCCAACACGCCTTAAACTCCTCTATTACCTTTTATAGGCTATTACTCTCCCAAGCATGTGAATTGCACTTGGCCACGCTTTTACCTGTCGTTTTTTCTTTCGATTTCTGCCCTTCTTTCCTGCCTCTTGAATCTCAATGTCCTGACTCTATTACAGCCTAAACCTCTCCTTCCCGCTTCCTCAAAAACCACTCCGTTGATAACAGCAGCAGAATCATTACAAACAGCCACTTCATATCTATCAGGTCGCTGTAGTGCTTATCCTCATAAACTACCGTTTTAATATTTTCGTTTTTGCGGATCAGATCGGCAAGCTGGTTGATTTGTGAAGGTTTGATCATTTGTCCGCCGCTTTGTTTAGCAAGGTTATTAAGCAGTGAATGATTAGCGGCGCTTTGGCGGGCTTCGAGGTTAAGGGGTTTTATGGTGAATTGCCCAGTGGCTTTAAAATCCTGTTTTCCGTTTTGGGTTGAGGCGCTATAAGTGTATTCGCCTATAGGGAGCGCTCCCGCATCCAGTTGATAGCTCTGACCGGTGCGGGTGAACAGGAAGCTGTAATTTTTCCCTGTCGCGCTTTTCAGTTCTATCTTTACATCAGGTGTGTTGATGAGTTCAAGCGCATCATTATACAATTCAGCATTGAGGATTACGTTTTCGCCCTCATCAAATACATTACGTGCCGGGTAAACACGGAAACGCTGACGGTTGGCATTAGCTGTTAAGTATTGTACGGTTTGGCTCAGCAGTTCATCAGTGGCGTTCCTGTTGCCATAGTTTTGAAATTCGGACAGTTGCCAGCGCCAGATCCCTTCACCGGTTAGCACAGCAATACGCCGTCCTGCTTCATCGCCAAAGGCAAGTAAAGGGTAAGTAGTAGCTACCGCGCCAATCTTTTGTTTCAACAATACCGAAGTGCCTGCCGCGGTTCCATAACTGCCAAACGGTGCAACCAATGGCGGGAATGCTGCAATCTTTCTCCTGGCCGAATCTGACAGTGTAAAAGCTGTAAAATCATTGGCCGGCAACGGAATTACTTCCTGGGTTTCGGCCCTGCCTGCACTTATGCGTACCGTGTTTTGTTCGCTGTTAATCGCCTGCAGGTTACTTTGCGAACCAACAATGTACCAAACGGGCGTTTTACTTTTAGCTATAAAATTCTTTATCGGGGCATATTCACCCGCCGAAAGTTGATACAGGATCACCAGGCTGTAATCGGCAGGTTTAATGGTAGCTGCATCGGCAAGGGAGCTTGCCTTTACCTCAAAGTTTTTGTTGGTTTCTATAGCCTGTTTAATCACCGTTAAATCCGGGTGCGGACCATTATACAGCAACAAAACTTTTTGCCTTGCATCCAACACTTCCACATAAATGGTTTCGGTATTATTTTGGGTCGAGAGTTCGTTTTTTATGGACGCTATGCTGATGTTATATTTCCGAAGCCCTTTCTTTGCCGCATTTAGTTTTATGGAAACAATCTTTTTAAAATCGTTTCCGGTAACTGGGATGCTTTGCGTATAAACCTGTTTGCCATCTTCAGCAACCGTAAGGTTCATGTTTTCGCCCTTGCTTTGATAAGCTGTGGCGAGCACTTCTATCACAAAATCGTTCCCTAAAAAAGCTGTTTTGTTATAGTTTACGTTGCCGATGAGCAGGTCGCGTTTGGCTGTGGTATCGCCGAGGGCTATCGTGTAGATACTGGTTTTAATATTCCTGGCTTCATATTGCGGATCGTTCCCCTGATTATATAAACCATCCGTAGCCAATACTAACGAGCCAATGTTTTGATTGGTAAACCTGTCATTAAGCTGATGCAGTGCTCCGGCGATATCGGTTTGTTTACCGTTAAAACTTTTAGAAAGACCGGGATGCAGGTCTTTATCAAAATTAAACTCCTGCACATCATACTTATCCCCAAGTTCCTGTTTAAGTTTACCCAGATCATCAACAAAGACAGACGAGCTAAAACCGGCTGGCTTAAACGTATTTACAGAGGATGAATTATCCTGGGCAACAAGTACTAAAGGTTTTTGCGGCTCGTACTTAACCGTTTTTACTAAGGGCGAAATGAGCAGCACTGTTATGAAAAATACGGTAACCGCGCGGATAGCAGCCAGTATATAGCGTAAGTTTTTACCAAGTTCAACCGGTTTGCGGTACATGAGCCAGGCATACCCTAAACCAAGCAATAAGCCGGCAGGCAACCACCATCCCGAAACAGAACCCCATGTAAGTGAAAACATTTGTAGCTATAGTATCATTGTCAAAGGCGCGGGGCATCCGGCCCGATAAACATTAACTGCAAAATGCGAAATTATTGTGAAAAGAGGGGAATAAGTTTTTATTCGTCGCTTGAGGTTGAGACGAACTTACCAGGATTTAAAAAACCATGTCATTGCGAGCGAAGCGTGGCAACCGCACGGAAGCAAAGCCGCCCTGTATAGCTACGAGATTGCTTCGTCGTTCCTCCCCGCAATGACATGTAGTAGAAATAAATATATCTTACAACATACCACCATCAACAGGGATAACCTGTCCGGTGATGTAAGCGGCCATATCTGAAGCAAGGAACACGCAGGCATTAGCTACGTCCTCAACTTCGCCGGCACGTTTAAGCGGGATACCGGCAGCCCAGCCTTCAACAACTTTAGGATCAAGCACGTCGGTCATTTCGGTACGGATAAAGCCCGGGGCAACAACGTTAGTACGGATGTTACGTGAACCCAGCTCTTTAGCTACCGATTTAGAGAAACCGATGATACCTGCTTTTGAAGCAGCATAATTAGCCTGCCCGGCATTGCCTTGTACACCAACAACCGAGCTCATATTAATGAACACACCTTTACGGTTTTTCATCATGATTTTTGAGGCAGCTTTAGTAACGTTGAATATCGATTTCAGGTTTACGTCAAGCACTTCGTCCCAGTTTTCTTCGGTCATGCGCATCAGCAAACCATCTTTAGTGATACCGGCATTGTTAACCACAATGTCAAGAGTTCCAAAATCAGCAACAATATCAGTGATCAATTTATCAGCTTCATCAAATTTGGAAGCGTCAGAGCGGTAACCTTTTATTTTAGTGCCGAAGCTTTGCAGCTCTTGCTCAAGCGCCTGACCTTTTTCAACAGACGACAAGTAGGTGAAAGCTACGTTAGCGCCATGCTCGGCAAATTTTTCGGCAATCTTACGGCCTATTCCTTTTGACGCGCCGGTAACCAACGCGGTTTTTCCTTCTAATAATTTCATAATTAAAGTATATGATTTCAGGGCGGTGAAGTTAGCAGTTTTTTGTTTTCAATCATAGCTCTATTCCGACCATAAAATGCCCTTGCAAATATCATATTATATAATGATATTACTTAATATTTGCAAAACAGATAGTTAGATCCAATTTATAAACACTCACTTTTATTTTTAAATACTAATAATTTTAGTAATTTTACTTTATGCCTGGTAAAGACCTTTTCAGAAAGCCCTTCGATGAGGGAACTTTAGTTAAATTAAAAATTTATAAAGATTATTTTAAAGAATGGCTTCCAGTTTTTCTTTCAAAGAAAGAACCTATTTGGAGAACCGTACAAATCTTTGACTTTTTTGCCGGGCAGGGCAAGGATAAGAATGATGTTCCAGGCAGTCCTTTAATTGCAATTGCGATAGTCAAGTCAATTGAGCATTTTATAAAGGACAATGGAATTAGAGTAATTTTACATTTCAACGAGTTGGATCAAGACAACTATAATTTTCTTATTGAATCATTAAAAGATATTGAAGGGGATTTTGAAATCAAGCCTTATAAAGAAGATTTTGCTTCACTATTCTCATCCCTATATGAATCAATGAAAACATCTGCCAATTTTTTGTTTTTGGATCAAAATGGGATAAAGCAAATTACTTCAGAAATTTTCAATAAAATTATTTCCTTAAAACAAACTGATTTCCTGTTCTACATATCTTCTTCATATTTTAAAAGGTTTGCAGATACACCTGAATTCAAAAAATATTTTTCTTTTGATCCGATAGAAATACAGCAGATGAATTATTATCATATTCATCGAAACGTGCTTCAACATTACAAATCATTAATCCCTAATAATAAGAAATATTACTTAGCGCCGTTCTCTATAAAAAAGGGATCTAATATTTATGGTTTAATTTTTGGTACGAATCATACACTCGGGATTGAAAAATTCTTGGCTATAGCATGGAGAAATGATAAAATGCGAGGCGAAGCAAATTATGATATAGATAGTGAAAAAATCGATTTTAATCAGCCATTCCTATTTGATCATTTTAATAAACCAAACAAAAGACAGGTTTTCGAAAAGAATTTAACTGAACTTATTTTGAATAAAAGGCTGATAGATAAACATTCTGTTTATTTATATTCATTAGATGAAGGATTTTTATTTAAAGATGCCAATACTGTACTTGAAAGGCTTAAGAAAAAGAAAGATATAGATTTCCAATTTAAGCTAATTTCCTCAGATTTACATCGAGATAACGACAACACTAAAATTAGTGTATTAAATTAAAATATTATGAGTGCTTCCGGAATAGAATGGACAGAGCTAACTTGGAATCCAGTAACCGGGTGTAATAAAATAAGTCCCGGATGTAAACATTGCTATGCTGAATCTATGTCCAAAAGACTAAAGGCAATGGGTACCGAAAAATACAAAGATGGCTTTTTATTAAGAGTTCATCCTGAAACGTTATCGATTCCGTTTACTTGGAAAAAGCCAAAAGTGGTTTTTGTAAATTCAATGAGCGATTTATTTCATGATGACGTACCGTTCGAATTTATCAAAGCGGTTTTTTCCGTTATGAATAGTACTCCTCAACATATATATCAAGTTTTAACCAAGAGATCTGAAAGACTATTAGCACTTTCAACTGAACTTAATTGGACAAATAATATTTGGATGGGCGTTTCTGTCGAAAATGATGATTATACTTATAGGGTGGAACATTTGGCAAATACGAACGCAAAAATTAAATTTTTATCGATAGAGCCTCTTATTGGACCTGTTACTTCTCTACGTCTAAAAAATATAGATTGGGTTATAGTTGGTGGGGAATCAGGGCATAAAGCACGTCCGTTACAAAAGCAATGGATTGACTTTGTAAAAAATAAATGTAGCGAAGAAAATATTCCGTTCTTCTTTAAACAATGGGGAAAAGCCAAGTTCAATATTAATCCTAACGATCCTACAATAGAAGCAAATCATCCTAAACACGCTAAAGGTGGATGTGAATTGGATGGGGAAATTTATAGAGAAATGCCAACTAATGCGGCTTAAAAACCTATTTCAAATACTCCGCCGGGATAGGATTGTCCTTACGTTCGCCGTCAAAAAACCATGCCAGGATCCAAAAGCGGGTGCCATCGTTAAACAGCTCTATACTGTTGATACCACGTTCAGTTACGGGTCCGTCGGCGGTATTGCGCGACTCGTAAGTGCTCCATACGTGGTAAATACTGCCAAACTTTTCTACCCGGCGGGCAATCTCCCGTTCATCAAAACCATTTTTTGACAGGGATGGATCGGCCAGTTTGTGGTATTCTTTAAGCGTCATATAACTAAACTGCTGCTTGCCCTGCTTATCAACATAACCCGCACCAACATGAGCGTTGGCAATATGCAGCAGACTGTCGCGCTCGTAACTCACCTTTTCACCTTTCTTAACGGTAACCACGCCATAATAGGCTTTCATGATACCATCAAGTGTACTTACGTTATCGCCATATTTGGTAATCACCTGCGAATGCGCAGGGAAAGTGATGGCAATGCTAACAATAGCGATGAGCAACGGCAGGATATTCTTTTTCATGAAGATCAAAGTTTATTAACAATCAGATTTTGATTGAATTAACAAAAAATATCCGGGATGGCATAGGGTAAAATAACCAAATATTACACGATATAGCTGGAAGAAGGGTTTAAAAAATCCCCTCTTGAGAGAGAATACATAGCCCATAAAAGACTGATACCGGAAATGACAAGCCGTATACTTGACTCACCCGGTCTGCGCTTCGCTGGACCACCCTCTCTATCCTTCGGATAAAGAGGGTAAGAAAAAATATAAATTAAAATCCCCTCTTTACGCGCAGCGTAGAGAGGGGTGACGAGCGCAGCGATGTCGGGGTGAGTAGATATGTGTGATGATTTTCAGTATTGTGTCTTTTAATAGGCCATTACTCTCAAGAGGGGAATCGCACAAACCAATGCTTTTAAAAAGTAAGCGTCCACGCTTACCCCTAAACCGGGAGCGTGGACGCTCAGAATAACTGTCATTCAAACGTGGACGTTTGAACGTGCAGATGCAATAGAAATTAAAAAGTAGTATTCAACGATACACCATAGGTACGTGGGTTACCTAAATGAGTCGCGCCAAAATCATAGGCGTAGTCAATGTATTTTTTGTTGGCGATATTGCTTTCCCAGAAAAACAGACCGAACCTTTTGGTGCTTACACCTACCCTCGCATTAAACTTGCTGTAGCCTTTTTGGTCTATCTGGTTGGCAAGGTCAAAATACTGGTCGCCAAGGTAGCGCCATTCGCCACGGGCAATCAGCTTAGTTTTCAGCGGGCCACCCAGGTCATAACCATACTGCAGTGCCAGCATGCTGGTAATGTTAGGCGTATAAATTTGCTTATTGCCTTTCAGGTTCACTTCTTCGCCGTTGTTGCCTACTACCAGTGTAGTATAACGGGCGTGGGTGTAACCGAAGTTGTAATCAAATTCAAGTCCTTTAATTGGCGTGGCGTTAATTTCGGCCTCGATACCTTTGCTGCTTAATTTACCCGCGTTTTTGGTGATGGTAATAGCATCAGGCAATATCAGTGTTGGCACCTGGGCATCGGTAACACGGGTATAAAACGCGGTTACATTTACACGCAGGCGGTTATCTAAAAAGTCGTTTTTTGAACCCACTTCAAAATTATTGCTGTATTCAGGTTTGAAAGAATAAAGCGGTGGTGATGAAGGATCAGAACCTAACTCCGTAATGCCACCGGCGCGGAAGCCACGGCTGTAAGTAGCAAACAGATTATTATGAGCCGATACATGGTAAGCCAAACTCACCTTCGGCGTAAAGGCTTTATAATGCGCAGTTGACGATGTATCTGAACGGGTAACAACCGACTCGCCGCCCTTTGGCAGAAACTCGCCCATTACATTTTCTTTTTTGTGCTCATAATCATAACGCAAACCGGCAGTAATATCAAACTGCTCGCTTACGGCATAAGTAGCCTGGCCGTAAACAGCTAAGCCATAATTACGGTCGGTATTAGTATTGATACTGGTAAAATCGGTCATTGGCGAACCAACAGCTGCGGCATCATCACCAAAGTAGGTGCCCTGCCTGTTTGGCGCGTAGTGATAAAAGCCATAAGTACCGGCAGCCCATTTCAATTTTGAACTCGAAGAAGCCGGAGAAGTAAAGCGAAACTCCTGGATGGTAGTTTTTACCTTATTCCATTTACCACCGTAGTTATTTACGATAGATACCGCATCGATAGGTGAAAAGTCGCCATCGATAGGTGTTGTATAATAACGGTTATTTACCTGGTAAGATGTTTGCGAAGTAAAGTTAAAATCGTTACCGCTGTAGTTAGCCGTTAATGATGATTGGAAAGTATTATCAACCATTTTAGTGGTAGCGTTCTGGTTAACTTCAAACGGGTGGCTCAAAGCCTCGTCAGGCGAACCGGCCAAAGTGAACGCGCCATTATTGCGGTTGTTGTAGTTTTTAACATTCAGCGTAAACGCAAGTTTTGAAGTAGCCAAAAACTTCAGGTAATAGTTACCCAAAAAATAATGCTGCTTATCAAAATGTGTATTATTAAACGTGTTGGTATAAAAACCGTTAAAACCAGAGTAAATTCCGGCTACGCCTAAATACAATTTATCTTTTACCAATGGGGCTTTAATGCCTAAAGTATAACGCTGCTGATTGTAATTGCCAACATCAACACCGGCAAAACCACTTAATGTATTTGATGGTTGTTTGGTGATCACATTGATTACACCACCTGTAGCGTTACGCCCGTACAAAGTTCCCTGCGGTCCACGCAAAACCTCTATCCTATCTACATCCAATAACTGAGGGATATAGGTGTCCAGCCCATACTGGTTTACACCATCAACATAAGTTGCCACAGCCGGATCATATGATGTGGTAACAATACCACGGATACCTGTTACTGTACGGCCATCGCCTGGAGCGCCTGAGTTTAAGTTAGGTACAATGGCAGTAAGGTCTTTCAGGTCCCAAAGCCTGTAATCCTGTATTTGTTTGGCCGATAGCGTTGAAATACTGAACGGTACACGTTGGGCCTGTTCTTCTGTTTTTTGGGCCGATACCGTAACCTCATCCAACTGGTTGCTGGCATCATTCAACTGAATTGTTATCGGGCGACTGGTGCCGATCATATTTACAGGTACATTTTTAGCCGCGTAACCAATAGCACTGATATGCAGGGTATATTTTCCGGTAGTAATATTTTTTAAAATAAACTTCCCGTTCCTGTCGGCGCTGGTTTGGTAGTTGGTATTGAGCAGGTACACCGACGCACCCGCAATGGGCTGGTTTTTGTTATCGGTAACGGTGCCTGAATAATCGCCTGTGGTTTGGCTCCGGGCCGAAAAGGCAATAATAAGTAGTAATAAAGTAAATAATTTACGCATAAAATAGGTATAGTTAAATGTGTACAGATCACACATTGTAATCGATTGTCAATAATAGCAAATGACAAACAATTAACACCTATCCCGCGTAAATATTACGTGATTTATATAAAAAATATATTCTATCATTTAAGGTTGCTCCTATACACTCCAAGACAAGGTAAAAGAAATGTTTCGTCAACATAAGCTTCGGGTGAAAGTGGGCAGAACAATGGTGGCCTGTGCCTAAAAAAGGGAGTAGCAAGCTTTTGCAGAAGCGTTGGAAACATGCGAGAGGTGTCTTTTGAGCAACATCATTAAATATGGGCGTTGCCTGCGGCCCGTGCTATACGCTCATACTGCACAGGCCTTAACCACAAGGCCGGTATCCGCTCCTATCACTAACGCAGCCCCACACACCATCTAAATTTTTTTTCATTACCGCAATTTTCCCGGGACTCTCTGGTACTTATTCAGCAATAGCGGGAAGCAAATGAGATATAGCAACAAGTAATAAAGTCTATTCATTCAACATAAACTTATCCACTCCATCGGCAGGCTGCCACTTATCAGCAGGCTCAAAATAATGCCATAGCAGGGCCGATACTTTTTTGATCAGCAGGCCTGCTTCGTTGTTAGGCGTCCAGCTGGTATCCTTGTTATGATTGGTAATGATCGAAAATACATAATCGTCATGTGGAGCATTAACCAATACCGTTTCTGAGCGGGATTCGTCAACCGCGCCCTGTTTGGATATGGTGTGCACATAAGGTGGTATCTGCGAAAGCGCATGCTCATCCCAATAAATACGGCCCATGTTGCGGTACATCCGTTCGCTGGCGGCTGGGCTAACCGCTTTTCCTTCCCGAATCAGCGTGAACAGCCTACACATTTCGCGCGGAGTACTTACGCCCCAACCGTATATTTTACGCATAGCTTCGCGGCCCGGAGCTCTTGAATTTACACGCATTACCTTAAAACCATTTTGATCGAGCCAGTTGTTGATATATTCACTCCCCACCAGTTTTTGCAGCCAGAGGCTCGCCGTGTTATCGCTCATGGTGATCATCAGCATAGCCACTTTGCTTAACTGCACGGTGTCTTTATCTTTAAACGAACCCAGCAGGTCTTCACCGGCGTAAAGCAACGAATCGCGGTAAACCAGTTTTTGGTTATATTTCAGTTCGCCCTTTTCTATCTTATCCATCACCCCGCATTGAATACTCACTTTGATCATGCTTGCCGTAGGGAACAGAGTATCGGCATTGATCTCGGCAGTTTTGCCGGTTTTAAGGTTATGCACATAAATGCCAACCTGGCCGTGAAAATCTTTTACGGCATCATTAAGTTTGGCAGTGAGTTTACCATCGGTTTGAGCAAAGGCAGATGCTGCAAACAACAGCAACAACAGGGTGAATTTATATTTCATGAGATGTGCGATCTTAAAAAATGAAAATACAAATTTTAATACAACGGGCAACCATTCCTTTCAAGCGGAGGTACTACTCAAAAACTATGTTTTCTATCTTTACAAAAACTTCCGTAGCACATGAATCAGTTTGTTGATATCACCAACCGCAAAGTATTGTACCGTTTATTGCTTAACCTGGATGCGCAGGCCAAGCCACTTTGGGGTAAGATGACGCCCCAGCAAATGATTGAACACCTGATAACACAGGTTCAATACACCAACGGCGTTAGAATACCAACCTGGGATGGGCCTCATGAAAACACCGCCACACGTAAACAGAATGGCATTTATACCAATAATGAAATGCCACGCAATATTATTTTGGAAGAACTGCCCGAAGCGTTAACCTACCCCGATCTGGAAACGGCCATTAATCAATTAATGAAAGAGCTGGATACCTTCGACAGGCATTTCAACACACTCAATCTTAAAGTAATCCACGGCGGTTTCGGTCCACTGGATTATAATGAATGGATCATATGGCATGGCAAACATTTTACGCATCATTTAAAGCAGTTTGGGGTGATAGATTGATACTACCGGGATACGGTCCTGCTCACCCGTTCAACACTAATATCAAACTCTCCCTTTGGGTTTACCTTAACTGTACAGTTGTAATCTGTTGCTGCGGGCCGCCCGTTTATTAACCCTGGTTTCCACCTGTAAGATGTTTTGATAAGCTGGACTAATTGCTTATCTACTTTGGCATTTCCGCTTGTTACAAGACTCGCGTTAACCGGAGTGCCATCCCTTTCTATCGTAAACTTAACAACGGTAGTGGCAGCTTCTTTGACCGACACCTTTTGCAAATTTGATCGGAGACGATCATAAAACCGGGTTATCCCCCCAGGGTATTCGGGTTGGGCAGAAACCAGAAATATCCCCAGGGTAATCTGGCTACCTGAAGAATCGGCTGTTGCCTTTTGTTTAGAAGCGGTAGTATCGACGCCCGAAGCAGGGACTTTCTGCTGAGCAAAAACGCGGTTATTTAAAGTATTTAATCCTAATGCAATTAATGCGGCCGAAAACCAGCGGTACCATTTGGGTTGAGGTGTATAGGCTATCCTTTGGGCATCAAAAATGCCACAGTGTATTTTATCGCCATTGTTCAGCGACTCGAGGATCCGGGATTCCTCCATTCCCCTAAAGTCCATAATTATCCTGTTACAGCCTGCACAATACCAGTCGCTGTTGCACGGTGAAAGATCATTTAGTGTTTTAGGACATTTGAAAGTAAGTTGAATATTTTGAAGCGGTTCCATAAGGTAAAGGTTATTTCGCTTTAAACGGATTAATACACTTTTCATTATACCTCTCCGAAAAAACTACAGTTCTACAATTAAACAGTAACTTCTATAAATCAGCTTCAAATAGTAACTTTGTTGTTCTTCAGAAATAAACAAAGAAGAACGTCATTGCGAGCAACGAAACAATGACGGGCTGAGAAATACCACATATGAAATTCCTGCGCTGGCTTTTAATTCCGTTTTCGCTTATTTATGGCCTTGTTGTGGGTATCCGTAACTGGTGCTATAACCGGGGCATTTTTAAAAGCACCGGGTTTGATATGCCGGTAATTGTGGTAGGCAACCTTGACGTTGGCGGGGCAGGCAAAAGCCCGATGACAGAATACCTGGTTAGGTTATTAAAGGCCAATTATAAAATAGCCACGCTTAGTCGCGGCTACGGCCGTGCTACCAAAGGCTTTTTGATGGCTACTGCCGAAAGCAAAGCTTCAGACATTGGCGATGAGCCGGCACAGTTCAAACATAAATTCCATGATATTGATGTAGCCGTTTGCGAAAAACGAGTGGATGGTGTAGAGCAGCTGAAAGACAACCATGATGTTATTATTTTAGATGATGCTTACCAGCACCGCGCGCTTGAACCGGGCATGAGCATTTTGCTTTTTGATTACAGTCGGGTTAACGAACCTCACTTCCTGCTTCCGGCTGGCAACCTGCGCGAATCATTTGGCGGCCGTAAAAGAGCCGATGTTATCATCATCAGTAAATGCCCTGCTTCACTAACCGATCTGGATCAGGGTCGTGTAATTAAACGCATCAAATCGTATCCGCACCAGTCGCTATTTTTTACTACTATAAACTACCTGCCGGCGCAAACTTTGGATGGCACAACCGTCGCCAATACCATCGACAGCCAAACCACCGTTTTTCTGCTCACAGGTATAGCTAATCCCAAACCTTTATTGGCACATCTCAAAAAGCAAACACAGCTGGTTATACATCATAATTATCCCGACCATCACCGTTTTAGCTTAAAAAATATCAGTAAACTTGCCGATGATTTTTCGGCCTGCTCCTCACAAAAAAAAGTGATCATCACAACAGAAAAGGATGCGCAACGTTTAGGGGAACAGGACCTGCTTCCGATGGTTAAAAAACTGCCCGTTTGGGTGCTGCCCATAGGCATTAGTTTTTTAAATAACGGGCAACAACAATTTGACGAATTAATACAAACATATGTTAGACAATATTGAAGGCACCGCCCGGTATATCAAAAACAAGATAGGCGACTTTGAACCTGAAGTAGGTATAATTTTGGGCACCGGCCTTGGCGGCCTGGTAAAGGAAATTGAAGTTGAAAAACAACTGATGTATTCAAACATTCCTGATTTTCCTATCTCAACATTAGAGTTCCATTCAGGCAAGCTAATTTTTGGTACGCTTGCAGGCGTTAAGGTTGTTGCTATGCAGGGCCGTCTACATTATTACGAAGGCTACAACATGCAACAGATCACCTTCCCGGTTAGGGTAATGAAATACCTGGGCATTAAAACCCTGTACGTATCAAACGCCAGCGGTTCGCTTAATCCCGATTTCAAAAAAGGCGACCTGATGATCATTGAAGATCACATTAATCTGCAGCCTCAAAACCCGCTGGTTGGCCGCAATTATGAAGAGCTTGGCCCGCGTTTCCCGGATATGAGCGAACCTTACCGTCATGACATGATTGAAAAAGGTTTGGCCATCGCCAAAAAAAATAAGATAACCTGCCATAAAGGCGTTTACGTAGCGGTAACGGGTCCTAACCTGGAAACCCGTGCCGAATATAAATATCTGCGCATTATAGGTGGCGATGCCGTTGGTATGAGCACCGTACCCGAAGTTATTGTTGCCAATCACATGGGCATCCCAACCTTTGCTATTTCAGTGTTGACTGATGAAGGTTTCCCTGAAGTGCTTAAGCCAATAACCCTTGAGGAAATCATTGCTATTGCGCAGGAAGCCGAACCCAAAATGACCCTGATACTTAAAGAACTGATAGCCGGTAATTAATGCGCCAAAAGCTCAAATATATTTTTTTATTACTGATGTGCCTGTCGGTGCAGGCTGCTTTTGCGCAGTATGGTACCCGTACCAATCCGCGCAACCTGCCTACCCGTGATACGGCACGCCGTCAGGAAAAACAGATGACCGACGATCAGCTACTGGACAGCTTGAGGCGTAAGGAAGAAAACAAAAAGGATTCAGTAGTTTTCAGTTCCAAATTTATCCGCGTTACCAATGAGCGTTTGCTAAACGACAGTACACAACTATTTAAGATTGATACCGGTATTACCAACTTTGAGATCTACAGTCCGCTGATTGATCCACGGAGTCCGCGCATTCATTTGGGTAATATTGGTTTGTCGCAACGGCCTTTGCTTTTTGAACCCAGCCGCACCATAGGCTTCGACCTCGGTTTGCACGCGCTTGATATTTACGCGCTTAAACCGCAGGACATCAACTACTATAATACGCGGGTGCCCTTTACCAGGCTTACCTTGTATAATGCTTTCGGAGGTTCGGCCATTCAGTTGTTTAATATTCTCCATACACAAAATATCAAACCCAACTGGAATTTCGGTTTTAACCTGAATTTCAACGGATCGAAAGGGTTTTACAATTACAACAACGTATTGGGCCAAAACGTGAGCGACCTTAACGCCTCCATTTTTACCTGGTACGAATCAAAAAGCAAGCGTTATAACTTGCTGGCCAACCTGTTGTTCAACAACCTTAAAGCACCCGAAACGGGCAGTATCCTTAACGATTCGGTATTTACGAGTACTAACGTAAACAATGCCTTTTCAAAAGACAGGGCTGCAGTACGCCTGCCTTACAGCTATGAAAACTGGAATGATAAAGGGCTTTACATTAAGCAATTTTATTATTTAGGCCGGATAGACAGCCTGAACAAGGGTAAGGATAATTCAAAGATCCTCCCTACGCAGCGCGTATCACATACGCTCCATGTATCAAACAGCAGGTACCTGTACAAGCAAAGCGGTGTTGATACCTATAACGTATTCCCCGATTATTACTACAGTAATAACCGGTCGCGCGATTCGACAGTGCTGACGCATATCCAGAATGAGTTTTCATACAGTTTTTACCTCCGGAGTAAATCGGTAAAGTTTGTAAAGAATGAGCTTAAGCTTGACCTTGGGCTGGTACACGATTTTTACTCGTACAACCAATATGTTAGCGATACCACGCTTAACGAGTACGGGGTAAAATACATACACCAGGACAAGGTGCAGCACAATACTTTCCAGGATATTACGCTAAAAGCTAAACTGGGCTATCGTTTCAGCGATCGCATTGCCCTTGATGCCGATTTCAGGCAAATAGCACAGGGCCGCGATTTTGGCAATTACCTTTATGATGCCAAACTCACCCTGGCAGGCGGTAATAAAACCGGAAAGATCATTTTAGAGGCTTACTCGCAAAACAGTTCGCCGCCGTTGGTATATAATAACTGGATCTCCAACCATTATATTTTCCATAACGATTTCAGCAATCAAAAAACTACCAGCGCGTCGTTCAACTACATTAACGATGCCTTGCAGATTGATTTAAAGGCCGAATACTTTTTAATTAGCAATTACCTGTATTTCACGGCACCAAATGGTGGTAGTGACGTGCGCCCGGCACAGCTTAACAGCTCCATTAACCTACTAAAAATAAGTCTGGGTAAAAACTTCAGTTACCGGAGCCTGCATTTTGATAACTATGTGGTATACCAAAAAACCGATTATCAAAACACGCTTCGCACACCCGAAGTTTACGCCTACAGCAACCTGTACATTAACAAGGTTTTACTTAACGTACTTCATGCCAGCTTTGGCTTAAACGGCAGGTATAATACAGAATACGTTGCACCTTCATATGCACCCGGCTTAGGCCAGTTTTATAACGGAGCTAACGTAACCTTCTCGTCGTATCCTATATTTGGTGTTTACTTTAAGGCTACCCTACAGCGTACCAACCTCTTTCTTGCTTATGATTATATTAATCAGCGCGCCTGGAGCAAGGGTTATTACACGGTTAACCGCTATCCTCAACAGGACGCTATCCTGAAGTTTGGCGTATCGTGGACATTTTATAATTAATCAAAACCCCTCAATATCATAAAGGCCCGAAATAAACTAAACTTATTCCGGGCCTTTACTTTTGGTGGCCTTTATCTTATCCCTTTAATTCCTCGCTAAATGTTAACCTGTTACCAAACGGATCATGAACTGTCATCATGATTGCCTTATCGTTCCATTCGGGTACTTCCAAACCGGGGCGATTGTATTTGTATTTTTTGGCGATGAGGTGCGCGTGGTAATCCCTTAGCTCGGTAAAATCATCGATGGCTACGTGGCTTCCCGGACTTGCATCGCCATGATGTTCGGACAGGTAAAGTACCACATCACGCAGGGAAATCTGGATGTATACCGGCACACCTTCGGGCTTGTGCTCCCAATCGGTTTTAAAGCCAAGCCAGGTAATATAAAACTCAATGGCCTTATCGTAATCAAAAATCCGGAGAATAGGTTTTGTTATTGACATAGGTAATTAATTGATGAACAAATTTAACGGAAAATGTGGCTGCTTTTATACTGCAAACGTGCTTGTTTTCAACCAACTGGCTTCAAATGTTAATAGATGTTAAATATGCCTTAAAGCATGCCCAAAATTAGGTTCCCACGCAACAGATACTGTACTTTCGTCGGCACATTTTGCCTCCTCGTCTATTACATTGAATGTGGGTTTAAAATGGGGCTACCTTAGCATCATATGTTTAAAAGGATAAAACCGGCGTTGATCATCGAAATTTGTATCCATCTGCTGTTTTGGGCGCTGATTATTTTTACGCCCATCATTTCCAGACCAGATATGCGTGGTTTTCCACAGCCGGCGTTTTCTCTGGGCCATATCATCAGCTTTAATTTTGTACTTGCCGCTGAGTTTTATCTTAATGCGTTTGTTCTCATCCCAAAAATCTTAAAAAGCAATATCTGGCTATATTTCTTCGCGCTGATAGCTTCATTTGTAGTGTTTAATGTGATACTGATGGAAGTACGACATTTTTTCCCAGTGCCGCATTTTCCGTGGATGGGCCAGCATCACCGGCCGCAGGGCCCCTACCTGGTCATTTTTCCGCTATTGTCCATCACTGCCGGCAGCTTCGCATACCACTACCTGGCCGATCAGTTTAAGGCCATCAACAAGAAAAAGGATATCGATAATGCTTCGCTGATATCTGAACTGGCCTTTTTACGGTCACAGATCAGTCCGCATTTTATTTTTAATGTGATCAACAGCGCGGTGGCCCTTTCAAGGTTAAACCCATCGGCAGTTGAGCCTACGCTTATTCAGCTTTCCAAGTTACTTCGCTATATGCTCTATGTAACCGATGCTGAAAAGGTTACGCTGTGCCAGAAGGAAGACTATCTCCGCAGTTATATCGAACTACAGCAACTCCGTTTTCGCGATCAGGTGAAAGTCAGCTTCAGCTCAGATATCAAAGCCCCTGAAAAATCCATTGAACCTATGCTGCTGATCCCATTTGTGGAAAACGCCTTTAAGCATGGCACAGGGGATATTGAAAAGCCTGCTATCGCCATCACACTGTTTAGCGATGAAAAAAACCTGCGCTTCAGCGTGCAGAATGTATACAATGCCACCGAAACCAATAAGGATAATGCCTCAGGTATTGGCCTGGCCAATGTTAAACGCAGACTGGAACTGCTGTATCCTGGTAAACATAACTTATATATAAATAAAAACGAGCAGGCATATATAGTTATGCTGCAATTGGAACTTAAATGATGCGATGTTTAATAATTGATGATGAGCCGCTGGCGCTCGACTTGCTAGAAGATAACCTGAAGCACGTTAACACCATACAGATAGTAGCACGGTGCCGTAACGCAGGCGAGGCAATCATAGCTATGCAAAAAGAACAAATAGACCTTATTTTCAGCGACATATATATGCCCGGCATTAACGGGTTACAACTTATCCGGAGCCTTACGCATAAGCCTATGGTGATTTTTGTGACCGCTTATGAGAAATTCGCGGTAGAGGGCTTTGAGCTTGACGTGGTTGATTACCTGGTAAAACCAGTGCCTTTAGACCGCTTTTTGAAAGCCTGCCATAAAGCGCTTGACCTGTACGAACTTCGCCGCAGTTATGTGCCGCAGCAACCCACAAGTAAAAACTACTTTTTTCTGCATGCCGATTACAACCTCGTAAAAATCAATTTTGACCAGGTTGAATACATTGAAGGCCTTAAAGATTATATCAAAGTACACCTCATCAATCAGCAAAAGCCCGTGCTGTCGCGCATCAGCCTTAAGGCTATTGAGCTGCAACTACCTCCCGATCAGTTTTTCCGTGTACATAAATCATATCTTGTAAATCTGGACCACGTATCTCAAATGCGCCGCGCACGTATTAAGCTTATTAATACTGAGATACCATTAAGCGATGGTTATCGTGATGTGATTAACCGGATGATAGGGAAGGTGTAAAACCATAACAAAAACCATGTGGTGCTGTTTGAGGTCTGCGACCTCGAACTTGTATGCCTGTAGTTTGCAACTACAGGTTTATTAAGATCATAATCTTTTCACCTTAATAGCCTGTAGTCACAGACTACAGGCATAATTATCCGAAGTCAGAGACTTCGGACAGCGACGATGATAGGGAAGGTGTAAAACCATACCAAAAACCAAGTCATTGCGAGCGAAGCGTGGCAATCGCACGGAAGCAAAGCCGCTCTGTATAGCATGCGATTGCTTCGTCGTTCCTCCTCGCAATGACATTTTTTTTTCCTATCTCTTACCCTTCTACAATAATCCACCCGGTAGCACACGAAAACCTGCCACTGCTACTAAACACTGCAACTACTCAAAAACCCCTGCCACACATCCGGCCAATTTGTCGACACAAAGCCTCTCATGGTCGATTTTATTTGAGGTGCTTCAAAACATGGTGCATTTTCGGCATCGAAAGAAAATATACCCCTACATGAAGAAATTTTTCCTATTGTTAATAACCTCGTTCGTGTTTTGCGGTATGGTGGCCCATGGTCAGCAAACGCAGCAAAAACTAAAAAAAATTGTAGTCAATCATTTTTTTTCATGCCCGCTTGATCAGCTCTTTGATACACTGGCTATGGATTATAAGGTCCGTATCGTATTTGAACGGGAGCCTTTGCATGAGATGGACGTAGTAGAACACTTTTTTGAAGAACCACTGAAAGAAGTAATAGCCAAGGTTTGCGATGAAAACAACCTCCATTACTGGATAGAATCAAGCGGAACCATCTACATCCTCCAAAACACCGACGACCTGGCCAGATTGCAGAAACTCAACAAGCTTTCCCTCCAGGCTTCTAACGCGGTAAAAGCCAAAGAAATTGAAGCGCCTAAAGTTAAACCCAAACATTTCCTGGTCAGTATTAACGGGCGGGTCATCGACCAGCAAACGGGCGAATCCCTCCCGTCGGCCACGGTCAAGATTCGGGGCACCGATCTCAACGTTATGACCAATGCCGATGGTTATTTCACCATGTTCAGGGTACCTTCGGATACATCGGTAGTGGAGGTATCGTACACTGGTTACCAGACAGATTATTTCAGGCTGAGCAGTGAAAAGCTGAATTCGCCGCTGATCTGTGGTTTGTATTCGTCGCTTAACAGCTTAAATGAGGTTACTATTACCGGTAAAAAAAGCGGTGTTATGAATACCGATAGCAGGCAGGTTGGTGTGTTACAGCTTTCGCCGGCCAACCTGGATAAGCTGCCGACTATGGGCGATAAGGACGTGTTACGTGCCTTTCAACTGATGCCCGGCGTAGCAGGTACCAACGAGTCATCATCCGGCGCTTATGTGCGTGGCGGTACCCCCGATCAGAATTTGGTGGTACTGGATGGCTTTACCATTTACCAGGTCGATCACCTTTATGGTTTCTTCAGCGCTTTTAACGCCAGCGCCATTAAAGATGTGCAATTATACAAAGGAGGCTTTACGGCCAAATATGGCGGCAGACTTTCAAGCGTTACCGAACTTAACGGCAAGGAAGGCAACAAGAACGAAACCAACATAGGTACCGATTTGAGTTTGCTCAGCGCCAGCGGTTACCTCGAAACCCCGCTGTCAGATAAGTCAACCTTGCTGTTAGCCGTTAGACGTTCATACCAGGGGCCGTTTTATAACAAGATTTTTAACCAGTTTAATCAAACATCAACTACCCAGGGTGGCGGTCCCGGTGGTGGTGGCGGCCGGGGTGGTTTCGGCGGTGGAGGTTTCGCCAACCAGATCACTCCAAGCTCTTACTTTTATGATTTTGACGCTAAATACACCTACAGTATCAGTCAAAAAGATAAGGTATCATGGAGCTTGTACACCGGTACCGATAAAACGGATAATAGCAGGCAGTTGGGTCTGCCATCTTTCCTGTCATCGGGCGGCAGTGGCATTAACATTACCGATTATACCAAGTACGGCAACCTGGGCAGTAGCATCAAATGGTTCAGGCAGTGGAGTAAAAAACTATACTCCAACAACTACATTACCTACTCATCTTATTTTAACGACAGGAACCGCAGCACTTCGGGCTTTGCTCAGATCGACACCAACGGCATCTCGCACACCCTAAGCAACGGTACCCTGGAAACCAACAACCTGAAGGATGTGGGCTATAAATCTGAATGGGAATGGACAGCCAGCAACAAATACAAACTGCTTTTCGGTGGTTTTGTGTCTTACAAAAAGATAGATTACGAGTATACACAAAACGATACCAGCAAACTCATTAACCAGCATAATAACGCGGTGCTGGCCGGTTTTTATACCGAGTTGGCTATCGATCCAAACAGTAAATTCCATATTCAGCCGGGCTTGCGTACTTCCTATTTCGGCCCTACATCCAAGCCTTATTTTGAACCACGGTTGTCGGCAAGTTATAGTGTTAACGACCGCCTTACCATCAAAGGTGCAACCGGGCAGTTTTACCAGTTTGAAAACCAGGTGATCCGTGAGGATATTTTGGCCGGGAACCGCAATTTCTGGGTATTATCCAACAACAGCAATATTCCGGTTGGTATGTCAAGGCATTTTATATTGGGCACCAGTTATGAAACTGATGAGCTTTTATTTAGCGTTGAGGGGTATTACAAAACACTTAGCGGCCTTACCCAGTACACCGTAAGGCAAACGCAACCTACAGGCGGCGGCTTCAGGATGGAGGCTAACCAAAATCAAACACAAACCGTTACCGAAAACTTTTATGAAGGAACCGGCCGGGCTAAAGGCGTTGAGTTTCTGGTGCAGAAAAAGATGGGGCGCTATACCGGCTGGATCAGCTATACCCTTGCCCAGGCCCAGAACAAATTCTCGGCTTTTGGCAATTATTACTATGATGCAGATCAGGATGTTCGTCACGAGTTTAAATCTATCAACATGTACCACTACGAACGCTGGAACTTTGCGGCAACATTCCTGTTCAGTACCGGTCACCCTTATACAGCTCCCCTATCCAGCTATAGCATTAAAACAGTTGATGGCAACAGCATTACTTACCTCAACATCAGCGATAAAAATGCCGAACGCTTGCCGGCCTATCACCGCCTGGATATGTCGGTATCGTATGATCTGCTGAAAATAGACGGGCATAAAATCGGTTCGATTGGTTTGTCGCTCTTCAACGTTTACAACCACGTAAACACCTGGTACCGCGAATACCAGATGCAAAACAACCAGGTTATTACCACCGATGTTAACTACCTCGGCTTCACCCCTAACGTTACATTAAGCTTAAGATGGAAATAAAAACATACATTCGATATACATATCTTGCATTAGTAGCCGCCTGCCTCATGATGGCATCGGCCTGCAAAAAAAATTCATCTGACGTAAACGCGGTGAACAAGCCGGTTGTTGAAGCCTACCTTGTTGCCGGTCAGCCGTTATCATTAAAAGTGTATCAGCAAAAGGACCTTACCGATACAGCTACTTACGGGGCTGCCATTACCGGCTTAACCATAAACGTGAGTAATGGTGCGCAAACCGTTAAACTTACCGAGGGCGCCAATGGTACTTACACTTACAGCGATACTACTTTTATAGCCGCTAACAAAATATATACTATGCAGTTTACCTACAACAACATTAGTGTAAGCGCGTCGACAATTATGCCGGGCAAGCCCGCCGGTTTTAAACTAACCGACAGTGTATTCCACGAACCTAACGCGCTTGATCAGGCTTATAATGATAAAGTGCGGGCAACTGTTACCTGGACAAACCCCGATTCGTTACAGCATATGCTGCTTTTCAAGAATATTGATAGCAATCCCTTCGAGATCATAGCCGTAAGGAGTAACAGAACGCCGAGCTTTGAGATTAACACCGAACGTGCTTCGATTTACAATATCACGCAAACCACCTTCAAATACTACGGCCATTATAAAGTGATATTGCTGAGGGTAAATGATGAATACATTAATGTGCTAACCAGTAACACCCGTGGCAGCTCGCAAAACCTGGTAAACACCCCAACAAATGTTGTTAACGGTCTGGGCATTTTTACCGCCATGCAGGCCGATACTTTAAACTTGAGGGTAACTACGGAATAACTCTATGTTATCCCCCGTCATTGCGAGGAACGAAGCAATCCCCGAGCAGCAGGTCCGCCCTGTAGAGTTCGCGATTGCTTCGTGCCTCGCAATGACGTTTTTTGATATTTCCTTCTTATATCCTCAATGACATCGTTAATTCTCCCTCCATTCCCCCCCCCTTTTGTCAGCCGATTGTAAACACCAGTTTAAACGCTCATTGTAAAATCTACGGTTTATATCATGTTAGTGTAACTTATACATTACAAATGCACTATTTGTAAAAAAATAAAAATTCAGCGTGTAACATTTAAGGTATTTTCGCCTCCAATTACCAAAATAACACTAAATGAAACGTTTTTACATACTTATTGCATTATTCTGCTTTGCGTTATCGGCCCAGGCTCAGTTTGGAGTTGGAGGTGGAGGCCCTTCGGTAACGGGCAGGATATCTGGTACGGTGATTGACTCACTTACCAAAAAACCATTGGATTATGCCACGGTGGGCTTATACCGTGTGGGCGGGAAATCGCCGATAACCGGTGTTTTAACTGATGAAAAAGGAAACTTTAAACTGGATAATGTAAAGGCAGGCACCTACAAACTGGCAGTTTCATTTATTGGTTATCCAACTAAATTTATTGAGCCGGTTACTACTACCGCCTCAAAACCAGATAATAAACTGGGCCAGATATTTATTTCGCCGGGAGCTCACGCGCTGAAAGAAGTTGCGGTAGTTGGTCAGGCTGCCCTGATTGAAAATAAGATTGACAAAATAGTTTACAACGCCGAAAAAGACCTTACAGCAGCCGGCGGTAACGCTACCGACGTGTTACAGAAAGTGCCGTTGGTAAACGTTGACATTAACGGTAACGTATCTATCCGCGGAGACCAGAACATTAAAGTATTAATAAACGGTAAGCCTTCCGGCGCTACATCGGCAAGCTTATCTGATGTGTTGAAAACTATTCCAGCCGATCAGATCAAAAGCATCGAGGTTGTAACTTCTCCGTCTGCAAAATACGATGCTGAAGGTTCGGGCGGTATCATCAATATCATCACCAAACAAAAAAATGTATCCGGCTTTAGCGGTTCGGTAAGCGGTGGTGTAGGTACCCGTCAAAATAACGGCAACGTTAATGTTAACTACAACAAAAACCGTTTCAGCTTAGGTATCAACGCCGGTGGTAACTTAACGTGGCCGCAAACCTCGTTGACCACTTTCGACCAGGTGATCAGCACACCTGCAAGCGGCAGCGATCCGGCTGTTGAGCTGCATAACCACAATAGTACATCAAGCAAAATTAAAAGGCATGGCGCTATAGGTTCGGTTACTGCGGGTTACGAGTTTAACGCGTTTAACAGCATCAACAGTACTTTCAGGTTAAACGATGGTGGTTTTAACACCAATGGAGGTGGCGATTACAACCGTACACTGAATGGCAGTTCATTAGATTATATCGGCAGAACTACCTCACATAACCATTTTGGTGGCTTTGACTGGAATATCGATTATACCCACAAATTCAAGAAAGAAGGCCATGAATTGGTAGTTTCTGGTCAGTGGAGCCATAGCGATATCACAACCGATTATACCAGCTTGTTTACCGCGGTAAACCCAAGCCAGGTTGGTGATAACAATGGTAAAAACAATGAGTACACCGGTCAGGCAGATTATACCTTACCGGTAAATAAAGTGTTAAAAATTGAAGCCGGTGCTAAAACTATCCAACGCCGCATCAATAGTAACTACGATATATTTAATACCGATGCAGATGGCAATAACCCGGTTAGGGACGCACTAAACTCAAACCTGTACGATTACAACCAGAACGTATACGCGGGCTACTCTGTGTTAACATTTACTTTGCCTAAAAGCTATTCCATTTTAGTTGGTGGCCGTATTGAAAACACCAGGATCAAAGGCGACCCGCAAAATCCTTTCCAGGAAGAAGGTAGCTCTGGTTTCCAGACACTGCAGCCATTTACTGCAAGCTATACAACTTATATCCCAAGCTTAACATTGCAGAAACAGTTTGGCTCAAACACCATTAAGTTGTCATACAGCAAACGTATTCAGCGTCCAAGCTTACAGTTTTTGAACCCCTTCATTAACCGTAGCAACGTACAAAACCAAACTGTAGGTAACCCTAACCTGCAACCTGAGATTTCACAAACTGTTGAATTGAACTACAATACATTCGTCAAATCATCGGTGCTTAACTTCTCGGTTTATTACAAACATACCAGCGGCCTTATTGAAGGTATAGCACAACCAATTACCGATACCATTAACGGTAAACCGGTTATTGCAACACGTACCACGTATTCAAACATTGGTATAAACAATTCAATTGGCGCAAGCTTCTTTGGTTCAATAAACCCTGTTAAACCGTTAACTATCCGCGCAAGCATTAACGCGTTTACTTACAGCCCAAGTCCGCAAGGCGTGTTTATTTCAAACTCATCGGCAACTGGCACATACCTGCAATATTCTGCTTTCGGCAGTGCATCGTACCAGTTCCCGCATAACTTCCTTGCCGAGTTGTTTGGTTTCACCAACTCATCACGCAGGACCATTCAGGGTACCAACCCATCGTTTGGCATCTATGCATTCGGTGTCAAAAAACAGTTTTTGGATAAAAAACTGGCTATCGGCTTCAACACCGTACAGCCATTTGCAAGGGATAAACACTTTGATCAAAATATCAACAGCCCTGGCTTTACACAAACCAGCTCAACAGCATTCCCATTCCGTTCATTCGGTATCACGTTTAGCTATAGCTTTGGTAAGTTAAGCTTCAGCAATCCTAATCAGCAGAAAAAAGGCGTTAACAACGACGACCAAAAACAAGGCGATCAGGCCGGTGGTCAGGGTGGCCCGGGAGGCAGGTAAGCTTCAAGAGTCAAGACTGTTAGAATAAAGAATCAAGAAAAATAGAAAAGCCGGAAGCGTACATGCTTCCGGTTTTTTTTCTGAATGGGAGCTTTGTCTGAACTCGAATTTGTTGAATTCAATGAATTGACAGAATTTTAAAATTCGATAAATTCCTAAAATTCGTTTGATTCGAGTTCAGACAAAATTCCGCTTCTGACTACTCCGCATCCACCTCAATCCCTATTTGTTTAAGCAATAACGAGGCATTGAAAGTTTTGCATTCGCCGTGTTTGATCTTGTAATCAAACAGCATTTCGCCGTTCACTACCTGGATATCGAAATAAAAGTTACGAACATAGTCAGGGTATTTAGTTTCCAGCTGGGCTATCTGCAAATCATGGGTGGCAACCATACCTACCGCGTTTTTACGGATCAGCTGTTCTATAACCGCTTTCGAGCCAAGGTATTTATCAACCGAGTTAGTACCACGTAGCATTTCGTCAATCAGGAAAAACACTTTAGGCTCACTTTCAACAGCACCTAACAGCATCTGCAGGCGGTCGAGTTCTGCCTTAAAGGTTGAAGTACTTTCATTGAGCGAATCTTTGATCCGCATGTAACTGATCATGGTGATCACCGAAACCTGCATACTTTTGGCGCATACCGGCGCACCGCTTAAGGCCAGCACGGTATTAATGCCTACTGTACGCAAAAAAGTGCTCTTACCGGCCATGTTTGATCCGGTGATGATATCCACCTTAAAAGTGTTATCCAACTCGTAGTCGTTCTCGATACGCTTAGCAACGTCAATAAGCGGATGGGCTATGGCCTGGGCAGTGAGGGTATAACCGGCCCTGTCATCAATTACAGGAAAACTCCACTCCGGGTAGTTAACAGCCAAGCCGGCAAGGCTCAGGAGCGATTCAAATTCGGCAATTACATCAAAAGCGGCTTCGAGGCTGTCCTGATTTTGGCGTTTCCAGTTTTCAATAGCAATGATCTGGCGGATATCCCACAGAAAAAACAGGTTGAGTACAAAGCCAACTATAAGGTTAAGGTGATAATTAAGCTTATTGATCAGTTGGCCCAGTTCTTTTATCCGGGCCGATGTTTTATCATTTTTTAATTGTTTGGCCAAAGAGTCGTTATAACCTGCCTGCCATTGCTGATCTTCAATACATTTAAACACATCGGCATAATTAGATAAAGTATCCCCTATTTTACCCGCAATCAAATCGGCCTTACGAATATAGGCTGCTTTTGAAAATACCACGCCCATATTAAACAGACCGATTGCCGTTGCCACAAGCTTTGCCGGTGAATAGAAATAAGCAGCTATCAACAACGCTGTAAAAAGATAAGGCGCTATTTTGGTATAAGCGGCAAGCCACTTTTCGCCAGGCATGTCCAGGGGAATATGTAAATATTTAAACAGGTTTTTAAGTTGATTAATATCCTGCTTTATGGCGAAAACAAGACGTGTTTGCAGGTCGAGTTTCCAACTGTTTTTAGCTGCTATTTCCTTAACAGCTTCCTGCCGTTGTAATACAATTTGCTTGCTTGCCGGGGCATTAAGCCAGCCCGCCAGTTTATTGTTACCCGGCGTAGTAGCTGTACGATTAATAAGCTGGTATAACGATGCGTTACCGTAGATATCCAGATCGGACGTATAAAAATGTTTGTCGTTGGCATAACGGGCACCATCGTTGTAAATATTGCTGTATGACTGGATACTGCCAATCTCATTTTCATTTACCTGCTGCAGGTCATCATAATACTGTTTCTGTTTTTCAAAAGCGCTCTGGCGCGATACCAGCCAGGCAAAAGCAAAAACCAGTAACACAAAGGCTACAGCTATGATGCTGAAATTGTCGTAGTGGATAGCGACGGCAATTGTTAAAGCCACCATAGCGAATATACCCAACCGCATCAGTGAGTAGCTATTGGCAAGACTTTTATAGTTAGCGGCTTCGGCCGCGGCGAGGTTTGCCCTTTGGGTATAATCTGTGATAATTGTTTGTTCCATTTGCAGATAAATTCAACCAAAATAAACACATATATTTTAAATAAACGTTTATTTGTTGCAGATATGAAGATCACGTTCCTTACCGTTGGCAAAACTGAGGATGCCTACCTTAAAGAAGGCATAGATAAATATGTAAAACGGCTAAAACATTATACCAAACTGGAACTTGCCGAAATTCCCGAATTAAAGAATACCAAAGCCCTCAGTCCCGAACAGCAAAAAGCTAAAGAAGCTGAGCTGATCCTCAAAAAAATCACTCCGCTTGATTTCGTGATCCTGATGGATGAAAAAGGCGCAGAGTTTACCTCAACCCAGTTTGCAGCTTATATCAACAAAAAGGAAGTTACCACATCGGCCAATCTGATATTCATCATCGGCGGCCCTTACGGCTTCGATAATTCCGTTTACCAACGGGCTAACGACAAGATCTCCCTTTCGCGCATGACATTTTCGCACCAGATGGTACGCCTGTTTTTTGTGGAGCAGCTGTATAGGGCATATACCATTATGAAGGGGGAGCCCTATCATCATGAGTGACCCGAACCATGATTTTTAGGATTTTAGGATTGCCTTGATGATTTATACGTAAAATCGCTTCATGCAATCCTAAAATCAAGTTAATCAAGGTTCAAAACATGAACAACAAATGAATCTGCACATCTAAAATCTGCACATCTGCACATTTTATCTACCTTTGCTAAATGTCAGCAGGTCACGATCATTCACACTCACATTCGCACGGGCATGGGCACCATCACCATGATCACGCCCCTAAACTCGATCATTTAAACTCGGCTTTTATTTGGGGTATTGTGCTCAACTCGGTGTTTGTGGTGGTTGAGGCTATTACAGGCTTTATTACACATTCGCTATCCCTGTTAACCGATGCCGGCCATAACCTGAGCGATGTAGCTTCGCTTGCGCTGGCCCTGCTTGCTTTTAAACTTACCAAAGTAAGCGCTAACAGTAAATACACGTACGGTTATAAACGGTCAACCATCATTGTATCCTTTTTCAATGCTGTGATATTGTTTGTTGCCGTTGGTTTTATTATTTATGAAGCTGTTATCCGTTTCATGAACCCCGAAGTGGTATCAGGCGGAACAATGGCCTGGGTTGCCTTTATTGGTATTGCCATTAATGCCTTTACAGCATGGTTGTTTGTAAAAGATAAAGATACCGATCTCAACATTAAAGGTGCTTATTTGCACATGGCTGTTGATGCCATTGTGTCCTTAGGTGTGGTGATATCAGGTCTTATCATATACTTTACCAAACTCTACTGGATTGATAGCGTGGTGAGCCTTATAATAGGTATTGTGATATTGCGCGGCACCTGGAGCCTGCTTATTGCCAGTCTGCGTTTGGAAATGGACGGTGTACCTGCCGAAATGGACTTGGATAAGATCAAAACTGAGCTTAAAAAAGCTAAAGGCGTAGTTGATGTACACCACATGCATGTTTGGGCACTCAGCACTACCGAAAACGCGCTTACAGCCCACTTGGTGATCAAACCCGAGTCCATGGCCGATTTTGATAATATCAAACACGATTTGCGTCACCGGCTGGAGCATCTGGATATCAGCCATAGCACCTTTGAACCCGAATTTTCAGAAGAGGAGTGCAAACAGCCGGAGTGTTTGTAACGCTTTTCGTTTCGAGTTAAAAGTAATGTCATTTCGATAGAGCACAGCCGCGGATTGTGCGATGTAGCGAAGGAGAAATCTTATACGCTTTGCAAGCGTTATCAAGCCGCATAAGATTTCTCCTCACTCCTACCGTTTTGCCCGACGGTTCGAAATGACATGGAAAATTTTTCTTAAAATCCCTGATTTTCTTATTTTTATGGTAAAACTATTACCTGGAAATGAGCAAAGCCAAAACTTTAAAAGTACTTTCTTTTATCACCATTCTTGAAATAGCGGGAATGGTAGCATGGCCGGTTATATTAGGATGGGGCCAGCTTATAGGCCCGGCCGGGAAACTGCTCTTTACAATTTTTCTTCTTCCATTTTTTTACTACATCGCTTTCCTCATATTTCTTCCACGCTACGCAAAAAGAGAAAAGGAGGATCAAAATATCGGTCTTATGATATTTTTAAATGTAATACCCATTATTGGGCTGCTTTATGTTTTGGATGTATTCTGATTGAGAGGAGTAATACCCTGGTTTAAAATAAAAACGATGAACTAAAGGAAATTTAGCATGAACGTTCAAGAACAAATCAAAGCGTATATCGCCGGTCAGCCCGAACCAAAACATACTGACATGCAAACTTTACACATGCGCATATTGGAGCTACTGCCAGGCTGCAAATTATGGTTTTTAGACGGCAGGGACAGCGAAAATAAAGTTGTTAGTAACCCCAATATCGGGTACGGATCATACACCATAAAATATGCCGACGGTACAACTAAAGAGTTTTATCAAATTGGCATCAGCGCAAACACAACCGGGATATCTGTTTATGTTTTGGGGATTAAGGACAAGACCCATTTATCCCAAACCTACGGAAAAGAAATAGGTAAGGCCAGCGTAACCGGATATTGTATTAAGTTTAAAGCGCTGAAAGATATTAACCTGAACGTACTTGAAGCCGCGATACTTTACGGTGTCGGGGTAACGAGCGAAAGCTAAATTTCAAAAACTAAGGTACTGTCCAAAACAACTTACAAATGTTTATTTAATAATTCTTGCTACCTTAAAGGCGATTATTTAACCTCTTATGAAATCAACCAGAAGAAAATTCATAACCACAACAGCGGCACTCGCAGCCGGAACAGTTACCGCATCGGCAATATCCCTGAAAGAGCAAAAAGAAGAGTGGCCAATAGTTCACCACGTATTTTTCTGGCTTAAAAACCCAGGGTCGGTTGAAGACCGTGATAAACTGGTGGCAGGTGTAAAAACCCTTGCTAAAATTGAAACCGTACGCAAGCTACGTGTTGGCATTGTGGCCAGTACCGAAAAACGCGATGTGGTTGATAATTCATGGGCGGTATCCGAACTGATGTTTTTCAGCGACCTGGCCGGGCAGGCAACTTATCAAACGCACCCCATCCACCTGGAGTTTATCAAAAACTGCAGTCACCTTTGGGAAAAGGTAATTGTCTATGATGCCCAGGATGCGTAGTTTTTAACAAAAGCTTAATCAAGTTACTGCAAACCAATCATTAATGTTGGAGTTAACTAATACAGTTAACCAAAACATTAAATGACATGAAAGTTAAACACCTGGCAATTTGCCTCGCTATTTCAAGCTTCACATTACATTTAAGCGCCGCCGTTAATCCAAAAAACGGAGGCGCCAATCACAAATCAACAACCGTTGCTCCTGCTGTTGAAGGATGGTATTTCAGGGCGGTAAGCGGTTATCCTGCCGCCATAGCCTTTGAACCTGTTGTATTATTTAAAAACGGCGAATATTTTGATATAGGCGATGAACCTCTTGAAACGCTGGATGTAGCAGCATCCAAAAGCAGTCGCCCGAAAGCCTGGGGAACCTGGAAAAAAAACGGTGCAACATTTCTCCTTACCAACAATGAGGGTAAAAGCCACGATTATAAATTAGGTGCAGGCAACTGGTTCCCGGCATATGCGTACACGGGCTCCGTTAAACTAAAAAAAGGCTATGAAAAAGTAAGTGGCGGCGATTATGGCAATGGTACCAATGCACTCGTGATAAAAAAGATAAGCTTTATTGACGATACCCATTTTGCCGAAGGATCAAATGGCGGCGTTATGACGCCGGGTGCTACTGCCTGGAAAAAAACAGGATTTAAAGGCGGTACCTATAAAGTTTACGGTAATACGATCGAACTCAATTACGGTAGCAAGGTGATCAAAAAATCATTCGCCTTTGGGGCTACAGGTTCACCCGCGCACCCAACCAATACCATGATATTTATTGGCGGTGATGCTTATACCGATACAGAGTAAAAGAAGGGATTTACTATAAAATAAAAAAAGCCGATTATTCGGCTTTTTTTGTGGCTTTTTTAGCTTTTGCTTTTGGAGCAGCAGGCTCGGCTTCCGGTTCAGCAGCTACTGTTTCGGTAACCGGCTCTTCTGCAACGGGAGCAGGCGCTTGGGTTGGATCGGCCTCTTCAAAAATTGGAAGCGGTTTTAATATCTGGAACCAGGCTATTACCTTTTTAATATCAGATGAGTAAACTTTCTCTTCATCATGATCTGGTGCTACTTCGTAAAAGAAGGTACGCAATGCTTTACCATCGGCTTTAACATCAGGTACGTTTGATGCTGATTTCATGCGCTCAAGTACATCAGTTAACCTGATATCATCTTCAACGCCAAAAATAGTGATCTCGCTTAAGGCAGCTAATTTAGCTGTAGAAAGGTTGGCTATCAGCTTTGTTTTTTGCGCGTCTAAACTTTCCAGCACATAACCGGTTTTGTTTTGCGCCAAAGCTTTCCATAAACCTGGTTTTCCTGATACTGATACAATTCCCTGTAAATTCATATATTTCTTATTAGTCGGATTGACGAAGCGGATGATTTACCTTAATAACAGCTAAATCATCCGCCCTGTCAACTATTCACTTAGTCCTCTATAACTTCGATGGTTAAAATCTTATCTCCCTGGCGAATAGCGTCAACTACCTCAACGTTTTCAATTACTTTACCAAAAACGGTGTGGTTACGGTCAAGGTGAGCAGTGTTATCGCGGCTGTGGCAAATGAAAAACTGCGAACCACCTGTGTTGCGGCCAGCATGAGCCATTGAAAGCACGCCACGGTCATGGTATTGGTTGTTGCCGGTAAGCTCGCAATCAATTTTGTAGCCAGGGCCACCCGCACCGGTACCGGTTGGGTCGCCACCCTGAATCACAAAATTAGGGATAACACGGTGAAAGATCACGTTATCATAAAAGTTTGATTTTGCTAATTTTTTGAAGTTAGCAACGGTATTAGGGGCATCCTGATCGTAAAATTCTACGGTCATGTCGCCTTTTTCGGTTTTGATTATTGCTTTGCTCATTTTTTTGTTTTTTTAGAAAACAGTTGGCAAAGGTAATAAAATTGAGGATTAAAGAAAAAGGTTAAAACTGAAAGGTTAAAGGCGAAAGGTTAATGAAAGTAAGGCTATTGCATGTACCTGTGGCCAGTAGCTAATTCCCCGTAGGGGATACCTGTTTGTAGCAAATAAATTATTAGTAGTTTGTGCACCGTTAGGTGCTACCCCCCTTTATAACGCGCATATTGGGTAGCACCTAACGGCGCAAATGATTCTTAAATATAATGTCCTACAAACAGGTAGCGCCTACGGCGCATTACAGGTGATACTCCATAACTTATCAAGGCGTAAACATCATGCAAAAGGTTTTCTCTTTGGGCGAATAGATAGCACCTACGGCGCATGCATGGGTGATGCCTCGTAACTTACCAGGGCGTAAACGTCATGGAAAAGATCTTTTCTTTGGGCGAATACGTGATCTCTCCCTTCCGTTTTGAATCAAACATCCTGATCTCTGAAATTGGCTTTTTGTAATCCTTTCCCAATTCGGCCAGCTGGGCAAAAAACCAGTCGAGCCCTTCCTGTTCGCCCAGCGTATTGGCAAACCAGGCCAGTTTCTGCAGCTCGACGAGGTTTACTTTTTCATCAGCAGTAAAAACGTAAGTCCACTTAGCTATCATCAGTTCATCGGGCTTGCCAATTAATTGCGCCTGGCTCCCGTTGGCATCAATAGCAACATAATTAGGTAGCAAACTAATATCCGTATCGCGTTTAAAAACAAGACTGCTATCAGCCTGCATAAGCTTTTTAATTAAGACATCGCGATTAAGGCGCATTCCCGGATTACCGCTTTGGGCCTTTGCAGATAAGCAGGAGATCGACACGACAACTGCAAGGAAAACATTTCTGATAATAACAGATAAACTCATTTAAGGCCAGGGTTAATGCCGCTATAAAACTAAAACAACATAGCCGATGCCCGAAGCCTTGATGTGTTAAAAATGGTTAAAATACATTAGCCGTTTATTCGTTACATTTGATAACCCGGCAATAATAAATCAACAAGGATTGTGAATAAATCATCAGGCAATAACTTTTCAGCTCTTACATTGCGTCTTTTACTTGTAAAGCTGAAATTCCTTTTACCTTTCGCCTTTTACCTTTTACCTTTAACAGCAAAGGCCGCATCTATATTGATCCCGATGGATGATGAGCAAAAAGACCATCTCAAATCATACGGAATCGCTTTCTGGGTGCTCAAAAACGGCGAGGAGGTCGACTGGCTGCTCAACTATCGCGGCGGGAGTTTTATGATGAAATACGGGCCCAAAGTTGAAGAGGAATGCAAAATCCGCGGGGTAAGCTATGAAGTTATTGCCGATGCCAAAGCCAATGAAATCATAACCGAAGTAAGCGACCCTTCAGTAAATATGGATTTGGTTAAACTGGAGAAAGCACCGCGAATGGCGGTTTATTCGCCTAAAAACAAACTACCCTGGGATGATGCCGTTACCCTGGTTTTGAAATACGCCGAAATTCCGTACGACCTGGTTTACGACGAAGAAGTGATCCACGGCGAACTGCCCAAGTATGATTGGCTGCACCTGCACCATGAAGATTTTACCGGCCAGTACAGCAAGTTTTACGGTGCTTTCCGTTACGCGCAATGGTATACCGACGATATCAAGATCCAGGAGGCCATGGCCCATAAACTGGGCTTCAGCAAAGTATCAAAAATGAAACTGGCTGTAGCTCAAAACATCCGCGACTTTTGCGCAGGCGGCGGCTTCCTGTTTGCCATGTGTTCGGGTACCGATACTTTTGATATCGCACTATCAGCCGCAAATACCGATATCTGCGAACGTATGTTTGACGGTGATGCCGCCGACCAGGACGCACAATCTAAACTCGACTTCAGTCAGACTTTCGCTTTTCAGAATTTCACGCTGGATATGAACCCCATTTCGCATTCATTCAGCAATATTGATGTTACCACCACCCGTCAGGTCGACCGTACACGTGATTTCTTTACGTTGTTTGATTTTTCGGCCAAATGGGATGTGGTGCCCAGCATGCTTACTCAAGATCATGACAAAGTGATTAAAGGCTTTATGGGCTTAACCACAGCCTACAATAAAAGTATGCTTAAGCCCGGCGTTACCATCATGGGCGAAATGAAAACCGCCAACGAAGCCCGCTACATCCACGGCGAATACGGCAAAGGCCAATGGACATTTTACGGCGGCCATGACCCTGAAGATTACCAGCACGCCGTAAACGACCCACCGACAGATCTTAAACTGCACCCCAATTCTCCCGGTTATAGGTTGATCTTAAATAATGTACTTTTCCCGGCCGCGAAGAAGAAAAAACAGAAAACGTGATTTTTGAAGCTCATTCCTAAAAATATGTCATTGCGAGCGAAAGCGTGGCAATCGCACGGAGACAGAGTCGCTCTGTATAGCATGCGATTGCTTCGTCGCTCCTCCTCGCAATGACATAGTTTTTACACTCGTACCCGTTGGTATACTATAACGGCCTCAAACAAAAAATCCCGGCCAAACTATGACCGGGATTTCTCAATATTAAAAAGCTTTCGGCTTTCCGCCTTAAGCTTTAAGCTAACTTAGCCAATTCTTCTGCCATGGCAGCGCCAATTTCAGCTGGCGACTCAACCACGCGGATACCGCACTCGGCCATGATCTTCATTTTAGCAGCAGCGGTATCATCTGCACCACCTACGATAGCACCTGCGTGGCCCATACGGCGGCCCGGAGGCGCTGTTTGGCCTGCGATGAAACCTACAACCGGTTTAGTACTGTTTGCTTTGATCCAGCGGGCAGCATCAGCTTCCATGTTACCGCCAATTTCGCCAATCATGATGATACCATGAGTATCCGGATCGTTCATTAATAATTCAACAGCTTCTTTGGTTGGTGTACCAATGATAGGGTCGCCACCGATACCGATAGCTGTAGTGATACCCAAACCGGCTTTAACCACCTGGTCAACCGCTTCGTAAGTTAAAGTACCTGATTTTGAAACCACACCAACGTTACCTTTTTTGAAGATAAAGCCTGGCATGATACCAATTTTGCTTTCATCAGCAGTGATGATACCCGGGCAGTTAGGGCCAATCAGGCGAGCATCCTTATCTGATAAATATTCTTTAACCGCAATCATATCCTTTGTAGGGATACCTTCGGTAATACAAACAATAACCTTAATGCCGGCTTCGGCGGCTTCCATAATGGCATCAGCGCCAAAAGCAGGAGGTACAAAAATGATGGATACATCAGCACCGGTTGCAACTACAGCATCTTTAACTGTGTTAAATACCGGCCTGTCTAAATGGCTTTGGCCACCTTTACCTGGTGTAACACCACCAACTAACTGAGTTCCGTAAGCAATCATTTGCTCGGCATGGTATGAACCCTCTTTACCGGTGAAACCTTGTACAATAACTTTTGAATCTTTATTTACGAGTACACTCATTGGTTTTTTCGTTTTAGTACGGCAAAGCTAAAGTTTTTGCCCGAATGTCAAACCTTATTGTAATCTAAATTTATATGTTAACACAAAAGTGACTTTGGTGGATACCTGGTTATTATATCGTTAGGCGGGTCTACAGGAAAATGTATATTTAGGAGGTTGCATTTTCTTGTGATAAAGCGTGTTTATTCTGTAACCTAAAGAAGAAACTGCCTGCTGAAAACTACCTACTGCAAACCGATAACAAGGGCGTTACCTCCGGCCGGGCTATACGCTCATACTACACAGGCTTTAATCACAGGCCGGTATCCGCTACTATCCCTAACGCAGTTGTCAGAATCAGAATTTTCAAAATTTAAGAATTAACAGAATATTTGTCTGAACCGGAATTTATGATTTGCCGGAATGCTCAGCAAATTCAATAAATTCCAATAATTCGTTTAATTCGAGTTCAGACAAAAATCCAGGCCCTCCAAAAAAATCCGTCAAATTCCGGTTCGGACAAAAATCCGAAATCGAAAATCTCAAATCCGAAATTACTCCCTGAACTCCCCCTCACTCTTCGCAATCACAATAGTAGCCACGCCATTACCTATCACGTTGGTAATAGCCCGCGCTTCTGACATAAACCTGTCAACGCCGATCAATATCGCCAAACCCTCAACCGGGATTATTTTGATGGCGGTAAGCGTACTGGTGAGTACAATAAAGCCACTGCCGGTAACACCTGCTGCTCCTTTTGAGGTGATCATCAGTATCCCGATTATGGTTAGCTCCTGACCCAAAGAAAGTGGAATATTAAACACCTGCGCCAAAAATATCACGCACATGGACAGGTAAATAGTAGTACCATCCAAATTAAAAGAATAACCTGTAGGGATCACCAGGCCCACCACCGATTTGGAGCACCCAAACTTTTCCATCTTCTCCATCATGGCCGGTAATGCCGACTCGGACGAGGATGTGCCCAGCACAATCAATATCTCCTGCCTGATGTACTTGAGATACTCCCAAAGACTGAATTTGAACAGCCTGCAAATGATATTCAATATCACAAAAATAAACAGGAACATTGTCAGGTAAACCGAGCCCATCAGCAGGGCCAACGGCTTAAGTGTTTGTATGCCGTATTTACTCACCGTAAAAGCCATTCCTGCGAAAGCACCAATCGGGGCTACCTTCATCACTATTTTCATGATGTTGAAAAATACTTTGGAGAGCTTGTCAAACAGTTGGATTACGGTTTGCCCGGTTTCACCCATCTTACTCAGGCCAAAACCAAATAATATGGCAAAAAACAGAATCTGCAAAATATCACCTTTGGCAAAAGCGTCAAACATATTTGAAGGGACTATATGCGCTATAAAATCGCCCCAATGCATTTCGGCGGCAGCTTTTTCGTATACCGCTAATTTGGTGGTGTCCATTTTGGCGGCATGGTTTTCAAACCCGGCACCTGGCTTGATGATATTGGCCACCGTTACGCCTATGATAAGCGCGAAGGTGGTCACAATCTCAAAATAAAGCAATGCCTTACCGCCTACCCTGCCAACCTTTTTCATATCGCTCATACCGGCAATACCCAGTACAATAGTTAAAAATATGATAGGCGCAATCAGCATGGTAATAAGACTGATAAATGTCTTGCTGATCAGATCGGCAGTGGGTGCAAAACCTTTGACATAAAGACCGGCAACAACCCCAAGGGCGATAGCTATAAGTACCTGGAAAGTTAAGTTTGATAAGAGGCGTTTCATGGTTTATCTCCCGACAACCTAAAGGGGTAGCTACGGGTTAGTGCAGCAATATAGCAAGTTAATTTTCGCCCACAAAAAAGCCCCGTACCGAAAAACCGGCACAGGGCATGAACTTATTTGGCTGAAAGGTTTTTTTTATTAAGCCGGTGTTGATGTACCGGTTAACAAATCAACTAAGAATGTTTTGTTAAGGAAGGTGAGTTTAGCTTTGTGGTTACCCAGAAATGTAATGGTACCGCTGTAATCCCAGCCTCCACCATTTGTTTTACCTTCCGAATGGAAGGTTGCAGTACCGCTGGTGATATCAAAGTTATCATCACCGTGTATATAAAGTTTGCTGAACACATAAGTGTTGTGAACCCTGCTGAAAGTTTTGTACCTCGGGTATTCATTATCGGCATAGGCTTTCATAGGGCCTTCCATCGAGAAATTGGAATTATTGGTGTTAACGCCCCTTACCTTGTATTTTTGAACGATGTTATACACGTAAGAGAAACCAGGCCCACTGCCTACGGTATTTAACGAATCAATTGAATCATAACCAACAGTTTTGTCATTCTCGCATACAAAGTAGTATTGAACGCCGCCGGTTTTAGTTGCCTTTAAGGTATCACCCTGGTTAAATACATAGTTCAGGGCGGTATCTACATAAAAACCGCAACTATAGGTACTTTGTACTTTAACTTTAGATGATGAATTAATTGAAGGGGCAACGCCATCTTTAACGCTGGAACCACCAAATGAACCTGCTAATGATTTGGCAAGGTTATCTGCAATTGCCGAGCTGGCTACGTTATCGCTTGCTTTTACATTTGAAGTATCGGGTTTTACAGCTCCTGATTTAGTACAGGCAGAATAAAGGACAGCCACACCTGCCAGGAAAGGGAGTAAGCCGCGTAGATTTAATTTCATAAATGTGATATAAGATTTAAGTTTAGAGCCTTTTCGCTCTATTTTGGCAACAAGCATACCATTGCCAAAATAACTTTTGCAAAACCTTATATTTTATGCTTTCACATTGATTATCTGACAGAAGCGAAAATAAACTTAACCTGTAAGCCATTACATTGCCACAAGATAAAATCTCCAACACTCCAAATTCCCCGCTTTGAGGAACAGAAACGGGCAATAAATTCCCCAGTTGAAATGAAAAATAAAAACTATGCCACTTTATTTATAAAAACGTTTTTTAATAACTATTGAAAACCGCAGCACATAAAAAAGCCCTGCGTTCTGTTAAAGAAGCAGGGCTTTTTCTATTTTTTCCAGGATTAATTTACTTCACCGGTCATCAGGTCGGCGGTATAAACTGTACCCTCGATAGTGATCTTGGCTTTATGGCCGCCTAAAAAGGTTATAGTTCCTTTATAGTTCCAGGTATTTTTGCCGATATTTCCTTTACTTGCGAAAGTGGCGCTACCGCTTAAAATAAAATCAGGGTCTTTAGTAGGGTCAACAACAATTGATTTAAAGTTGTAATTAAATGTACCCTCAACATTTGGATTATCGGTTGTTGGCTTGGTATAATCAACCTTAGCGTAATAATTCACCGGACCATCAAACGAATATTGCGCATGTGCAACACCTGGGTTAAGGCTTCTCAGCGTCAGGTTTTCGCCCATTTTTAAAAGCAATTTATATTCGCCGCTTACCATAGTCATGTTTAAGCTGTCGTTAGCCGTAACACCTGATGGAATGCCGTTGGTACAGGTAAGCTCATACTTAACCTTGGCCCAGATATCAAGTTTAGAGGTATCACTTTCATCTAAATTAAGCGAAATGGTAGTATCTTTTTTAGCGCCACACTCCGGTTTTGGATCAACCGATTGTACTTTGATCTTCCCTTTTTTGTTCAGGGATAGGTTGGTTGGCATACTTAAACCGTTCTTAAAATCAAAGCCGCCATTTTCGGGATTAAAAATACCAACAAGGCTTTGTGCAATTTGCACACTGGCCTCTTTTTTACTTACGGTACTTTGATTAGCAGGCACCATATTAAGCTTATGGCACGAGGTGTAAATAGCAATAATGCCGGCAAGCAGCAATACTATAATTTTGTAGTTGTGTTTCATGTTTAGGATTTTACGGGTGCAAATTTAACTTATTATCAATTAATTAAAGAAATTTTGAAAATATTTAAGGGTAGAAGGGTTATAATCTCGTTTACATCCGCTTGTACGAAATGGCAGTGCAAAAGGTTAGCCAATGTTACGGGCTTCACAATCGCGGGGAAATTCTTTAAAAAACGTAGTTGACTGCAACTAATCCATTAATAACTACTAAACTAATAGGGAAATGCTTAATTTCGCAACCTCATACGCGTAAAAAATCAAATGGACTACCAATTTAAAGAGATAGAGCAAAAATGGCAGCAGTTTTGGGCACAAAACCAAACCTTCAAAGCCGAAGACAAAAGCAGCAAACCCAAGTATTATGTGCTGGATATGTTCCCTTACCCATCAGGGGCTGGTCTACACGTTGGGCACCCGCTGGGCTATATCGCTTCAGATATTTTTGCACGCTACAAACGTTTAAAAGGCTTTAACGTGTTGCACCCTATGGGTTATGATAGCTTTGGCTTACCTGCCGAGCAATACGCTATTCAAACCGGTCAGCACCCTGCCATAACTACCGAAGATAATATTGCTACCTACCGTCGCCAGCTTGACCAGATCGGCTTTTCGTTCGATTGGAGCCGCGAGGTACGTACCAGCTCGCCCGACTATTATAAATGGACCCAGTGGATCTTTATGCAGTTGTTTAACAGCTGGTATAATAAAGATGCAGACAAAGCCCAGTCAATTGATAAACTGGTTGCGCATTTTGAAACTAAAGGCTCTGCAGGCATCAATGCCGTTTGTGATGATGAAATTTTAAGTTTTACTGCCGGTGAATGGAAAGCGTTCAGCAACCAGCAACAGCAGGACGAACTGTTAAAATATCGCCTTACCTACCTGCGCGAAAGCACCGTAAACTGGTGCCCGGCCCTTGGTACCGTATTGGCAAACGACGAGGTAAAAGACGGCTTTAGCGAGCGCGGCGGCTACCCTGTTGAGCAAAAGAAAATGACCCAATGGAGCATGCGCATTACCGCCTATGCCGAAAGGTTATTGCAAGGCCTGGACACTATTGACTGGCCGGAACCTTTGAAAGAAATGCAAAGGAACTGGATTGGTAAAAGTACCGGAGCAAGTGTTAAATTCCCGATAGACAAATCTGGTCATAACGCCGCTTTGGATACCGATTTCATCGAAGTATTTACAACAAGGGTTGATACTATTTTCGGTGTTACTTTCCTGGTAATTGCCCCTGAGCATGAACTGGTAGCTTCATTGACAACTCCTGAGCAAAAGGCAGATATTGAAGCTTACATCGCGCAAACCAAAAAGAAATCGGAACTGGACAGGATGGCTGATGCCAAGACTGTATCTGGCGCGTTTACCGGCAGCTATGTGCTTAATCCACTGAACGGTCAGCAAATTCCTATCTGGATTGCTGATTACGTATTGGCTGGTTACGGAACCGGAGCAGTTATGGCAGTACCATCGGGCGATCAGCGTGATTTCCTGTTTGCAAAGCATTTTAATTTGCCGGTAGTACAAATCCTCGATATTCAAAACATCGAAACTGAGGCAGATCCAACCAAAGAAGGAGCCTACGTCAATTCTGATTTTATCAACGGCCTGGCCTACAAAGAAGCGACTACTGCCGTAGTTGCCAAACTGGAAGGGATCAACGCAGGTAAAGCCAAAGTGAACTTCAGGATGCGCGATGCCATTTTCGGTCGTCAACGTTATTGGGGCGAGCCGGTGCCGGTTTACTTTAAAGATGGCTTGCCATATTTAATTGACGAAAGTCACTTGCCATTGTTGCTACCTGAAATTGATAAATACCTCCCAACCGAAACCGGCGAACCACCACTGGGCCGCGCCGAAGATTGGAAATATGAGGGCGGTTTGGCTTACGAGCTAAGCACCATGCCGGGCTGGGCCGGTTCAAGCTGGTACTGGTACCGTTATATGGACGCCCAAAACGATAAAGAGTTTGCATCGCGCGAGGCTATTGAATACTGGAAAGACGTTGACCTTTACATCGGTGGCAGCGAACATGCTACAGGTCACCTGTTGTACAGCCGTTTCTGGAATAAATTTTTGAAAGATCTTGACCTTGTTGTTGAAGAAGAGCCTTTCAAAAAATTGATTAACCAGGGCATGATCCAGGGCCGCAGTAACTTTGTTTACAGGCTGATTGATGAGGAAGGCAAAGGTACCAACACCTATGTATCGCACGGATTGATCAAAGAACATAAAACTACGCCAATACACGTTGACGTTAACATCGTTGAAAACGAAGTACTAAACATTGCTAAGTTTAAACAATGGCGACCTGAGTTTGCCGATGCGGAATTCATCCTGGAAAATGGCAAATATATCTGTGGTGTTGAGGTCGAAAAAATGTCGAAGAGGTATTACAACGTTGTAAACCCTGATGATATAGCAACCCGTTTTGGTGCCGATACTTTGCGTATGTATGAGATGTTCTTAGGTCCGCTGGAGCAGAGCAAACCTTGGAATACCAATGGCATCGAGGGCGTGTTCAAATTCTTGCGCAAATTCTGGAGGTTATTTCATAATGATGCCTGGGAATTTGGCGTAAGCGATGCAGCCCCGTCAAAAGCCGAGTTCAAATCATTACATAAGATCATTAAAAAGGTTGAGGAAGATATTGAGCGCTTCTCGTTCAACACTTCAGTTTCAAGCTTTATGATCGCTGTTAATGAATTAACCGATCTGAAATGCAACAACCGCGCTATTTTGCAGGATATGGTGATCATTCTTTCATCGTACGCCCCACACATTTGCGAGGAACTATGGTCGTTGTTAGGTAATGCCGATGGTACTTTATCATACGCGCCGTTCCCTAAATTCAATGCAGAGTATTTGGTTGAAGACGAGTTTGCTTACCCGATCTCTATCAATGGCAAAATGAAAATGAACCTGAGCATCTCGTTAAGCCTTGATGCTAAAGAAATAGAAGCAACCGTTTTAGCTAACGCCGATGTACAAAAATACCTGGATGGCAAAACCCCTAAAAAACTGATTGTGGTTAAAGGCCGCATTGTTAATATGGTGGTTTAGCATCCGCCGACTGGCGGAGGCACTTTAAAATTTAAGCCTCGGTATTGTACAGCAATACCGGGGCTTTTTATTTCCTATCTCGTCGTCCCGAACTTGTTTCGGGATCTCATAGGACAGGTCACCGGCATGCACGCGCAGACTTAGCCTGTGGGGTGCTGAAACAAGTTCAGCATGACAAGAGGAGATGCTTTCATCACTTCTTATACAACTCCACCCTTCTGCCATCCGGGTCAACAACAACTGCCATGAAACCAAAATCGGTTTCTGACGGCGCGGATGCAAACGGCACTCCGGACTTTTCTAATAATTCAATCGCCCCATCAAAATCATCCAGCTCAAAACCTAAGCGAAGGTTTTTATCTGCCTCTGTTTGACTTTTAGTAAGCAGATATATCTCAATCACCGTTCCATCGATGGTAGTCGAATAATGATACGGGGAATTACCATGCTGGTGGTAATCAAAACTAAAGCCCAGCAACTTATAAAAATCAACCAACTTCTGCATATCGGCAGTTCTTATAACCAGTAATTTCAGTTTCATCGTTTTAATTCTTCTTTCTCTTCGGCAATTTAACCAACCCTGTTCTGTACAGATCAATTGCCTCATTCAAAATTAACCGGATGGTATCAACAGGCAAATCCTCCTCCGGATTAAAAATCATGATCTTGATCCGGGCGCGATCTTCAAATGTCAAATCGGGATGGTGCAGGTGCTTACCCTCAACCATACCTAAAAACGGCCACTGCTTTTTGGTATGGACCCACAGGTAGCAAAACATTTTGCCTTTATAATAAAAGAAAGGCATATTGTATTTCCACTCGGCGGTAATATCCGCATCAAACGACAGAATGATATCACGTAAGGCCAACAGGCAGCTCCGGTTGGGTTCTTCTTTGGTGAGGTAGAAGTGATCGATTGGGGTGAGCGTGGTCATATGGTTTAAAGGTAACTGTTGATACTTACAACATAATAAACTTTCGAAAATCAATTTTATTTAACCATGTCATTGCGAGGAACGAAGCAATCGCATACCATACATGGCGGAAATGCTTCCGTGCGATTGCTTCGTGCCTCGCAATGACATATATATTCCCTACTATTAATTTGACATTCCCCTATCCCACCTTCAATTGCAAAATCCCTATCTTTGCGGCAACATAAATTACCCATCTATGCTTAAAGGATTTTTTAATGTTCCGGCACCGGTGAATGAGCCCGTCTTAAATTACGGTCCGCGGAGTTTGGAGCGTGTGGCGCTTAAAGCAGCTCTTGAAGCTGGTCGTGCCCAACAAATCGATATACCTATGTACATTGGCGGCAAAGAAGTACGTACCAACACCAAGTTGGAGATCCGTCCGCCGCATGATCATAAACATTTATTGGCTACCTTCAGCGAAGGTGACGCGAGCCATGTTACTGCTGCTATTGACGCTGCCCTTACAGCCAAAGCCGACTGGGAAAACCTGGCCTGGGAACACCGCGCCGCCATATTCCTGAAAGCTGCGGAGCTCATCGCCGGACCATACCGCGCCGAGATCAATGCTTCTACCATGCTTGGTCAGTCAAAAAACGCGTACCAGGCCGAAATTGATTCGGCTTGTGAGTTGATCGACTTTCTGCGTTTCAACGTAGAATACATGACCGAGATCTACAAACAACAACCGCCTGTATCAGGCAAAGGTGTTTGGAACCGTGTGGAGCAACGCCCGCTGGAAGGTTTCGTGTTCGCGCTTACGCCTTTTAACTTTACCGCTATTGCAGGCAACCTGCCTGCATCAGCTGCCATGATGGGCAACGTAGTAGTTTGGAAACCTGCTTACCCGCAGATCTACGCCGCTAACGTGATCATGAAGATCTTTAAAGAAGCCGGCGTACCTGATGGTGTTATCAACCTGATTTATGTTGATGGCCCTGTTGCAGGCGAGGTGATCTTTAACCACCCTGATTTTGCAGGTATCCACTTCACAGGTTCAACCAAAGTATTCCAGAACATCTGGCAAACTATCGGTACCAATATCCACAAATACAAAACCTACCCACGCATTGTAGGCGAAACCGGCGGTAAGGACTTTGTACTTGCCCACCCAAGCGCCAATGCCGAAGTGGTAAGCACTGCACTTGTTCGTGGCGCGTTTGAATACCAGGGACAAAAATGTTCTGCTGCTTCAAGGGCGTATATCCCGGCTTCATTATGGCCTGCGGTAAAAGAAAACATGCAGCGCGATATTACATCGTTTAAAATAGGTCCGGTAGAGGATTTTGAAAACTTTGTAAATGCCGTTATCACCGAAGTATCGTTTGATAAACTGGCTAAATACATTGATGCTGCCAAAACCGACGAGGGCGTTGAAATTGTTGCCGGCGGTAACTATGATAAAACCCAAGGCTGGTTTATTGAGCCAACTGTATTGAAAGTTGAAGACCCGTATTACGTAACCATGTGCGAGGAGCTTTTTGGCCCGGTACTAACTATTTACGTTTACGAAGACGATAAATTTGATGAGATCCTTGACGTTGTAGATAAAACATCGATCTACGCGCTTACAGGCTCAATTATCTCCCAAGACAGGTATGCTATCGAGAAAGCTACTACCCGTTTACGTAACGCGGCTGGTAACTTTTATATTAATGATAAACCTACAGGAGCAGTAGTTGGTCAGCAGCCATTTGGCGGCGCAAGGGGATCAGGCACTAATGATAAAGCCGGATCAATGATCAACCTGTTACGTTGGGTGTCACCTCGTACCATCAAAGAAACCTTTGATCCGCCAAAAGATTACAGGTATCCGTTTTTGGCTAAGGAAGTGTAGTTGATAATAGAATCAGGAAGTCAAGATTCAGGAAGCAAGAATGAGCTTCCTTGAATCGATGACCTCAAATAAAAACGTCATTGCGAGGCACGAAGCAATCCCCGATCTACAGAGCTGGTCTGTATAGTTTGGGATTGCTTCGTACCTCGCAATGACGTTTTATGTATATTAGTCCTTCTGTCTTGTTTCTTGACTCTTGACTTCTTGAATCTAACGACTATTTAAATTTAAACACGGCATCCATTTTCTCGTTGCTGGATGTACTTACCTTCATATCGTTGATAACACCGGTGCTGAGGCTATAAACCCAACCGTGTACAGAAAGGTCCTGGCCGTTTTTCCAGGCGTTTTGTACTATGGATGTTTTGCAAAGGTTGTTTACGTTTTCTATTACGTTCAGCTCAACCAGGCGGTTACTGCGCTCTGTTTCATCAGTAATGGCGTCAAGCTCATCGGCATGTAAACGGTAAACGTCTTTAATGTGGCGCAGCCAGTTATCAATCAGGCCAAACTGGTTGTTACCCATAGCAGCATTAACGCCACCACAACCGTAATGACCGGTAACAATCACGTGTTTTACTTTCAATACATTCACGGCATAGTCAAGCACGCTCAACATGTTCATATCCGAGTGGATAACCATGTTGGCAATGTTACGGTGCACAAAAATCTCGCCCGGAGCGGTATTGGTGATCTGGTTGGCAGGTACACGACTATCGGCGCAGCCAATCCATAATACCGGCGGTTTTTGACCGTTAGCAAGCTTGTCAAAATATTCAGGATCTTCGGCTAAAGCGCCTTCAATAAACTTTTTGTTTCCTTCCAGTAAACCTTCGTAGGTGATGTGACTGGTGTCATGAATTTGAGAACTCATAATTTTTTAAGATTGATGTTTTAAGATGCGGTTTGGCGTTTGCCCGATGCAAACATACGGCTTAGTTTATGCAATGCAAGCGGCGAAACGTCATAATACATGATGGTGAGCAAAATAACCGGGATAAAATAAAAAATGGCAAACTCGTAAAGGTTAAATAAATAACCGCCCGCCAGTCCGCCAAACAGGTAAAAGCCAAGTACAGTAAACCTGACCAATATTTTATTACCTGCTGTTTCGGTGTTCTTTGTACGGGGATGAAACCACTCGGCAACCTCACTGCCCAGGTCGGTAAACAAACCGGTTAAATGACTGGATTTGATCAACCCGCCCGAAATGTTAGAAACCAGACTATTCTGTAATCCCATCGAAAACAACGTGGCGCTAATCACAATCTCGCGTTCCAGTTGCGTTTCCTGGTAAAAGTTATGACCATATATAGCTACCGCCAGCAAAATAATGGCCTCAACTATCATTGGCGTAGAATTGGCCTTCCAGCGGCTTTTATCTTCAAACGAACGGATAATAAAACTGGATACAAAAGCACCGGCGAAGAACATCATGAGCCAAACCACAAAAATGATCATCTGGTGGTAGTTTTGCTCAACAATGTGCTTGGCCAGGTTGGCTACGTGCCCCGTAATGTTTGAGGTGAAGGCCAGAAAAGCCAGCATTCCCGCCACATTAGTAACCCCGGCCACAAACGCGGTTGACGAAGCCAGCATCAGGTTTTCTTTCAGCGTACGTTGTTCTTTTACAGCTTTAAGCATAAATGTTTCGCGGCAGAGGTTTCGTTTAAAATTACAAAAAACTTAACCACGTTTATACTTGCTTGTTTGATGTTGCGGATAATACTTTAAACAGATTGGGAATACTTTTTTTTCAACTCCCCTCTTGAGAGGGGGAGCTATAGGAAAGAGCGGTGGCAGGGGTGTGTTTCGTCGGCAAGTCATTAACCTCATTACGAAACACACCCCTCCCCCCTCTCAAGAGGGGAATCGCGCGATCCCAACCTTTTTTACGCTGCCATCCATTAATTTAAAGAATATCTTAGCCGAAGACACAAAAAAATCCCGGCCACTTCCTAAGTACCGGGATCAACTTAACAATCAAACCTCCCTTCGCCCCTTACAGCGTCGGAAGCCCTAATCAAATTATATTTTAGTGTGCAGCCACCTCATCCGTAGCAAACTCGTACACATAGCCTAAATTATGCGGGCTGCTACTGGTAACCTGCTGGTCTTTAACCAGGCCGCTGGCCAGGTCAATTACCCAACCGTGTACTTCAAGGTCATGACGTTCTTTCCACGCGTTTTGAATAATAGTGGTTTTGCACAGGTTATAAACCTGCTCGCTCACATTCAGTTCAACCAGGCGTTTAACGCGGTCGGCTTCGTCAGCAATAGCGTCAAGCTCTTTGGCGTGTAAACGGTAAACATCTTTAATGTGGCGCAGCCAGTTATCAATCAAACCAAACTGTTTGTTGCTCATAGCGGCAGCAACACCACCACATCCGTAGTGGCCGGCTACAATAACGTGTTTTACCTTAAGCACATTCACGGCATAGTCAAGCACGCTCAGCATGTTCATGTCCGAGTGTACACATACGTTGGCAATGTTGCGGTGTACAAACACCTCGCCCGGTTTGGTACCGGTTACCTCGTTTGCAGGCACACGGCTGTCAGAGCAGCCTATCCACAGCACTTCGGGGCTTTGACCTTTGGCCAGAGTGGTGAAAAACTCGCTGTCTTCGGCCAGTTTGCGCTCAACCCAGGCAGCGTTATTTTTAATTAAAGTGTTATAGCTGTTTGCCTGGGCCAGTTTAATATTGTTGATATCTATTACGGCTTTGCCGTTTGTATTTTCTTGTGTTGACATTGTCTTTTAAATTTAGTTGGGGTTATAAACCATTTCTTTCAAAGGAGGTACATCGTACTTCTCTTTTACTTCGTTCAATTGCACTATGATGCCCTTTGTATAGGCATTGTGCTTATAATTGTGGATGATCTCCAGCACATCAGGATCAATATACCTTGAGCTTGATCCGTCAATCACCACTTCGGCGCCTTGCGGTAAGCTGGTAAGCGTTACCTGTATGGCAGCCTTATTCAGGAAGGATACTTCCTCGGCAAGCTTAATCCTGATAACTTTTTTGCTGCCGTTTTTCTCCAGGTGATAGAAATAAGGGTTACGCAGGTTAGTACGAAGAATATAAAAGATCCCTACCAGCATACCTATGCCCACACCAATAAGCAAATCGGTCATAACAACGGCTACAATGGTAACTACGAAAGGGATAAACTGGCTCAAGCCTTGATGCCACATGTGCTTGAAAAGGCTTATACGAGCCAGTTTATACCCAGTCATCAGCAGGATCGCTGCCAGACACGACAGCGGGATATGGTTAATTAAAGACGGTATTGCCAATAATGCAACCAATAAGAATATACCATGTATGATAGCGCTCATTTTAGTACGCGCACCGGCATTTACGTTTGCCGATGAACGAACGATAACCGCGGTCATGGGTAAGCCGCCAAGCATACCGCTCACTATATTGCCCGCACCTTGAGCAAGTAGTTCGCGGTTGGTTGGCGATATGCGTTTAATAGGATCTATTTTATCTACAGCTTCAAGGCTTAACAAGGTTTCCAGGCTGGCCACAATGGCAATAGTGACAGCTGTTATCCAAACCTGTTTGTTGCCTATCTGGCTAAAATCCGGCGATTTAAACAGCCCGAAAAACTCGGCGCTGCTGTTTACCAGCGGAATACGTACAAACTGCTTATCAAGCAAGGCAAGGCCTGTTCCCGAAAAGGCAAGACTTAAGCCTATGCCGGCCAGTACTACCAATAAAGGAGCAGGAACTACGGCCAACTTTTTAAACTTCGGCCAGTAGATCATAAATGCCAAAGAAACCAGTGCTATGATCACCGCGCCGTAATTGATGCGGGCAAAGGCCCGCGTTATACCCGAAAAAGTATTATGGTCGTCAACCTGGCTAAAGCCTTCATCACCTTCAAAATCGGCATCATAGCCAACCGCGTGCGGAAACTGCTTCATGATTAAAATGATCCCGATGGCCGCAAGCATTCCCTCAATAACTGATGACGGGAAGTAATTGGCGATAGTGCCGGCTTTGATTATACCCAGTATAATCTGGAAAGCACCGGCAATCACCAGGGCCAGCAAAAAGGTTTCGTAAGCACCTAATGATGTAATTCCGTTAAGTACAATTACTGTTAAACCAGCCGCCGGACCGGCAACGCTCAATTGCGAGCCGCTAAGCGTACCCACCACTATCCCGCCAATAATACCTGTTAACAGGCCGGCAAAAAGTGGCGCGCCCGATGCCAGCGCTATACCTAAACACAGCGGCAATGCCACCAGGAATACTACAAGACTTGACGGAATGTCCCTTTTTAAGTTTTTGGACAAAAAATATTTTTTCAGGTTGAGATTGCCCATAGCAGACTCACCTTGCTTGATTTGCATAAGAATGAAAGATTGAGTAAAATTTTAAAATGAATTATAAAGCATTGCTATCCGGATAGGGAAGTATCCGGTTAAATTCATCTTATGCGTTTGGCGGGGGCGTAGGGACTACAGGGTGATATACCTGTTTATATAATGCGTTTTCCTGGTTATGGAGAACCTTGGATTCGGTAATGAAAGTAATGAAGTTGATGGCGTGGAAATCATACGCATCGAAGGTCTTTTTCTCCTTCATCAAGTCTTTTTCCGGGCTGTCCTTTTCAGTTTTGCTTTCCTGCTCTAACTGAAGGATCACCGCGCTTACAGTTTTGTTATCAAGACATGAAAACAAGGGAGCAAGCGAAATGCCCATCTTTATTACAAAGACGGTCATGAACAGCGCCACTACCCATATTTTATTATTCCTGATCTTCATCAACACAAATATATAAAAATCCGTTGTTAAACCATCGGCTTAAACAAGCAAAAGCTATTCTTACAATACAATTACCGTTTTTTAACAATTATTAACACATGCAAAAAACTAACGCTTTATGACATAGACGCTAAAAACGAAGCCCTGTTACAAATTAAGAATCTTTTTTCCGGCATAGGTGTTGAGCTACCGCCAATGTCATTAGGTTAAGAGATTGACAGGGAGCACCAGAGGTGCAAAACGTTTGTAGCAGTAAGATATACCAGATTTTTAGTGTGCATAGATACACAACTCCGGTGTTCCGTACCTATGGCACGGTTCTTTTTGGGTATATTATTGCTACAAACCTTTACCCCCTCTGGGGGATTTCCCTTAACTTAATGACATTGAGCTATCGCCAGAGCAGAGGTTGCTGTTCACACAGTAAAATATCTTATTTGTTTACTTTTGGGCTTTCATTTACCAAATTCGAAATCGAACATCCGAAATTAAAAATGTCAGAAATATCTATAGAGCAAATTCGCCCGGAACTTACCTGGCGATTAAGACAGCGTGTATTATATCCCGAAAGCAAACTTTACGAAATGGAAATGGAGGAGGATAACCATGGCTACCACTTTGCCGCGTTTAAGGATAACAATATTATAGCAGTAATATCTCTTTTTGATAAAGGTACAGATTGGCAGTTCCGGAAATTTGCTGTTGACGAAACCATGCAGAATATGGGGATAGGCCGCCTGGTATTACAACATATAACCGACTTTGCCACAACCAACGGCGGCACCCGCTTGTGGTGCAATGCAAGGCTGTCTGCCATTAACTTTTATCTTAAAGCAGGCTTTAGCCATACCGGCAATCTCTTTTCAAAAAACGGTTTTGATTACGAGATCCTCGAAAAAACGCTTACTCCTGCTCAAGAGACGGAATAATGGCGTTTGCCCGAAAATTTTGTTGCTTTTCGTTTGATAATTTCGCCGCTTTAAGGGCTTCTTCGATATCGCCCTGCGCCTCATACAATACGGCAAGGTCATAGGCCGCATGGCTGGCCAGTTTGGGGTCGGGCCCCTCAATAATGGGGTTCAATATTTTAAAAGCTTCATGATACCGCTTCGCGACCATGTGGTTAATAGCTGCTTTCAGGCTGTCGTTATCGGCATAAAGCGGCCGCTGGTTAGTTAAGGTAGATGGCAGATAATCCTTAATAGCGTCGATAGCCGCGTTCCCTGCCGATTGGCTTATGGCCTGCCCATTTCCCTTTACCGTAGGATGCACTATCAAAGCTGCCAATATACCGTAATAACGGCTCTCCGAATGATAATCTTTTGCTTTACCTCTCAATATCTTAAAGTAATTGCCATTGCTTTCATACAGCGTAAATTTCACGTTAACCACCGTAGTATATACTTCCGTGGAATCAACAAGCTCCATGGGTATATCAGCACTTAGCGAATCAAGGGTTAAAACGTAATTGGCACCGTACTTTTCGGCAAGCTTTTTTACCGGTGTAGTATCTGCAGATAAATTGGCAGAATCGGCAAGTACGGTTGTTTGGATATGCGGCAGCATATCAAGTTGTTTGGCGGCCATTGCAATAGCGCTGTAAGAGCCGCCCTTTAACACATTGCGTTTACGCTTATTTTTATTCGCTACCGAATCAACCGTAAACCGGTTTACTACTACAACTTTGATTTCGTCATGTCCCAGTTCCAGTTTAGGGGCATAATTAACCGGCACGGTAAGTTGATAATCGACACTGCAGGATGCCAAACCCAGGGCGGCAAGCGCACAAATGATTAATAAAGTTTTCAAGGTATTTGTAATAAGGTTGGTTTAGGTTTGGGCGCTTTATTCTTTCATCAAATCAACAATAATGGCTTTAGCATAATCATTAGGTTGTTTTTGATTGGATACTTTGGCCACATCAAGCGCGGCTTCAATATCACCCTGGGCTTCATACACTACCGCGAGGTTGTAAGCAGCCCTGCTGGCAAGTTTCAGGTCGGGCCCATCAATAAGGGGGTTCAGGATCTGGAACGCCTTATCAAACTTTCCGGCTTTGATCAGCTCGACCGAACTGCTTAACTGATCGCCGTTGGCATAAAGCGGCCTGTCGTGATAATCTGTATATGGTAAATAATCCTTAAGTGCATCTAAAGCCGAAGTTCTGATGGCATCAAACAAAGGCCCACCATGGGCAAGCAGGCTTGAGGCGCTTCCATAAGCATTATTATCATAGATCTCGCCTTCGCCATTTAGCTTTTTAGAGTAAAGGCCGTTTGCTTCGTAAAGGGTGAAGCTGGTAGTGATAACCGTTGCACGGTAAACAGATGGCACACCGTTATAATTGTCTTGTTTCCATTTTGTTTCACCTTTAAAATCCTCAAAAGCCAGCACATAAGCAGCTTTGTATTTTTTAGCCAAAAACTTAACAGAATCGGTATTGGCGGTAAAATTAACCGAATCTACCAGTCTAACTACTTTTACACCCGGCAGAGCGTGCAATTGAATGGCAGCATTATTAATAGCGGTATAAGCAGCGGCTTTAAACGTAGCCAATACACGCTTGCCCCGGTTACGGGTCGAATCGGGCATATAATGATTAACAACCACTATAGTTGTCCTTCCCCTGCTAAAATTCAGTTTCGGAGCATAATCAACCGGAACATTTACATATTGAGGAACACTGCACGCGGCTAAAAAGCAAGCAGCAAATAAGATACAAGTAAGCCTGAATAGTTTCACTTTATTAAAAATTAAATATCGCGGAAAGGTATAACATAAGCATGAAAGCATTATGAAATAACCGGTCATTTTTGTATCAAAACAAACCAGCGTCTTTATTGTGACTAAATATTTTCAAAAACGTTTAATGTCAATCGTACATATTTAATACTCAGTTTATATCCGTCTTAATTTTAGCGCAATGTCACGAGCTTTATTATATTTGCTGTATTACACTTAGTTTGACATCAATCCGACATGGCTAAAAAGAAATCTGACGCCCCACAGCATACTTCTGTTGTAAATGAAACTTCACTCGCGTTTTTCGAAAAATATATTAACAACCCCTCGCCTACCGGCTTTGAATGGAAAGGCCAGGAGCTTTGGCTCGAATACCTGAAACCTTATATCGATACACATTATGTTGATAACTACGGCACAGCGGTTGGTATCATTAACCCTAAGGCCGATTATAAAGTAGTTATTGAAGCCCATGCCGATGAAATTTCATGGTTTGTAAACTACATTACCAACGATGGTTTAATATATGTTATCCGTAACGGTGGTTCAGATCATCAGATAGCTCCTTCAAAGCGTGTAAACATCCATACTGATAATGGCGTAGTTAAAGCCGTTTTCGGCTGGCCGGCTATCCATACCCGCCTGGGTGGCGATAAAGAAGAGGCCCCAACACTAAAAAACATCTTTTTAGATTGCGGGTGTACTTCAAAAGAAGAGGTTGAAAAACTGGGCATCCACGTAGGTTGTGTGATTACCTATGAGGATGAGTTTATGGTGCTTAACGACCGCTATTATGTCGGCCGCGGGCTTGATAACCGTGCAGGCGGCTTCATGATTGCCGAAGTAGCCCGTTTGCTAAAAGAAAACAATGTAAAACTACCTTTTGGTTTATATATAGTTAATGCAGTACAGGAAGAGATTGGTTTACGTGGCGCCGAAATGATTGCCCATAAAATTAAACCTAATGTGGCTATCGTTACCGATGTTACGCATGATACGCAAACGCCAATGATCAATAAAATTACCCAGGGCGATTTGGCCTGTGGTAAAGGCCCGGTAGTATCATACGCCCCTGCTGTACAAAACAACCTGAATAAATTATTGATTGAAAGCGCCCAAAAAGCAGGCATCCCATTCCAGCGCCAGGCTTCATCACGTTCAACAGGTACCGATACCGATGCTTTTGCGTATTCAAATGACGGCGTACCATCGGCATTGATCTCATTGCCTTTACGTTATATGCATACCACTGTAGAGATGATCCACAAAGAAGATGTTGACAATGTGATCCGTTTAATATACGAATCGCTGTTAAACATACAGGCAGGCCAGGATTTCAGGTATATCAAATAACAAAAACTTAATATAACCCGTAAAACAATTCGGGCTAATATTTATTTCTCTCATAAAAAATTAAAACGCAACCCAAATATTAAAAATCCCCAAGAATCTACTATGAAGCCAACTTTATTGATACTCGCGGCAGGTATGGCAAGCCGTTACGGAAGCATGAAGCAAGTTGACGGTTTTGGCCCTAATGGCGAAACCATTATTGATTATTCAATATACGACGCCATTAAAGCCGGCTTTGGTAAAGTAACCTTTATCATCCGCGAAGAGTTTGCCGATAGCTTTAAAGCTATTTTTGAGCCTAAACTGGCTGGCCGTGTTGAAACAGATTATGTATTTCAAAGTTTTGACCTTAAACCATTTGGTATTGATAAACAAATAGAACGCGCTAAACCATGGGGAACTGCCCATGCGGTACTTGCAGCGCGTAACCAGGTTAACGAGCCTTTTTGTGTAATTAATGCTGATGATTATTATGGTTACGATGCATTTGAAAAAATGGCCAAATTCTTAACCACCGAAGTTAAAGACGATCTGTATTCGCTGGTAGGATACCAGATTGACCGTACCCTTTCTGATTACGGTTCGGTATCACGCGGTGTATGTAAAGTTGATGATGCCGGTAACATGGTTGAAATTAACGAGCGTACCGAAGTTTATTTTAAAGAAGATGGCAGCGTAGCTTATAAAGACGCAACCGGCGAGCACCCGCTTCCTAACGATACCCGCGTATCAATGAACTTCTGGGGCTTTACTCCAGCTATCTTTAAACAAAGCGAGCAAATGTTTGTAGACTTTGTTGCCGCTAACGAAAACAACCCTAAATCAGAGTTCTTTATCCCGTTGGCTGCCGATAAATTGATTAAAGATGGTACAGCTGCATTTAAAGTGATCCCTACAGGTTCAAAATGGTTCGGTGTTACTTACAAAGAAGATAAGCCTATTGTTCAAAAAAGCATTTCTGATCTTGTAGCTAACGGTGTTTATCCTCAAAAACTTTGGGACTAAATATTTTTGATTCTTAAAACAAAAGCTCCCGTCGGATAACCGAACGGGAGCTTTTTTATTGATATGCTTAATTAAAAATTAGTCCTGGTAAATAAAGAATGTTTTTTGATCGTTTTCTTCGTATACGTGCAGGTTTTTCTTAACTACCTGGTTGCCTGTTTTAACTTCCATAGTATAATCGCCATCTTCAAGTTCGGTTAAAACATAACCTCTTTCAACATCAGTTTTGGTTGATACTACATCTTTCAGCAACAACTCGTTATGTTTACCATAAACACGTACAAATGAACGGCCGGCATCTGATTTCGCGATAGTTAATTTAACACCGCGATCGTGGTCAAGTGCGCGGAAAGATACTACCTCTTTAGCTTTTGGGGTTACATCGGCTGCTTTAGCGGCTGTAGTTGCAAAAACACCTGTAGTTAATAAGAAGAATAATGCTGATAATTTTATTGAAGTTTTCATGATTTTGAGCTTTTAAGTATGTTAAATATTTTGTGTTTGTTATTTTCAATGATCAAATGAACAACATTAATTTTAACTGCTAAAAAGTGTTATACCAGCGCTTTATAAATATAGACCAATCACAAAAAGCAATCGGCAAACGCTTAAAACGCATTAATTATCAATATTTTACGAGTTGGTCGAAAATTACGGGGAGTTGATCGGTCGAAAACGCTTCTTTGTCGTTTAGAGGCATGAAATAAAAATTTCTGTGCAACGTTTTCAAAAATCAGATTTTACAAAACCAACCCAACCAAACAACGTTGCCTTTAAGTACCCTATCTATCCGGGTATATCACAGGTATGAATTTTCAAATAGCAGGTAACATACAGGGCTTTAAACAACATGATGGTGTTTTAATCATTAAAACCGCAGAAGCTGAGGCGAGGGTTTACATTTACAGCCCGACTATTATCCGGGTAAACATCAGCAAAAATTTTAATCCGGATGATACTTCCTTCGCGGTAATCAGGGAACCACTGGCCGATTTTGATTTTGATGAATCATCTGCCAATATTGATATTACCACATCAGCGCTAAAGCTCAGTATTCAGAAATCACCGTTGAGATTTAATTTTTTTACTGTCGATGGCATTTCACTTAGTGAAGATGATGCCCGCTTCGGCACCAACTGGCAGGGCGAACGGGTAACCTGTTACCGCCGTTTGTTCGAAGGCGAAAGATTTATCGGTCTTGGCGAAAAAACCGGCAACCTTGACAGGCGCGGGTCTGCTTATGTAAACTGGAATACCGATGCGCCCAACCATACCCCCGAATCTGATCCGCTTTATAAAACCTTCCCGTTTTTTATCGGATTGCATAGCGAACTCACCTATGGCCTCTTCCTTGATAATACCCATAAAAGTTATTTCGATTTCGGTGCATCTACAGATGAGGAAACAAGCTGGTTTGGTGCCGACGGTGGTGATTTGAATTATTATTTCTTCGGAGCGCAGGGGGTTGCCAAAATTATTGAAGATTATACCTGGCTTACCGGCCGGATGGAAATGCCGCCGCTCTGGAGCCTAGGTTATCAGCAATGCCGATGGAGCTATATGAGCGCCGATGAGGTGTTGAACATAGCCCAAACCTTCCGCAAAAAACAAATTCCTGCCGATGTCATGTATTGCGATATCGATTATATGGACGATTTCAAGATCTTCACCTGGAATAAAAAAACTTTTCCTAAACCCAAGCAGATGCTGGATAAACTAAAAGCCATGAACTTCAGGCTGGTTACCATTGTTGATCCGGGTATTAAGGTAGAAGAGGGCTACAAAGAATATGATGAAGGTATTGAGCGGGACTATTTTGCCAAATACCCCGATGGCGAAAACTATACCGGCTATGTATGGCCTGGTCGCTGCCATTTTCCAGATTTTTTCAGGGAAGATGTCCGTGAGTGGTGGGGCGCAGCCTTTACCGCGCTTACCGATCCCGGCGTTGAAGGTTTTTGGAACGATATGAACGAACCTGCCGCATGGGGGCAAAACATTCCGTGGATAGTTAAATTTGGCGATAAGTTTATGCCGGAGGTGCGCAACGCCTACGGCATGCAAATGGCCCGTGCAACTTATGATGGCACCAGGAAGATCCTGGGCAACAAACGACCATTTGTACTAACCCGTGCAGCTTATTCCGGCACACAGCGTTATTCGGCCGTGTGGACGGGTGATAACACCGCCACCGATGCCCATATGCTATTAGGCTCCCGGCTGGTGAACAGTTTAGGCATTACAGGTATGGCTTTCGTTGGCGTGGATATTGGCGGCTTCAGTGGCAATCCTACGCCCGAGCTAATGGTACGCTGGAACTCACTGGGTACATATACACCTATGTTCCGCAATCATGCCATACAGGGCAGCAAAATGCGTGAGCCATGGGAATGGGGCTCAGACAATGAGCAGATCATCAAAAAAGATATTGAGCAGCGATATAAGCTCCTTCCCTATTTATATAGCAGCTTTTACCAATCAACCCAAACCGGCCTGCCGGTAAACCGAACATTGGCTATTGAGCATACAACCGATGAAAACATTTTTGACGAACGCTTTCAAAATGAATTTATGTTTGGCGATGCCATGGTGATTGTCCCGGTAGAGAGTACTAAACTTAATGAAGATGTTTACCTGCCTAAAGGTTCATGGTACCGGTTAAGCAACGATAAATTTTATGATGGCGGACAGATAGTACATGTACCTGCTCCCCTGACAGATTTACCCGTGTTTGTAAAAGCCGGGAGCATTATTCCAATGCAAAGTGTTGTGCAAAGCACCAATGAACCCGGAGATGGCTTATTGCAGATCCATATCTGGAATGGAAGCGAGCCCAATAGTTTTGTTTATTATGAGGATGATGGTGTATCGTATGATTACGAGCAGGGCGTTTATTATAAACGCCATATCCGTTTTGATCCGGTGAATAAAAGCATCAGTTTATCGGCGGTTGAAGGGGCATTTAAATCGCGGTTTATGCAGTTGAAATTTATTTTGCATGGGTTTGGAGCAGTTAAGTTGAAAGATGGGGTAATGAAGAATGAAAGCGGAGATATTGAGGTAAGGTTATAATTGTCATTCGTTATTTTGAAATTCTTGTGATACTAGTTACATTCGGTTAAGCATCATCAAATAATGGCCAATACCTTCTCGCAAATTTATCTTCAATTCGTTTTCGCGGTTAAAGACAGGCAGAGCCTCGTATCAAAAAATAACAAAGAAGAATTGCATAAATATATCACGGCGTTAATTCAGAACCGAGGTGCAAAATTGCTTGCTATAAATTGCATGCCCGATCATATACACATTTTCGTGGGCTTTAAACCCATCATATTAATTTCCGATTTTGTAAAGGAAATCAAGGTGCAAAGCAATGAATTTGTCAATAGCAAAGATTGGGTAAGAGGTAAGTTTAGATGGCAGGAAGGATATGGGGTTTTCTCCTATTCAAAATCACATATTGATTCGGTAATAAAATATATTCAGAATCAGGAAATCCACCATCACAAAAAGACATTCAAGCAGGAATATATGTCATTGTTGGAAAAATTTGAAATTCCGTTTGAAGAAAAGTATCTATTTGAGTTTTCTGAATAGTTTGCACAATAGTACAGCAGGAGGCTCCTATGGAGCCAGGTTCACTTTGCTATTTTTCTATAAACATGATACTCCTCCGGAGTTTTGCCTTCGAGTTACTTATTACTTTGGCATAACTCCATAGGAGTACCCTGTTTATAGCCCATTGTAAAGACGATTTGGCTCCGTAGGTGCCTCCTACGCACACAACCAGGCAAATATTGCTCACAAAAAAAGCCCAGTCTGGAATTAACCAAACCGGGCTTTATATTATAGAAATAAAACTTATTATTTCACTTCTTCAAAATCAACGTCTGTAACGGTGTCAGAGTTATCCTGCGCACCGGCACCTGGGTTGCCATCACCTGGCTGACCTTGAGCACCTTCGGCAGAAGCTTTGTACATATCTTCAGATGCGGCAGTCCAGGCAGTGTTAAGCTCGGTTTGTGCAGCTTCGATAGCGTCAAAGTTTTTAGCTGAATAAGCTTCTTTCAATTTAGCTAAACCAGCTTCGATTGGAGCTTTTTTATCAGCAGGGATCTTATCGCCGTACTCTTTCAATTGTTTTTCTGTCGAGAAGATCAAGGCATCGGCAGCGTTCAGTTTTTCAACTTCTTCTTTTGCCTTTTTGTCAGCATCAGCGTTTGCTTCAGCTTCGTCTTTCATCTTTTTGATCTCAGCATCAGTTAAACCTGAAGAAGCTTCGATACGGATTTTTTGCTCTTTACCTGTAGCTTTATCTTTTGCAGATACGTGCAGGATACCGTTAGCATCAATATCGAAAGTAACTTCAATTTGTGGTACGCCACGAGGTGCTGGTGGAATACCATCCAGGTGGAAACGACCTATAGTACGGTTACCCGCAGCCATTGGACGCTCACCTTGTAATATGTGGATCTCAACTGATGGCTGGCTGTCGCTGGCGGTTGAGAAAGTTTCAGATTTTTTAGTAGGGATAGTAGTGTTTGACTCGATCAATTTGGTCATTACACCACCCATAGTTTCGATACCTAATGAAAGTGGGGTAACGTCAAGTAACAATACGTCTTTAACCTCACCGGTTAATACACCACCTTGAATAGCAGCACCGATAGCCACAACTTCATCTGGGTTAACACCTTTTGAAGGAGCTTTACCAAAGAATTTTTGTACAGCTTCCTGGATAGCAGGGATACGGGTTGAACCACCTACCAGGATCACTTCGTCGATATCAGAAGTGCTTAAACCAGCATTTTTCAAAGCTGATTTACAAGGCTCGATAGTACGTTTAATCAAAGTATCAGCCAATTGCTCAAATTTAGCACGGGTTAAAGTTTTAACTAAGTGCTTAGGCATGCCATCAACAGCAGTGATGTATGGCAGGTTGATTTCTGTTTGTGCTGAACTTGATAACTCAATTTTAGCTTTCTCGGCCGATTCTTTTAAACGTTGTAAAGCCATTGGATCTTTACGCAGATCAATACCTTCGTCGCTTTTAAATTCTTCTGCCAACCAGTCAATAATTACCTGGTCAAAGTCGTCACCACCTAAGTGAGTATCACCGTCAGTTGATTTTACTTCGAAAACGCCATCACCCAACTCCAGGATAGATACGTCATGCGTACCACCACCGCAGTCAAACACAGCAATTTTCATATCCTTGTGTGCTTTATCAAAACCGTAAGCCAAAGCAGCAGCTGTAGGCTCGTTAATGATACGGCGTACTTTTAAGCCTGCAATTTCACCGGCTTCTTTAGTAGCCTGACGCTGAGCATCGTTAAAGTAAGCAGGAACGGTAATAACCGCTTCAGTTACTTCGGTACCTAAGAAATCTTCAGCAGTTTTCTTCATTTTTTGAAGAATCATTGCAGAAATTTCTTGCGGGGTATATTTACGGTCGCCAATTTCAACACGTGGAGTGTTGTTGTCGCCTTTAACTACTTTATAAGGTACACGTGCCGCTTCACTTGTAACTTCACTAAACTGGTTACCCATAAAGCGTTTGATTGACGAAATGGTTTTTGTAGGGTTAGTGATAGCCTGACGTTTTGCAGGATCACCAACTTTACGTTCGCCATTATCAATAAAAGCTACTACAGACGGCGTAGTACGTTTACCCTCGCTGTTAGCTATAACTACAGGCTCGTTACCTTCCATTACAGCAACGCAGGAGTTAGTTGTTCCTAAGTCGATTCCAATTATTTTAGACATATATGATTGTTTTTCTTTTTTGATTTATTGTTTACTTACCACCGCTATTTATCAATGCGTGTGCCAATATGCCAATGGCAGTAAAAATTGCCTTTAATTGTCAGTTTGTGAACAAGGCGGCAGGATAGCTTACTTTGCGATGACAGGTTGGCAGAAATTGCGAGGCGAAAGGTAAAAGGCGAAAGGTAAAAGGTTGTTGCCAGGCTTGTAACTTGTCAGTTTATCTCTTAATTTGAAACACGCAATTATAAGACCGCTATGAAATATATCTGTGAAGGCAATAACAAATTTGGAACCGTGCTTTACACCATCGATGGTAACTACGTGCGGAAAGGACAAGGCCGTTTCGGTGACATCTTATATACCATAGACGGCAAAATAGTAAAAAAGGGACAAGGGATGTTTGGCGACGTGGTTTGCAATATCGACGATAACCTGATCAGGAAAGGCCGCTCCCTTTTTGGCGATGTGCTCTATAATATCGATGGCAATTTTGTACGCGAAGGGCGCAGTCGGTTTAATGATATCAAGTTTTATATTGACGAGTGATCTGAACCGGAATTAAACGAATTAAAGAATTGATCGAATGCTACGCAAATTCTAAAAATTCTTTAATCCGTTTAAGTTCAGACAATCGCAAAAAACCTTACTTTTATATCTATAAAATAACCGCCTCTGTTACTTAACAAACCCAACAGGCTCATCATATTGCCTGGAATTGCATAACAAACAGCCATATTTCTATCGGCTGTACATTCACTTTTAAAAAGCGAACTGGTTTTTTTATTGTTATTTAATTCCAAACATTCCATGTTTTTTATTCAATCGCAAAGGTTGCAAATGATACCGTTAACACACGCGCAATTATTATTACTTAAACAAGATCGTAAGTTGCTGGAACTTTCATTAGGCTTAAGACCCTCTGCTATGAAGATCGATCCATTATATATCAAAGAAATCGACGACGCCTTCGATAATTTCTGGCTACCTAATACCCTTGCATTTCCCGACAAACACCTCTGGTATACGGCATGGGAGATAGTCCTAAAAAGCGCAAACACGGTCGTCGGGGGAATGGGCTTCGCCGGATACCCTAATGAAGCAGGAGAAGCAGAAATAGGCTATATGATCGATGCTAATCAGCATAACAAAGGATTTGCTACCGAAGCGCTGAAACTGCTATCGCAATGGGCGTTTACACATGAATTTGTACAGGCGATCATCGTGCACACTTATGCCGATAACCTGCCATCGCGAAGGATCCTGGATAAATGCGGGTTCACGTTGATAAACGACGATGCAGGATTGCTAACCTATAATTTAAAAAAATAGCGACAAATAAAAAGGCTTACGATTACCATGCAAAGGGTGCCGTAAGCCTTTAAGAAAGCCTTTTTATGATGCCTAACTATTTCGAAGCATTTATAAGTGGTGTTTGATCGTAATAAGCTATCTCCACGGCAATTTTCCCCGCCTTATTAAACTCATCAAACTGTACTAAATGAAACTTCGCGGTTTTCTTTGTTTTCTTATTTACTGTGGTTATCGTCCACCATGATTGTACAGTAAAAGGATCTTTATCGTAGGCCAACCCGTCTGGATACCCAACTTTAACTATTTTTATCTGACCCCAGTCTTTCGCTATAGCAGCCCAGCCCTTTTTCTGATCGGCAAGAGAAATCTTCTTCGGACTCGTCGGGTCGTAAAATATCGCCGTGTCAGCGTATAACTTCGCCAGGCCGGCCCAATCCTGCTTAATAAACAGATCGTTTGATTTGTTAACGATAGTGATATATGGATGTTCCTTGTAAATGATGCCGTTTTTCTTAGGGGCTTGTGCCCATGTACTACCGGCTAAAAGTACCAAAAGCACGATCAAAAGATTTTTCATTGTTTTAGGATTTAAGGGTTAAACTTGATTACAATACCTCTTAAATTTAACTACAATAAATCAAAAAACACTCACTAATCAACTGACTATTAGAAATTTATACAAAAAAATGCAAAATTTCAAACAATGAAACTTTTGTAAGCCTGAGAAGATTAAAACAATACCAGGAGTTAAAAATTTAGTAAAAAGCATTCCGGAGTGGCAAAACACGCATTTACATTCCCTGTTCAAAACAGATCGCTTACAGATAAAAGAGCCTGATTAAAACAAAAGCGGCCCGCTCAATGAGCAGGCCGCTTTTAGTATCTGTTAAGATGAATAATTAATTATTCGCCTTTTTCAGCATTTTCTTCGTTTTCAGAAGGTGCAGGTGCTTCAGCAGCTGGTTCTTCTTTAACGTCTTCAATTACTACAGCTTCTTCTGCAGCTACAGGAGCAGCAGTTTTAGCTTTCGCGCCAGAACCACCACGACGACGGGTTGATTTCTTAGCAGGAGCAGCAGCGTCAGCACCGTAAACAGTGTTGTAATCAACAAGCTCGATGATTGCCATTTCAGCGTTATCGCCTAAACGGTTTTCTAACTTGATGATACGGGTGTAACCACCTGGGCGGTTAGCGATTTTCTCAGCAACTTCGCGGAAAAGGATTGAAGTAGCATCTTTATCCTGAAGGTAGCTAAATACTGTACGACGAGAATGCGTAGTATCGTTTTTTGATTTTGTTAAAAGTGGCTCAACATAACCGCGTAAAACTTTTGCTTTTGCTAATGTTGTAGTGATACGCTTGTGTAAAATAAGCGAAGTTGCCATGTTAGCCAGCATCGCTTTGCGGTGGCTGGTAGTACGGCCTAAGTGATTGTTTTTGTTTCCGTGTCTCATTGTTTTATATATTTCACGTGCATACCGTTGGGCGATAGGCTCAAGCCCTCGGAATTATGCTTTCGCTTAATTAATATTCATTTAAAAAAGAAAGGTTTGAAATAAGACTAATCTCTTATCTCAAACCTCTAATCTCTTATTATTCTTCGTCTAACTTAAATTTAGACAGGTTCATACCAAAAGATAAACCTTTTGATTTAACCAGGTCCTGGATTTCAGTTAACGATTTTTTACCAAAGTTCCTGAATTTTAACATGTCAGCAACATCATACGATACCAGGTCAGCCAGGCTGCGGATATCAGCAGCTTTAAGGCAGTTAAGGGCACGTACAGAAAGGTCAAGATCAACCAATTCAGTTTTAAGGATCTTGCGCATGTGCAGGATCTCTTCGTCAACCTCTTTAGTTTCTTCTTTAGCCTGTGCTTCAAGCATCATGTTTTCATCGCTGAACAGCATAAAGTGCTGGATCAGGATTTTAGCCGCTTCTTTCAAAGCATCTTCAGGATGGATAGAACCATCGGTAGCAATATCCAATACTAATTTTTCATAGTCGGTTTTTTGCTCAACACGATAGTTTTCGATGGTATATTTTACGTTTTTGATCGGGGTATAGATCGAATCGATAGCTATAACACCAACGTTAGCGTCAGGATTTTTATTTTCCTCGCTTGGCACGTAACCACGGCCTTTACCTACAGTAAGCTCAACTTCAAGCGTTACTGATGGGTCCATGTTGCAAAGTACCAAATCAGGATTTAATACAGTAAAATTGTTAGAGAATTTGGTGATATCTCCAGCTTTAAATGCATCCTGGCCATTTACAATAACAAATATTTTCTCGCTGTCGCCAGATTCTCCTGTTTTCTTAAAACGAACTTGTTTCAGGTTCAGGATGATCTCGGTTACGTCTTCCACAACACCTTTGATGGTTGAAAATTCATGCGTTACTCCCGAAAAACGAACAGAAGTGATTGCAAAACCCTCAAGTGATGAAAGCAAGATACGACGCAGAGCATTACCAATGGTTACACCAAAACCTGGTTCTAACGGACGAAATTCAAACGTACCATCAAAATCATTTGCTTTTTGCATGATAACCTTGTCTGGTTTTTGAAATGCTAAAATTGCCATTTATATCCTTTATTTATTGTTTACTAATTAATAGATCTGAGATTTGAGATATTAGGTTCAGGACATTTTTACATGCCCGTATTCAACTATCTGGTACCTAAGAACATTCTTATAATTGATTTGTTTACGTATGTAACCAGAAATGAGATTTGAGAAAAAATCCCAAATCTCACATCTAATATCCAATATCTTATTATTTTGAGTACAACTCGACGATCAGGTTTTCCTTGATGTTTTCAGGAATCTCATCGCGGTTAGGATAGTTAAGGAATTTACCTGTAAGGTTATTCGCATCCCACTCTAACCAGCTGTATTTGTTGATTCTTCTTCCGGCAACTGAAGTAGTGATAGCTTCTAATGATTTAGATTTTTCACGTACTGCAACCACGTCACCAGCTTTTAATGCATAAGAAGCGATGTTTACAACAGCACCGTTAACAGTGATGTGTTTGTGGTTAACCAATTGGCGTGCTGCTGAACGTGTAGGAGCAATACCTAAACGGAAAACAGCGTTATCTAAACGTGCTTCCAAGAATTTCAACAGGTTTTCGCCTGTGATGCCTTCTTTAGCAGATGCACGGTGAAATAAGTTTTCGAACTGACGCTCTAATACACCGTAAGTGTATTTTACTTTTTGTTTCTCTTGCAACTGAGTTGAATACTCTGATTGCTTTCCACGGCGTTTTGATGCGCCATGTTGACCCGGTGGGTAGTTTTTACGTTCTAACGCTTTGTCCGGACCGAAGATCGGCTCACGGAAACGACGGGCAATTTTGGATTTTGGTCCTGTATATCTGGCCATTTTTGTGTGTTCTTAAAGTATCAAACAACCTGTAGTTGCTGAATCTTAGCTTTAAAAAATATGTTAATTAAACTCTTCTTCTTTTTGAAGGACGGCAACCGTTGTGCGGAAGCGGTGTAATATCTTTAATCGTAGTTACTTCGATACCTGCAGTTTGCAAAGTACGGATAGCTGACTCACGACCAGCACCAGGGCCTTTTACAAATACTTCAACTTTACGTAAACCTAAGTCATAAGCAACTTTACCGCAATCAGCAGCAGCCTGACCGGCAGCGTAAGGAGTATTTTTCTTTGAACCTTTAAAACCCATTTTACCAGCAGATGACCATGAAATTGCCTGGCCGGTTTTGTTGGTAAGGGTAATGATGATGTTGTTAAAAGTAGCATTGATGTGTGCTTCGCCAACTGGCTCAACAATTACAATGCGTTTTTTGGTAACTTTTTTAGCTTTAGCCATTTTTTTAATTTTTGAATTAATGAATTACTGAATTAGCGAATAATTCGGACTCATTAATTATAATTTTCAAATGAGGTATTCCTGGCGATCTAAAAGCGACAACTACTCACCGCTCTCTGCTCACCAATCACTTACTACTTAGTAGCTTTTTTCTTGTTAGCAACTGTTTTACGTTTACCTTTACGGGTACGTGAGTTGTTTTTAGTACGCTGACCACGTAATGGTAAACCTTTACGGTGACGTGTACCACGGTAGCAACCAATATCCATCAAACGTTTAATGTTAAGCTGTACTTCTGAACGTAATGCACCTTCAACTTTAATTTGCTCGTTGATGATACCACGTATAGCAGCTAATTGCTCATCGGTCCAGTCTTGTACTTTAATATTTACGTCGATGCCAGCTTCAGCTAAAATCCTTTGAGCTGTTGAACGGCCGATACCGTAAATGTAAGTAAGTCCGATTTCTCCTCTTTTATTCTTTGGTAAATCAATACCTGAAATCCTTGCCATATTTCTTGTGTTTATTGAGTTATCGAATCATTGAATTATCGAATCGCTATCATCAGTAATTCAACATTCTCCAATTCAGTAATTGTTATTAGCCCTGGCGTTGTTTAAACTTCGGGTTCTTTTTGTTAATAACGTAAAGTTTCCCGTTACGGCGGATGATCTTGCAATCAGCGCTGCGCTTTTTGATGGATGCTCTAACTTTCATCTTTTTATTTATATCTATAGGTTATTCTACCCTTTGTTAAATCGTATGGGCTCATTTCCAATTTCACCCTGTCGCCAGGAAGAATTTTAATGTAGTGCATACGCATTTTGCCCGATATGTGCGCTATAATCTCATGACCATTTTCAAGTTCAACCCTGAACATTGCATTCGACAATGCCTCTCTAATTGTACCGTCTTGCTCAATCGAAGATTGTTTAGCCATATTTTGTTGATTATTACTTAATTATCCGCCCTAAAACCGGGATGCAAAATTAATAAAAAATTATTTAATTATTATTTTTTTCTTTTAAAACATTTTCTACGTAATCAAACGTCGATAAAATGTCTGGAGTACCTTTGCGTACCGCTACGGTATGCTCATAATGTGCAGAAGGTTTCTTGTCTGAAGTTGAAACTGTCCAGCCGTCATCCCAGAATTTAACACCGGCACGGCCGGCATTGATCATTGGCTCGATAGCTATCACCATCCCTTCTTCCAGTTTGATACCAGCACCACGTTTGCCATAGTTAGGCACTTCCGGCTTCTCATGCAGCTTTAAGCCTACACCATGGCCTACAAGTTCCTTTACCACACCAAATCCGTTCTTTTCGGCATGCTCCTGTACAGCGTAACCTATATCACCAATACGCATACCCACAACCGCTTTCTCAACGCCCAGCTTTAAGCACTCCTGCGTAACACGCATGAGTTTCTTAACTTGATCGCTCACTTCACCAATAGCGAAGGTATAAGCCGAGTCACCGTAGTATTTATTTAAAATAACACCACAGTCAACTGATACCAGGTCGCCCTCGGTTAAAACGTGCGAGCCGGGAAAGCCATGTACAACCTGATCATTCAGGGAGATACACAGTGAATAAGGAAATCCGTGATAGTTTAAAAAGGCAGGAACACCGCCGTTATCCCGTATAAAGGTTTCGGCAAGCTTATCCAGTTCAATTGTTTTAACACCCGGAGCGATAACCTTAGCTATCTCTCCGAGTGTTTTAGAAACAAGTAAAGAACTTTCTCTTATGAGTTCTATCTCTTCGACAGACTTATAATGGATTTTTGACATTACTAATTAAATCGCTGTCGGACTGGTACCGGCAGCGGCAGGCATAGCTGTACGTCCCTTAATACGTCCGGTTTTCATTAAACCATCATAATGGCGCATCAACAAATGACTTTCTATTTGCTGTAATGTATCCAGCACAACACCTACCAGGATGATCAGCGATGTACCGCCGAAGAACCTTGCAAATATTGGAGATACACCAACCAAACTGGCCAAAGCCGGGATGATTGCTATAATAGCCAGGAATACAGATCCTGGTAAAGTTATCCTTGAAATTACGCCATCAATAAACTCGGCAGTAGTACGGCCTGGTTTGATGCCCGGAATAAAGCCACCGTTTTTCTTCATATCATCGGCCATTTGGTTAGGGTTAACCGTAATAGCAGTGTAGAAGTAAGTGAACAGGATAATCAGGATACCAAACAACAGGTTATGCTCCCATGAGTTATAGTTAGCCAAAGCTATCAGTATACCATTTGATGATACGTTAGGGAAAAACTGCGATACAGTTTGCGGGATAAACATTAATGCCTGAGCAAATATGATTGGCATTACACCGGCAGCATTTACCTTTAATGGTATATACTGGCGCACGCCGCCATATTGTTTGTTACCCACAATACGTTTAGCGTATTGTACCGAAATTTTACGGGTTCCCTGTACTATCAGTATAGTAAACATTACTACGCCAATAAGCGCTACAATCTCAACAATGAACGCGATCAAACCACCGGCACCGCCATTACGCGAAATGAACTCGGTAGCAAAAGCGCCCGGTAACTGAGCAATGATACCAACCATGATGATTAGTGATATACCATTACCGATACCTTTATCAGTGATTTTTTCACCTAACCACATTACGAATAATGTGCCCGCAGTTAACACGAAAGTGTTAAGGAAGATAAAGGTGAACGGATCAGCAATAGTCCTTGCATCAGCAGCAACCTGCGATTTAAGGTAACCTATAGCCTGTAAAAAGGTAATACCTATTGTTAGGTAGCGTGTCCATTGGTTTAGCTTGTTGCGTCCGCTTTCACCCTCTTTTTGCAATTTGGTAAAATACGGAACGGCAATACCCAGCAGTTGCACCACAATTGAAGCCGAAATGTAAGGCATAACACCTAACGCGAAAATAGAGGAACGTGAAAACGAACCTCCCGCAAACATATTCAGCAATCCTACTAATCCTTCTGCCTTTTGGGTTGATGCTATCGCAGCGTTAACGCCGGGTAAAACAACGAATGAGCCTACACGATATATTAAAAGAAATAAGAGTGTGTTAGTAATACGCACTCTCAGATCTTCGATTTTCCAGATATTGGATAATGTGGTGAAAAATTTCTTCATCGAAATTATAACTTAACTATGGTACCACCTGCAGCTTCAATAGCTTTTTGAGCTGTAGCAGTAAATGCATGTGCTTTAACTTCTAATTTGGCAGTAAGCTCACCACGGCCCAGGATCTTAACCAGGTCGTTACGTGATGCTAAACCGTGCTCTTTCAAAGTATCAAAATCAACACTTGTAAGCGAGAATTTTGTTACTAATTCCTGAAGTACGTCAAGGTTTACACCTGTGTACTCAACACGGTTAGGGTTTTTAAAGCCTACCTTAGGCACACGGCGCTGTAAAGGCATCTGACCGCCTTCAAAGCCTACCTTGGTGCTGGTGCCTGAACGTGAACCGGCGCCTTTGTGGCCACGGGTTGACGTACCGCCACGGCCAGAACCTGTACCACGGCCAATTCTTTTTCTATTTTTGGTTGAACCTTCTGCAGGTTTTAAATTACTTAAATTCATGATATTAAATATTTTCAACCGCTACCAGGTGGTTCACTTTCCTAACCATCCCAACTATAGCAGGTGTAGCCTCAACTTCCACACTGTGGTTAATTTTACGCAAGCCTAAAGCCTCGATTGTTTTTTTCTGGCGTTCCGTTCTGTCGATCACGCTCTTAATCTGTGTTATTTTGATCTTAGCCATGACTGATTATCCGTTAAATACTTTACCTAAACTAATACCGCGCTGTTGTGCTACTGTATTTGCATCGCGTAACTGGGCTAATGCCGATACGGTTGCTTTTACCACGTTGTGCGGGTTTGATGAACCTTTTGATTTTGCCAATACGTTGTGTACACCTGCCGACTCTAATACGGCACGCATAGCACCACCTGCAATTACACCGGTACCGTTAGCTGCTGGTTTAATGAAAACAAAACCACCGCTAAATTTACCAATTTGCTCATGAGGTACAGTTCCGTTAATGATTGGAACTTTTACCAGGTTCTTTTTAGCATCATCAATGCCTTTAGCAATAGCTTCAGTTACCTCTTTAGCTTTACCTAAACCGTAACCTACAACACCGTTTTCATCACCTACTACTACGATAGCAGAGAAGCTGAAAGTACGGCCACCTTTGGTTACTTTGGCAACACGCTGTATGCTTACCAAGCGGTCTTTTAATTCGATCTCGCTTGTTTTTACTCTTTTTATGTTGATTGTTGACATTTCTCTTTTCGATTAAAAGTTTAAACCACCTTCACGTGCACCTTCAGCCAATGACTTAACACGGCCATGGTACAGGTAACCGTTCCTGTCGAAAACCACATCTTTAATACCTGCGGCAATAGCTTTTGAAGCTACTAATTTACCTACAGCTGTTGACTGATCTGATTTTGTACCTTCAGCGGCAAAATCTTTTGATAAAGATGATGCTGAAACTAAAGTTTTACCGGTTACATCGTCAATGATCTGCGCATAAATACCTTTATTACTTCTAAATACTGACAGGCGAGGACGCTCTGACGATCCTGAAAGGCGTTTTCTGATGCCTTTTTTAATCCTGTCTCTTCTTGATAGTTTAGCTCCCATGACGATTATTTTTTAGATGCTGATTTACCTGCTTTTCTTCTCAAAATCTCGCCCTGGAACTTGATACCTTTACCTTTGTAAGGCTCTGGAGCACGTAATGAACGGATTTTAGCTGCTACCTGACCTATTAACTGTTTGTCAATTGACTCAAGGATGATGGTTGGGTTTTTACCCTTATCAGCAGTGGTTGTAACTTTAATTTCTTGTGGCAATTCAAATACGTAGTGGTGAGAGAAACCCAACACTAAATCTAATGTATTGCCTGTATTGGTAGCACGGTAACCTACACCCACTAATTCCTGGGTTACTTTGTAACCTTCGGTTACACCAATTACCATGTTATTTAAAAGCGCGCGGTATAAACCATGTAACGCTTTGTGACGTTTTTGATCAGACGGGCGTTGAACCAGTAACTGACCGTCTTCCTGTGCAATAGTGATATCGCTATCAATTGCCTGTTGCAACTGACCTTTAGGACCTTTTACAGTAACAACATTATCTGCTGCAACTGTAACGGTTACTCCTTGTGGCAGTGCTATCGGTGCTTTTCCTACTCTTGACATTGCTTAAATTTCTTCGATTAATAAACGTAGCATAAAACCTCACCACCAACATTTTGCTGACGAGCTTCTTTATCAGACATAACGCCTTTAGAAGTTGACAGGATGGCGATACCTAAACCATTTAGTACACGTGGCATGTTTTCCATACCTGCGTATTTCCTCAAACCTGGTTTGCTGATGCGCGAAATGCTGCGGATAGCAGAAATTTTAGTTATCGGGTGGTATTTCAAAGCAACTTTGATAGTGCCCTGAGGACCGTTTTCCTCAAACTTGTAATTTGCAATGTAACCTTTGTCGAAAAGCACCTTAGTGATTTCCTTCTTCAGATTTGATGCAGGAATTTCAACAACCCGGTGGTTGGCTTTAATAGCATTCCTTACTCTTGTAAGATAATCTGCGATTGGATCTGTATTCATTTTATTGTGTTATGATGGTGGTTTCCTTTAGGTAACATCCCTAACGACCTTCCATCGGTTAATTCATGAGATTAGAGATTAGAGATAAGAGGTTAGCGAACCTAATCACTAACCTCAAATCTCTAATCTCTAAATATTTAGCTGCTTACCAGCTTGCTTTTTTCACTCCCGGGATCTTGCCTTCAAGAGCCATTTCACGGAATGTAACACGTGAAATGCCAAACTGACGCATATAACCACGAGGGCGGCCGGTTAATTTGCAACGGTTGTGCAATTTTACCGGTGATGATGCTTTTGGTAATTTATCTAAAGCAGCGTAATCGCCAGCTTCTTTTAAAGCAGCTCTTTTTTCAGCGTATTTAGCTACTAATTTTGCGCGCTTTACTTCACGTGCTTTTACACCTTCTTTAGCCATTGCTATTTTGATTTTTAAATGGTAAACCAAATTGTTTCAACAACTCCAATGCTTCAACATCGTTTGTTGCGGAGGTTACAAAGGTAATATCCATACCTTGGATTTTATTGATTTTATCAATATTTATCTCAGGGAAGATAATTTGCTCAGTAATACCTAATGTATAGTTGCCTCTTCCGTCAAAACCTTTATCGTTGATGCCTTTGAAGTCACGGATACGTGGCAGGGCAACAGCGATTAAACGATCCAAAAACTCATACATTGTGTTGTCACGCAGGGTAACACGTACGCCAACCGGCATATTTTTACGCAATTTAAAGTTTGAGATATCTTTTTTAGATTTTGAAGATACTGCCTGCTGACCAGTAATGGTAGTTAACTCAGTGATGGTGTTTTCGATCAATTTCTTGTCGGTAGTAGCACCACCTACACCCTGGTTAATGGCAATTTTCTGCAATTTAGGAACCTGCATTACGCTTTTGTACTGAAATTTATCTTTCAGTGCGGTGCGGATTTCTTCCTTGTATTTTGATTTTAATCTTGGTACGTAAGTCATTACTTAATTTCCTCCCCTGATTTTTTTGCTACCCTTACTAATTTGCCGGCTTCGTTCTTTTTACGGCCAACACGGGTTGTATTACCTGTTTTAGGATCAACCAGCATTAGGTTTGAAATATGTATAGCAGCTTCTTGTTTAACAATTCCGCCGTTAGGGTTAGCAGCATTAGGTTTAGTATGTTTAGATACCATATTGGCACCTTCAACAATAGCCCTGTTTTTATCTACCAAAACCTCAACGATTTTGCCTTGTGATCCTTTTGAATCGCCGGCGATAACTTTAACCAGGTCGCCTTTACGGATCTTTAATTTTACTTTCTTTTCCATGTTACAATACCTCCGGTGCTAATGATACAATTTTCATAAATTGTTTCTCGCGCAGTTCCCTTGCAACAGGGCCAAAGATACGTGTACCTCTTGGCTCGTCCTGGTTGTTTAACAACACAGCTGCGTTATCGTCGAAACGGATATATGAACCGTCTTTTCTGCGGATCTCTTTTTTAGTGCGCACAACTACGGCTTTTGATACGGTACCTTTTTTCACGTTACCTGATGGTAAAGCGCTTTTTACGGTAACCACAATTTTATCGCCGATTGATGCATACCTTTTACCGGTACCACCCAATACACGGATCACTAAAACTTCTTTAGCGCCGCTATTGTCGGCTACTGTTAATCTTGATTCCTGTTGTACCATCTTATTTAGCCCTTTCTAAAATTTCAACTAATCGCCAGTTTTTGGTTTTGCTCAGCGGGCGGGTTTCCATGATCAATACTGTATCGCCTACGCCACAAGTATTGTTTTCATCATGAGCCTTGAATTTGGTAGTTTTCTTTACGAATTTACCATAGATAGGGTGTTTCACCTTACGCTCAACGGCCACAACAATAGATTTTTCCATCTTATTGCTAACTACAAGGCCGGTACGTGTTTTTCTTAAATTTCTTTCCATTTTTACTAATGTTTAAAAAATTAATTCTTTTCAGAAGCGGCCGCCGCTTTACGTTTTGTTAATTCAGTATTTAACTGAGCAATTCCTTTGCGTACTTTGGTTATACGGGACGGGTTCTCAATAGCTGAAACTGCGTGAGCAAATTTCAATTTGGTAAGGGTAGCCCTTTCCTCGCTGATTTTAGCAACAATCTCTTCAGTTGATAGGCCCAAAATTTCTGAGTTCTTCATTTTTCTTTGTTATTTGTTGTCTGTTGGCAAGTTTAAACGTTGTATCGTTTTATTAATGATGGGTGAAATTCGGCATCAACTTCACAACATTAAAACTTTACAACTTTTCAACTAACTCCTCAATTTATGCTTCTACGTAATCCCTACGTACAATAAATTTAGTTTGCACTGGTAATTTCTGTGCTGCAAGGCGTAAAGCCTCTTTAGCAACTTCCAAAGGCACACCTTCGGCTTCAAAAATGATCCTTCCGGGGCGTACTACCGCAACCCAGTATTCAGGAGCACCTTTACCTTTACCCATACGTACCTCTGCAGGTTTCTTGGTTACAGGTTTGTCAGGAAATATCCTGATCCAAACCTGTCCTTCACGTTTCATAAAACGTGTTACAGCGATACGTGCAGCCTCGATCTGACGGCTGGTGATCCATGCCGCTTCGAGTGATTTAACACCAAAAGATCCGAATGAAAGTTCAGCACCACGGGTGGCTAAACCTTTCATCCTGCCTTTTTGCATCTTTCTGAACTTCGTTCTTTTTGGCTGTAGCATTTTCTTAAGCTTTTATATCGTTATTCGATATTTGTCTTGTACTTTAATTATTATCTCTTACCTGGGCCACCTGGGCGGTTTCCACCTTGTCCACCCGGACGGTTTCCACCTGGCCTGTTGTTACCACCACCACGGCGGTCGCCACCTGGTTTCCTGTCGCCACGACGCTCACCGCCGCGCTCGCCGCCTCTTTCGTTACCACGGCCACCAAAGCCTGGCGCACCGCCTTCTGGCCTGCCACCTTTGCCGCTTGCGCTGCTGGTACCGCCAATGTTTGGAGAAAGATCGCGTTTGCCATAAACCTCGCCTTTGCAGATCCAAACTTTAACACCTATTTTACCATAGGTAGTTAATGCTTCTGCTAATGCGTAGTCAATGTCAGCACGGAAAGTGTGCAAAGGAATCCTGCCTTCTTTATATTGCTCGCTACGTGCCATCTCAGCGCCACCTAAACGGCCTGAAGTCATTACCTTGATACCTTCTGCACCCATACGCATGGTTGCAGCAATTGTGGTTTTCATGGCACGACGGAAAGAGATACGTGCTTCTAATTGTTTTGCAATGCCTTCTGCTACTAATTGTGCATCAAGCTCAGGACGTTTAATCTCGAAAATGTTGATCTGAACTTCTTTTTTAGTAAGTTTTTTCAACTCTTCTTTGATCTTGTCAACTTCCTGACCGCCTTTACCGATCACAATACCCGGACGGGCAGTGTGGATAGTTACGGTAATGCGTTTTAAAGTACGCTCAATAACTACTTTAGATACACCACCTTTAGCAATACGAGCTGAAAGGTATTTGCGGATTTTTTCGTCTTCAACTAATTTGTCGGAGTAGTTGTTACCACCGAACCAGTTAGAATCCCAACCTCTGATGATTCCTAACCTGTTACCTATTGGATGTGCTTTCTGTCCCATTTCAAATTAATTGTTTTCGTTTTTACTATCCACAACAAGTGTTACGTGGTTTGAGCGTTTGCGGATACGGTATCCCCTTCCTTGCGGAGCAGGGCGTAACCTTTTTAACTGACGGCCACCGCCTACAGATACTTCCTTAACAAAAAGGTTGCTGTCTTCAACACGTTTGCCTTCGTTTTTTGCTTCCCAGTTTTTGATGGCTGATAACAAAAGTTTCTCTACACGAATAGCAGCTTCTTTGTTAGTAAATTTTAATATGTATAACGCTTTCTCAACGTTTTCACCGCGGATCAAGTCAACCACCAAACGCATTTTACGTGGTGAAGTTGGGCAGTCCTGTAACTTAGCAACAGAAGCGCCACCTATCACAGCTTTAGCAGCTTCTTTTTGTTGCCTGATTAGTACAGACTTTTTAATTTTTGTTGTTGCTTCCATTGCCTGTTATTTTTTCTTTTCTGCGTGTCCGCGGAATGTACGGGTTGGTGCAAACTCTCCCAGCTTGTGACCAACCATGTTTTCTGTTACGTACACAGGGATAAACTTGTTACCGTTGTGTACAGCGAATGTATGACCAACGAAATCAGGAGAGATCATGGAACGACGTGACCATGTTTTTACAACTGATTTTTTATTTGCATCATTCAGCACCATAACTTTCTTATCTAAGTTATGATCGATGTAAGGTCCTTTTTTTATTGAACGAGCCATTATTTCTTCCTTCTTTCAATGATGTAACGATCCGATGTTTTCTTCTTGTCACGAGTTTTATAGCCTTTAGCCAATAAACCTTTACGTGAACGTGGGTGACCACCTGAGGCACGGCCTTCACCACCACCCATAGGGTGATCTACCGGGTTCATAGCTACACCACGTACCCTTGGCCTGCGGCCTAACCAACGGTTACGGCCTGCTTTACCTAACACCGCGTTTGCTCTTTCGCCATTTGAAACGGTACCGATAGTTGCCAAGCAAGTTGACAAGATCATACGGGTTTCGCCTGAAGGCAATTTGATGATAGCATATTTACCATCGCGTGCTGAAAGTTGAGCGTAAGTACCAGCGCTGCGGGCAATAACACCGCCCTGACCTGGGTTTAACTCAATATTGTGGATGATAGAACCTAACGGGATGCTTTTCAAAGGAAGGGTATTACCAACCTCAGGAGCAACGCTCTCGCCAGATAAAACTACCGTACCAACTGTTAAGCCTTCCGGTGCTATCATATAACGTTTTTCGCCATCAGCAAAATGCAATAATGCTATACGTGATGAACGGTTAGGATCATACTCGATAGTTGCAACTTTTGCGGGGATGTCAAATTTATTACGTTTGAAATCAATGATCCTGTATGCTTGTTTATGACCACCACCTAAATAGCGCATAGTCATTTTACCGCTGTTGTTACGACCGCCCGATTTTTTGTTAGATGCTACAACCAACGATTTTTCAGGAACGTTTGTTGTGATATCTGAATTAGATACATCAACTCTGAAGCGGGTGCCCGGGGTAACCGGTTTAAATCTCTTTACTGCCATGTCTTAATTATATATTGCTGTAAAAATCAATTACTTCTCCGTCCTTCAACGTAATGATCGCCTTCTTGTAAGTAGCTGAACGGCCTTGAACGGCGCCTGCTTTAGTATTGCGAGTTTTTAGTTTGCCGACGTATTTCATGGTGTTTACCGCTGTAACGTTAACACCGTACATTGCCTCAATGGCACTTTTAATCTGAATTTTGTTAGCCCTGTGATCAACTTTGAAAGCATAACGGTTAAGCTTGTCAGTTAACTGAGTAACTTTTTCAGTAAGTAGGGGTTGTTTTAAAATTTCCATAATTACTTAACTAATGCTTCCTCCAAAGTTTTAACAGCACCTGTAGTAAGCAACAGTTTACCAGCGTTTAACACATCATAAGTGTTAAGCTGCTCAACTGAAATTACTTTGCTTTTTTTCAGGTTTCTGCTTGATAAATACACATTGTTATTTTCAGCGCCTGCTACTACTAATAATGTTTTATCATTAGTAACATTCAAATCGGCCTCCAACTTAATGTAGTTTTTAGTTTTGATGCTATCAAAATTAAAATCCTCTAACACTAAAATGTTGTTATCTTTTGCTTTGTATGATAAAGCAGAGTTACGGGCCAGTGATTTAAGCTTTTTATTTAATTTGAAGCTGTAATCGCGTGGTTGCGGACCGAATACACGGCCACCACCGTTAAATAATGGTGATTTAATACCACCGGCACGGGCACCGCCTGTACCTTTTTGCTTATATAGCTTGCGGGTTGAACCTGCAATCTCATTACGCTGTTTTGATTTGTGTGTACCCTGACGTTGGTTAGCAAGATATTGCTTAACATCAAGATAGATAGCGTGATCATTTGGCTCAATACCGAAAATCGACTCAGGAAGCTGCACCTTGGCACCTGTTTGTTTACCTGATACGTTTAATACGTTAACTTCCATCTTATTTATCCACTATTACGAATGAACCCTTAGCTCCGGGGATGGAACCTTTAACTACTAACAGATTCTGCTCAGCGAAAACCTTAACTACTTCAAGGTTTTGTACTTTAACGCGAGCGTTTCCGGTTTGACCTGCCATGCGCATACCTTTAAATACACGTGATGGCCATGATGACGCACCCAAAGAACCTGGCGCACGTAAACGGTTGTGCTGACCGTGAGTTTGCATACCCACACCGCCAAAACCGTGACGTTTTACCACACCCTGAAAACCTTTACCTTTTGAGGTACCTACCACATCAACAAAATCTCCCGCAGCAAAAATCTCGACAGTAACGGTGTCGCCTAATGATTTTTGATCTTCGAAAGTTTTGAATTCAACCAATTTACGCTTTGGAGCGGTGTTGGCTTTCTGGAAGTGTCCTTTTAAAGGGGCAGAAGTGTTTTTTTCCTTTTTGTCGCCATACGCTAACTGAACAGCAGCGTACCCGTCTGCATCCACAGACTTAACTTGTGTTACCACGCAAGGGCCAGCTTCGATTACTGTACAAGGAATGTTCTTCCCTGTCTCGTCGAAAATGCTGGTCATTCCTACTTTTTTACCAATAATTCCTGACATTTTTTTAATTGTTTTTGTGCCCATCGAAGCAGTAGGGCTTCGTTCAAGGCATATTTCTCCCCCGAAAGGGACGGCAAAGATAGAAACTTTGTATTAATTATCAAATAGTTAGTAAGTTATTTTTTTATAATTTTTGCATCCACGTTTTAACATATGTTTGAAAGGTATGTCGCTAAGCATTAGCCGCTTTAATTTTTTGACTTTTTAGGTCGGTTTTGAAGCGGTTGCATCAGCACTGCCGGGTTCGCGGCGTAAAACTGACGAGGGGCTGGGGAAATTTTTTAAGATCTGGTGGAATTTGCGGGCAATTATCATGGGCTATCACCGGCATTATCTAATTTAGAAAACACTGTTTATCTTTACAGCATGAAACCTTATTACTTAGTAGTGATCATCATGTTTATGTGCCATTTTGCATTTGCCGGTACAAGCATGAATACCGATACCGTAAAAAAAACCCGAAGCACAGGTGTTTTTACCAGTGTTGAGCAAGTCCCTGAATTTCCAGGCGGCTTGCCGGCCTTTGCCAATTACATCAGCAGAAATCTAAAATATCCTGATATCGCACGCCTGATAGGCATTAATGGTAGCGTAGTGGTAACATTTGTAGTTGATAGTATAGGGCGCGTAACCAATGTTACTCCAATAAATTGTATAGGTGCAGGCTGTGAAGCCGAGGCAGCTACTGTTTTAGAGAGAAGTCCCCGATGGAAACCGGGTATCCAAGACGGCCGATTTGTTCGTGTGCAGTATTCGGTACCTATACACTTTAGTATACCAGCCGGCAAGGTTACTTTTAAAGATCTGCAAAAGTCTGCCTATGGTTTTATATTTGAGATAAACCATCAGCTTTATACCCTGGAAGAAGCACAAACGGTACTTGGCAAAAGCTTTCAAAGTACCGACGTAGAGATTGCCGAACCTTTTTATAATTACGATAATAACGAGAAGTTTAAGATCGCGGGCAAAAATGAAATCTACCTCTTAAAAATGAAGCTTTAAACTGCCTATCTGCATCTGCCAATGCTTAAACAAAAAGTGATCTATATATCCCCAGGGCTCTGGTCTGCAAAAGTACTTCGGCCAGAGGCCGTTAAAATAGGGGCCACTTGGCTGGAGCCGAGCGGCAGCGGAAGGCTATTTAACAGGATAAACTCACAGATCTTTTATCCGGCTTGTTAGATCGTTGTCACTAATATTATCTAATTCAGATTTGTCGTATATCGATAACAAATACACGGTTTCATTAACAACACGAACGTATGTAATTATTCTTGCACCACCAGATTTTCCTTTATTCTTAGAACTGATAGCGAGACGAATTTTATAACAATTATTTCCTAAAGGAGTTCCATAATTAGGGTTTGCAGCCAACTCAGCTACCAAAAGCCTAAGATCATCCTTTAAAGAAAGATGCTTTTTTGCAAGCTTTTTTAATTCACGAACAAATGGCGGGGTTGGCAGGATCTTAAAGTTCATCAAGTAATTCCTGTATCGTTTTTGCATCAACCTTACCCTGCTGATGCAACTTCACAAAGTTCACCGACTCTTCCAGATCATCCAACAACTGCTTTTTTTTCGCTTCTTTATTGGATTTTTTGCTTTCTTTTACAGAAATAACCTTCCCTCCCAACTGCTCAACCAGTTCGGCCAGCGTTTTCCCTGCCTTTTCAGATATTTCGATTGTAAGCGTTGTCATAATTCAAATTTAAACATTTATAATAACAATTGCTTTATTTGTGCAACCACACCAACTCCAACGAATCCTGAAGCCGTTTCAACTGCATGTTGCGTAATAACTGCTCCTTGTGCACAAGAGCATACTGCAGCCTGGCGTCCATATTTGCCAGACTGATCTCTCCTGCCCAGATCCGGTCATGAAACTCCCTGAAACCGGTTTTGGGCATGTTAAAATCAATTATCCGGCCCTGCGTTTTACCCAACAGCATAAACACAATGAAGTAAAACAGATGCAGTAACTGCCTCATCAAAAAAAAGCGGGCCTGCTGATACTCATTAGCCTCTTCACCAAAATACGCTTTTAAAAAATCGGCCTCATCTTCATCACTCCTGACTACGAAGTTGGCGGCAATGGCCAGGTCAACATAACGGTCGTTCAAAAAGGCGGCTTCCCAATCAACCAGCCATGCCCTTTCGCCATCAAACAATGTATTTTCGGGTTTGAGATCGTTGTGGCAGGCTACCAGGTCTTCAGCGTTTCGAGGGTATATGTCTTTGATTTTTTTATAAAGATCAAAAATGCCTGTGGTCATATCCGCAGGCATTATTTCGGCCGCCTGAAATTTCTCCATAAACTCCCCTATTTTATCAATATAATCCATCCGGAACGGGAAGGGCGGTAACGCGTGCAGTTTCCTGAGCAAAGCGGGGATTTTCACCTTGGCTTCGTCAAGCTCAAAAGGTTTGACTTCGATAAAATCCGTAATTGCAATCCTGTCATTCACATCGGTATGCCAAACATGAGGCGCAATCCCGACATCGGCCGCCGCTTTCATACAGGCATACTCATTTGCCGGATCGGCCATGGCATCGGTGCGGGTAATGATACGAAGCAAATATGGCTTTCCGAGCACCGTCATTTTAAACACCAGCGCCGAGGAGAGCCCCGCGGTAAGCTCATGAAGATCATCAAATTCGGGCACGCCAAAAGTTACTTGCAAGGCGTTAGTAACGGCTGCTTTTTTGCTTTCCGGAATCATAAAATGTAGGGATAAATGAGGTTTATCTACCAAATGTAAATGCCCGTTTTTACTTAAAACAGCTTTTTGAAGTATATTTTTTTTAGCGAAATTTATTGATAGATTTTGCGTTAACCCTGTATAAAGTAAGGAACGGTGATACGCAAACCCGCTTTTAAATAAGTTTTATTTACCTGGTGAAACTTAACCCTATCTATTTTTTAGGTGTTATAATGAGCGCTATCAAAAATACTAAGCTGCCCAACCCAAATGCCAAAAACACTGAAAACAGTTTGTCCTTTCTGACATCGTCAAGCGAAATATCGGTTGGTAAAAAGATCACAGGTTGTACGTCATTTAAACTATCCTTTGAACGCACCGCCGCGATGTAGTTTTCGCTCTCAGCCGGCTCAAGCCTGACAAGGTATTTAAAATCATAAAGATTTTTATTTTGTAAACTCTGCTTGCCCCCCTCAATTGCTGCCCTATATTGTTCATCTTTTTCAGGCTGCGGCAACTTGTTGTCTATAACCGCAGGGTATTCGGCCCCCAGCCAGGCTATTCCTGACTTTTCGGTATGCGCAATCCCTGCTGCCCCGCTATTGTCAAAAAGCGGAGTCACCGCGAAAATATTAATAGCGAGATAATCATGACGCTTACCGCTAACCTTAACCGTTGTTTTAAAACGGGTAAACTGCTTATCGATATAAAAATTCTTTAGCTGATAATAATAATCAGGTGGATAGTCATTAAACTGGCTTACATGGTCAAGTACTATGAGCTTTGCAGTTACAGCCTTAATATAACTTTGAATGGGGATACACGGCGCAACCATAGCTCCCCAGGCCATAAACAAGCTTGACATTAAAGCTGGTCTTGTATTACTAAAGCGCTTAAAACGAGGCAGGAGCAATGCTAAAACAAACACGAGCATAAGCACCATCGGACTGCCAATATCATCCCTGAGGTTGAGGATTTTGAGCCTGACACATATTAACCAGAATAAAAATGAGTAAGTACTTATAGCCAGTACTGCTATAGGTAAAAAAGGAATAAATAAAAATTTAATCCGGCTAACAATTTGGTTCATGACAAGGCGTGCTGTTAATTCACAAAGCTAATATATCATATTAAGCACTTTTAACAACCGCCTTTCAGCAGCCTCATTTTATCAGTTGGTAACCACCGAACTTGTAGGTGCCTCATCGGCATGCGAAAACGAGCGGGTAAAGCCGGCCTTGTAGTAGGATAACTTATCTGTGCGGTTTTGCGCTTTTAAACTTTGGTACATCCCCAGCATCGACCAGCCGTTGCCCGGGTTACGTTCCAGGTCTTCGCGGTAAACCTGTTCGGCCTGTGGGTTGTAATCTGTTTTGAGGAGATAAGCTCCCATAAACTGCCGTGCCGGAAGTGGCCATTCGGCAGGTTCAGAGTAGATCATGTTATCCTCAACCGCGATTGCTTTTTTAAACGCGGCCATACCGTCATCAAACTTATTACGGCCAAGCAAAATGGCACCATCCAGTATATTTTCGGCAACGGTTGCGCCATCTAAAGCAGTATTAAAAGGGATGTGCCGCTGTTTCAAAGATGGTTCATCCAACCGGCTGCGCAATAATGCCAACTGTGCAACTGCCGAATCCTGCTTGCCGGTATAAAGAAAAGCCAATCCACGCGAAAAATGGTACAGCACACGGGCATAGGCCCATTGGGTGTTGGGGCCGATGCTATCGTTCAGCAACTCGTGCCATTTGCCAAGGCGCACCATGGTAATCACGGGCATCATATAAAGATATTGCGCGTAAGTATCCCCTGCCGAAGGTTTTACCGCATTACGGCAGCGTTGTGCAGCTTCCATCCCACGCCCGTACATGGCGCCGTTAAAGGCGCAAAGCGTTTCAACCGCGTAAAAGTGCGAGTTGATTTTTGTAAGCCTTAAGTTTTTCTCCATGTCCGAATACACAACAATGCATTTGGCAGCTTTTTCATTGGCATCTACCCCCTGAAAATACAAGCCATTACGCTGGTATACATGGCTGGACATATGTACCATGTGCCCTATGCCGGGGAACAGCTTTTTTAAAGCGCCCGCATTGGCCAGCGCGACACCGGGGTTACGGGAAGCCTCGGTCAGGTGGATATAATAATGCAGCGCCGCGGGGTGATCCGGATTGGTAGTCAAAACGCCTCTGCACAGCGTAACCAATTCAGACGTCCACGGTTTGTCGGTACCATCGGGTGCCCAAAAATCCCAGGGATGAATAAGCATTACAGCATCAATGTATAGCATTTTAATATCAGCATCGGCTTGGTAAGTCTGCATCAGTTTTTTCATGCCCTGGGCATAGGCTTCGTTATCGCTGGCTTTGGTACCAGCCTCCGGGTAGCGCTGGTTCATCACCGCAATTAGCGCCTTTTCCTTTTCAGGAGCATTCCCGGCGGTGGCATTCATTTGTTTTAAAACTGCAGGTAAGCCCGAAGGTGCAACATAAGGACCACCGGCATTATAATAAGGTCCCAGGCTTAAAGCCTGCCCCAATAGGTCATAGCAGCCGAAGGGTCAAAGCGCGATGCCTCTTTGAATGAAGCAAAGGCCTCTTTCATGTGGTAACTATAATACATGGTTAAACCCTGATTAAAGTAAAACCGGGCACTATCGTTACCGGTAGTTATAGCGTAGCTGTGATGCCCCCATCCGGGCAGGCGTTGGATAAATTTGCCATTCCTGGTTGTATCCACCTCTCCCACTATACCCGATCCGCACATTACCGGCGTTGAGGATTTTATGGCACGCGGCACCGCCGTTCTTTTACCCTGAAACGCGAATAAATACGTAGCAAATAACACTACAGGAAACACGAATAACAACGATACCTTTTTCATCTTCGGCTATTTTAAATGATAAATGAGGAACCGGGAGGTTATAATTGATTGGTTAAAAAACTTACTCTAATATAAGGTATTATGGGGAGATTTGGAGGAGGAAATATTGGATTGATTTGAGCAGAGAATCTTTGCGCGATGTTCTTAAATTAACAAACAGATATTATTATTCTCTTAAAGCAGTTTTCTGTTCATCGGGTCTGTGTTCCTTTTTTAAAAACCTCATCTCAAAATTTTTAAAATTTTTGATCCTAAATAACTCCAAAAAAACCCAATATAACATTAAGCCAATGATGGATGACGCAAAGATCCACAATAGCCTATTTCCATTCCGGCTCTCAAACGGTTCGTAAACTGGCGAAAGCATGGTTTGCTCACCTTCTGCAACATCATTGCGTGAATTTATAGCTGCCTGGTAATTGGCAACATCGCTATCATCGGGTAAACGGGCAAGGTATGTAAATTTGGTTAAAGGTTCATCCTTAAAAGTAGCGTCGCATTTCCTGGCAAAAAAGGCAAATTCTTCCTTCTTTTCGGCCACTGTTAAATTGTTACTAACAGTTTTATGGTACTTGAGCACAAACCAGGCCGCGGGTGCTATTTTAATAACGGCAGGCTGCCTTTTAAACTTATATCTCCAGGTTACCACAGCTAACGCACCGTACTTACCAGAATCTCCGTATCTGGGCATTACCATGGAAGGATTAACATAACGCATCATCCGTACCGAATCGGCAGGTAATTTTTTTAGCGCTTGCATGTTACGCAGTGTATCATTAATGATCACCAGCGCTTTCGGGTTTCTGTTGCGCATGGCGGCTATGCGATTGGTATCGGGATAAATACGGTCAAAAACAGGCACCGCTGTATAGGCATCCATATTAAAGTCCACATTGTTTTTACCGCCAACTGAAAATATCACTTTAATGTGCGCCATATTTTTGTTAGGATACATCTGCCTGACAGTATAATACTTAGTAGGCGGCAAATAGTGCACTTCGCTCATGCTGTCCAGTCGGGTAAGCTTACCGGTAGCCGATCCAAGATAATTTTGAGCAATACAAATAGGGACAGCAAATGTAAAACCACCTACCATTAATAAAAGCATCATGGGATTGCGGCTTGTTGCTTTATAGGCCTTTAATTGTCTCAACTTAGGAAAAAGCAAAAGCTGAGGCAACACCAGACCTGCAATACCTGGAATAAGAAAATCAGCATCCTTATCTTTCAGTGCAACAACACCATACTTGATAACCAACAGCCAGTGCAAAAAAGTGTAAATTAATATAGTGCTAAAGCCAATAACAATAAAAGGTAAAAAGATATGCTTAAACTTGGCCTCAGACTGACGCATATAAAGTTCAGGTGCTAATAAATAAGTCTTAAATATATCGAACAAAGAAGTTCAAACAAAAAATTTATATCCTACGCCGCACCACCACCTCCACCGGTCGAAGTTTAGCGATAGCATAACTTCGTCCTAAAATAAGTTAAGCTTTCAGCTTAACCAGTCTTGCGTCATTGGCTATTTACTGACACCGTCCTGTCAGTGTTCAATTTTCAAAAAACAGGGTGTTCAACTTTTGAGTAAGTAATTTCATAACAAACTGGCTATCAGAACCCACGCGTTCACAACAGCGAATAAAAGCTTTTTCAAATTTTATAAATCACTGATTATCAACAATAATAAAAATCAAAAAAACAACAAGCGTTCACACTTTAAAAAATTGAACACTTAATAATCAATCCGAAATCCAACATCCGAACTCCCAAATCCAAACTACTCCATCATCAACCTGCGGATCAATTCCGCGCTTTGGGCTTTTCCCTCTTCAAGGCGGTGGCTAAAAAATGCCTGCGTATCGTTAAAGTGTTTTTTGTAGCCCTCCATATCGCCATACCCAATAATGGCCGACCATTCCCTTACCGCCGAGTGGAACTCCAAATCATCGCCACGGATAGTTTTATCATACAGGGCTGTCTCCAGCGATTCTTCCAGCAGTTCTTCGTTCTTAAAAAGGTATTCGGCAATACCTAAACGCAGGCGGAAAGGCGGGGTTTGGCAAATGAGGTTATCATATGGGTTAACACCAAGGTGATACCAGGCGTCAACCATGCTTAGTATACTCAGGTGCGAGTTGGGTTTTTGATGATCGGCATGCTGCGAGAGCGAAAACTCTTTCATCACGGTATCATTAAGCATAATAGGTTTGCGGCTTTCGTGGAACACAAAGTCGCGCGCACGGTAAAGGCGTTGCTTAAACGCGTCGGCTTCCTCTTTGATCATCAGCTTAAACAATTCCGATTCCGATTCAGCATAGCGTTTCACCTGCTGGCGGGCGTAGGGGTTAAGAATAGCCAACCCGGCGTAAACGTGGGCCTTGTAGCTGAATATGCGAAGAGTCGTCAGGATCTTGACATTATCAATACCACCTATATATGAGGCATTTTCCCAGGGGAAAAAACCGGCAGATTTCCAGGCCGTGCCCATACTTTCAAAACCAACATGGGTTACCGCCTGGGTATCGGCAACGATACGGTCGTGCTCGTGGTAATCAGCAATTTCAACTATGTTGCTGCCAATAGCCGTAAACAAATCATACATCCGTTGGTAAGCATCAGGTGTTGAGCGGTGCGGGATCAGGATCAGCGTTTGCCCCGCGGGTTCAAAACCGGGGCCGTGCATACCATGAAAAGTAACTATCTGGGCGTCGGCAGGCAGGTGTTTTTCAAAGGTGGCAATCTCAGGGTGTTTAACCGAAGTTTGCCCGGCAACAATGGCGCCGTACTTGGTTGAAGGGCCAAATTCGGCCACTACACGCTCCATACTTTCGGCCTCAACCGAATAGATGATCAGGTCGTTGATCCGCGCCACATCGCTGCCATGATCCATAACAGTAATGCCAAAAGGCGCCAGTTCTGCTTCCAGTTTTTCGCGGTTGGCGGGGAGGTCGCAGCCCGAAACGGTGTAACCCGCTTTGGCAAAAGCCTTCGCATACAGGCGGCCCATATCGCCCAAACCAATAATACCTATATTCATGCCGCTAATATAACTATGAGTAGGTTAATTACGTACGAAAGCTTATTTTAGCCTCAAAATAGCAGTATGTATATAATAAAAACCGTATATATCCTGTTTTGTTAATAGCATATACCTAATTTTACACTTGATGAACAAGCATTTACTACTTACGATAACGGTTTTAATAGCGATGATAACGGGCAGTGTTACAGCAACCTTTGCTCAGGACACTACTGCCAAAAGGAAACCCGCTACTTTAAAACCTAATGCTATTCCGCCCATTGTAAAATCGAGCCCGGCAGCGCTTAAAAATCCGGCAGTAACGCCCCCGGCACCTGCAAGGCCTACTTATTACGCACAGCCAAGGGCAACAGCTGCCGACTCGGCCCTGCAAAAAGATAAAAGCCTTAATGGCCAGTATCAATATCTGCTCAGCAAATTATACCACTATCAGCAACCATTGGTTGCCGCCCTGTGGAAAAACATGAAAGATACCCTTAATACCGAGCGACGTCAGCTTAAAGAAGCGAAAGCCAGTCTTGCCGAACAGGGTAAAAATGTTGAAAGCCTTAAATCTGATGCCAACAACAAAGAGCAGGCCCTGAACGAATCAAATGCAAAGCGCGATGAGATCAGCTTGCTGGGTATTCCGTTTACCAAGGCAACCTATAACCTGGTCATGTGGGGTTTGGTAATTGTTTTTGGTGTGGTTGCCGTTATAGTAATAGCCCGCTCCGGCGCGCATAGCCGTGAAGCCAAATACCGCATCAAACTTTACGAGGAGCTTGACGAAGAATACAAAGCTTTCAAGGCCAAAGCCAACGAAAAAGAAAAGAAACTTGCCCGCGAACTCCAAACCGAACGCAACAAACTTGACGAACTTTTAGGCAGAGGATAGTTTGATTTCGGAATTATACACCCATGTCATTGCGTAGCGTGGCAATCGCGAACTGCACAGAGTTGCTCTGCATCCGTGCGATTGCTTCGTCGTTCCTCCTCACAATCACATAATTTGATCATACTTTATGCCCAACACCAATCTACTTTCCCTCATAACCCAACTACGTTCTGTTGCTGATACCGGCCTGTTGTACGCCAAAAACGAATATGATATTGAACGCTACCAGGAGCTGCAACACCTGAGTACTAAAATGTTTGATGAAGTAAGCGGCTACGGCGGCGAAACCATTAACCTATTGTTTCCACAAGCTGCAGATTACCCTACCGCCAAGGTTGATTTAAGGGGTATCCTGCTTTCGCCGGATAATAAGATTCTGCTGGCCCGTGAAAGTGGCGATGGCAAATGGTCGTTGCCAGGTGGCTGGGGCGATATTGGCTATACGCCCAAAGAAACCATTATTAAAGAGTTTTGGGAAGAAACCGGTCTGCAGGTAACTGCCGACAGGTTACTGGCTGTATTTGATAAAAAAATGCACCCGCACCCGCCACAGCCTTTTTATGTATATAAAATGGTGTTTTACTGCAAAGCTGTTACTACCGAGATCAATAAAGGTTTTGACGTACTGGATGTGCAGTATTTTGATATCGATAACCTGCCCCCACTATCAGAAGACCGTATCCTGAAAAGCCAGATCGAACTGCTTTATCAAAAGATCATCAATAATGATATCAGCGTTTGGGCTGATTAATCAGCCATTAACAAAAAACGTCATTGCGAGGAACGAAGCAATCGCGAACCATACAGAGCGGATCTGCTGATCGGGGATTGCTTCGTTCCTCGCAATGACGCTAATTTATTAAGTTCCTTGAGCCGAACGGCTCTTTATAAAACTATTCTTTCAAATCCGGCAAAGTACGTTTATCTGCTGGCAGAGCCTGGTATTTCTTGTACGAATCATTGATGTAAACTGCCAGCGAAGGTCCGTTGTTGTTTTTGATGAACGCGTATGATGGCCTGTAAAGGGTCATGAAATTCTCCAGTTCCTGGCCGCGCAATGGGATAATGCTTTGCACATAGTTCATGGTGAATACTTCGTCAACATGGCGTTCTTCTTCTTCGTGCTTAAAGTATTTCTTTAAACGGCGGGCGTCTTTTGCTTCCTTGCTGAACCATGAGGTAGGTGAAAGCGGATAAACTTTGGCGCGGGTGTATACTTCAGGATATTCTTTATGGGCATCAAATGCTTCACGTTTGGCGCTGATGTTAACCTGCCTCAATGCGATGGTCTGGGCAACCAGTTCTATTTTCTTGTTGGTAAAATCGGTAACGTATAAGGTATCTGATACATACCCGGGAGAGCTGAAAACAAGCGTATGGCCGGTTTCGGTACGGATGCTGAAATTACCTTTACTATCGGTAAGCGTCATTTGCCTGTTCTGGTTATCGCGCACAAAAACATCGCCCAGTTTGTTGTTCTTGCCCGATTCAACAACGGTGCCCTTTACAGTGGTCTGGGCGTTTACAGTACAGGCTAAAAATAGTAATGCAGATAATACAAGGTATTGGTATTTCATAGTAGATTATTTGTGCTGTAAATTAAACTTATTTTTTGTTCCAAAGGTTTTCAATTTAACACTTTTTCACCCCTGCCTTATCTTAAATGACAAAAACCTGAATCGCCGCTACAATATGGTACAAAAAAAACGCTCCATCAAATTGATGGAGCGGATGGCAATTCATTATTGTTGTATTATGTCCCGGTATCTTTTTACTCAGGATTTAGGTTAATATCGGTTTACTTTAAAATCAGAGATGCCGCCACTCATGTGTATCAGGATCCTGTTTTTAGCGGCATCAAAGCCATCAGTTTCGTAGTCGTTATCACTCTTTTTACTAAAGCCTGCAAACTCGTTTGATGAGAGGCCGGTATTGGATGTGATACGGCAGGCAGCGTCTTTCGGAACGCTTATAATAACCTCAGATGCACCGGTTGAAACCTCTACATTTGTGCTTCCAACAGGGGCTCCGAGCTTCACATCAAATGATGCTGCTCCGCCCTTTAAAGATAGGGTTTTTATTTTGAATTTTGAAAGATCAAAATTTAAATCTGTCGCGCCCGTAGTTACATCAATATCCCACACCGGATTTGTGTTTAATTTGATGTCGGCTTTGTTGTTTTTACGGTCGTTTGAGTCAAAATGAAAGCCTTTATTATTCTTCAAATTAAGGTTAAGCACATACACCGAATCATCTTTACTGTGGTTAAAAGTATATTTACCGTAAAGCTCCTGCGTTTGAGCGCTGAATAAATCGGCAGTACTGTCGGCTAAATTGTATATTGTTCCACCACCGCTGATATTAAGGCGGGCGTGTTTAATATCGGCCGAATACGATTCCCTAAAAGTTTTATCGCCGCCAATTTTTACTACACCCTGGTCGGTATTTGTGGTATCGCTGTCGTCATTGTCGCTGTCATCATTATAATCGTCGCTGTGAAAGGTCCAGGCATTTGGCCAAAAGTGGTAGCGCTTGCCAAAGTTACCAAACACCAGTAAGGCAAAGCAACCAATTACTACAGCAAGCTTCAGGATGGTAGCCAGCGGCGACCGGTTGCCCGCAAACACCAGGCTGATACCGCCCATAATTAAAAATATAGGCCACAGGTACAGGATGTTCATCCAGTCGAAATTTATTACGTGGAAGTTATCCAGCAGGAATACTACTCCCAACAACACCAGGATAGCACCTGGCACAAGTTTATCGCTTTTCATAATTATTCTATAGTTGGAGGTGTATCTTTAGTTTCTGTCTCGTCTTTAGTAGGTTCTGCCTCTGGAGCATCAGTTACCTCATTAGCATGCCAGTTTTGTTTTTCCCAGGGCTGTTTCTTTGCTCCGGAAACAATGAGTGCTATACCGGCACCCACCAGCATTACAGGCCAAAGGTTTTCAAAATCCCAATCGGGCATCAGGTCAAGCTCGTTAAGCAGGAACACCGAACCCAAAAGGATCATGGCCACGCCAAATATCAACCCCACTGTTGAAGCCTGTTTTTTAGGCGGATTTACAAATGGCGGAGGATTAAAAGGCTGGCCGCCAAATTTAGGATCATTCATAAAAGGATTATCCTGTGGTGGCACCCTATAGTCAACACCTGGCGTAAAATTGTAGCCTTTTTTTGGCAGCACTATCCACAATACTATATATATAGGTAAGCTAAAGCCTTTTAAAATAAGCGTTACTAAAAATATCGCCCTGATAACTGCTACGTCCGTGCCGAAATGCTCGGCAAGGCCCGCGCAAACACCGCCTATTACCTTTCGGTGTTCATCGCGATGAAGTTTCTTTTCCATAATTTATGTTCGTTTATGTTTAAAGTTGATTTATCATAACTGGCCCGGCGCAGGTTTGATGATGATTTCGTCAACATTGGCTCCGGTGCTCATCCTGTAAATATTGATGATTGCCGATGCTATGTCTTCGGGCAGCACCATAGTATCTTTATCCACCACCGCGTCTTTCCATGAATCCGTTAACGTTGATCCGGGTATTACGGCGGTAACTTTTACACCATGCTCCTGCATCTCGAGCCTCATTACTCTTGTTAGACCTAACAGCGCATATTTTGTTACAGTATAACTGCCCGCTTGTGGAACAGGATTTATAGCTGCTACCGAACATATATTAAAGAAGTGTCCTTTACCTGCATTTGCCATGGTTCTGCCAAAATAGCGGTATAGCTCATAGGCCGGCATCAGGTTGGTATTCATTTGGATCTGGAGGGTATCTTCTTTATCATCCAATATACTTGAATGGATATACGTTCCCAGGTTATTAACTACAACGTCAATAAAACCGAACTCAGCCTCGGCCGCGGCGGCAAATCTGAACAATTCAGCCTTTTTGCTGCCATCGGCTTTCATAGCAAAAACCTTCACTCCCGGATCAATTTGTTCCAACTCATCTTTAAAAGTTAATAATTCTTGCTCATTCCGCGAACAAATTGCCACGTTTAATCCTTCATTAGCAAAAGCAATTGCGATTGAGCGGCCCATGCCTTTAGTTGAACCGGTGATGAGTACGTTTTTCATATTGTTTAATTAATTTTTATAGTTACTGAAGCTTTATGCCCGCAATTTACGTAAGCAGAATAATTGAAGCGCTTATAAAATTGAATTTAAATGACTTGTTTTAACACCTGACCATTTAGGCTTAAAGGTAAAAAGCGTATTTTTAACCGATTTTTTATACATCTGCATGTTTCATAGCTTAGGAAAATATATACTCTTACTGCGTTTAAGTTTCAGGAAACCCGAAAAATTCAGTGTATACTGGGCCGAGATCATGCGTGAGATGGTTTCGGTGGGTATTGGCTCATTGGGCATTGTTGCTATCATTTCGCTTTTTATTGGCGCGGTAGCTACCATCCAGACCGCCTTCCAGCTTATCAGCGATTTCATCCCGAAAACAGTAGTAGGCGGCATTACCCGCGATTCAACCATACTGGAATTTAGTCCAACCATATCGGCACTGGTACTGGCCGGTCGTGTAGGTTCGGCCATGGCATCGCAAATTGGTACCATGCGCGTTACCGAACAGATAGACGCGCTGGAGATCATGGGCGTAAATGCGCCGGGATATTTGATATCACCAAAAATTATTGCAGGAGTTACCATGATCCCTTTGCTGGTTATCGTATCTGTAGGATTAGGGTTAACCGGTGGCTATATTGCCTGCTGGGCTTCAAATGATGTATCAACCAATGATTACCTCAGAGGGCTTACTGATGGATTTAACCCTGTAATCGCGACGGTTTGCGCCGTTAAAGCCATATCTTTTGGCTTTGTGATTACATCAATATGCTCGTACCAGGGTTTTTATGTTAACGGCGGATCACTTGAGGTTGGCCAATCAGCAACACGCGGGGTTGTGTGGAGCTGTATCATGATCCTATTCTGTGACCTTATCATTTCACGCCTGTTACTATGATCGAAATACAAGACGTATATAAAACCTTTGGTGAAAACGAAGTACTGAAGGGTATCACCGCAACTTTCCAGCCCGGAAAAAACAATCTGATCATCGGCGGTTCCGGTTCCGGTAAAACCACTTTACTTAAGTGTATAGTAGGCCTGCATGAACCAACTAAGGGAGAGGTGATTTTTGACGGTGAGAATTTCACCAACATGAACTTTGAGCAACGTGTACCTATCCGTACTCAAATAGGTATGCTGTTCCAAAACTCGGCACTTTTTGATTCCATGACAGTTGAGCAAAACATCATGTTTCCGCTTAACTTGTTTACAAACCAATCAAAATCCGAAAAGCAAGACCGTGCCAACTTTTGCCTGGAACGGGTTAACCTTGCAGGTAAAAATAAATTATACCCTTCCGAATTATCGGGCGGTATGAAAAAGCGTGTTGGCATTGCCCGCGCCATTTCCATGCAGCCTAAATATTTATTTGTTGATGAACCTAACTCAGGCCTCGACCCGGTAACGTCTATCCTGATAGATGAACTGATCTCCGAACTTACACAGGAATACAGCATTACAACCGTAGTAGTAACTCACGATATGAACTCGGTAATGGGTATTGGTGATCATATTATTTTCCTGCACCAGGGCAAAAAGTGGTGGGAAGGCTCAAATAAAGAAATAGCTAAAACCGATAACAAAGAGCTTAACAACTTTGTATTTGCCAGTCCGTTTATGCGGGCAGCGAAGGCCTCTTTGTAGTTGGCAGTTTTCAGTGGCAGTAAGCAGTATGTGCAGAGTTATCTGCATGTATTTATAATAACTATATTTGCAACCAATTTATTGACTGGGGCGTGCAAACTGCCAACAGCATACTGCAAACTGAATAAGAATGATCCAACTACTTACCCCAACGCACTGGAAAGATTACGAACTGATTGATTGCGGCGATTTTGAAAAGCTGGAACGCTTTGGGAACACCATATTGATCCGCCCGGAACCACAGGCGGTTTGGAACAAAACCCTGCCCGCTTCTGAATGGCAGCGCTTACACCATATTAAATTTAAAGGCCGTTCGGCAACTACCGGCGAATGGTTGAAAAAGGATCAAAAAACTCCTGACCGCTGGCATATCGAATACAAAAATAAAGAAGCTGCCATTAAATTCAGGCTGGGCCTTACCTCGTTTAAGCATGTGGGGATCTTCCCCGAACAGGCTGTAAACTGGGATTATATCAGCCAAAATGTAAAACGCTTTAAAACACCCGAGCCCAAAGTACTTAACCTGTTTGCCTATACTGGCGGTGCTTCCTTAATTGCAAGGGCGGCGGGTGCCGATACCACCCACGTTGATTCGATAAAACAAGTGGTAACCTGGGCCAATGAAAACCAGGAAATCTCAGGACTTAAAGATATACGCTGGGTAGTTGAAGATGCTTTGAAGTTTGTTAAACGCGAATTAAAACGCGGTAAAAAATATAACGGCATCATCCTTGATCCACCGGCTTATGGTAATGGGCCTAACGGCGAAAAATGGAAACTGGAAGATAACATCACGGAAATGATGCGTGATGTAACCCAACTGCTCGACCCTGAAGAGCACTTCCTGATCCTGAATACTTACTCCCTTGGCTTCTCATCTGTAATTGTTGAAAACCTCATTAAAAGTTCGTTTCCGCAGGTGCAAAACCTCGAAATTGGTGAACTTTACCTGCAGGCCACAGCCGGACCAAAGCTACCTTTAGGGGTTTTTGGAAAGTTTCATAAAATTAAAAGTAATTAATTTCCAATATCTATCTTTGGCCGCAACCGAACCAACACAATTGCTGCTATATAAGTGGCTGGGAATTAAATTAATTAAACACGCCTTACATACACCTGCATTATATTGAACGTTAAAAAAATGAAATTAAAAACGCTTGTACTATCCGCTACATTTATGGCGTCGGCAGCTTTGCTTTTAAACAGCTGCTCACAAAATGGCAACAGTGCCAAAACCGACGGTAAAAAAACCGCCGCTGCAGTTAAAGGTGATTCGGCCCAGGCTGAAGCAGCAGATACCTTGAGCGTTAAAAAGTCTACCTACCCTCCTATCGATAAAAAACTGTACGATTCGTTGATGAAATTCAACGCGCACGGTGATACTACCGGCAGGTGGCCTGTTAAAAATACGCCTTATCCAATTGGCGGCGCTATTTTGCCGTTTAAACGTGTGGTTGCTTATTACGGTAACTTATACTCAAAAAGAATGGGCATTTTGGGCGAATTGCCTCCAAACGAAATGCTTGCCAAATTAAAAGGCGAAGTAAAACACTGGGAGAAAGCCGATCCTAAAACTCCTGTTCAGCCTGCATTGCATTACATTGCGGTAGTTGCACAAGGCGATGGTGGTAAAGACGGCAAGTTCCGCTACCGTATGCCATTTAAGCAAATTGACAGTGTATTGGTGTTGGCTAAAAAAGCACATGCTATCGTTTTCTTAGATGTGCAGGTTGCTTTAAGCAACATCCGTGCTGAGTTGCCATTACTTGAAAAATACCTTGAATTGCCACAGGTACATTTTGGTATGGACCCAGAGTTTTCGATGAAAGACGGAACCCATCCGGGCAAAAAGATAGGTACTTATGATGCTGATGATATTAACTATGTATCAGATTACCTTGCCAAAATCGTTAAGAAAAACGGCTTACCGCCAAAAATCCTGATAGTGCACCGTTTTACTAAAAAAATGGTGACCAACTACAAGAACATCAAATTACACCCGGAAATTCAGTTGGTAATGAACATGGACGGCTGGGGCGAACCAGACCTGAAAACCGGTACTTACCGCTACTTCATTAACCAGGAGCCGGTGCAGTTTACAGGCTTTAAATTGTTCTACAAAAATGATATCAAAAAACCACCTCACCACATGTTAACCCCTGAGGAGGTTTTATCAAGGTACAAACCATACCCGATTTATATCCAGTATCAATAGTCGGAGGTCTTAAGTTCGAAGTCTTAAGTCAGAAGTGAAAAGTCCTGAGTAAGTAATAAAATTATTTACCCGGGACTTTTGCATTTAAAGCTATATTTTCGATAATTAACTAAAAAGACTTCATTATAAGGCACGAAGCAATCGCGAACTGTACAAGGCGGCTCTGCTAATCGGGGATTGCTTCGTACCTCGCAATGACGATCATAAATAGACTTCAGACTTAGAACTATGATAAAATGGGGCATTATTGGCTGCGGGCGTATAGCGCACAGGTTTATGCAGGGTTTTGTTGCTGTTGATGGTGTGGAACTTGTAGCATCATACTCTCGCAGGCCCGAAACCGTTGATGCCTTTGTTGCGCAATATGGTGGCATTGCTTGCCGAAGTGTTGAAGAATTACTTGCAAGCGATATCGATACTGTTTATATAGCTACCTTACCTGATAGTCATGCCGCTTACAGCATTGCAGCCCTTAAAGCAGGCAAGCACGTGCTTTGCGAAAAACCGGTTACCGTAAACCTTACCGAACTGGATGAGGTACTTGCCGTTGCCCAGCAAACAGGCCTGCTTTTTATGGAAGGTATGAAACCTCCATTTTACCCATTATATAGCAAACTGAAGGAATACCTGGTTAATGATCCCATCGGGCCAGTGGGATATGTTCGCGCAGGATCTGCCGTGGCCGATTGCCCGCCCGATCATCCAAATTATAACCTCGAACTTGTTGGCGGCAGCCTGATGGGAATTGCCATTTATGAAGCTTTTTTAGCGCTCGACTGGCTTGGCCCTATGCAGGATATTCAAACTATGGGCAGGTTTGGCGAAACAGGAATTGATATGTTTGCCATTTTCCAAACACTGCACCAAAATGGTTACGCGCAATTATATTGTGGCTTTGATATGCACGGCAAAGGCGATGCGCTTATAGTAGGTACATTAGGACATATTACCATTCATAAAAACTGGTGGAACCCGGCAAAGGCAACTATCAGCTACCTCGACGGCCGCACGGTACAGCTTGATGAACCATTCACAGCCGGAGGATTAAACTATGAGATCATCCATTTTTGCGAACTCATAAAACAAGGCCAAACCGAAAGCCTAATACTCCCGCATGAACTATCCCGGCAAATGATAGCGATGATAGATCAGGCCCGGGAACAAATAGGATTGAAATATCCGGTTGAGAAATAGAACTTGTAGTTAACAAAAATGTCATTGCGAGCGTAGCGCGGCAATCGCACGGAAGTATTACCGCTTTGTATAGCTACGAGATTGCCACGTCGCCCACATGCACCTACCCATGCCGCTCCTCGCAATGACATAGTTTTTAATTCTCTCACTGGCGCAAGTTTCGTGCGATGGCCCCGGACAGGGCTAACTTGTGCCTTCTTCACCATACAAATTAGTAGAGGAATAAAGCACAAGTCAATCACACACAGACCCTGGCTCAGGACTTGCGCTAAAAATACCCGGGGTAAATCCGAAATTGAAATTCCGAAATCCGAAATACTACTACAGTTTAGCCGAGTTAAGCACCGGATTTTGGCTGGCGTTTACCTGATATGTGTAGATGGCATTTTGCTCATCCACTTCAACAATGCGATAACCTTTATAATCAGTACCCCAATCGCCGCCAATGTGCGAGTCGAAAAAGTGAGGCAATTTATCAGTGTATCGCACACCATCCAACAGATGATCATGGCCGTGAAATACCGCTTTTACGTTAGGATAAGCGTGTAACAACTGGATAGTTTCGGGGCAGTCAACAAATACATCATTCTTAACCCATTGGGTAGGCGGAATGTGCAGCACAACAAAAACGATCTTCTTATCAGTAAATTTATCTAACGATGCTTTAAGGAAGGCATTATTGGGGCAGGTATATATACCCTTAGTATCAGCTGTGTGGGCCAATACAAAAGCGATATCACCAAATTCTACCGTGTATTTATCCTCGTAGCCGAAAGCGTTTTTCCAAACTGAGGCATCGGCAAAGTCATGATTACCGGGGATAGTATGGTAAGGAACGTTCAGTTTATCAAGGTATTTGGCTTTGATCTCCGGGAGCAGATCCGGACGGTTGTGCACCAGGTCGCCGTTTACAATCACAAAATCCAGGTGGTTTTTGCTATGGTCCTCGTTAAGCCATTTAATCATGTTGCCGGTATGCAAGGCGAAATCAGTTTCCGGCTGACCGTAATGGATATCAGATGCCAAAGCAAATCTTAATTTTAGTTTGGCTTTGGTAGCGCGGCTGTACCGGTTATTTTCGGCAGCAAAACTGTTAACGGCAGGTAAAAGACTTAAGGCGGCAACACCCGTTAAGGCAGTACCAAAAAATTCGCGGCGCGAGGTCATAGGCTATTATTTTATTGCAAAGGTAGCCCCTCCGTGTTAAATGAAGGTTAAGAAATAAGCATAAATGTCATTGCGAGGAACGAAGCAATCGCATGCTATACAGGGCGACTTTGCTTCCGTGCGATTGCCACGCTTCGCTCGCAATGACATGATTTATACTTACACTTATTTTACCTCAACCCCTTTTCCTTCAAAAATTTCACTAACGCTGCCGGATGATCTGTTTGTAAACCTTTCAAACCTGCGGCAAGGGCTTTGTTCCAATCCGCCGTACCTTCGCCCGCACTTTGGATATCGGGCCAAACAGAGATGTGGTATTCCCCAGCCAAGGCTACCATATCAGTGGTATATTGGTTATAAGACCCGTCAAGAATATCAGGATGATATTGATCAATAAAGTTTTTCATACTTGCGGTGTTTTTAACACTATCCGGCAGGCTTAACATCAGCGGCATTTTAGGAGCAACTTTACGCCAGCCTGTAAATTGGGAAGCGCTGTTGATATAAACCAGGATCTGCTTTTCCATGCCGTATTCTTTGATCATCTGATAGGCCTGTCCAGGATCGGCAGCTTTGAAATCAAGATAGATACCTATCCGTTTTTTGCACACCTGCAGGATCTGCTTAAAGGTTGGAATCCGGTATACTTCTTTACTCGTTGTATCCTTACTCTTTACTTTCAACTGCAATAGCTCGGCAAGTGTAAAATCCTTCAGCTGACCTTTACCATCTGTCATGCGGTTAATGCTGCCGTCGTGCATGCTAACCAGCTCGCCATCTTTTGTGGTACGCAGGTCTATCTCCACATAATCGGCTTCATTTTTTATCGCCTCTTTGTATGCCTCTATAGTATTTTCAGGATAAATGACATGATCGCCGCGATGGGCGGCAACAATAAATTTATGCTTCGAAACAGGAGCAGGGTTGGGCTGCCATCCATCGCCGGGAAGCAGCCATAGTAAACCTAAAATTGTTAATAGTTGAAAACGCATCGTATTTTATTTTTTTTCGGTAACACTGCCAATAGCATCACCCACTTCATGACCGGCAGCAGCCTTAAAGTCAAAGCCTAATAAATTGGCTATAGTTTGGGCCAATTGTTTATGATAAGTTGTTTCACCTTGTTTCATTTCGCCAGAGGCCGGGGTATCCGGACCAATAACGGCAAACCAGGTTTGTTCTGAATGTACCACGTCCGATCCGTGATCGTGCCATTTTTTCATCGGCTCGTCGCCCCTGCCGTGGTCGCAGGTGATGATCAATGTAGTTTTATTTTTATAAGCAGGCTCCGATTGGATGTAATCCCAAAGTTGCTTTATAAAACCATCTTCCTGTTTAATACGGTCAAGGTAAAATCCGTAATTGCCTGCGTGCGCCAAATCATCCGGTTCATCAAATGAAAGGTACAGGGCACGTGGCTTGTACTGCATCATATAGTTTTTGGCAAACTCAAACGTCAGGAAATCGATACGGGTTGAATCGCTGATGTAACGCGGTGCCTCCAACTGTAACTCATTCAGGTGTTTCAGGCGATCGTTCATACCAGCAACTTCCAGCGGCATAAAACCAGCGTTAACCAAAATATTTGCGCGCTTAGGGCTCAGGATCTGTGAAAAACGCTCCCATGATGCAAAAGCGGCTACCTTATTTTCAAAGCCTTTTTGCTTGTTCAAAAACTCAAGTACGTTCATGTTAGGGTTATAGATCCCATCGTTGGTATTCATCCTTTTATCAGGAAAACCGGTAAATATTTCATTGTAGCCCGGGTATGAAAAATGATATGGATTGGCCACTTCATCCTTACTACCTAAATCGCGGTTGCCATAAAGCTGACCTTTTTCAACTAAAGTGCTCCAAAAGAAAGGCATCAGCAGTTTACGACGATCTGCAGATGCATCCACCCAGAAATTTTTACGGGCAGCGTTTTTATCTTGAGTATCTTTTGAATTGATAATAACCGAATCGGCACCACGGAAAACTTCCTGCCAACGTAGCCCGTCGATAGTAACGATAACTACATTTTGTGTTTTGTGCTGTGCATATAATGCCGAAAAACACAAAGCGAATAACGTAAATAAGATAGCTTTTTTCATAGTTGTTGTATTTAACGATAAAGGCCCCTGATTAGCGGGGCCTTTATGTAGATTAATTAAAACGTATAAGCTGAGGTTATTTAAGCAACCACATAACACCATTAATGTCATCGCTGCCACCAAATTGAGCGGTTAACGCAGCGTTATAATTTGTAGCATTAACAGTACGCTCTGATTGAGGATACTCAAAACGTTTAGGGATACGGCTACTATTACCTGTACCCGGACCAGTAGTAAAGGTTGGCACACCGGTACGACGGTAGTTGAAGTAAGCCTCTAAACCAGAGTGACGGAACATAGCAAGATATTTTTGTTGCAGGATCTGGGTTAAACCAGTAGCACCGGTAGCATATTTCACACCAGCCTGAGCGTAGTAAGCATCCCAGTCAACATTAATAGTGTAAGTTTCGTAGTTGGTTGGTTTTGAAGGGCTGGCATCAGAACCGGTTGGTTTGTAGAAATAAGCAGTAAATGCCGCTTTACCAACTGGGATAGAATATGCCTGGAATGAAGCCTGGATACCTTTAGTATAATAGGTTTCGGCATTACCGCTTGCCCAACCGAGGTTTAAGCCTTCGGCAATGTTAAACATTAACTCAGGATAACCAATCTGGATGCTTGGCTCACCGGTATAGGTTGAGTAGTAACGTTTCCTGTTCAGGAATGAGTATTTCTGCAGGGTAGCGTTATTGTACATCACACCAAGGTCTAAGCCCGGATCGGCACCAATGAACGAAGAAAATGCTGTTGGGCTTTGTTTAAGGTCATCAACATTATAACGTGCAGGCTCAGCAGTTACAAATACACGTGGATCTTGCAATTGAGTAAGTAAACCAATATATGTTGCTGAAGTATTTTGCCTTGAACCGTTCTGACCAAAGTTATCAGGGTTTTGAGGATAATAGTTACTTGGGGCAACAAAAGTATATTGCAGGTTATCATCATTGCTACCCATCAAAGGATATTTGGTTGGGTTACCGATGATGTTGGCAAACTGAGCTTTAACATCAATATCAGCTGTTTTTTTGCTTAGCTCAATAAGCAACCTTACCCTAAAGGTATTTACCACTTTTTGCCATCTTGCAAGGTCATTACCTAAATAAATATCATTTGATAACGCTGCACCAACACCGGTACCACCAGATGATGGGTTAGCGATCAAAGCGCTCATATCGGCGTTGGCTGACTCAAGCCATGCTAAACACTGTACCATAACATCTTTTTGCGCATCATATTTTGGAGTAAGGTTATCCAAACCTTTCAATGCATCGGTCATTGGGATATCACCTTCTTCCAGGCTCATTTTACTGAAGAAGTAAGCCCTGAAAAATTTGCCTACAGCTTCGTAAGGGTTTACAGCTGCACCGCCGGTTGCCGAGGCACGTTGCTCCATTACCAACACGTTTTTTAACGCGTTGTAATAATTGTCGCCACCATTGGCAAAACCATCATAACGGTTATTGCCATAATAGTCATAGTTATAAAGGTAATACTGACCGTAGATCTCATTGCTTGACTGCGGCAGGTCGGCCATCTTGTTTAATATACCATTGAATAACAGCGAAGCCGGTACTGTACTTGGTACGTTTGTGTTTTTTGTAAGATCCTCGAAACTTTTCTTACAGCCGGTAGTGGTTGCAAGTACAAGTGCGGGTAATACAAGAGCTTTTAATATCTTTTTCATGATCGTCTTTCGGTTTGGTTAGAATGATACATTTAAGTTGAAACCATAGCTACGTACTGTAGGCGACTGCAATACAGTTGAAGAAGTAGCATAGTTATACTGATCTAAATCCACATCCTTGAAGCGTTTGTCTCCGTAGAAGTATAAAAGGTTACGGCCATAAACTGATACCGAAGCCTTTTTGATGAATGATTTATCAAGCCATGCTTTAGGGAAATCATAGCCAACTGTTACTTCACGAAGTTTTGAGAAGGTTTTGCTCATGAGGTTTGATTCATCAACATTGTAGTACTTACTTACATAATCCTGTACCAATACAGTTTGCTTGTTTGGAGCATATTGCAAAGCACCGTAGTTGGTGATTTTACCAGTAGCAGGATCGTAGTTTACAGCCGCACCGTTTGATACGGTTACACCTTCACCTACGTAACTGCCATTATAGCCTGCTTTACCAAAGTTTTGCCAGTCTTTATAACGGGCATCACCCAAAGCACCTGTAGCAGTTTCGATGTTTGAACCACCACGCATGGTTTTGTTGTGCATATAGTCTATGATCACACCACCAACCGAGCCATCAAACTGGAAACCGAAATTGATGTTTTTGTAATGCAGTTTGTTGGCAAAACTCCACTGGTATTTTGCATTTTCATTACCCAAATACTGAGGAACCGGTAATGCTAATGGTTTACCCGCAGCATCATTGATGATTTGGCCTTGAGGAGTCCTTGCAAAAGCAGTACCGTATAATTTATCTACGCGGTCGCCTTTTTTGAAGAAAGTTTGGTAAGTCTGCTGGTTTGGAGGTAACTCTTCGTAAATATCTTTAAATGTAGATACGTTAAGCAAAACATTCCAGCCAAAACCACCAAGGTTTTTGATAGGAGTACCTTCTAATGAAAACTCGTAACCGGTTTTCTTGGTTTTTAAAGCATTAAGGTATAAAGTTGTGTAACCGGTAGCAGTTGAGATTGAGTTAGCCAAAATCTGTGGACCGTCAATGTATTGGAACGTTGTGGCCGATAAACCTAAACGGTTTTGCAGGAATTTGATATCGAAACCTTCTTCGTAGTTAACACGGGTTGAAGTTTTGATGTTTGGCTGATATAAAAAGTCAGAAGCAGAAGCTGCAGGCTGGCTGTTATATGGTTTGCTGGTTAAGTAGAACGGATTAAGCTGATAGCTTGGGCCGTTGTAAGGTGAGTTATAAGTACTACCGTAACCAAGCGGGTTTAAGAATAACGGGTTTGAATTAGGATTGCTGGTAGTTGTTGAACCGCCGTAAACCGAAATAGCGTTAAACGGAGCAGGGCCAATTGTTGCACTTGAAGCGTCGGCTTTTACGGTTGAGTAAGATGCCCTTGCTTTTAAGAATGAAATAACTTCAGGCAGTTTAACGTAATCAGAGATCACGGTTGCTGCTGATAAACTTGGATAGTAATAAGTTGTTACGTTTTGGAAAGCCGATGATTTATCAATACGGCCGGTGCTTGATAAGGTAGCATATTTACCAAATGTAGCGTCAATTGAGTAGTAACCGCTTAATACGCGTTCTTGTGATGAGAAGTTGGTTGACTGTACAGCATTTTTTGAGTTACTGAAAGCATAAACTTCAGGCACGTTCAAATAATCTGTTGATGTCCAGCTTGAGTTATAGTTAAAGCTACGCAGGTTTGAACCAACTAAACCTGATAAGTTCACAAAGTTTTTGATAGTATAGTTATAGTTAACAAATAACTCGGTGTTGTTATCAAACAGGTTACGACGGTCTTCGCGGTAATCGCCCTGGTTACCTTCACGACCATAAGGGTGGGCCGAGAATGGCAGATCTTCGGTACGCAGGATGTTATAAGTATCAATTTGCGAACGTAAAGTAACGTTTAAGTTATCGTTGATCTTGAAGTTACCTGACAAATAACCGTAAATGTCATTTTTGTAATGACCACGGGTCCATTTTTCAGTTAACAGGTACGGGTTGTGGTAACGGGTATATTCAGCAAATACCGATTGTACACCTTCTTTACCTGGCTGCCAGATGGCTTTGATATCAGGTGCGTTGATGTTCCAATCGGCACCAGTCCATACAGCAATGTTATAAATGATACTGTTCGGACCGTACTGTACGTCTGGGAAGTTATCAGTTGATTGCCTGTTGAAATCAACGTTTGCTTCAAATTTCCAACGTTTTGATGGAGTGAACTGACCGTAGAAGTTAGCGTTGGCTATATCAAGGTATTGAGAAGGGATATAGCTTGTTTGGTGTTGTTGTGAAACCGAAAAACGGGTTACATAAGTTTCACCAACCGAACCTAATGAAATGTTATTGTTGGTTTGGTAACCTGTTTTCAAAAAGTTTTTCAGGTTGTCTTTACCACGGGCAACCCATGGAGTACCCTGGCGTACGCCATTAACAATAGGGCTGTCATACTGAGGGATTAGCTGGCCTGCAAAGTAAGGGCCCCAAACGTCGTAATCGCTATCCACACCACCTGGCGCACCACCTTTACCGTCAACGAAGGTATAAAAGGTGTTTTCGCCCGGACCAAATGAGTTTTGAGTACGAGGGAAAGCAAGGAAACCGGTGTTCATAACGGTACTGCTGTTTATATCAACAGTTAAACCTCTTTTGTTTTTCTCGCCTTTTTTGGTAGTGATCAAAATCGCACCGTTTTGTGCACGGCTACCATAAAGTGCCGCAGCTGATGGGCCTTTCAACACGGTGTAAGTTTCAATGTCATCAGGGCTGATGTTATAAGTATCAGTATTAATAGGGAAACCATCTACTACGTATAAAGTAACTGAGTTACCCCTGATCAATACAGAAGGATTACCCAGTAACTCGGCAGATGGGCCTACTGATAAACCGGCTACTTTACCCGTTAAACCTGTAATAGGGTTAGGGTCACGGGCAGTAGTAACATCGGCGCCGCTTACCGATTGCGTTGAGTAACCAATGCGGCGGGTTTCTTTCTTAACACCTAACGCGGTTACAACAACCTCGTTCAGTGCTTTGCTGTCGCCAATCATGCTTACATTTACAGTTGTTTTGTTATCAACCACTACATAAACAGGGGCATAACCAACAAACGAGTAAATAAGTGTTTGACCGGCAGTTGCAGTAATGCTGTAACGGCCTTCAATATCAGTAACAGTGCCTTTGTTTTGTTCTTTGATCTTTACACTTACGCCCGGCAGTGGCAGGTGTTTGTCATCGGTAACAGTACCGCTTATTTTGGTTTGTCCGAATAAGATAGATGGAGCTACGCAAAATAATAAAACCGTTATTACGGCTCTTAATCTCTGGTAAATCTTGTTCATCTGCTAAAGTTTAAGGGTGAAATATTTGAGTTTTTCATACAGCAATACTAAACTTTGTTTATTATTAGTAAACCAATTTAATATTAAGCTATACTTAACTTGATGTTCACCCTGTGTTAAGCAGGCGATTTTTGTAACAAACAGGTTATATATTAATCACAAAAACTTAATATGTTATTTATTCATTTACCACTTGCAGATGTGCGAGGGCCATTGCTTTTAAGTGATCTATATTATTTACAGGCACGTGCATCTCTTTTGCCATGTCATCCCAGTAGCGTAACCTGATGATAAGTTCTGCATCCTGGTTCAGTTCAAACTCGGCAGCTTCCTCAGCGGTCATCACACCGCCCTGAAATTCGAGGGTTGCTTTACTGGCATCAGATAAACGGTTATAATATTCGGGGTATTTGTAGGTGAGGTATCTTTTGGCAATTACATGGCCTTGTACCAGGTTAGCAACCCTTTCAGAAAAACCACGCTCAAGCAGGTAGTCGGCACCAAGGCGTTCGTGGTCAACATTGCCCATGCCATCCATGCTGCCTGCTTCTTCAGCATCGGCACAAAGATGACCTATGTCATGGAAAAATGCGGCAAGCACCACTTCGTCGTCATAGCCTTCAGCTTCGGCCAGGGCAGCAGCCTGCGACATATGTTCCAGTTGAGAAACAGGCTCCCCTATATAATCGGCATCGCCAAATTTTTCGTATAACGAAAATACTTCATCAACCACAGCTTTCGGATTATATTGGGATGGTGCCATATCTTAAAATTTTTCAGGTGCAAATAAACAGGATAAAGGTTATTAAAATATTAAATGTTTGTGAATTATAGTCACAGGCACTTACATTTAAGAATTTGTTAACATAGGTAATAATCAGCGAATAACTTAAACCCGGGCGGTTTTTGTTCGTAAAAAGAAAGTAGTAATGTTAGTGGTAACAAAAAAATCATTTTGGATAACTACACCTATTAATTACTTTGCGCAGCGAATAACCTGCTATAACAATACAGATAATGGAAGAAGACATACTGATACAGATCAGTAACCGGATAAAAGAACGTCGCCGCGACAAAAATATAACCGTGCAGGAACTTGCTGTAAGGGCCAACGTAAGTAAAGGCCTCATTTCACAAATTGAAAATAGCCGTACCATCCCCTCGCTCATCGTACTGATAGATATTATAAAAGCCCTGGAGATAGATCTGAACGAGTTTTTTAAAGATATGCGCTCAAAAAGCGATCACATGCCTGTTTTGGTAAAACGGAAACACGAATATGATCACTTTGAAAAAGAACATGCCGACGGTTTTCACTACCAGCGCATTTTTACACAATCAATAAGTCAAAGTACTGTTGATATAGTAATACTTGAACTTGAGCCAGACGCCACACGTCCGCTTGTTGAAACCGAAGCATTTGAATACAAATATATATTATCGGGTACGATAGCCTACCAGTTTAATGACGATGTAATAACCCTTAACCAGGGCGACAGCATGCTCTTTGACGGTCGGATTCCTCATACCCCAAAAAACACAGGCAACACCACAGCCAGCATGCTGGTTGTCTATTTTTTTGAGGAGAAGAAGTAGGGTGGTGAATAGTTAATTAGGTTGATTAAGTGAATGGTTTTCAAGCATAGAACTTGTAAGTATAACTATCTAAAATTTCTTATTTACATGCAAAACCAACTACTCACCTAATCAACCCAATAAACCAATACACCCTCCCCTTAACCAAACCTTAACACTAATTTAGTTTAATCTTAATAAAAAAAGTTTAGTATTGCTAAACAATTATATTTATTTTTATGAGCATAAAATTAGTGTTAGCTGTATGAAACTGATTGAAAATTTACGTGCAAAAGTAGCCCAATGGCCCTATGCATTAATTTCAGTTCTGGCAGCGGTTTCGGCTTTCGGAACGTATACTTCCATGTATGCATTTCGTAAAGCGTTTGCAGCGGCTACTTTTACAGGTCATGAGTATTTCCATGTAGATTATAAGGTTTGGTTAGTTATAGCCCAGGTTATAGGCTATATGAGCAGTAAGTTTTACGGCATAAAATTTATAGCCGAAGTAAACAGCAAAACCCGTGCACGCTACATTTTAACGCTGATAGGCATTGCCTGGGCAGCCCTCCTTGCGTTTGCCTTTGTGCCAGCCCCCTGGAATATCGCCTTTCTTTTTATTAACGGCTTCCCCTTGGGACTAATCTGGGGCCTGGTGTTCGGTTACCTTGAAGGCCGCCGCTCAACCGAATTTATGGCATCGGTATTATCCATTAGCCTCATCTTTGCATCGGGCTTTGTAAAAACAACCGGCCGTACTTTAATAAGCAGCTTTCACGTAAATGAATATTACATGCCTTTTTTAACGGGGGCTGTATTCGCACTACCATTATTGTTTTTCGTGGGCTGCATGGAGCTCATCCCCCAGCCTACCGCCGAGGATAAACGTTTACGCGCCGAACGTACACCAATGAATGCCACCGAACGTAAACAATTTATCATCCGCTTTTTACCTGGCATTATACTTACCCTCATTGTTTATGTACTGCTTACCATTATGCGCGATGTGCGCGATAATTTTGAGGTAGAGATCTGGGCCAGTCTGGGTATTAAGGATAACAGCATTTTCACTACTACCGATATTAAAATTTCATTGGTGGTGCTTGTAGCTATGAGCTTGCTTATCCTGGTACGTAAAAACTTACGCGCCTTTAGTATTATCCACTTAATGATTATTGCCGGTTGTGTGCTGGTAGGTATATCAACCATCATGTTTACGTTTAAATGGATAAGTCCAACATTATGGATGACCTGCGTTGGCCTCGGCCTTTACCTGGGCTACGTACCTTATAACGCTATATTTTTTGAAAGGATGATAGCGTCGTTCCACTATAAAAGTAATGTGGGCTTTATCATGTACGTTGCCGATTCGATGGGTTACCTGGGCAGCGTAAGCATTTTATTGGTAAAAGAACTTGGCCGCCCAACCATAAGCTGGGGTACCTTTTTTCAGGAAGGGGTAATGATAGTGGCCCTGGTTGGCGGTATTTGCGGTATTTTATCGCTCGTGTACTTTTTGCAAAGTGCCGCACGTGATAAAAAAAAGTTAAATGAAGACAACGAAGAACAGATAAATTTTCAGGCGATAAGTCCATAGTCATGAGTTCAAAGTCAAAAAAATGACCAACGACACAATGACCTGATGACCTAATGAAATAATATAATGAACAATAACAAGAGTGCAATCATCATTGGCGCAGGCATAGTAGGCTTAGCTACTGCCCGCGCACTGGCCGTTCGTGGCTATAAAGTAACCGTATTTGAGCGTAATGAACGTGCGGTAGGTGCTTCCATCCGTAACTTTGGGATGGTATGGCCCATTGGCCAGGCTACCGGACCGATGTATGAACGTGCCATGCTATCAAAGAGCATCTGGAAAACAGTTTGTGCCGAAGCCGGGATCTGGCATGATGAAGTTGGCTCATTACACCTTGCTTATCATGATGATGAATTGCAGGCAATTGAGGAATATGTTGAGGTAAACCACAAATATCGCGATTGCGCGGTGCTTGATCCGGGGGCTACCGTACACAAATCAGCAGCAGTAAATACCGACGGCTTAAAAGGCGCGTTGTGGAGCAGCGATGAAATGATCATTGAATCGCGCGTGGCTGTTGGACAGGTGGCCCAATACCTTGCCGAAAAATTTGGTGTTGAATTTCACTGGAACACCGCCATCAGCCGTATCGAACATTCCAAAGTAAGCTCGGGCACCCAAAGCTGGGAGGCCGACGAGATCTACGTTTGCAGCGGCGCCGATTTTGAAACCTTATACCCGGAGCTTTTTGCACAAACCCAGATCACCAAATGCAAGCTACAAATGATGCGTTTAGTTACCCAGCCCGACGAATGGCGCATTGGCCCTTCATTATGCGGTGGCTTGTCCATGATCCACTATCCTGGCTTTCAGGCAGCAGCGTCATTACCTGCTTTACGCAAACGCTATGAAGAGCAATACGCTACTCATCTGAAATGGGGAATCCACGTAATGGTATCACAAAATGGCAGCGGCGAACTTACCATCGGCGATTCGCACGAATATGGCCTGGTTCATGACCCTTTCGACAAAGAATTTATTAATAATTTAATAATCGAATACTTACATACGTTCGCCAATTTTAAAGACTGGAAAATGCTGCAATCATGGCACGGTATCTACCCTAAAATGACCAACGGCGCATCCGAGTTAATTGTAGATATTGAGCCCGGAGTTACCGTGATCAATGGCCTTGGCGGCAACGGCATGACATTATCATTTGGCCTTTGCGAAGAGGTGATTGCGCAGCGGAAGGATAATTAGATCATAGTTGATAGTTCGTGGATCATAGATTTTAAAAACTTTGCTATATTTTGAGGGCCTAAAAACAGCTGGGATTTGCTGATCATCACCCAGTGACCAAAAACTAAAAACACCATGATCTATCATCCATAGGCCATGAACTAAATAAAAAATACACATGTCTGATTCAAGGAGAGATTTTCTTAAAAAAGCGGCATTATTAACCGGTGCAGCCGGTTTGGCCAGCGTTTTACCCGAATCCATTCAAAAGGCAATGGCCATAAACCCGGCTCCGGGCAGTACTTATATGGATGCCGAGCACTTCGTAATCCTGATGCAGGAAAACCGCTCGTTTGACCATACGTACGGGATGCTTAAAGGAGTACGCGGCTATAATGACCCTCGCGCTATTGATCTGCCTAACAAAAACAAAGTTTGGCTGCAATCAAACAAAAAAGGCGAAACATACGCTCCTTTCCATCTTGATATCAAAAATACCAAAGCAACCTGGATGAGCTCATTGCCTCATTCATGGGGCAACCAGGTTAATGCCCGCAACGACGGTAAGTTTGACCAATGGCTTAATGTTAAACGCAACAGTATTAAGGAATACTCCAACATGCCTTTAACCATGGGTTTCCACAATCGTGAGGACATCCCATTTTACTATGCCCTGGCCGATGCCTTTACTGTTTGTGATCAAAATTTTTGTTCGTCGTTAACAGGTACCAACCCTAACAGGTTATATTTCTGGAGTGGTACCATCCGTGCCGAGCAGCATGAAAATTCGCTCGCCCACGTTTGGAATGATGATATGGATTATGGCACCCTGAATTGGGCTACCTTCCCCGAACGTTTGGAAGATCATAACATATCATGGAAACACTACCAGAACGAAATTGCCATTGATACCGGTTTAGAGGGCGAAGAAGATCCGTGGTTATCTAACTTCCAGGATAACCCGCTGGAGTTTTTTGGTCAGTACAACATTAAACTGTACGATAAACACATAGCCCATCTACAAAAAAAATCAACTGTTTTGCCTGATGAGATAGCTGTAGTAGAAAAGCAAATTGCTGCTTTGCCTGCCGGCGATGCCCATATAGACCATTTGCAAAAACAACTTAAACAAAAACAGCGCGATCTCGAAAACATCAAAAAGGATATGGCGAGCCTTGATCCTAACAAGTTTGCCAGCCTGTCGCAGCGCGAAAAAAACCTCCACCAAAAAGGTTTTGTAACTAATACTAATGATCCGCATTACCGTACGCTGAGTCCGTTAAAATATAATGATGATGGCACCGAGCGTGAAGTGTTAGTACCTAAAGGCGATGTGCTTCACCAGTTCCGTGCGGATGTAAAAGGAGGTCAGTTACCTACAGTAAGCTGGTTATCGGCACCGGAACATTTTTCTGACCATCCAAGCTCGGCCTGGTATGGCGCATGGTATGTATCCGAAGTTTTAGACATCCTTACGCAAAACCCTGATGTTTGGAAAAAAACGGTTTTCATTTTAGCTTATGATGAAAATGATGGCTATTTCGATCACGTTCCGCCATTTACCGCTCCAAATCCCCATAAACCGGGTACGGGTAAAGTATCGGCCGGAATTGACCCAAGCGTTGAGTTTGTTACGTTAGAGCAGGAAAAAGCCCGCAATAACTTCCCCGAAGTGTTTGACCGCGAAAGCCCAATAGGTTTAGGTTTCCGTGTTCCGCTGGTAATTGCTTCACCTTGGAGCCGCGGTGGCTGGGTTAACTCTGAAGTGTTTGACCATACCTCGACACTGCAATTTTTAGAGAGCTTTTTAAGTCACAAAACAGGCAAAAAAGTAACTGAGCCTAACATCAGCGAATGGCGTCGTACGGTTTGCGGCGACCTTTCAAGCGTTTTCCGTCCGTATAACGGTGAGAAGATCGAAAACCCAGAGTTTGTTGCAAGGGAAGCATTCTTAGAAAGCATCCACAAAGCGCAATTCAAAAAACTTCCGTCAGATTATAAATTGCTTACTGCCGATGAGATTGCGCAGATCAATAAAGATCCGCATTCGTCGCCATATATGCCTCAACAGGAAAAAGGAATTAAGCCATCGTCTGCCTTACCTTATCAACTTTATGCCGACGGTAAACTGAGCGCTGATAAAAAATCGTTCGAGATCAAATTTAATGCAAGTAACAAGGCATTCGGTGCAAAAGCGTTAGGCTCGCCATTCAACGTTTATGCCCCAGGCAAATACGCGACTATGAATGATCCTCAAAAAATGGAAGACCTGCGCACCTGGGCTTACACTGTTAAGGCCGGTGATGCGCTATCAGATGTTTGGCCTTTACATGAATTTGAGAATGGTGAATATCATTTGCGTACCTATGGACCTAACGGTTTCTTCCGCGAATACCAGGGTAATGCTGCTGATCCGCTGGTGGATGTTGTTTGTGAATATGAACACGTTGCCGGTAAGCTAACAGGTAACGTTAGTTTGAAGCTTACCAACCATACCAGCAAAGCACAAAATATAGCCATAACAGATCATGGTTACAAAACCGGCGATCATAAAGTTGCTGTAAAAGCAGGAGCAAGCACAACCCTTGCCCTGAACTTAAGCAAAACCCATGGCTGGTATGATTTCAGCGCCAGGGTTGAGGGCTTTGAAAAATTTGCCAAACGTTTTGCCGGTCGCGTAGAAACAGGTAAATCAAGTTTCAGCGATCCGTTAATGGGTAAAGCATTAGCATAATAGCTAAAACAATATAGAAGCAAAAAAGCCGGGCTCATGAGCCCGGCTTTTTTGCATTATGCGCTGTTCGAAATCAGAGACCGCTGTCCGAAGTCTCCTGACTTCGGACGACTATGCCTGTAGTTTGCAACTACAGAATTAAAAAATGAAACCTGCCTACTCCTGTAGTTACAAACTACAGGCATATAAATTCGAGGTCAGAGACCTCGAATAGCGATAATAGCAATAGATCTCCAATTGCAATTAGCCCAACTATCCGCTTTAACGGCATTTATGAAATGCCGATGACATTGATTTATAGTTAACTATTGCATTTTTTAAATCAACATCATACATTTGCGTAATCAGTTACATAATTAGTTACTTATTGTTATGGAATTTTTTAATAAAGTAGGAAAGATGGCTATAGGTAGCCGGCTTAGGATGCTTACCGAAACCGTTGGTGAAGATGCTGCAAGAATCTACAATTTATATGATATCGATTTTCAGCCGAAATGGTTCCCGGTTTTTTATGTGTTGCAGGATGGCGAAGAATTTACCATCACATCAATTGCCAAAGAGATTGGCCACTCCCACCCTTCTGTAAGTAAAATCATTGCCGAAATGGTGAAGAACGGTTTTGTAGTGGAGAAAAAAGATAAAACCGATGGCCGCCGGAATATGGTAAGCCTTTCGGCCAAAGGGCTTGATGCCGCTGTAAAAATCAAAGATCAGTACGCTGATGTTACCGGTGCTGTAGAAGAAATTCTTTCGCAGGCCAACCATGATTTGTGGAAAGCCATTGAAGAATGGGAATATCTGCTTGAACAAAAATCATTGCTACGCAGGGTACAGGAACATCAAAAGATCAGGGAAAGCAACAAAGTGCATATAGTACCTTATGAACCACGCTACGCCGAAGCTTTTAAAGCATTGAATGAAGAATGGATCTCCAAATACTTCAAAATGGAAGAAGCCGATTATAAAGCCCTCGACAATGCCGACAGCTATATTATCAATAATGGAGGCCTTATACTGGTTGCCCTTTACAATGATGAGCCTGTTGGTGTATGTGCATTGTTAAAGATGGACGATCCGGATTACGATTTTGAGCTCGCTAAAATGGCCGTATCGCCAAAAGCCCAGGGAAAAAACATAGGCTTTTTATTAGGGCAGGCTATTATTGAAAAAGCAAAAGCTCTTGGTGGCCACAAGCTTTACCTGGAAAGTAATACTATTTTAAAACCGGCTATCAGCCTTTATCATAAACTGGGCTTTGTTAAAGTAGCGGGTAGGCCATCACCTTACGAACGTGCCAATATTCAAATGGAACTTAAGCTAAAATAATTGCCGTTTAAACAATATGAACCAGGTAAAAATAGCTATTGTAATTAAAGACCAGCTGGCAACGTGGCAAAAGCTTAACGTTACTGCATTTTTAGCCAGCTCAGTTGCAATTGCCCATCCCGACACACATGGTGCCGAACTCATCACAGCTTCGGGGAATAATTATATGCCCTTTATGAAATACCCGGTGCTTGTTTATAAGGCAGACACCGGCGCTCAGCTACAGCGGGCCTTTAACCGGGCTAAAGAAAGAGGGCTTCACATCGGCATTTATACCCAGGGATTGTTCGCAACAAAAACCGAAACGGACAATCTCTCGGAAATAGCCAGCCACACCGATGCAGATCTTGATCTGGTTGGAATTGTTGTATATGGCGAAAGCAAGAAAGTTGATAAAGCACTGGATGGGCTCCGGCTTCATGACTAAGATTGAGCCCCTCTTAAATTACGCATTGCGCTCAACAATAGATATATTAACTATTGTATAACAATTATGAATAAAATTAACAAACAGTTTACTTTATTCTTTGTTTATTGCAATTGAAACTTAAACACTATATCTATATGAAACACAAACAACTCCTGCTCAGCTTATTAACCATAGCTGGTTTAGTCACGGGCTTTAATGCCAATGCACAATTTGGAAGCTTACTGCAAAAAGCAAAAGACAAAGCCGCCCAAAAAGCCAGCGATGCTTTTGATAAAAAAACCTCATCACCATCATCTTCTTCCTCCTCATCATCATCAACTTCCGGCGCACCTAAAAGCAATAAGGTAATCATTAATTCGGGATTTGATTTTGTTTCGGGTGATACCGTATTATTTTCCGAAGATTTTTCAAACATCCCGGTAGGCTCGTCGGCCAAAACGTTTAAAACCAATGGATCTGCCACCATAGTTTCTGTTGGCGGGGAAAGCGGCAAATGGCTGGCCCTTGCAGATAACGCTACCTACAAATTCACCAAACAGCTTTTTTATCCAAAACACTTCACTGTTGAATTTGATATCCTTGCGGCTGCAGATAAAATAAGCGATATCTACCCGGTAAATTTTGGTTTTGTAACCGATAACAGCGTTCGAGATTATATCAGCAGTGGCGGCGCTTACGTTGCCCTTAAATATTATAACAATGATGATGTATCTATAAACAGCGAGTTCCTGAGTAAATACCTCAACAGCACCTTTGATTTAACCACGTTTACCAACCGCAAAATGCACGTTTCATTAGTGGTTGATGGCGACAGGATGGTGGTTTATCTTGATCAAACCAAACTGGCAGATACCATGGCCTTTATGCCCACAACAGCAAAAAACCTATATATAAGTGCTCCAATGCAATACAAAAACGGATCAAAAGTATTGGTGAGCAACTTCAGGATCATGGGTTTTAAAAAGGTTTAAGACTAAATTATCGTCGAAGCATATTATAGAGCCGAGACTTACGAAGTTTCAAAAACTTCGTAAATAAAAAACGTCATTGCGAGGAACGAAGCAATCCTAAACTTTACAGGGTGGACCTGCTAATCGGGGATTGCTTCGTTCCTCGCAATGACGCTTCTTATTATGCTGCTTATTATACTATTTAGCCGTCAACACCAACGTTTTACTTTGTAAACCATCAGCCGATGCAGTTAAAGTTATCGTACCGGCTTTTTCTTTAGCCTGAACAATAGCAAGTGCAAGACCATGGAACGCCTTGCGATAATCTGCCTTGAACGGATCATGGCTAACAGGATCGCCGTTATCAACGCTTGCTATAAAGCCTTCGCCATTGATTTTAAAGTTTACTTTATTATTGGCATCGGGCACAACATTACCGTCTTTATCTAATATTTTCACGGTAACAAATGACAGGTCCTTACCATCGGCTTTAATTTGTGAACGATCTGCAATCAGTTCAATTTTAGCAGGAGCGCCGGCGGTATGAATTTCGCGCATTAAAACTGTTTTGCCGTTTTTACGTGATACAGCCTTAAGCGTTCCCGGTTCAAATTTCACACGCCACATTACGTGCAGGTCGTCGCCGGTTTTCTTTTGGATTCCTACTGATTTACCGTTCAGGTAAAGCTCAACTTCATCGGCATTGTTGTAATATGCCCAGATATCGATCATTTTACCCGGCTCCCAGTTCCAGTGCGGGAAAATATGCAGTACAGGTTTCTTTGTCCACTCGCTTTGATACATGTAGTAAACATCCTTAGGGAAACCTGCCAGATCAATAATACCAAAGTATGAACTGCGCGACGGCCATGAATACGGAGTTGGTTCGCCAAGGTAATCAAAGCCTGTCCAGATGTACATTCCCGAAAGGAAATCATACTTTTTCATGACCTTCCAGGTCATTTCATGCGTTGAGCCCCAAGGTGGCCGGGTGTTGTCATATGCCGAAACATTGTTACCCTCTCTTACAAAAGGCTTATCCCAGCTGGTAGGCCAAACACGGATACTGTCTGATGGCATTTCATAATATCCCCTTGTTTCTAAGCCTGAGGTAGTTTCGGTGGCTATAAACTTTTTACCTGGGTAACGGTCGTGAAATTTGGCATAATCAAATTCGTGATAATTATAGCCAACCAGGTCGATAGCACCGGACTTAACTATCTTGTTGGTAGTATCCGGACGGTCATTTGCCGTAGTAAGCGGACGGGTTTTATCCAAACTGTGAACAATGGCCGCCAGCTCCGGAGCGATACGTAACGCGCTGCTATCTGCTTGCTGAGGGATCTCGTTTCCGATACTCCAGATCATAACGCTGGGGTGATTACGGTCGCGTTTGATCTGATCTTCCAAATCACGTTTATGCCATTCTTTAAAAAACAGGTGATAATCGTAAGTAGCTTTTTTCCACTCCCAGCAATCAAATGCTTCATCCATGACAATAAAGCCCATTTTATCACAAAGGTCAAGCAGTTCGGGTGCCGGAGGATTGTGCGATGTACGGATGCCGTTGCAACCCATAGCTTTCAGCATTTGTAACTGACGCTCAAGTGCACGGTTGTTCAAAGCAGCACCAAGACTGCCCAGATCGTGGTGATCACATACACCCAGGATCTTCATCGGTTTGCCATTCAGGCTGAAACCTTTATCCGCGTCGAAGTTAAAATAGCGGATACCTACAGTAGTGGTGTATTCATCCAATACCGCTTTGCCTTCAATCAACTGGGTAACGGCTTTGTACAGATAAGGACGTTCTACCGACCAAAGCACCGGATTTTTAACAGTAAGTGTATTAGTTATTGTTAATGATGTGTCTTTACTTTGTGCGGAAGATAAAGCATCGCCACCTAATGATACCGGCTTACCGGCAGCATCATAAAGTTTGGTACTTATCTGTAGTCCGGGTTTCGTTTGGTAATTATGTAATTGCACCTGCACATTTACTTTGGCAGAAGCACTGCTAACATCAGTTGTGGTTACATAAGTGCCCCAATGATCAATAGCGGTTTTATTAGTGGTAACCAGCCACACATTACGATAAATCCCCGATCCCGAATACCATCGTGAGTTTGGCTGTACCGAGTTATCAACCTTAACAGCAATAACATTGTTACCCCCGAAATTTAAGTAAGGCGTAAGTTCATACCTGAACGAAATATACCCGTTTGGCCTAAAACCTAAGTGATGGCCATTGATCCAAACATCACTTTTTTGATATACGCCATCAAAATCAATATAAACCAGTTTACCTTTTGATGAAGCCGGCACGGTAAATGTTTTACGGTACCAGCCTATACCACCGGGCAAAGCACCACCTTCGGGCGTGGCGGGGTTATCCTTTGAAAACGTACCTTCAATGCTCCAGTCATGCGGGAGGTTTAACGTGCGCCATTTACTATCGTCAAGCGTTGTTTTTTCGCCGTTTTCAACAGCGCCGAGATTAAAGCGCCAGCTTTTATCAAAATCGAGTTTCTGCCGGGTTTGGGCAAAAGGCTTCAGGGCGGCCAGCATCAGCATAGCAAGCAGGCACGCGCGCAGGTAAACCTTAGCACCATGGGATTTTATTGATGACATAATATCAGTTTGGATTAATTGTATTTTCGACACTAAATTATAAATAATAGCCAAAAACCAAAGGAATATAACACAATCGTCTTGAATTTTCATTTCTTGCGGTTGGTGGTAGTGCCTACAGCGCCTTCAATCCATATCTAAATAACAAAACGGCCCCGATTTTCATCGAGGCCGTTTTTGTTAATAAGTGTCTTTAATGAACCCTATTGGTTTTATATACCGCCAGCGGGCCATCTATAACATCAGTTATTTGTTGGCTGAATAACTGAAAATGTTCGCGTTTAACATGCTCATCAAGCCCTTCCTGACTGGCCCAGGTTTCGTGAAAAATAAACTGGGTTTCATCTGTTGTTGATTGATACAGCTCGTATTGCAAACAAGCTTCTTCCTGGCGGGATGCTGCTACCAGCTTATCCAAAAACTCTTTCATTTGGGCGGTAGTGCCGGCCTTACACTTCACTAAGGCTGTTAAGTAAATTTTCATGGTTTGGGTTGTTTTGAGTAAATAGATTATTTAAATGCTCCTGGTAGCGTTGCAGGTTCTCCTCAATATTAGCGTTTTTCATTACATCATAAAAGTGGATACTGTCTAATTGCTGCATGCCGGTAAAGGCGTTCATACGGTGAAAACCAAACATTGGGCCTTCATCAACGCTGTGCTCATTAAAAAATTCACCAGGCAGCGTGAAAGCTGTAACCGGAGCATTCCACGAGGTGGTAAGCATATACTTTTTGCCGTGCATCAACCCTCCCGTACCGTAGTTAATACCTGGGTTTTCGGCTGTGCGGCCATCGCTGCGGTAAATACCGTTTTGGTAACCGGCAGTGAAAACCTCGTCTATATATTTTTTTAAAGCATGCGGTACCTGGAACCACCAAACTGGGGTATGGTAAATAATAATATCGGCCCATTTATAGTTTTCGGCTTCCTGCATAGCATCGTACGCATGATTAACATCGGTTGAGCGTACTTCAAAATCAGGATGTTCAGTAAAATATTGTACTGTGGTATCTAATAATGTTTTGTTAAACTTTCCGCCGGAGTGCCCGAAGATCTGTCCGCCGTTTATTACAAATATGTTCTTCATTTATTTTCGTGTTTTAATTTTTGTCAAAATTACGGCCCGATCATCTACTATTAAAATAGTATAATTTATACTTTTGTATTATAATTATAATAGATTGACTATGGTTAATTTTGAATGGTTCCGCACGTTTAAGGCGATATATGAAACCGGTTCGCTAACCGGGGCGGCCGAAGCCTTGTTTATCTCCCAGCCGGGGGTGAGCCTGCATCTAAGCTCATTGGAGAGCTATGTAGGCTATAAACTGTTTGATCGCACTTCGCGCAAAATGGTATCTACCGAGCGGGGCAAGATCCTGTATAATTACATCCAGGAGTCTATCAGCAAACTGGAAGAAGCCGAGCGGCATTTCCATAAAAGCACCGAAAAGGATGTGCCCACCATAAGTATAGGAATGTGCTTTGAAACTTTTCAGTTTACGCTCGAATCATATCTGCCTACGCTGCCTTTTAATGTGATCATCAAATTTGGCGAATACCCCGAAATGCTGGCCGATCTGGACGGCGGTATCCTCGACATGATTGTAACGCCTCATAAAGGCGACTATAAAGGCCTGGAGTATAAACCGTTTTTTAAAGAGCGGATAGTAGTGCTGGCCGGGGCACAAACCCCAACCGAAGAGTTTAACGAACTGCTGAAGACTAAAAACCTTAACCAGATCCAAACCTGGCTCAAGGCTCAAACCTGGTACGGTTCATCGGGCGATATGGAGCACCTGCGGCGCTTTTGGCATATTAACTTTGGTAAACGCCCCGATTTTAAGCCCAATTTTATTGTACCTAATATGGGCTCCATTATCCGCTGCCTGAGCGATGGTAAAGGGATAGCGGTAATCCCGGACTTTCTCTCCAAAAAGGAACGCGACAGCGGCAACATCAAATTGCTTTGGGAAGGATATAATAAGATAGAAAACACATTGTATTTCGGCACACGCAAAAAGTCTATCTACGCAGAGCAGGTGGGCATGATCCAGGAAATTTTTGAGCGGGAGATGGTGTGAGGAGTTAAAAACTTAAATCATGTCATTGCGAGGAGGAACGACGAAGCAATCGCATGCTATACAGAGCGGCCCTGCTCCCGTGCGGTTGCCACGCTTCGCTCGCAATGACATGATTTTGCTTAACAGCAAACCTCAGTTAATCTGATAGTTGGTTATACCACTGGCGTTGCGGTAAAAATGCTGGTATAATATTTACGATAGGCAAACAACAGAAATACCTGTAAAATTATAACGGCAGATCCAACGGGAACACCCGCCGGTGCCAAAATGGCATGAAACAGGAAAATATTAAGCGAAATAGGCAGTAGCACCAATACAAATAACGCGGTAAAGCGATTAATGAGCAGGAAAAAACCGCTTGTTATTTCTATTACCTTCATGTACTGAAAAAAATAGCCCGAACCAAACAATCCGCCGCTAAAAGCCTGTGCTTTATCTGTCATAGGCGGCTGGGCCATATGCAGGAACTGGAAAAAGAAGTTTAAACCAAACACCACGAAGATGAGGCCCAACAAAAGACGGGCAATTAACACTGCAATTTTCATAATTAATAGGTTTAATATAAGGTTAAACACTAAGTTTAGTAATTTAATTGACATATTCAAATCCCCTCATACCTAACCGTTTAAACAGGCATTACTTTTGACTAAACGGGATATATGAACATTCAAAAAATAACTTTCGGCAACGGTTGCTTTTGGTGCACCGAAGCCGTTTTCCAATCGCTTAAAGGTGTAACATCAGTAACTTCAGGCTATATGGGTGGTAAGGTTATAAACCCAACTTATGAGCAGGTTTGCACAGGCGCTACCGGCCACGCCGAAGTGATCCACCTGGAATATGATGCCGATGTGATTTCATTTGATGAACTGTTGCTGGTTTTCTTTAAAACCCATAACCCAACAACGCTAAACCGTCAGGGTAATGATGTGGGCACACAATATCGTTCGGCTATTTTCTATTACAATGATGAGCAAAAACAGGCTTCAGAGGCAATGATCAAAACGCTTACCAACGAGCACGTTTTTGACGATCCTATTGTTACCGAAATAACCCCGGCAAGTGAGTTTTACAGCGCCGAAGATTATCATCAGAACTATTTTAACGATAATCCTAACAAGTCGTACTGCGCGTTTGTTATCCAGCCAAAACTCAATAAATTTGCCAAAGAGTTTAAGGATAAAATAAAACCGGAGTTGTTATAAAGAGGCATGTTATGCTGAGCTTGTCGAAGCATGGTGGATAAGCCCCTTCGCACCGGTCTTCGACAGGCTCAGACTGACATCCCCCTTTAATCAACCATCATGAAAAAAAGCTATAGCTATCTACTTTCAGGCCTGTTATTATTCAGCGCCTGCTCATCAGTTAAAAAAACTGCCAGTTCAAATACCGGTATCACTAATGACGGTAAAATCTGGGCTTCATTATGGCAGCAACGAGCGGCAGAGTATAAGGCATTGTGCTTCCAGGCCTATAATATAGCTAAGTTTAGGGTTGACGAGGGCATTAAAAATCCCGGCGATAAACCGCTGGCCATTGTTACCGACATTGACGAAACCTTACTGGATAACAGTCCTTACGACGCACACCGCGCCCTGCAAAATTTAGATTACAGCGACGCCACCTGGAAACAGTGGACAGATAAAGCCATAGCCGATACCGTACCTGGTGCACCCGCCTTTTTCAAATACGCGGCATCAAAAGGTATCACTATATTTTACATCACCAACCGTAACGAAAACGAGCGGGCGAGTACTTTAAAAAATTTACAACTGTACAGCTTGCCTTTTGCCGACGATGAGCATTTGCTTCTCAAAACCTCGTCTTCAAGCAAGGAGGCACGAAGGCTTAATGTTTTAAAAACACATCAAATCCTGCTGCTCTGCGGCGACAACCTGCCCGATTTCGATATGCTGTATGATAATCATCCGGCGGAGGATAACAGGATAACAACTACACAAAGATTGCAAAACGAGTTTGGCAGCAGGTATATTGTTATTCCCAACCCTTCGTACGGCGATTTTGAAGGTGCGCTGTTTCAATTCAATTACAAGCTTACCCCTGCCCAAAAAGATTCTGTTATCCGGGCTAAGATCAAATCCGATCAATAAGACAGGGCTCATTTAACGGTTGATGGGTGGCGGCCATCGGGTTACGTGATATAACTTAGTTGCATGCAATTACGTATATTTACACAATTATACACCCCGGGTTGTAATTATTTTAGTTGGCTAAAAGCTTTTTACTTAGTTTAATAAAATAATTAAATGTTTGGATGGTGTCATAATGTTGTGGCAAAATGTGCATAAAACGCAAATAAATTGCAAATTTGCATACTGCATTATTCAGTTAACCCCCTGTTTAACTATGAGTGATAGAACTATTCTGGTTTGGTTTAGAAATGACTTGCGTATTCACGATAACGAAATTTTGTTAGAAGCTGTTCGCAAGGCTGATAAAGTACTGCCGGTTTATTGTTTCGATCCTTATTATTTTCAGCCAACATCAAGTGGCGCTCCAAAAACAGGGAGTTTCCGGGCAAGGTTTTTATTGGAAGCCGTTGCCGATCTCCGGAAAAACTTACAGGGCTTTGGTGCCGAACTTATGATCCGCATTGGTAACCCTTCAGATGTGATCCCGCAGCTTGCCGAAGAATATCACGTAAATGAGGTTTACCATCACCGTGAAGTGGCTTATGAAGAAACCAACATTTCTGAAGAGGTTGAAGCAGCCCTGTGGAAAATGAGGCTTAACCTCAAACATTTTATCGGCCATACCATGTACCATAAGGAAGATCTTCCTTTCCCGATAAAAGATATCCCCGATAGCTTCGCGGTTTTTAAAAAGAAAGTGGAACGCGATAGCAATGTTCGTTCATGTGTATCAACTCCTGATCATATCAGCGTTCCTGAAATTACAGATGCGGGTGAATTGCCGACCTTACAGCAGTTAGGCTTAACCGAACCCGTTGATGATCCCCGTGCTGCCGAATATTTCCAGGGTGGTGAAACTGCAGCGCTGGTACAAATGCATAAGTACTTTTCGCAACTTGATATTGCTATAAAGCAAAAAAATGGCCGTAATGGCACCGAGTTTTCTTCAAAACTTTCTCCTTGGCTTTCTATAGGTTGTATATCACCGCGCCAGGTTTACTGGGAAATTCAGAAGTATGGCAGCAATGGTAACTTGTTAAAGCTTGAATTGCTTTGGCGCGATTATTTCAGGTTCATGTTTAAAAAGCATGGACAAAAATTCATCAAAGCCAAAGATGAAGTGCAGGACCTTGCACCCGATGCTGAACTACTGCTCCAGAAATGGAAAAATGGAGAAACAGGCGTGCCGCTGATAGATGCCGCCATGCACGAGCTTAACGCTACAGGCTTCATCAGCAATCAAAACCGGCAGGTGGTAGCCGGTTACCTCGTAAATACCCTCAAGGCCGACTGGACCCAGGGCGCCGCTTATTTTGAAGAAAAACTGATTGATTACTCGCCGGCTAGCAACTGGGGAAACTGGGCCTTTATTGCCGGTGTTAATGATGCCAAGGAGAGCAAATATGCCATAGCTACCAAGCTTCCTAAAGAGCTTGAAGCCAAAACCGATTTTGTTAATACCTGGCAACCTTCATCTATAGATGAGGCAGGAGACCTGGTTGGTGTTTGAATAATATCTTTTTTATTTTTCTAAACCCTCACCTTACGGGTTTGAGCAAGAGGTTGAATTAACTATTTCCGTTATTAAGTACCCTGATTGTGACTGGTCGTAATAGGACAGTATTCCCAGTGAAAGCTTTTTTGTTAAATTTTAACACAAATTCCACATCATCGTAACCAACAGTTGGCTTTAATTCATACTTCGTCTCATAATAAACAGGAATCAAAAGAGAAATACCTTTGTATGATTTTGATTTCACCCATTGATCTGCAATTGATCTGAATTTTTTAATATTTTGTTCAAATTCAGCTTTAAACAAACTATCGGCACTATCAGAAAAACGTATATCTGTGATACTCCCTTTTTTACTGACATCTATTTTTAGTGTCGTAAAAGTTGGCTTGAGGCTTTTCTTCCAATAATAAGGATTATTGTAAGTGTTATAAATTGCGCGGTATATCCTCCCTGTTGTAACATCGCTATCTGATTGCAGATTAGATTGGGAGCCGTTTTTAATATAGCCAATGCACCAACCCGGCACATTATTGAGCGCCAAAAATGATATCATCATTATCAGCTTTATGCAATAATTGTTTTTTTTCATTGTGTTGATATTAATTGATTTTAATGGCATCTGGTACCAAGAGAGCCTACTGAATAAGCAGAATTAATAGCAGCGAAATCTCCTGATAACTTCATATCATTTTGAATTTGAGTCCGAAACGAATCTGTTAACTGTAGCCCCCCTAAAGAAAGGTTTTTTGCATCAACTTCGGTTAAATTGGGGAACATCACTCTTAATGAGGATGCCATTTTTGATACATAATTTATAATCATACTTTCATGCTGTTCATCTGCAACAATTCCTTGTGAATCCATATAAGCATGTAGCGCTTCGTGCATAATCACCCGAGCTATATATTCTTGAGAATAATTAGGCAGCAAATTTACGTTAAGCTGTATACTCGCATCAAGAGCTCCATTAACAATCCCATCATTAGGTAAAGTTGCGCCATCAGCATAACTCGGTAAAGTATTGACATCTTCAAAAGCAAGATTTATGGTTGTGGACTCTCCAAATACACCTTTAATTAAACTATTAATCTGAGTGCTTACGCCAGAAACTATTGTTTGATCGACCATGCTGCGTAAACAAGGATTTTTTACATTGTTCGTTATTGTTTGACTTGTTGTTTGTCCACCATGTGGGCATGGCTCCCCGCCTGGTGGAGGAAAACCACCACCGCCATCAATTGGCTGAACTTTTTGCACCTGTACACCATCTGCTTGTAGCGTTCCTGTGTTATTAACACTTTCAGCAGCAGCAGGGTTACATGGCGTTGGGGGAGGTGTAGTACTTCCTCCTCCGCCACCACCGCCACCCGTGTTAGGATCGCCTTCATCACATGTAGTACCAATATAATCAGAACTTACCAATACATCATCAACATAAGTATCAATATACCAATCGGTGCAGTTAGTGGGAGCCTGTGTAAGATCAGGAGTTAATTTGTTCACGCTGGTACTTTGTACTTTTTGTCTCCCACCTGATTGATCTGAGGTTTTGGTAACAAGCTTGCCGTTCTTATAACAATATCCATTCAAATAGTTACCCTGGGGCGTAAAATAAAGCACAAGGCCACCAAAGTTATCATCATGTTTATGGTAGGTGTTATTGCCAAGTTTCGACAGATTACTCCCGACATAAGCCGAATCGGCAATAACCATCATTACATACGCCTCATACTTATTGCCGTCATTCAGCAACAAAAAATAACTCCGGCTATATTTTTTATTCAGACTATATTTTCCAACTTTTAACCCAGAGCTAAATTTACTTCCGGGATCAACCGGCATTTCAATCACATTCTTATTAAGCTTTGTATAACTATCCGGATGCTGCCAATCTGGCTTAATACGCTGGTTCCAATCGGTATTTGTATTAGTGGCTTGTACAGCTAAATTACCCTGGTTTGCTAAATATGTACCTTCATACCAGGTTTTGGCTTTATTTATTGCAGGATCAGTAATTACCTGCGGTGATGACGAAAAATCCTTTTTACAACTGCCAACAATCACAGCAAGTATTAAAACAAACGATAAGGCTAAGGTTAATTTTCCATAAATTGGAAATATTTTAAATTTCAACATATCATATAAGGTTTAGTTGCATTAAAGATAGCAATATTTCAATGATATATACTTATCATATAAATATATATCATTAATTAACACCGTAGACTTAATAATGCAATGGCTAAAAATAAAACCAACAATATTGCTGTTTATATGTATGTAACATAATTTAACTACCATCATGTAAAATCAACACAAACAATTAGAAATTAATTATAAAGTATATAGTCCCTTATGCTTACTTTTGTACCGTTTTAAAGACAATTTCACATGGATCGTCTCAATTATATAAATAGCGGAAACGCTGCCTACATATCTTCCCTATACGAACAGTACAAACAGGAACCGGAATCAGTCGATTACGGATGGCAAAAATTCTTTGAAGGATTTGATTTTGGTAAAGACACTGATGCCTCTGCCGCAATTGCACCATCTGCTGTTGGTGAAGCTACTCCTGAACATTTCTTAAAGGAGATCAACGTATTAAACATGATAGATGGTTACCGCTCGCGCGGGCATTTGTTTGCAAAAACAAACCCGGTTCGCGAACGCCGCCATTATTTCCCGGGCAAAGAGCTTGAAACTTTTGGTTTAAGCGACGCCGACCTTGACACTGTTTTTAACGCCGGTGTTGAAGTTGGTTTAGGCGCGGCCAAATTGCGTGACATTCGTCAGCTGCTTGAGGATACTTATTGCCGTTCAATAGGTACAGAGTATAAATACATCCGCAACCCTATTAAAATAAAATGGTTTGAAGAGCGGATGGAAAGCCGTCGCAATACCCCTTCTTTCACCCTTGATGAAAAGAAGGAAATGTTGAGCAAACTAAACGAAGCTGTAACTTTCGAAAACTTTTTAGGTACCAAATTCCTTGGTCAAAAACGTTTCTCGTTAGAAGGCGCAGAAGCACTGATCCCTTCAATGGACTCGGTAATTAAAAAAGGTGCCGATCTGGGTATCGAAGAGTTCATCATCGGTATGGCGCACCGCGGTCGTTTGAATGTGTTGACCAATATCATGGAGAAAACCTATAAAGAGGTATTCTCTGAGTTTGAAGGTAAAAACTACGATTCAGAATCACCATTTGGTGGTGACGTGAAATACCATTTAGGTTTTTCAACCGACGTGCATACCAAAAGCGGCAAAAAAGTTCACCTGAGCCTTTGCCCTAACCCATCGCACCTGGAGGCTGTTGATCCGGTTGTTGAGGGTATTACCCGTTCAAAAATCGACTTTAAATATGGCGGCGACCATTCAAAGATCGCTCCGATCCTGATTCATGGCGATGCTTCAATTGCCGGTCAGGGTATCGTATATGAAGTTTTACAAATGGAAAAACTGGATGGCTACCGCACTGGTGGTACCATTCACCTTGTTATTAACAACCAGATAGGTTTTACCACTAACTATAAAGACGCGCGCTCAAGTACTTACTGTACCGATGTTGCCAAAACTGTGCTTTCGCCGGTTTTCCACGTAAATGGTGACGATGTTGAAGCTTTGGCTTATGTTGTAAACCTGGCTATGGAATACAGGCAGGTATTTAATGAGGATGTTTTTATCGATATCCTTTGCTATCGCCGCTATGGCCACAATGAAGCTGATGAGCCTAAATTCACCCAGCCATTGTTATACAAAGCTATCGATGCCCATCCAAACCCGCTTAAAATCTACAATCAAAAACTGATTGACGAAGGCAGCATTAATGCTGAATATCTTAAAGGCATCGAAAAAGCCTTTAAAGATGAGTTACAGCAAAAACTTGACGAAGTAAAATCAGAAGAAAGGTTTACCGATACCATCGCCATGTTTGAAGGTGCCTGGAGCGGCCTGCACTTGGCAAGTCACAAAGAGTTAGTAAGAGCTGTTGATACGTCTGTAGCCGAAGAGGAGTTATTGGAAATAGGTAATAAACTAACTGTATTACCTCCTAATAAAGAGTTTTTCAAAAAGATTGAAAAGCTTTTTGAAGACCGCAGCGCAATGGTAAACAAAACCAAAGTATTTGACTGGGCTATGGGCGAGTTACTTGCCTATGGTACCTTGTTGAAAGAAGGTTATCCTATCAGGCTGAGTGGTGAGGACGTAAAACGCGGCACCTTCTCGCATCGCCATGCGGTGTTAACGCTGGTTGATTCGGAAGATGAATTTACCCCGCTTGCTTCCATTAACCCCGAAGCTAAACTAAGCATCTACAACTCTTTATTATCTGAGTATGGTGTTTTAGGCTTCGAATATGGTTACGCGTTGGCAAACCCAACCGCTTTAACCATTTGGGAAGCCCAGTTCGGCGACTTTTTTAACGGTGCACAGATCATTGTTGACCAATACATTGCCAGTGCCGAAACTAAATGGCAGCGTGGTAATGGTTTGGTAATGTTATTGCCTCACGGTTACGAAGGCCAGGGCCCTGAGCACTCATCTGCACGGGTTGAGCGTTTTATGGAGCTTTGTGCCGATGATAATATCCAGGTAGCTAACTGTACTACTCCTGCCAACTTCTTCCATATTTTGCGCAGGCAAATGCACCGCGATTTCCGCAAACCGCTGATCATCTTTACACCAAAAAGCCTGCTGCGCAGCCCTAAATGTGTATCGCCAATTGAAGACTTTACTAATGGTAAATTCCACGAGCTGATTGATGATACTTATGTTGATCCTAAAAAGGTAAAACGCGTATTGCTATGTACCGGTAAAGTATATTATGATCTGTTAGATAAACAGCAGGCCGATAACCGCAAGGATGTAGCTATAGTACGTGTTGAACAACTTTATCCAACCCCGGTTACCCAAATCCTGAAAGTTAAAGCCAAATACGAAAAGGCCGAATTTATCTGGGTACAGGAAGAGCCTGAAAACATGGGTGCATGGCCTTACATTTGCCGCAAATTCCACAATGATAAATTGATTAACCTGAGCGTGATTTCAAGAATCGAGGGTAGCAGTACCGCGACCGGTTTTGCTAAACAGCACGCCGCTCAGCAGTTGTACATCGTGTCAAAAGCTTTTGAAGCACCTGCCGGTAAAACAGTTAAAGAATCAGTAAAAAAAACAACAAAGAAAATGGCTGATGCCGGTGCTGATTGATCAGTCAATAAGCATCCCGACATAATCCATTAAAAAATATAAAATCTACAAACTACAATATGAGCTTAGCGATTAAGGTGCCTACCGTAGGCGAATCAATTACTGAAGTAACCCTTGCAAGCTGGAAAAAGAAAGACGGAGACCATGTGGAAATGGACGAAGTTATTGCCGAGCTGGAATCAGACAAGGCTACTTTTGAGCTTACTGCCGAAAAAGCCGGTACTTTAAAAATCGTTGCCAATGAAGGCGATGTATTAGCCATTGGCGCTGTTGTTGCCAATATTGAAGATGGTGGCGCGCAAGCTGCTGCTCCGGCCGCACAACCACAGGCAGAAGTTGTAGCCAATGCACCTGCTCCGGCACCAGTTGCCGCCGAGCCTGTTGCTGCCGCCCCTGCTTCGTCAGGTGCATCAGTTGAAATTAAGGTACCTCCGGTTGGTGAATCTATCACCGAAGTTACTTTATCACGCTGGATCAAAAAAGATGGTGAAGCAGTTGCTATGGATGAAGCTATTGCCGAACTGGAATCAGATAAAGCTACATTTGAACTTACTGCAGAAAAAGCAGGTACATTAAAAACTATTGCTAAAGAAGGTGATGTATTGCCTATTGGTGCCGTAGTTTGTACTATTGAAGGCGCAGGCGCTTCTGCTCCTGCAGCTACCCCGGTTACTCCTGCAGTAGTTAGCGCTGCTGATGAATCACCTCGTGGTGGTGCAGCTGCCGAAAGTGCTAAAACTTATGCTTCAGGTACACCATCACCTGCTGCCGCTAAAATATTAGCCGAAAAAGGTGTTGATCCAAAATCAGTATCAGGTTCAGGTGTTGACGGCCGTATTACCAAAGGCGATGCCCTTGGTGCGCAGGCCCCTGCAGCCAAAACAGCTGCTCCGGCTGCTCAACCTGCTGCCGCTCCGGTTGCAACCTCTACTGGTGGTGCCAGGGACGAAAAACGTGAGAAAATGACCTCGCTGCGCAAAACCGTTGCTAAACGTTTGGTATCGGTTAAAAATGAAACGGCTATGCTTACTACCTTCAACGAGGTTGATATGCAGCCCATCATGGAATTGCGCGCTAAGTACAAAGATAAATTCAAAGAGAAACACAATGTGGGCTTAGGCTTCATGTCGTTCTTTACCAAAGCAGTTACAGAAGCTTTGAAAGACTGGCCTGCTGTTGGTGCCCGTATTGAAGGTGAAGAGATTGTTTACAGCAATTTTGCTGATATCTCTATCGCTGTTTCTGCCCCTAAAGGTCTGGTTGTGCCGGTTATCCGCAATGCTGATAGCATGAGCCTTGCCGAAATTGAAAAGGCTATTGTGGTACTTGCCGGTAAAGCCCGCGAAAACAAACTGACCATCCCAGAAATGACAGGCGGTACCTTCACCATTACTAACGGTGGTGTATTTGGTTCAATGTTATCAACGCCTATCATTAACGCCCCGCAATCGGCTATTTTAGGTATGCACAACATTATCGAGCGCCCGGTAGCTGTAAACGGACAGGTAGTTATCCGCCCAATGATGTATCTTGCCTTATCATATGATCACCGTATCATTGACGGCCGCGAATCAGTAAGCTTCCTGGTAAGGGTTAAACAATTATTGGAAGATCCTGCAAGGTTGTTGTTAGGCGTTTAATATAAGCTTCAACATATATAAACAACAAAGCCCGACGTTTTCGTCGGGCTTTGTTGTTTATATATACTCTCTTGTTATTGGAAACAAAAAAAGCTCCCGATGGTTAACCGGGAGCCCTTCATTTATTTACTTAGTGATCAGGTTGTATAACTCATCGAGCTTAGGGGTAAGCACGATCTCTATTCGCCTGTTTTTCGCACGGGCTTCGTCAGTAGCAGTAGCATCTATCGGCTGAAACTCGCTCTTACCTGTCGCGGTAAGCCTGTGCGGATCAACACCTTCTGTTTCGGTCAGGTAGCGGGTTACCGAAGTAGCACGTAAAACACTCAGGTCCCAGTTATCTTTGATCTGGCCAAGGTTTTTCACCTTCTTATCATCGGTATGGCCTTCAACTGCCATATTGATATCAGCTTCCTTATTAACTACCGCGGCAAGCTGTTTCAACGCTGCCTTTCCTTTATCGTCAATAATAATACTTCCCGAAGGGAACAATAACTTATCAGCTAATGACACATAAACCTTGCCATTTCTGATATCTACGGTTAATCCACTTTGCTGAAAGCCGTAAAGAGCTTTCTGTAATTTGTCTCGCAGGGCGTTGGTAGCCTCGTCACGTTTCTTTAAAATGTCTTCCACTTCCTTTAAACGTGCTTCGCGTTTTTTCAAATCGGCGGCCAATCTTGTGGTCTGAGCGGCCAATTCGTTAGCTTTTGACGATGTTGCATCAAGGTTACTGTTTAACACACTGTTGTTTTTACGCAGATCGTTAAGCTGCCTGTGCAGGCGCGCCGTATCTGATTGCAGTTGTGCAACCTGTCCTTCTAAATTTGATGTACGTGTGGCTAATGAATCGCGTTCGGCAACAAGGGTTTTGTATGCTTTTGGCGACATGACCTTACATGAGTACATTGTTACACACACAGCAGCGGCTAAAATGCTATATCTAATTTTCATAGTACGTTGGGGTTTTAATATATTATTACGCAAGCGCGTTCTTCAAAAACACATTAAGCGGATGGATCCTGCTGCACATATCAATGATAATTTTCTCCGATCCGGCCTGAGTCAGGTCCTTATCCGTAAGCTTATGCCAACCTACAAAGCTTTTAAGCTTTATCAGGTCGAGATTTTCATTATCGGCGTCGTAACCCTTCGGCAGGGATTTTAGTTGCTCCTGTGCCCTAAAATCGCCAAAGAGCTTAACAAACTCCTTGTCATCTATAATCTTTTTCAGATCGGCCGCATTATAATCAATTTCCTGGCGAATAGCTTTCAAATGCGGGGCTTCTGGCATCCAGTATCCGCCGCCGATAAATGAATTACCGGGCTGGATATGCAGGTAGTACTCAACGCCGCCGCCCTTTAAGCCGGAGGTTGGTAAACTTACCCCGAAATTATTTTTATAAGGCGCCTTATTTTTACTAAAGCGGATATCGCGGTAAATGCGCATCACGCACTTTTTGGCATCAAGGTTTTCATCCATGCCTGCTTCAATTTTACGAACGCCCTCAAGTACCTTGGTGGTAAAATCAATTACATTTTCGCGGGCTTTTTCATAACGCTCTTTATTGGCCGCAAACCATTCGCGACTGTTATGCTCTGCGAGATCTTTTAAAAAATCAAGACTTTCCTGGTATATCATCAGTATCTAAATAGCTTTGGTAATGTATTTTGGGTGATAACCAATACAACAAAAACACACGCGAATATCTGAAATTTACCGGAGCAAGCGCGAAACAGCCTAAAATTATAGCGCCAAGGTATAACCAGGGCGAATCCTGGTTATGGGTTAAAAGATAGGTAAGCCATGCTATGCCTAACGCTTCGCCAACATTTAACGCGTAACTCACATACATGGCGGCGTAAAAGTAGCCCGGCTCTATCTCAAAGAAAAGGTTACAATGCGGGCAGTTAAGATTTATTTTATTGGAGAAACTGTAAGGGCTACCCTTAAACATATCGCCCCGCCTGCAGCGGGGGCATTTACATTTAAGCATAGCCCATGACTTTGGTGTTTGAGACACGTGGAAGTATCTTATAAGATTATGACAACGCCCGTTAACGGGTCGCGATCTTTGTATTAATTCAGATTGAGTTTTTCGGGACGCATTTCAAGCTTAACATCTTTACGACGGTATTTCTTATACCAGATGTAGCCACCTAATGCAACCGCAAAATAAGGCGCGCCCAATAAAAACAGGATGCCGTTATTTAATCCCCTTGTTTTTGAACTACCGCTTTGCGCATTTGTTTCAACTGTTGCAGCACATTGCGCACACTGGGCCTTTACCGGCTCGCGGGCAATCAGCATAAGGCCAAGGGCCATTACAAAAAGGATAACTTTAAAACCTTGTTTCATAGATACAAATTTAACTAATTATAAATTAAAAATGATAAAACGGACGGATCATTAAGTAAACCACAACGCCGCTTGCAGTAACGTATAACCATATCGGGAATGCCCAGCGTACCAGCTTGCGGTGTTTTTCAACCTGCATTTGCAAGCCGCGGTGAAAACTCAATAAGATTAACGGTAAAACGGCCGCGGCAAGTATAATATGGGGCCATAAAATGACTAAGTAAATTGTCCGTAAAGAACCAGCTGAAGCTCTTTCCACATCTGATAATTTTCCATCGCCATTGAGATCACCATAAACAATCTCGTTACGCATCAGGTAATGAAACAGGATATACGATACCAGGAAAAGCGACGACAGGCAGAACGTAACAATGTTAAGACGCTTATGTAAGGTTATATTACCCTGTTTAATTTGATACAGCGACAAAAGCAGCAACACTGTACAGGTACCGTTAAGCACCGCGTTAAGCATGGGCAAATAAGGAGTAAATGCGGGGGCAACTGCCGGACCGGGGATGAGATGCCGGTTCAATAAAACAACAACAGCAATTACAAATATGGTAACACCCGCAACAAAGCGGATTATAAATTTATCGCTCATAATTAATTAATATAGGGCCTTATCAACTTTACGAAGCTCTTCAGCAATAAGCACTTTAATCTCGTCGTTAAGGCGGTTAACCTCGGGGGTTACAGCAGCTTTATAATATCCGCGGATACGATGCTCCTGATCAATCAGCACAAAGTCATCGCTATAAACAAAGTCGTTACCGGCTCTTGCAGCGTTAACAAAAAGACCATTGCGCGCAAAACTGTAAACAGATGAGGTATCACCGCTGCACATCAGCCAGCGGTTTGATTCGGGCTTAAATGTCTGCAGATATTTATCGAGTACTTCCCGGGTGTCACGTTCCGGATCAACGGTAATGGTCAGAAAATAAACCATCTTGTTTTTATAGTACGTTCCTACCAGCCAACTCATGTTTTTATTGATAGTTTGACAAACAGTTGGGCAGTTGGCGTAGAAGAAGTTTACTACAAAGATCTTCCCTTTCAGGGTAGATAAGGTAACCGGTTTACCTTCCTGGTCGGTAAGTTTAAAATCAGGAATGGTGTGGTAAATGGTATCCGGGATATACTTACCGTGAAACTTATGGCCTGTTTTAGCAACCTCCTTGGGGCCGAAAACAGCGAGAGGTTTATACCTGTTTTTACCCTTTGCGTTAAGTAAATAATATAAAAATCCTGGTACTGCTAAGATGAGTACCAGGATCATAATCTTTTTTAAGATGGAAGCCTTGTTCATTAGAACCTTAGGTCAACCCAGTGGTGGCTTTCGTTTGTAAGTACCAGGATTAAACCGATTATAAATATAATTGGGATTACTAAAGAAAGGATCAACCCCATTTTTTCAAACTTCAAGTGCATAAAGTATGCAACTATATAAAATGCTTTAAACAAAGTTAAAACAATGTATACAGGGTTAGCATATTTCAAAAGCTCTGGGTGACTTGGAACTATAGCAAGCGCGATGATAAACTCAATACAAGTAATAAAGGTTAGTATACCGGCTACTTGCCATATACGCTTTTTGCTCATTGATTCGTGCTCACCATCGTGGTGAACTTCGTGCGATTCTGCTGACATATGTAAATGTTTTAAACTAAGTAAAAGAATGTAAATACGAATACCCAAACAAGGTCTACAAAGTGCCAGTATAAACCAACTTTTTCAACCATTAAATAACTGCCGCGTTTTTCGTATGTGCCCATCAACACGTTAACCGTGATGATAATGTTAATAATAACACCCGTAAATACGTGGAAACCGTGGAATCCTGTGATGGTAAAAAACAGGTTAGCAAACTCCTGAGAAGTCATATGCTGCACAGCCTCGGTACCACCCGTGAATAACTTTTTAAGCTCTTCTGCAGGAGGAACACTTCCCCACCAGAAACCTTCATGATGTAAATGGCCCCACTCCAACGCCTGACAGCCAAGGAACATGAAACCACCAATAACTGTAGCTATCATCCAACCTACAACCTCGCTTTTTGCGTTACGGTGACCAGCCTCAACAGCTAATACCATGGTAACAGAACTTGCAATGAGGATGAAGGTCATTAAACCCACAAACACCAGTGGTGCACCGTGATCAACTAATCCCGGTACTGATTGAAAAACCTTATCAGCACCTGGCCATACGCTTGCACTGAAACGTAATGAACCATAAGCTATCAATAATGATGAAAAGGTGAACGCATCCGAAAGGAGGAAAAACCACATCATTATTTTTCCGTACTCCACGTTGAACGGGGATCTTCCTCCCGACCAGGGCGAAGTTTTTACTTCGTCAATTTGTGAAACTGTTGTACTCATCTGTACTAATCTATGGGTGTATTAATTATGATTCAAAAGTAAAAAAACATACAGATAAATCCATATAATATCGAGAAAATGCCAGAAAATGGAGGTTAATTCCATCTTAAACATGTTCCGTACCTGAGGGATATTACGGTATGTACCTATAAGTGTATTTATTAGCAATAACAGCGCCGCAAAAATGTGAACCAAATGCGCGCCTACAAAAACGTAAACAAACGAACGTGAAGCATTAGGATCAACAAAATAGATCTGCATTTTGTATGTTAACACATAGCAGGCGTAGATCTGTAAGGCAAAAAATGCCAAACCTAAGCCCAATGTGATCCATAAATACAGTTTCTGTTTATCAAACTGCAATGCTTTTGCAGCCCTTGAGGCCAAAAACAACGTACCGCTGCTTAATACAATAACAATAGTGCTATACAAAAACGACTGAGGCATGATCACGTTTAAACCGTGGCCGCTGCCACCGGCATAAACAATAAAACCACTGGTAAATGCAGCAAAAAGCATAAAGGACGTGAATATGAAAATCCACATGTTAAACTTTTTGGCACCCAGGTTAAGCCTGTCGTTATCTTGTTCCATCCTTGCCATCATCTCACTTAACTATAAAATCTACTAAAAACATTATCTGAACTACCGGCAGGTAAAAAAACGAGCCGAACATTAATTTGCGGGCCTCAGGTATTTGCCTGGTACGCAACAGCATGAATGACTGGTATAAAAATATCAGGCTGCATATAAGTGACACGCCTCCTACCCAGTAACCACCGTAACCATAAATGGTTGGCAACAAACTCACTGGTACTAATACGATGGCAAATATAAACGTAATTACCGCACTTGTTAAATCTCTTTTGCCCGATGGCAGCAACCTAAAACCAGCCAGCTTATAATCATCATCCAAAACCCAGGCAATAGCCCAGAAATGAACAAACTGCCAGATAAACTGGATCGAAAATAAAATTATCGCGATCTCATCTATCCTTCCGTGTACCTGCGCGGCCACATAACCTGTAAGTGGTGGCAAAGCACCGGGAATAGCGCCAACAAATACCGCTATCGGCGATTTGCGTTTTAACGGCGTATAGGCAAAGGCGTACAATAATATCGAGAATACTGATAATAAACCTGTTAACAGGTTTAAACTACCCAGCAGGTAAGTACCAGCCATACCCATACCTAAACCTAATACCAATGCCTGGCCTGTAGTCATTTTACCGGAAGGGATCGGACGGTCCATGGTGCGCTTCATCAGCTTATCCAGATCTTTTTCGATGATCTCGTTAAAAGCATTTGCTGCTGATGTAACCAAAAAACCACCAATGATTAGTTTTATCCAATCAATCCAAACGATATGACCGTTTGCACGGCTTCCGATTAAAAATGATATTGATGCCGAAAACACCACCAACGAGGTGAGCCTCGTTTTAATTAGTTTCGAAAAATCAGCCCATTTCATCTGCTTACCTCCCTACCCTTAACACCTTGAAATAAATTCAAAAGCAAATAAAATTGTGCCCCAAATATTAAACTCGCCAATACGATATGCGCGGCCTGGGCAACCGGCGGCAAAGCGAGGTATGATAACAAAATCCCGGTTACTATCTGTAGCGTGATCATTAAAAATGTAAAACTCATCAACTGCTGTTGAATAGAATGCCTATTAAAGCCTTTGCGGATCAAAACAAATAAAGCTACGTTAAGCACCAATACCAGGATAGCTATATCCCTGTGATGCTGAAATATCTCGCCGGCGTTAGTGATCCAATCTTTGCGGTAACCGCCCTGAAAATGGTTAGCAACCGCATCTATCTTCTCCCTAACTTCAGTACCGAATGCGATCTGCAGGATACTTACAAAAACTGCTGTAAGTGTTATGATGTAAATCAAAGGCGTTGAACCCGCAGTTTTCTTTCCGGAGATCTTAGCAACATGATAAGTATAAATACAAATCGCTAAAATGGCCAGGGCTAAAAGCATATGTACAGTAACTATCCAGGCTACTAAATTGGTCGATACCACAATTGAACCTAACCAAGCCTGAAATCCAACCAAAACAAGATTGAATATGCTCAGAATTGCTATCCTTTTATCTGTTTTCCAATAGCTAAAAGAAAATACAACCGAAAGCAACAGAAAAAAACCGGATAACGCACCAACTAAACGGTTGATATATTCCGTCCAGGTTTTACCTGCGTTAAAATCTTCAGGGACAAGGATAGAACGGTCTTCGCGGATACGTTTAGCCAAGTCGCTATAGCCAAACACATCAAGTGTTTTGGCAAAACGCTGGTTTTTCTCCAGGCGTTTGGCAACGTATTTTTGCTTGTAATCTTTTGGGAGATCGCTTATATCGGTTGGTGGGATATACCTTCCGAAACATTTTGGCCAGTCGGGGCATCCCATACCTGAACCTGAGCTACGTACAACACCACCGGCAAGAATCAAAACAAACAGCAGAACAATGGTTGTAATATTGATCTTTTGAAACCTATTTTTTGCGGCTGTGCTCATCTAAAATATTTCTAAAAATTTAGGGTACCTGCCAAGCCGGAAGTTCCAAGTAGTAAGTTCTCAGTTGTTAAACTTCGTACTTAAAACTTCCGACTTAAGACTTAACTGGTACCCTAAAAGATCAGATAAGTATTAAAATTATTTTACTTGTTCGTTTGCTTTCAGCGTACTTGTAAACTTGTTCAGTTCTTCTAAACCTACAGGATTATCTTCAAAATCGTGAGGTACGTTTGAGCTCATTGTTTGCGAGTAAGGAACAGTTTGAGGGATGTAATCCTCTTCTGCACCCGGTTTGCTGTAATCATATGGCCAACGGTAAACAGTTGGAATTTCGCCTGGCCAGTTGCCATGCAGGTGCTCAACAGGAGTAGTCCACTCTAAAGTATTTGACTCCCATGGATTTTGAGTTGCTTTCCGTCCTTTGAAGATTGATACAAAGAAGTTATAAAGGAAACCAAACTGTGTAAGTGCGGCGATAATAGCAGCCCAGGTAACAAAGGTGTTAATGGTTAACCATTTTTGCATTGAAGCAAACTCGGTGAAAGCATAGTACCTACGTGGCACACCGTCAAGACCCATAAAGTGCATTGGGAAAAATACCAGGTAAGCACAGATAAATGTTAACCAGAAGTGCAGGTAACCTAATTTCTCGTCCATCATACGGCCGAACATTTTAGGGAACCAGTGGTAAACACCGGCAAGCATACCAAATATAGCTGCAGAACCCATTACTAAGTGGAAGTGAGCCACCACGAAATAAGTATCATGTAAGTTGATATCTAATGCAGCGTTACCCAGGAAGATACCTGTTAAACCACCAGAGATGAAGAACGACACCATACCGATAGCGAACAACATAGCAGGTGTAAACCTGATGTTACCGCGCCAAAGTGTAGCTAACCAGTTGAACGTTTTTACCGCCGATGGTACTGCGATGATCAATGTAGTAATCATGAACACACCACCCAGGAACGGGTTCATACCGGTAACAAACATGTGGTGGCCCCATACGATGAACGACAATACTGTAATACCGATCAAAGAGTAAACCATCGCATGGTAACCGAAAATAGGTTTACGTGAATTTACCGACATGATCTCAGACGAGATACCCATCGCAGGCATAATTACGATATATACTTCCGGGTGACCTAAGAACCAGAATAAGTGCTGGAACAGGATAGGGCTACCACCTTCAAATGGTTGCTGTACGCCGTTTAATACGATATCAGATAAATAGAAGCTTGTACCAACGCTACGGTCAAATATCAACAATACTACACCGGCAACTAAAACCGGGAATGCAAGGATACCTAAGATAGCTGTAAGGAATAATGCCCAGATAGTTAAAGGCATTTTCCAAAGGTCCATACCTTTTGTACGCATGTTTAATACGGTACTTACGTAGTTGATACCACCCATTAATGATGATGCTACGAACAATACCATACTGATTAACCATAAGGTCATACCTTCGCCAGAGCCCGGCATTGCTTTGGGCAATGCAGATAATGGCGGGTAAATTGTCCAACCACCACTGGCAGGGCCTTTTTGTACAAAGAATGATGACAACATGATAACGCTGGCTAAAAAGAAGAACCAGTATGAAAGCATGTTCATGAAAGGCGAAGCCATATCACGCGCACCTACCTGCAATGGAATTAATAAGTTGGCAAAAGTACCGCTCAAGCCGGCAGTTAATACGAAGAATACCATAATGGTACCGTGAATGGTAACCAATGCCAGGTAAAAATCGGGGCTGATACGACCGTTAGGAGCAAAACGACCTAACAAAGTAGTTAACAGCGGGAATGTTTTATCAGGGTAAGCAAGTTGGATCCTAAACAGGATTGACAAAATCATTGCGATAACCGCCATAGTAATACCTGTGATCAGGAATTGCTTGGCAATCATCTTGTGGTCCATGCTAAATACATATTTAGACAGGAATGATTGGTCATGGTGATGTTCGTGACCGTGTTCGTCGTGGTGTGTTCCTGCGTGGTCGTGAACTGCTAATGTTGACATATCTATCTTTCTTATCTTTATTAATTATTTAACGCTATCCTATTTGTTGAAGCACCGCTCTGCTCGCTGTTTGCTGCTGCAAAATGAAGCTCTTTTCTTAAAGCGTCATTCAGGTAAGGCTTTTGCCTTGACAGCCATGACTGATATTCGGCTTCGGTAACAACACGTACAACTTTTTGCATGTTGTAGTGGCTTCCACCGCATATTTTGTTGCAGTAAAGGGTATATTCAAATTTAGGATCGTCCAATTTAGTCCGCATTTGAGCGGTAGTAATAGTTGGGGTAAATTTAAAGAAGGTTGGCAAGCCAGGTACAGCGTTCAATTGAACCCTGAAGTGAGGCATGTAAACACTATGGATCACGTCCTGAGCAAGGATATTCAACCTGATTGATTTATTAACCGGCAAATACATAGTATCAACCTTTAAGTCATCAAAGCTGCTTTTCTTTTTGAAGTTAACACCCAGGTTATTTGCACCTGTAACCAAACGGAAATCTTTAGGGCCCAACACACCATCTTTACCAGGGTAACGTAGTTCCCAGGCAAACTGGTGACCGGTTACGTCGATGTTGATATCGTCCTTAAGGTTTTCGCTGTTCATGATCTTCTGCCAGGTAAAGAAACCAAATACTACCAGGATAGTAAGTACGATAGCCGGAGCAATTGTCCAAACTTTCTCGATGGTGTTATTGTGAGGCAGGAAGTGCGCACGACGTTTATCAGAATGACGGTACCGGAACAGGAATGTAAACAGCAGGATCTGGGTAACGAAAAACACTATCATTGTTAAAACAGTAGTGACGGTAAACATCTCATCTATTTTAACACCGTGAGCTGAAGCAGCTTCTGGTAAAGTCATGCTGCCTTGTTCGGTAAATGACCAGTAAGAACCATAAAGACCAGCAAGAAGGAAGATGATACAGATCACCGCCATGATGTTGTTCCATTTGATACCTTTTTTACCCTGCATTTTCAGGGTAAGATCATATATCTTAAGGATTTTGCCAACAATAGCAATACCTAAACAGATCAGGAAAAATATAGCTACATAATATGCTACCCCGGTCCAGTCAACCTTAGGGGCTTCCTCCTGTGCCGCACCTGCGGCCGCAGTTTGCGCCATCAGCAGGTTTGTGCCCAGGAGCATAAACGCAGCGAAGAACGATAGTAATTTTTTAGAATTTATTAGTTTTCTGAATCCCATTTTAGTAAGCTGTTTGGTATTCTGTATTTTGGTGCAAATGTAATAATTATTATATGTGATGATGAAGGCTTTCCTGCAAGAACGGGTGTTTTTTAGGAACAAGCGACTTGAACTTGGTTAAAGCAGTCATCGCTGTGAAAGTAAATAAACCACCGAAACCTACGAATACGCCTATCTCAATCGGGCCAATTTCAGTTAACCATGATGAAGTTGGGCCAACTGTACCAGGCATGATCATCATAAAGTAATCTAACCAGTGACCAACAATCAGGATGATACACATAATCTCAACTGTACGATAGATACGTTTAGAGTCACGTGACATCAACACCAATAACGGAGTAAGGAAGTTAACAACAATGTTAATCCAGAACCATGGCTTAAACTCTGGCTCCCAACGTTTAAAGAAGTAAACAGTTTCTTCAGGCATGTTAGCGTAGTAGATCAACAAGAACTGAGCAAACCATACATAAGTCCAGAAGATAGAAAAACCGAAGATAAATTTGGTTAAGCTATGCATATGGTCTTCACTAACCCATTCAAAATAACCGATACGTTTCAACCTGATCAATGTAAGCGTGATAACCGATAAACCGCTTACCCACATGGCAGCAAAGTTATACCAGCCAAACATTGTTGAAAACCACTCAGCTTCTAATGACATGATAGTATCAAAAGCGTAGATAGGAGTAGTAAAACCAAAGATCACCAGGAACAAGCATGACATGTTAAAGCTCCTTTTGTAGTAGAACATACCGCCCAGATCATCTTCAGCTTCTGAATATTTAGCTAATAAACGACCGAATATGCAATATGAACCAAGGAAACAGATCAAACGGATCACAAATCCTACTTTGTTCATGTAACCTGCTTTACCAGCGATGATAGCATTATAGTTTTCGCTGTGAGGATCAGTAACGCCAACAGCAGCCCAAATTTTATATAAGTAAGGGGCAACAACCTGCTTACCTTCTTCGTTGGTTACTGTATGTGTTAATGAAAACCCTGCAATTACTACCAAAATGAGGGTAACTGCTGCAATCGGCAAAACTTTACCGAAAGCCTGTGGGATCCTGATCATTGATGCAGACCAACCTGCCTGAGCTGCATATTGTACGGCGCAAAAGAAAATACCGCACATACAAACCGCTGCAAAGTAGTAGGTCATCAGCAATAGGTTGGCAAAAGTACGCTCGGTGTAGCCAAGCGCGAAGCCACCAAGTATGGCAACCAAACCAATCACGATGCATATCAAGCTCCATGTTTTGGCTTTGCCGACAAATTCGTATTGCCCGTCAAAATTATTATGAGTCTTCATTAATATCTTTTTCTTATAAGGTTTGTAAATGGTGAACATACATGATCACTTTCCAGCGTTCTTCGGGAGCAAGCTGAGAAGCGTATGAACCCATAGCATTTACACCGTAAGTAATGGTATGATAAATTTTACCGTCTGTAAGGTCTTTCATGTTACCACCGCGTGATGACTGGCCTTTTGAATATGATGGAGGAGCCGGATAACCGTGCTGAACCACCAATCCGTCACCCTGTCCGTTAACACCATGGCAAGGAGAGCAGAAATGCTCAAACAAAATCTTACCATCAGCATAGTTAGCCTGGGTTTGCGCCAATACTGATTTAACCTCTACGCTGGCTAATTCATAACCTTCTTTGGTATTTGGATAATCAAATTTGGTAAAGCCAACCGGGATTGTTCCGGCAGGTGGCAACTGAGCCGTTTTACCATCTTTGAAATTGTTATTTTTTTGATCCGGATCGTATGCTAAATGCTCGTACATATTAGGTGCATACTCCCAACCGGTACTCCTTTTATCTTTGCACGATGTAAAAATTATCGAAGCAGCGATAACGGTAACTATTGTTCCTAATATTTTAATTTTATTCATAGCTAACATATTTTCTGTCGTTATGCTTCACTTCTGTAGCACCCGCTTCTTTTAGTAAATTAGTTATATCCTCGTGTGGAATGTTTCCTTTAGCGTTAATGGCAATTACAAACTTGTCATCTGTCGCTCTTAAGTCCATTACTCTTGGCGTACGGCCCGGGAACAGGTGTGACGCGAAGAAGAACGTAAATGTCATACCAAAAGAAGTCCATAATACCGTCCACTCAAATGTAACCGGGATAAAATCGGGGATAGCGAAAAAGTTTTTACCACCGATGTTAATAGGCCAGTCATGAACAAGCATATAATACACCATTGAGAACATGATCGTGCCACCTAAACAGCCGAACATAAATGCTGCATAACCAAGACGCGAATCCTTAATGTTCAGTTTAGCCTCAATACCGTGGATAGGCATAGGGGTGTAAACATCATAAATTGGTACGCTGTTCTTTTGCAGCTTATCAATCCCGTGCATCATTTCATCGGGATCATCAAAAACGCCTAATATATATTTAGTGCTACTCATTATAGTATTATGCTTTTAAGTATTCAGACTGGTTAACACTATCAAATTTCTCGAGTGAAGCGATGTAGAACTCAGCCTCAGCCGGCTCAACATGACCTTCGTCCATAAGTTTCTTCTTAGCTTGCTCGCTTGAGCTTTTCAGCAACAGTTTCACCTCGGCCATAGCCACTGAAGGTAATACCCTGATGAACAACAGGAACATGGTAAAGAATACACCAATTGAACCGATGAACACGCTCACATCAACCCAGGTTGGATAAAACATAGCCCAGCTTGATGGTATAAAGTCACGGTGCAATGAGGTAACGATAATTACGAAACGTTCGAACCACATACCGATGTTAACCACGATTGACAATACCCATGACAACGGAATGTTGGTACGGATCTTTTTGAACCAGAACAACTGTGGCGTAATTACGTTACAGGTCATCATGCTCCAGTATGCCCACCAGTACGGACCGGCGATACGGTTTGCGAAAGCATATTGCTCATACTCATTTTGTGAGTAGAACGCGATGAACAACTCCGTTAAGTAAGCCACACCTACTATCGAACCGGTTAACATGATGATCTTGTTCATCGATTCGATGTGGAACATGGTGATGTAGTTTTCAAGTCCTAATACTTTACGTGCGATAAGCAACAGGGTTTGCACCATGGCAAAACCAGAGAAGATCGCACCGGCAACGAAGTATGGAGGGAAGATGGTGGTGTGCCATCCTGGTTCCAACGAAGTTGCAAAGTCCATGGATACAATGGTGTGTACCGAAAGTACCAGTGGGGTTGAAACACCGGCCAGGATCAATGATACTGTTTCAAAACGCTGCCAGGTTTTAACTGAACCTGTCCAGCCGAATGACAATACCGAATAGATACGGCGGCGAAGACCTTGTGCACGGTCACGGATAGTAGCGATATCAGGCAATAAACCAGTATACCAGAATACTAATGAAACCGAGAAGTATGTTGAAATCGCGAATACGTCCCAGATAAGTGGTGAGTTCCAGTTTACCCATAATGAACCGTACTGGTTTGGTAACGGTAATGAATAAACAGCCATCCATGGACGACCCATGTGAGCGGCGATATAAGTAGCCGCACAAATTACCGCGAAGATTGTCATCGCCTCGGCCGAGCGGTTAATGGAATTACGCCAGTTTTGACGGAACAGTAACAATACCGCAGAGATAAGCGTACCGGCGTGACCGATACCTACCCACCATACGAAACCGGTAATGTCCCAAGCCCATCCTACTGTTTTGTTCAGGCCCCACTCACCAAGACCGAACCAGAAAGTCCAGCTGATCGCGAAAACCCAAAGTGAGGCGCCAAGCGAAGCCACACTAAAACCGATCCACCAGGCTTTACCCGGCATATTTTCTACAGGGCGTAATACATCATTCGTAATTTGTCCATACGTGATGTCTTTACCCGTAATTAACGGTTCCCTTATTATTGATTCACTATGAGATGCCATATATCTTAATCTCTGTATATAAAAATTTATGCCTGAGCTTCAGTTTCTATTATATTTCTAACTTTTGTCTGGTAACCGATACCTGGTTGTACGTTAAGTTCTTCAAGCACGTAGTAAGTTCTTTCACTTGCAAGTGCTTTTGAAACTTCAGAGTTAGGATCATTCCTGTTACCGAACACGATAGCGTTGGCAGAACATGTTTGCTGACAAGCCATTTTGATTTCGCCGTCTTTAAGCGGGCGTTTTTCAATTTTAGCTTTCAGTTTACCAGCCTGGATACGTTGGATACACATTGAACATTTTTCCATAACACCACGGAAACGTGTAACCACGTCTGGGTTAAGTACTAATTGTGTATGCTCACCTTGCAGGTAGTTATCAAAACGTGCATCGTTCCAGTAGTTGAACCAGTTAAAGCGACGTACTTTGAACGGACAGTTGTTAGCGCAATAACGTGTACCTACGCAACGGTTGTAAGCCATGTGGTTTAAACCTTCTGATGAGTGAACGGTAGCTAATACCGGGCACACAGTTTCACAAGGCGCGTGATCACAGTGCTGGCAAAGCATTGGCTGGTGAACAACCGATACATTGTCAAAGTTATCAAGCTTATCAATTTCCTTTTCTTTAGTAACCGCTTCTTCGCTGTTACCATGGTCATTGTAGCTATAGTAGCGGTCGATACGGATCCAGTGCATTTCACGACGACGTGAAACCTCATCTTTACCTACAACCGGGATGTTATTTTCTGCAGAACATGCAACCACACAGGCACCGCAACCGGTACAAGCGTTAAGGTCGATAGCCATTACCCAGTCATAAACAGGGCGATCATGGTTATCCCAAAGTGATTCGGCATTGTAATCTTTACGGCCATGTTCGTTACCGCTACCTGCTGCAGGGTTCTTTTTGTATTCAACAAAAGTAGCCTCGCGGATCACGCTCCTGCCCTCGTATGAGTGGTGGGTTTGTGTTTGAGCAAGCGGCGATTTGTAACCAGCCGATTTGAAAGTAGCTACCGCAGCAGTTTGGAAAGTACCATTGCTTAAGCTAAAGAATGGGAAAGCGTTTTTACCAACGTTGTTACCAACCGGACCAGCATTTGTACGGCCGTAACCTACAGCTACTGATAAAGTACCCTGAGTTTGACCTGGTTGAGCCAATACCGGTAACTCAACTGAATAACCGTTAGCATCAATTTTGATCACATCACCTTCCTCCAGTTTCAATTTCTTCATATCAGAAATTGACATGGCAGCGAAGTTATCCCAGGTAACTTTTGAAACCGGGTCAGGAAGCTCCTGTAACCAAGGGTTGTTACCGCGTTTACCGTCGCCGATAGCCTGGCTTACATAAAGCTGTAACTCAAATTTGTCGCCGTCAGCAGCAACTGCTTTGCTTTGAGTTAATATTTTTTGAGTTACACCGGCAAGATCAAGGCTAAAGTTGTAAGCACCTGCTGCTGCAGGAGTAGCTACAACCATACCTGCTTGTAATAAAGCTTCCCAGCCTTTTTGACCAGACAGGCCGCCTTTTGCTAACAAGCCTGAATCCCAGGTTTTGCGAACGTAGGTGTAGTAATCTTTTATAGGATTTTCCATCCAGGCCAGTAAGCTATGCTCTGCCTGACGGGTGTTGTAAACCGGGTTAATAGCCGGCTGAATTACAGTATAGTAACCTTCAACAGCGTTAGCATCACCCCATGACTCAAGGTAATGGTGGTTTGGCGCGTTAACAGTAGCCAATAAAGCTGTTTCGTCGGCATGATCGGCAAATGATACCGATAAACGAACGTTTTTAAGAGCAGCTTTGAATTCGTCGGCTTTGTAGTAATCGTAAGCAGGGTTAGCATTCAGGAATAATACCGCGCCAACATCACCACGTTTTACTTCGTTTACAAACTCAACAAATGCAGCATCGTTACCAGCGTATTGTTTTGATGGGTTATCAAGATCAATAGTAGTACCGTAGCTACCTAATAAAGAGTTGATGGCATTTACCAATACTTGTGTAGCAACATCATTTGAACCGGAAACTACTAAGGCTTTACCTTTTGCAGCAACTAATTCTTTAGCAGCTAACATAATAGCGGTATCAACTTTTTTGCTGCCGGTTGCTTTTGAACCTGGCAAAGTAGTACCCGCAATAGCATTGTATAAGTTGATCAATGCAACACCAATTTCAGATGGTTTGGTAGTGATACGGGCATCGGCGTTAGTACCGGTCATGCTCATACCAGTTTCAAACTGAATGTGGCGGGACATTTTTTTGTTAGCAAGTGATTTGCTGTTACGGTTAGATACGTACTGACGTGTAAATTCTTCGCCAGAGATCCAGGTACCTAAGAAATCAGCACCAAAGCTTACAATTACATCGGCCTTATCAAAGTTGTAGTGCGGCAATACTGCTTTACCAAAACTGTTTTGATTGGCCTGGATGATACCTGTATATGATACCGTATCGTAATTGATATGTTTAGTAGTAGGGTATTTAGCTACAAACTCAGCAATAACCGCTAAAGTTGAAGGGCTGTACACAGTTGAAGTAACCAAACGGATACCTTTACCTGAAGCGGCAACCGCGGCAAGCTCTTTCTTAATGTAAGCGTCTGTTTCTTCCCAGCCGGCCTCAACGCCTTTAATACGAGGGCCTTGCAAACGGTTTACATCATAAAGGTCAAGTACAGAAGCCTGGGCCTGTGCACTTAAACCACCTTTTGAAAATAAATCGTTAGGGTTACCTTCAACTTTGATAGGACGACCTTCGCGGGTTTTAACCAGGATAGCCTGACCTTCGTAGCTTGAAGTATAATAGTTAGCCACACCCGGGGTAACCTCTTCAGGCTTAATCAGGTATGGAATTGATTTATGCACAGGTACTTTTTGACAAGCCGCCAATGTAACTGCACCAACACCAAAGCCAAGCGCCTTTAAAAAGTCGCGACGTGGAGTTTTAGATGACAAACCAGATCCGCTAAGCACTTCCTCGATAGGAATTGGCTCTGCAAATTCGTTCTTATTTTTCTCAACAAATTCTGGTGTTCTGTTTAGTTCTTCTAAACCTTTCCAGTATTTTTTATTGCTGTCCATTTAAGCTGTATAAACTGTAATGCTAAAATTCTTTTTATTAATAGTGACACTTACCGCACTCGATACCACCCAATACGGCGGCTGTAACTTTCTCACCTTTCTTGATCTTATCGTGTGCAGCCAGGATGCTGTCATAGTAAGCATTGCCTTTACCGTTAACTTCGGTACGTTTGTGGCACTGGATACACCATTTCATGGTAAGCGGAGAGTATTGGTAAACCTCTTTCATTTCCTGTACCGGACCGTGGCACTGCTGACATTTAATACCGCCAACTTTTACGTGTTGAGAGTGGTTAAAGTAAGCTAAGTCAGGCAGGTTGTGGATACGTACCCACTGGATTGGTTTAGCCTGGGTGCTGTCATACTTCTGTGTTTTTGGATCGTAACCCAAAGCGTCATAGATCTTGTGTATCTCTTCCGACTCAGTTTTAACAACTTTGTGGCAGTTCATACATACGTTCAATGATGGGATAGAAGCATTTTTTGACTTGTATGCACCTGAGTGACAGTACTGGCAATCAATTTTCATGATACCGGCGTGTAACTCGTGTGAGTATTTAATTGGTTGTACCGGCTGGTAGCCCTGATGTACGTTGGTGTTCCATAAAGAAACCCAACCCCAGCTGCACATAGCAACAGTACCTGCAACCAATATAAAGAATACCAGTTTTTTGTTTTTAAGGATCTTGGCGATGAACTCTTTTTTAGCATCAACCGCAACAGCGCCATCTGCAGTAACTTCGTCCTCGATAACAAGGTCTTTGTTTTTAAGCAGGATACGCTCCAATGAACCAACTACCCTGTTTAATACCAGGATAACGATGAACGCGATAACGATGATACCGATCAAACCGAAAACAACCATATCACTTGGTCCGCTTTCAACTTTGGCGCCAGGAGCAGCAGCACCGGCAGCTGGCTTAGCCTGATCTTCTTTCCATGTGTTACGAACGTAGGTAATGATGTTACCAACATCGGCATCGCTAAGGTCAGCGAATACGGTCATGCCCGACTGGTTGTACTCATTGTAAATTTTGAGTGCCTTAGGGTTTTTAGCAGCAATTAATGCCTGGTTGTTCTGGATCCACTGGATAAGATATTTATCATCAGTTTCTTCAGTAAGTTGCGGGCCTAATGCCGGACCAATTAAGCGGCTTTCGATTTTGTGACAGGTAGTACATTTTGACTTGAAAATGGCCTCGCCTTTAGCAGCGTCAGTCTGCGCGTACGCATTAGATAAACTCCAAAAAGCAAACCCGGCAATCAGTAAAACCGACCTTGAGAATTGTTTAAGAATCAATGAGAAACTTCTCATACAGTGTATTTATGCTAAATAATTTTTATATTAATGATGGAAACTGTTGTAAGATGTATGTTTCATCGGATAATTACAGGCACAAAAGTATAATTTTATACACTATCGGTGACACATAAATGACACCAACCTATAATTTATAATCGTTCTAAATAGACAAAAAACCGCGTTTAAACGCTGCTAAATGCATATTAATGTCATTTGACATTTTTTTGGACTAATTACAATCCAACTTTAATTATAAAATTTTATCTATTGTTTTAGTAACCAGGCAAAAATAAGTGGTGCAACAATGGTTGCGTCGCTCTCTACTATAAACTTAGGGGTATGGATGTCAAGCTTGCCCCAGGTTATTTTTTCGTTAGGTACAGCGCCTGAATACGAACCATATGATGTGGTTGAATCAGAGATTTGGCAGAAGTAGCTCCAGAAAGGAACATCATGCATCTCCATATCCTGGTAAAGCATAGGTACAACACAAATCGGGAAGTCGCCCGCTATACCACCACCTATCTGGAAAAAGCCAATGCCTTTGCCTGATGAATTTTTAGTATACCAATCGGCCAGCCATGCCATGTATTCAATACCGCTTTTCATGGTTGATGCTTTAAGCTCACCTTTAATTACGTATGAAGCAAAGATGTTGCCCATGGTTGAGTCTTCCCATCCCGGTACAACAATTGGCAGGTTCTTTTCGGCAGCAGCCAGCATCCATGAGTTTTTAGGATCTATCTCATAGTATTGCTCCAGCTCGCCGCTTAATAATATTTTGTACATGTACTCATGCGGAAAATAACGCTCGCCACTGTCATCAGCATCTTTCCAGATCTTGTGGATATGTTTTTGCAAACGACGGAAAGCTTCTTCTTCCGGGATACAGGTATCAGTAACACGGTTGTAATGATTTTCAAGCAGGTCCCACTCTTCCTGAGGGCTCAGGTCGCGGTAGTTAGGTACCCTTTTGTAATGTGAGTGCGCTACAAGGTTCATGATATCCTCTTCAAGGTTGGCACCTGTACATGATATGATAGCAATTTTATCCTGGCGAATCATCTCGGCCAGCGAAATACCCAGCTCGGCTGTACTCATGGCACCGGCTAAGGTTACCATCATTTTACCGCCTTCTTCAAGGTGTGTTTCATAGCCTTTAGCTGCATCCATTAATGCCGCGGCGTTAAAGTGCAGATAATTTCTTTCAATAAACTGCGAAATAGGTCCTCTTGTAGTGCTCATAATATTTCAATAAAATTTCTGCGCAAAAGTAGACATTTTAGTTAAATTGAATTTTAAATGAAACTTTATCTTTTTATAACTATTTCGTTCTGAAATTGTCATCCCTTCCCCCCTACCCTCATCCTTATATTGTCATCCTAATTTTAAAATATTGTTGGCAGAACCTTATACGCCAAAATGGGTTATATTAGCCACCGTAAACACCTATGAAGAAACTCGTTACCTTATTGCTTTTGTGCGCTATTTCAACCGGTGCCTTTTCGCAAATATCCCGCGTTGTAAAGCGGATGTATTTTGATAAAGATACCACACGCAAAAGCAGCTTTGTTATATTACCCGTTTTAAGCTCGGCCCCTGAAACCGGCCTTGAAGTTGGCGGCGCAGGATTGCTTTCTTTTTACACCGATACATCCAAACTCAATACCCGCGTATCTAATGTTTTTGCCTACGCTACTATAACCACCAAAGGTCAAAGCCGTTTAAGCCTTACCAGCAGCTACTGGACTCCGGGCAACACCTATCACCTTACGGCAGGTGTGAGTTACATCAACTTCCCCTTTGATTTTTATGGCATTGGCAATAATACCTTAAAGGCCAACTCCGACAGGATTGGTCAAAAACGTTTCAAGGTAAACTTTGCAGGCGAAAAAAAGATCACCGATAATTTATACGCAGGTATAAACGCCGGTGCATGGGACTACCATTTCAGTGATGATGATAAAACCGGTATATTTTATACCGATCCGCGAGTTGAAAATCGCGGAGGCGGGCCAAGCGTATATATAGGCCCTACCATTACATTTGATAACAGAAACAATAACACTTACACCACCAAAGGCCTTATTATAGGTGCTTATTTCCAGGCTATACATGGTATGTTTGGCAATAACGATTATAAAGGAGGTTTCTTTAATATCGAATATTCGCAGTTTTTTTTACTTGCGCCTAAATGGGTACTCGGCCTTGATGTGCAGGAGCAAAGCCTTACCGGTTCTGCTTCGCCATTTTATTTACTGCCCGATCTGGGTAGCGACGAACTGATGCGGGGTTATTATAACGGCCGTTTCCGCGACCGCAACATGATAGCCGGACAAGCCGAACTACGCTATCGCCTAAGCAACCGTATAGGCTTCGCAGGATTTGTTGGCACCGGCGAGGTTTTTAAAAACAGCTTCAGTTCTTCCGAACTAAAACCAAACTACGGCGGCGGCCTCCGTTACTTTTTTGATGTTCAAAAAGGCCTCGCTGTCCGTGTAGATTATGGCGTAGGTCAGAAAATCCCTAACGAAAAAAGATTAACCGGATTTTATATTGGATTGGGGCAGTCGTTCTGATGTTGTCTGTCAGAACTCGAATTAAACGAATTTTTAGAATTCATCGAATGCCGCTTTCTTCTGAATTCCATTTTTTTCAGAATTCTGCCCATTCAATTAATTCGTTTAATTCGAGTTCAGACATAAGCTATCAATACCTCACCCTAAAATCTTCCCTACTCATCCCCGGTTTAAAAAACACCATCCCGATAAAATACAGATCGATAGTAACCCTAACCTGTTGATTTAATTTAAGCTGCTCCCATGATTGTTTGGTTGCGGCGTTGCGATGGATGTTTGTAAATATTAAAACGGTATCGTCATGAACAGATGGCATAACCTTTTCAAGATAACTGGCAGGGTTTTGTTTCAATGCATCTGCCAGGATCATGTCAGCCTGACGAGTGCCAGATGTTGAAGATGAAATACCTTGCGCTTCGGGGTTAGCTTGTTTGATAACAAACGCTGTGATGTAATCCTCTGTATCAGCTAATAATATCGTTTGGGGCTTAAAGTAAACAGCAAACCGATAAAGCAAACGGTAAAATTTTAACGGTAGTGTATTTATCACACTCTTGTCAGAATGTTGCTTCCGGCAGGTTTCTTTGATATCACGGTACACTTTTTGGGCAGTATAATCGTAAATAACCGTATCAATCAGCTTGTAAACAAATGGAGAGTGTATACCATGCCTGTTATTGGCCAAAAAACGGTGCCGCAGGTAACTAAGCCCATACCTTATATTATACATCGCTGTAAAAATAGAAAAGGTTTAGTATTTTAGCATTACAGTGTATGATAAATCCAACTGAAGTTAACTCATTGATCCGTCTGCTGGATGATCCGGACAGCGGCATTTATGAACATGTGTATAACAAATTGTTTTCATATGGAGCCGAAGCTATCAGCTATCTTGAGTCGGCTTTTGAACAGGCTTTTGACCCTATTTTACAGGAGCGTATTGCCAATCTGGTACACGAGATCCAGTTCAGCAGCCTTAAAAACGACCTAAAGCTCTGGAACCAAAGCGGCGCGTTTGATCTGCTACAAGGCATCCTGATCATTAACCGTTACCAGTACCCCGATCTTGATGAGCAAAAGATCATCAACCAGATAGAGGCCATTAAGCGTGATATCTGGCTGCAGATGATGAACGAGGCCAGTCCGAAAGAGCAGATCAAGCTCATTAACCATGTATTTTACAACATCTACGGTTTCAGCGGCAACACCTCCAATCACCTCGACCCGCAAAACAGCTACCTGAGCCAGGTATTGGAAACCAAAAAGGGTAATCAGATTTCGTTAGCCATCATTTATTCTATCATAGCGCAAAAACTGGATATCCCCGTATATGGCGTAAACCTGCCGCAACATTTCATCCTGGCCTATCTGGATGAAAGTATGCAAAGCGAATTTGAAAGCGGCATCCTGTTTTACATCAACGCTTTTAACAAAGGTTTCCTGTTTGGCCGACGCGATGTGGATATGTTCCTGAAGCAGCTTAACCTCAAATTTGATAAGCAATTTTACGAGCCCTGCTCCAACACCGATATCATTAAACGTGTACTCCGCAACCTCATTAGCGCCTATGAAAATCTTGGCTCGGCAGATAAGGTAAGAGAGTTGAATGAGTTGCTGGAGATAATGGATGCCCCCTCCGGGGAGTAAGTTAGTAGCGGCAGTTTTTAGTGGCAGCAGCAGTGATTAGCAGCAGACTTTAGTAGCAGCAGCAGACTTTAGTAGCAGCAGCAGAGATTAGTAGCAGACTTTAGTAGCAGCAGCAGTAATGTCTATTAATACAATTATTGTATCATTAAAAATAACTGCTATTCAAGCCTGCTACTGCTACTAAAAAACAACTGCCACTCGCCGCAGCTACTGCTACTAAAAAATGACTGCTACTCGCTACTGCCACTGCAACTAAAAAAGCAAACCCATCACACCAGAAACCGGTTTCATCCCATTTATTTATTCAGTAGTATTGTGCATTATACCTTGCGGGCATAATTCAAAACACTATGAATGATCTGCTGAAAAAAAACCTGAATCTTGGCAAATTGAATTTTGGGCCGCAACCACCATTTATGCTTTTGCACTTATACTGCTGTTAACCAAAGTTGCCGATAGTAACTACAAAGAAATATGGACCCCATACAGGTACATGTTTAACAATTACCACTTACATTATTCGTACTCTAAATTTTATTTTTTCCCGGAAGTGTTTAGGTATACCGGATACTATGGTGCCTTTTTACTTTGGAACTTTGTTATCATTCCGGCCTTAGCCGAAAAACGGCGCATTGCGTGGCACATCATTTTAGGCTTGGCTCTCCTTACTGCGCTTTGGGGCCTGTTCGGTATAACCGATACATGGTTAAAGGGCTACTTGTTTTATCACAAATCTGCCGATTATGTATATAACCTTGTTTTCAAAACAAACGTGTTATATGCTTTATGGGTGATGATGATGCTTACTTTTTACAGCATGATCAAGTATTCGGCGAATTTCCTGTTAAGTAACGTAGATAAAATACAAGCCAAATACAGGGTGCTTACCCACGATTGTATTATAGCGATTGTGATTTGCATGATCGTTGCCTTTATGATGGCGCTTGCCGATTTCCCGGTTGAGTTGATCACTACTTTCGTAATTATAGCACCGGTAGCTATAGGCATTTACGCCTTGTCTTTTTACAGTTTAATACCGCAAACGTTGGCCAAAAATCGCGGCATCTTTAACTACCTGCTTAAAACCGCAGGTGTCATGTTGCTGATCAGCATCCCAATAGGCATTTTAACAAGCCTGATATTTGAATCATCGGAGCCAACATTTATTGTTGGTGGATTTAATTGCGGTATACAACTGCTTATTACAGGCCCCTTTGCCTGGATAGTTTACAAACGCAAAATGGCCGGCAACCAGGAAATCACTTATTTAAAAACCGCACTCGGCCGCTCAACAGCAGATCTGGACTTCCTTCGCTCACAAATTAATCCTCATTTCCTGTTTAACGCGTTGAATACTTTGTATGGTACCGCCTTGCAGGAAAATGCCGAACGCACCGCTGAAGGTGTGCAGCGCCTTGGCGATATGATGCGCTTTATGCTACAGGAGAACATGCAGGAAAAGATACTGCTGGTACGCGAAATCGATTACCTGAATAACTACATCGCCCTGCAAACGTTACGCACCCAAACATCACCAGATATCAGCATTGTTCTGCAGATTGAAGAACACATAAACGCCTTGCAGATTGCCCCTATGTTGCTGATCCCTTTTATCGAAAACGCCTTTAAACACGGCATCAGTCTGCGCCAACCATCGCATATCAACATCAGCCTGCAAACCAAAGAAAACACGCTTTACTTTGATGTGCATAATAGCATCCACCCAAAAGTGTTTAACGATACCGAAAAATACAACAACGGCATTGGCCTGGAAAATGTGAAACAACGGCTGATACTCCTGTACCCTAACAAACATGAATTGGTGATCCGCGAAAGCGCCAAAGATTTTTTCATACATTTAACCATACAACTACAATAAGCTTTGATTACCGCCATAGCCATTGATGATGAACCGATAGCGCTTGATGTGATCCGTTCGCATGCCGCCAAGGTGCCATTTCTTGACCTGAAAGCCGAGTTTACTGATGCCTTTAAAGCCATGGATTACCTACAGCGCGAACAGGTAGACCTGCTGTTCCTCGATATTAAGATGCCCGATATATCGGGCATCGACCTGTTAACGTGCCTCAACAAAAAGCCGCTGGTTATATTCACCACTGCTTACACTGAACATGCTGTAACCAGTTTCGAGCTCGACGCGGTTGACTACTTATTAAAACCCTTCGCGCTTACCCGGTTTATAAAAGCCTGTAATAAAGCCTACGAGCTTTACAATTTCAGGAACACTGCCGATGTTAAGGATTACATTTTCCTGAAAACCGGTTACGACCAGGTACGTGTTAATTTTGATGAGATCTATCACCTGGAAGCAACAGGTAACTATGTCAATTTTATGCTGAAGGATAGCAAAGTGATTACCCGAATGACCATTACCGAAGTTGAAAGCCTACTCCCTGCCGAAAAATTTATCAGGATCCATCGGTCGTTTATTGCCGCTGTAAGTAAAATTGATAAGATAGAACGTCACCAGGTAACGATTAATGGCTTTATGCTGCCCGTGGGCGGAGCTTATGTACAGAATCTGGGGATGATTAAATAATATATTCGCTTACACTTGCATCAGATTTACGAAGTTTTAAAAACTTCATAAATCTTAAATATACCCGGCAATCATTACCTTTAGTTCATGCAACAACGTGAACTTATCATCAGCAATTATGTAAAGGCCTATAACAATTTTGATGTTGAAGGCATGCTTAAAGATCTTGCCCCAACTGTAAAGTTTGAAAACGTATCAAACGGCGATGTAAACATGGAGCTTAATGGTATTGAAGCGTTCAGGAACCAGGCTGAACAGGCTGCAAGACTTTTTGAGCGCCGCGAGCAAATTATCCGGTCATTTAAGCATACCGGCAACAAAACCGAAATAGAAATTGATTACAACGCCATTATAGCCATCGACCTGCCGAACGGCTTAAAGAAAGGTGATGAGATGAACCTGAAAGGGCATTCAATTTTTACTTTTAACGAGGATAAGATTATCGGGATAATGGATATTAGTTAATTCGCAATTGGAGTTAAAGGACCAATACTTTTCACCACGTCATCGCGAGGAACGAAGCAATCCCCAATGAGCAGAGCAGCTAAGCATATTCGCCCTGTAAAGTCGGGGATTGCTTCGTACCTCGCAATGACGCCTTTTTTGTTTATTCCACCACCAGCTTCTTCAGCGTTATTCCAATAGTCGCTGTCTTTCTTTTCACTGCTGCTCCATAGCTAAAAGCAATCTTGTACATCTTTTTTGATTTGATCCAGTTGACGAACTTGGGATCGCACACCGCGTTCAGTTTATAAACATATTGCTCGGGCTGGGGCTTAACCTCAGACACCGCTATGTAGATAGAACCGGGCGTTTTGCAATCTGCCGGAGCATCAACATCACCCTGCTGATCGGCTACGAGATATACCGCAATGCTCAGCGTTTTATGATCGGTATATACATAACGCTTTTGCAGGTTATTTAAAACGTAGGTAAGATCCTGGTTAGATACGTTTTTGAACTTGATGGACTGGGCAATAACATTAAAGCAGGCACCAGCAATGAGTAACACTGCTAACAGTATTCTTTTCAACATAAAATGATCATTAAGGTCGAACTTCGTACTTTTTAAAAAAAGACTGTTTACCTCAACAATAAAATCAGCCTACTGTTTTCACAGCAGAAGAAAATTACTTACCCTCAATTATTTTCCGCCTAAAAAGCCATTCTCTTCCAGCCATGAGGCAGCCCATTCAAACCACTTGCCTTTGTTTTTAGAATTGTTCATTCCAAAACCGTGGCCACCTTCCTGAAAAAGGTGCATTTCGGCTTTCACTTTGTTTTTTAACAGGGCGTCATAAAATAACAGGCTGTTTTGTACCGGCACTACGGTATCATCTTCTGCGTGCACCAAAAATGTAGGTGGGGTATTAGCCGTTACCTGTTTCTCGTTCGAGTACAGCTCAAGCTGCGCTGCCGATGGGCTTTTACCTATCAGGTTTTCCCTTGAGCCAACGTGGGCATATTCGCCAAAAGAAATTACAGGATAGATCAGCATCATAAAATCAGGACGTACGCTGATGTTCTCTTTATCTTCAATAACCGGTTTATCAAAATGGGTTCCTTCAGTCGACGCCAGGTGTCCGCCTGCTGAGAAACCGATGATACCTATTTTTGATGGGTTGATATTCCACTCTGTCGCGTTTTTGCGCACAGTATAAATAGCCATTTGCGCGTCCTGCAGCGGACCGATAGATTTATCAGCCATGATATCATCGCTTGGTAAACGGTATTTTAACACAAAAGCCGTTACGCCAATTTCCGCAAATGCCCGTGCTATCGCCTTGCCTTCGTGATCAGAAGCCAGTCCGGAATAACCACCACCCGGGCAAACAACAATAGCAGCGCCGTTTGCCTTACCTTTTTCTGGCAGGTAGGGCGTAAGTGTTGGTTCCGTCACCATCGAGATCCAGCTTCTGTCGTCAGTTTTTTCGACATAAGTTGCCGGAGCTTTTTTTGAATTGGGAACGCCCTTTGGATAAAGCGGCATCGGTTTTTCCTGCGCGAAGGAAGCAAAAGTTATGGCTGTCAATGCAAAGGCTGATAAAATGGTTTTCATATTTATTAAAGGCAAATTGGATCTGTCCAAAATACAATTAATCTGCCTAAAACAAAAAACGGAGTATCATTTCTGATAACTCCGTTTTATAATGTCTAAACTAACAACGTCATTGCGAGGAACGAAGCAATTCCATACTTTACAGGGCAGACCTGCTTATCGGGGATTGCTTCGCTCCTCGCAATGACGCTTTATAATATTAACCTTTTCCTTTTAACTCTTCGGTCCGCCAAATTCCATGAGGTAGGCTTTCAGGAAGTCATCAAGATCGCCGTCAAGTACTGCAGCGGCATTTGAGGTTTCGTGATCGGTACGCAGGTCTTTAACCAGTTTGTACGGATGTAAAACATAGTTGCGGATCTGTGAGCCCCATTCAATTTTCTTTTTATTACCTTCAATGGCGTTGGTCAGCTCCATACGTTTGCGCATCTCAATTTCATATAACTGAGACTTCAGCAAGCGGATAGCATTATCCTTATTCTGTAATTGCGAGCGCGACTCCTGGTTCTTAATAATAATACCCGATGGCTTGTGATACAAACGAACGGCGGTTTCTACCTTGTTTACGTTCTGGCCACCCGCACCGCCCGAGCGGAAAGTTTCAAACTCGATATCGGCAGGGTTTATTTCAATTTCGATGGTATCATCAACCAAAGGATAAACGTATACCGAAGCAAATGAAGTGTGGCGTTTAGCGTTAGCATCAAACGGAGATACACGCACTAAACGGTGTACACCGTTTTCACCTTTCAGATAACCGTAGGCAAACTCGCCTTCCAGCTGCAGGGTAACGGTTTTTACGCCGGCTACGTCACCTTCCTGGTAATCCTGTTCGGTTACTTTATAGCCGTTCTTCTCGCCCCACATAATGTACATACGCATGAGCATACCGGCCCAGTCGCAGCTTTCGGTACCGCCGGCACCGGCCGTGATCTGTAACACCGCGTTAAGCTGATCCTCTTCGGCCGAGAGCATGTTTTTAAATTCAAGCTCCTCAACCGCTTTTATAGCTGCATTATATTGCTCCTGCATTTCGGCTTCGGTAGCATCGCCTCCCTGATAAAATTCAAAAAGTACGCCGGCGTCATCAACAACAGCTACTACTTTCTGAAAAGCATCTGTCCATACTTTTTTTACCTTGATGGATGCGAGTACCTTTTCGGCTTCTTTAGGATGGTCCCAGAAATGCGGACCGATGGTTATTTCCTGTTCTTCTTGTAATAGTTCCAGCTTCTTATCAATGTCAAAGATGCCTCCTCAGGGAAGTTACTCTATCCCTTAAATCCTGAACTTGTTCTTTAGTCATACGGCAAATATATGTAATTTGAAAAATTGCTATAAATAAAAAGGCCTGCAAATTGTTAAGCAATCAGCAGGCCCATTCATTAGGCAGATGTAATAGTATATTAAGCAACCATCAGGTCTTTCACAAGTGGGTTCAGATCGGTACGGTTACCGTTCAGCTTAGTAAGCATAGTGCCCAATGCAAATTCTTTGGCTTCGCCGCTTTTGGTTTCTTTAACCAACTCGTTCATCACAGTTGGGATTAAAGCCTTTGCAGCAGCTAAAGCATGTGCAGGATCAATGCCATAAAAATTGTTAAGCTTGTTAGCAAAACTATTGGTAATGCTCGATACTAATGAATTGTTGTAACTACCCGAAAACTGAAAGTACTTTATAAGTTCCTTAGCCTTGCCGCTTTCAAGCTGGCCTTTTAATACTTCAATGATAGAACTTGAAGCTTCATTAATCACTGCATCGTGATGTTTAGCAGGGATCACCGGGTTGTTGATAACGGCCGTCCCGGCGTTATCTTTTACAAGCAAAAACAGTTTCTCAAACATAGTAATACGTGCTTTTAAAGTAAATTTACAAAATGATGATAAATACCTCATTTGATTACCATCGACACAAATATATTAAATAAAAATTTTAAACTTCAAAATATATTTGTAATTCCTTTGTAATTCTCATAATTTTTCGGTGTAAACTAAACACTATCCCAGCCGTGTTTAAACAACACTAAGACAGACAATTATTTTATTTAATAACCACCTTACAATTAACTTTTTACTTTTGTCAAAAAACAAAACAATTATGCTGCCAACTACCGATTTTACAACAACCCAGGCCTACAAATATTTAACAGATCATTACATTGATATTGTAGCTAAAAGCCTGAAGGAAATGTTTGACGCTGATGACCAGCGCTTTAATAAATTCTCGATTCAGTTTGAGGATATATTACTGGATTACTCAAAGAACCGTATCGACGATGAAACCATCGCCTTATTGATACAGTTGGCCAAAGAGTGTTCATTAAAAGAGGCGATAGATGCCATGTATTCGGGCGAAAAAATCAACGTTACTGAAGGCCGACCGGTACTGCACATCGCATTACGTAACCGCAGCAACACGCCAATTTATGTTGATGGCAAAGATGTTATGCCTGATGTAAATAAAGTGCTTGACCAAATGAAATCTTTCAGCGAAGCCATCATTTCAGGCGAGTGGAAAGGCTACACCGGCAAAGCCATTACCGACGTTGTTAACATTGGTATCGGTGGTTCTGACCTGGGTCCGGTAATGGTTACCGAGGCATTAAAAGCATACAAAAATCATTTGAACCTTCACTTTGTAAGCAACGTGGATGGTACTCATATAGTTGAAACCCTGAAAGCGGTTGATCCTGAAACCACTTTATTCCTGGTGGCTTCAAAAACTTTTACTACCCAGGAAACTATGGGCAACGCCCATAGCGCACGCGACTGGTTCCTGGCCAGTGGCGCTACCGAGGCTGATGTGGCTAAACACTTCGCGGCACTTTCAACCAACGCGGCAGCGGTTGAAAAATTTGGTATCGACACCAAAAACATGTTTGAGTTTTGGGATTGGGTAGGCGGTCGTTACTCTTTATGGAGTGCCATCGGTTTGTCAATTGCCCTGAGCATTGGTTTCGAAAACTTTGCCGACCTACTTGCAGGTGCACACGCTACAGATAATCACTTCAAATCTGCCGAATTTGATCAGAACATACCGGTTATTATGGGTTTGATAGGCATCTGGTATAACAATTTCTTTGAGGCAGAAACCAATGTAATTTTGCCTTATGATCAATATCTGCACCGTTTCTCTGCGTATTTCCAACAGGGTGATATGGAAAGCAACGGTAAACATGTTGATCGCAACGGTAAAGATGTTGATTACTCAACCGGCCCGATCATTTGGGGTGAGCCCGGTACAAACGGTCAGCACGCGTTTTATCAGTTAATTCACCAGGGTACTAAACTGATCCCTGCCGACTTTATTGCTCCGGCACAATCACACAACCCGCTTGGCGAGCACCACAACATGCTGCTTTCAAACTTCTTCGCTCAAACCGAAGCTTTAATGAACGGTAAAACCGAAGAAGTAGTTATTGAAGAGCTTAAAGCAGCCGGAAAATCTGAAGAGGAAATTGCTAAAATTGCTCCGTTCAAAGTATTTGAAGGCAATCGTCCAACAAACTCATTCCTGATTAAAAAGATCACTCCATATACTTTAGGTGCGCTGATAGCTGCATATGAGCACAAAATCTTCACCCAGGGTATTATCTGGAACATTTACAGCTTTGACCAATGGGGTGTTGAGCTTGGTAAACAACTTGCCGGCAAGATCCTTCCTGAGTTGAAAGATGATGCCCAGATTAGCAGCCATGATTCATCAACCAATGGTTTGATTAATCAATATAAAGCCTGGAGGTAGCCCCTCCTCTAAGGATAAGTTTAAAAACAAGCAACGCCCGGATCTTTCGGGCGTTGCTTGTTTTTAAAAGAGTCTTAATTTATAGCAGAAACTTTTCCGGCGGTTTCGGCTAAAGCCGACTCTAATTTCACTCTTTGTTCCGTTGGTTAAAACCAACGGCAATGAATTGCTCACCTATGGAAAAAACGCCAAAACAAAGCATGTTCTGTTCACCCATTTAAAAACAAATCTCAAATTCTTTTCGTCACCATTGGTTCAGTTGAACAGAATCATAATTGACAAACTAACTCTAACCAAAATAACTGTTCCGTTAGGGTAAGAAAATCTAAACTCTTTCCTTTCATTGCCGTTGGTTTTAACCAACGGATTCGTTAGCCGTGATAGCCTGGCTTTAGCCAAAATAAGCCATACCTTTAGGACAAGAAAACCTAACTTTCCTTTCATTGCCGTTGGTTTTAACCAACGGACAAAATCAACTAAAACAGGTGGCTTTAGCCCAAATAAGCTATACCTTTAGAACAAAACCACAAACCATGTCATTTGTAAAAATCTGGATTCATTTAGTTTTCGCTACAAAAGACAGGCAGCCACTGCTTGTGCAAAATGTAAGATATCAGATACACAAACACATCATGGAAAACTGCAAAGCGAAAGGAATATTCTTACAGGCTATCAATGGCCACACGGATCATATTCACTGCCTGATTTCTTTAGGGAAAGATCAAAATATTGCCAAAGTAAGTCAGCTAATTAAAGGCGAATCCTCTCTTTGGATCAACAAGACGAAGTTAATTGGTAAGCAATTCAGTTGGCAGGACGACTACTTTACGGTATCGGTAAGTGAATCACAAGTATCAACTGTCATTAGCTATATTAACAACCAGGAAAATCACCATCAAAAGAAATCATTTAATGAAGAGGTTGAAGAGTTTATGACCAGGTATGGCTGGCAATATGTCAATAATTAACCATAAAACGCCCGGAAAATCCAGGCGTTTTGTATTATTAAAATTCTTTCAACCTGTAATTCCCCTTTAGGGGTTAGGGGCTTACGGAACCGGTACAAATTTAACCTGGTACAGGTGCGGCCATCTTTTTCCGGTTACAAACAGGCGCTGACCTTTTGCATCCCAGGCTATGCCATTTAATACATTGTTGTTCCAATCCCTGTCCTGCGGACGGCTGGCTACCGGATAGATCTCTTTCATATCCACAATTTGCTCCACAGCGCCGGTTTTAGGATTGATCACCAGTATACTGTCGGTTTGATAAACGTTAGCGTATATCTTTCCATTGATGTATTCCAACTCGTTGATAGAATCTATCTGTTGCTTATCATCGCATACGTCGACGTGGCCAATTGGGCGATAGCTGTTTTTATCCAGGAACCAAAGGCGATTGGTGCTATCGTCCATATACAGTTTATTACCGTCAAAGCACATTCCCCAACCTTCAGGGCCAACATTGTTGGTAAAGTTATTGAGTAGTTTCAGCGTGTTTTTATCATAAACAAAACCCACTTTTTCTTTGTAAGTAAGCTGCACTACTTTATCACCAACAACCGCGATACCTTCGCCAAAGTATTTTTTATCAAGTTTGGTTTCCTGTAAAACTTTACCCGTGTTTAAATCTACTTTACGAATTGCCGAATGTTCGTAATCCCCAATGCTTTCATATAGAATGCCATCTACATATTGCAGGCCTTCGGTGTAAGCAGCTGTATCATGCGGGAAAACCTTCTCTACTTTGTAAGTATACCTGGCGGGTGCTTTAGCCGCAAGCAACAGGATATTGGTTGTTACCTCGTTACTTTTACCGGCTTCATAAACTTTGGCCGTGATCATCCTGATGCCTAAGCCAATGGTATCGGTCTTGAGACTGATACCTGAAGTATCTTTACTGGAAGCAATCTTTGCCGAATCGAGCAGGTAAACTACCGAATCAACTTTGCTGCCTTCAGGAGCATGGACCTTAATATCAATCTTATCTCCTGCTTTGTAGTTTGCGCCCGCATCGGGACTTATGGTGTAGTCTGTAGCCGCGCTATCAGATTTGTGTTTACAGCTGTAAGCCAAAGCCGTTAAGGCAAGGGCGGCAAAAAATAGCTTTAATTTATTGTTATTCATAAGTGTTATGTGGCCGAAGGCCAAAACGCATCTTCTATATGGTTTAGTATATAATTTCCGCTACGGTCAAACAAAATGGCAATGATATCAAACCGCACTTCACCCTGGTGGTTCATGAGGTAGATATATTCATCGGCAGCTTCGGCCAGGAGCTTTTGTTTACGGTTATCAACAAAATCTTCAGGTTCGCCAAAACCATTGCCCGTGCGGGTTTTTACTTCGGTAAATATAATAACCTTGTCTTTATAAGCAATAATATCTATTTCGGCTTTTCCGTAAGTCCAGTTTTCGTCCAGGATTTCGTAGCCTGCTTTTTCGAGGTGGGTTTTGGCTAATGCTTCGCCGGTGCGGCCAAGTTCAAGGTGTTGAGCCATTATTTGATGATTACGGAGCCCAAAAAGTCGGATATGGATTTTTCCACTTTTTTCATGCGCATATACTGGTTAAGCAGTATTTCCTGGTCGGCCTCATTGTCGGCTTTTTGAAGCTGCGAGCGTAGGTCTTCCAGCATCTTGCCCACCTTATGCTTTTTGAGGTGAAAAATAGCACCGAGGATAGTGGCTTTCATATTCACCTGCTCATCATTCACGGTAATCCTATGCATTTCGTACCAATTTTCGCTGAGCGAATATTTGCTGGCCAGCATATTGATGGTTAAATCAACAATGCCTTTATCTTTATGATGAATAAAATAGTTATCATCAGGCAACACGCCGTTTTCAACTTCGCGGCGATAAATTTCTGTAATTTGCTTACAAACCTGATGCTCAAAAGCAACATCGCTTAACTCGGCTATAATGAAAGGGCCGATGTAGGTGTTTGCAATGCCGTCCCAGTCAATCATGCGGCCGCCATAATGTAGCAACAAACGCACAATTTCCTTTTCCTGAAAAGCATCATCCTTAGCAACAGCCGGAGCTTCCAGTTCAACAGGTTCGTCAAAAAAATGAGGCTCGTCGGGCATTTCCGCAAACCTGTTATTTTGCTGCTGCCTTTGCTGCTCCTCCTTTTTGGCTTTAGCCGCGCGCATTTTATTAAGCTCGGATAAAAGGGCACGCTCATCTATCTGTAATAAACCACTACACTCTTTTATAAATACCGATGCCTTGATGCTATCCGGGATCTTAGCGATACTTTCAACCACCTCGCGAATTACGTCGGCTTTCTTTATAGGATCATTTGCAACCTCTTTAAGCAGGATCTGGGTTTTGTACAGGATGAAATCCTTTTTATTTTCCTCGATGTGTTTTTTGAAAGCACTTGACCCTTTAGACTGCACAAACGAGTCGGGGTCGTGCCCATCAGGGAACAATACAACCTTTACATTAAGGCCTTCTTCCAGGATCATATCCAAACCACGTAACGAGGCTTTGATCCCGGCAGCATCACCGTCATATAATATGGTGATGTTTTTGGTAAAACGGGCAATAAGCTTAATCTGTTCGGTTGTAAGTGATGTACCTGAGGAGGCCACCACGTTTTCAACCCCCGCCTGGTGTACCGAAAGTACGTCGGCATAACCTTCTACCAGGTAGCAGTTATCCTGCTCGCGGATGGCTTTTTTAGCAAAGTAAAGCCCGTAAAGTACGTTTGATTTATGGTAGATCTCGGATTCGGGCGAGTTAACGTATTTGGCTACGTTTTTATCTTTTTTGAGCGTACGACCGCCAAAACCAATTACCCGGCCCGTAAAACTGTGAATCGGGAACATTACCCGACCACGATACCTGTCATACAAAGCACCGTTATCCCGCTTTACAGAGAGGCCGCTTTCAACCAGAAACGGTTCTTTATAACCCTCGCGTAAAGCTTTGCCGGTAAAGGCTTCCCATTGATCGGGCGAGTAGCCCAACTCAAATTTCTTTATGGTTTCGGCAGTAAAGCCGCGTTCTTTAAAATAACTCAAACCAATGCTTTGCCCCTCTTCGGTTTCCAGCATGGTTTCATGGAAAAACTTAGCGGCAAAAGCCGATACGATCATCAAACTTTCCCGGCGAAGTTCTTCCTCACGGTTTTCGGGCGCTTCAACAGTTTCTTCTACCTCGATGCCATATTTTTTGGCCAGCCACTTCAGGGCTTCGGGATAGCTAAACTTTTCCAGCTCCATCAAAAATGTAACTGCCGAGCCACCTTTACCTGTCGAGAAATCTTTGAAAATGCCCTTTGCTGGTGACACCGTGAACGATGGGGTACGTTCATTGGCAAAAGGCGAAAGACCTACATAGTTGGCGCCACGTTTTTTTAACTGCACAAATTCCCCTATCACCTCCACAATGTCGGTGGCTTCCATAATACGGTCGATAGTGGATTTTTGAATCATGCGTTAAAAATGCAAATGTAGGGCAAATCGTAATTGGATAATTAACAATCGTCAAGATACTATTTTATTTGCCTGATTACGTGGCTTTAAAAAAGTTACGGCTATGCCACCTAAAACAATGGCGCTACCAATGATCTCGTTAAAACCTAAACGCTCCTTCAATAAAAATGCGGCCAGCAAGCCCGCAAAAACCGTTTGACTTAACAACGCGATAGATACCTTGGTTGATTCGAGGTAGCGTAATGAATAATTAATAGTGAGCCAGCCCGCTAACTGGCAAATCAGCCCCATGCCAACAAAACACAGCCATACTTTTAATGAAAGATGAATAATGTCATTATGCATATATCCATTTATCACCAGTAAAAAAATACTGGCGCTAAGCATGCTGTAAAACATAAAGCTAAACACATCAATACCCGCCATTATGTTTTTGGTGATCATGATATAAGTAGCATAAAAAAAGCTGGCCAGTATAGCTAATAATATACCCGCGTTTAGTTCCATGTGCAATATATGTTCATAACCTACCAATATCACCATACCGGTAATTGCAATGAGTGTGCCTATCCAGAATAACAGGCCCGAACGTTTTCTTAAAAACAGGAAACTCATCAATCCAACCCAAACCGGGGCAAGATTGGCAAGCAATGTAGATACTGTGGCACTGATTTTTAACAAGGAGATATTCCAAACAGCCACGTCCATGGCAAAAACCATTCCCGCGGCTATCGATATAAGCACCTGCTTTTTATCTACTTTAAGTTTCTTTTTAATTACACAAAAAGGCGCAAGGCATATCCAGGCTACAAACACCCTGTAAAACGCCGAACCGATAGGTGATACCCCGGCAAGCTTTACAAATATCGGCGAGAAAGAGATACATAAAATGCCAATAACGAGACTTAACCTGGGGTTCATAGGCAGTAAATTTAAATGAGGGGCAAACTTACTGATTGCCTGTATAATATGCCCCTATTTTTAAATATCTTTATATCTCCCGTACAATTAGTTAACCTATCATCAGCAAAGCAATGAAAAATCACTGGTTTATGTTAGCCATGGCCGTGGCCCTGCTTGTTTCGGCATGTAAAAAGAAAGATTGCTGCGTCATTCCCGTTACACCTGATTTTATGCTTGCACAAAAAAACAATATGGCATGGGAGGCTGTCCCGGCAGGTTCAAATACATTGGGAGATACCATTACCGTATCGGCCAAAAGCAACACTTCAGGCGAGGAAGAAGAGGTTGGTTTTAAGTTTGTATTTGATGGTGTTGGCTATTACACGCTCAAGGCAAACGAAAATTATTACCAAATTAAAAAATCAGGTACGTTAACCGCTAAATACGTTGCCGATCCAACTCACCTTAGTTCAATAACTATAATTTCATATAATCAAACCAATAAAATACTACAGGGATTTTTTGAGCTAAGGTTCCTGAAAGTGAGTGATATCACACCTGAAAGCCATCAGGATAAGGTATCCTTTAGCGAAGGTAAGTTTAAAGTCACATTCAAATATTAACTTTTGTATTACTGTAACTTAGCTTACTTATCATTCGTATTAGTTGTAAATTTGTTTTATGAAAAAAGCTCTATTATTAATCGCCTCAGTATCATTCATGTTACTGGCTGGCTGTCAGAAAAATGGCGTAGCGCCTGCACAAGACAGTGCTACTGCTAAAAAAAGCATCCTTAATCAGTCATTGAATAAAGGCAAAGACACAATTATGGTTGGCAGCAAGGCGACTCCAAGCTTACGTCGTGACACCATTATGGTATCAAGCAACTAAGCTTCAGAAAAAGAAATAGCCGGGAACGTGCTGTGTTCCCGGCTGTGTTTCCCCCGCACATCTTTTTCTTTCTTCTCCCCTTCCTTTAGTCATTTGCCTTTTTTTACCACTGCCCGGCACTGTGTTTTTTAGCTGATGTTTCAAAGTAAGCTTTGATAATTAATTGCATTTTGCACCTCTAAAAATTATACAGTTTTATACAGAATTACAATCGGCACATTTTCACCACCGCCCGGCACCGTGTTTTTTAGCTGATGTTTCAAAGTAAGCTTTAATAATTAATTGTATTTTTGCGACTCTAAAAATTATACAGTTTTATACAGAATTACAATTTATGAGTCAGCGAACTAAGATCAAAGCATTGCTGCAAAGCCAGCAAACCGAAATTGATGTAACAGTTAAAGGATGGGTGCGTGCATTCCGTTCAAATCGTTTTATTGCTTTGAATGATGGCTCAACTAATAATAATATCCAGATAGTTGTCGATTTTGAAAACACCGACCCGGCTTTGCTTAAACGCATTACCGTTGGTGCCGCGTTAAGCGTTCAGGGTAAACTGATTGCCTCTTTAGGTAAAGGCCAAACTGTTGAGGTTGTAGCAAGCGACATTGAAATTTTAGGCGATAGCGATCCTGAAAAATATCCTATCCAACCCAAAAAACATAGCCTGGAGTTTTTGCGCGAACATGCTCACCTGCGTTTCCGCACCAGCACTTTTGGCGCCATTTTCAGGGTGCGTAACAGTCTGGCATTCGCGGTGCACCAGTTTTTCCAGGAGCGCGGGTTTGTTTACCTGCATACACCTGTAATAACCGCTTCAGACGCGGAAGGTGCCGGTGAAACATTCCACGTTACCAACTTTGACCTGGATAACATCCCGAAAACCGAAACCGGGGAGATCGATTTCAAACAGGATTTTTTTGGTCGCGCCACTAACTTAACCGTGTCCGGTCAGCTGGAAGGTGAGCTTGGCGCTATGGCCCTGAGCGATATTTATACCTTCGGCCCAACTTTCCGTGCCGAAAATTCAAACACAACCCGTCACCTTGCCGAGTTTTGGATGATTGAGCCAGAAGTTGCGTTTAACGATCTGGTTGACAACATGGACCTTGCTGAGGACATGCTGAAATACGTGATCAAATACGCGTTGGATAAAAATGCCGATGATATTGAGTTTTTAACCCAGCGTTTAACCGAGGAAGAAAAAACCAAACCGCAAAACGAGCGCTCAGAAATGACACTGCTTGAAAAACTGCAGTTTTGCTTAAATCACAATTTCGAGCGCCTTACTTATACCGAGGCTATCGACATCCTGAAGGAATCAACCCCAAACAAAAAGAAAAAGTTTGTTTACCCTATTGAAGGCTGGGGTACCGATTTGCAGAGCGAGCATGAGCGTTACCTGGTTGAGAAACACTTCAAAAAACCGGTGATCCTGACAGATTACCCGAAGGAGATCAAAGCGTTTTATATGCGCCAGAACGATGACGGTAAAACCGTACGCGCCATGGACATCCTGTTCCCGGGTATCGGCGAAATTGTTGGTGGTTCTCAGCGTGAAGAGCGTTTAGACAAACTGGAGCAACGCATGAACGAAATGGGCATCCCTACCGAAGAACTTTGGTGGTACCTGGACACCCGCCGCTTCGGTTCTTGTCCGCATGCAGGCTTCGGTTTAGGATTTGAGCGGTTGGTGCTGTTTGTTACCGGCATGGGCAACATCCGTGATGTGATCCCATTCCCAAGGTTCCCTAAAAACGCGGAATTTTAACCGTTGATTATTTTTTGATTTTGATGATTACGCTGATTATTACACGAGCGTAACACTATATTTAGGCTGTCGTTAAACGACAGCCTTTTTTGTTATAGCTTATGCCTTCACAAATCTTACTTGCTACCCATATTAATGCCCCCATTGAAAAAGTATTTGACATTGCCCGTAATATCGATGTACATATAGAATCAACCAAACACACCGGCGAGCAAGCTATCGCCGGGCGTACAAGCGGCCTCATTGAACTTGGCGAAAGCGTTACCTGGCGGGCAAAACATTTCGGTGTATGGCAAACGCTTACCTCAAAAATTATCGAAATGGAATATCCCAATCATTTTACGGATATCATGGTTGAGGGTGTATTCAAAAGTTTTACGCATGAGCATTATTTTTACCCCATCCTTAACCAAACCATGATGCGGGATATTTTTACGTTTGAATCGCCGGGCGGGATAGTTGGAGATATAGCTAACTGGCTGTTTTTATCCAATTACATGACCAGGTTGTTGCTAAAAAGAAATGAAGTGATCAAACAAGTTGCTGAAGCCTCTCAGCCCCCTAAAGGGTAATAGCCCACGAGTTGACAATTCCCTCCCCTGGGAGGGGTGCGTTAGGATCGCGAGTAGGTAGGGAGGGGTTTATACGTCATTTAGTGAATAAGCCTGTCGATGAAACCCCTCCCTACACCCTCCCAGGGGAGGGAATCGCACAGCCCGCACTCTTAAAAACTTCTGACTGTCTTTTGATGGGCTATTATCCTCTAAAGGGAGAGCTTAACTCCTTTAGCCTACTACGGGCAACTGTTTAAAAATCCATATATTGAGCATTCAATTATTAGGCTATTTAACATCTCACCGAAACTATGACTTTCAACGCTGATATTCTTATACATCCGGGATTGGGCAATTCTGGCCCTCAACATTGGCAAAGCATTTGGGAAAAGCAGTTCAATTTCACCCGTGTTGAACAACAGGATTGGGAAACCCCGGTTTGCAGCGATTGGGTAAAAACTTTGAACGACTATGTAAAACGCTATGATCCGGCAAACGTAATTTTAGTTGGTCACAGCCTGGCTTGTGCCGCCATAGCTTATTGGGCCAGGCAATACAATATCGGGATAAAGGGCGCATTCCTGGTTGCACCGAGTGATACCGAAGCAGATAGCTATCCAACCGGTACAAGTGGCTTTACGCCGATGCCTTTAGGCAAACTGCCATTCAAATCTATAACAGTGATTAGTAACAACGATTTCTACGTAACCCCGGAACGGGCCCACCTATTTGCAGACAGTTGGGGAAGCGAAGTTGTGAATATTGGTGACGCCGGCCATATCAATGTATCAGCAAATTATGGCGACTGGAATGAAGGGCTGGATTTATTGAAAAAACTGGATACAGGATACTAAACCATAACGTCGGCTGAAACCATGATTAACCATGATCTTAAAGCCAGCGGCAGCGATAATTACCTTCCCTCATCCGCACATCTGAAATTTGCACATCTGCACATTTAAATCCCCGTCAAACCAGTGTAAACATCAACTCGTAAAACATTATATCGCTCCAAATTGTCGTATCTTTATATAGATAAAAACATCGGGTTGAGCTCATCAACCGGTGAAATTAAAACCAATCGGAGTAATCAAAATATATGGAGTACAATCAATTAACGCCCGACGAAGAAAGGGTAATATTATACAAAGGTACCGAACGTCCGTTTACAGGTTCGTTGCTTAACAACAAGGCACAGGGCTTATACGTTTGCAAACGCTGCGACGCGCCCCTTTACCGTTCGGAGGATAAATTTGAATCGTTTTGCGGCTGGCCAAGCTTTGATGATGAAATTCCCGGAGCTGTTCGCCGTGAGGTAGATGCGGATGGCCGGAGGGTTGAAATCTTATGCGCGAACTGTGGAGCCCACCTGGGCCACGTGTTTGAAGGCGAGTACATGACCCCGAAAAACACACGCCACTGCGTGAACTCGGTATCGATGAAATTTGTTCCGCTTGAGGACGTAAAATAAATCGTAAAACTTTGAGGAATACGCCCGTAAGTTGATGACTTACGGGCGTATTTGTTTTCCACATTTTCACAGGATGTGCAATTTATTTTACAATTTTAATTTTGATACTTTCACACAGCAAAAGCATTTCACAATTGGCAATAATTGTCGGTAAAACGTCAAGTAATTTACAATGTTAAATTATCGTAATCTGCAAGTTTCGAAGGCATTAATTTATAGCTGTGATTTTAACCCCCTCTTTTCAAGTTCATTAATTTTTAGTGTTAATAACTCCCATACACATAAGTGTTGATAACTCGGCTATTTGTGAAAAACTATCATTCACAAGTACACAACTCAAACATTAACTTTGCTCAACAAGTAATAAAAAAGGCATTCAGCCGGCAGCCAGACGCACTCGTCAATCCCTAATTAAACAATTGGCTGTCAGAAAGTTACACAACATAATTGCTAAGGAGCAATCCGATGGCATCAACAATGTAAGGCTTTATCAAAAAGTAAGGCCCGCTTTCGTGTCTGAATACCTCAACTGAAGGAAAATATAAAAAAGGTAAACGTTTATGAGTTTGGAAAACGAATTATTACTACGGGAAAACAAGGACCGGTTTGTTATCCTTCCCATCAAGTATCCCAAAATCTGGGAGATGTACAAAAAAGCGGAAGCCAGCTTCTGGACAGCCGAAGAGATCGATCTTTCGGACGACCTTAAACACTGGGAAAATCTTAATTCGGGCGAAAAACATTTCATTTCACACATCCTTGCATTTTTTGCAGCAAGTGACGGTATCGTGAACGAAAACCTGGCGGTAAACTTCATGAGTGAAGTGCAATTGCCTGAGGCCCGTTGCTTTTACGGTTTCCAGATCATGATGGAGAACATTCACTCTGAAACTTACGCCCTGCTGATAGACACCTACGTTAAAGATCCGGCCGAAAAAGACCGCCTTTTCCACGCCATAGAAACGGTACCATGCGTAGGCAAAAAAGCCGAGTGGGCATTAAAATGGATCAACAATGGCAACTTTGCCGAGCGTTTAGTTGCATTTGCAGCTGTAGAAGGGATTTTCTTTTCAGGTAGTTTCTGCTCTATATTCTGGCTTAAAAAACGTGGCTTAATGCCAGGCCTCACTTTCAGCAATGAGCTGATCTCGCGCGATGAGGGCTCACACTGCGAATTTGCCTGTTTATTATACAGCATGCTTGAAAACAAACTTCCGCAAGAGCAGGTTACCAAGATCATTACCGATGCGGTTGAGATAGAAAAAGAATTTGTAACCGACGCGTTGCCGGTTAACCTGATAGGCATGAACGCCAAACTAATGAGCCAATACATAGAATTTGTGGCCGACAGATGGCTGAGCGAACTGGGTTACGATAAATATTATAACGCGACCAACCCGTTCGATTTCATGGAAATGATCTCGTTGCAGGGCAAAACCAACTTCTTTGAAAAACGCGTAGGCGACTATCAAAAAAGTGGTGTACTGAACGCATCGGCCGAAAGCAAGAGCTTTTCGCTCGATGATGATTTTTAGGTTTGGAGATCAGAGGTTGGAGATTAGAGGTTAGGCTTTACTCCAATATCAGGCAATCCTCAAATCAGGAAAATCAAGGTTCAGGTTCAAGAAAATAATCAAATCACAATAATATTAACTAAAAAAGCTTCGCTTTTAACGGGGCAAAAGGAGGGGGAAAATGTTCGTAATAAAAAGAGACGGTAGAAGAGAGTCCGTAAAATTTGACAAGATCACAGCACGTATTGAAAAACTGTGCTACGGGTTTCAGTTAGTTGACCCTATTGATGTAGCTAAAAAGGTAATTGAAGGTTTATTTGATGGCGTAACCACCTCCGAGCTGGATAACCTGGCTGCCGAAACCGCCGCTTCATTAACCACCAAGCACCCTGATTATGCTTTGCTGGCGTCGCGTATAGCGGTATCAAACCTGCATAAAAACACCATCAAATCGTTTTCTGAAACCATGCGCCTCCTGCATGAATATGTTGACAAGAAAACCGGTAAAGATGCCTCACTTATTGCTGATGATGTTTGGGAAGTGATCCAGGAAAATGCTGAGTTACTTGACAGCACCATCATTTATGACCGCGACTTTGGTTTTGATTACTTCGGCTTTAAAACCCTTGAAAAATCATACCTGTTAAAAATAGACGGTAAAATTGCCGAGCGTCCTCAACATTTGTTTATGCGTGTATCGGTAGGTATCCACAAACACGATATTGAAAGCGCCATTAAAACATACCATTTAATGAGCGAGCGTTGGTTTACGCATGCTACACCAACCCTGTTTAATGCAGGTACACCAAAACCACAAATGTCGTCATGCTTCCTGTTAACCATGAAAGATGACAGCATTGAAGGTATTTATGATACTTTGAAACAAACCGCTAAAATTTCGCAAAGCGCGGGTGGCATCGGTTTAAGCATCCATAATGTAAGGGCTACGGGTTCATACATCAGCGGCACTAACGGTACCAGCAATGGTATTATCCCAATGCTGCGTGTATTTAATGATACTGCACGTTATGTAGATCAGGGTGGTGGTAAACGTAAAGGCGCTTTCGCTGTTTACTTAGAGCCATGGCATGCCGATATCTTCGAATTCCTTGACCTGCGTAAAAACCACGGTAAAGAAGAAATGCGTGCCCGCGACTTGTTCTATGCCCTTTGGGTATCTGACCTGTTCATGCAACGCGTTGAAGCCAATGAAGATTGGAGCTTATTTTGCCCGCACGAAGCACCAGGCTTAGCCGATTGCTGGGGTAAAGAATTTGAAGAGCTTTACACCAAATACGAAAAAGAAGGCCGTCAGCGCCGCACTGTAAAAGCACAGGAGCTATGGTTTGCAGTACTTGACGCTCAGGTTGAAACCGGTACTCCTTATTTATTATATAAAGATGCTGCCAACGGTAAATCAAACCAGCAAAACCTGGGTACCATTAAAAGCTCAAATCTTTGTACCGAGATTATTGAGTATACCGATGCAAACGAGGTAGCTGTTTGTAACCTTGCTTCATTAGCGTTGCCACGTTACATCAACAACGGTGCTTTTGACCATGATAAACTATACGAAGTAACTTACCAGGCTACCGTAAACCTTAACAGGATCATTGATGGTAACTACTACCCTGTTAAAGAAGCCGAGTATTCAAACTTACGTCACCGTCCTATCGGCTTAGGTGTACAAGGTTTGGCCGATACTTTCATCCAGCTACGTATGCCGTTTGAAAGCGACGAAGCTAAAAAACTGAACATTGAGATTTTTGAAACCATCTACTTTGCAGCAATGACAGCTTCAAAAGATATGGCTATAAAAGATGGCGCTTACGAAACATTCAAAGGCTCACCACTGTCACAAGGTAAATTCCAGTTTGACCTTTGGGGTGTAAAACCGGAAAGCGGTCGTTGGGATTGGGAAAACCTGCGTTTAGATGTAATGAACCATGGCGTACGTAACTCATTGTTAGTTGCACCTATGCCAACTGCATCTACATCACAGATATTAGGCAACAACGAATGTTTTGAACCATATACCTCAAACATCTACACCCGTCGTGTATTAAGCGGTGAGTTCATTGTAGTAAACAAATACTTATTACGTGACCTGGTTAACCTTGGCTTGTGGAGCACCAGCATGAAAGATAAGATCATCAGTGCAAATGGTTCAATCCAGGAGATTCCTGAGATCCCTGCTGATATCAAAGCATTATACAAAACTGTTTGGGAAATCAAAATGCGCAGCATTATTGATATGGCTGCCGACAGGGGCGCATACATTTGCCAGTCGCAATCATTGAACCTGTTCATCAACTCGCCAAACGCTTCTAAGCTAACTTCAATGCACTTCTATGCTTGGAAAAAAGGCTTGAAAACAGGTATGTACTACCTGCGTACACAAGCAGCTTCGCAAGCGGTTAAATTTACAGTTGAAAACCAGGGTGGTAAAAACATGGATCCGGTTATTCCAGCCGTTGTTGACGCCGTTGCTGACGAAATTCCTGCAGGCCCAACCTGCTCAATGGAAGAAGGTTGCGTGACTTGCTCTGCGTAAGTTTTTAGTCGGAAGTCCGAGGTCGGAAAGTCCGTAAGATAATTTTGAAGCCCATAGACTACGGTTTATGGGTTTTTTTCGTTTAGTTCATGGATCATAGTTATAGGTGCACTTTATTTATGACACTTACATTTTATAATTGCCGGTACCATTATCTATTTTTGTCCTACTCATGATCTATGAACCATAGGCCATGAACTCAAACAAAGAAATGCCCAAACACGAAATCATCCGTTGCGAACGTTGTGAAACACCTTTTGAATGTAAAGCCAATTCATTCACCAAGTGCCAGTGCAGTACGGTTCAACTTACATTAAATGAGGTTCAGTATGTAAGTGAATTATATGATGGATGCTTGTGCGCCAACTGTTTGCTCATTATTCAGCAGGAGTATAGGGAAAGCATAGGTCTCATTTAGTTTTAACCACTACATTAATTAAATGTAATAGCTTTTAAATCCGAGTTATACAGATTGAATTACAGCTATTTTAGTTAGATTAGTGTTGCAATTTCCGTAAGAGAAATGAACAAACTGAAAAGAGCCCCGGCATTGTTATTTTTTGCTTTATGCGTAGTAGCGGCCTGCCAAAAAAATGGCCTGCCAAATGCTCCAACTGGGCAAATTTCAATTAGTAAGTTAAAGTTAAAAATCAACGAGCCCGACTCCATGTTTCTGGTTGGTGCCGACACTACCAAAGCAGTAACCTGGACCATAACCCCCACCGGTTATGACGAATTACAAACCCATACCATTGGCGCTGTTGTTAAATTTAGCAAAGCAGGGCAGTATACCCTTAAAGCAGCCAATAGCGATATCACGTCCGGCCCGCTTACCGTAACCGTAATAGATTCGGTTTATGCACCGGTTTACAACACAAATTTCACTGCAGGCGAGCAGATAAACATGACACCACGGATTGTTAAAAGCGCTAAATCCGATTCAAGTTATGTAGGCTTTACGGCCACCACTAAAAATAGTTACTGCACCAATGCAAACCTGGATTTCGGCATCTATTTTAACACTAATCCACAAGCTTATTTTATACAGTTTAATGGTATATTTTTTTTCATTCCCGAGTGCGGCGTAGGCAGTCATACCGTTGCAACTACTACCGATTTCAGTTCTTATTTAACACCACTAACACCGGGCATTTATCCGCTTCACATTTTCTTTGCCGGCATAAACTACAATGGGACAATAGAAGTAACCTCAACCCAACTCATTTTCCATTGGGATAATTCATCTGGTATCATTATTTCTCCAACTACCTTAACAAGGTAAACTTGTCATTTCTACAAACCGATAACTACCATTATCCGGCAATAAACAATTGCCGATTAATCCTTTTCCATTTCCGATAGTCATATATGTATACATCTTCAATAAAGATGATGGATTAAAGAATTTACGCCATGAAAAGGAAATTTGTCGCTTTGGCACTATTAATATCAGCAGTAGTATCTGTAACCTCAGGTTGTGTAGTACGTGAAGATTATGGTCACCACCATAGGTACCGTAATGGATATAACAACGGTTATAATAATGGCTACCAGAATGGTAGCGATCATGGCCATTATCACGATCGCGGTTATTAAGATTTTTAATTTAAGTTTTCTATAAGTAGTTTAGTGAGTGATGAAAGAGGGCGTCGGGTTTTACCGGCGCTCTTTTTATGCGCACCGGCTTTAATCAATACCGAATTTTATTGCGGCTTTTATCAAAATATTGCCAACCATCAAAATAAAAACCGACAAAAATAAAATTTAACAAAATTTAATTCTGAATATTTTGGATTTTCAAAATCATTTTTTGTAAGTTTGAATCATACATCATAAACCTATTAAAAATGACCAGCATTAAAACTACCGTGAACCGTGTGTGCAGGTTTACATTTACTTTACTACTTGCAGCAAGCGCCATCACCACTATCGCCAAAACTCAAAAGCATCCAATAGCAATTATTGCGGATACCCAGCTCAAAGCCTTTGAGGGAATTTACCAGCAAACGGATAATGAGTACAGGGTATATAAATTAGTAGCTGATGGCGATAAATTGATTGCCCAACAGCTTGGCGGAGATCAAAAAATAACGCTGACCCGCAAATCCGACCTTGAGTTTGAATTTTTAGACGATGATGGGGACGAAAAAATCCCGGTTGCATTTAAAAAGAGTGAAACCGGCGAGATAAACCAGGTTATTCTGGCGGGCAAGCAAACATGGACAAAATTAAAAAGCTATACCCCACCTAAGGAGGCACAACTAAAACCTGAACAAATAAAAGTTTTGGCAGGCAAATACCAATCAGATGTAAGGACTGACCTTTCTATTCAAATCAGCGCGACAGCAGATGGCTTGATACTTAAGCAATCGTGGGATGACAAAGAGATCAATTTTAAACCACTATCGGATGTGTTGTTCTTAAATCAACCTCTTTGCTTTTCATTAAAATTCACCAAAGATGCCGTTGGCGCTCCCATCAAGGTACTGGCTTTTAACCGCGATACCTGGAATAAGGTAAAAGAATAAGCTTCCTGATTAAATCAATATATAAAGTATTATGGGCCGGCCCGCTGTTACCTAAACCTGGTTACATCGGTAACCGGCCCTTTTTTGGTCGTACCATTGATTAAAGATGATTACTTTGATTCCGTTGACTACTTTTCTGAACCATGATTTTTAGGATTATTATATTCTCAGGATTTTCTCTCGCCTAAATCAAAATTTACCCGTTGACCTTTTTAACTTTCATTCTGTTTATTCTCAAATTCTGTAAATTCTGATTCAGACATCCCCTCAAAAAAACTTTCACACAACTACTTGAAAATCAAAAATAATGTTCGTACTTTTGCAGTCCCGAAATGCGGGATAAAATAATTAGACAAAAAAGCAAGAAATGCCTACTATTCAGCAATTAGTTAGAAAAGGTAGAGTAGCTCTGGTTGACAAGAGTAAGTCACCAGCGTTGGACAGCTGTCCACAGCGAAGAGGCGTATGCACCCGTGTGTATACCACTACCCCTAAAAAACCAAACTCAGCAATGCGTAAAGTTGCCCGTGTGCGCTTAACCAACGGTAAAGAAGTAAACGCTTACATCCCAGGTGAAGGTCACAACTTACAGGAGCACTCTATCGTTTTGATCCGCGGTGGTCGTGTTAAAGACTTACCAGGTGTACGTTACCACATCATCCGTGGTGCACTGGACACATCAGGTGTAGCTGGCCGTAACCAACGTCGTTCAAAATATGGTACCAAACGTCCTAAACCAGGTCAGGTAGCAGCAGCGCCAACAAAAGGTAAAAAGAAATAATTAAGGAGGATAGAAAGCAATGAGAAAGTCAAAACCAAAAAAGAGAATTATCCTTCCTGATCCAAAGTTCAATGATACTTTGGTAACAAGGTTTGTAAACAATATGATGTATGATGGTAAAAAATCTACCGCATACGCTATATTCTACAACGCCGTTGAAATTGTTGAGAAAAAAACAAGCGAAAACGGTTTAGAAACCTGGAAAAAAGCTTTGAACAACGTAATGCCTGCTGTTGAAGTAAAAAGCCGCCGTGTAGGTGGTGCTAACTTCCAGGTACCTACAGAGGTTCGTCCTGAGCGTAAAGTAGCTTTGGGTATGAAATGGCTGATCAGCTATGCTCGTCGTCGTGGTGAAAAAACCATGATGGAGAAATTAGCCGGCGAAATCATCTCAGCAGCTAAAGGCGAAGGCGCCGCTGTTAAGAAGAAAGAAGATACGCACAAAATGGCTGAGGCTAACAAAGCGTTCTCACACTTCAGGTTCTAAAAGATTTAGATTACACCGATTTAATAATAAGATTACACCGATTATTTACGTTTACACTTTTTAATCGGTGTAATCATTAAAGGGTCAAGTGAAATCACAAAACAAATAAAATGTCAAGAGATCTAAAATATACAAGAAACATTGGTATTGCCGCTCACATTGATGCTGGTAAAACTACCACTACCGAGCGTATCCTTTACTATGCTGGTGTAAGCCACAAAATTGGTGAGGTACACGAAGGTGCCGCTACTATGGACTGGATGGCCCAGGAGCAGGAGCGTGGTATCACCATCACTTCGGCTGCAACAACCGTAAACTGGAAATACCGTAACCATAACTATCACATGAACATCATTGATACCCCGGGTCACGTGGACTTTACCGTAGAGGTAAACCGTTCATTACGTGTACTTGATGGTTTGGTGTTCTTATTCAGCGCGGTTGACGGCGTTGAGCCTCAGTCAGAAACTAACTGGCGTTTGGCTAACAACTACAACGTACCGCGTATTGGTTTCGTTAACAAAATGGACCGCTCTGGTGCCGATTTCTTAAACGTGGTAAAACAAGTTAAAGAAATGTTAGGCAGCGTTGCTATCCCATTGCAGTTACCTATCGGTGCTGAAGACCAGTTTAAAGGTGTGGTTGATTTGATCAACTTCCGTGGTATTGTTTGGAATGAGCATGATAAAGGTATGACCTTTACCGAAGTGCCAATTCCTGCCGATATGCTTGACGAAGCTACTGAGTGGAGAGAGAAATTATTGGAAGCAGTTGCTGAGTTTGATGACTCTTTAATGGAGAAATTCTTTGAAGATCCTACAACCATCACTGAGCGCGAAGTATTAGACGCTTTACGTCAGGCTACTTTGGCCGGCAAAATCGTTCCGATGACTTGCGGTTCATCTTTCAAAAACAAAGGTGTACAAACCATGCTTGACTATGTGATGGAGTTAATGCCTTCACCTCTTGATTCAAAAGGTGTTGTTGGTACTAACCCTGACACCGGTGCCGAAATTTTGGTTAAACCAGACGTTAAAGAACCATTTGCAGCATTAGCATTTAAAATTGCTACCGACCCGTTTGTAGGCCGTTTATGCTTCATCCGTGTTTACTCTGGTAACCTTGATGCTGGTTCATACGTGTACAACATGCGTTCAGAAAGCAAAGAGCGTATCAGTCGTATCTTCCAGATGCATGCTAACAAGCAAAACCCTATCCCTAACGTGGGTGCAGGTGATATTGCTGCGGTAGTAGGCTTTAAAGATATCAAAACAGGTGATACCCTTTGCGACGAGAAACATCAGTTGGTTCTTGAGTCGATGGTATTCCCTGAGCCGGTTATCGGTTTGGCAATTGAGCCTAAAACTCAGGCCGACGTTGATAAATTAGGTATCGCTTTAGGTAAACTGGCCGAAGAGGATCCAACTTTCCGCGTACAAACAGATCAAGATACTGGTCAAACAGTTATCTCTGGTATGGGTGAGTTACACCTTGATATTTTGATGGACCGTTTAAAACGCGAGTTTAAAGTGGAAGTTAACCAGGGTGCTCCTCAGGTAGCTTACAAAGAGGCTATCACAGGTACTATTCAACACCGTGAAACTTACAAGAAACAAACTGGTGGTCGTGGTAAATTCGCGGATATCCAGGTTGTTATCTCTCCAGCCGACGACAACAAAGAAGGCTTGCAGTTTGTTAACGAAATTGTTGGTGGTTCAATCCCACGTGAGTTTATCCCATCTGTTGAGAAAGGCTTCAAAGCCGCTATGGACAATGGTGTACTTGCAGGTTACCCACTTACAAGCTTAAAAGTTCGTTTGATTGATGGTTCATTCCACGCTGTCGATTCGGACGCGTTATCATTCGAGATCGCCGGTCGTTCTGCTTACCGTGAAGCATTGCCAAAATGTAAACCGGTATTGCTTGAGCCAATCATGAAAATCGAGATCTTAACCCCTGAAGAAAACATGGGTGATGTTATCGGTGACATGAACCGTCGTCGTGGCCAACTGCAAGGTATGGACACCCGTAACGGTGCACAGGTAATCAAAGCAATGGTACCACTTTCTGAAATGTTTGGTTACGTAACTCAATTACGTACTATCACTTCAGGCCGTGCAACTTCAACTATGGAGTTTGACCATTACGCTGAAGCACCTCGTAACGTACAGGACGAAGTTGTTGCCAAATCAAAAGGCCGCAAACAAGTTGCTATCGACTAACAATCAATTTTGAATTACTGGATTAGCTACAATAGCTGATTCAGTAATTCAATAAATAATAAAAATCAACTATCCCTAATAAATAGCTCTTAGGGTAGTTAAAATTCAAATTAACAATGAGCCAAAGAATCAGGATCAAATTGAAATCTTACGATTACAACCTGGTAGACAAATCTGCCGAGAAAATCGTAAAAACAGTAAAGCCAACTGGCGCTGTAGTTAGCGGACCACTTCCGTTACCAACCGAAAAGAAAATCTTCACCGTATTACGTTCACCACACGTAAACAAAAAAGCACGTGAGCAATTCCAACTTTGCTCATACAAGCGCTTATTAGACATTTACAGCTCTAACTCAAAAACTGTAGATGCCCTGATGAAGCTTGAATTGCCAAGCGGTGTTGAGGTTGAGATCAAAGTTTGATAGACGACCGGCCCACTGAAAGGTGTGGGACAAAAAATAAAAAAGACCATTTGCATAAGCGGATGGTCTTTTTTGGTTGGGTATATAAATTGGATTAGCTGTAAGGAAATGAAGCACTCATCACCCGCCGTCATTGCGAGGCACGAAGCAATCCCCAACTTTACCGGGCAACCATGCAAATCTCCCCTGTATAGTTCGCTATTGCTTCGTGCCTCGCAATGACGTATGTTTTAACAATTTATTAAACACGCTGCTATGGGCGTTGCCTCCGGCCCGGGCTGTATGCTCATACTACACAGGCCTTAACCACAGGCCGGTATCCGCTCCCATCCCTAACGCGGAATTTGTCTGAACCATGATTTATAGGATTTACAGGATTATAGGATTTTCCTGTATAGAGGTAGACTAAACTCAAGAAATCCTAAAATCAAGTGCATCAAGGTTCATAATCAACGGTTATCTTTGCCTCTATGCTGATATCACCATCTACCCTACGCTCATTCACCGAAGATATATTTAAAGCCATAGGCTGCAGTCATGAACACGCTGTATTAGCTGCCGATGTACTGCTCAAATCTGATCTGCGGGGTATCGACTCGCATGGCGTGGCCCGTTTAAGCGGCTATGTACGCCTGTGGGAGAAGAAACGCATTAATCCTACTCCCAACATCCAGATAGTTCACGAAACGCCTACAACAGCTACCATTGATGGCGATGCAGGCCTCGGGTTAGTGGTTGCACCTTACGCGATGGAAGTAGCCATTAAAAAGGCCGAATTATATGGTTCGGGCTGGGTATCGGTACGCAATTCCAACCATTTTGGCATTGCCGGTTATCATGGACTCATGGCCGTGGAGAAAGCTATGATAGGCTTTGCCATGACTAATGCAAGTCCGTTGGTGGCGCCTACTTTTTCAAGCGAACGACTTCTGGGTACCAATCCCATGTGTTATGCCTTTCCGGCAGGTAAATACCCACCGGTGATAGTTGATTTGGCAACCTCGGCTGCGGCTAACGGTAAGCTGGAAATAGCCCAACGCTTGGGAAAACAAGTCCCTGAAGGGTGGATACAGGATAAAGAAGGCAATTACACTACTGATCCTCACGCGTTGAAAACCGGCGGCTCGCTCCTTCCCCTGGGTAGCGACCGTGATCATGGCAGCCATAAAGGATTTGGACTAAGCGCTACTGTTGATATTTTATCGGCAGTGCTGTCGGGAGCAAATTATGGGCCATGGGTGCCGCCGTTTGTGGCATTTCTTGATCCGCCTAATGATCCGGTTGGCGCAGGTATAGGACACTTTTTAGGCGCTATGCGTGTGGATGGCTTCCGGCCGATAGATGAGTTTAAAAATCATTTAGATAACTGGATAGAACGCTTTAAATCATCAGCGACAGTCGACGCCGATCAAAAAGTAATCATCCCCGGCGAACCCGAGCTGGAAGCCGAAGCAGACAGAATGGCTAATGGCATACCATTAGTTGATTCGGTTGTTGAAGATCTAAATCAACTGGCGGAAAGGTTTGGAATAAACAAACTACCGCGGGTTTAGCGCAGTGTAACCCGTGGGAACTATAATGTAAGCTTCCAGCTTACGCAATAGTTCAGCTGAAAGCTGAAACCATGCTAAACCACGGGCTGAAAGCCCGCGGCAGTTTCTTATAAATAAAGAAGCCGGCTTGTAAAACAAACCGGCTTCTTTATTTTAGTTCCCCCTTTAGGGGGTTAGGGGGCTAATGGATCAGATTAAACAACCTGCTCCAGCGGATCTTGTGGATAAACGAAGCATTATCGTCAACACTCATCCAGATAAACAATGCCTTGCCTACAATATGATCTTCAGGAACAAAACCCCAGAAACGTGAATCTTCGGAGTTATGACGGTTATCACCCATCATAAAATAGTAGTTCATTTTAAAAGTATAGCTATCTGCTTTTTTACCATTGATCAATACATCATTACCGTTTACCTCAACTTTGTTGCCTTCATAAACAGCTATAGCGCGACCGTAGATTGGGAATGTTAAGCTATCCAGTTTTACTGTCCAGCCTGCTTTAGGTACAATGATAGGTCCGTAATTATCTACGTTCCATTTATAATCAGGGGTATTTGCCCCTAATTTGTAATTAGAAAATATGGTTGGATAAACCGGGTTCATTGGATCAGACGCGCCCCTTGGTGTTAACCTTGGCGTAACCGATTTTATGTTAGAATATCCTCTTAATGCTTTTGCCGACTCCTCAGTGGTATTGGTTATAAACTCGTTGTTATTGATAGATGAGATATCAGACAAATGCAGATCTGTTGCAATCTGCGGGTTAAGCTCATTTCCATCTGTTTTAACGTCATAAGTAATCTCACCTTTAGGAGGCGTAATAGCGGCCTTGCTATTGATGAATACTTGGGCATTAACAACACTCAATGTATCACCTGGTGTACCCTGACAGCGCTTGATATAGTTCTCGCGCTTATCAACCGGTCTGAAATAAGGCGAATCAGCATCCATAGGATAGTTAAATACCACCACATCACCTTTCTTGATATCGGCTAAACCCGGCAAACGGTAGTATGGCAACTCGATGCCATCCCAATAAGCTTTAGTATTAATCAGCGGCATGGTATGGTGTGCAAAAGGGAACGCGACAGGCGTCATGGGTAAACGTGCGCCGTAATTCACTTTGCTTACAAACAGATAATCGCCAATAAGCAATGAGCTTTCCATCGAGGCGCTGGGAATCACATAAGCCTCAATAAATAAGGTACGGATCAAGGTAGCGGCAATTACAGCAAAAATGATAGCATCAGCCCACTCACGTGCCTGGGTTTTCTTTAAGGCAATCTTGTATTTTGTCCTAAACTCCGGACTGGCCGATTGACCTAAATATTTAGTGTCTTTATCGTTACCCCATTTAGGAAAATAAATAAAAGGTAAAACAACGCCCTGAGCATGTTCGGCAAAGGTGAACTTACCGTACGATTTCAAAAAATCAACAATCAGGCCTAAAGCTATTAAAAAGTTTAAACCAGGTATCAGCAGCATGATAAACCACCATGCAGGCCTTCCGGTGAGCTTAATGATGATAAAAAAGTTATAGAGTGGTACAATGCCCTCCCAACCTGGTCTTCCTGCCTTTTCAAACAGTTTCCACAAACCTGCAAATGGCAATACTATAAAAAGAACAAATGCAATTACTAATCCAATTCCGTTCACTTCAGTGTTTTTATATTTTCAATTAATGTATTCCCCTGAACAGCCTGTTCCACCTTATTTTATCAAAGAAAGTGGCTGTACTATCTATACTCATCCAGGTAAATAATGCCTTACCTACCACGTGATCTTCAGGAACAAAGCCCCAAAAGCGCGAATCTTCCGAATTATGACGGTTATCACCCATCATAAAATAGTAGTTAAGCTTAAAGGTATAAGTATCGGCTTTTTTTCCGTTAATCATGATATCCTTGCCAACAACATTTACTTTATTGTTTTCATAGATTTCTATCGCGCGGCCATAAACCGGGAAAGTTAGGCTATCCAGTTTAACAGTCCACCCTTTCTTCGGGATAATAATTGGCCCGTAGTTGTCCACATTCCATTTAAAATCCGGGAAGTTAGGTGTGATCTTATATCGCGGATACTTGACCGGATAAACCGGGTTCAGCGGATCGCTGGTACCTTTAAGCGTAACAGCCGGTACAATTGATTTTACGTTTGAATACGTTTTCAAGGTAGCCGCCGACTCTTTCCCCATCATCATTTCGTAACGGTTACCGGTATTCCCCCTGATCTCAATCTTAAGCTCATTTAAAATAGCCGGGTTAAATTCCTGGCCATTGGTTTCAACAAAATAACCTTCTTTGCCTCGTTCAGGACTTGGAGCAGCTTTGCCATTGATATAAACCTGCGCGTCAACTACACTTAACGTATCGCCCGGTGTTCCCTGGCAACGTTTGATAATGTTCTCGCGTTTATCAACCGGTCTGAAATATGGCGAATCAGCCTCTATTGGCGCGTTAAATACAACGATATCTCCTTTTTTAATATCGCTTAAACCCGGCAGACGATAATAAGGCAATTTTACCCCCCCCCAATAGGCCTGAGTGCCCCATGGCGTTGTATGGTGCATAAACGGAAATGAAACAGGGGTTATCGGCATCCTTGCACCATAGTTAACCTTGCTTACAAACAGGTAGTCGCCAATTAAAAGCGAGTTCTCCATCGAACCGCTGGGGATCACGTAGGCTTCGATAAATAGCGTACGGATAAGGGTAGCGGCTATTACTGCAAATATGATGGCATCGCCCCATTCACGGAGCGCGCTTTTTTTCTTCTTTACTTTACTTGAATCTTTCTTTTTCCAGAATTTCCAGTTCATATCCGTATTGATGTGCAAATTTCAGATGTGCAAATGTGCAGATTTTTTAATGTTTATATTTTATATATAAGATATATGTTACACGTTATATGTTACGTTCTTCAATATTAATTATTGGTTCCGAAAAATTCCTCATCTGCACATCTGTAATTTGCATATCTGCACATCCTCTCCATCTGCACATCTGAAATTTACACATCCGCACATCTCCCTCTCATTTGCACATCTATAATTTGCATATCAGCACATCTTCTCCATCTGCACATCAATTAATTCGCCTAAACACCCTATCCCATCTGATCTTACACCAAGCCGGCGAATTGGTATCCCAGCTCATCCACACAAATACGGCTTTACCTACAATATGATCTTCCGGAACAAAGCCCCAAAAGCGCGAATCTTCCGAATTATGGCGGTTATCGCCCATCATCCAGTAATAGTTCATTTTAAAAGTATAGCTATCCGCCTTCAAACCATTAATCAGGATTTCATTCCCTTTAACCTGTACCTTGTTGTTTTCATACACTTCAATAGCCCGACGATAGAAAGGCATGGTCGTGCTGTCCAGCTTAACCGCCCAACCCGCTCGCGGTATAATAAAGGGGCCAAGGTTATCCTCGTTCCACCGGAAATGGGGATCATGCGGAAAAACCTCCGGGTCGTATACACCTCTTAATTTAATATCCGGCCTTACCATTTTAATGTGGGGATAGGTTTTCAGCTTTTCGGCCGATTGCGCAGTGGTGTTAACGGTAAAATCCACCTTAGTAAACTGCTGGATATCCTCCAGGTGCAGATCATATTGCGTATCTCGGTCAAACACATTTTCCGAACCATCCGTACGCACCCGGTATTCCATTTCCCCATTTGGCGGATTGGCTATTAAGCGGTTGTTTACATACACCTGTCCGTATTCCATTTTTATGGTGTCACCGGGAGCCGCCTCACATCGTTTGATATAATTTTCCTGCTTATCTACCGGACGGTAAAACGGCGAATCGGCATCCATAGGATAATTGAATACAACCGCGTCGCCTCTTTTAACCTCACTAAAGCCCGGTAGCCGATAATACGGTAGCTTTACACCATCCCAATAAGCCCTGGTACCCATAAGCGGCATAGTATGATGTGCAAAAGGGAATGCAATCGGGGTCATGGGCAGACGTGCTCCATAATTGATCTTACTCACAAATAAAAAATCACCCACCATTAGTGAGCTTTCCATTGATGAGGTGGGAATGGTGAAGGCCTCCAGGAAAAGTCCGCGAATTACCGTTGCCGCTATTACAGCAAACAAGATAGCCTCTGTCCACTCCCGTGCGCGTGATTTATCCAGGTCGCGATATTGCTCCCTGAAATCACTGCTTCCCGAGGGCCCAACATAGCGGGTATTTTTATCAAAGCCCCATTTAGGGATAAAAATAAAAGGCAACAGTACCGACATGGTAATTTGCCCGATTCCTACCTTTCCAAACGATTTAATGAAATCAACAAGGATGCCTATGCTGATAATGAAATTTATGCCCGGTATTAAAAGCAGCAAAAGCAACCATAAAGGCCTTTGGCTTAATTTAAGCATAATATAAAGGTGATAGACCGGAATAAGAGCCTCCCAGCCACGGCGACCGGCCTTTTCGAAAAGCTTCCAATACCCGGCCAGTATTAAAATCAATAGCGGGCTTATCAAGATATAAAACCCAATATAGCCCGCTATTGTCATTTATGTTTTAAGCTTATTAGCTATTAAAATCAAACATGGCCTCCACCGAGTAAAAGCCTTTTTTGTCATGCAGCCATTCGGCAGCTAAAACAGCGCCTAAAGCAAAACCGTTGCGGTTGTGCGCGGTATGCTTAAATTCGATACTATCAACTTCCGAATCATAAATAACAGTGTGCGTACCAGGTACGCTATCAATCCTTAACGATTCAATAAGCAATTGGTTAGCTGATACGTTAGCGTTAGCATCACTATCATCGGTGGTTAAAACATTAATCCACTCGTTTTTGGTATCGGTGTTATTGATAATGCCTTCGGCAATAGTTATGGCCGTACCACTGGGCGAATCCATTTTTTGGGTATGGTGAATCTCCTCAACTTGTACTTCATAGTAGGGATACCTGTTCATTACTTTAGCCAGCAACTTATTAACATGAAAAAACACGTTAACGCCAACGCTAAAGTTTGATGCCCATAACAGCGACTTATTTCCGTCAATACATTGTTGCTTTACCTCCGGCAGTTTTTCATACCAGCCGGTTGTACCTATAACAACAGGAACATCGGCATTAAAACAATGCTCAATATTTGATAATACGGATGCCGGGGTGGTAAACTCAATTACTACATCTGCTTTCTGCAGGTTTTCGGGAGTAAGGTCATGAAGGGTTTCATGATCAATGGTAAGTACAATTTCATGCTTGCGGCTAATGGCAATCTTTTCAATGATCTTGCCCATTTTTCCGTAGCCAAGTAGTGCTATCTTCATTTCAGGTATTGTGGTTTTCCTTATTAAAACGTAAAGGTAACTTTTAAACCCGGAATATAAGCATTATTAGCACCTTGCGCGAACACCGGCTGATTAATTAAACCCGGGGTTACTTTAAACGACAGGTTATTATCAACTGTGTAGGAATGGATAAACTTGGCATCGATATAAGCATCAACAGCCTGGATACCCCATACGGCCAAAAATCCAAAGATACTCAGGTCGCGGTTACGTCTTGAGTTTTCACGGGCATCATTCAGGTTAGCATCAGGTACCTGCGCGTACTGAATTGATTCGGCGTAATAAGGATCGCCCGGCTTGGCCGGAGTACCCTGACGATACCTTGATAATATCAGGTATTCGTTATAATAATGCTGGTTGTATATAATGGCCGAAGTTAACAGTCCCAAACCGCCATAAATCAAAGGCACTTTCCACCACCTGTGGTTATATACCTGCCCCCAGCCCGGTACCATTAATGAATGCATTACCGCTTTATGGGGGATATGGTTACTATCCGGGTGATAGATCTTTTCTTTAGCTGGGTCGATCTTTGGAGCAAATGAACCTGATGGGGTTTTAACAGGATGCTTTACTTTTAGCGTATCACTTTTTTTAGTCCCCGTACTGTCAGCTATCTGAGCCTGTGCGGCAAAAATAAAAAAAGTGAATACACCTAAAAAAAACAGGAATTTATACATTTTTTAAATTAACAATTACCAATCAAGCATTTCAAGGATGCGGCCAAGATCATCTTCCGAAAGGAAAGGGATCTCGATAACACCGCTTCCGCGGCTGCCTACTTTTAGTTTTACCCTTGTACTAAATTTTGAAGCAAGATCATCCTGGATCTTTTGCAATTGGTACGATACCGGCTCGGGTTGTTTGCCCTCTTTTTTTACCGGTGCTTTTTGCATATCCCTTACCAATTCTTCAACCTTACGAACGGATAAACCTTCCTTTATAATATGCTGATGTATAAATAATTGTTTAGCAGGATCGGTTAGTGTTAAAATAGCTTTGGCATGGCCCATAGTAAGCTCGCCATCACGAATAGAGGCCTGGATAACCGGTGGCAACCTTAAAAGCCTCAGGTAATTAGTAACTGTCGAGCGGTTTTTGCTTACCCTGTCGCCCAATTCTTCCTGTTTCAGGTTACACTCCTCAATCATGCGCTGAAAGCTCAGGGCTACCTCAATGGCATTCAGGTTTTCACGCTGAATGTTTTCAATAAGCGCCATTTCCAGCATTTGCTGATCATTGGCCGTACGTACGTAAGCCGGGATCTGGGTTAAGCCAGCCAGCTTCGACGCGCGAAAACGACGTTCGCCTGAGATGAGCTGGTATCTATGCGCGCCTAATTTCCTAAGCGTAATTGGCTGAATTAAACCCTGAAGCTTGATCGACTCTGAAAGCTCGGCAAGTGCCTGCTCATCAAAATCGGTACGGGGCTGAAAGGGGTTAACCTCAATTTCGGTCAGTTTTATTTCATTAACCGAGCCAAGGTCATTGACCTCGGCAGGGCTTGCTGTTTCTTTATTTCTGTTTTGGTATGGTTGTACGTTAGGCGTGTCATTCAATAGCGCACTCAGTCCCTTGCCCAGGGCATTTCTCTTTTCACCACTCATTTACTATACTGTTGCTGTAGCTGTTGCCGATTCACCCTTAACCAATCCGTTTTTTTCCAAAATTTCGCGGGCAAGGTTTAAATAATTTATTGCTCCCTTGCACGTTGCATCATGCATAATTACCGAAACACCAAAGCTGGGCGCCTCGCTTAAACGGGTATTACGTTGTATGATGGTATCAAAAACCATATCCTCAAAATGGGTTTTAACCTCATCCACCACCTGGTTGCTCAGACGCAAACGCACATCGTACATGGTTAGCAGGATACCCTCTATCTCTAATTGCGGGTTAAGGCGCGACTGAACAATTTTGATGGTATTTAACAATTTGCCCAAACCCTCTAACGCGAAATACTCGCACTGTACCGGTACAATTACCGAATCGGCAGCGGTTAAGGCGTTAATAGTGATCAAACCTAATGAAGGCGAACAATCAATGATGATAAAATCATACTCATCGCGCACCTTGTCAAATACCTGTTTCATTTTGTACTCGCGGCCGCTTAAATTGATCATCTCAATTTCGGCACCTACAAGGTCAATGTGCGCAGGTAATAAATCAAGGTTTGGGGTATCTGTTTTCTGAATGGCCTCATGAGGATCAACCTCATTGATGATACATTCATAAATACTATTTTTAATATTACGGGGATCGAAACCAATACCCGAAGTTGAGTTAGCCTGAGGATCGGCATCAACCAGCAAAGTTTTATAATCTAATACAGCTAAACTTGCAGCCAGATTTATAGATGATGTAGTTTTCCCTACGCCGCCTTTCTGGTTGGCTAAAGCAATTATTTTACTCATTCTATAGTTTAAAAAAATTTATAGTTCTGTGATTTATAACAACGTTAAATAGAAACAGAAATTTCTACTTTCGTAAAGTTTTTATCCGGTGATAAAGATACGGAATTAAATAATGTAGAATTCCACAGCTTTTGTCTATTTACAAACAATATTGATCAATTAGTAAAATATCGGCAGGGTAAGTTTTCAATATTATTACTTAAATCATATTTAAAAACAACCAACTCATTAACAAAAAGTTAACAGTTAAAAACCAACGATATCACTGACCAGATCATGCAGCAATTTACCAATAATAAATGATAACCATTATAGCGTCAACAAACAGGCCCGGAAGTTCAACACTTAAACTGGCGCATGTTTATCAACAAAAACTACGCGAAAAAGGTGTGGAAGCAGGCATTTTATCACTTGCCCAACTGCCTCCAAACATTATTGAAACCGACCTTTACAATAAACGCAGCGCGGAGTTTGAGCCTATCCAGCAAATAGTTACCGATACCGATAAGTTTATATTTCTTATCCCCGAATATAATGGCAGCTTTCCGGGTGTGCTCAAAGTTTTTATTGATGCCTGCAGTTTTCCGCAAAGTTTTTATGATAAAAAAGCTGCTTTAGTTGGCCTATCATCAGGCAAATATGGCAACATCAGGGGTGTTGATCATTTTACGGGCGTTTGTCATTACCTGCACCTTAACATTATGGCGCTTAAACTACATATAGCCGCCATTCACAAAGAATTTGACGAAGAAGGCAACCTGTTTAAACCGGATACCATCAAGTTTGTAGACGAGCAGATTGACAAGATCATTAAATTTTGATTGGATTGATTTCAGTGACATAACAAATAAATATGTCATTGCGAGCGAAGCGTGGCAACCGCATGCTATACAGGGCGGATTTGCTTCCGTGCGATTGCTTCGTTCCTCGCAATGACATGGTTTTTAACTCGTTTTTTGCCTATAGATTGCATTGTTAAATCATTTCCCTCCCAAACCTATCTCATTAAAAACACCCATCCTGATATCCTTCGGGCTCCGGTTTTAAGATCAATCATATAGTAATACGTCCCCATATCAAGGAGTACCCCGTTTCTTGTGCCATTCCATGGCGTGCTGTAACCAACACTTTTAAAAACAATACTTCCTCCACGGTCATAAACTGTTAAAACACAATCCGTATAGGCATCCAGGTTAACAATATCCCAAACGTCGTTAACGCCATCGCCATTGGGCGAAAACATGGTGGGAATAGTTAATTTGGGCGCACTTGTTATAAACTCTATATCATCCAGCATCAGATCATTACCCGGGCCTCCGGGAGCACTGTTGCTAATTTTCAATACCAGGCTGATTACGTCATCAGGCGTTTTAAAAACCAGGTTATATTTTTTCCAAACCGGGCCCGATGTAGCAGGAATTGGCCCGGTACGCAACGTTTCAAGTACTTCGCCGGTTGTGGTTTCAATAGAAAAAAGGATATCGGGCTGCTGAACTGTTGGCCCAATCACTGTATTTTTTAACAGGTTAAGGATATAGGCAGAAAACTCATAAGTAGTAGCCGGGCAAAGCGAGGGCACCATACGGGTAAAAAAAGTGCTCGGCTCATTTGACGCGTTGATCATCATCATATAACCGTTGCTGTTCCCGGTATGGTCATGCGTTACTTTATGCCATGACTCTTCCGAACAACCTTCAGAAGCGTTAACCAATGTATAAAATCCATCGGCAGGGCAATATGGCGTATATGCCATGTTAGTAACACCCGCCGGTAAGGCGGGGCCGTGACCTGTACCGGAGCCAAAATCTTCTTTAAAGAGCCAATGCCCCAACTTGCCGGTACAATCCATACTTTGGGCACAGGCATTCGCACAGAATAACATCAACAGTAAAAAAACCGGGGAAAAACGCGGCTGCATGACCAGATCAACACTTAAAACCTTAAAGGTAAGTTCAAGCGCCCGCTAAAAGGCAGAGCTCAACGGTCAGTTTTTATTTCGATATACTATACTAATATCGGGTCATCAAAATCAATGCACAATAAACACCCAGCCCGATAATAATGGCGCACCATTTTTAAGGTCGATGACGTAGTAGTAAGTCCCCGAAGGCAAAACATATCCTTTGTAGGCGCCATTCCAGGGTTTATCATAACCTGTAGAGGTGTATACTTTTTGCCCGCTGCGGCTAAACACATTCATTGTACTTTCCGGATACGTTGATAAAGCCTCAATATCCCAGTAGTCGTTTAAACCATCGCCATTGGGCGAAAACGTAGTTGGAATAACTATTTTTTTATAAACCCTTACAAAAACACTGACACTGACAGACCCGCATCCAATGCCCGACGAGGCTTTCAGGGTATAGGTAATATCATCAGTCGGACTGGCAATGGGATTCTTTTTGGTCGGATCGTCAAGACCCTCGGCAGGGCTCCACAGGTAAGTATCGGCATACTGTGTTTGGGCATCCAGCACTACCGATTGGCCTTCAAAAATCTTTTTCTGCGGGCTTATACTTGCTTCAGGAACAGGCATAACCGTTACCGTTACCTGTTTAGTTGCTGTACAACCTTCATTAGTGGTTACTGTTACCGTATAGGTAGTGGTTTCCGCAGGTTTCGCAGCCGGACTTTTTGCCGCAGGATCTGACAACCCGGTAACCGGTAACCAACTATAGCTTTTAGCGTCGGCAGCATCCGCGCTAATGATAGTCGCGCTACCCTTGCAAATTGGCGGGGGCGCATTAACCGTTATTACAGGTTTTAAATTCACAACCGCATGCAGTTTATCCGATGTTCTTGAACAGTCGCCTACCGAAAAAACGGTAACCTGGTAGTCCCCTATATCCACCGCAGATGCATTATCAATTACCAGCGGGTTCTGAGCTTTATTAGCTTCGGTAACACCCGGTCCAGTCCATTCATATCTTATTGCACCCGGCGTAGCGGTGAGTGTAAGCGCATCGCCTTCGCACACTGGGGGAGCGATGATTGATGGTTTATCTGGGTAAGCATTAACCCTTATAGTAAGCGACTGTGAATAAGTACGGCAGGTTGGTGAGTTAATGTTATTTCCGTCGGCAGCCGCAAGCCGATACTCATAAGCCCCTATAGGTGTGCTGTTTGTAACAGAAACAGGAAGTTGCGCGCCGGTTGCTCCGGGCAGATCATCCCAGTTACCGTTAGGATTTAGTTTTTGCCATTGTAGCCTTGTATCTGTATAATCGTTCCCTACACTTGATACCAGGGTAAAATTCTTTGTTTCCCCCACACATACATCCTGTGGCATATTGGTAGCAATGTCTGAAAAGCCGACCGGCATAGTTGGGCCACAGGGCCTAAATTGGATATCATCAAGCATCAAATCGTTCCCATTTAGGCCGGGTTCGTTATTGATCATTTCAATTGTAATTTCATTATTACCAGAACCGGTAGAAAACAACATGCTGTACCGGCGCCAATCTTCCGGATCGCTGCTTGCCGGAATTTCGCCGGTATCATACGTGGTTTTTTCGCCGTTGGCATTAGTTATTACAAAAGTAATATCAGGCTCATGAACGCCAGGGCCTGCATGCGCCTGGAATATAAGGTTAAAAACCCACGCCGAAAATTCATACTTGGTATTCTGACAAAGCGTTCCGGCACTAATTTTATAAGTAAAGAATTTTTTGGGGTCTTGCGAAGCATTAACAAGCATCATGTACCCATTAGTATTGCCTGTATGATCATGAGTTACAACCTGCCACCCTTCCGGATGGCAATTACCATAGCCATTATTCACATTTATGTTAGTTGTATTTACAATAGTATATTGACCATCTTCGGGGCAACCCTGTATATAGGTAAAATCAGTTACATCATTTCCCAGGGGGGCGCCATATCCTTGTCCTGATCCAAAATCAAGTTTAAATACCGGATCGCCAAGACTTCCATTACAAACAACTGCTTGTGCGTTTACCTGCGCATGAGTAAATGCAAAGGCAAGCAATATTAACAGAAATAATTTAACGGGGGTAAAACGCATTAATGGTTTGGAAAATAAAAAAACATCGAGCCACCAAAAATATATTTTTTTGCTTACGCCGATGCATAAAAAGCTATTAAAGCGTGAATATATTACGCCCTGCAAAACAATCATTTAGCCCAAACAATCTCCGCTACTAAAAAGTTAATTATTAGTATACAAAACTCCACTGAAATGAAAAACAGCCTCATCATATTTCCTTTTATTATCGGTGCCTTGCTTGTGGCCTGCAAGCATAAAAAACCTGCCAATTATAACAATGCCGATACGGTTATTAACAAAAGCGACCAGGAGGTTAAACTGGCTGCGCCATATGAGACCAAAGCCGTAAAAAACTTTTGTGAGGTTATTGGCTGGCCCAAAGGCCTAACACCTGTCGCGCCTGCAGGCTTTTCGGTAAGCCTTTATGCCGATGGATTGGATAATCCGCGTAATATTTACGCAGCCTCAAACGGAGACGTGTTTGTATCCGAAGCAAATACCGAGCTCAGTGGGCTAAAAAAGATTGGCGCGGATATTATTGGCGTAAGTAAATCACAAAACTACGGCAAAAGCGCCAACAAGATCCTGCTGTTTAAGGATACTAACGGTGATGGCATGCCAGATTCAAAAACGGTTTTTCTGAGTGGGTTGAACCAACCCTATGGTATGCTCATCGCCGGCGAATGGTTTTACGTTGCCAATACCGATGGTTTGTGGCGTTACCCCTATAAAATGGGCGAGATGAAAGTAACCGGCAAAGGCATTAAAATATTAGATCTGCCGGCCGGCGGCTATAACAATCACTGGACCCGCAATATTCACCTGAGTGCCGATGGCAGTAAAATATATGTTTCGGTAGGATCAGGTAGTAATGTTGCCGAGCACGGGATTGCTAACGAGAAGCGCAGGGCCGATATCCTGGAAATTAACCTTGATGGCACTGGCGAACGGGTTTATGCTTCGGGCTTGCGTAACCCGGCAGGCATCGATATACAGCCGGGAACAGGTGTGGTGTATACCGCGGTAAACGAGCGCGACGATCTCGGCGATCAGCTTGTGCCCGATTACCTGACCAGCGTAAAAGACGGTGGATTTTACGGCTGGCCCTGGGCATACTTCGGGCAACATGAAGACCCAGTATTGAAACAGAAAGATCCCAACCCGGAAATGGTTAAAAAGACGCTTGTACCGGATGTAGCCCTTGGCTCGCATACCGCGTCGCTTGGTTTAACTTTCTACAATGGTACAAGCTTTCCGCAAGAGTATCAAAATGGGGCTTTTATTGGCCAGCATGGCTCGTGGAACAGTTCAAAATTGGTAGGTTATAAAGTGGTTTTTGTCCCTTTCAGCAATAATAAGCCCACTGGCCAAACAACAAATTTTTTAACCGGCTTCATTGCCGATACTGCAAAGCGCAAAGTATATGGCCGCCCGGTTGGCGTGGCTGTAGCAAAAGATGGATCATTACTGGTAGCTGATGATGCCGGGAATAAGATTTGGCGGGTTACGCATTAATATTTTAGCCGAACAAAAAACTTACAAAGTTTCAGAAACTTTGTAAGTTTAAGGATGTTTGAATCGTTCAATCATCAAGATATTTACAAACCGGCGATACAGGTTTATGGGTATAAACACCTATTTTTGGTGATGTCCCTGATCATCAACCTATGTTAAAACCGTTTACTATTATAACTTTCGCGCTGGCTGCTGCTATTTCGGCCAATGCACAAAATAAAAAGCCTGCTAAAAAAGATACCACCGAACTCAAGACGGTAATTGTAAAAGGCTATCTGAGCGATCAGCCTGTAATTAGCGTACCCGCCTCGGTAAGTGTACTTGGCGCCGCCCAGCTCCGCATCCAGCCCGATAACTCGTTTGTAAGTGCCTTGAATACTGTTCCGGGTATCCGTACCGAGGAGCGCTCGCCGGGAAGTTACCGTTTATCAATCAGGGGCAGTTTACTTCGCTCGCCTTTTGGGGTGAGGGATGTGAAGATCTATTTTGATGATATCCCGCTTACAGATGCCGGGGGCAACAGTTACCTGAATGCCATCGATATCGCGTCGATACAAAAAGTGGAGATATTGAAAGGGCCCGATGGAAGTTTATTTGGTGCCAATTCCGGCGGTGTGGTGATCCTTAGTCCGCTTAACCGGTATAATGACAGCACTTATATTTCGGCAGGAGTAAACGGCGGCTCATACGGGCTGTTTCACGAAAAAGCGGCAGTGCAGTTAAAAACTACCAATTACCTGCTCAACATTAACCAGAGTTTTCAAACCTATCACGGCTACAGGCAAAACAGCGATACCCATCGCAACTACCTGCAACTGGCCGATAGCTGGAACTACAGCGGCAAAAACACTTTAAAGGCATTAGGTATTTACTCCGATCTGGCTTATGAAACACCCGGAGGTTTAACACTTGCCCAATACAATACCGATCCTACGCTGGCCCGGCAGCCTACACCAACTTTGCCTGGTGCAATTCAGCAGCGCATCGGCATTACTACCAAAATGTACCTGGGCGGTTTAACCAACGAGTATCATTTTAATGACCATATCCGCAACGTCCTTGCAGTATTTGGCAATCATGTTGATTTTGCCAACCCGTTTATTACCAACTATGAACAGCGCAAGGAAAACACCTACGGTTTTCGCACATATTTCGAGTTAACCGGCGATAAAAAACCAAGTTTAGACTGGAAAGTTGATCTGGGTTTTGAATGGCAGCAAACCAACTCGAATATTGCCAACTATGGCAATAAAAAAGGGGTAAAAGATACCACCCAAACTATTGATGATATCCACACCAATCAGCATTTTGTATTTGTACGCTATGCTGCTGATGTATATAAACGCCTGCACATTGAAGCCGCTGTAAGTTTAAATGATTATGGGTACGATTTCAAAAACCTGTATCCGCTTAATCAAAACAACTTTACTAATTGCAACTTCAGCGCACAGTTGATGCCGAGGTTGGCCTTGTCATACCAGATTATCAACGCGCTGGCCTGGCGTGCAAGTGTAAGCCGTGGTTACTCCAGCCCAACCACTGCCGAAGTGCGACCAACTGATAATATTGTAAATACAAGCCTGCAAGCCCAATACGGCTGGAACTACGAAACCGGCTTCCGCCTGCGCAACAGCGATGAAACTTTTATGCTTGATGCATCTGTTTATTATTATCGATTAAACAATGCTATAGTACGCCGACTTAATGCCGATGAAACCGAGCATTATATCAATGCAGGCGGCACCAACCAGTTAGGTACCGAAGCTTCGTTGTACTACTGGATCATTCGCCCTAACAGCTATTCATTTATTCGTGGTTTGCAGTTCAATGAATCATTCACTTACAGCCATTTCAGGTTCAGGGATTACATTGTTACCAATGCCAACTATTCGGGCAACAGGCTAACCGGTGTACCTGAAAACGTATTTGTAAGCAGCGTACAGATCAGGTTTCCCGAAAACCTGGCATTGTTTGTTCAGCATACCTACACTTCAAAAATTCCGCTTAATGATGCCAGTACGGTTTACGCGCAAAACTATAACTTGCTTCAGGCAAGGGTAAGCTATCAGCCAAGCATAGGCCGCAAAACACGCTTTGAAATATTTGCTGCCGCGGATAACCTGCTTAACCAGAAATATAGCCTGGGTAATGATTTGAATGCTGTAGGGAACAGGTATTATAACGCAGCTCCGTTGAGGAATTACTCGGTTGGGATGAATTTTATGTATTAGATAGTGGGTAGTTCATGGTTCATAGATCATGGTGAGAGAAATAAAAAAACATGTCATTGCGAGGAACGAAGCAATCGCATGCTATACAGAGCGGCTATGCTTCCGTGCGGTTGCCACGCTTCGCTCGCAATGACATAGTTTCACAACCTATAGCCCGCTAATGAACAGCGGCAATTGTTAATTAAAAAAGCCCGGTATTTTGTTTCACAAAACACCGGGCTTTTTACAATCTGCAAACTGAAATTAAGGGTTCAGGTTATTACTTCCTCCCTCAGCAATATTACTTCCCCTGCCTTTAGGATCAAAAGCACGGAATTTGATAACACCGCCGTTATAATTCACCTGGCCAGTGTATATTTTGCTTGTAGCATCAGGATCTTTACCATTGGTTGTATACCTGATGGTTAAGCCCGGGAACTCTACATTGCTCAGATATTTACCATCCTGCAGACTGATGCCCGGTTTAGGTACACGGTAATCATAACCGCCATTGTAATACGTAAGGCGCGGCAATTCGCGTTTGCCTAACACATTCAAAAAGTTTGACCAGGCTGCCTGGTATTCTTCTTTACTTTTTGCAGGATCTTTTTCGGTAGCCCAGGCCGGGTCTTGTGCCCAGGCGCGTTCTGCCAAGCCAAGCAGGCGCGGGAAAATCATGTAGTCCATCCTTTCAGGACCTTTAACTGTTTCGGCCCAAAGCGCGCCTTGCAGACCTACTATATTACTTTTGCCAAAGTCGGTAAGGCGTTGTTTGCCGATAAAGATATTCCTGTTTATTGGGTTGCCTTGCTTATCAACGTCGGCGTTTTTAAAGTAATCATAAGGGATAAACGAGAAGAATTTATCGATACCCAAAAACGCGCCCCAATAATAACCCGGCTCATCAAAAGATTTGTAATTGGCCATATCAAAATAAAGGTTGGTAACACAGGTTAGTACAACCTTGTAACCTCCGTTAGCCAGGCGATAGGCTAAATCTTCCTGCCCGGCACCTAAAACATTGTTCCAAACATCAACCTGTAAATGCTCTTTTGTAAAATCAGGGTTAGGCACATAAGCCGGCTGGCCATCAAGCGTGGTTTTACGAAGCGCCATCTCTTCCCAGCCCGAAAGGCGGATGCCTTTTGCTTTCAGGATGTCGTTAACACGACCATAGAAGTAATACCAAAGATCATTGGTACTTTGTATTTCGGGATGAGTAGCCTTAAGCGCGGCATATGCAGGTGATTTTTCCCATACATTGGCAGGAACTTCATCGCCGCCAAAATGAATTGTTGGCAGTGGCGCACCAGCTTCTTTATAGGTGCTGATGAGGTCATTAACTACAGTCTCCACAAAGTTATAAGTTGAGGGCAGCGATACGTCGATCACGTTATCGTTCCAATATTGTACCGAACGGTAATCAGATTTATCATTCTGATCATACAGCAGATATTTTTCGGCTTCAGCTTTTTTGCCTTCGGCCATTAACCTGTCATAACGTGCATTCATAGCCTTAATAGCTCCGCGGGCATGACCGGGCGTTTCAATTTCAGGTACTACGGTGATATGACGGTCATTGGCATATTTCAGGATCTCTATATATTCCGCCTTAGTGAAATAACCTGTACCAAAAGGATTATTAACCTCCGGACCTGAGCCATGTGACGGAGGCAAATGATGTTTGCTATCCAGCGTATGCCCACGTTTTGATGCAACCGAAGTTAGTTCAGGCAATGAAGGGATCTCAATTCTCCATCCCTCATCATCAGTCAGGTGCAGGTGCAGCGTATTCAGTTTATACAAACTCATTGCTTCCAGCAGCTTCAATACCTGTTGCTTTGACTGAAAGTTACGGGCTACATCAAGCATCACCGCACGATAGGCAAAGCGCGGCGCATCGGCAACTTCAACACAAGGAATTTGTATCGAAGTCGGCGCTTTGGCCAAAGCACTTGCTGGAATCAGGCTTTTAAATGATTGGATACCATAATATAATCCGGTGCTTGCAGATGCCCGGATAGTCACTACAGTTGGTTTTATGCTTAACTCATAAGCTTCATCGCCCAAACCGGCTTTATATTCAAATGAAATTACATTGCCCGAGGATTTACTCATTTCCTTTTTTCCAAAGATTGAGGTGATATAATTACGCAAGACTGCTGCTTCCCTACTAAACCGCGCATCGGCAGAAGAAACATTAACACCCGGAGAAAAAGAAAAACTGCCACTACCCGGTACATAGCTTATAGGTGTAGGGAAAACTTTTACTAACTGATCGGCAGGGATATCGGTAACTGTTTTATTTCTGTCGTAAACAATCTCGGGGGTTATCAGGCCCTGGTAAGTAGGTTTATATGGCGTGATATCATATGAGCCGAAAGAATAGCCTTTTTCGGGGGCATTATCCCAAACCAGGTAAGGGCCTTCAGGTGCATCGGTAATATTCACTACAGGATCGTCACACACAAACTCAATACGGGCGGTTTCACCTGGTTTCAGGTCTTTAAATCCCGAAGTTGGGGTGATGCTGTACATATCCCCGTTTACTTGTTCAATTAAAGCGTTATTGCTTACCGCTGCCTTGGTAAAACCACGACCGGAGTTAAAATAGATCTTCCATCCCGCGGCTGGCAATGTTTCATGGCTTTTATTGGTAATTACCAAGGCGGTGAGGGCTTCGTTTTTATTCTGATAGTTATTGTCCATCACCTGCCAGTTGAGGTGCAGTTCGGCAATGTTTGGCTTCTTATCGTCATTAATTTTAAAACCGCTGCATACAAAAACCGCTGCGATAACCATCATCGTAAAAATTTTGTTCATAATTGATCCTGTGCCTGAGAGATAGCAGACAAGTAAATATATAGCTTTTTAAATTATTTTAATAAGTATTTTGAAGAAGTCTTTAGCCTAAAGTATTAAGCCTTAAGTAAAAACTGGGATAGCCTTTATCTGTCGCGGGGTTAGCGATAGCGTCCCCCCTGACTGGCATTATTGAAACTTCCAGCTTCACCTATTACTTAAGCTGAAAGCTTACGTAATACTAAACCACAGGTTACGCTATCGCTAAACCTGCGGCAGATTTATTATTACAACGAAAACTTAATCCAACCCTCACCCTCATGCCCAAAAATAAATTGCTTAGGTCGGATGATCTCGGCCAAAATCTCTATGGAGTCGACGATACGGGGGCCGGGACGATTGAAATATTGATTACCGTCGGCTATATAAAACCTGTCGTTCTTTACCGCTTTGAGCGATGCAAAGCCCGGGCGATCCAATAATAGGTTGATCTCGCGCATGGTACGTTCAATGCTGAAACCGCAAGGCATTACTACAATAACTTCCGGATCCTGTTGCAGAATATCATCCCATGTTACATAAGGAGAATGCTTGCCGTCCTGCGCCAATACAGGTGTTCCGCCCGCAATGTTTATCAAACCGGGCACCCAATTGCCGGATATCATTAAAGGCTCGAGCCATTCAATACAGGCCACCGTAGGCTTACTGTCACTGAATTTCAGCTTATGTTTAATAATATCAACACGTTCCTGCAGGCTTTCAAGCAGTTCAGTGCCGGCACCCGCTACTCCGAGCGCATTGGCAACGTTGGTAATGTCGTTAAAAATATCTTCAAGGCTATTTGGTTGCAGCGATATAATTTGAGCTTGTTTATCAAGATAATTCTCCAATGCTTCCTCTACATCTTTTAGCGATACGGCGCAAACCTCGCATTGTGCCTGTGTTATTACTGCATCGGGAGCGAGGGCTTTAATCTGTTCGCGTTTTACGGTATAAACCGAAAGCGCGTCGGCCAGGATCTCTTTTACTTTTACATCAATATCCGCACTGCTCAGGCCATCGGGAAAATTAGCTTCGGTACATACCGGCAATTGCTTTACCGCCTCCGGAAAATCACACTCATGCGAGCGCCCCACCAGGTTTTTCCCTAATCCTAAAGCACAAATTATTTCGGTAGCGGCCGGCAGTAATGAAACTATTTTTTCAGTTGGCATGTTAACAAGTTAAAGTTTGCAAATGTAAGAATTATAGATGTGCAAATTTCAGATGTGCAGATATGCAAACTATGATAAGATGTGCAAATTTTAAATGTGCAGATTCCAGACGTGCAGATGTCCAAATCAATAAATTAAATTGGGGGCATTATTGTGGTTGCGCCAATCTTTACATTTGAAATTTGCACATCTGCATATTTGCACATCTGCCTATCTACACATTTAAAATTTGCACATCTGCCCATTTGCCAACTCCAATTAACACCCTATCTTTGCTGCGATGATATTTTTGACTTTTTTCATCGGGCTTATAGCCAATTTTATAGGCTATATACCACCCGGCAACATAAACCTAACTTTAGTACAGATCACTATAAACCGTGGCATTAAAGAAGCCGTACGCTTTATAACCGCGTTCTCGGCCGTTGAATTTTTCTTTACTTACTTTATTATGCATGCTGCCCGCTGGCTTTCCGGACAGTTGAAATTGGGTACCATTATCGACTGGATCATGGTAGTGCTGTTTGGTGTAATGGGATACATTACCTGGATCCATCGTAACGCGCCACCTAAGGCTAATTACTCTGAGCATGCCAGTATTAAATATGGTATTTTATTAGGCTTCTTAAACCCCATGCAGGTACCTTTCTGGATGGTGACCGGTACTTATCTCATTACGCACGAATGGATCCTTGACGGACGCGTAGCCCTGGTTATTTTCAGTTTGGGTTCGGCAGCAGGTGCCTTTTTGTGTCTGTTTATTTACGCCAAATTTGCCAAATACATACAAGATAAATTTGCGTTAAGCAATAAACTTATTAATACAAGCATAGCGGTATTATTTTTCGCCTTTGCAGCGTATCATGTTGTGAAGCAAATCTATCTGTCGTTTTTTAAGCATTAAAAACAGAACCGTGATTTGCCTGATTTAAGGATTACCTGATACTAAGCTCAAGGTAATCCTTAAATCCTAAAAATCAAGGTTTAATACATCCACCTTATCCTGCGCCAACTGTACTTTCAGCCCGTCAAGTGATGAAAACTTTACATCGCCGCGGATATAATGGTGAAACTCCATGCGGATAGTTTGGTTATAGATGTCCTGGTTAAAATCAAAAATGTTTACTTCGATATTACGGGTAAGACCATTAACCGTTGGGCGACTGCCGATATAGGCCATTCCCTTATATTTCTGATCTGCAATGATGACCGTTACGGCAAAAATGCCATCACATGGAACAAGCTTGTATTTTTCTTCAATAACGATATTGGCCGTCGGATAACCAAGCTGACGACCAATCTGGTCGCCCCGGACAACATTTCCGGTAATGAAGAATGGATAACCTAAAAAGGCATTTGCCAGATCAATATCACCGCTTAATAAAGCGTTGCGAATGCGGGTTGAACTAATAGCCACCTCATTGATATCCTGCTCGGGGATTTCTACCACGTCAAACCCATAAACCGGGCCAAGGCGTTGCAGGTCTTCAAAACCTCCCTGCCTGTCTTTCCCAAAACGGTGGTCGTAACCTATCACTATTTTTTTTGTACCGATCTTGTTTACCAGCACATCACGGATATAGCTTTCGGCCGATTGATTGGAGAAATCCCTGGAAAAAGGAGTAATGATCAAATGATCAACCCCAAGCTTTTCCATAAGTCCGGCCTTTTCGGCAATAGTAGTTATCAGTTTAAGGCTTTCATCTTCCGGGTGCAATATCATGCGCGGGTGCGGGAAAAAAGTAAGGATCACGGTTTCGCCGCCGGTGCTTGCAGCCAGCTCCTTAATGCCTGATATAATTTTACGGTGCCCGATGTGTACCCCATCAAATGTGCCGATGGTGACTACCGCATTGTTTACCGCTGTAAATTCGTCAATGTTATGATAAACCCTCATTAATTATATGAGTAAAACACAAAGTTAATTTTTAGTTGATGGGATTAACAACAGGAGTGTTTGCGCTTTGTAAATTTCTGTTACCGTGCCGCGTGCGTATCTGATGTCTTCAATTCCCTAACGGTATTTACCAGCTCCATCACTTCCCAGGCATCCTCAATCCTGAAGTTGCCGCTTCGTGTACGTCTTAATTTTGACAGGTAAGCCCCATTATTCAAGGCAGCTCCAAAATCATTCACCAGCGACCGGATATAAGTACCCTTGCTGCACACCACCCTGAAATCAATCTCGGGCAACTCAACTCGGGTTAATTCAAATTCGGTTATAGTTACGTTGCGCAACTTCAACTCCACTTCCTCGCCCCGGCGCGCTTTTTCATATAAACGCTCGCCATCAACTTTTATGGCTGAATGTGCCGGAGGATATTGCTGTATATCGCCTATGAACTGTCCGCAGTTATTACGGAGCATTTCTTCGGTGAGTTGGCTAATGTCAAAACTTTTGTCAGACTCGGTTTCCATATCATACGAGGGCGTTGTAGCGCCTAATACCATTGTACCGGTATATTCCTTTTCTTCGGCCTGAAAGGTATCTATCTGCTTGGTCATTTTACCTGTGCAGATGATCAGCAGACCGGTAGCCAGCGGATCAAGCGTACCCGCGTGACCAACCTTTAATTTTAGCGGTTTAAATGAATTGCGGAGTTTGCCAACCACATCAAAGCTTGTCCATTGATAAGGTTTGTTAACCAGTAAAAGCTGACCTTCAGCAAATTCCTCTATTTTAGTGTACGTATTCTTCAAATCTTTGATTTAGCCGGACCAATTTATCCGATTTTTCGCAAAGGTACGATTTTCGACTTGATTGATAGAAGGAAGGGAAACTGCAGTAAAAAACAAATCGGATATCCGCAAAATTTAAAACATTCGCAGATATCCGATCCTAAAGAAATATCCTGTTAAATATTTTGTAACTGATGGCCGCTCAGCATCAAGCCAATAATTATGGCGCCAACAATAATGCGGTACCAGCCGAATATTTTAAAGCCTTTACGTTCTAAAAAGGTTATAAATGTTTTTATGGCAAGCATGGCAACAATAAATGCTATAACGTTGCCTATTGCCAGTAATTTGATTTCTTCACCGGTAAATATGTGGCCTTCTTTATGGAAGTCATACAATTTTTTAGCAGTTGCGGCAAACATAGTAGGAACAGCTAAAAAGAATGAAAACTCGGCAGCAGCTGTACGGTTTAGCTTTTGGGTCATGCCACCAACAATTGTAGCAGCCGAACGAGATGTACCAGGAATCATAGCCAAACATTGAAAAAAACCAATTTTAAATGCTGTTAAATTGCTGATATCTTTTTCTTGCTTAACGGTTGGTTTATTAAACCACTTATCAACAAACAATAAAATGATACCACCTACAAAAAGGGTAATACCAACTACATAAACACTTTCAAGCAATGCATCAATCTTTTTGCTGAATAATACTCCAAATACTGCTGCGGGTATAAAAGCGATAAACAGCTTTAAATAAAAATTAACCGACTGCAGAAACCTTTTCCAATACAGGATCACTACCGATAAAATAGCGCCCAGCTGTATGGCAATAGTAAACAGTTTAACAAACGGATCTGCGGCTATGCCCATTACCGATGAGGCGATGATCATGTGCCCTGTCGATGAAACGGGCAAAAATTCAGTTATCCCTTCAATTATTGCAAGGATAATAACATGGATGAGATTCATTGGGGATTTAAGGGGTTGAGGTAGAAGTATACGTTATTTACAGCAGGAATGTTCGTTAGATTTGAACATACCTGCTGTAAAAACCAGCATGATTACTGTTTAATTAGCCGAAGGCTTTTTAAGAATAGCGAAGAAACCTAAAGCAAAGCCGCCCAAAACTACGATGGGAGCAATAACTATTTTGGTTGTACTGTAAATATCAGTTGTACCCGACATTAGCACAAAACCCAAAGCTACAACCGCAACGCTGATGATCAGCATACGGTAATTGCTTTTATCGAATATAAATTGCACTGGTTGCGTTGGCGCGGTAGCTTTTGCAGCACCTGTAGTTGTTGCCGAAGCTGTTGCTGCTGCTGGTTTTACAGGAGCCGCTGGTTTAAATTTTTGTGCCATATATCTTTTTTAATGACTGAATTATTGATTTAGTGAATTAGTGATTTAAAGCAGAAGAAAAACCTTTCGGCTTTATCCTTTCGCCTTTAACCTACCTATCTGTACAGATCGTATATTTTTAAACGTAAAAACTTGTTAACAGCTAAAAAGGTACTAAAGCCCGATATAAAAATACCCAGACCAACAACACCTAAAAACACAATACCAAACTCGGTATAGTTTTGTAAAAACACCAGGTCGGGCACATTATCATAAGCAACATATAGGGTACCTATCAGCAGGATAATAGCAATTAACCCGCCAAGTAAACCATGCCAGATACCATATAGTAAAAAAGGCTTACGGATAAACCCTTTTGTTGCCCCAACCAACTGCATTGATTTGATAAGGAAACGCTGCGAATAAATAGCCAGTCTGATAGTATTGTTGATCAACGCTACCGAAAGCACCACAAAAATACCTGCGAAGGTAAGGATGATCAAGCTGATGGTAGTCACATTCTGGTTCATCTGATCTACCAATGATTGCTGGTATTTAACCTCTTTTATCAGCGGATTTTTCAGCAGTTCGGCTTTAAATTTCTCTATATCCTTATTGTTGGCATAGTCAGCTTTCAGATAAACATCAACAGATTGTGATAATGGATTATAACCTAAAAACTTTACAAAGTCTTCGCCAAGGTCTTTTTGCAGGTTACGGGCGGCAAGTTCTTTACTCACGTATTGGGTTTGTTTTACCATTACGTTGCCATCCAGTTGTTTTTGAAGCTGTAATACATCGCTTTCGTGGGCGGCATCATCAACAAAAATATTAAGTACGATGTTTTCCTTAACATAGCTCGAAATATTTTTAGCGTATACCAGTATTAACCCCAGCAATCCTACCATTAACAGCACCATGGCAATACCAAATACAGTTGAAATGTAGATGGTTTTTGTTTTTTTAGAGGATGCGCTTGCTTCAAATTCTTCCATTTACGTTTGTTAGATGTTAGATATCCGATTTGAGATTTGAGGCCACTGCCCCTTCAAATTAATATCATATTTCTGCGAAAATAAGAAACCCACCCTAAAGGTAAAAGTTTATTGCTTATAAATATGTTTAATAGCGCCTTAGCTAACATATTTAACATTTATTAACAGCTAACCGGATCAGAATTTACAGGATTTAAGAATTAACAGAATTTATCGCTTTTGACGACTTGGCTACCCTGACAGGTAATTCTGAAAATTTAAAAATTCTGTAAATTCTGATTCAGACAATCCCGATACAGACAAATTAAAAACCAAATTCTGATATAAATCTGGAGTTAAACAAAGCATCATTGCCTTTGTTATTAAATTATGACAAAGCCAGCAAACGAAAAAGATAAACCTTCACCATCAGATACCCCGACCCGCAGGCCGGCCGATAATGGGCATAAAAGCAAGGTGCGGAAAGAAGATAAACAATATCATGCAGATAACCCGCATGGCGGCGATATCGCCAAAAAACATGAAAAAGAAGAGCAACCGGTGCATTCGGTTAAGAGTGTACCGAAGAAGTGAGTCATCTCAAAGCGTCATTGCGAGGAGGAACGACGAAGCAATCGCTTGCTATACAGGGCGGCCATGCTTCCGTGCGGTTGCCACGCTTCGCTCGCAATGACATAATTTTTTGTTTACCTATCTCGCAATCCCCGCCGAATTAAACTGCAAGTCGTACAACTTCCGGTAATGGCCGTTCTCAATTTTAAGCAGCTCCTGGTGAGTGCCCATTTCCATTATCTCGCCATGGTCAAGCACGATGATCCTGTCGGCGTTTTGAATGGTTGAAAGTCTGTGGGCTATCACGATAGCCGTACGGCCTTCCATTAATTTATTGATGGCATTCTGGATCAGGATCTCCGTTTCGGTATCAACAGATGAGGTAGCTTCGTCAAGCACCAAAATTGCCGGGTTATAAACCAGCGCACGGATAAACGAGATCAGCTGCGATTGCCCTGCCGAAAGCGTAGAGCCGCGTTCCATCACATTATAATCATACCCTCCGGGCAGGCGCTCAATAAAATCATGTGCGCCAACATCTTTGGCGGCGGCGATGATCTGTTCACGCGTAATGGCCTGATTATTCAGGCTGATGTTATTGGCAATGGTATCGCTAAATAAAAACACATCCTGTATTACGGTAGCAATCTGCGAGCGCAGATAATTTATATCAAAGTCATGAATGTCATGCCCGTCAACTTTAACACAACCCTGCCCTATCTCGTAAAAACGGTTCAGGATATTAATGGTTGATGATTTACCTGCACCGGTTGCACCAACCAGGGCTAATGTTTCGCCTGGCTTAATGTGGAAGCTGATGTTTTTGAGCACCCAGTTTTCATCGTTATAGGCAAACCATACTTTATCAAAGCTGATATCGCCCTGCAGCCTGCCTGTGGTAAGCGTACCTTTATTTTCAACAACCTCATCGGTATCCAATACTTTAAAGATCCTGTCGGCACCTACCATACCCATTTGCAGGGTATTAAATTTATCGGCCAACTGGCGGATAGGCCTGAACAACATATTAAGCAGCACAATAAAACTGGTGATCAGGCCTGGAGTAATACCTTTACCCGATGCGGTGATAGTTGCCATCTGGCTATCAGACAGCATCCGTTTACAACCATACCAAACCAGCAGGCCCATACATATGGCAAACAGAATTTCCACTACCGGAAAAAATATCGAATAGTACCAGTTCGAGCGGATATTGGCGTCGCGGTATTTTTCGTTCACCGCTTTAAACTTGCGCATTTCCTGGTCTTCACGGGCGAAGATCTGGATCACGCTGATACCCGAAATATGCTCGGCCAAAAAGGTATTGAGCCTCGCTACCTGTGTACGCACCTCCTGGAACGATGATTTGATGGCCTCCTTAAATACATAAGTTGAAGCAAACAGGAACGGCATCGGGATGAGGGTGATCAGCGCCAGTTTCCAGTCCTGCCAAAGCATGTAGCCAATTACGGCAACCACCAGCAGCATATCGCCCATGATAGAGATTAACCCTTCCGAAAAAATATCGGCAATGGTTTCCAGATCGGATACCGTACGGGTAATCAGCATCCCGATAGGTGTCCGGTCGAAGTATTTTAATCTTAAACTGGTAATATGATTAAAGATATCAATCCTCAAATCGCGGATAACGTACTGCCCCAGCGCGTTGGTGGAATAGGTTTGATAATACTGGGCAATGGTTTGAATAATAAGCTGGCCTATCATGAGCTCAACCATAAAAACCAGGCCGTTATAGTCATCATTCAGGATGTTAACATCCAGTGTACGCTGAATCAGAATTGGTTGTATCAAAGCGTTGACCGCTATGAAAATAGTAAGGAAGGTGGCTATAACAAATGTTTTGTTGTAAGGCTTAACATAATGCATTACCCTGCCAAGCAGTTTCCAGTCTAAAGCCTTTCCGGTTACGCCTCCCCCGCCTCCGCCAGCTGGCGGAGGTGCTGCTTGTTTGGTCGCTTCCCCATTCGTTGATGCTGAAGCTTCTTCCTTAGTATCTTTTTTTTCTTTAGCCACTATTTCAAAGTTAAAGTATAATTATATATCATCCAATCTCGCCTGCCCTCCGCCATAGCTCCCCCTTCAGGGGGTTAGGGGGCTTAAGGAGTACGGATATTTAACCTCCGTCAAATACAGCCCGCAGGCGGGTACGCTTGTACCGGCGTTTGAACGGTTTTTACTTTCAATAATCTCGCGGATAGCTTCCGGTTTCAATTCTTCGCGGCCAATCATCATTAAGGTACCTACAATAGCACGAACCATGTTGCGCAAAAACCTGTCGGCAGTGATATGGAAAACTATGCCGTTATCCGTTTTCACCCATTCGGCCCGGGTTATTTTACAGTTATTGGTTTTAACCTGGGTGTTTGATTTACTGAAACAGCTAAAATCAATATACTCCATCATGATAGCCGCCGCCTGGTTCATCAAATCAAGATTTGGTACATCGCGCAATTGCCATGAATATCCGTGTAAAAATGGATCTTTATTGAAATGGATATGATACTGATACGACCGTGCCGTAGCATCAAACCGGGCATGCGCATCGGCATGAACAGGGATCACATTTTTTATGGCGATATCGTAAGGAAGCAAGGCGTTTAGGCCCCTCACCACCTGTTCATGGTTAATAGTTGATGGTTCATAGCCATCGGCCTTACCATGATCTATGAACGATGAACCATTACCCCCAACATCAAAATGCGCAAAAAACTCTTTGGCATGTACCCCGGTATCTGTACGGCCGCAGCCCGTTGCTTCTATTGGTTGGCGAAGTATGGTACTTAAGGCTTTATTTAACAGTTCCTGCACGCTTACGGCATTTTGCTGTACCTGCCAGCCGTGATAGGCAGTACCATTATAAGCCAGTTCAATAAAATAACGCTGATTGATGTTCACAAAGGCAAAGTTAACAATCTGCGAATGATGCCGGGTTCATAATTTGGTCATAGTATTTCGGGGCCGCAACAAATCGGCTACATTCTATAAGCAAAACAATTATATTTGCCCATATAATTTTAATACTATGCTTCAACGCATCCAAAGCATTTACCTTTTGTTCGCCAGCCTTGTGCTGTTTGGCCTTTTCTTTTTCCCGCTTGCCCACAACGTTTATATTAATGATAAGCCGTCAAGCATTATGGTTACCGGTATTTACCAGGATGTTAATGGCGCGCAGCAACATACCCAAACTTTTGTGGCCCTTACTGCCATAACCGCTATTGTGGCCCTCGTTCCGTTAGTTATTATCTTTTTATATAAAAACCGCAAGCAGCAAATAGCATTTTGCTACAGTGCTATACTTGTGCTTATTGGTTATAGCTTTTGGATGGCGCAAACTGTTAAAGGTGTGGCCGGCAGCATTACACTCGACACCCACACCATGGGTATTGGCCTGTTCCTTACCTCGTTAAGTATCATACTCATCATTTTTGCGCAAAAAAGCATTCAAAAAGATGAGAAACTGGTAAAATCGGCCGACAGGTTGAGGTAAGACTATATTAACATTAAGTCAATAGCACTAAGCCGGAAGTCATAAGTCTGGCTTTTTTCTTTTCTATGCTTTTAGTTTGGGGTAAATAACAAGCTGATCCTTGTGATCCGGATGTAAAAAAAGACTGAAAAACCTGTAGTTTTCGCCGTTACAAATAAGCTCTTTATCAAAAAAGCAAGTTCAAAAATCCTCAAAAAATAAAATCCATGTTATGAGATCATTAATTAACTGGTTTTTTTTCAGCTATTTAGTAGCTTATTCGCAATAATACCATCAAACGCAATTTTATCCTAACCAAGCTATTGGAATTGTAAAACATTAACACTATCTTTGCGCCCGATTTGACGATGTTGTCAAATTCGTTATTTAAATTCATGAACAACCCATTTATTGAACTGGGAATCCGTCATGATATTGTTAATGCCATCTCTGAATTAGGATTTGAGAATCCTACACCAATCCAGGAGCAGTCAATCCCGGTATTGTTAACAGGCAGCAACGATTTTGTCGGATTAGCCCAAACCGGGACCGGAAAAACTGCTGCCTTTGGCCTACCATTGTTGGAACTGCTTGATTTCGAAGAAAATCATCCACAGGCACTTGTTTTATGCCCAACACGCGAACTTTGTTTACAGATCGCGAACGACATTAAGAATTACGCCAAAAAAATGAACAACGTACATGTTGTTGCAGTTTATGGTGGTGCAAGCATTATGGATCAGTTACGCCAGATCAAACGCGGCGTACAGATCGTAGTTGCTACACCAGGTCGTATGCTTGATATCATAAACCGTAAGGCTATAGACTTTTCGGCTGTGAAGTATGTAGTATTGGATGAGGCTGATGAAATGCTCAACATGGGCTTTCAGGAAGACATTGATAGTATCTTATCTACCACACCCGAAGAGAAAAAAACCTGGCTATTCTCGGCCACCATGCCTGCAGAAGTTAGGCGGATCGCCAAAAAGTACATGGACAATCCGTTTGAGCTTACTATGGGCGCAAAAAACACTGGTAATGCCAATATCGAGCATGAGTACTATATAGTACGTGCCCGTGACAAGTATGCCGCGTTTAAACGTATTGTTGACTTTAACCCTGATATTTTTGGTATCGTATTTTGCCGTACTAAAATTGAAACCCAGGAAATTGCTGAGTCACTGATTAAAGATGGCTATAATGCCGATTCATTACACGGTGACCTGTCACAGCAACAACGCGATAAAGTGATGAAACGCTACCGTGAGCGCAGCCTGCAGTTGTTAATTGCTACTGACGTTGCAGCACGTGGTATCGACGTTAATGACGTAACACACGTTATTAACTATTCACTACCTGATGAAATTGAAAACTACACCCACCGTAGCGGCCGTACAGCCCGTGCAGGTAAAACAGGTGTATCAATCTCTATCGTTAACGCTAAAGAATTAGGCAAAATCCGTCAGATTGAGCGTGTTATTGGTAAAAAGTTTGTAAAAGCCGAAATCCCAACAGGTTTTGATGTTTGCGAAAAACAATTGTTCTCTATCGTTCACAAAGTACATAATGTAACTGTTAACGAAGAGCAGATTGAGCAATACCTGCCACGTATTTATGACGAATTTAAAGACTTCACTAAGGAAGATTTCATTAAACGTTTTGCTTCAATTGAGTTTAACCGTTTCCTTGATTATTACAAAAACGCTCCTGACCTGAATGCCAGCATCGAAGAAGGCCGTAACAGGTTTGAAGATCGTGGCGAACGCGGTAACGGCGTACGTGGCAACTTTACCCGTTTATTTATAAACTTAGGTTCGGTTGACGAGTTTAACCGTGGCGATTTGTTAGGTTACATCTGCAACACTACCAAAATCAGCGGCCGTACCGTAGGCAAAATCGACGTTAAGGGTGTGTACTCCTTCTTTGAAGTTCAGAACGAAGATGTTGATAAAGTGATGAGCAGCTTCAAAGAAGCAGAATACAAAGGTCGCCCGGTAAGGATCGAGATTTCAGGCGAAGGCACAAGCGAGCGCCGTGAAGGCGGATATCGTGGTGGCGAACGCCGCGAAGGTGGTGGTTACCGTGGTGGCGAGCGTCGTGAAGGCGGATACCGTGGTGGCGAACGTCGTGAAGGCGGTGGTTACCGTGGCAACGAGCGTCGCGAACACAATGGTGGCGGTTTCCGTGATTTTTCAGGCAAGCCCCGCGAAGATCGTCCGGAACGCAGAAGGAGATTTTAATCATCCATCATAAAAAAACCACCATGTGCAAAGCATGTGGTGGTTTTCATGAGCTTCCTTTAGTAAGAAGCATTAGTTTTAGTTTAGTTTTGTTAACAAAGCCTTTTAACCGCTGCATACGGGAATAAAGGCTTTTGTTGTTTAACGGCTAAATTCAACAATATCCGAGTCGGGATAGCAAAGCGTTAGCTTACTATCAGTAAGTTCCTTAATGCAAAACTTGGTATAAGGCCTGCTCCCCTGGTATGAGGTGTAAATAGTATCACTTTTTACAAAATAATCCTCTTTACTGGCCTGCCCATCATCCATAATAAAATCTTTATCGGTTATGGAAAGCTTGGTTGAACCATCTTTTGATTTCCAGTTACCTTCCAGCTTTTTGTTAGGTGCCGGCGCGGTTGAACAAGAATAAACCAGTAACATACCTGCAACTGCAGCAAATATCGGAGCAAACTTTTTCATGACGGATCAGGATTTTTAGAACGGCTTACGCCTTTTGTCGAATTTAATTATTGGGCCGGTTTATCAACCAACTGCGATTTTTTTAAGTATACACGATGCCCTTTCTTATCTACATAAAAATAGTGTGAGTTTTTATCTATGTAGATGGTTTCGCCGTTAGGGCCAACTTTGCCGGCATATTTTTTATCGGCTACTGCAGCTGCGCCTTTAACGGCGATCTCTGATGTTTTGTGCCCTATCTTTTTAGTGGTCTTGCTGATTTTACCGCCAAGGGTCGAATCTTTATGCGTTTGGGCAAAGCCGGGGCTAACCATAAATGTGCCAGCGGCAAACAAGGCTATTTTAAACAGATTTTTCATAAGTGACAGTAATTAAGTTTCTTTTAGTAAGAATCAACTCAATTTTTCGGCCAAATTTCTCATTTCTATCACAGGTGAGCGTTTTTGATACAAAATAGCATAAACGGCCTCGCAAATAGGGATGCTTACACCATATTGCTTGTTAACCTCGTGTAGGCAATTTACTGCATAGTATCCTTCGGCAACCATATTCATTTCCAGTTGTGCCGATGTTGCGGTATATCCTTTGCCTATCATATTACCAAATGTACGGTTGCGGCTAAACTGCGAATAAGCGGTAACCAGCAAATCGCCAAGGTAGGCTGACTCTTTGATATCCCTGTCAATAGGATGAACAGCGGCCACAAAACGTTCCAGTTCACGAATAGCGTTTGATATCAGCACTGCCTGGAAATTATCGCCGTAGCCAACGCCATGGCAAATACCGCTGGCAATGGCATAAACATTCTTTAATACCGCGCCATATTCGGTGCCGTAGATATCATCAGAAATATTGGTTTTGATATACCGGGTATTGATCATACCGGCAAATTCCGAAGCCAGCTCGGTATCGCCGGAAGCAATGGTGAGGTACGATAATTTTTCAAGCGCAACCTCTTCGGCATGGCACGGACCACTGATCACCATAAAGTCATCAAACGATATATCGTATTTTTGATGAAGAAATTCGGCAATTATCAGGTTTTCGTCGGGCACTATACCTTTTATGGCCGATACTATCTTTTTCCCCTTCAGATCGGCAGCGGTAATATCTTTTAGCGCTTCTTTCAAAAAAGCGGCAGGTACATTGAGCAGTACAATATCCGCAGCCGCTATAAGCGGCTTCAGATTGGTAGATATATTTTGTTCAGGAAGTTTGATCTCCACCGAGCTTAAGTAGTGAGGGTTGTGCGCAAACTTTTGCAGATGTTCCACAGCTTCGGCATTTCGCATCCACCAAAAAATTTCTTTTTCGGTAGTGTTGTCGATAAGCATTTTAATATTGGCCGTAGCCCAGCTTCCCCCTCCAACAACTGTGATCTTGTTTAATTTTTTGCCCATTAATAAATAATAGAAATATTGCTGCCTGGTTTTAATCGGCACAGCAAATTAATGAAATATTATGCAGATTGGCCTAATGACTTTTAGATGCGGCAATTTAAGGCAAGAATTGATTAAATTTGTATAACAGCGATTAAAAAATGACAACAGTAACAGTAGACATTATAAATGAAAAGGCAATGAAGCTTCTGGAAGATATGGAGCTGCTTCAGTTGATTCGCGTACACACAGAGGTTAAGGAAAATTCCAATAAAAGTTGGATTGCCAAATATAAAGGAGCAATGACTAAACAGCCTATTCCCGACGTTGATGCCCAATTAAAAGAATTAAGAGACGGATGGGAGTAAAATATCTTTGGGATAGTAATATTGCTATCTATTTTCTTCAAAAACAATTTCCACCCGAAACAGAAAAATTCATTGAAGATTTATTAGCAGTCAGTCTCCCGGCAATATCAGCAATTACCGAGATTGAGTTATTATGTTGGAAAACGGCTTCTGATTCCGATCACCAATTGCTGACCGATTTTATTGGCGATGTAACTATTTTTGAGCTCGAAAATGCTATAAAGCTTAAAACTGCTGAAATCCGCAAAACAAATCGCATAAAACTTCCCGACGCTATTATTGCTGCTACCGCATTAGTTCATGATCTGACTCTTGTTACAAGGAACATTAAAGATTTTGATAAAATCAGCGGGTTAAAAATTGTTAATCCATGGATTTGATTACTCCTTTACACTACCGCAGGTTTAGCGATAGCGTAACCTGTGGTTAGCATTGGGGAAGCTTCCAGCTTCCGGAGAATATAATTTAAGCTGAAAGCTGAAACCATTAACTGCCACGGGTTACGCTATCGCTAAACCCGCGGCAGTTAATTTCTATGCATAATAAAAACGCCCGGCTTTGCCGGGCGCTACAAAAACTAACTCTTCATTTGCACATTTGAAATCTGCACATCTAAAAATTACTTAGTATTATCAGCGTTAAATAGCTTTGATTTATCTACTTTCTGAACCATTTGACCGTCGCTAAGCGTTTTTGAAATGGCCGAATATGGCGCTGATACAATTTCTTCTCCTCCTTTTAAACCGGATAAGATCTGGATATAACTATCATTCTGGATACCGGTGGTTACCTGTACCTGTTTCAACTTACCAGCATTCAACACAAACACATACTCCTTAGCTATCGGGCTGATCTGTGGCTTGCTCTTATCGTCATCTGCTTTAGGTGGACCATTTTCTTCTTTCTTTTCCTCACGGGTGGTTACCGATTGAATTGGTACCGACAATGCTTTAGCAGAGTTAGTGCTGATATCAACAGTAGCCGTTAATCCCGGACGGAAAGGCGATGGGTTATCAGCAGTTTTCTTTAACAAAGCAACATACGATTCAGCATTGATCCTCACTTTTACGGTAAAGTTGGTTACCTGGTCGGCAGATGTACCTACTACGTTTGCCGAGCTTCCTATTTCAGTTACCACACCGGTAAATTTCTTGCCTAAAAACGCGTCGACCTCAATTTTTGACGAATCGCCAAGCGAAATACGGTTAATGTCGTTCTCATTCACATCAACGTTAACATCCATTTTGCTTAAATCGGAAATTGTCATGATTTCGGTACCGGCAAATTGTTGCGTACCTAAAACGCGCTCACCTTTTTCAACGGATAGTTTTGAAACCACACCATCAACCGGCGAATAAATAGTAGTTTTTGCCAGGTTATCCTGCGCTTCCTTAACCGATGCCTGCGACTGGGCCAAACCATATTGCGAACCTACCACGTTTTGTTTAGCAGCCTCAAGGGATGCTTTAGCACCTTCGTACGCGGCTTTGGCATTTTCAAATTCCGAAATGGTTAATACCTTTTTATCAAAAAGCTCTTTACTGCGTTTGTAGATACCTGCCTGGTTATTATAGGTGGCTTCGGCTTGCTTAAGCATCTGGTTTGAATTACCTACGCTTGCTTTTTGCGTATTGTATGACGCGATAGCACGGTCATAACCTGATTTTAAAATATCTGGCCTGATCTTACAAAGCAGCTGGCCTTTTTTTACCACATCACCCTCTTTAATTGGCAGTTCAACCACCTCACCAGATACTTCCGGGCTTATCTTAACCTCAACATGCGGTTTAATTTTTCCGCTGGCCGATACAGTTTCATTTATTTCACGTGTTTCGGCCTTTTCGGTAGCTACCTGGGTTAGCGCAGGCTTACCTATCAGGCCCGTTGCCTTAGCAACAATCAGCAGGACAATCAGGGCGCCAAGACCTATCAGAATATATTTAGTAGTTTTTCCCATGACGGTGAATTTGGATATTTTACGGTTAAGATTTTATTATAGTGTTATAGGGTTACCTAAATAATAGTCAATGACCTTGCTTCTGAAAACCACCTGATATTGTGCCTCAATCATATCAAACTGCGATTTATTGAGATTGGTTAATGATGTATTGTAGTCAAGTGAGTTAACCAAACCTACAGTATATCGTTGCTGTATAATGTTAAACGCGTCTTTATTTGCATTATAGGTTTGCGTAGCAGATACATAACGCTTGTCGGCAGCCTGCAAATCCCATACCGCCTGGTAAATGATCTTACTCAGGTTATTACGGGCCAACTGCGCGGTAACTTCCGCATTTTGGTTTTGCAGTTTGGCTTTGCGTACCGCCGTACGTGTTGCAAATCTGTTAAATATCGGGATCTGTAAGCTTACACCTAAGCTTTGATTAAAATTATCTTTTAGCTGCCTGAAAAAAGGGTTGCTTTTGTATGCATATTGATAAACGGGTGTAATTACACGTTGCCCGTTATTAAAAACCGTTCCGATAGTATCAAAAGCTCCTGTAAAGGTTCTGCTAAAAGGAACATTTTTTGCATCCGAAAAATATGATCCGGCGGCACCAAACAACACTATTGATGGATAATAGGCACCTTTGGCTACTTTAACACCCTGCGCTGCAGCTTTTTGGCGTTGCTCGGCCAATAACACATCGGGATTTACGGCAAGTGCCGTTTTTACAACTTCCTGAGCATTATAAACGGTTTGTACATTATTGAGCTTGCTGATATCCGGCCTTTCAACTTTAATATCCGTTCCCGGATCCATTTCCATGTATTGCTTTAAAGTCAGCAGTGATTGCTCCAACTGATTTTCGGCATTGGTATAGTTAAGCTCGTTGGTTGATAGCTGTGCTTTGGCCTGTGACAGATCGGCAAGGGTTTGGTTACCTACGTCGAAATTTTTCTGGGCACGGTCTAAGGCTATTTTGGATACATCAATTTGTTGCTGAGCTGCTGTTACCAGGTCCTGGTTAGTTAATACCAGCAGATAGGTGGTAACTACGTTCAGGATCAGATCGTTTTTTACTTTGGCCACATTGGTTTTATCGGCATCAAGTAAGATCTTGTTCTGGATCACTGTATTGCGCAACTGGCCACCCTGGAACAAGGTTACCTGCGAGTTAAAGTTACCGTTAACTGCCAAAATACGCTGGTTGCTGAACTGGTTGGTTGAAGGGTCGATATTACGTCCAAAATTAAACGCACCCTGCGGACTTACACCTAAATTGGGCAGCTGGTTATATTTCGACTGTTTAAGGTCTTCGTTGGTAACGGCTGCTGTAAACTCGGCTTGTTTAATGGTAAGGTTGCGATCAAGGGCAAGATCTACTGCTTTTTGCAGGCCTATTACTTCCTGCGCGCGGGCATTAAAGCCGCATACCGAAAATATAATTGTGCAAATGAGCGTTGCTTTAACTGATAGTAGTAATTTTAGTTTCATAAGGTTTTTCTATACAATGGTAAGCAACTGTTCATTACATTGCAGTGTTTATTTTTGTTAAATGTTGTTAATAGGGATAAAACACAAACTACCTCATCTGTATGTACCTGGTTAAAACTCCCTGGCTGCTGAAAAAGCTCTATCCCGAACTAACATGGGATATAAGATCAACTGACCGTTGCATTTATCTCACTTTTGACGACGGCCCTATACCAATTGTTACACCGGCTGTATTAAATATTTTAAAACAATATAATGCTAAAGCCACCTTTTTTTGCATTGGCGACAATGTACGCAAACACCCCGATATTTTTGAACAGGTAAAAGCCGATGGTCACGCTATTGGCAATCACACATTCAACCACCTTAAAGGCTGGAAAACCGACACGCAAACCTATCTCGATAATTTTTTGCAGGCCGATAAATTGCTGGATACACCCTTGTTCCGGCCCCCTTATGGCAGGATAAAAAGGGAGCAGGTCCGTGCGTTGAAAGCGGCCAAACCAGATCTGAATATTTTTATGTGGGATGTGCTCAGCGGCGATTTTGATATCGCCCTGAAACCCGAAGACTGCTTAAAAGGCGTGCTTAAACATACCGAAGCCAGATCAATGGTGGTATTTCATGACAGCATCAAAGCCTTTAAGCGCTTGGAGTATGTATTGCCAAGGGCTTTAGAAGTTTGGAGTAAGGAAGGATATAGTTTTAAGAGTTTACAGTAGGCAGTGGCAGTTTGCAGCAATAAATGGCCTATTGCTATCACAAGGCACAGCCTGGCGGTAGCGGAGGAATTTCAAAGGGTAAGCCATAAATCCTACGTAAAACGTCATTGCGAGTAACCATCAGGCGAGCCTGAAAAAAAACGAGATGACGTATAGCATATATTTTAGCGATGGTGTGCGGGGTAGCGTTAGTGATAGGAGCGGATACCGGCCTTGTGGCTAATGCCTGTGTAGTATGAGCGTATAGCACGGGCCGCAGGCAACGCCCATATTTACAAAATTGAATTAAAAAATATCATTAATAATCAACAACTTACAATGACGTCATTATAAGGCACGAAGACAACCGGCAGGATGGAGCTCATTAATAGCTATAAAAGAAATTATAATTATTAATAATCCCCGATTAGCAGGCTCGCCCTGTGTAGTTCGGGATTGCTTCGTGCCTCGCAATGACGTGGAGGGCTACTCCGCTACCACCAGGCTGTACCTTGCGGTAGCAGAGGGTATGGTTTTCTATTAATGCTATGAGTTATTGTTTGTAAGCAGTCTTATTACTTTCAAGTTCCCCGGAGGGGATACCCATTTGTAGAAAAATAACGCTAATAATTTTTTGCCTCGTAGAGGCTACCCTCTCGACATTAATTATAAACATCGATGATAGGGGAGCACCGACGGTGCAAAATAAATGTTTTGAAATTCTATTCTACAAACAGGTAGCACCTAACGGCGCAAGAAACTGGAGATGTGTGCCTACAGCTTCCCCAAAAGGAAGTTTCGTATAAATCAAAAAAGCCGCATGTTCATAAAACATACAGCTTCTTGCTATTTGAAAAATGTTGTTAATTTATTTTTTAGCAGCAGCATTTTCTGCTGCTTTGATAATTACTGCGGCAACTGCTTTTGGTTGAGACATAAATACCACGTGGCTGCCTTTTATTTCGGTTATTATGGTATTTGAGCGTTTGTACATTGCACGTTCGATATCTGGGTTGATACTTTTATCCTCGGTAGCAACTATGCCGTAAGCTGGCTTATTTCTCCAGGCTGGATTAGTGATAGGGGTAACAAATCCTTTAGCATAAAAGGCGCCCTGTGAAGCATACATAAAATCGGCTTCTTCTTTGCTGATATCGGCACAAAAACCTGCATGAAATTTAGCTTTGTCATAATAAACTATGCCTTTGTCATCTGGTGCTAATACGCCATTTTCAGGAGCTGGAGGAGCAGTCTGCAACCATTGCAGGGCTGATTCGCCTTTATCTGGCTGGAAGGCCGCAATATAAACAAGGGCTGCTACTTTTGGATGGTTACCGGCTTCGGTAATTACCGCGCCACCCCATGAATGTCCTACCAGTATAGCAGGGCCATCCTGTTTGTCAAGCGCAACTGTTACAGCTTTAACATCGTCTTCTAAAGAAGATAGTGGGTTTTGTACCACAGTAACATTGTATCCTTTTTTGGTAAGTTCGTTAAATAACGCTTTATAGCCAGATCCATCGGCAAATGCGCCGTGAACCAATACCACATTTTTAACGGCCTGTGCCTGTACTGATGATTTAAAACCTAAAACTGTTGCAAGGGCTAATACAAGACTAAGCAAACCTGCTTTGATACTGTTTTTAAATGATGGAGTTTTCATATTGTTTTGTTTTTAAATGTTGTGTTTGATTTAACAATACAAAAGTGCCCCAAATGTGGCAGGTGCGAAATGTCGCCAGTTCCCGAAAGATTGTAATTTCTTCCCGGGGGATTAAACAACCCTTGTAAAAATGAAAAAGCCGGCAAATAATTTACCGGCTTAAACTAAAAAAAGCTTTAATTATGCCAATACAGGCTGTGTTTTTCCACTTCTGAATTCGGCAGGCGACTGTTTGGTATGCCGTTTGAAAAAATTGCAGAAATAGGCCGGATCTTCAAAACCCAGTTCATACGTAATTTGCTTAACCGATTTGGTAGTATAGCTAAGTAACCGCCGGGCTTCAACAATAATACGCGACTGGATCACTTGCTGAGGGGTCTTATCGTTATAAAGCGAGAAAATATTCGATAGTGTTTTGGGCGATTTATTCATCAGCCCCGCATAAAAATTAACCGAATGCTCGTTTTTGAAATTCATTTCGACCAGCAGGTTAAATTTCCGGAAGATATCCAGTTTTTGATCCTGGTTATTCTCTGTGGGGATATATTCTGTGCGGGCCATCTGCGTCACCATAATGATCAACCGCTTTAACAGCATAATCAGCATGTCGTTCTGGATCCTATCTTTAATATGCAGTTCCTGGGTAAAAATATCAAGTAATACTTTAAGTTTTAAAGCATTAGGATCATCCAGGGGAATGAATAACAAATCGCCTAAACCAAAAAGGAAGCCCACACAGCTTACTTCGGTATCATGATCAACTATACAGTAAAATTCACGGTTAAACTGCCAGGCAACAATATCTGCAGGTTTCTCGAAAGTAAACGACTGATTGAACATCAGCGGCAGCAATGTATTTGTGTTGAATACGTGATTGGTGCCGTCTATATTGATAATTTGCTGCCCGCCCCTGTTCCAGGCTATGGTAAAATATTTCTTTGCCTTATCCCGGGTGTAAAAAAAGCGATCAAAACTTTCCTCCCCGCTGAGCAATAATAGATCTCCCCCGGTTTTATGATCTGATACGGTTAACTTCATTGAACGTTTTTGCTGATAAATATAGGGCAGATTGATGAGGTTTTAAATAAAACATCCGCATACGTTTTAATGCATGCGGATGTTTATATAGTACTAACTGTTTTTTACGCTTCAGAAGCTTTTTGTGCTGCTTCAATGATCACTCCGGCAACTATTTCCGGCTGCGACATGAAAATCACATGACTGCCTTTTACCTCGGTAACTTTGGTGTTTGACCGTTTGTACATCGTATGCTGAATATCCGGGTTGATGCTTTTATCCTCTGTGGCTATCAAACCATAGGTTGGTTTATGCCGCCAGGCCGCGTCTGTTATTGGTGTAACAAAACCTTTTGCATAAAACGCTCCTTGCGAGGCATACATAAAAGCAGCTTCGTCGGCATCGATATCGGCGCAAAACCCTGCGTGAAATTTGTCTTTATCATAATATACAATACCTTTTTCATCAGGAGGCAGCACACCGTTTTCAGGTGCCGGAGGCGCAGTTTGCAGCCACTGTAATGCCGACTCGCCGTTATCCGGCTGAAATGCCGCAATATATACCAGTGCGGCCACATTTGGATGGTTACCTGCTTCGGTGATAACAGCGCCACCCCATGAGTGTCCGGCAAGAATGGCCGGTCCGCCAATTTTGTCTAATACAACGTGTGTTGCTTTTACATCATCTTCCAATGAGCTTAGCGGGTTTTGTACAACCAATACATTATATCCTTTTTGGGTAAGGATTTGATAAAGGGCTTTAAAGCCCGAACCGTCGGCAAACGCGCCATGCACGAGAACGACATTTTTTAAGTTTCCCATAGTTAATCTGTTGTTTTATAATGGTTTGATTTATCACAAAGCAACAAACTGTTTAAGTTTAAAACAATGTACGAATAGCGGAAACACATGTACAATTAGCGGTATTTTTTCAGGAAAGCCATAGGCGACATTTTTACCATGTTAATAAACATTCTTGAAAAATAGGTATAGTCGGCATAGCCCAGCTCGTAAGCAATGGCCTTAATGGTTTTATCGGTGTAGATCAGCAGGCGTTTTGCCTCTATCATGATCATGTATTGGATCCAATAACTAACTGTGTTACCTGAAATCTCTTTAACTGCCTCGTTCAAATAGGGAGTAGATATATGCAATGCCGAGGCGTATGATGAGGGCTTCTTTAATGTTTTATATTCCGCAAAAATCAACCTTTTAAATGCCGTAGTGATCCTGACAGCGCTCGAATCCTTTCTTCCATGCGCTATTGTGCTATCAGCATATTCCCCGGTAAACATACCTGCTACCGCATCTATTAAACCGCGTTTAACGTGCTCTTTAAAACTATTAAAGCTTTTATCTGTGACCTCGGCAAGCAATAACGAAATAGCAGTTTGCAATCTTCCGGCCTTTAACGGATTTATTGCAACCGGCGTTTGAGCAAAACAACCTTCATCAAGGATAAACTTATAAGTTTGATGAAGCAAAAAGGCATCAATAGCAATAACGTAGGCATCGGCTTCGGTATCAAAATGCTGCATTACCTGGCCCGGCAAAATATAATAAACAGATTGAGCGGGTATCAACACCTCATGTGAATCAACGATGAGTTTCAGGTTACCTTCCTTTACCAACACAAAAAGATAATGTTCGTTGCGGTGAGGGCTTTTAAGAAAATGAAGATCGCCTGCTTTTCTATAGTCAACCACTTGCAAACCAAGCTCAATTACTTCATCAAGTTTGATTGTAGGAATAAGTTCATTGCTCATCTTGTTAAATTCAATACAGCTATTACACTGTTGTTTAATTAATTACACAAAGTTGCTTATTCATTGGCTTAGCATATCTATGTTTAATTCCCGGATGATTGTAATTTATTCCCGGATAAACTAAGTGAACTATGGCTGTAAGAATGGAAAACAGACGGCACTATGCAAAAGGAATATATTAGCGCCACAGATCAACAAATTGCCGCAATAAAGGTCAGTCTATTCACGGGATAACAGGATAATCGATATCTAACCGATCAGCTATCTGCATGATTTTAAGGGGGGGTATTGAGCCCTTTCTTCAGATCATCAAGTTTTAAATTATTTGCTTTGCTCTTAAAAACGAATGTCTTGAAATCAAGCTTGCTTGCCTCTATACTAAATTGCTCCTGGTGGGTGTTCAATAATTCTAACGTGAATAAATCTATCCGGGCCTTTAATCCCGGGATTAAATTCTCCAGCGCAGTTATCCATTTTTCCACGTTATTTAAAAACACCAGAGCTTCTGCTTCATCAACAAACGATAGCTTTTCCAATTGTTTTCTGATGGTGATAAACTCCATGTTAGGCCAGTCTTTAGATTTCAGAACGGTTGTTTGCCATATCTTCTGCTCACTTTTCCAATAATCTTGTTTTGCTTTTACCCGGTGAACAATAAAGCCCGGCAGCTCGATGGCTGTCAAAAAACCGCCATGACATGCGTCGGTGTCGATGCCGTAAGTATTGTTTTTTATCAGGGGCACATCACCGACCACATGATGGCCATAAATAACAGGCTTCTCCCCTTTGTAATATTCACTCCAGTAAGTTTCAGGCAGATATTTTTTTTCTAAATAGCGATCGCCTGCTGTCGCCCCGCTCAATACCTCTTCTTTTTGCTGATCCAAAGCCTTGTCATGTTCAAAAGCTGCGTGAACAATAATAGCTTCCTCTGTTTCATAATAATAACCAAGTGCACTTAACCAATCTAAAAACGATTGATAGTCCTCCGCGAATTGCACTTTGACAATTTCCTGCGCGTAGCTCAGCACACTGTTTAGGTGTTTTCTTTCATGATTGCCAATCAGCACTTTGGTATTCGGGCGATACTTAAGATACTCATAAACCGCTTTCGATTTATTGCCCCTGTCAACTATATCGCCTACCGAAATGAGGGTATCTTCATCGGTTAAGCCTATCTTTTTAACAAGCGCTATAAGCTCATCATGGCACCCGTGAATGTCTCCTACAACAAATGTTTTTGGCATATAATCTTATACAAACCGATTAATTTAAAGATATCCCTAATATTTCTAAAACATACTTTGCTTTAACTCGATGACTACTAAATGAACTTTCAACTGCAAACTGAATACTGCCTACTTTTTATACATTTGCACCCATGAGCAACGAACTCACCGACAAGGCATTTTGGGCCGGTTACTGGGAATCAAAAAAAGACCTGGCATTTAATGTGCCGGCTAATTATACTTTTCATAAGCTGCTAAAAAACATTACGGATGCCAACAAACCAGCGTCGGCCATTGAGCTTGGTGGTTTTCCGGGTTATTTCGCTATTTTTTTGAAGAAGTATTTCGGGTTAAAAACCACCCTGTTTGATTTTTATGTTCACCCTAAAGTTTTGAAGGATGTGCTGGACGCCAATCAGCTTGACGATAAAGATGTCGCGGTTATTGAAGGCGACCTGTTCAAATATCAACCCGAAACCGAATATGACCTGGTGCTTTCATGCGGGTTGATTGAGCATTTTAACGATACCAAAGGCATCATCGAAAAACACCTGTCTTTCCTGAAACCGGGTGGCACGCTGTTCATTACCCTGCCTAACTTCACCGGTGTTAACGGATGGATACAACGCAATTACGACCTTAACAACTACGAAAAGCACAACATCAGCAGCATGAACCCTGCCTTACTGGCCGGCTACTGTAAAGAGCTTGGGCTGAAAAATGTTGAAGCATATTACTACGGCAAATTTTCTGTCTGGCTGGAAGATAAGGCTAACAAACCTGCCATTGCTAAGGCAATTACCAAACTGGTTTGGGTAGCAGGCAAGGTTTTCACCAAAATTATCCCGGTTGAATCAAAACTGTTATCACCTTATATCGTAGTGACAGCTACCAGGTAAATCTTAATCGTTTCCTTTTAATGGACTGTATTTTGCCAGTTTCTGGTATAAATAACTGCGCTTTTTCATCGCGTCGGAAAGTGTTTTGTCATCAGCCGGATCATCACTGAGTTTGGTTACACCAATTCTTTGCGAACCGTAGATACCTGTGTGCCCGCTGAAAAGGTAAGCTGTAAAGCATGCAACGGCAAATAACAGGGCATGCTCGCCCCCAAAAAGTTCTATCCCCATAAACGTACAAGCCAGCGGCGTGTTGGTTGCTCCCGCAAAAACAGCGATAAAGCCTAAAGCGGCAAACAAACTTACCGGCGCACCCAACAAGCCGGATAGCGTATTTCCCAAAGTAGCGCCAATATAAAACAGCGGTGTTACTTCGCCGCCTTTAAAACCGGTGCCAAGCGTTATGGTAGTATAAATTGTTTTCCAGAGCCAGCTCCAGGTATCAGCGCCTCCGGCATGAAAAGCCGAGGGAATAGTAATAGCACCCAAATGTTCGGCATCCACACCTAAGCTTAAATAATCGGGTTTTCCGTTAATGTAAGTAAGCGCGATGATGATCAAGCCGCCGATAAAAGGAATAAGCCAGGGCGTTTTTACGTATTTGGTAAAAAAGCTTTTAATACCATGCACCATTTTTGCAAACAGGTAACTGGCCAGGCCGAAAGCGATTGACGCTACTATCGTTTTCATGATCATCAACAGATCGGTTGAGATATAACCCGAAAACCAGTGCGGGATAAGAGGGATAATATCGATATGATAGGGCGTATGATGAACGCCCCAGGCAGCCACAGTTACATCGCCAACTATACCGGCTATGAGGCAGGGCAGCAGTGCGTTATACTGTACCCGGCCAATGGTTAATACTTCCATAGCAAAAACAGCGCCGGTTAATGGCGTACCAAACACCGCCCCGAAGCCTGCTGCTATTCCTGCGGTAAGCACCGTTTGCGTATCGGCATCATTCAGCTTAAGCCACTTACCTATCATTTGGGCTAAACTGCCACCCATTTGCACGGCCGTGCCCTCGCGCCCGGCCGAGCCGCCGAACAGGTGTGTAATAATGGTGGTAATTAATACCAGCGGCGCCATCCGTTTAGGCACCCCTCCGCCTGGATTATGGATCTCGTCGATAATTAAATTATTCCCCTTTTCGGCAGAGCCGCCCAAAAGCTTGTATAAAAAAAATATAGCTATACCCGCCAGCGGCAACAGGTACAAGAGCCAGCTATGTGCAAACCTGAAATGAATAGCCCAACTCAACAGCCACAGGAACAAAGCCACAGCACTGCCAATAACTACAGCTATAGGAATGATAATGACCGTCCACCGGAGGGCATTTTTTAGGATTGCGAAATGTTGCGAAGAAAAAAGTTGGTTTTGCATATTGCTGATATTTATTTACCCACAAAAAATTAGCACAGGACAAAAGCCTGTGAGTTAATTATCTGTAGGCGCCATCAGCTTTTTAGGGCGGTTAAGTAGGAAGACACCATTTCCTTTTGTGATGCTAATATAGGTTTCTTTTTTTCTAAAACAAAAGTTTTAAAAGTACAAGATGTGTGATTCCCCATTGAGACAGTAATAGCCCGTGAATTGACAACTCCCTCCCTTGGGAGGGGCGCGTTAGGATTGTGTGCTGGCAGGGAGGGGTTTACGCGTCTTGTCAACAGACCGGGCCTGTCGTTGAAACCCCTCCCTACACCCTCCCAGGGGAGGGAATCGCACAATCCATACATTTAAAATGTTCTAACTATCTTTTATGGATTATTACTCTGAATAGGGGATTCTAAAATCTACAAAACAAAATAGCCTTACTTAGCACGTGTGCATGAGTAAGGCTATTTTTCCAGGCCGGTTTGAGCCAGCCGGCTCAAGTTATTCTACTTAAGCAATGCTTAGTGTTTCCACATCCTTCAGAGCCAGAAGCATTAATTTACCCTGGTATTCCACCCAGATGTCGGCGAAACTATTCTCATCGTACCCCATAAATTTTAATGGATGACCTATATGCAGGTTTTTCCATTTCTTTCCGATGTACTTAAGGAGTTGTCCGCTTTTTAGTGTGTGCTTTGCCATAAGTTTTAACTTTTAGGAGTGAAAAACTAAATTAATTAACGAAACCGATAAAATTTAACTTTTTAAGAATATTTTTAGAATTGTATCAGGTTTATTACAACTGTTGGTTAAACAGCCTTTGTTTTATTTTGCTCAATTACTTCTAAATAAAAGTTCTCGTACTTGGGCAAAATGGTAGACAATTCGAACTCTTTGGCGTGCGCCAGCGCATTTTCTTTAAATTTAGCTAAACGTTCCTCATCTTCCAAAATAAATATTGCTTTTTCGGCCATACCGTCAATATCGCCTGGTTCTTTTAAAAATCCTGTTACACCGTCAACATTTAATTCGGGCAAACCGCCCGCGTTACTGCTGATTACCGGCACCTTACAAGCCATCGCTTCCAGCGCTGCCAAACCAAAACTTTCTGATTGTGATGGCATCAGGAACAGATCCGATACAGAAAGGATTTCTTCAACAGCATCCTGTTTACCCAAAAAGCGTACGTTATCGGTAACCCCCAAATCGCGGCAAAGCTGTTCGCACATAGAGCGTTCGGGACCATCGCCCACCATCAACAACTTAGATGGGATCTTTTTAATCACTTTGGCAAAGATCTTCACTACATCCTCGGTACGTTTTACTTTACGGAAGTTGGAGGTATGTACCAGGATTTTTTCGCCCGACGGAGCAATAGCCTTCTTAAAATGATCTTTGGGTTTAAGGCTGAACCTGGTAAGATCAATAAAGTTAGGAATCACGAGGATATCCTTCTTAATATCAAAAAACTTATAGGTATCGTCCTTAAGATTTTGCGATACCGCGGTTACCCCATCGCTTTGGTTGATAGAAAAAGTAACAACCGGCTTAAAGGTACGGTCCTTACCAACCAGGGTAATATCGGTACCGTGCAACGTAGTTACTACCGGGATATAAATGCCATAGGTCATCAGGATCTGCTTAGCCATAAAAGCGGCCGAAGCATGGGGGATAGCATAATGCACATGTAGTACATCCAACTGCTCATGACGCACCACATCAACCAGCCTGCTTGCCAGGGCCAGCTCATAGGGCGGAAAATCAAACAGCGGATAGTTAGAAACCGAAACTTCGTGATAGAACAGGTTTTCGGAAAAGAGATCCAACCGGGCCGGCTGGTTATAGGTCACAAAATGTACCTGGTGACCACGGTCTGCAAGGGCTTTACCAAGTTCAGTGGCAACAACCCCGCTTCCGCCAAAGGTTGGGTAACAAACAATTCCGATTTTCATTAATATGAATATGTTTTAATTGGTGCAAGTTTAACAGCAATTTACATCAAATGTGTTAAGGCTGTGTAAAATGATGGCCGGATGATAATATCAACCAACAGCTTCTTAATTTAAGTTTATTACCTGTGTTTAACTGTATATTAGAAGCTCAAACAAATAGCTGATTATCAACATGGCAAACGTTATAAATTTAGCAATTAACGGCATACAACATATAGGTATACCGGTAACCAACATTGAAGTATCACAGCAATTTTACAGCAGACTCGGCTTCAACAACGTAATGCAGGCCCCGTTTACGGATAATGGCGGCAGTGGCACCTGCATCATGATGCAGCGCGGCAACATGATCATGGAATTGTATCAGCTTCCCGAAGTTTCATTAGCTGAGATTCGCGCGCGATCAAACGGCCATGTAGACCATGTAGCCTTTGATGTAGATGATATCGACCTTACCTATAAAACCGTTAAAGAAGCAGGCCTAAATATCCTTGAACCCGAACCCGTATTTCTACAATTCTGGAAAAACGGCTGTAAATATTTTAACATCACCGGGCCGGATGGTGAAAGGTTGGAGTTTAACCAGATTTTGTGAATTCGGATGTTCGATTTCGGATTTTGAGCCTTGTCATGCTGAGTGGTATAAAATAGAGATCGGTAAAAGTCAAATGACATATCCGCGGCGTCATTGCGAGGCACGAAGCAATCCCCGATAGGCAGGTAACGACTTATTGTTGTAGTGAACTTACATCGTCGCGCTCTTGGCCGCGCGAGGCCAGGCACTTTTGTAGCCTCAAAAGTACCCAAAAAGGCTTGCAGCAGAAAGGCTTCTTTGCGCGCACCCTACGCTCCAACCCACCTCACGGCCTTTGCCCTGCAAAACGAACAGAACCACGGGCTGCAATTATTTTGCCCCGATTCGCCCTATCCCCAGCTTCTGCAAAAACTTGCTATGCCCCCTGCAGCCGCACATTCCCCGCATTGTTCTGCCCGTTTTCACCCGAAGCTGATCTGCTGCGAAAAACATCCGGTTTTAATTATGCCATGGGTAGGCATGAAGGATCTTCTTCGCCAGGCAGAGCCGCTATATAAAATGAGGAAGATGCTTCGTTTGTCAGCAACACAAAAGTTTAAAACGGCCTGAACAATGGGCGGCTGATCAGTGGCGAAAACGACCATGGGATTGAACTCAGTATCACCAACAAGGCAATGGTTAACCAGATAGCCAGGGTTTTAAATTTCTCCTGATCGGTTGTTTTTCTTTTTGCTTTGGCTGATGCAATGGTGATCAGCGTAATACCTATAAGCATCATGGTGATGTGCTCCATGCCGAAAAATCTTATCTGACGATTTTGCACTCCTTCTTTAAAATGGCTCAAAAAATAACTTACTACCGGGCTTATAAAATATAGCCAAAGTCCCACAACCAGTTGGATGTGTGCAACTGTTGCCGCGATGATTCGGGCACGATTATCTAATTTGGAATACGTTTTATTACCCAGCCATCCGGTATAAGCGCGATACAGGGCAAAAAGCAGGCTGACCAAAACAAACCAGCGAATAAGGGAGTGCAGTGCTAAAATAAAGGCGTACATATACTATAGTATGACGACCGGCAAAGAAAAAGATTTTAAATGAAATAAAATTATTTTGACACCTAATAGTTCCTATCAATAGCCCAGCTATACCAATTCGCTATATCCTCCCGGATATGGTCAATATCATCACAAATTTGCTCAGCAAGGTAATTTTTGCTGCGTTGCTGATTATTTTTATTTACAGTCAAATATCCACAGAACCTTTTATGATTGTCTAAAATAATGGGAGGATACTTGGCATCGTTGTTAAAAGGGGAATATTGACTATTAGCACTCCCATATTTTCCAAGTTCATTCCAAATAGCATTCGGCATATGCCTGGAGCCGTAATCTCCAAAGGGGCTCCAAATGGATTTTGACTCATCCTTACTGCAATTTAAGCACCCCAAATATTTGTCATGCTTTTTACCTACATAAATATGGAGCTGTTCCTCGTGATATTGTTTTATCGATCCGGAGAAAATCAATATCAATGAAAATATAATTAATTTCATATCGGATCTATCTTATATAAATAACACCCGGTTTATCAGTAGGCCGCTTTACTTGTAAAAGCCCTTTACGATTTGCAGGGCTTAATGTCCATACGTTTATAGTTGCACCTGCTTCCGCTTTATTAAATTTATTTGAGATCACATCTATACCCAAAATAGAATCTGTGGCTATTAATATATTTTCATCATCAATAAAAAAACCGTCAACGGCATATTTAACCGGCCCTTTCATATTGAGCCATTGTCCAATTGCTTTAAATGATTTGGTTTCTATTTTGATGTCTGCTTTTAGATTGACCTTTACCAGTCCATACTTATTGAGGTTTTTGAAATTATCAGGGATCCGTGCATTATCTTTTAATACTTCTATTCCCGTTATGGTATTTGGATCAATTGAATTTAAATTAGAAATAATGTTGTTATTGACAATATATGTAGGTGTGTTTTCCTTTGCATCAGGTAAATGATGATAAATAGAATCCGGCGCATTATCTGCATAAAAGCTTTTTACGGCATGAACACTATCAGATTGCGCCATCGCAATTGATATACTGAAAACAGCAATTAATACCGTAATAAGTTTTTTCATAGTTGATAATTTATGGATAAGATGCAGGCGCGATGTTAATTTCCATAAATTATTTTATAAAAAGCAATTTGATATTTTAGTGCCCTAAACCCGGCCTTAAACATGAATAAAATCCAAGTCCTTTTACTTTGCTTTGTCTTATTTTTTGTTGCATTATTTAGCTATATATATTACGAAGCTTCGAGATTCGACGACAACCAGATCAGCGCTTATACCCACGCTAATCACTATAAAATAAAATCGGTCAGGAACGATCATTTTCAATGGTACGCCCATATTATGGTTGATAAAAGCGAGGGAGAGCAGATCTTCAAATTATATCCGTTCGAGCATAAATACTACTCGCAATTCACGACTTTTATCCAAAACAGGGCAGGCTCCTGGTACTACCGGATCCCTAAAAAAGGAGATTTATACGCTGTCATCGCGTTAAGTACCGATAAACAATCTGTCGAGATCTATGAGTTAATGGGCGACTAAATGTTTCTTACAACGGATTAGTAATCCACCAGGTATTCCCAAACGAATCTTTTACACCAGCGCTTCTACCGTATGACTGATCGGCCGGGGGTATAATACTTTCCGCACCATTGTCGAGTGCTTTCTGGTAGGTTTCGTCGCAGCTTTCAACGTATACAAACATACCGGCGTTTTGCTGATGATAGGTTTCGGTAGCATCGGCAAACATAATGGTGCTGCCATTAATGTTCACCTCGGCGTGCATAATGGTATGCTCATCGCGCATGGTTTTAAACTGCTCCGTCGCGCCGAAAACTTTTTGGGTAAAGGCTATAAATTGGGCGGCGTTTTTAACGATGAGGTAAGGCATTACTGCCTGGTAATTTTCGGGAATGTTTATTGTTGCCATAGCTTGTTGATATTTTACTCAAAATTAGGCCTCTCCCAATTCTTAAAATTGTAAAAACCGGACATTATATATTCCGGTATTCTGTTCCCTCGGCTTTCCCCGAAAAGTAAAAGCCCGGATGGTAGCCCGTAAACTCTTTTACATCATGAATAAAGTGCGACTGATCATAATATCCACATTCCATAGCTATCTGTGTTAGTGATTTATCGGTATTGTATTGTCGCAACGCGTCCTGCAGCCGAACCAGCCGCATATAAGTTTTTGGGTTAAAACCCGCGTATTCCTTAAACTTACGATCAAATTGCCTTGCAGATAAATTATAAGCATCGGCCAATTGGGTAACCGTTCTATACTGTTTATTATGGATCACATCCCTGATCGCAGTAGCCATTCGATTATCTTTTAATACATTTCGACGTAATCGGGCTATTAAAAATTCGGATAGAATTTCCGCGCGCTTATAGTTATCGGCCGCCAGCATAATTCGTTCTTCCAATTCCCGGCCGGGCTTGTTTAAAAAAGTATCAAAATCAAAAGCAAGGTTACTGGTTTGGCTGCTTGGAATATTAAAGAAACAAGGCACAGCGAAAGGATAAATATATGCGCCGAAAATGCCAAAGCTTTCCGTTGTAATAAAACGCCGGTATTGTGTGGTTTGAAACTGAATACCCGACGGACCTGCATTTTCGCCGTTTTTATTCCCCAACTCATCAAACATCGAGCGATAATGAAACACCATTTCGGTGCAGCCATCAGCTACGGAGCGGTAAATATATGACGGCTCATCAGCCCCAAGCTCATGTTCAAGCACCCAGTAAAACCTTACATAAAGTTCAAGCTCGGCCGGAGGCTGAATGGTGAAATAGCGCATCGTTTGATTTGGGATTACGGATGTTCGATTTCGGAATTAAATAAAGTTAAGACTTTATTTTTAGACGTCGTTATAAAAGCTTAAAAGACAAACGCGTCATTGCGAGGCACGAAGCAATCTCAAACTATACAGGGCGGACCTGCTAATAGGGGATTGCTTCGTGCCTCGCAATGACGCTTATTAATATTATTGCCTGTTCTTACAAGCCTTTACCTATCGCTTCATACACCACATCCTGAATCCTCGGCCTTATGTTAAGGCTCAGCAATTTGCTGGCTACCGACGGGTTTACACGGTTTGACAGGAATACATAAACCAGGTTATATTTCGGATCTACCCAGATGCATGTACCTGTAAAACCAGTATGACCATAAGCCTGGTCTGATGCCAGTTTTGATGGGTAATGCCTATCGGCTATCGGATCCCAGCGATCAAAGCCCAAACCACGGCGGCTCACCGGCGATTGTTTGGAGGTAAACAAATCAACCACCTCTGGCTTAAAATATTGTGTACCGCCATAGCTACCCCGGTTTAAAACCATTTGATACAGTATGGCAACATCATTGGCGCTGCCAAATAAACCGGCATGCCCGGCAACTCCACCTAAAAGTGCGGCCGTTGGGTCATGCACATAACCATCAAGCAATGACATGCGGTATTCCTTGTCATTTTCGGTAGGCACTATCCTATCCGGCGAAAAACGGTACAGTGGCAAAAAACCTGCAGTTTGCATGCCCAGCGGGTTATAAAAATGCTGCTGCACATACACGTTGATTGGCACCGCGGTAATATTTTCTACTACCTCCTGCATAAACAGCATGCTCACATCGCTGTACACGTATTGTCCGCGCGTTTTTAGCGGCGAGCTCAACATCTCGGGAAACATTATGTCTTTGTAATAATCTTTTCGCAAATAATAATGATCCGATACTTTGGTAGGATAAGCGGCTGATGAATCGGTGCTATGATCCGTAGGTTTTACCTTTTCAAACGATTTGATATCCGGGATCAAACCGGCCTGGTGCATAAGCACTTCGCGGATCTGAATATCGTTCTTATTGCTTTTACGCGCCAGCGGAATATAATCGCCAAGGGTTTTCTCCAGGCTTAACTTACCCTGATCGGTAAGCTGCATAACTTCCATAGTAGTGGCTGACACCTTGGTCATGGAGGCCAGATCAAAAATATCGGTAAGTTTATCGGGGATTACATTATCATAGGTATGATACCCGTAGGCTTTGTTAAATATCACCTTGCCATCTTTGGCTACCAGTACAACGCAACCCGGGGTAGCATGTTCACGGATAGCTTCCTGCGCGATATTGTCAATGCCCTGCAGGTTGGCGGCATTAATACCAGCTTCTTCAGGTACAGTATATTGCAGCCTGGTTTTATCGGTAATAAAACCCATGCCCGTTTTATAAACAGAGCTGTAATTTTTGGTTAGCTTTTGCGAGATGCCTATCCCACCAAAGATGGCTTCTGCGCTATACATGGCCGATACCTGCGATACCCGCTCCGTCCAAATTACCGGGGCGGTAACAGCATCAAGCTTGCCCAAAACAGCACCATTGCCAAAAGCGGCTACAATTACATTTTTATTTTTTTGATTAGAACTGATAAAATCTATCAGATCCGGGTTGCTCAGATCGGCATCATTTACTTGCACTATAATGGTATTATAAAACTTCAGGTCGGACGTGAGGTTGGCCAGTGTTTTATTGCCTGAATAAGCGTTGCCGTCAAACAGATCAACCTTGTTATATTTATTCAACAGGCTATCAAAAACAGCAGTATACTGATTACTGAAATGTACGCTGGCTATTTTTAAATCCTCCAGTTTTTGAAGGGGAATTAAATAAGAGGCATTATTAAGCAGTACGGTTGAGTTACCAACCAGTCTTTCTTCGGCAATGAAGGCCTGCCCTGTTAATGGCGGATTTTGCGCGCAAGCGTTATTAAATAATGCAAAGCCCAGTAGTACTAAAGGAACACGCCCCCATTTATTTTTTATCATATACTTTAACTCCGTTTATATAGGTTTTTGTCACTTTGGTTGTCGGGATCTCGCTGCCTTTTACTTTCATGATGTCTTTATTCAAAATCACAAAGTCGGCATACTTGCCGGGCTCAATGCTGCCTTTCTCCTTTTCTTCAAAATTGGCTTTGGCAGCCCAGATGGTCATACCTTTTAGGGCTTCAATCCGGCTCAATGCATTTTCGGACTGGAAACCACCTTCAGGAAAGCCTTTCAAATCTTTACGTTCAACCGCTGCATAAAACGTATAAAGCGGGTTAATATTCTCAACCGGGAAATCGGTACCCAACGGAATCCAGCCGTTTTGCTTCAGCAATTGTTTATAAGCATAAGCGGTTTTAAGCCTTTCATTTCCTAATCTTTTTCCGGCCCAATACATATCAGATGTAGCGTGCGTAGGCTGTACCGATGGTATTACGCTGTATTCACCAAACTTATCAATATCCTGCGGGGATACAATTTGCGAGTGTTCAATCCTCCACCTCAAATCATTTTTACCTTTTAGGTTAGCAGCATAAATTTTAAGCATCACACGCACGGCCGAGTCGCCGATGGCATGTGTACACATCTGGAAACCATGGGCTGCTATTTTGGGCGCTATTTCTTCAAAATGTTTAGGATTGCTCAGCAAAAAGCCGTTCCATTTGGCCGAGTCGGCATAGGGTTTCAGCAGGCAAGCCCCTCTTGAACCCAGGGCGCCATCAGCATAAACTTTAAAAGCCCTTACATTTAAATGAGGGGTTTTGATAATACCATGCTTAAAAAGATAATCGTAATTTTCCTGCCTGTCGGCCAGCATCACATACATGCGCATTTTCAAATCGCCTTTATGCTGTAGTTCGTTAATGGTATTTACCATGGTATAGGGTAACCCGCAATCATCAACCGTAGTTAAGCCAACAGCAAAACAATTGCTTTGTGCCGAAAGCAGGGCGGTATCAACCATAGCAGATGTAGGTTCCGGAATTTTGCGGGTAACAATGCCTACCGCGTTATCAACCAGTATGCCGGTAAGCTTCCCGTTATTGGTTTCTATCTCTCCACCGTTAATGGTTTGTCCGGGTTTAACACCGGCAATATTCAGCGCCGCCTGGTTAGCTATAGCAGCATGACCGTCAACACGACTAAGTATCACGGGGCGCACCGGGAACAATGAGTCCAGCTTGGCTTTATCAGGAAAATGCTTGTTTGTCCAATCGTTTTGATCCCAGCCATTACCAATGATCCAGCCATCGGTATTGCGCTCGGAATATGTTTTTACCGAGTCGATAATTTCCGGCCAGCTATGTGTACCCACCAGGTTTACCTCCTGCAGGCCCATCCCATATTCATAAAAATGCGCATGTGCGTCAATGAAGCCGGGGTAAACCGCGGCGCCTTGCACGTCAAGCACTTCGCGGGCATTGTATTGTTGTTCAAGAGAATCGGCATTGCCTACTGCAAGTATTTTTCCTCCACTTACTACAAATGCGCTTGCTGTTGTAAAATTACTGTCAACGGTATAAACAACCGCGTTTTTCACCAGCATATCGGCATTGTATTCCTTCTGTTTGCAGGCTGCTGCCAGTAATAGCAGCGCGGGCAATAGTCTCTTCATAAAGTAATTGTATGTTTATTGTAATTGTAACAAACCGCAAAAGTATATACAACTATCCAATGATAAAGTTATGCCATCAAATATTTAATTTAGCATCGAAATAGAAATTGAAGGGAATTTTTTTTAGATGTCAGATATTATACAGCTTTTACCGGATGCCGTTGCCAACCAGATTGCCGCGGGCGAAGTAGTTCAGCGACCGGCCTCTGCAGTAAAAGAATTGGTTGAAAACGCTATTGATGCAGGTGCAGACAAGATCCAGCTTATTATTAAGGATGCCGGTAAATCGCTGATACAGGTTATTGATAATGGCTGCGGCATGAGCCTTACTGATGCCCGCATGTGCTTTGAGCGCCATGCAACCTCAAAAATACGCAAGGCCGATGACCTGTTTGCCATCCGTACCATGGGTTTCAGGGGCGAGGCTATGGCATCAATCGCGGCTATTGCCCAGGTTGAGCTTAAAACCCGCCGCCATGAAGACGAACTGGGCAGTTGTATAACTATCGAAGGTTCGGAGGTAATCAGTCAGGAGCCTTGTGCAGCTAACACCGGCACATCAATCTCCGTCAAAAACCTGTTTTATAATACGCCTGCACGCCGTAACTTTTTAAAAAGCAACCCGGTGGAGATGCGCCATATTATAGACGAGTTTCAGCGTGTAGCCCTGGCGCATCCGCAAATCTTTTTCACCTTGCACCATGATAGCCAGGAGGTTTATCACCTGCCCGGCAGTACCCTCAAACAGCGCATTGTACACCTGTTTGGTAATAACTATAACCAGCGCCTTGTACCGGTTGAAGAGGATACAACCATCATCAAACTTCGCGGCTTTGTAGGCAAACCCGAATTTGCCCGTAAAACCCGGGGCGAACAATTCTTTTTTGTAAATAACCGCTTCATTCGCGACTCCTATCTTAATCACGCCGTAACAACGGCCTTTGAGGAATTACTACCGGATGATTGCTTCCCCTTTTATGTGCTGTTCATCGATATTGATCCGTCCAAGATCGACATCAACGTGCACCCCACTAAAACTGAAATCAAATACCAGGACGAGAAAGCTATTTACGCCATTATCCGTTCGGCAGTAAAACGGTCGTTAGGAAGATATAACATTACCCCGAGTTTAGATTTTGACCAGGAAAACAGCATCGAGCACCTGATCACTCCAAAACCATTGGAGGAGATCATCGCGCCTACTATTTCCTTCAACCCAAACTTTAACCCTTTTGCCAATAAAGAGGAGAAACCCAAACAGGAACATCCTTTTTTAAGGGACAGCGGCGGTTATAAAAAAGATCCTATTCCGCAAAATTGGGATACGCTTTATGAAATCAGTAAAAAGGAAACACTTTTTCAGCATGAGATACACGAGGAAAAAACCATAGCGGTTGATGAGCAGGATGTAAGCAAGCCCAGTGAGCGGCAGCTGTTCCAGATCCATAACCGGTTTATCCTATCGCAAATTAAATCGGGCTTTATGCTCATTAACCAGCAGGCCGCGCATGAGCGTATTTTGTACGAGCGTTTCTTGTTGCAATTACAAAACCATTCGGGTGTAAGCCAGCAAAGTTTATTTCCGCAGTCGGTAACACTAAACGGTGCCGATTTTGAGTTATTGAAAGAACTTTTGCCTGATATCAGGGCTTTGGGCTTTGACATCCGCGAGTTTGGAAAAAATACAGTAGTTGTTGAAGGAATCCCAGCAGAGCTAAATAACGTAGGTGAACTTGAACTTTTAGAACATTTGCTGGAAGGTTTTAAAAACAATTTGGCTATCCTTAAATTAGATAAACGTGATAACCTTGCCCGTTCACTGGCCCGTAATGGCGCTATTAAAACAGGCACCAGGCTATCACTGGAGGAAATGAACCAACTTATCGACCAGCTTTTTGCTTGTGAATCGCCCAACCAGGCGTTGAATGGTAAGCCCGTAATCAGTACCTTTACTATGAACGAATTAATTGAACGATTTGAAAAATAGCCCCGGGCTAAACATATATGAACGGATACAATAGATCTCCTTTTGCTAACCTGACACCTGTTGTTAAAAACCTGCTGATAATAAATGTAATATGCTTTTTGCCATTTATACTGTTCGGGCAACTTTATGACAGTAAAATAGTGCCACTGTTAGGCGGCTTTTATTTTAACTCGCCTTACTTTAAACTATGGCAACTTATTACATATATGTTTCTGCATGGCGGTTGGGGCCACATTTTCTTTAACATGTTTGCCTTGTTTTCTTTTGGCCCTATTGTAGAATATTCCATCGGTAATAAAAGATTCCTTAACCTGTATTTTCTGTGTGGTGTAGGTGCCATTTTGTTTCAAATATTGGTACAGGCGATAGAAGTACACAGTTTGATAGGCCGTTTTACGATTGATCATCCCGGGCTACAGTCATCTTATTTAGAATATGGTGCAAATGCGCAAAAACTTTTTGATATTTATAACACACCTATAGTTGGTGCGTCAGGAGCCATATTTGGTTTACTTATTGCATTTGGCATGTTGTTCCCAAATCTTGAGCTAATGATATTGTTTATACCGGTACCTATCAAGGCTAAATACATCATACCGGTATACGTAGTGGTAGAGCTATTTTTAGGTGTGAAACAGTTTTCGGGCGATTCGGTGGCGCATTTTGCCCATCTCGGGGGAGCATTGATTGGATTTTTATTAGTTAAGATCTGGCGACTACAACGACCAAACAATTTTTATTAATAACAGTAGTTATCTTTGTAATACGGCTTTATTATGAGCACTCTTTGGCAAAATATCCAGTATAAAATGCTTCGCTCCGGCAATAGGCTTAACCTGCTTATTGGCATTAATGTTATAGTTTACCTGGCTATCAATATTCCCGCGGTATTAGAGCAGTTATTCAGAGGTTTTGGCAATAGCTCCATATATTTATTCGCTGATAAATACCTAAAGCTTTCGGCATATTTGCCCAATATACTTATCCATTTCTGGACGCCCGTTACCTACATGTTTATGCATGCAAGCATTTTCCACATCCTGTTTAATATGCTATGGCTGTACTGGATGGGGCAAATTTTTGAAGAGTATCTGGGCAACAAACGCACCATAGGTTTATATTTAATGGGCGGCCTGGCCGGCGCGCTGTTCTATGTAGCGGCTTTAAACCTGCTTCCTGCTTTTACAAGTTTAAATGCGGCGCAGGTTAGTTCAATTGTCGGTGCATCGGCAGGTGTTATGGCGATAGTGGTGGCTACGGCAACCTTACTGCCCAATTACACCATTTCCCTGATGTTTATTGGGCCTGTAAAGCTAAAATGGCTGGTGGTGTTTTATCTTGTATTTGATTTCCTGAGCATTATAGGGCCAAACGCAGGCGGCGAAATCGCGCACCTTGGCGGTGCTTTAATTGGATTTGTGTATATTAAACAACTGCAAAAAGGGCATGATTGGATAGGCGGAATAACTAAATTATTTAAGTCTAAACCCAAGCTAAAGGTAGTTTCCAATAATATGGGTAAAAACGCGTCTGATTATCCCCGTCAGGAAGAGATCGACCGTATTTTAGATAAAATATCGCAATCGGGTTACAATAGCTTAAGTAAACAGGAACGGGAAATTTTATCGCGTGCAAGCAAACAGGACTAAATGATTAAAAAAAAGCAAAGTATTTTTAGCAGGGTTTTATTATGGATAAACCTGTTTTTTTGTTTTGCACTGCTATTAAGTTATTTTGCCCCCTCTGTTGATCCCCGGAAATACTGGTTATTTGCGTTTTTTGGCCTCGCCTATCCCCCGCTGCTTTTAGTCAACATAATTATGATGCTTTACTGGCTGCTACGTAAACGCTGGCAGTTCCTGTTTTCGCTGATTAGTATTTTACTTGGCTGGGGAGTACTCAACAACAATATTGGCTTAAGATTTAAATCGAGCTTTTCATTACCTCCAGGGCTTAATGCGGTGCACGTGATGACCTATAATGTGCATAATTTTAAGCATTTTGGTTTCAGCAACGATATATCAACCAAACAGGAGATCCTGAGCATCATTAATACCGAGCAGCCGGACGTGATAGGTTTCCAGGAGTTTTATACCCGCAATAAAGGCCAGTATGAAACGCGCGACTCTATTTGCAAGATTCTGGGCAGCAATAATTTTTATTTTGAGCCTTTTAACTTCAACAGTCTCGAGGCAATTGGCATGGCCATCTTTTCCAAATACCCTATTGTTTCAAAAGGAATGATCCGCCTTGTGGCCGATAAAACATCGGGCAACCAATGTTTATATGCCGATATTAAAAAGGGGGGTAAAATTTTCAGGTATTACAATATCCACCTGCAATCCATCAACTTTGATCCGGTAGATTATAAATATCTCGACAGCTTATCCAAAAAAGGTAAAACCGATATCAAATCAACCCGGCGGCTGGGCAGTAAACTTAAAATAGCCTTTATGCATCGTGCCGAACAGGTGATCAAAGTAAAAGAACATGCAGCCCAATGTCCGTACCCTTATATTATAGCCGGCGATTTCAATGATACCCCCTCATCCTTCGCGGTTAATCAAATGGCTAAAGGCCTAAATAACTCGTTTCGCGAAAAAGGCTCGGGTTTAGGCCGTACCTATAATGGCGACTTTCCCAATTACCAGATAGACTATATTATGAGCAGCCCTCAATTCTCGGTTTTTAATTATAAGGTTATCGAAAAAAAGCTTTCGGATCATTACCCTGTACGCAGCGACCTGATATTAAACTGACCATGTCTTTGCCCTTCATTTGTAAAAATAAAGCCTAAAGCCAGCGGGCAGTGGCTTAAAATTTAAAAAATCGTAAGTTTGCGCTCATGCAACAAAATTTGTTTGTTTACAACACTTTAACACGTAAAAAAGAATTATTTAAGCCCATTAACGCGCCGCATGTTGGCATGTATGTTTGCGGGCCTACTGTTTATAGCGATGTTCACTTAGGCAACTGCCGTACTTATATATCTTTCGACCTCATGTTCAGGTACCTTACTGCCATTGGCTACAAGGTACGCTATGTACGTAACGTTACCGATGCCGGTCACCTTGAAGGTGATGCAGGCGACGAAGGCGAGGACAAAATTGCAAAAAAGGCCAAGCTGGCGCAGCTTGAACCAATGGAGATAGTGCAAAAATATACCGTAGGTTTCAGGGATGTGATGAAGGTACTAAACAACTTGCCACCAAGCATTGAGCCAACTGCAACAGGGCACATCATTGAGCAGATTGAAATGGTAAAAGTTATCCTTGAAAAAGGATATGCTTACGAGGTAGATGGCACTGTTTATTTTGATGTTGAAAAATACAATAAAACTAAAGATTACGGGATCCTGAGCGGCCGTAACCTTGACGATTTACTTAACAATACCCGCACACTTGGCGGGCAAGAGGAGAAACATGGTAAACTCGATTTTGCCCTGTGGATAAAAGCTAAACCAGAGCACCTGATGAAATGGCCTTCGCCATGGGGTGTTGGTTTTCCGGGCTGGCACCTGGAATGCTCGGCCATGAGCCAGAAATATCTTGGCAGCCACTTTGATATCCACGGCGGCGGGCTTGACCTGGTACCTACGCACCATACTAATGAAATTGCTCAAAACGTAGCATGCTGCGGTACTAACCCGGCTAATTACTGGGTGCATACCAATATGCTTACGGTTAACGGGCAAAAAATGTCAAAATCATTAGGTAACAGCTTTTTGCCACATGAACTGTTCAGCGGGGAAAACTCGATACTGAACAAGGGCTACACCCCCATGACTGTGCGGTTTTTCATGCTACAGGCGCATTACCGCAGTACGCTTGATTTTGGCAACGAAGCTATGGAAGCATCCGAAAAAGGCTTTAAACGTCTTATGAATGCCTTTGCCCTACTTACCGATGGACTAAAAGCATCTGCCACTACTGAGGTTGAAATTGCACCGTTAATGGAGCGTTGCTATGCAGCCATGAATGATGATTTTAACAGCCCGGTGTTAATTGCCGAATTGTTTGAAGCATCGCGCATTATCAACTCGGTATATGATGGTAAACTGAAAATTGATGCGGCTAACCTTGAGCAGTTAACAGTATTGATGAATACGTTTGTGGTTGATGTGCTTGGCTTACAAAACGAGCAGGCCGCGAATGACGATTTGCCAAAAGTGTTAAACTTTATTGTTGACCTGCGCAGCGGCGCTAAGGCCAATAAAGATTATGCTACATCCGATAAAATCCGCGATGGCCTGTCCCAGATAGGTTTCCAGCTAAAAGATAGCAAAGAAGGCACTACCTGGAGCAAGGCCTGATAACAACAAAATATAATTTTAAAGCGAGCTGTAGTAGCTGAATAATTTGGCTAAAGCAGCATCGCTTTTAAAATCAACTTTGTTGGCTTTAACATATTCCTGAATTTTGTCTGCCTTATCGCTTAATGCCGCAAGGATAGTTTTTTGCGATGGCTTAATTTTGGTCATCTTATTATCGGCAAACAGGTAATAGCTGGTAGCAGTTATGAAAGTTTTGGTGGTTACTTGCGAAGCAAAGCCTGTTGATTCCTGCACCTTCTTTTTATAATAGTGAAGTAGTTTCACTTTTCCATCTCCAACTACCTGGTAAAAAGTCTTTGCCGTTTGATCGTCAACTGCAGGAAAACCGTTGCTGAAGTTCATATCCGTTTGGTCACTTCCTTCCAGGGTGATACCCTTTATAGAAAAACTCTTTACCGGATCAACAAAAGCCTGCACAGATGAATCCTGCGGACTTTTAAACAGCAACTCGTCGCCATAAACATTGTAGTTTAATATCGCATTAGCTGTTTTACCATTAGCAAAGTCAACGGTACCTTTCAACCAGTTATCTGTAAGCAACTCGCTGCCTTGTATTCCATCATTGGTTTTAAGATAATATGGGCGACCGGTGTAATCGGATAAATATTGCGCCCTGGCCTGTACACATAACAGCAGGAGTGCGGCTATGCAAAAGAATTTATACCTTTTCATGAAAGCAATTTATATTGGTTTAAACAAAAGCGGATATGGTTGGTTATGAAGATAACTGTTTTTTATACAATTTCATAACTAAGTAAATTTAATCATTTACGCATATTTTACATGATCAAAACCGCTCTCCGCAATTATTTGCGCATATCTTCGTTTCAGCATAAAATAAAAATAATTGAAGTGTTAAATTATGTTATGCTATCCGACGCATTTTGACTATTGCGTTCCTCACTAAAAATTTATTACTAAATTGCTCCCTAAAACCCGAATATAAATATGAAGAAAATAATATTAGCTGCTACATTTATTGGTTATAGTGCTTTTGCTTTCGCGCAGGACGCTGTTAATGTAAACAAGGTAGTTAGTGTTGAACAAGCTTTTAATAAGTTAGTTGAACGTAAAGGAATAAAAGATGGTTTCCTGGCGGTTGCCGACCCTGAAGGCATCATATTTAAGCCCGATGTAGTTAAAATTGTTGATTTTTATAGCAAAATAGATAAACAGGCCGGCAAACTGAGCTGGGAGCCTAAATTTGCCCGCATCTCAGCCAATGGTGACCTTGCCTTCACCGCTGGCCCTTACGTTTATCAGAACGGCAAAACCGAAGATGATAAAGTATTTGGCGATTATGTATCTATCTGGCGCACCAATACCGATGGTAAGCTGAAACTACTTATCGATTTAGGCATTCAGCATCCTGAAGCCGAGGAAGAAGCTGTTACCGATTTCAAAGAACCGGATCCGGCACAACGTTCAGGCCCAAGCAAAGACCCATTTGGCGCCAAAAACGTTATTATTGGTACCGATAAAACTTTCAACCATGGCTTAACACTATCGGCCATGGCCAGCTACAAAGAGTTTTTAAGCCCTGAAGGCCGTTATTACTTTCCCGGCTTCCCGCCAATGACCGGAACCGACGTGGTAATGAAGTTTATCAACAATGAAGCTATAAGCATCACCGCCGAAACTACCGATGGCGGTCGCGCGTCAAGTAATGACCTTGCCTATACTTATGGTCATGCCCGCATTACTAAAGGCAATGTTGTAGGCAATTACAATTACGTAAGGGTATGGGAAATTGACAAATCAAAAAGATGGAACATCCTGCTTGAGATTTTCTCGCCAATTGAGAATGAATAATAGAGGTTGGAGGTCAGAGATTAGTCTTTCAACACGATTTATAAAAAGAAGAAGGCCTCACGATAAAGTCGCGAGGCCTTCTTCTTTTACACTCTACTACCGAGGCCAGTGTCCTCAGGGGCCATTGCATGCCGGGAGGATTCATCCGAAAAGGACGATGGGTTGTCCGTGGTGACACGGACAAGTGGTAAATAAATAAGGCCTTGAAAATTTAATTTTCAAGGCCTTATTCCATATAAGTTTTTACTAAAACGAATCTCTAATCTCCACCTTAAAACAACTGCTCAATAATATCAGCAGCCGATAAGCCTTCAGCTTCGGCGTGATAGCTGCGTACTATACGGTGGCTTAAAATAGGTTTGGCTACAGCCTGAACATCTTCAATATCGGGTGAGTATTTGCCGTTGAGTACAGCATGGCATTTAGCGCCCAATACTAAAAACTGCGATGCCCTTGGGCCTGCGCCCCAGCTGAGCAGGCGGTTGATCTGCGGCGTAGCAAACTCGCTGTTAGGGCGGGTTTTTGATACCAGTTTCACCGCATATTCCATCACATTATCAGTAACCGGGATGTTGCGCACGAGTTGTTGAAAGTAGATGATCTGCTCAGCGTTCAATATTTTGTTAACCTCTACTTTGTTAGTGCTTGTAGTATTTTTAACAACTTGCAGTTCCTCTTTAAACGAAGGATAGCTTAGGGCTACGTTAAACATAAACCTATCCAGTTGGGCTTCGGGCAGGGGGTATGTACCTTCCTGCTCAATCGGGTTTTGGGTGGCCAGCACAAAAAATGGCTGTGCAAGCTTATGGGTTACACCGGCCGCTGTAACCGCTTTTTCCTGCATGGCTTCAAGCAATGCAGCCTGCGTTTTTGGAGGCGTACGGTTTATCTCATCGGCCAGGATAATGTTTGAAAAAACCGGGCCGTGAATGAACTTAAAGTTACGGTCTTCACCCAATATTTCAGAACCGATGATATCCGATGGCATTAGGTCGGGCGTAAACTGGATCCTTTTAAAATCAAGGTCAAGCACCTGCGATACCGTTTGCACCAACAGGGTTTTTGCAAGCCCGGGTACACCAACCAATAAACAATGCCCGTTACTGAAAATAGATATCAGCACAAATTTGATCACTTCATCCTGGCCTACGATTACCTTGCCTATTTCGGCGCGAATTTGCTGGTAAGCCTGCTTTAAAGCGTCTGCAGCTTCTACATCAGAACGGTGTTGCATAAAATTATTTAGACGATGATTTGATTTTGGTTTCAGGGATCACCAGTGTGGGGTTGGTGTTTACCCATTTCTTCAACACATCATATTGCTGGTACTCTTTATCAATTTTGATAAAGGTTTCTTTGCGGCGTTTTTCAAACCACTGCGATACAGTTCTGTTAACCTTATCATTATAGGCGTATTCCTTAAGTTTAGGAAAATCCTGCTCTAAGTTAGCTTTATGGGCATTAGTGGCCGATTTCAGCAATAAGATTTTGTAGCTTTTTTTACCATCGGCACCGGTGAACAGATCAGGTTTTGAAATACTGCCTACTTTCATGGTATCGGTAATCAAGGCTACTTTCGGATCAAGCTTATCTGTCGGGATGAAGGTTGACCGGCTTTGTACGTCTTCTGCGTTCAGCATCATACCGCCGTTATATTTGGTATCCTTATCATCTGAGTAGTATGCCGCCGCGCTTGAAAAATCGATAGCCATGTTTTTATCTTTTACAAGCAAATTGTAAATACTATCGGCCTTGGCCTTGGCCCTGTCTAAACTGGCCTGCGTAACAATCGGCGTAACCAGGATATGTCTTACGTGTACTTGCTCACCACGGCGTTCGATAACCTGTAAAAAGTGGAAACCGAAATCCGTTTCAAACACCTGCGAGATCTCGCCAGCCTTTAATTTAAACGCGTTAGCGGTAAACTCCTTCACAAACGTTGTACGGTCGGCAAAGCCAAGGTCACCACCTTCAGGCGCCGAACCCGGATCCTGCGAGTAAAGCCTCGCCAGTGTACCAAAGTCTTCACCTTTCTTAACGCGCTGCCTTAATTCTTCGGCTTTAGCTTTATAAAGGTCTTTTTCTTCCTTAGTTAATTTAGGCTGAAATACAATCTCTCCAACTTCAACTTCTTTGTTAAATGAAGGGAGGCTATCTTTTGCGATACCGTCATAATATTTTTTAACATCCTGTGGAGTAACGTTCAGTTTTTCGGTGATGTGCTGCTGCATTTTCTGGGCAACCATCTGCTCTTTCAAATCGGGCCTGATCTCGTCTTTATACTGGATAACCGAACGGCCTAAAAAGGCTTCAAGTTTTTCCTGTCCACCGGCACGTTGCGTCATCTCGCGCATACGGCGGTCAACGTTAGCGTCAACATCTTCTTCTTTTACCTCGATACTATCTATAGCAGCTTGTTGTGCAAGCAGTTTTTGAGTTAGCAAAGTTTGTAAAATACGGGCTTTAACCGATGGATCGGGTTGATTTCCCTGTACCAGGAAATTGGCGTATGACAATTCGATATCTGATAGCAATATCGGGCTGTTACCCACTACCGCTGCAATTTTATCAAGGGTTTTGCCGGGTGTTGGTGCAGCAACCGAATCGGCCTTAACCAGTTTTTTTGCTGCCGTATCCGATGCTACCTGTGCCTTTGCAAATGTTATTGTTAAAATAAAACTAAGTACTAATACTCCTAACTTTCTCATGTAACGCTGTTATGCTAATAAAACGGGATACGCTAACCCGTTAAAAACTACGAATTTCGGTAAAATTTATTAATTATAGCTGAACAAATATTTTCTATAAAATCAACCGCCTATAATTGTGCTAATATGCCTATAAAGCTTGAGATCGTTTAACTACTTTTGGTTAAAATTTGTTAAAGTGAAAGTTGAGAACCCGGCCGCGTTTCGTTTTTTGTTAGAGGATGAACTTTACCTGCTTAATGCAGATAAAATGTTGTATGATAAAATTCCTGAACCTGAACCTATCCCGGCAGTCCCATCATCTCCTGTTATTGAAAATACAAAAACCGAACCGGTAATAACCAGTCCTTCTTTAGCTCCTGAACCTCAGCCTGTAATACAAACGCCTGCTGCTGAGTTTAAGTATATGGGCCAAAACTTAAAGAACTTCCTGGTACTTACACATTATACAACTACCGAATTTATAAAGACCGAACATTTAGCCGCGCTTGAAAGTATCCTGAAACGCAAGGAACTTGCCCCAGATGATATCGCGATATTTAACCTGGCCAACTACAGCGACACAAAATTCAGCCAACTGAAACCGTTTTTTAAACCAACAAGGGTACTTGTTTTGGGCGGAGACGCGCTGCCGCAGGATATCAAAGTGCTTAAACCCAATAAACCGGTAACCTCAAACGGAATTACCGTGCTTTACACCTATTCGTTTGATGAAATGATGGATAATGTGGATAATAAAAAGGCTTTCTGGGAACTGGTAAAAACATTATAAATCAAACTCATCATTAAATACCATGCAGCAATTAGTTTTCGCTACCAATAACCGTCATAAACTGGATGAGGTTTCGGCCAAACTCAACGGGGCTATTCAATTATTAACCCTGCATGATATAGGCTGCTATGATGATATAGAGGAAACCGGTACTACTTTTAAAGCCAACGCTTCTATCAAAAGTCACCATGTTTATGCCGAATACAAACTTAACTGCTTTGGAGACGACAGCGGCCTGGAAATAGATGCCCTGAACGGCGAACCCGGCGTTTACTCGGCAAGGTATGCAGGTACGCACGGCAACCATGCGGCCAACATCAGCAAAGTGCTTGATAATTTAAAAGGCGAAACAAATCGTAAAGCCCGTTTCCGAACGGTGATCTCTTTGATGTGGAACGGCGAAGAACATTTTTTTGAAGGAACGGTTGAAGGTACCATCCGCCAGGAACTAAGCGGTAGCGGTGGTTTTGGCTATGATCCCATTTTTGAACCCGAAGGTTATGATATAACTTTTGCCGAAATGAGCATGGCAGAAAAAAACGCCATCAGCCACCGGGCAAAAGCAATGGAGCAACTGATTGCTTTTTTAAACAAGGCAGATAAATAGTAATAATTCCTAAACGGCCAACGCCACTTAACTAATACTTAAACACACATCTACACAGGATTTTTTCTTATAAACTCCTTTGCACGAACATTAGATAAAACGTTTAACTAAATTTTATTTAATATTTTAAAATTTCCGCAACCTTACCTGTATTTACCTCGTAAAATAGAGCTATAAGGAATAACCTATGAACTTTATAAAACGAATCGGTAAAATTTTATCGGACAGAGACACCAATCCTAAGTTTGTTAACAGCCTTAAAAAGGTTCGCGAGGCCGATCAGCTTGCTGAAGCTATAAACAAAAGGTTAAATGAATTAGAAAAGCGCACACGTCAGCAAGCAGTGAATTTATAATTGTGCACTTTGGCAGGATTTATGCTATTTATGCATAAAATATACTGTCATGAAAAAGCTAATTCAAACCTCAATCGCAATCCTATCGCTTGTTCTGGTCATTTCGGCCTGTTCTTCAACCAAAAACACTACTACGTCTAACGTATCGCGCGGCAAATTTGTTGGTACCTGGACCTGTAATAATGTAAGCTATGACGGCCTTGTACAAAATGCAGTACAAAGCGTATTTGATCAGGCCCCTCCCGAAGCCTTTGTAGGCAGCACCTGGAAACTTACTAACAGCGGTAACGGTATTTATACCTTAACTAACGGAACGTCTCAAACTATATTCTGGTCGGTTTATAATGGCGGTACAACCGGCACCCAATTCCAGTTCAAAAAACTTTACGAAGGCGATAAAGCTAAAAACGTAGCCGAAGGTTACCGTTTGGATATTGCCAATAACGATGGCTCGGCCATGACCCTGAAATCGCCTGTTACTGTAGGTAACAGCACCGGGTATATTGTATATTCATTTACTAAAAACCCGTAATTTAGGTTAAAGGTCAAAGGCGAAAGGTTAAAGGTTTTGCCTGATTTAAGGAATAGAAAAGGCGAAGTTGTACAACTTCGCCTTTTGTCTTTTTATCCAATAGAAAGGAAGCCTTTTACCTTTATCCTTTCACCTTACTACTATCCTTTCAGCTTATTCCGCTGGTGCAAATTTTAAGCAAACCGGGTTACCGATATCAACTCTTATACCTGTTTGGTTAAGTTTACCGGTATTCTGATCTATCCTGAACACCCACATGTTATCGCTGTTCTGGTTTGCTACAATCAGGAAGTTACCTGTTGGATCGATAGCAAAATCGCGCGGGTTTTTACCGAAAGTTCCCTGGCGGGCTACAAAAGTAAGCATACCCGTTTCCTGGTTTACCGAGTAGATATTGATCTCGTTAGTTTCTAAACGGTTTGAAGCATAAAGAAAACGGCCATCTGGCGAAAGGTGGATAGCCGCGCCTGCGGTTTGACCTTTAAAGCCATCAGGCAGCATGGTGATAGATTGTTTTTGTTTCAGCTTTCCATTATTATAATCAAACACAATAACGTTCGATCCCATTTCGGTTACCAGGTACACAGTTTTTTTATCGGCAGAAAACTCCAGGTGCCTTGGGCCTTCGCCTGGCGCAACACTCACAAAGGCAGGTGTTGCCGGTTCAATACGAGGCTCTTTTGATGGGCGGTAACGGAATATGTTTACTTTATCGGTACCGAGGTCATTATACAATACATATTTTTCGTCGGGAGTAAGTACAGCCATGTGCGCGTGTGCCGACTCTTGTCTTTCCTTATTTATACTATGGCCATCGTCATGAACGGTTTGGATGCCATTAGCAATCGAACCATCTTTATTTAAAGGCATCACAGCAACATTACCACTTGAGTAGTTAGCAATGAGCAGGTTTTTCTGGGCTTTATCAACCGAGATATAGCACGGATCGGCACCTAAAGTTGATTGTTTGTTGATAAAAATCATTTTACCGGTTTTAGGCTCAAATGAAAAGGCGCTTACCTCACCCTTAGGCAACTCGTTAACGGCATAAATAAATTTATTGTTGGCGCTTAATGTCAGATAAGATGGATTATCAACACCATCAATTTCACGCAGATAAGCCAACTTACCGGTTTCGGCGTAAAAGCGATATACAACAATACCTTTGCTTTTGCCGGTAGTATATGTGCCCACCACAAGGTCGAAAGTTTTAGGTCCCGTTTTTTTATTTTGTGCAAATGTGAACGCCGGAGAAAGCATAGCTATGATCAAAAGAAATTTCTTCATGGTTGATTGTTTGATGGTTATTGCTGTGCAAGATAGTAAAATAGACAAAAAAAATGCCCCGCTGTTTAGCGGGGCATTTTTTTTATTTCATCAGGTGTTTTAACTGGATAATCTCTTTTTCGTCGAGGTAACGCCAGCGGCCACGCGGAAGGTCTTTTTTGGTAAGGTTGGCATAAACCACCCTGTCCAGCTTTACAACTTCGTAACCAAGGTGCTCAAACATACGGCGAACGATACGGTTTTTGCCGCTGTGGATCTGGATCCCGATCTCGCGTTTTGAACCACCGGTAACGTATGATACTGAGTCTGGCTTAATTAAACCATCTTCCAGTTCAAGACCAAAAGTTAATTTATTTAAATCGCCCTGGCTTAAACTTTTGCTTAGTTCAACCTGGTATAGTTTGGTGATGCTGTTACGCGGATGCGAAAGCTTATCGGCCAAATCACCATCGTTTGTCATTAATAACAAACCGGTAGTGTTACGGTCAAGACGGCCAACCGGGTAAATACGCTCGCGTGTGGCTTTTTCAACCAGGTGCATTACTGTACGGCGCTCTTGCGGATCATCAGTTGTAGTGATGTAATCCTTTGGTTTATTTAATAATACATAAACCATTTTTTCGCGTTTCAGCGTTTCGCCGTTATATTTAATAGTGTCTTTAAGCGGGTTCACTTTGGTGCCCAGCTCAGTTACCACTTCACCGTTTACAGATACAACACCGGCAGTGATCAGCTCATCGGCCTTACGGCGAGAGCAAATACCTGCATTTGATATGTAACGGTTTAAACGGATCAGCCCGTCGTCTTCTGTTTTTTTAGCAGGAGCGTTTTTACGGCCACGCATGGTTTTAGGGGCATCCTGTTGGTTTTCCCTGTCATGCGGCCTGTGCGCAGGCCTTTCGCCAAATGGTGATTTCTCTTTAAAACCACCTTCGCGTTTTCTGAAACCGCCCTCGGTTCCCCGTGGCGCAAACTTACGCTCGCCGGCTGCATCACCACCAAAGCTTCTTTTAGGTTTACCTTCAAAGCTTGCTGATGAGCGGGTGCGCGGAGATGAGTAAGGTTTTTTTTCGCCTTGCGCATCGCCACCGAAACTTCTTTTCGGCCTTTCGCTATCACCGGTTGTCGGTCTGCCGCTATAAGGTTTACGTGGGCCACCGCTAAATGACTTTCTTTCGCCGGTACTATCACCGCCGAAATTTCTTTTTGGCCTGTCTTCACCATCACCGGCAGGCCTGCCTGAGTATGGCCTTGACTTACCGCCTGATCTTTTATCGCCAGATGATGAACCGTCCCTAAAATTGCTTTTGGGCCTATCGTCACTGAACCTGTTGCTTTGGAATGTTTTTTCCGGTCTGGAAAATATTTTTTTCTCTCCGTTTGGAGTAGCTTTACCTTTTGGGGTTGATGCTGATTTTTTTGGTCGGTCGTCGGATTTTGAACTCCTTGATGACGACTTTCTGGGTTTGTCGTCGCGACTACCTGCTGGTCTCTTAAATACCATAATTTTTTGTTTAGCGCTTTCGCAGCGTGAGGGTCAAAGTTACGCTTTTTTGCCAATTTCCATCTAAAAAAATCAAAAAAATATCACTAAACAAAATCGCCGTTTAAACGGTTTTAAAGGCGGTTTTTGAACCGAAAACCACGTCTAAAAAAATTAGCAAAATGCTAAGTATTTGATTATGTGATTCGTATGACATACCTTTGCAGCGCATTCTACCCAATGTATAGTTAAATGATAGGACAAGAAATGATTAAAAAACACTTACTTACGTGCTCCGTAACGCTGGTGCTGGTTCTCATTTCCGGGCTTAATATTTTCGGTAAAATTGTTACCCAAAAAGGCACAAAAAAAGCCTCTTTGAGCCCCCGAACCTCAGATTTTATTTTTATTAAAAGCACATCGGCTGTTACTTACAATTTTGCCGATGAAGCTTTACCAGTTAATGACGCAAGAGTTACCTTTAAACTCAATAAATCGCTCAGGCAACATGACTTTAAAAGTGTGCAAAGCAATATTTTGCATCGCAAGGCCGAGTTATGGTTTCCGATTATTGAACCGATTTTGAAGTTTTATGGTATCCCTGAAGATTTTAAGTATGTACCCCTGGTCGAGTCGGGCCTTAAATCGGGTACATCATCTAAAGGCGCGTCGGGCTTTTGGCAATTTATGCCGGGTACAGCACGTACCTACGGACTTAGAGTAGGCCATGGTGTTGATGAGCGGAAAAACCTTCGCAAATCAACCATTGCAGCCTGCAAGTATATCAAAGAACTATACGATCAATTTAACAGCTGGACACTGGCGGCTGCAGCTTACAACAATGGCTCAATCAAATTAGCACGAGCCATTAATAAGCAAAATGAAGATAACTACTTTCGTATGAAGCTGAACCGCGAAACCGGTTCATATGTTTACAAGCTGATTGCCATGAAAGCTATTATCGAGCAGCCGAAAGAGCACGGATATGATAATTATTTTTATATCCCGCCTGCATCTCAGTTGCTGGCAATTAATTAATGACAGGTAATCATACTGTAAATTAATTAAAAGATTACATTACGGAGCACTTTGAGGCCGGTTATCCACAGTGGATAACCGGCCTTTTTTGCTTATATTTGTAGCAAACTATTGATGGTTTAAGCCAAAAATTTTAGGAAAGCAGCGTTTTGTAAAAATCTGGCAACTATAATAATTAGCTTCAAACAATGTCAATAAATCCATATTAATAAAGTATGAGTACAAAACCTCTTGTTGACCTGGGCGAGCAAAGTGAAGTTGAAGTTTATGGGGCCCGGGTGCATAACCTGAAAAATATAGATGTTTCGTTTCCGCGCAACCAGCTGGTAGTAATTACCGGGCTTAGCGGCAGCGGTAAATCATCACTGGCATTTGATACTATTTACGCCGAAGGCCAGCGCCGTTATATGGAAACATTCTCGGCCTATTCGCGCCAGTTTATGGGTGGTATGGAACGGCCCGATGTGGATAAAGTATCGGGCCTGAGCCCGGTTATTGCCATTGAACAAAAAACCACCAGCAAAAACCCGCGTTCAACTGTAGGTACCATTACCGAGATCTACGATTTTATGCGTTTGCTTTTCGCCCGTGCTGGTGATGCTTACTCTTACACCACCGGTGAAAAGATGGAGCGTATGAGCGAAGACCAAATCCTGAAAACCATTGCCGAAAAATTTGACGGGCAACCGGTTAATATCCTGGCCCCGGTGGTAAAGGCACGTAAAGGCCACTACCGTGAGTTGTTCGAGTCTATCCGCAAGCAAGGTTTTTTAAAAGTTTGGGTTGATGGCGCCATTGCCGATGTTGAACCCAAAATGCAGGTTGACCGTTACAAGATCCACGATATTGATATTGTGGTTGACCGCCTGGTGGTTAGCGAAAAAGACAGCAAACGTTTATACACCTCCGTTCAGCAGGCTTTAAAAATTGCCAAGGGCATTATCCGTATTGCCGATAAAGACAATAATGTATCCTATTATAGTAAATACCTGATGGACCCGGTTTCGGGTATCTCGTATGATGAACCACAGCCAAATACATTCTCGTTCAACTCCCCTTATGGCGCCTGCGAAAAATGTAACGGCTTGGGTTATATTTTTGAGGTTGATGAAGCTTCGGTAATTCCGAACCCGAAACTGAGCATCATGAATGGCGGTTTAGCCCCTATTGGCGAATATCGTGAAACATGGATTTTCCAGGTGCTCAAATCGCTGGCAAAAAAATATGAGTTTTCGTTATCAACCCCTATCGAAAAACTTAACCGCGATCAGCTGGATATGATCCTGAACGGTGCGCCTGAAACATTGAGTGTTGCCGTTGAATATAACAAGTGGAACGTTCAAAGCTACCAGATTACATTTGAAGGGATCATCCGCATGCTGGAAGAACAGCAGGAGCGTCGCAACGATGAAGGTATGGATGATATGGAGAACTACCGTGTGCTCCGCACCTGCCCGGTTTGCGAAGGCGCAAGGCTTAAAAAGGAGTCACTACATTTTAAGGTAGATGGCAAAAATATATTTGAACTGGCCTGTATGGATATCAATCACCTGCAGGAATGGTTTGATGGCCTGGAAGACCGCCTTAACGAACGCCAGAATGTTATAGCTAAAGAGATCCTGAAAGAGATCCGCGCACGTATTGTGTTTTTACTGGATGTTGGTTTAAGCTATTTAACGCTCGACCGTACAGCAAAAACCCTTTCAGGTGGTGAAGCGCAACGTATCAGGCTTGCTACACAAATTGGTTCGCAGCTGATGAATGTCATGTACATTCTGGATGAGCCAAGTATAGGCCTGCACCAGCGCGACAATGAGCGATTAATTAACGCCCTTAAAAACCTGCGCGATTTGGGTAACACGGTACTGGTTGTTGAACACGATAAAGACATGATATTGGAAGCCGACCATGTAATTGACATGGGCCCGGCAGCAGGCGTGCACGGCGGCCAGGTGGTTGCCGAAGGTACTCCCGCCCAGTTAATGGAAAAACACACGCTTACCACATCATATATTAATGGCGAGCGTGAAATTGCTATACCTAAAAAACGCCGCGAAGGCAATGGTAAAACCCTGAGCTTGAAAAAAGCTACCGGCCATAATTTGAAAAAAGTATCTGTTGATTTCCCTCTGGGTAAACTCATAGGTATAACCGGCGTATCCGGCAGTGGTAAATCAAGCTTGATTACCGAAACACTATACCCTATCTTGAACCATCATTTTTTCAGGGCAAAAAAACAACCGCTGCCTTATGAAAAAATTGAGGGACTGGAGCATATCGATAAAGTAATTGAGATAGATCAAACGCCTATCGGTCGTACGCCGCGTTCAAACCCGGCTACTTATACCGGGGTGTTTTCGGATATCCGTAATTTGTTTGTGGCATTGCCCGAGTCAAGGATCAGGGGGTACAAACCGGGCCGTTTCTCGTTCAACGTAAAAGGCGGCCGCTGTGAAACCTGCCAGGGTGCCGGTATGAAGGTAATTGAAATGAACTTTTTACCCGATGTGCAGGTACCATGCGAAGAATGCGGCGGCAGACGCTACAACCGTGAAACACTTGAGGTACGCTACCGGGGTAAATCCATTAGCGATGTATTGGACATGAGCATTGAAGATGCTACGCCATTTTTTGAGCATATCCCATCTATCTATCGTAAAGTAAAAACGCTAAACGACGTAGGCTTAGGTTATATTACTTTGGGCCAGGCTTCAACTACGTTATCCGGCGGTGAAGCACAACGCGTTAAACTGGCTACCGAGCTATCTAAAAAAGACACGGGCAACACCTTTTATATATTGGATGAGCCAACTACAGGTTTACACTTTGAAGATATCAACGTGTTGTTAGGCGTACTTAATCAATTGGTTGATAAAGGCAATACCGTTTTGGTGATTGAACACAACCTTGATGTTATTAAAGTAGTTGACCACGTAATTGACCTTGGCCCTGAAGGTGGCTCTGGCGGCGGTAATATCCTGTTCTCGGGCACGCCTGAAGGTTTGTGCAAGGTTAAGAACAGCTTTACCGGCAAGTTTTTGAAAAAGGAAATGGGATTGTAATAGTTATCCAAACTTACGAAGTTTTAAAAACTTCGTAAGTTTGATTCGATCCAGGACAATCAACAAATAATTTAACAGCGTATACCTGATCGGATATGCTGTTTTTGTTTTATATCTTTAATAGATGGAAGCAATAACGATTAAACATTTTAAGAAAAATATAAAATCGTGTTTTGATAAGGTCTGTGCTGATCGTAAGCCACTTGTGGTTACGGATATCTCGCACGGTGATATTGTAATCTTGTCGAAGGCCGAATACAACAGCATGGAAGAAACTTTCTATCTTCTTAAAAATCCGAGAAATGCTGCCAGGCTACTACAAGGCACTGAGGAATATAAACAAAACAAGTAAGTTCTAAATCTCCATTCCTTTCCTTAGCTTTATCTTTTTAACAACACCTTGATGAAAAAAATATTACTCGCGCTATTTATAGCAGGTTCGTTTACGGCCTGTAACCAGCCTAAATCAAACGATACAGGTAGTGCCATCCCAGCCAATAAAGACCTGGCAAAAGTTTTTGAAGATTACTTTCAGGATGGATTAAAGCTTTACCCGTTTAACGCCACCTACATTGGCGACAGGCGCTATAATGATCTGTTACCTAACGATGGCTCTGCCGAGTTTTTGAAAAAGGCTTATGATTATAACTCGGTTTACCTGTCGAAAGTAAAAAACTTTGAAAGAGCCGAGTTGAATACCGACGATCAGCTATCTTATGATATTTTCACTTACGAGGTACAGCTATCGCTTGATAACTTTAAGCACCATTTTGAGTACATGCCCTTTAACCAGTTTTATGCCTTGCCAATTACCATGGGGCAATTGGGATCTGGCTCAGGTGCGCAGCCTTTTAAAACCGTTGTTGATTATAACGACTGGCTTAAACGCTTATCGGCTTTCCAGACCTGGGCGGATACTGCCATCTCTAATTTTAACAAAGGCATCAAAGCAGGTGTAGTATTACCAAAATCGCTGGTTGTTAAAATGATTCCCGAAATGCAAGACCTGGTATCAAAAGACGTGGAAAAAAGCCTGTTCTATGGGCCGGTTACCAACATGCCAAAAGATTTTTCGGATGCCGACAAAAAACAACTGACCGAAGCCTATAAAAAAGCTATCACTACCATAGTTAACCCTACATACCAAAAACTGGCCGATTACCTGAAAAACCAGTACCTGCCGCACGCGCGTACTACCTCAGGCTTTTCATCGTTACCGGATGGTACCGCCAAATACACTTACTTAGTTAAACAGCAAACCACTACCGATAAAACTCCTGAAGAAATTTACCAACTGGGATTAAAAGAAGTTGCCCGCATCCGCGGATTGATGGACAGTATCAAAACCAGCGTTGGCTTTAAAGGCGATCTGAAAGCGTTTTTCGAATACATGAAAACCGACCCTAAGTTTACACCTTACAAAACACCCAAGGACGTGCTTGATGCTTTTGAAAACATTCACAAACGCATGGAGCCCAACCTGAAAAAAATGTTTAACCATGTGCCTAAAACGCCATTCGAGATCAGGCAAACCGAGGCCTTCCGTGCGGCGTCGGCCAGTGCGGAGTACAACCAGGGCTCGGCAGATGGCACCCGTCCGGGAATTTTTTACGTGCCGATTTTGGACGCCACCAAGTTCAACACTACATCGGGTATGGAGTCGTTGTTTTTACATGAGGCTATCCCTGGTCACCATTACCAAATCTCTTTAACACAGGAAAATACATCATTGCCGAAATTCCGCCGGTTTGATCCCGGAGAAACGGCATACGTAGAAGGCTGGGCGCTATATTGCGAATCGTTGGGTAAAGAATTGGGGCTATACACCGACCCATACCAGCATATGGGTGCCTTAGGCGATGAAATTCACCGCGCAATCCGTTTGGTAGTTGATGTCGCCATCCACACCAAAGGCATGACGCGTGAACAAGCTATTAAATACATGATGGATAATGAAGCCATCAGCGAGCAAGGAGCAACCGCCGAAATTGAACGCTACATGGCTATCCCCGGTCAGGCGCTGAGCTATAAAATAGGCGCGCTCAAAATCCGTGAGCTACGTAACAAATATGAAAAACAATTAGGCAGCAAGTTCAATATCGCCGAATTCCATAACCAGGTACTAAAAGATGGCGCTATGCCGATGGCTGTTTTTGAAGCTAAAATGGACGCCTGGGCTGCAAAGCAGTAGTAAAAGAAAATCACTACAGTAAAAAAAGCGTCATTGCGAGGCACGAAGCAATCCCCGATTAGCAGGCCCGCCCTGTATAGTTTGGGATTGCTTCGTGCCTCGCAATGACGCTTTTCGACTAAAAGGGGCAAATCTCAACTAAAAACCGCCAGCACCCCAAAATAAATCAGCATACAACCCGAGCTGATAAAATTCATAAGCATGGCATTTTTAAAGCTGGCATTAACGGTCGACTTGCCTACCTTATAAAACCAGTAGTTGAAGAAAATAAATATCGGAGCGGCGCATACCAGAAAAAAGTAAAAGTTAAGCATCATTCCGGCCAGGTGCCAATAATAATAAGACAAACCTATCCCCATCGCGAATAATACCCCCGAAAAAATAAAAGAGCCTTTATAGCCCAAAACTATGCTAAGTGTTTTATCGCCACGCCTGCTGTCTTCTTCATGCTGATAAACCTGTGTTAAAGGATAGGACGCACCGATGAGGCAGGAACTGATAGCCCCCGGAATAATCAACCCTAAATCCCAATGACTAAACAGGCTTGTGCCGGTGAGGGCAGTATATGTGGTATAATAAATAAAACATCCCTGGAAAATAAACACCGTTAAAAAGCTAATGATGGGATACTTTTTTAAACGGGTAGCCGGATGGCTGTACAGTTTTGACATAATACCATAAATAAGTACCGCGAAGGCAAATTCCCAGCTAATGATAAAACCCGATAAAAATGCAACAGCCTCCAGCAAAATAGAGAAATAATAAAGGCTGATGTCTACTTCAGGCGGTTTGGCTAACAGGGCAATGCTATCTTCATCCTTATCAAAATAACTGTTATAACCATTGCTGGCCGGGAAAGCTAAAAAATGCCAGATAAAAAATACAAGCACCGCTGTTGATGTTTTCACTGTATCGGCCTGGCTAAAGGCAAACAGGTACACCGGCAGCAAAAAAACAGAAAATACAAACCTCAAATGCGCCCATGCCGACCGTGTAGGAATAAATTGCTTAAATTTCATTGTTGCTGTTTGCTGATAAATACTTTCAAAAGCAACTTTAAGTTGCCCCGGTACCGTTATAAACTTACAACCTTTTAAATAAAAAATTGTCCCGCATAAATTATTATGTTTGGGAATAGCGTTAATGTAACATCATGAAGAAAATTTATATAGCAGTTCTTTTAATATTCGCGGCATCTGCAAGCTTTGCGCAAACGGTTACTAAATCAGATATCAGCTTTAAGATCAAAAATCTGGGCTTTAATGTAGGAGGCACCTTTAGTGGCTTGCAGGCCGATATCAAGTTTAAACCCAATGACCTGGCGGGTAGTTCTATCGAGGCATCCGTTGCTTCCAATACCGTTAATAGCGATAATGAAAGCCGCGATAACCATCTTAAAAGCGAAGATTATTTTGACGTGGCCAAATATCCTAAGATCACGATGAAGTCGGTTTCATTTAAACGTAAAAGCGGGAGCAACTATACCGGCAATTTTAACGTAACTATTAGAGATAAAACAAAGTTGATAGAAATACCTTTTACTTACGTAGAAACGGGTAATACTGCTCAGCTGAAAGGAAGCTTCATGATATTGCGGACAGATTTTGGCATAGGCGGCAAAAACCTGATCCTTTCAAATGAGGCCAATGTTTCGGTTGAGGCGGAGATCAGCAAATAAAATGCTTAATTATTTTTAATGGAGAGTTGCATCAGTGCTATCGGGATAGCAAATCCCGCCAATCGTATTGCCCAGCAGGATATTTACCATTTTATGGCTAATGCCTTTGGTTTGGATGCAACTAACGCGGCAAGGCTAAAAGGCATTTATGATCATTCGGGAATTGATTACCGTTATTCGGTGATCCCTGATTTCGGCTATCGCGATGCGGCGGATTTTACTTTTTTTGAGCAGTCGCCGGGGCTTGAGCCATTTCCTGACACCCAAAAGCGCTTAAAACTTTATGAGAAGGAGGCCATTGCCATAGCAGTAAACGCTGCAAAAAACTGCATCCAAAATTTCGATGACGATATTACCGGCAGCATTACACACCTGGTAACCATTAGCTGTACTGGGATGCATGCGCCGGGCATTGATATTGAACTGGTTGACAGGCTTCAATTGAACCGTGATACCGAGCGTACCTGCATCAATTTCATGGGTTGCTACGGCGCCATAAACGGGCTCAAAGCTGCCGATTATATTTGCCGTGCCGATGCCAATGCCAAGGTACTTGTGGTAAGTGTAGAACTTTGCACCCTGCATTTTCAGAAAGTAAATACGCTGGATAACTGGGTTGCCAACTCGCTATTTTCGGATGGTGCGGCGGCAGTACTTGTCGAAAATACGGCCAACCGCTTAGGTAATGGTAATTACTTTTCGCTCAAAAATTTTTATTCTGAATTTGTGATTGAGGCCAGGAATGAGATGGGATGGTATGTGGGCAATACAGGTTTCGAAATGAAGCTTACCTCCAAAGTATCCAAACAAATCAAAAAACATATCAAGGCCCTTACCGACCGTTTTCTGCAAAAAGCGAAAACCCACAAAGATGACATTACTGCCTACGCTGTTCACCCCGGCGGGCGCACCATTTTAGAAGCGGTGGAAGATGCCCTGGAATTACCTGAAGAGAGCAACGCCTTTGCCTACCAGGTTTTGCAGGAGTATGGCAACATGTCGTCGGCCACTATTTTATTTGTGTTGGATAAAATGCTGAAAGCAGGTAACCTGGTCGATCAAAAGATCCTGAGTTTTGCCTTTGGGCCGGGTTTAACGGTTGAGGGGATGATACTTGAAATGCACTAAGCCGTTATGAGCGATGTAATTGTAATTGGCGGAGGCCTGGCCGGATTATTCAACGCCATATTGCTTAACCGTGCGGGGCTTCAGGTTACAGTCATCGAAAAAAAGACTTATCCCATGCACCGCGTTTGTGGCGAGTACATCTCCAATGAGGTGATCCCTTTTTTATCTTCCTTAGATATCGATCTCAATCAACTCAACGTTGCCCGCATTAACCGGCTTGAAGTAACAGCGGCTTCCGGCACCAAACTTTCGCAAAAACTTGATTTGGGTGGCTTTGGTTTAAGCAGGTTTACTTTTGACAATTACCTTTATCAGAAAGCCATTAACGAAGGGGTTAAGGTTTTAGTGGGAACCCGTGTGGAAGACATCCGTTTTATTGACGAACAATTTGAAGTGGTAACTCCCGGCGAAACTTTGACTGCACCATTGGCTATCGGCTCGTTCGGCAAACGTTCCAATCTTGATCAAAAACTTAAGCGGCCATTTTTTTATAAACGCAGTCCTTATCTGGCCGTGAAATTTCATTTGCAGATGGATTTTCCGCAAGATCTGATCCAACTTAATAACTATAAAGATGGCTATTGCGGCGTAAGCAAAACCGATGGCGACAGGTACTGTATGTGCTACATGGCCCATCGCGATGATCTTCGTAAATATGGATCGCTGCAAGCGTTAGAAGAAAACGTGATCCGCAAAAACCCTTACCTGGATGAAATTTTTTGCAACGCTAAGTTTTTGCTGGATAAGCCGGAAGTGATCAACGAGATCTCTTTCGAGAAAAAAGCTCCTGTTGATAACCATATTCTCATGAGTGGCGATACCGCAGGGATGATAGCCCCACTTTGCGGCAACGGCATGACTATGGCCATTCATTCGGCCAAAATTCTATCAGAAAAAATCATTACGCATTATACGCCGGGTAATTTCAACTCCGATAAGCGCGCTAACCTTGAACAGGACTATACCCAAAGCTGGAACAAACAGTTTGCCCAAAGGCTTTGGCTGGGCCGGCAATTACAACGTTTGTTCGGCAATGATAACATGACCGCCATTACTTTAAATATGCTCAGCCGCCTGCCTTCAGTGGCGCAATACCTGATAAGTAAAACCCACGGCCAACCATTTGCATAGTTCAGCCGTATTATAATATATGCCCGATTTAAGTTACCGTACGGATACCCTGGAGATCATGGATGATTTTGATCTGCCATCAGCCGAAATAAACCCCGTGCTTGAAGGCTTGGGGAAAATGAATGCCCTGTTTGGCGGGCACAAAAGCATTATCGCCTCGTTAAAGAAATTCCCTATAGAAAATCGCGCTTCTGTAAGCGACTGGGGCTGTGGTGGTGCCGATACATTGATTGCTATTGCAAAATGGGCAGAAAACGAGCAGATACACCTCAAATTAAATGGTGTTGACGCGGCACCGGCTGCTGTAAATTACGCTCAGAAACAATGCGCCGCATATAAAAACATAAGCATTACCCGGGCCGATGTTATTGGTGAAGCTTACCTGATAAAGCCGGCCGATATTATTATCTGCAGCCTGTTCACCCATCATTTTGATGATGAACGTTGGGTGAGGCTTATTCAGAACATGGATGCATCGGCACATAAAGGAATTATCATTACCGACCTGCACCGGCACTGGCTTTTATATCATGCCATAGTGTTTATAACCCATGTTTTTACCAGGAATGCAATGGCGCAAAACGATGGCCCTCTTTCGGTTAAACGAGGCTTCAAAAAGCACGAATTGTTAGATTTATTAAAAAAAGCACAAATTGATAACTTTAAATTAACATGGCGTTGGCCATTCAGATGGGAGTTAATCATCTATAAATCGTAGCTTTACGCTATGAATTTGCGTGTACTGGTTTTAACAACCTCGCTTGGCGTGGCAATTACGCTATCTGCCGTTAACTTTTATTTTCAGCATAAGTGGTACGATGTAATGGTTACTTTTTCGGTAGCCCTTGGTGTAAGTTACTTCGTTTTCTACTACCTCATCGAAAAATACATTTACTCACGTATCAAGCTAATTTATAAACTGATCCACAACCTAAAATTAGGTCGCGACCTCAGGGATGCACTTGGCGAACATGTAAGTGCTAACCCCATTGCCGATGTGGAACAGGAAGTAAAAGAATGGGCCAAACAAAAAAAGACTGAAATTGACGAGCTGCGTAAGCAAGAAAAATTCCGCCGCGATTTTCTATCCAATATCTCGCACGAGTTTAAAACACCACTTTTCGCTATACAGGGCTATATAGAAGCCCTTCAAGACGATGATTTTGACGACAAGGAAATGGCGCGCCAATTTCTGGAAAAAGCTTCGAAAAACGTTGACCGCCTGAGTTATCTGATCAAAGACCTTGACGAAATTTCAAAACTTGAATCGGGTGAGATGCCAATCAATTACACCAAATTCAAGATCAACGACCTGATTAAAGAAGTTTTTGAATCACTGGAGATCAAAGGCAAGCAGTATCACATCAAACTTATATTTAAACAAAAGTATGATGAGCCTATCGTAGTAAATGCCGACAGGGAAAAAATCAGGCAGGTGCTGGTAAACCTAATAGATAACTCATTTAAGTACGGAAAAGAAGAAGGCAACACTTCGGTAAGCCTGTTTGTACTGCATGACCAGGTTTTGGTTGAAGTTACAGATGATGGTATCGGCATTGAAGAAAAGTTTCTTCCAAGGTTATTTGAACGCTTTTTCCGTACAGATAGCAGCCGTTCAAGGCAAATTGGAGGCTCGGGCCTGGGGCTTGCTATAGTGAAGCATATTATTGAAGCACACCAGCAAACCATCAATGTGCGCAGCACCGAAGGATTGGGTTCAACTTTTGGTTTTACTTTGGCGAGGGCAAAGCAAACTATCCCATTCCCGAATTTACCCGTGCTAAAAAGTTAACAATAATTTAACATAGTAACCGTACCTTTACAGCAATTTTAATCATTATGTCGCTTAACAGTATATTCCAGTATTTTGTACCAAAGGATAAAAAAATATTCTTCCCGCTGTTTGAACAAGCCGCAGCCAACGTTGTAGCCATGGCAACAATACTGGTTGAGGCAGTTAACTCCAATAACGCTCAAACCCGCGAGGACCTATATAAACAAATTGATAAGCTGGAAAACAAAGGCGACGAATATACCCACCAGATTTACCTGGAACTCGGCAAAAACTTCATCACCCCATTTGATCGTGAAGATATTCACGCCCTGGCTACAGCGATTGACGACGTTGCCGACTATATACAAGGTGCTGCCAACCGCATGAGCCTTTACAGGATAGATGATTTAAATGAGCATATCCGCAAACTGTCTGACCTTATCCTGCAGGCCAGTATCGATTTGGAAAAAGCAGTGAAAGAACTGAAAGACCTTAGGAATGTGCGTAACATAGCCGATTCATGCATCAGGATAAACAGTGTTGAAAACCAGGCCGATTATGTTTTTGACCGCGCCGTAGCCGACCTGTTCCTGTATGAAAAAGATGCCATCCGCCTTATCAAATACAAAGAAATATTGGCTGCATTGGAAACCGCTACAGATATGTGCGAAGATGCAGCTAACGTTATGGAGTCAATCTTAGTTAAAAACGCTTAAGTAAATCTTATCCCCAGCTAAATGGTTACTTCCCTACTTGTAGTTATTGTTGTACTCGCCCTGTTGTTTGATTACACCAATGGCTTTCATGATGCCGCAAACTCTATAGCTACCATCGTATCAACCAAAGTATTAACACCGTTTCAGGCAGTGTTAATGGCCGCGGTATTTAACTTTGCAGCTTACTTTTTTATCAAAGACCATAAAGTAGCCAATACCGTATCTAAAATTGTATTGGAGCACTACGTTACCCTTCACGTTATCCTGGCTGGCCTTGTAGCCGCCATCACCTGGAACCTGTTTACCTGGTGGTTCGGGATCCCGTCAAGCTCGTCACACACGCTTATAGGCGGTTTTGCCGGCGCCGGTATGACCAACGCGCTTTACATGGGTGCCAATGCCCTTCAGGCCGTTGAAATGCAATACGTTCTTAAGATCATTGCTTACATTGTACTTGCCCCGTTTATAGGTTTAATTATAGCTTATATCGTAACCATACTAATCTTGCACCTGTGCAAAGCTGCAAGACCAGCCACAGCCGAGCGTTGGTTTAAACGTATGCAGTTGGTATCATCAGCTGCATTGAGCTTTGCTCACGGTGGTAACGATGCCCAAAAAGTAATGGGTATTTTATATGTGAGCTTAATTGCTTCAAAAGTTATAAAACCAGGTACCGCAATGCCTGAGTGGATCCCATTGGCTTGTTACTCTGCTATTGCCGCAGGTACCATGTCGGGCGGTTGGAAAATTGTTAAAACCATGGGCTCAAAAATAACCAAGGTTACTCCGCTTGAAGGTGTAAGTGCCGAAACTGCGGGTGCAATTACCTTGTTTATTACCGAGCGCTTTGGTATCCCGGTTTCAACAACGCATACTATCACAGGTTCAATTATCGGTGTAGGCTTAACCAAACGTGTATCTGCCGTACGTTGGGGCGTTACTATTAACCTGGTTTGGGCCTGGATCATTACGATACCTATTTCGGCATTGATAGCAGCCGGTGTATTCGCATTGTTACATTTCTTTGCATAAGCAAACCGGCGGCAATTTTATTAGCTTTACTCTTACTATGAAAACAAGACTGATCATCATTCCCGCTTTAATAGCTTTTATTACATTAACAAGCTGCGATACTTTGAATCAGGTTGCCAATGCTACTGTTCAAAATCAAGGTACTCCTTCTTCGCTGGAGATAGGCAACGGCCTAAAACAGGCACTTGAAATAGGCACCGGCAAAAGCTCCGACCAACTATCGGCAGTTAATGGTTTCTTTGGCAACGCGGCCATCAAGATCCTTTTCCCACCCGAAGCTCAAAAAGCAGAAAAAACCTTACGCAGCCTTGGCTTAAACAGCCTTTGCGATAATGTGATCCTTTCACTTAACCGTGCCGCCGAAGATGCTGCAAAGCAGGCAAAACCTATTTTCGTTGATGCCATTAAGCAAATGACCTTGCAGGATGTTACCAACATTTTATTAGGCAACCAGGATGCGGCAACACAGTATTTTAAACGTACCACCACCGAAAAGCTAAGCCTACAGTTTAAACCGGTTATTCAGGGCAGTTTAAACAAAGTAAACGCCACCAAATATTATTCAGACGCGGCTCAGGCCTACAATAAAGTTCCATTTGTTAAAAAAATGAACCCGGATATTACCGACTATGTTACCCAAAAAGCTATTGACGGCTTATTTGTAGAGATAGCCAAAGAAGAGCTTAACATCCGCCAAAATCTTGGAGCGCGCACAACGCCGTTATTGCAAAAAGTATTCGCTTTTGCCGATAAGAAAAAAACTACCGGACAATAATATCAAACAAGAATTATAAAAAAGGGCTGTGTCGATTTACTCAACACAGCCCTTTTTTTATTGGTACTTTAATTTCTTATTTCTGCTTTTGGAACTTTACTTTCACCGTAACAACTTCCGGTTTATTATTGGTGCTTCCAACCCATGATGGGCCATTTTTAATGAGCTCAATGGCTTTCTGGTCTGCCGTTTCATTCAGACCTTTTTTTACACTAAACTCATCAGTTATACCACTTGGGAATACCGTAAATGTTACCGTCACAGTTCCCGTAGTTCCGTCTGGTAATACCGCATTTGTTTGTAGATATTTTTTCAGACTGCCCCAACCCATTTGCGGATGTGCTGCCGTGACGCTTACCTCGCTATTGTCATCCGGTTTAGGATTAGTTACAACAACCTCGGATAAAGCCCTTGAATCTGGCTTAAGCGCTACTTTAACGCTGTCGCCGCGGGTGGCACTAACCTGCCTTGGTTCGTAACCAATATAAACAACATCAAGCGTGGCTTTGTTATCCGGCGAGCTGAGTGCAAATTTTCCGTTTACATCAGTTACAGTACTCCGGTTGGTACCTTTTATCCTGATGGCAGCGCCAATTAAAGGCGAGCCGTCATCTCTTGAAATAATGGTGCCGGCAATGTACAAAGACTCGGCCGCGGCTTTATTATTATAACCGGGGGCTGGTGATGATGTAACACCGTCAACTTTTCCGGGAAGTTTAAATTGCAGTGGGCCTTTTGATTTAGCAACAGTTGTATTAGCCCTTAACGATATAGCATCAGATTTTGACGAGTCTTTTTGACTAAGCGGGGCAGTATATCCAAATACAATCCTTTCACTTAAACCAGCTGCTGGTGCCTCTTTTAATACATCTTTGTCTTTAGCAGGTGCAACCGGTTCTGCCGGAGCCACCAGCGCATTGCTGCCTGCCGGCGGAACAACATTATTTGAAGCAGTTTTATTATCGGCAGCCGAAATGTCTTGCTGATAAAGCGCATTAGCTGAAAGTTTTCCTTTTCTCGGCTTTTTACTCACTGCAATTAAAGGCGCCTGCACCGTTCCAACCGGATTTGTATTAGTCTTTTTAACCGTATCAGCTGTCTTTATCGTATCGGTGGCAGCTACCAAAGGTGGGGTCGAGTTTTTATTTTCTGAAATACTATTGCTTTGAAGTTCCGGTTTAGGGGATCTGTTAAGATAAAGGCCGCCCAAACTTAAAGCAATTAAAACCGAAGCCGCTATGGGCCAAACAGTCCATGGTATTACACGGCCTTTTCTTTCTTCTGTACGCTGCTGCAACCTCGTTGTAAGATCAGCAAGATTTAACTGTTGACTTGTCCCCATGTTTTCATATCCTTCCAGTGCATCCATCAAAAAAGGGTCGTTTAGTGCCTCCATTTCAAGCTTATGCATAGCACGGGCATCAAGCTCTCCGTTGAGATACTTCTGTATTTGCAATATGTTTGCCTTTGTACTATGCACTGTTCCGCTCGAGGCAAATTTTCAAATTCCTTTTACCGTTCTGGATATAGCTCTTCACCTCATTTAAAGTATATCCCGTTATTTCGGCAATTTCTTTATAACACTTCTCTTTTAAATAAAACAGGTCGATACTTTGTTTTTGCCCGCCGGCTAAGCCTGCAATACAATTTTCCAAAGCTTTCAAAGCCTCTTCCCTGTTATTATCTTCAGGATGCAGCAAAGGGGTAAATTCCATAACCTCTTCTAAATTAACCAGCTCCATCTTTTTACCGCTCCGCAATTGCATCAAACAATAATTGCGCCCAAGTACATAAACCCAATTTCTGAACTGGTTAATTTCATGCTTTTTAACCTTATCAACCAGTTCCTCAAAAATGCCCATTACAGCATCCTTAGCCAATTCCTCATCTTTCAGATATTTAAGGCAAACGCCATAAATAAGGGACATATATCTTTCATATAAGTTGCCCAAAACAGTTAGGTTACCGCTTGCGCGATAATCACTAAGTAGTTCCTCGTCTGTTGATTGCCCTGGTTTTTTGGGTTTTATAAATAGGTTCATTAAACATACAAAATTAATTGTTTAAAATGGTTTATGGAAATTAACGCCCTGTATAACACTCTATTTAAGGAAAATAAACAAGTAACAAGTTGTTTTTCACACAATTTTCTTCAAAACAGGACAAAACAAAGGCACAACAATAAGGAATAAAAGACAATAATAAAGTCACCTAAAATAAAAAAGCGACACTGTTGAGGTGTCGCTTTTTAGACGTATGATCAGTAATTATTACCTTGCCGGTTGTGGTTTTGGTAACGCCTTACGCGGAATCATTTCGGCACGTTGTGATGTATGGTAAACAAACGATGCTACAATTGTGGCGGCCTGCTTCAGGTCATCTTCAACAAGGCGGTCGTAAGTATCCTGATTGCTGTGGTGGGTACGTGTACCATAATCAATAGCATCCTGGATAAACTGGAAGCCTGGAATGCCTACAGCGTCAAATGAAAGGTGGTCGGTACCGCCGGTATTGCTGATGGTAAGCGTGGTGGCGCCAAGATCTTTAAATGGCTCAAGCCATGCTTTAAAGATAGGTGCGGCAGCAGAATCGCCCTGCAAATACACGCCGCGGATTTTACCTGTACCATTATCCAGGTTATAATAAGCCGAAAGTTTAGCTTGCTCAGGTTTTAGCTCCATAGTCTTCGGATCGCCGAAGTGGTTGGCCACGTAACCACGCGAACCAAATAAGCCCTGCTCTTCTGAGCTCCATAACGCAATACGGATTGTACGTTTTGGTTTAAAGTTGATAGCTTTTAAAATACGCATGGCCTCCAGCATTACCGCGCTGCCTGCAGCGTTATCTGTAGCGCCGGTAGCAGCATGCCATGAATCAAGGTGACCACCAATCATTACTACCTGATCTTTCAGTTTTTTATCTGTACCAGGAATTTCAGCTACAACGTCATAACCCTGCAGATCGTCGGTAATAAATTGTGTTTTGATATCAGCTTCCAGTTGTACCGGCTGACCGCCTTTTAGCAGGCGTAAAATGCGCTGGTAATCTTCGCTACTGGTTTCAAGTTCGGGAGCTACCGCTTTGGCCGTATCGGCATATGAAGCGCCGTTGGTAGTAAATACTGTACCATCGGTACCGCGGGCCTGACTTAATACCAGCCCGGCTTTTTCATCAACCAAAAACTGGCTTAATGTTGCCCTGAAAGCACGGAGCTTACGGAAAGTCGCCATTTGAGCCGCGTTAGGATCAGCAGCATTTCTGCGCGGAGCGGCAGGGGCTGCTTTAGCCATTTCGGCAAGCTCCTCATCGGTATAGCGGGCTGCGTCAGCTTTCCAGGTACGCTCTGTAGGGGCTTTGGTATCAAATATTACGATTTTGCCGGCAAGCTTACCTTTGTATTGTTCAAGCTCGGCTGCCGAATCTGCTTTGAGCAGCATTACTTCGCCTTTAATTACACCGTTGGTGCCAGGTGTCCACGCTTTAGGTATGGCGATGATGGCGTGATAATAAGGAACGGTAATAGCCGCATAGTTTTTTTGAACTTCCCAGCCTTTGCCAAATTTACCCCAGGCTTCTAATTTAGCATTAGCCATGCCCCAGGTTTTAAGCTGATTAACCGCCCAGTTTTGAGCACGTTTTAAGCCGGGCGAGTTAGCAAGCCTCGGGCCCGAAACATCGGTAAGGTAAAAAGCCGTTTCCATTACTTTGGAATGGCTAAGGCCTTCTTCCCTGATTTTTTGAACCATTGCCGCGTCAACAGGTTCCTGTGCCAATGCGGGTACTGCAATACCCGCCGTAATTAAACACGAAAAGAGTAGTTTTAATTTCATATAATAAATAATAAGATCAGTTAGTAACAAACCTATTTATTATAAATTAAAATCGGGAATATATTGCGTTAACAAATTTGTTACATGGGATTAATTACTAAGGTCTTTGGCCAGAGTTACATGACATATGATAATGCCGGATATTGTCTTTGCAATTGTGCACCCAGGCCAATGCATATTCCCTTGTTGATGTTCAACTTTGAAAGTGTGAACAAGCGAGTTTTTTTCTAAAAAAACAAACTACTGATAATCAGTCGTTTATAGTTCATTGAAAATCCAAAACCAATCACGATGAACAATTAAGCGTTGATAACCAATGACTTACAAAATTTCAGCTTAAAAAATTGAACACCCTGTTTTCGAAAATTGAACACTGACAAAATATTGTCATCTCAGGGCAAAGTTACGTTGTTGCTAAACTTCGCCCTGCTCTTACTGGTGTTGGGAAGATGAGGAATTGCTGAGCATGTTGGTTTAAAAGTTATGTCATTGCGAGGAGGAACGACGAAGCAATCTCGTAGCTATGCAGCTTCGGATATGCATTGGCTACGAGATTGCCACGCTGCGCTCGCAATGACATAGTTTTAGTTGTTTTCCGGGTAACTTTCATTTTCCCGACAATCGCTCTGGTCGAAGTTTAGCGATCCCCCCCAACAAAAAAGGGCTCATCTTTTTCAGATAAGCCCTTTCATATTTTAAAGCTGCTATTGTTATGACAGCTTACGTTTAACTTCTACGTTTTCGTATGCTTCAACGATATCGCCTACTTCAATGTTGTTAAAGTTGTTGATGTTCAAACCGCACTCGTAACCTGCACTTACTTCTTTCACGTCGTCTTTAAAGCGTTTCAGTGAAGCCAGCTCGCCGGTGTAGATCACCACACCATCACGGATGATACGAATCTTGCTGTTACGGTTAATTTTACCATCAAGCACCATACAACCTGCAATAGTACCCACCTTGCTGATCTTGAAGGTTTCGCGGATCTCAACGTTAGCCACAATCTTCTCTTCAAAGGTTGGAGCAAGCATACCTTCCATCGCCGCTTTGATCTCGTTGATCGCGTCGTAGATGATTGAGTATAGCCTGATATCAATCTGCTCTGCTTCGGCCAATTTACGGGCACCACCTGATGGGCGTACCTGGAAACCGATGATGATCGCATCAGATGCCGATGCCAGCAATACGTCTGATTCGGAGATCTGACCTACCGCTTTCGAGATGATATTCACCTGGATCTGCTCGGTTGACAGTTTCAGTAATGAATCTGACAAGGCCTCGATAGAACCATCCACGTCACCTTTAACAATGATGTTAAGCTCCTTGAAGTTACCTACTGCCAAACGACGGCCGATTTCATCAAGCGTGATGTGTTTCTGCGTACGTAAGCCCTGCTCACGTTGTAACTGTAAACGTTTGTTGGCAATTTCACGTGCTTCAACTTCGCTTTCAAGCGCATTGAACTTATCGCCTGCTGTTGGTGCGCCCTGCATACCCAATACCTGTACCGGTGTTGAAGGTCCTGCGGAGTCAACACGCTGACCACGTTCGTTGGTTAACGCTTTTACACGACCGCTATAGCAACCTGCCAATATCGGATCGCCCACTTTTAAGCGACCTGCCTGTACCAGGATTGTAGTAACAATACCACGGCCTTTATCTAAAGCAGCCTCAATAACAGTACCTACGGCACGTTTGTTAGGGTTAGCTTTCAGTTCAAGCAATTCGGCTTCAAGCAATACTTTTTCCAATAACAGGTCAACATTTAAGCCGGTTTTGGCCGAAATTTCCTGCGACTGGTATTTACCGCCCCACTCTTCAACCAAAATATTCATGGCCGATAATTGTTCCCTTACCTTATCGGCATTGGCACCTGGCTTATCAATTTTGTTGAAAGCGAAGATGATTGGCGCACCTGCAGCCTGCGCGTGGTTTATCGCCTCGCGGGTTTGCGGCATCACGCTGTCATCGGCAGCTATCACTATAATTACAATATCTGTAACCTGTGCACCCCTTGCACGCATCGCGGTAAACGCTTCGTGACCCGGTGTATCCAGGAAGGTGATCTTACCTTTATTATCAGGCAATGTTACCTCGTAAGCACCAATGTGCTGGGTTATACCACCCGCTTCGCCGCCTATTACGTTGGTTTTGCGGATAAAATCCAGTAATGAGGTTTTACCATGGTCAACGTGGCCCATGATGGTTACGATTGGCGCACGTGTCACTAAATCGGCCGGATCATCTGGCTGGTCAAGGTTGGCTTCCTCATCCTGAGGCTTCACAAATTCAACCTGGTAGCCAAACTCGTCGGCCACAATTGAAAGTGTTTCGGCATCAAGCCTTTGGTTGATCGAAACGAACATACCCAGGCTCATACAGGTAGATATAATCTGGGTTACAGATACATCCATCATGCTTGCCAGCTCGTTTGCTGTTACGAACTCGGTAACCTTCAATACTTTTGATTGAAGTTCCTGTTCCATTGCCAGTTCTTCGGCACTTGCAGCAACGTCATCACGTTTTTGACGACGGAATTTAGCACGCTGTGCAAATTTACCCGACTTACCCGCACCGCTTAAGCGTGCAAGTGTAGCCTTAATCTGGTCTTGTATATCCTTTTCTGAAGGTTCTTCCTTCGGAGTAGAATGTTGAGGAGGGTTATTCCTGTTGTTCCTGAAATCCGGACGGTTACCGCCGCCACCGTGATGACCACCGCCACCCTGATTTGGCCCGCTATTGCCAGGAGCACCGTGTGTACGGTTCCTGAAATCCGGACGATTAGGGTTAATGGTACCACCACCACTTGGCTGCTGGCCCTGGCCTTGAGGGTGATTTCCCCCGCCGCCTTGCTGCTGGCCATGTTGATGGTTGCCACCGCCTTGCTGCGGATTGCCCTGGTTATCTTTACGCTTACGTTTGCGTTTATGATCGGCCGAATTATTATTATTTGCATTTGACGAAGCTACCGGATTGCGTTTTGGCGCGTTAACCGGCAACTGGATCTTACCAATAATGTTTGGACCTGTTAAACGCTCGGCCTTGGCACGAATTACATCCGGCTCCTGGCTTTCGTCATGTGCCGGTGCGGCCGGTGTTTCAGCAGCAGCCGGAGGTGTTACAACCGGTGCTTTTTCAACAACAGGTGCAGCAGGCGCTTTAGGCTCTTCCGCTTTAGGTATTTCAACAACTGGCGGTGCAACAGGAGCTACCGGTGGTTTTGGAGCCTCAACCTTTGGAGGTTCGGGCGCAACCGGTGCAACTGGCTTTGGCGCTTCAACTTTGGGCTCGGCTGGTGCCGGAGCCGGAGTTGGCGCAGGTGCCTGAGCAACAGGCTCTGGTTGTTTAACAACTTCCACTGGCTTTTCAACAGGCTTCTCTGCCTGTGGCTGTGGTTTAGCATTCAGGCTGCTAAGGTCAATTTTTCCAACTACCTTAACACCAGGTAATACGTCATTGCGCTCATCAGAACGTGCAGAAGCTTGCGCTGCCGGAGCAGGCTCGGCCGGTTTTGGTTTCTCAACCTGCGGCTGTGCAAAGTGCCCTGTATTCTTGATCAGTATCTCTTCGTTCTCAAAATCGCGCGAACGGCGGTTCTCAACCGGCTTTTCAGGAAACTGTGCAGCAGGCTCTTCTTTCCTTATCTTTCCGATACTGATCTGCTTAGCTTCCTCCTTAATACTTTTGTCAACAGCAAATTCCTTCAACAGGGCATTGTACATGTCGTTATCCAGCTTAGCCATAGGATGCTTGTCAACCTTGTATCCTTTGGTAGCTAAAAAATCGACAAGGGTACCCATGCCAATGTTCAGTTCTTTTACTGCTTTAATTAATTTTATGGATTTGTCTTCTGACATTTAATATTACTTACTTTCTCTGCTTATTTGGGTGCAAAAATACGATTTTAATTTTGCTTATTACGCTTATTCAAACTCCGCATTCAAAATTGATAGCACTTCTTTTACAGTTTCTTCCTCTAAATCGGTGCGTTTTACCAATTCACCAACGGTTAAGGCCAGTACTGATTTTGCTGTATCCAAACCAATGCGTTTAAATTCATCAAGGATCCAGCTATCAATTTCGTCTGAAAATTCTTCAATGTCCACATCTTCGTCATGCTCATCGGCTTCACGGTAAACATCAATTTCGTAGCCAGTCAATTTTCCTGCCAACTTAATGTTGTGTCCGCCCCTGCCAATAGCTAATGATACCTGGTCGGGCTTTAAGTACACAGCAGCTGTCTTTTTCTCATCATCTAATTTAATAGAGGTGATTTTGGCAGGTGATAATGCACGCTGGATATATAACTGAACGTTATTGGTAAAGTTGATAACGTCGATATTTTCATTCTTCAACTCACGTACAATGCCGTGAATACGTGAACCTTTCATACCTACGCAGGCACCAACCGGATCAATACGGTCATCATATGATTCTACCGCTACTTTAGCACGTTCGCCCGGCTCGCGTACAATTTTTTTGATGGTAATTAAACCATCAAAAATCTCAGGAACCTCAAGCTCAAACAAACGTTGTAAAAACTCCGGCGCTGTACGTGAAATGATGATTTTAGGGTTGCTGTTCAGCATATCTACCTTAGATACAACAGCTTTAACACTGTCACCTTTCTTAAAGTAGTCGGCCGGGATCTGCTCTGTTTTAGGCAGCAACAGTTCATTACCTTCGTCATCAAGTACCAAAGTTTCTTTTTTCCAAACCTGGTAAACCTCGCCGGTAACAATTTCACCTACGCGGTCTTTATATTTTTTGAAGATCTCGTCTTTCTCTAATTCCAGAATCTTTGATACCAGCGTTTGACGTGCAGCTAAAATAGCGCGGCGGCCAAAGCTTTCTAAAGTGATCTGTTCAATATAATCATCACCAACTTCAAGGTCGGCGTCATAAAGGTGTGCTTCGGCAAGTTCAATCTCCAGGTCATCGTCTTCGCTAAAGCCATCTTCCATAACTTTACGTGTACGCCAGATTTCCAAGTCACCATTATCGGTGTTAACAATTACGTCGCAATTTTCGTCCGTACCGTACTTTTTCCTGATCATGCTTCTGAAAACGTCTTCCAGTACGCTCATCATGGTAGGGCGGTCAATGTTCTTGAAATCTTTAAATTCCTGAAAAGAATCAATTAAATTAATATTGCTCATTTTTACTTAAATGATATTAAAACCTTTGTTTCTGTTATTTGCTCCATTGGGATAACGCTTTCAATAACCTGCGCTTTTTTCCCTTTTTCTTTTACTTTTTCTTCAATGGTGATAGCATCCTCGGTAAGGCCGGTTAATATGCCTTCACGTTTTGCCCCATCTTTCATTTTAATGCCCAGGTTACGGCCAACATTTTTGGCGTATTGCCTTGGCGATGACAGCGGAAAATCAATACCCGGCGACGATACTTCCAGGTTATAAGCCGTTTCAATCACGTTTTCCTCTTCCAGATGGAAACCAACGTGCCTGCTTACCTGTACACATTCATCAATGCCGATACCGTTATCGCCATCAAGCAGAATAATCAGCTTACCATTCGAGTGCATTTTAATATCCACTATAAACAGGTTTGGCTTATCTGCTATTTTCTCTTCTACCAGTTCTTTTACCCTTTTTTCAATATTCATTACCCACCGGTGTTTTTGACTGAATAATTTTGATTGATAAAATAAAAGAGGGGACTAATTGCCCCCTCTTTTATTAACGGTTGCAAATATAATCAAAAATATTAAATTTTCAAGCATCAGGATGGTTTATTGCTTAAAAATCAAATCTGTATAGTGCAAAGTTCCGGGTTTGCTGCGGCTTTTTATCAAATCGGTCAGCGTACCGCCGGCCCCAAAATCATAGTAACGGAAAAAATAGGTTTGTTGTGTGCTGAAAGCGGTATCCGGTGTAAAAATAACTACATTATCTTTAATTACATAGCGTCCCGGCTGTATGGGCTGCAGGTTGCGCAAGGTGGTATCTGCAGGCATGCGATAAACCGCCATTAAGGTTTGCCAGGCCGTTGCCGATGAATCACGACTGATATCGTTAATAATAGCCGGATCAAAACCTGTTATCTGCAATGATTTCCCGTTATTAACAGGACTAATGGTTACTACTGTTTTGGTTGATGTTGCTGTACAACCCAACAAGACTAATAGCAGGGACAAAAAAGAAACACGGTTTTTCATCACGCAAGATAGGTTTATTGTAATAAAAAGCCGATATTTCTGTTTACAATACAAAACCTAAGGCAATTGAAACCTAAGCTATTACTCCCTTTTTTCCTGCTGCTTTTCTGCTGCATAAAGGTCAAAGCAGATATTCCCCGTATTAATACCGATCAGCTTAAAGCAAAAGCCAAACAAAGCCTTACATTTTGCCGGCAGCGGGGGTACAATACACGCTATTGCATTTTAATTGATATGTCCGCACCATCAGGTGTTAAGCGTTTTGTGGTATGGGATTTTAAGAAAAACGACTCGTTAATCAGTGGCTTGGTAAGCCATGGCTGCGGCCGAAACCCTTGGAGCGGCGTATGGTCAAAAGATAAACCGGCATTTAGCAACCTTGATGGAAGCCATTGTACAGCGCTGGGCAAATACACAATTGATAGCCGCGCCTGGAGCGCCTGGGGTATCCATGTAAAGTATTACCTAACCGGTTTGGAAAGCACCAACAATAATGCGTTAGCAAGGCAAATCGTTTTTCATTCCTGGGAACAGGTTGCCGAAACTGAAGTTTACCCCAACGGCACACCTGAAGGCTGGGGTTGTCCTGCTATTTCCAACAATACTATGAAAATTGTGGATGCATTACTGAAAAAACAAAAGAAGCATGTGTTACTGTGGATATATCAATAGGGATAATCTGCGGCTTTAGCAAGGCGGCCGTGGGGTAGGTATATTATAGCTATAATAAGGCGACCGTGAGGACACGGTCGCGGGGAGTAAGAGATCATTAAAACCTCAACCCCAATCCCGCATCATGATTCAGGATATACTTCCCATCCTCAAAATCGGGCATTATGTATGGGTTATTGCTTACCAGGAACGGGCCGTCAAGGTCAACCCAATCTGCCTGTGGCGCAATGGCTAATCCGGCGAGGGCGGCGCAGCTGGTTTCGGTCATGCAGCCTATCATTATTTTCAGATCAAGCTCGCGGGCTTTATCAATCATTCGTTTAGCCTCGTACAAGCCTGCCGATTTCATGAGTTTAATATTGATCCCGGTATAAACACCTTGAGCCTTTTCCACATCTTCAAAACGTTGAACGGCCTCATCACCAATAATAGGAATAGGGCTTCGCTCGGTAAGCCAGGCATTGCTGTCGGGATCGGTTTTGAGCATGGGCTGCTCTATTAATTGTACACCTTGCTCATGCAGCCAGTAGGTCATATCCAGGCTTTGCTGCAAGTCTGTCCAGCCCTGGTTGGCATCTACATAAAGCGGCACATCAGTTACCGAACGGATAGTAGTAATCAATTCCTTATCAGTATCGCGCCCTAATTTTACCTTGATCACTTTAAAACCTTCAGCCTCTTTTACTTTTTTTATGATCATTTCGGGCGTATCAATACCAATAGTAAAACTGGTAACAGGCATAAGCGCCGGATTGCTACCAAGCAATTGCCAGCAGGATTGTTGTTTCAGTTTACCATCCAGGTCATGCAGGGCAATATCAATAGCCGCTTTAACAGCCGGGTTGCTGGGAGCGATGCTATCGAGGTAATTAATAATCGCGCTAAAATTAAAAGGGTAACTAAACCGGCTCACATCAACCTTGCTTAAAAACTCAGTAGCGCTTTGATGGCTCTCGCCCATATAGGGCACCATCGAAGCTTCGCCGTAGCCGGTTTTGCCCTCGTAACTGATCTGCACCAGCATAACCGGGGTAGAAGTGCGCGAAAATTTGGCTATCGTAAAAGCATGCTTCAGCTGAAGCTCGTAGGGTTGATATGTCAGTTCCATGTTAAAAACCAAAGCTAAAATTTTAGTACGAAAATCGTGCTTATCTTTGCGGCCATGCCGGCACAAATTTATTCACCGTTCACCAATTTCAATTTCAGCAATAATAAATGTTTCCTTACGGGGCAAAACCTTAATTCGCCAGAGGAGCAGATCCAGGTATTTCCGCAATGGCTCATGAGCCGTTATGAACTGGAAGACAAGCCTTTTAAACTGCTTGACGAAAGCATGGCAACCTATAAAGACCTGAAGCTGCCTTGCACCGCCGAAATAAATGAGCTTTATCTTGAACCGCTCGAAAATGAAATTGCTGCCGCTTTTGAAACCGGTTATGAAGCGCTAAAAACGCTTGATGAGGATAAACTGTTTTTATGGGCAGGCAAATTACTATACGGAATTATCTTTAACGAGATCCAGGCGGGCATCAAATTACAGCATTCACAAGGCGAGGAGTTTAACATATCGCAATCCATCATCCATAAATTCAATAACCTGCATATGATGCTACAAAGCCTCAACCTCCCTATCGAGTTTGATGGCTTTAAGCCTTACAGCCTTGTTTTATTTAAGGTAGATAATGCTGAAAACGTTTTTGGCTACCGCGATGAGATCAACACGCTTACATTTTCGCTACGGATAAAAGATTTTGGCTTTATTCTGTGCCTGCAGGATAACGGCGCCAACGCCCGTTATCATAAAGAGGCCTTGGATAAAATTGCAGATAACATACTGCACCCTATTCAGTTTGAAGAGTTAAATGCCCGGTTCTTCTATTCGGCTTATTTATTTAACCGTTTGCCTGAATACGATATTTTCAACATTGGCGACACCATTTCATTAGAAGCCCTGCCACTGCGCGGTACCAGCAGCAAGCCCCTGTTTGACGACTGGATGAATAAAACCTACGGACAGGTACTGGAAAACTTTTGGAAAAACTGGGGGTTCCTGCTGTTAGAGATCATCAAGAACCCCGAGAAGCCTATGAGCTTTTTATTTAATGCCGATGGGGAGTTTAAAGACGGAAATGAGCTGGGGCTTCAGAAATAATTTGCTGAATAAAATCGCCTAAAACATGGTGGTTAAAAACGATGGTGATTATCAAACCGCTTATTGCTCCAAAAAAGTGCGCGTCGTGATTGATTTGGTCGCGTGAATATTTTGAAGCATAATGGCAATATACCAGGTACAGGATACCGAAAAGCCAAAACCAGATGCCAATCGGAATGGGCATTATGTAAATGGTTTGCCATGGCATAAATAAAACTATACTAAAAATCACAGCGCTAACAGCACCAGAGGCACCAAGACTATAATAATTATAGTCGTTTTTATGCTTAATTACGGTTGGCATATCGCTCAGTATCAAGCTTAACACATATAGTATTCCAAACTGCAGGTGCCCTATTATCGGTTCGAGCGTGAACGCAAAAAAGTAAAACGACAGCATATTGAAAAACAAATGCATCCAATCGCGGTGAATGAGTCCACTGGTGATGATGGTATGGATATCCTTGCCGCGCGAAACGGTGTAAGGATGCAGCATCATGCGACCATAAAGATTATCGTTTGAGAAAGCTAAAAGCGAAGTAATAATAGTTATTGCAAAAATAGCGCAGGCCACCGGGGCCGTGTGAATAATTTCCATTTATTTAAGGTCGAGTTTGGTATTAGTTAAAAGCCTGCCTACAGGATAGCGCATAAAAGTTTTTTCAAAATAAGGCGAATTGCGGTAAACAAAGAACAATTGCGCACCGGCGTTATTGGCCAGTTGCGGATCCTTCGCTTTGGCATCGTCCAGTTTTTGTTTAATCGACGGATCTTTTTTTAGCAGATCGGCAGCGATATCCTCAAAAACATAATCCGAAAAATATTCCTTTTCGCCCAGCACCGAATCAAAAAAGTTCCATGCAAAAAACGAATCGACACCCTGCGGCTCCAGCGTTTCCACGATATAACGGTTTATTGGCTGATTAGTATACACCACGTAATCGCCCGTGTAAAATTTAATTGGCATATCTACCGGGTTCAGCTTTACGCCGGTATGCAGATAATGCCCTTCAAAAGGTCGGGCCGGAGTTTTCAGATCGGCTATATAATACATTTGCAGGTTAAGCGTGGTATCATGGGCCAGTTGTTTCATCTGTACCCCGTTCAGCTTAAACAAATCAATTACCTTGCCCCAGGCCTGCGGAATTACATAAGCCACCGGTTTATCGGCAGTAGCAGTAACTTTATAAGTGTTATAATATTTTATGGTTTTGGTGTATGGCTTATCACGGTCATAATATAACCTGGGCAAGCCGCTAACGCCGCTGGCTTTGTGACCTGCTTCATACCCCTTAAAGGTGATGGTATCAACCTTATCCATATCAACAGCCCAGCTTAATGCAAAAGTTTTTTGATTGATTACTTGTTCATCAGCCTTGCGTTTCAGTTCACCTATCAGTTTAGCATCGCGCTGGTTAATTTCAATCAGGTGCTGCATAAAATCATAGGTAGCATACACACGCTTATCAAAAGGCTTAAGCATATGCGTTTCGGTAATGTAGCTGATGATATTATGCTGGGCAGTAAAGCCAGTGGCAAAGCGTGGTGTTTCCAAAAAGCTTACAATGCCAGAATCAGGCAAACCTTCCTCGCCTGCACCGTAAGGGATCATCTCATACCCGCTCTTTTTCATTTTGCTGTACAGGTATGGGGTGAGGGTTTTGGTGGTATAATCGGCCAGGATAGGGTTTTGCTTTTCTTTTTGGGTTTCGATAAGCGTCATCACATATTGATAATCGGCGCCATCGCTGGTGTGGTTATCTAAAAACACTTCGGGTTTCCAGGTAGTGAGGATCTGGGTAAAAGCTAAAGCGTTACGGCTATCGGCCTTAATGAAATCGCGGTTAAGATCCAGATTGCGGTAATTGCCCCTGAAGCCATAGGCAGATGGGCCATTCTGACTTACACGGCTTAACCCGCGGTTAAGGTTGCCGTCGATGTTATATAAGGCAATAAGACAGATCACCACATCTTTGGGCAGCGTATTATTCTTAAGCATGTCGCGTACCAGCATCATACTGGCATCAATGCCTTCCGGTTCGCCGGGGTGAATGCCGTTATTGATCAGCAGTACGCGTTTATTCTGCTTTTTGATAACTGCCGGATCAAATACCTTATCTTTTGAAAGTACTACAAGCGTCAACGGTTTACCTACATCTGTAGTGCCATAATTGATAAGCTTCATTTGCTGCGGGTACAACTTATTAAGCTTTTGATAGTAATCAATCACCTGGGCGTAGGTGGCCGTATAATTCTTGTCCTTGCTTAACTCAAACGGGGTGAGCTGGGCTTTGGCAGATAAGGTAATAAAACAGGCAACGAGGGCAGCGAAAACTATCTTCATGAGTAAATGCGTTGCTCAAATATAGTTTAACTGCGGCAAAGCCGGGAGGTGTAAGGTTATTTTTACCGGCTTAGCTACCAATAAGCCCGCCGAATCATTATAATACTTCGGCAGGCTTATTGTTACCGGTCATCTTTTAACGCAATACTGGGATATTGATATAACTATCATTAAACCATTTTATTTGCAACGGCATTTTAGCATCAAGGATGGTTTCATCGCTTACATTTTTGCCCGTTCCGTAATTGATCTGTTCAAAAGGACTTTTGTTAATATTGAGCATGATCACTATCCGGCTGCCCTTACTAAACTGCCTGCTGGTGATATAGGTATTAGTAAAAGGAATGCTTTCCATTTGCCCCGGTTTTAATAAATGTCGTTTCTCAGGATTTGTAGCATAGCTTGCCCGGCCCATAAAGTAGGTGAGGTAAAAATATTTACCATCGGGCATTTCCTCAAACATTACCACATGATAGTCCATATCTTTTTTATTAATGATAGTTTTTAACATGCCCGAAAACGCTCCGCTAACGGTAAGCGCCCCCGTAAGCGGTTCGCTTTTAAAAACAAGACTACTGCCGGTGTTCAGCGTATCATAAATAAGCTGGTTTAAAAAGTAATAACTACTGATGCTGTCCCGGTTAGCGAAATTAATGCTTTGCGCTGCGAAGGCTTTTTTCAGCGGTTTAGCGGGATTTAACCGCGATTTATCCAGGTAAAACTTCAACGTATCATTGCTCATTTGCTTTAATGAGGGCACATGCTTCCACTGGTTTGTACCCATAACTTCAAAATTGAATTTATCCTTCAAAAAAGCTGGTTTGGGTTTGTTTTTGAAGATATAATCAAACCACTGATAAATAATCTCATGGATGTTGATCCGCGCGGCATCATCAACGCGATAGCCATTTAAAACCGAATCGGGGTGCCCTTGTGAACCAAAATGGCCGTAAGGGCCAATGATCACATAGTGATTGGCTTTGGAGTTGTATTTCAGGTGCTCACGGTAATAATACATGCCGCCAATTTGCCCGCCATCGTAATAACCTGTAGTTGTTAACACCGGGATGTTGATATCCGCAAATTCCTTTTGATAAGGGATCATATTTTGCCAATACCGATCATAGGTAGGGTGCGCTACCCAATGCCCGAACATATTATTAATCCCCCTGCCGGTGAGGCTGTCGAGCGTGCGATAAGCTAAACCTGCGTTATACCACTTCCAGTACAACTGGTTCCATTGTGGACCATTGTAATCTTTTTCGTCCAGGAACTTGTTATTGCTGGTGTAGTAAGTCCACGAAAAAACAAAGCTCATTTGCACATTATTCGTCATGGGCACATCAAGCCCCGGTGCTACGGCAGCCGATGGCACAATAGTCTTAAGCGCCGGATGAAGCTTTTTAGTAGCAGCCCATTGGGTGAAACCGTTATAGCTTCCCCCGTACATGCCTACCCGGCCATCGCTCCAGGGTTGCTTGCTGATCCAGTCAATCACATCATAAGCATCCCGACCATCGGCTTCATAAGCCAGGGGGGCATCCGGACTGTTCCATTTACCCCGGGTGTATGCCATTACACCAACATAGCCTCTATCAGCTGCCTCCTGAATTTTTGACGTATCGCTGCGGCGGGCGTAAATGGTAAACTGGAAAATAGTCGGCAGCTTTTCGGTTATGCCTTTTTTGCGGGCTATCATTACGGTAACAAACGCGCCATTATGTGTTTTTAACAGCACGCTATCCTGCAGGTAAACACCTGTAGTTTTTTTGCTTTGTGCCGATGCTATATCGCCCAAAACAAGGCATAGCAATAGCAGGGAGAATAATTTCCTCATAATTTTTATTTGTTTAATATGGATTTGCTTGTTTACCTAAAGTCGGGGATTGTGCGGTTCCCCTCTTGAGAGGGGTGGAGGGGTGTGTTTCTGCTTTGATAGGTAAATCGACAACACACCCCTGCCATTACACTTTCCTCCGCGCCCCCTCTCAAGAGGGGAATTGTATTTTTCCCATGCTCTGTCAATCTTATTTTCACTTACTTACCACCCACTGCCTGAATTTTGCCGATTGCCGCTCGGAAACTTCAAGTTGAGTACCGGTATTAAGGGTTATTTTTAAACGACTATCGGTAGTTGTCATAGCCTGAATAAATTGCCGGTTGATGATCTGTGCGCGGTTGATCCTGAAAAATAAAGCATCACTTAACTTAGCCTCCAGCTGATTAAGCGAACTTTTCAGGAATACATTTTTATCGCCAAAAAAGATCCGGGCATAGTTATCCATCGACTCAATGAGGTGTACCGAGCTCCATTGAATAAAATGATACTGCTGCCGGTCTTTCACAAAGATTTGCCCGGCGCTATCTGCCTTGCCCAATCGCTGCCTTGCCTGTGTTATCGCTTTTTCAAATCTTTCCTCACGGATAGGTTTTACAAGGTAATCAAGCGCGCTTACCTCAAAGGCCTTAACAGCGTATTGGTCGTAGGCAGTGGTAAATATTACCGATGGCACCTGCTCTAATGATTCCAATAAATCAAAACCTGATTTTTCGGGCATCTGGATATCTAAAAAAAGCAGATCAGGATTTTGCTGAGCTATTATCGTCAGGGCATCATCAGCATTGGCGGCTTCTCCCATAATTTCAAAATCAGGATAACCGGCAAGTAAGCGCCTTACTTCATTACGGGCAGCACGTTCATCGTCAATGATCAAAACCCTTATCTTTTTCATACCCGCGAAATTTTAATAGTTGCCGTAACCATGTCATTAGCTTCGCCGATGACAAAATAAGCCGAACCTTTGTATCGCAGTTCCAAACGTTCGTTCAGGTTTTTGATACCTAAGCCACTATTCTCTTTCACAGGGTTTAACCTGCCCGGATTACTTACAGATATAACCAAACCGTTGGGTTCGTGATTTAAATTTATGCTGATAAACCCTCCTTGTTTTTGCTGGCTGATACCATGTTTAATAGCATTTTCAACCAGGGTTTGGATACACAAGCGGGGAAGCGTCATGTTTTGCGGCAGATTATTGCTTTCAATATGATATTGCAACCGCTCTTCAAGTCTCAGTTTTTCCAGTTCAAGGTAATCTTTAACTAACTCGAGCTCTTCTTCTACGGTGATCATCTGGTTATCGCCACTGTAAAGGGAATTTCTTAACAGATCGGCCAGCAGGTCAATTGCCCGCCGTGCCGATTTAGGATCGTCAATAATTAGCGCCTTAATATTGTTTAAAGAGTTGAACAGGAAATGCGGATTAAGCTGTGCCGATAGATTACTCAGTTGCGCATCCCGGGTAATAACCGAAAGCCTGGCATTTTCCCTGGCAATATTGATCTCGCGCCTTGAATAATGATACATATGACAGGCCAGCAGCCAGATAGACATCAAGCGCACACCGGCCACGAAAATACTATCACGATAGCGGTCAAAAAAATCGCCGAAAGTACCGGAGAAGCCCAGTTGAAACCATACCCTGAAAAAGTAAACTTTTAAAACCGTTACAAACAGGTAAACCAAACCTAATACCACAACCGTGGGGATGAGCCTTGGTAATAGTTTATGAAGTCCGAGGTTTTGCCAGCCTTGTTTTAAGGCAAAGCAACGGTAAAGGTGCGTAATGAGGATATAAACGGCAACATCCGTAGTAAACTGAAGAACGCCCAGCAACCAGTTAAAGCCAGCTTTGCTATAGCCGGTATAGCCCCAGTAAAGCGCCGCTACCGACCAGCCAATAAGCTGACATTTCCAATAAAGCGATATGGTTACGTGTTGTTTCAATTTGCTTGCCGCCTAATTTTGATCAAAGCAACAAAAACTATTATACAGTTAAAAGATAAAGTACATGAGTGCAGATATTTAGGGGATGAACGAGGAAAGAGGTAAGACTTTTAGACATAAGAGCCAGGAGCTTTATAACTTAATAAAAGCAGAAGACTTACGAAGTTTTGAAAACTTCGTAAGTCTGGATTCGAAAAACGGGTGTCATGCTGAGCTCGTCGAAGCATGGTGCGATGGCCTCTGCGCGCGAGTCTTCGACAAGCTCAGACTGACAGGCCATCTACACCTAATGTCCTCTTAAAGCCCGCAAATTAACAGGTTCTATCTCCCCTGCGTCAACCTACCCCACCGGCAAGGTAATCGTAAACACAGTGTACTCGCCTTCCTTACTTTCAATATCAATTTTACCGCCATGGCCTTTCACCACAATATCATAGCTGAGCGATAAGCCCAAACCAGTTCCCTGGCCGGTTGGTTTGGTGGTAAAAAACGGCTGCATGATCTTTTCCTTAATATTATCAGGGATACCCATACCGTTGTCCCGGACCGTAATCACAACCGATTTTGCCCCTTCTTTAGCTGGCTGAACGGCAGTGGTAACTACAACTTCAGGCTTATAGGTTTCCCCTGCTGTTTTTTGCTTTTGATGTACCGCGTAAAAGGCATTATTATACAGGTTCAGCAACACGCGGCCAATATCCTGCTGAACGATATTAACCAAAGGCAAACTATCATCAAAGTTGGTGACCAATGCCGAATTAAAAGTTTTGTCTTTAGCGCGAAGGCCATTGTAGGCCAGCTTGAAATATTCGCCGGTAAGGTTGTTGATGTTTACCTGCTCCTTACTGCCGCTGCCTGCCCTTGAGTGCTGAAGCATATTTTTCACAATGGCATCGGCACGCTTACCGTGATGGTGGATCTTTTCGAGATTCAGCTTCACATCCGCGGCTATTGCTTTGGCTTCCTCCGCGTCCCCGTTGGTTAGCTCAGTCTCCATTTCATCTATCAGCTCCATGCTCACCTCCGAAAAGTTGTTTACAAAATTCAGCGGGTTTTGAATTTCATGGGCTATCCCGGCAGTAAGTTCGCCCAGAGAAGCCAGTTTTTCGGCCTGGATCAATTGCTGCTGGGTAGTTTTAAGATTATCGACGGCATCGGCCAGTTGATCACGCTGGGTAATAATTTCTTCCTGTTGCTCGCTTAATTCTTTATTGGCCCTGCTTAAATCATCGGTACGTTGCTTTACTTTTTCTTCAAGCAATTGGTTTTCATATTTAAGCTGGCGCGAACGATAAGCAATAAACGCGTATATAGCCGACGCAAATAACACAATATAAATGAGCCATGCCCACCAGCGCAAATACCAGGCTGTGGCAATGACAATGGCGATGCTATCGCCGGCTTTATTCCACACGCCCGAACTGTTGGCCGCCCTTACATGAAATACATAAGTGCCCGCCGAAAGGTTATTATAAGTCACCGAGCGGTTGGTGCCTGCCTGTACCCAGTTCTTGTCGTAGCCATCCAGCTTGTAGGCATAAATATTTTGCGCAGGGTTATCATATTGTAAACCCACATAGTTTAACTGCACCCGATTTTGGTCATAAGGCAGTTCGAGCGTTTTACGGCCGTAGGTTAACACATTATTTATAGCATTGCCGCTTGATTTTGGATTGCTGTAAGCAACAGATTCGATGTGTACAACGGGGGCATACGGGTTGTCATTTAAATCTTCGGGATTAAAAACGGCGATACCATTACTTAAGGGGAAAAGCATCCTTCCATCTGCAAGCCTGTTCACGTTATCAATTCCCCTGAAAATATCCCTGCCGGGTAAAATGTCATCCATGAAAAAGCTTTTCAGCCTCATGGTGCGGGGATCTATCCGGGTAAAGCCCCGCTCGGTTATTACCCACAGCCGGCCGTCATTATCTTCATTAATGCCCATTACCGAGTTAAATATCAAGCCGGAATCTTCGTTAAAATGCTTTACGTAAGCTTCCTTTTTCCGGTCGAATAGAAACAGGCCGTCGAGGTAGGTACCAACCCAAAGCCTGCCGGCTTTATCCTCAAAAATATTATCTACACAGGCGGCCTTTCGCATGTCGTTATTAAAATAGGATATGAAACGGCCTGCTTTCCTGTCAAAACGGTTAAGCCCCCCGAAATTGGTACCTATCCAAAGTGTATTTTCATGATCTTCATAAAAGGTAATAGCACGACTATCATCAAGCGCGTATTTATTTTTTGAAGTTATTTTTTCATAAGAGCCCCGGTACGGATAGCGGGTGAACTTTTTGGTTACCGGGTTAAAAGAGCATATACCGGCATCAATATCGACGGCTATCCATAGTATCCCGGTATGGTCCTGGAACAGCGAGTGTACATAATTGCTGATAATGGAAGTACTGTCGCCGGGGATGTTGCTGTATTTTTCTTTTTTCCCGGTGATGGTATTGTACACCAATAATCCGCTTTCAGTTGCCACATACAGTGTGTTGTTTTGTCCGTAGCAAAAACCCGGAAAAAAGCCCTCGTTAGAGGCCACATTGTATATCTTTTTGTATTGGTTGGTTATGATATTGCCTTTATATATGCCCTGCCGGGTGGTTAACCAGGCGTCGCCATTGGGCCATGCTTTGAGCGTTACCAATTTGCCGGGATAAGTGCCGGCTTTTGCCGGGTTATTTTTAAATACAGTAAAGGCGCTTTTTAACTTGTTGATACGTGCTACACCCGCGTTTCCAAAACCAAGCCAAAGGGTATTGGTATGATCAATTGTTTTACCGCCTATACCCAGGCTTGGCAGGGCACCCGGGTCGTCAGGGTCTGTTACATAGCGTTTAAAAACGGATGTTATGGGATCAAAATAAACCAAACCGGCCGACGATGAGATCCAGAGTTTGCCATCCCGCGTTTCCTTGAAACCGATAAACTGATTTTTGGTAGCCGAGTTTATGGTATCAACAGGCGTACAGTTGCTGAAAGCATGGGTTTGCCTGTTAAATTTTGACAAGCCTTTATTGGTGCCTATCCAAAGGCGTTTGCTTTTATCTTCATAAAAGCTATAAATGCCGGCACTCAACAGGCTGTCTTTTGCATTGGCCTGGCCATATTCTTTAAGTTTACCGGTACCGATGTCATAACGGGCAAACCTCAGCGCTTTATCATGACCATGAAAAGTATTCATATAAAGTACCCCCGGCTCAGAGGGAGCTTCATAAATTGGATTAGCGGCGCGCATTTTTGCGGTATCATTTGAAGCAAGGTATTCACTAAAGCCCTTCCCGGCGCCGTTATATCGGTATATGCCGTTGTTTGAGCCAAACCAGATACTGCCATCTGCAGTTTTAACGGGGTTATAGTAAACAGTTGCCCTGATATGATAAATGCCCTTTTGCCTGTTGCTAAAAAGAAGGTACTGCCCTGTACCCGGCTCAAACTTCATCATATTTTGACCGCTGGTTGCCGAATCAAATCGTCCCCATAAATTACCATCATTATCTATGGCGCCCACAATCAGTTGTCCGTAAGTCAGGTTTGCCGGGTAGGGGTATTGAGTAAAAGAATCAGTTGCCCGGTTGTATCTGAAAATCCCGTTGGCAAGGGTGGTTATCCACAGGGTTTTGTTTTTGTCTTCAATTACATTAAATACCAGCGTTGATACCTGCTTATTCAGTTTAGGAGAGCCGAGTTTGTATATTTTGTAGCGGTAGCCGTCATAACGTACCAGTCCGTTTTGTGTAGAGAACCACATATATCCCTGACTGTCTTCAAGAAGGGAACCCACATTTGACTCGGGCAGGCCTTTCTTGATATCAAGGCGATCGAAATATAAATGAGCTGATTGTGCACCGGCATACATGCTTATGCAACAGCATAAAATCAGCATTGTGATTTTTTTCATTAAGGTATAAGTTAACAGGCTTAAAGTAAATATTTTATCCTGTAAAATAAAATGGAGGCTTTAACGGGGTTACTTCTTAGGCGCTTTGAGCTTTTTCTCGCGCTTATTATCAGATATCATTTTAACAATGGTTTTGCCATGGGTTAGTTGTTTAGGATCTTTAACCTTGGCCAGCGAGTTTTGCCAGGCCTCCTCTACCAGCTTTTTTATTTCCTGCTCAGGGAAAGCAGCAAGGTCATTTATTAGCAGGTAGCGGTACTGTTTACCATCGCCAATTAATAGTTTCTGCGGATCGGCAAGTTCAGAGCCCCAGTAAAAACCGAAATGTGTATTGTAATTAACGCCACGGTATATGGCAAAGGAGCAAAATATATGGCTCATTTTTTCGGTAGGCGACCAGCCAACAGCCAGGGCATTATAATTATCATAGATAAGCTCATTGGCCTGCGGGTACAAATCCCATACAAAATCGCGCAGCCATAAGGCCCGTTCCCGCACTTCGGCAGGGAACATTCTTAAAAAGAAAAGCAGGTCGGCAACTTCTTCCTTGGGCATAATATAAATATACAACCTTTTATTTATCAGCAATAATAATTAGCTTTATATCACCCAATTATAAACCTAAATAATATCCAAATTGAAACGCATCCAACCTACCCGGCCGGTATTTGTTTGCATGATGAAGCGGAGCGCTTTCGCGTTTTGCCGCCTTATCATTATAACAGCCGTTTTATTTTTCAGTAGTCAAAGCTACGCGCAGGAAAAAGCCCCTGCTTTACGCTTAATTGAAATGAAATCGATGTTGGATAGTGTCACGCGTCAAAACCCGGCCGAGAAGATCTACCTTCAACTGGATAAAAACACTTACACGCCCGGCGATACCTTATGGTTCAAGGCTTATCTTTTTAATGCCCCTACACTTAACCTATCGGCTAAAAGCGCGGTAATGTATGTGAGCATTGTTACCGATAGCAATACTGTAGAAAAGCGCTTACGCCTGCCTGTCGAAAACGGACTTAGTTGGGGAAACATCAGCCTTAAGGATTTACCTGCAGGCACTTACACCCTTGTTGCCTATACCCAATGGCTGCAGAATTTTAACCAGGATTGTTTTTTTCGTAAAAAATTTACCATTGCCGATGATGCCGGCAGCAACTGGCTGGCTAACTACACCTGTTCAAGCGTAATAACCAACGGTAAGGAACAGGCCCACGTTAAACTAATGCTCAGCGATGCTTATAAAACAGTTATAGCAGGCAAGCTGGTACAATTGTCAGTAATGAAAGGAAAGAGGCGTTTATACCGGCAAAGCCTGCAAACCGACGAAAAGGGAATGATAGATATCACCTTTAACCTGCCGGGCAAGCCGGGCGATATCCGCATTATTGCCGCAGATGGTGCAGGTAACCGTGTAAATATCCCGCTAAACTTTAACCGCCCCCAGGATGCCGATGTTCAGTTTATGCCCGAGGGAGGTGAACTCGTAGCCGGATTACCTGCACATGTTGGGTTTAAAGCTATAGGACTGGATGGTAAAGGCATCAATGTTTCGGGCCAGGTACTTGATCACGAAAAACAGGTGGTAGCTAATTTTACAACGCAGCACTTGGGCATGGGGAGTTTTAACCTGCCGGTTGTTAATGCCGGCGAAAATTACACAGCTAAAGTAACCTTGCCCGGTGGCGCGATCCGTGAATTTCCATTGCCTGATGTTAAAAACGATGGGATTGTATTGAACGTAATCAATCCTGCTAATGAAGATTCGGTAAAAGTACTGCTGTCGGCAACCGATAAAATTGCCCGTTCGGGTGAAAGTTATTTCCTGGTAGGTAAAGCCCGCGAAATTATCTGTTATGGTGCAATGGTCGATTTTAAAAACGGCACGTCCATCAGTCAAAAAATTAACAAAAAGCTTTTCCCCTCTGGCATCACTCATTTTTTGCTACTTGATAAAAACAGTAAGCCACTAAACGAGCGGCTGATTTTCATTAACCGGCATGACAACCTGCATTTAAATATTAATGCAGATAAAATGGCTTATAACCTGCGCGATAGCATATCATTACACATTAACGCGAAAGATGCCCTCGGCAATCCGCTCGCAGGCAATTTTTCGATGGCGGTTACCGACGACGCGCAAGTGCATCAGGATAGCCTGAACAATGAGAATATTATTACCCGCATATTGCTTACATCCGAATTGAAAGGCTTTGTGGAGCAACCCTACTATTACCTCGCCGCTAATAATTCACAAGCTAAAGAGGCACTTGATAACCTCTTGCTTACACAAGGCTGGGTAAGCTATAACTGGCCCGAAGGCAAGGATAACCCTGGTTACGCTGCCGAAACCGAAATGGCGGTTAAAGGCCGGGTAATTAATGTTTTTAACAAGCCCGTTAAACAAACTAAAGTACAGCTGTTTTCGAAATCGCCAATAGTTGTAACTGATACGCTTACCGATAAAAATGGCAGGTTTGCGTTCCGTAATCTCCCGCTTGCAGATACCCCGGCTTATTTTATTAAAACCGCTAAAAATTTTAATGTTGGTATTGTCATGGACGATGCTCCACCCCCCATCGTACTTGCATCCGCCGGCCCCGCACCAATGCCCTGGTATGTAAGCAATGATACTACCTTGTTCAATAGTTTAAAAAATAACAGGGTACGGCAAAACCTGGCCGACAACCTGCCTGCTAACACTAAGGCTTTGAAAGAGGTAAAAATTACAGCCAAGAAAATAGTTAAGGGCTCACAAAACTTAAATGGGGCAGGTAATGCTGATTTGGCTTTTGACGAAGCCGACATGGTGAAAGCGGGAAAAAAGAGCCTGCTGGATTTTTTAAAAGAACATGTTCCAAACCTGAGATGGGGGACTTTAACCAACCAGTACAATTTGAGGTTTGCTTTGCAGGATAAATCAGGTGATGAAGTTAACGCGATATTACAATTTGTTCCTATACCTCCAGTGCCTACCATTCCTTGGTATTTGATAGATAACAAACCCATGATGTTAATCGTCGACGGGATCTCTTTTGGTAGTGTTATTAAGATAATGTCACTTAATGAGCCAAATGGAAATGATATTAAAAACTATCTTGAATCAAATAGCGCTGAAGATGTTAAGGGGATTGAGGTTAACAGTTCGAGCAAATATGGTTGGGAGTATTTCTGGAGATATATTCTTGAGGACTGGAAGCATTCTTTAAATCCATCTCAAATAGCTTTTGTTGAGATCACCACACGTAGCGCTAAAGGGCCGGCTATAGCGCGCACACCCGGGGCTTATTTATATAAACCTTTGGCATTAAGTGTACCCTCCCGGTTTTATCGCCCACGCTACTTACCAAATGGCACCAATAAGCAAACTCCTGATTTGCGCTCAACCATACACTGGGAGCCCAATATAACAACCGGTGCCGATGGTAAAGCAACCGTATCATTTTATGCGGCAGATAAGCCATCAACCTATACCTATATTTTAGAAGGCACCAATATGGATGGCAGCATTGGCTACACTTATGGTAAAATAAAAGTAACAGGCAATACCAATCCATGAAAAACATGATAGGCCTTAAGCAACCGTTCCATCGCAAGTTGTTATCCTTGTTTTTAACAGCATGGCTTATCTGCATATTATCAGTTCAGCATGGGTATGCACAACAAATAGCTACAGCTGCCCGATTGCTTCGGGCCAAAAATGTTACCGACAGTCTTGTTCGGCATAACCCTGCCGAAAAGATCTATCTACAGTTTGATAAAAGCTCCTACACTCCTGGGGATACTTTGTGGTTTAAAGCTTATCTGGTTAACGCGCACCTGTTAACGCCATCTGCCAAGAGTGGTATTATGTACATCACTATCCTTACCGATAGTAATGTGGTGGTGAAACAGCAACGCTTGCCTGTAGAAAATGGCCTTACCTGGGGAAATATCAGCCTGAGCGAATTGCCGGCAGGCACGTATACGCTCACAGCCTATACGCAATGGATGCAAAACTTTAACAAGGACTGCTTTTTTTACAAACAGTTCACCATAGCCGACGATGCTACGAATAACTGGATGGCTAATTATTCCAGTTCAAGCGCCATGGTCAACGATAAAGAACAGGCGCACGTTAAGTTGTTGCTAAGCGATACCTACAAGAAAGCGATAATCAACAAGCAGGTGCAGCTTGCCGTAATGAAAGGCAAAAGGCAGCTATACAAAGCATCACTACAAACAGACGAAAAAGGCCTGATTGATATCACATTTAATTTACCCGGCAAGCCCGGCGATATCAGGATCATAGCCAATGATGCCGCTGGCAACCGGGTAAATATCCCTCTCAACTTTAACCGCCCGCAGGATGCCGATGTACAATTTATGCCCGAAAGCGGCGAGCTGGTGGCAGGCTTGCCTGCCCATGTGGGCTTTAAGGCTATTGGCCTCGATGGACGGAGCATTAACATATCAGGTGTTGTGCTTGATGAAAACAAACAAACGGTAACGGACTTCACCTCGGCACATTTAGGCATGGGCAGCTTTGATATGATACCCAAGGCAGGCGAAAGTTATACCGCTAAAGTTACCCTACCCGGCGGACAGGTTAAAGAATGCGCTTTGCCGAAAGTGAAAAACTCGGGCATTGTTTTAAACATCCAGAATAAGGCTGATGCCGATTCGCTGATGGTTTCTTTATACGCTACCGAAAATATAAGCGGGTCGGGAGATAGTTATTTTTTGATTGGCAAGTTGCGCGAGGTGATCTGCTTTGGTGCCGTCGTGAACTTTAAAGGAACAACAGCTATCCGTAAAATGATCAGCAAAGCGCGGTTTCCATCTGGCATCGCTCATTTTGTATTGCTTGATATGAAGAATCGTCCGCTTAATGAGCGGCTTACTTTTATTGACAGGCATGATGATCTGCATATCAATATCAGCAGCAATAAAACTATTTACGCACTCCGCGATAGCGTTGCCGTAGCTATCAATGTCACCGATGCATTGGGCAAACCGGTTGAAGGCAATTTTTCATTTGCCGTTACCGATGATACACAAGTACATCCCGACAGCCTGAATAATGAAAGCATCGTGAGCAGGATGCTGCTCACCTCCGAGCTGAAGGGCTACGTGGAAGAGCCCGGATATTACCTAAACAGCAATGATCCAAAGCGGAGTATCGCGCTCGACAACCTGCTGTTAACGCAAGGATGGGTAAGCTACAACTGGCCCGAAGAAAAAAGACAACCGGTTTACGCCGCGGAAACAGAGGTAGCAATTAAAGGTAGGGTGCTTAACATTTTTAATAAGGGGGTTAAAAAAACAAAAGTGCAGCTATTCTCTAAATCGCCTTTACTGGCTACAGATACGTTGACCGATGCAAACGGAGGCTTTGTATTCCGTAATTTACCGCTTACAGATACGCCGGCTTACTTTATCAAAACGGCCAAAAACTTTAATGTAGGCATAGTAATCGATGACCCACCACAGCCGGTACTCGCAGCACCGCCGGCCGCCACCATTATACCCTGGTATGTAAGTAATGATACCACGTTATTCAATAGTGTTAAAATTAACCGGATGCGCCAAAACCTGGCAAATGACCTTCCGGCCAATATGCGTACTTTAAAAGAAGTAAAGATCAAGGCCAGGAAAATTGTAAAAGATTCAAAGAACCTAAACGGCGCGGGCAATGCCGACTTTGTTTTTGATGAAAATGACCTGCTAAAAGCCGGAAAGAAAAGCTGGATGGATTTCCTGCAAGAACATGTTAAAAGTTTCAGGTCCGGAACTATCATGAAACAAAAAGCGATAGTTTATAGTGTACAGGGTAAAACCAGGAGCGACGTTCAATTTGGCTCTTACAGATTACCCCCAAGCATCTTTTTCCAATGGTATTTTGTTGACAATAAACCCATTTGCTTTGTTATCGATGGCATCCCGTTCGGTACCATATTTAAAAGCAATTATATAGAAGATCCTGACTTTTTAGCAATCAAACAGTATCTCGAATCAAACAGTGCCGAGGATATTAAAGGTATCGAGATCAACACAACTTCTAAATACGGCAATGAATATTATAGCCGTTACATCTCAACAGATTGGTTAGGAACCAATGTAGGAGATTTTACTTTTATGGAGATAACCACCCGTGGCGGGCATGGCCCCAACATCAGTAAAACACCCGGCGGCTATCTGTATAAACCTTTGGCATTGAGCTTTCCATCGCAATTTTACAGTCCTAAGTATGCGGTTAATGCTACAAGCAAAACCCAAACAGACCTGCGCTCTACCGTATACTGGCAACCAAACGTAAACACCGGTACCGATGGCAAAGCATCCATCAGTTTTTATACTGCCGATACACCAACAACGTATTCCATAATAATGAACGGTACAGATATGAATGGCAATTTTGGTTATAAACCGGGAACGTTGAAAGTTAGCCCACGCCCCCTGGCCCCCTAAAGGGGGAGTTAGCACGATGCTTCTTGCTCAAAAAGCTTTCAGCCTTTAGCTTTCGGCTTTAATCTCCTCTATCAGGCTTCATCAATATCTGGGCCTTTGATCTTGTCCCGGTCAACTCCGCCTTCAAGCGAAAGTAAAAACGCAGGTAGCAAAGTCAGGTTGCTGATCATGGCTACCAGCAGGGTAATGGAAAGTAATACGCCTAATGCAACTGTACCGCCAAATTTTGATATCGCGAAGATGCCGAAACCGAAAAACAGTACCGTAGCAATAAAGATCATGCTCACCCCGGTTTCACGGATGGTGTCCGAAACTATTTTCGAGATACCTTTTTTGCTGTAGCGCAGCTCGTGCCTGTAACGGGTAATGAAATAAATGGTTTGGTCGGATGAGATCCCCATCGCTATACTGAAAATCAATATGGTTGACGGTTTAAGCGGGATACCAAAAAAGCCCATAATACCAGCAGTTATCACCAGCGGAATGATGTTGGGTACCAATGATATGGCAATCATTTTTATGCCGCGGAAAAGGATCCACATAACGCCAGCGATAAGTACAATAGCCCAGGCCAGGCTTTCGTAAAGGTTTTTCAACAAATAGTTGGTACCCTTTATAAATATGATGCTCGAGCCGGTAAGCTCAACATGGTATTTCTTTGGATTAAAAATAGAATCGATACGTGGCTGTAATTCGGCCAGTACGGTATTCATTTTTTTTGAACCGGCGTCAACCATTTCAAAAGTAACGCGGGTTACACGGTGCGTGCTGTCAAGATAGGTTTTCAGCAGGCCGCTTGTTCCTTTGCCCGAGTTTCCGGCATAGTTAAGGATAAAATTTTGCTCCAACCCATCGGGCAAACGGTAATACTCAGGGTTACCGCCATAAAATGCCTGGGTACTGAATTTCAACACCTGGATCAGTGATACTGAACGACTGAATTCGGGATAAGAAGAGATTAGTTTTTCCAGCTTTTCTACCTTGCGGATAGTCGCCAGGTTCATAACCCCGTTTTTGCGCTTGGTATCGATACTAACCTCCAGCGGCAAAACTCCGTTAAAATTAGATTCAAAAAATTTAAGATCATGCAGGGTATTATTGCTTTGGGGCAGGTCATCCACTACATAACCGTTGATATTGATCCTGACCATCCCAACAATGGCAATAACGACTAATATAGCGGTAGTTAAATAAATGGTTTTACGTCTGGTATGCACCAGTTTATCTAAAGTGGCCAGCAGGCCGTCCATCAATTTGCTGTCTTTTATACCTGTTTGGCTTGCCTTTGGCGCAGGCAGAAAGCTGAAGATAATAGGCACTAAAATAAGGCTCAATGCAAAAGTGCCCATGATGCCTATTGAGGCTATAAGGCCAAACTGGGTAAGCAGTTCGCTGTTGGTGAAGCATAACACACCAAAACCTATGGCTGTAGTAACGTTGGCTATAAAGGTAGTAATACCCGCACGCTCAACAGCTACTTCTAAAGCTGCCATTTTATTATGGCTGATGCCATACTCATGAAAATATTTATTGAGGATAAATACACAATTCGGGATCCCGATTACCACAATAAGCGGCGGGATAATACCGGTTAACAGCGTCATTTCATAGTGCATCATCTGTAACACGCCCAGACTGAATATCACACCCAATATCACAATCAGTACCGGGAAAATAACCGGGAATACCGAACGGAAAAACAGCAGCAGAATGAGCGCTGTGATGATTACAGAAAGACTCAGGAACAATAAAAATTCGTGTGCTACCAGGTCGCCAACCACGGTACGGATAAGCGGCAGGCCCGAGTAATGTACCGTGATATTATGCTTCTTTTCAAACGCCTGCCCAAGCTGATTAATCTTTTTAATAATAGGTACGCGGAATGGCGTATTGATAATTTTATCATCAAAAGTAATTGCCATCAGGGTGCTTTGCCCATCGTTACTAACAATCAGTCCCTTGTAAAAAGGCATGGATGTAAGCTGTTCCTTTACGCTATCAACAGCCGCGGTGGTTTGCAGCGGACCGGTAACCAATGGCTTTAATACAAATTTATGCTGAAGGGTATCCTTTTGCAGGTTATAGATGTTTGCAGCTGAGATCACTGCTTTAATCCCTTTTACTTTCTTCAGTTGTTCGCCAATCTGGTACCAGTCGTTAAAAACATCCTTATCAAAAATATTAGGCGACTTAATACCGATAACCATCGATGAGGCGTCCTGCCCGAAAGTTTTCTTAAACTCGGCATAACGGATAAAAGCCGAATCGGTAACCGGAAGTACCTTACCACCGTTAAAAGTGATCTTTACTTTTGAAGCTTCGTAGCCCATAAAGGCGCTTAGCGCCAAAACGCAAATAAAAATTATGAGCCTGTTTTTAAGAAGTGCAGAAGCTATATGTTTCCAGAACATTATTAACGTGATATGTAAGAGAGAGGCGCAAAACTACAAAAAATGCGTTATCTCCCTATTAGTGATAGTGATAATGTGACAAAGAGTTAACGGGCAGTTTACAGGGCCCATCATACACCTGGCTGCATTTATAGCTAAACTTTGTATTTTTGGGCATGAAAAGGTTGATACGCAGTTTTGGATTCGCGTTTAAGGGTTTAGGATACGCGGCTCATACTCAACCTAATTTCAGGTTTCATTTGGTCGCCGGTACTATAGCCATAATCCTGGGTTTCCTGTTCCGGATCTCAACTGCCGAATGGCTTTGGCTCATGATCAGCATAGCCATTGTGCTTATTGCCGAATTACTTAACACCTCGCTCGAAACGTTGACCGATCTTGTTTCGCCGACATACAATGAGAAAGCCGGTCGCGTAAAAGATGTAGCTGCCGGTGCCGTTGTTATAGCAGCTTTATTCGCGCTGATAACAGGGGCCATCATTTTTTTACCGAAGATCATTTTAGCCTTAGGAAGCCATGCTGCATAAAACCCGTGGCATTATATTCAGGGCTACCGATTACGGCGAAAGCAGCGTGATTGTCCAGATCTTTACCGAAAAATTTGGCTTACAATCATACATCATCAACGGCGCTAAAAAGCCAAAAGCTAAGATCGGCCGGAATATGCTGCAGCCCCTGCACCTGCTGGATCTGGTAGTTTACCACAAAAATACCGGCAGTGTGCAGCGCATCTCCGAGCTTAAAAACGCGCCAGTGCTGCTTACTATTCCTTACGATGTAATTAAAAGCTGCATTGCCATATTTTTGAACGAGGTGCTGTATAAAGCCATCAAGCAGCAATCGCCGGATGAAAACCTGTTCGATTTTATTTTCAGCGCCATTGAATGGCTCGATCATCAAACCGAAAGCGTGGCCAACTTTCACTTGGTATTTTTAACCCGCCTAAGCCGTTATCTCGGCTTTTACCCCGACCGTTACATGGCCGACGAGGCCGATTATTTCGACATCAAAAACGGACAATTCACCCGTTACAAGCCCGAAAGTATCTCCTACCTCTCGCCCCCGCACACCCGGAATTTTGCATTAGTGCTGCAAACGGGCTTTGAAGACATGAACCAGCTTAAGCTAAGTAATGATGAACGCCGCTACCTGGTTCAAAAGCTGCTTGAATATTATGCCATGCACATTGAGGGCTTTGGTAATATCAAATCGGCCGATGTGCTGGAAGAAGTGTTAGCGTAGGACGTTGATGCGCTTAGCATTAAATTCGCTTACCATTAAACAAGCGTCATTGCGAGGCACGAAGACAACCGACCGAAGGGAGCTCATTAATACCTATAAAAAACAAATTATAATTATTAATAATCCCCAATAGACAGAGGGGCTATGCAAGTCCGCCCTATATAGTTCGCGATTGCTTCGTGCCTCGCAATGACGATTAAAAGATTCTCCATCATCCCATTTCCCTTTCCCATCCACATTCTTCACTCATTCATCGATAAAACTTGCTATTGTAAAACTTAATTTTTACTATTGTGTAATAATGACACAAAGAACATAACCAAATTGTCGTTATTACCAATTAGCCCCTTTAACCTATTTAATTTTTAAACATGAGAATGAGCTACAAATTACACGTTGCTTGGGCAGGTGTTTTGCTTGCCGGTGGCATCCATCAGGCAGTACAGGCCCAAAGTAAAGCCCCGGCACCGCAACTAAGCGCGACTAACATCAAACAGATTGTCGCGGCCATGACACTCGAAGAAAAATCGAAACTGGTTGTGGGGATGGGTTTTAAAATGCCCGGAGTGCCCCCACCATCTAAAGATAAAAAGAACGAGCCGATAGATATTGGCGGCTTTAAATTACCTCCGTCTGACCCCGACGCTTATAATATTCCCGAAAAAGTTCCTGGAGCCGCCGGTCGTACCCATGCCATTGCCCGTTTAGGGATTCCGTCTATCACGGTATCCGATGGGCCTGCCGGTTTAAGGATCGAGCCTATCCGCAATGGCGATAAATCAAAAACTTATTATGCTACGGCCTTCCCTGTAGCTACATTGCTGGCCTCAACCTGGGATACGCAGCTTGTTAACAAAATAGGCGTTGCTTTTGGTAACGAGGTGCGCGAATACGGTGTGGATATTTTACTTGCACCGGGCATGAACATTCATCGTAACCCGCTTGGCGGTCGTAATTTTGAATATTATTCTGAAGATCCCCTGGTGGCCGGCAGCATGACCGCGGCCATTGTAAATGGTATCGAATCAAACGGAGTAGGAACTTCCATTAAGCATTATGCCGCGAATAACCAGGAAACCAACCGTAACTCTATCAATACCATAGTAAGCGAGCGAGCCATGCGCGAACTGTATTTACGTGGTTTCGAGATAGCGGTTAAAAAAGCACAGCCTTGGACGGTGATGTCATCATACAACAAACTGAATGGCACTTTTACCTCCGAAAGGCGCGACCTGCTTACCACCATCCTTAAAAAAGAATGGGGTTTTAAAGGTTTCGTTATGACCGATTGGTTTGGCGGAAAGGATGCCGTTGCCCAAATGAAAGCCGGTAACGACTTGTTGATGCCGGGAAACCCAACCCAATCTGAAGCTATAGTTGCCGCAGTTAAAGATGGTACACTAAGCGCCCAGCAGCTTGATGCCAATGTGGAGCGTATCCTGAATGTGATAGTTCAATCGCCTACCTTCAAAAAATATAAATACTCTGATGCCCCTGACTTGACCGCGCATGCTGCTGTAGCACGTGAGGCAGCCGCGCAGGGTATGGTGCTTTTAAAAAATGAAGATCATGCATTACCATTTGGCGCAGGCAAAAGGATAGCTGTATTCGGCAATACTTCTTATGATATTATTGCCGGCGGTACCGGCAGTGGCGACGTGAACAAGGCTTACACCATTTCGTTAATGCAGGGTTTGGCCAATGCTAATTTTAAACTGCAGGAAACGCTTTCCAATAATTATAAAGCGTATCTTACTGATATGAAGGCCAAACAGCCAAAACCTAAAAACTTTTTCGATCATCCGGCCCCTATTCCCGAAATGGATGTGAACACCATTGTTGCCGAAGAAGCCAATGGAGCAGATGAAGCACTGATCACCATTGGCCGTAACGCGGGCGAAGGTGCCGACCGCAAACTGGAAAGTGACTATTATTTAAATGATGCCGAAAAAGGGTTGATCAACAGTGTTGCCAATGCTTTCCATGCCAAAGGCAAAAAGGTAATTGTTGTGCTTAACATAGGTGGTGTGGTTGATGTTACTGCCTGGCGCGATAAGGTTGATGGTGTTTTGCTGGCCTGGCAGCCTGGTTTGGAAGCCGGTAATGCTATTGCCGATGTATTGAGCGGCAAAGTAAACCCATCTGGTAAACTGGCAACCACTTTCCCTGCCGATTATAAAGACGTGCCATCTGCAAATAACTTTCCCGGCACTCCCGAAGGTAAGCCTACCCAGGTTATTTATGAGGAAGGGATTTATGTAGGATATCGTTATTACGATGCCGCTAAAGTTACCCCGGCTTATGAGTTTGGTTATGGCTTGTCATACACCAACTTTAAATTCAGCGATCTGAAGCTAAGCTCAAAGGTTTTCAAAAACTTGATTACCGCAACCATAACTGTTAAAAATACCGGCGATGTAGCAGGTAAAGAGGTTGTGCAGTTATATCTTGCAGCGCCTAAAAAAGACCTGGATAAACCTGAGGATGAGTTGAAAGCATTTGGCAAAACAAAGCTGCTGGCTCCTGGTCAATCGCAAACATTAACATTTACCATCAAGGCATCAGATCTGGCATCGTTTTATACCGATAGGGAAGCCTGGATAGCCGACGAAGGAAGCTACAAAGTGAAAATAGGTTCATCATCACGCAAAATAGAAGAAACCGCGTCTTTTAGCCTGGCTAAAGATATCACTGTTGAAAAAGTAAACAAGGCACTGGTGCCTCAACAAACCATAAACGAACTAAAACTAAAGTAAAACCAACCCGGCCTCTGCAATATTTTTTGCAGGGGCTTTTTTCTTTAACCTGAATCATGAATGATCATGGCCAAACCAATTAAACTGATAACCCTGCTGGCCTTGTTGCCCGCAACTGCAGCTATCGCACAAAACAAATGGACAGAAAGAAAAGCAGGTGATATTGCTTTTGTTACCAATACCGGAGGTCAAAACCTGGGCTATTCCAGCACATCCGGCGTAAAAATATTAACTGTTGATGGCTTCGCTTTTAAAGACCTGAACAAGAACGGAAAGCTGGATAAATATGAAGACTGGCGCCTGCCGGTTGATGAACGGGCCAAAGACCTTGCCTCAAAAATGAGCGTGGAACAAATAGCCGGGCTGATGTTGTACAGCCGTCACCAGCCTATCCCGGCGGCGGCAGGCGGACCATTCGCAGGTACTTACAATAATAAAGTTTTTGCCGAGAGCGGCGCTAAAGCATCTGACCTATCCGATCAGCAGAAACAGTTTTTAGCAAAGGATAATGTGAGGCATGTACTGGTAACATCGGTACAAAGCCCGGAAATAGCAGCACAATGGAACAACAATGCGCAGGCATTTGTGGAAGGCCTGGGCCTGGGTATTCCTAACAATAACAGTTCCGATCCTCGTCATGGCACCGTAGCCACCGCCGAATATAATGCAGGCGCGGGGGGCGCTATTTCCATGTGGCCGGGCTCGCTTGGGTTGGCGGCAACCTTTGACCCTGAAGTGGTTAAAAACTTCGGTCATATCGCAGCTCAGGAATACAGGGCCTTGGGTATTTCAACAGCGCTTTCACCGCAGGTTGATATCGCGACTGATCCGCGCTGGGCACGTGTTAGCGGTACTTTTGGCGAAGATCCGCAATTGGCGGCCGATATGGCCCGTGCCTATATCGACGGCTTCCAGACTTCGGCTGCAGAAAAAGAAATTAAAAATGGCTGGGGTTATAACAGCGTAAACGCCATGGTGAAACATTGGCCGGGCGGTGGCGCGGGTGAAGGCGGTCGCGATGCGCATTATGCTTATGGTAAATACGCGGTTTATCCGGGTAGTAATTTTAAACAACATCTGATCCCTTTTACCGAAGGTGCTTTTAAACTGAACGGTAAAACCGGTATGGCTGCCGCTGTTATGCCTTACTATACCATCTCCTATAACCAGGACGTTAAAAATCACGAAAACGTAGCCAACAACTATAACGCCTATATCATTAATGACCTGCTCCGTAAAAAATACAAATACGATGGTGTGGTTTGTACCGACTGGCTGGTAACCGGTGATGAAACCACGGTTGATTCATTCCTTTCGGGCAAATCATGGGGCGTTGAGGGACTTTCCATAGCGCAGCGCCATTATAAAGTGCTGATGGCCGGTGTTGATCAGTTTGGTGGCAATAACGAGGTAGCTCCGGTTACCGAAGCTTACCAGATTGGTGTAAAAGAGCATGGCGAAGCATTTATGCGGACCAGGTTTGAGCAGTCGGCAGTGAGGTTGTTGCGTAATATTTTCAGGACAGGACTATTTGAAAACCCTTACCTGGAACCTGAAGTTTCTAAACAAACTGTTGGTAAACCCGAGTTTATGGATGCCGGTTACCAGGCGCAGCTTAAATCGATAGTAATGCTGAAAAACAAGGCTAACATTTTGCCTTTGCAAAGCGGTAAAACAGTGTATGTGCCTAAAAAATTCACTCCGGCGGGCAGGAATTTCTTAGGGATGGAAACTCCTGAAAAATTGGAGTACCCGGTAAACATGGAGACTGTTAAAAAGTATTTCAAAGTAACAGACAATCCGGATGAAGCCGATTATGCCCTGGTATTTATAGCCAGCCCCAACAGCGGCGGAGGTTATAATAGTGTAGATGCTAAAAACGGCGGAACAGGTTATGTACCCGTTAACCTGCAATATGGTTCATACACCGCTACCGATGCCCGCGCAACCAGTATAGCAGGTGGCGATCCGTTGGAGAAATTTACCAACCGTACCTACAAAGGCAAATCAAGCACAGCGATCAACATTACCGATCTGGCTATGGTTACCGATACTTATGCTAAAATGAAGGGCAAACCGGTTATTGTATCTGTTAATATGAGCAACCCGATGGTATTTTCGGAATTTGAGAAAGATGCCAACGCCATTATTGTTGATTTTGGCGTTCAAGGCCAGGCATCGCTTGATATCATGACCGGCAAGGCTGAACCATCGGCATTGTTACCGCTGCAAATGCCAATAGATATGAAAACCGTTGAAGCCCAGTTTGAAGATGTACCACATGATATGAAATGCTATGTTGATGAACAAGGCAATAAGTATGATTTCGGTTTCGGCTTAAGCTGGAAAGGCGTAATTAAAGACGCCCGTGTGGATAAGTATGTGAAGAGTGTGGTGAAGCCGTAAGGCTCACATCCACAGTGTCATGCTCAACTTGTTTCAGCACCCCACAGATAAGAAGGCGACTTGATTAGCAAGCGGCTTAGCAAACGGGGTGTTGAAACAAGTTCAACATGACTTTAATTGTTATAAAACAATTAGATAACCTCATTTCACAACCCGCTTGGCATTATCCTTCACAAAAGTATCCCAGCCCGAATATGACTTTTTAGTACCAGCCTTCCCCGAACCCGACCCGGTAGGGATTCGCTGAAACGAATGACAAACCGCAACGGCCAAACCATCGGTAGCATCCAGAAAATCAGGGGTTTCTTTGAACTTTAACAGGCTTTGCAGCATGGCTGCTACCTGTTCTTTGGTAGCACTACCGTTACCGGTTATGGATTGTTTTATTTTACGGGGAGCATATTCCGTGATCTCGATATTGCGAGATAAGGCAGCTGCTATCGCCATGCCCTGAGCGCGACCAAGCTTCAGCATTACCTGAATGTTTTTGCCATAAAAGGGGGCTTCGATAGCCAGGCAATCCGGGTGGTAATTATCAATAAGTGCAACAGTTTTTTCAAAGATGCGCTGCAACTTCAGCATGTGATCATCGGTAGTGGGCATTTTAACTACCCCCATGGCCAGCAATTCAATTTTAGGGCCGGTTTCCTTAAGGATTCCGTAACCCATAACAGCTGTACCCGGGTCAATCCCCAAAATGATCCTTTCCTTTAAACTTATCGCCTGCTGCATAGGTTCAAAGGTAACTAATCAAACTAAATTATTTAGCAATACATCCATGTATTGTTCACGGGATATCATACGTGCACCCATTGATTCAAGATGTCCGGTGTGCACCTGGCAATCTACAAGCTTATAAAGACCCGTGTGGCATAGATGGATAAGTGCGGTTTTTGAAGCGTTGCTAACACGGCTAAACATACTTTCGCCGCAAAAAACATCACCAACATGTACCCCGTAAAGACCGCCAACAAGCTCATCGTTCTGCCATACTTCAACAGAATGGGCATATCCTTCCAAATGCAAACGGTTATAGGCGGCTATCATATCGGGAACTATCCAGGTGCCGTCTTGTCCCTCACGTGGAGCGGTTGAGCAGGCGGTTATCACATCGTTAAAACAAGTATCAACCGTAACCCGCAATTTGCCCGACCGTAATACCTGCCGCATGGATTTGGATACTTTTAACTCATGAGGATATAACACAAAACGCTCATGGGGCGAGTACCACAGAATAGGTGTATCATCACTATACCACGGAAAAATGCCGTTTTGATAGGCCAGCAGCAAACGTTCGGTACTCAGGTCGCCGCCAACAGCCAAAAGCCCGTCTGGTTCGGCCAGATCGGGCTTCGGAAATATTAAACGTTCGTCGAGCCTGAATATCATCAGGCGCAAATTTATGCTTTACGGCGTATCACCAGCTTTTTATTTTGGGCTTTGGCAATAGCATCCATATAAACCTGCATTTCGGTGTATTTGGCAGCAGGGATCACGTGATTTTTTAAATTGAATTTGGTTGTGCTTACCACCTGGTTTTTAGCAGCATCATAAACATACTTAACATCATACGTACCGTATGTAAACTTCAAACTTTGGTCGGCAGGCAGGGCGTCAATTTCGAAGCCGGCAGGCAAATCAATAGTGGTAACACATGTTTTTAACATGGGCACCTCAAAATAATAATCGCTTTTACGTTTTTCTTCTACCGGGAATGTCGACTGCCATAAATCAAATACCCGCGGTCTGTAAAATTGCTTACCACCGGCAGATATGTCACAAAACTTATCATACTCCAAATCAATATCAACTTCTTTTACCCCATCCTTATCCGTTGATGGTTTAAAGTCGAAAACCGACGGCTGTTTCATATTCAGCATCGTTATCACCTTCGACTTTTGTTCATCGGTTTTTAAATACATCAAACCAAGATAATCGTCCCTGTAGTCGCCGGTACTGAGTATTTTCACTTTTGCCTTAGCGCCGCCATCGGCATCAAGTGTTATATGTACCTCGCTGTTAAACTGGTTGTCGGCATCTATACTCCTGGGCGTTTTTACAAGTTTGCCACCATCTTCGGTAACCAATAACGCATACCTGTTTTCGGTAAATGAGCCTAATTTCCCAAATGCCTGGGTTTGGCTGGTACACTCCAGCCAGGTTGTATCGCTTTTAAGCGGCACACATAATATAATGTGGTTAAAAGGGTCATAAGGAAATGAAGGATCTGCCGGCTGCATATTTGCCCCTGCGTTTATAATGGCATAACATGAGGGTATATTTACAGCTTTTAACAACGCCGACATGTAATTGGACAACGCCTTGCAGTCGCCATATTTTTTCTGATCAACAAATGTTGCGGGAAAGGGTTTCCAACCACCAATGCCTAATTGTATGCTCACGTAACGCACGTTGTGTTGCATGTATTCATATAAAAACTTTACTTTTTCCTTATCAGTTTTTATATCGGCAGTCATTTTCTTTATTTCCTCAGCACGTTCGGGGCTAAGTGTACATACATCTTCATTTAGCTTTTGCTGCCATTTACCATAATTTTGCCATGAACTTATATTGCCCGGCACACCATAAAACTCAAAATCACTGGCTGCAAAATATATAGCCGGCAATACACGCCATCCTTTTGAACCTGGTTCATGTTTAAAAGCTTTCAGGTTAGCCACCTTCCATGAATAGCTATCAATTTTATCAGCAGTGGTTTTTTGGGGCTTGATATTGGTATTCTTATTCAGATATCTAAACCCGGCATCACTGCTTATTGAAATATGATAATAGGCATTCTGGACAGATTGTTCATAACCCTGATAAGCCCAGCCACCTAAATCCATCAGGCTCCTAACGTCTAAATCATAAATAAACTCAACAGTTGTTGGATAAGTAGCTATAGTATGGCTTATAGATAATAACCTGTCGTCGGTTGCCATAGTTTCATTGCTAACTGCCAGCTGATCATACATATCGCTTTTATGGTATTTTTTGATCAATGTACCATCGGCGCCATAAACCCGCATTTCAAATGAATTTACAAGATTGTACTTTCTGTTATACTTTAAAACCATTTCCGCTTCATCATTCCCTTTTTCATTTAAAATGGTAATAATGGTATGAAAATGCTCTTCCGCTTTGCCGGGCCCTATAAAATTATCATCCTCCATGCTATACCGAACTACCGAGTTCGCATCTTCCTTTAGCGAATCCGGAATTGTTGAGGCTATATAGAGGTCTTTGGGGATGGTTTTATCCTGGCTATAGCCTTTAGCTGCTAAAACAAACAGGGCTGCCGCAGTCAGCAGCAGCCTGTTAAAATATTTACTGATCATATTACTCACTATGACTTTTTAAGCACGATCTGCTCGTTAAGCATTTCGTACATTTTTTTACAGAACTCATGAAAATCTGAGTACTCTTCTTTAAAATATATTGATTTTTTATGGTCGATATTAAGACGCACCATGATCTGCCCATCCTGTTCGGCTATCATACGTTTAAAAACTATTGAATTATCAGGGGTAGCCATACTTACGCTTTTAGGCAATGCATCAACCTTATAACCTGCAGGCAGTTTAAAAATACCGGTAATGGCATAGTTGTCACGGTAACCAAAATTGATATCGGTAGTACGGTTCTCGCTTAAAAACGGGTTTTTATTCAGATCGGTAAACAGGTTTGAATTAAAATAGATATAGTTATCATCCGAACCTGTAAGATCGAGGTTGAAGTTAATATTTTGACGCACCGGCAGCGTATCAATATCTATATCTTCAATTTTTAGCGATGATATTTTAAGGTTGTTGTTATTATCGCGCAGGTTTTCGATGTATTTTTTCTCCCCATCGGTTTTATAGTTTCTTACTACATTGATCCTGTTGTAGGCAAAGCTGCTGATATCGGCACTACCGGCCATTTTACCGTCGGGCTTAATTTCGGCATTAATCAAAACCACCTGCCTCACCGGGTTGGTGTTTTGTAGAAACGTCATCTCATAAGCATTATCTGCTTTATTGATTAAAAACCCGAACGAGTTAAGGAAATTATATGGCACCTGGTTGTAGAGGTTGTATTTGTTTGTAGCGTCAAGCACATAATATTTTGCACTATCAACAGGGATATATGCCACCGTGCTGTTAAACTGGTATGAGTTTGGATAGGCTGGGTTGATACGGCCATGCTTGCGGGTACTAACCATCATTGGATAAACCTTTAAACCCGATTTTTGAAGCAAATGATAAAGGATCAGGTTTACTTCTGTTGAGTTGCCGGTTTTCTTTTCCCAAGCCTTAACTGTGCCATCGTTGGTTGTCTTGTCATAGTCCTCGTCCCACTTCATGGTATTTTTAACCTCATTGAAAATGTAGGCGATTTTCTCGTCGTCGGTTTTGAAAGTTTTTGCTTTAGCTACGATAGTTTCCTCGCCGATGAGTTTACGGTTAAGCTGCTCGCCAAAATCCTCCCATTTAACAACGTTTTCGCCAACCTTTGTCCAGGTATCGGAAAAGCTGTGCATAAAGGTTCCGCGGATGCTTAATAACTGGAAAAGAATACGCTCTGAATTATCGGTTACGGCATCCATATAAGGCTCTTCCTTTACCGATGGGATATTGGCCATCGCTTGTGTGTGCGTATTGCTTCCCGACATTTTATCAACCACCAGCGGGTAATGAAGGTTCACCAGGTTTTTATAAGTGAGAATATCCGGAATATTGGTATTAAGCTCGCTATACCGCGTTGGCAGATCACCCTGGAAATACCAATCCGGAAAATCAACCAGGCTGGCAATGGTATGCCTGTATTTGAATTCGATGATACTACCCGGTTTTACGTTAGGAAATGAAAAAACTATTGCCGAACGGTTTTTATCAACGACTTGTGTAAAAATCTGTTTTTTATCAACCTTAATAGGTGTAGCCACGCCGTTTTCGAGGTTAATGGTTTCTGCCTGTAGCCCGGTTATAAATTCGGCATGGTTAACACTGTAAAAGGTTAAGCGGATATTGGCTTCATCTTTACCGTTATCGTTAAATATTTTGATACGCTTGTGCCTTTCAAATATGATCTGATATTGTGTATCAAAGTACACCTCGCCTTTATCAAAAAGAACTTCGGCGTTGGCATCTTTTTCAAAATCGCAGGCCTTCATTTCAAGATCGGCTTTGTCAACCTTGCCAAAGGCCTGGGCGGTTGGAATAGCAGGAGCTTGTGCTTTTACAGCAGTTGCAAAGGCTCCCATTGCAATAAGGGTTAATAACTTATTCATTTAAATTAGTTGTAAGGGTTTAACTATAATGTAATTGGCTTGAGTTTGCTAATAGGGTATTAAGAATTATACTTGCCGGACATGCAAGGGCGCTAACTGACTTATGCCCGTTTCATGATTGGTAATTCGACTTATAAAATAGAAAAATTGAAAATGCGCTTCGCGCGTTCGATACGTTATCGGGTAACGTAAATAGGACTGTTCCAAACAGCAGCATTAAAAGCCTGTTCATCGTGATGAGGTTTAATCAAATCAAAAATAATAATTAACCCGATATTTAAAAGCGAAATTTTTTAGTCATTTTGTTTATTTGCTAAAAATGTAATCTATGTCACGAATTAGCCGGCGCCATGTTATTTTGACATTAAAATTTCATATCGCGCAGCGGTTTACGTACATTTATTCAATTGGCACTTTGATTGATAGATAGTAATTAATGAAGCAAAAATTTTATGATACTGCTGTGAAGCAGGAAAAAGCTGTACTTGTTGGGGTGATAACACCAAATGAAACCGACGAAATAGAGAAGGAACACCTTGAAGAACTGGAGTTTTTAGCCAGCACCGCGGGGGCGTTAACCGTTAATCATTTCACCCAAAAATTGCAGCGCCCGGATAGAGCTACTTTTGTTGGCTCGGGCAAGTTGGAAGAGATAAAAGCCTACGTTAAGGAAGAGGAAATAGATATAGTTATTTTTGACGATGGCCTATCGCCTTCGCAACTGCGTAATATTGAAAACGAACTACAGGTTAAAATCCTTGACAGGAATAACCTGATCCTGGATATTTTCGCCAGTCGCGCCCAAACGGCCCAGGCCAAGACCCAGGTTGAGCTTGCTCAATTACAATACCTGCTACCCCGCCTTACCCGCCTCTGGACTCACTTAGAGCGTCAGAAGGGTGGTATTGGTATGCGCGGTCCGGGTGAGTCGCAAATTGAAACCGACCGTCGTTTGATCCTGAATAAGATATCGTTGTTAAAAGATAAGCTGAAACAGATTGATAAGCAAAACGAAACCCAGCGTAAAAACCGCCATCAGTTAGTGCGTACGGCGCTGGTGGGCTACACCAACGTAGGTAAATCAACTATCATGAATATGATAGCCAAATCGGAAGTGTTTGCCGAAAATAAATTGTTTGCTACACTGGATACTACGGTAAGAAAAGTAGTGATCGAAAACCTGCCTTTCCTGATGTCGGATACGGTAGGGTTTATCCGTAAGCTCCCTCACCATTTGGTGGAGTGTTTTAAATCTACGCTTGATGAAACCCGCGAGGCGGATATCCTGATCCATGTTGTTGATATTTCACATCCAAATTTTGAAGACCAGATCTATACCGTTAACGAAACCCTGAAGGATATCGGCGCCATTGATAAACGCATTATCACCGTGTTTAACAAAATAGATGCCTTTAAACCCGAAGATCACCAGGTAGCCCAGCAGGAAGAACCGTTAACACTGGAGGATTTTAAACAAAGCTGGATGGCCAAAAACAACGCACCGGCCATATTTATTTCGGCAACTAAAAAGGAAAACGTTGAGGAATTCAGGGCTTTACTGTATAAAGAAGTGAAAGCGATACATACGGAGAGATATCCGTATGATGCTTTATTGTATTGATAGCTGATTATTTAAAAGGAGCTATAATATAAAAATCGTCATTGCGAGGAACGAAGCAATCCCAAACCATACAGAGCGGATCCGCTAATCGGGGATTGCTTCGTTCCTCGCAATGACGTTATTTTTTGACAGGAATAATTTCAGATTTTTTAAGCCGTCAAAAATATCCCCTGCTTTATCTCCGGTATAATACCTTTCTCCAGCGCGGTATCAAACATCAGGTTAATAGCTTTACGGCCTTCCTCGCCCAGATCAACCGAGTATTGGTTTACATAAAGCTCGATGTGCTTGTACATCACTTCCTCGCTCATTTCCTGGGCATGTTGTTTAATAAACTCCAGACCTGATTTTGGATTGGCAAAAGCAAACTCAACCGATTTGCGTAGCACCCGGTTTATTTTATGCTGAACATCCAGCGGTAAATTGCGGTTAGTTACAATACCTCCTAATGGGATGGCACAGCCGGTACGTTTTTCCCAGTAATCGCCAAGATCGATAATCTTTTTGAGGCCTTTGTTTTGGTAAGTGAAGCGGTTTTCGTGAATAATCAAGCCAACATCTATACGACTGTCAAGCAAGGCATCTTCTATTTCTGAAAATACCAGCTCCTGTTTGTTGGTAGCTTCAGGGAAAGCAAGGCCTAACAAAAAGTTAGCGGTAGTATATTTACCGGGAATACCGATCAACGGGTTTCTAATCCCCGATTTTGGATCATCAATCTGATTTTTCTCCAGGTCCGAAACCGAAATTTCGACATCCGAGATCAAAAGCGGCCCTACACCAAACCCCAGCGCGCTGCCCGAATCAAGCAGTACATATTTATCAGTCACGTAAGCAAAGGCGTGGTAGCTGAGCTTGGTAATATCCAACTCGCCACGAAAAGCCTTTTGATTAAGGGTTTCCACATCATCATAAAATACCTCAAACTCCAGTCCTTCAGTATCAATTTTATGGTGAATAAGGGCGTCAAAAATAAAAGTATCGTTAGGACAGGGCGAAAATCCGAGCGTAAGTTTCATACGGGTGGTAGATTAATTGTTAATGATCTGGCTAACCAGGTCGATGGCAAATGTATTCAGATTTTTAATGGCCAGCCCAATGTTCCAGGCGTCGCGGTTACGCTTTTCAACATAATTTGACACTGCCCTGATCTGCATGCCCTGTACATTCATCTGCCGGCAGGCATAAAAAAAAGCAGCCCCTTCCATGCTTTCCAACTGCGGATTTAGCCGTTGCTGCACCTTTTGAATAGAAGGTTCGTGCCCGTGAACCGTATTAACCGTAATGGCCTTTGCTTTTTTCAGATAAAAGTTCGGGTAAACTTCATTAAGCGAGGTACCCGGTGTAAAAACGCTTTCGCCAAAGCCAAGGGTATCTATGGAGATAAAAGCCTCATCATCCTGCGCGCCAAGCTCTGCAAAGGTATCCTCGATAACTTCCAGCACGTCGCCTAAATGAAAATTACGGTCGAAACTGCCTGCGATACCAAGATTTAGTACTAAATCATAAGTATGGTTGCTGAGTTGGCGGGCCATGCCAAAGGCTGTTGGCACCATGCCCGCGCCTGTTATAAGTACATCAACCTTATTGCCCAGGGCCTGGACAAGCGGTTCAACCTCAAATTTGGTGGCTGCAACAATGAGTATAAGCATATTGCATTATTTTGACGGCTAATATAAAACAACTCACCTGTTTTTGTTTTGTATATTTGCACCCACTTTTGTTATGATGATACATATAACGCGCAAGGAACATTTTAATGCCGCTCACCGGATGTACCGTGAGGAATGGAGCGCTGAAAAAAACTTTGAGGTGTTTGGCAAATGCGCAAACCCCAACTGGCATGGTCACAATTACAACTTGTTTGTAACTGTAAAAGGTGAAGTTACGCACGCCACAGGCTACCTGATAGATTTGAAAGAGCTGAAGACGATCATCAATGAGTATGTTATTGAAAAGCTCGACCATAAAAACATCAACAAGGATGTTGACTTTATGGCCGGCAAAATGGCATCGACAGAGTTACTCTGCATTGAGATTTTTAACCAGTTGAAAGCACCTATCGAAGCTTACGAAGGCGTGTTTTTACATTCAGTAAAACTGTACGAAACCGAAAATAATTCTGCCGAGTATTTTGGCGGTTAATTTTATAAAATGAGCGATTCACAATTTAGCCAGGATACCGACGACGACGATTTCGGCGGTTACATCAAAATAGATCGTTATAACCAGGAACGCATTGATAGTTTAAAAGATAACTATCACAACGTTTTAAAGCAGATAGGCGAGGAGCCAGAACGTGAAGGTTTACTAAAAACCCCCGAGCGTGTAGCCAAAGCCATGCTTTATTTAACCCATGGCTATGAACTTAATGCCGAAGAAATTTTGAACTCGGCCAAGTTTAAGGAAGAGTACAGCCAGATGGTGGTGGTGAAAGACATTGAAGTTTATTCGATGTGCGAGCACCATATGCTGCCTTTCTTTGGCAAGGCGCACGTGGCATACATTCCTAACGGGCATGTAGTGGGTTTAAGCAAAATTCCCCGCGTGGTTGATGTATTTGCCCGCCGCCTGCAGGTACAGGAACGTTTAACCAACGAAATCCGTGATTGCATTCAGCAAACCCTGAACCCTATTGGTGTTGGTGTGGTAATTGAGTGCCGTCACCTGTGCATGAGCATGCGCGGTGTGCAAAAACAAAACTCGGTAACCACGACATCTGCCTTTACCGGCGAGTTCCTGAAAGAAAAAACCAGGACTGAGTTTTTAAATTTGATAAGCTCTAAGTTGAGTTAAACCTTTAGGGAGAGATTAGAGGTTGGAGATCAGAGATTAGGCTAAAAGGCACAATCGGATTTGAACCTTTAATCGTGTAACAACTAATCTCTAATTAACTAACCTCTAATCTCTAAAACAATGAAAGCATATATTTTCCCGGGCCAGGGTGCCCAGTTTCCGGGTATGGGCAAGGACCTGTACGACCAGTCAGAAAAAGCACGTGAGCTGTTTGAAAAAGCCAACGAAATCTTGGGGTTCCGCATTACGGATGTAATGTTTGAGGGCACTGCCGAAGATTTGGTACAAACCAATGTTACCCAGCCTGCTATTTACCTGCACTCAACAATATTAGCTACAGTTTTGGGCGATGATTTTCAGCCGGAAATGGTTGCAGGCCATTCATTAGGCGAGTTTTCGGCATTAGTTTCTGCCGGGGCTTTATCATTTGAAGATGGCTTACGTTTAGTTGCCGCGCGTGCTAACGCCATGCAAAAAGCCTGCGAAATTCAACCATCAACCATGGCCGCTATTTTAGGTCTGGATGATTTTACGGTAGAAGACATTTGCGAGCGCATAAGCGAAGTGGTTGTGCCTGCAAACTACAACTGCCCGGGTCAGCTGGTAATATCCGGTTCAATTGCCGGTATTGACGAAGCCTGTATTAAAATGACCGAAGCAGGTGCTAAACGCGCTTTAAAACTTAAAGTAGGCGGCGCGTTCCACTCGCCATTAATGGAAGCTGCAAGGGTTGAATTGGAAGCAGCTATTGTTGCTACCGAAATTAAAGCCCCGGTATGCCCTATCTACCAAAACATAGATGCCAAGCCATACACCGATCCTGAATTGATCAAGAAAAACCTGATAGCCCAGCTAACAGGCGCCGTTAGGTGGACCCAAACCGTTATGCATATGATTGAAGATGGCGCTACATCATTCACCGAAGTAGGGCCGGGTAACGTACTGCAGGGCCTTGTAAAAAAGGTTGACAAAACCGTCGCGACAGCGAGCGCTGTATTACCGCAATAAATTTTAAAAGCCACATACAACATGTGGCTTTTATTTTTGTTATAGGCTTGTATTAATCAAAAAATCCATAGTATAGCAACATCTTGACTACATCGGGGAAAATACGCCTATTGCTTGCTCTTTTGGGGCTTAGTTTGCTGTTTACGGCCATTATTGTTCAAAAAACATATACGCCGGTAAACAGTCTTGTGCAATCTGCCCGGGTACTGGAAGATAATCTTCACAACAAGGAGATCTTTATAAACAAACAGCTGGAGGAAAAATGGAGCCTTAAAAAGCTGATGAACCTGCGCAATAACGAGCAGGATGCCATTAACGCCATTGAAAACTTCACTACCAAAAACGGCATCTGGTTTATTACCTTAACCAACAACAAACTCAGTTTTTGGAGCGGCATCAAAGTGCTGCCCGATAGTACAAATACCATTAAGGAGGGTTATTCATTTATCCAGCAGCCCAACGGATATTATGAAACATTCCGGAAAACGGAAGGCAACTCTTCGGTTATCTTTTTTATCCCGGTAAAAATCAATTACGCTTTTCAGAATAAATATCTCCAAAACAAATTCGCCAAAGACCTGCTTGACGATGATAACATTGATATAGCCGATTTTACGGATATCAATGTTTACGAAGTACACAGCAGCGATAATGAATACCTGTTTTCGGTAAAGCTCAAAAACAATGACACCAATAATGACTTTGTTTACTATGAGCTTTCCTTCTGGATCCTGACAGCTATTACGCTCTGTATCCTGATGCATAATATCTGCAATTATGTGGCTTCTAAAGGCTACGTGTTGCTATCCATCATTTTCCTGGCTTTATATATAGTGCTATTCAGGTTTGTTAACCTGCATTATAACCTGCCCGATTTTACCTATAAGCTCAGTATCTTCAATCCCATATTTTATGGTTCGAGCCTGGTTTATCCTTCGCTTGGCGATTTTTGCATCAATATCTTGGTGATTTTTTGGTTTGTGGCTTATGTGTACAAGCAGCGCCGCAGTTTCTTTAATAACATACAAACTAAAACAAGTGGCTATGTAATAGTTGTCGTTGGTATTTTAATCCTTATAGCAGTATCAACATCTCTACTACGTTTATTTTACGGTTTAGTCATCAACTCAAAAATCAATTTTGATGTAAATAACGTGCTTAGTTTAACTGGCTTTAGCTTGCTGGGGGTATTGATGCTATGCTTTAGCTTTTTGATATTTTACCTGCTGAACGAGGTTGTCCTGACCATATGTTTTAAAACCAATGTACCTAAAACACACCAGCTTTTCCTATTTTTATCCGGCATTGCCCTAACTACCCTGGCATTTGCTTATTACAAGGAATTTACGCTGTTTTATATTTTATGGGCCATATTGGTATTGATAAGGGCCTACAGCTTTCTTTATCAAAAAGAGGAACTTTTTGCTACTTCGTTTTTAGGTATAGTGTTTGTTTGCGCCCTGATAGCAGCCATTAAGCTTAACCATTTTGAAGACCTTAAAGAACACGAAACCCGGAAAGCCCTCATACAAAAGCTGGAGATCCCGGATGATGCCACGGCCGACTATATTTTCAAAAAGGTAGAAAACCAGATTATCACCGATACGGCCATAATGCGTTATTTTACAAATGGCCTGCATAATGGCGATTATCTTAAAACCCGTTTTCAGAAGCTTTATTTTGATGGCTATCTTTCAAAATATGAGTTTAAGGTTCATGAGTATGATGCCAATGAAGAACCAACATCGGCGGATAAAAACTACTCGCTAAGCGTATTTAAAGACCTGGTGCTGTACAGTTCATTTAAAGTGTCCGATTATTTTTATCGTGAAAACGAATCATTCGGATATCAGAACTACTTTGCCATACTACCTGTAAATACCAGTAATAAGCAATTGGGCACCATTGTAATCGAGCTTAAATCAAAGCCCTTGCAATCTTCAGGTGCATTCCCCGAATTGCTGATTGACGGTAATATCAACCCTGAAAATGATTTTAAAGATTATTCATATGCCTTTTACAGCGATAATAAACTGCTAAGCCAACGTGGTACTTATGTTTATTCGCTTGATAACACCGAGTTTAAAAGTGATCTGAAAAAGTACACTGAGAAAACCACGCAAAATCACAGCACGGTTTGGTATGAAAGTTTCACCACGTACAATCACCTGATATACAAACCCAGCGAAAGGAACCTGATTGTGGTTAGCCGCGAGGAAAATTCGCTTTATTACGCGGTTACTTCGCTTACCTTCTTTTTGGTGGTGATACTGATCTTCAGTGCCATCCTGATCACGATCAGGTGGTTATGGGCGCGCATTAAAATCTTCAACATTGCCGAAGATGGCCTGAAGATAAACCTCAGGATTAATTTTGATAAGGTATTGTACAAAACCCGCATCCAGATCTCGATGATACTGGCCGTTGTTGTTACATTAGTGCTGGTTGGTTTTATCACTTTCCTGTCCATCAGCAATCAGTACCACACTCAGCAGGAAAAAATGATCAGGGATAAAATAACCCGGATAGCATCGGCATTTGAAAACGGTCTTTTTACCCAATACGTTGAACACATAAACGAGGAGAGCCAGGTACATTTTAATGATTTGGCGAATACCTATGCAACCGATCTTACGGTATTTGATACTAACGGTATTCCGTTGCTAACTACGCAGCCCAAAGTTTACGAGAACGGGCTGGTTGCCAAGCGGATGAACGCCCGGGCATTCATATTTTTGAGCAAGCTGCAAAAAACCGAATTTGTAAACGATGAAAAAATAGGTGAGCTGAGCTACAAGGCCGCTTATGCTCCGATAACGCTTACCGCCTCAAATAAAACAGTGGCTTATATCCAGGTGCCATATTTTAGTAATGAAGCCGACTACAAAGAAAGAATAAGTTCATTGCTCAACGTGATGATAAACGTTTATGCCATAGTTTTCATAGCTATAGGTTTGTTTGCCATCATCATTGCCCGGCAAATAACAGCACCGCTAAACTTCATCCAGCAAAACTTAAGTAAAACCATCTACGGTAAAAAGAACGAGCAGATCAAGTGGTCGCGCGATGACGAGATCGGGGCGTTGGTTAAAGAGTATAACAAAATGATCTCGGCACTTGAAAACAGCGCCCAGCGTTTGGCGCAATCTGAACGTGAAAGCGCCTGGCGCGAAATGGCCAAACAGGTTGCCCATGAAATCAAGAACCCGCTAACGCCGTTAAAGCTTGGTTTGCAGTTACTTGATAAGTCATGGAAGGATAAAGACCCTAAGTTTGACCAAAAATTTGAGCGTTTCAGCAAGTCGTTTGTTGAGCAGATAGAGAGCCTGTCGTCAATAGCATCAGAGTTTTCGGCTTTTGCCAAGATGCCGGATACCCGTATTGAACAGATCAATATTTTTGATATGCTCAACCAGGCCGTTATCATTTTTAAGCAAATGGATAACGTACTGATCAGCTATCAGCAACCCGAAAGCGTGTTTACCATCAATGCCGACCGCGACCAGTTATTGCGCTGCTTTAATAACCTGCTAAAAAATGCTATTGAGGCTACGCCGCATGACAGGAAATGCATCATCGATATCAATTACCTGGTAACCAGTAAAAATATCCTGCTTACCATTAAAGATAACGGTAACGGGATCCCTGAAGAAATGCGCGAAAAGATCTTTGAACCTAACTTCACCACCAAAAGTTCCGGAACTGGTTTAGGTCTCGCATTCATCAAAAACTCCATCGAAAACGCTAACGGCAAAATTTGGTTTGAAACAACCATGGGCGTTGGTACCACATTTTATTTGAGTTTACCGGCGGCTTAATCCGGCTGCAGGTAGGTTAATAATTCTCATAAAACTACTTTGATAATTCAAAAAAGGCCGAAAACTGTCAGAAGTTTTCGGCCTTTTTTGTTGCTATAACTTTCCCAGATGGCTTCTAAAGCCCCAACACAGCGCTATTCAAATTTTACCAAAAGTTAAATACTCTAATTAAGAGTGTAATAAGTGCTAACTAATTGCAATCCGTCATGTTGTTACAGGCGTATATCCATCTACAGAACAACTAATTATAACATTAAAAAAATCGAACTCTATGAAAACATCTGAACAAGAAAACATAGGCGGAGCAAATATGGCCAGGAGGTCATTTTTACGCTATGCGGGGTTAGGCGTGGCATCAGCCGGCCTGTTAGCTACTGCGGCTTGCCACAAAGATCATAAGGTAGTTGTTGGCGGCGGCATTGATATCGGCGCCAAAGGTGATCTTGCCATCCTCAATTATGCTTACGCGCTTGAGCAACTGGAAGCCGCGTTTTATATCCAGGTAATTACCACACCTTATTCTGGTATGACATCTGATGAAAAAGCGCTTTTTACAAGCATCCGCGACCATGAGGTACTTCACCGTGAATTTTTCAAAGCTGCCTTAGGTGGTAACGCTATCCCTGCACTTACTGTAGATTTCAGCACTATTGATTTTACTAAAAAATCTGCGGTGCTTGGTGCCGCCAAAGCATTTGAAGATACAGGCGTTAAAGCTTATGATGGGGCAGGTTATTTGATACAGGATGCAGGCTATCTGACCATTGCAGGTAAAATTGTATCGGTTGAGGCCAGGCATGCGGCGCTTATCAGCAATATGCTTGTTGCGGGCTCATTTGCTGCCGATGACCAGGTAGATAGCAATGGCCTGAATAAATCAGCAACCATTGCCGAGGTATTGCCTATAGCCAATACCTATCTGAAAACCAAAGTGAGTGCAACTAATTACAGTTACGTAGCTTAATCCCCACATCGCCATGAATTTATTTAACATAATAGACGAAATAGAAAAATTTGATCCGGAATTGAACGACAGGCTTAACCCGCGTCGTGCAGCCATCAAAAATATAACCAGCTTTGGTTCAAAAGTGGCTATGGCCGCCGTGCCGTTTGCTATGGGCACCATGCTAAAAAGAGCCTACGGTGCTACCGCGGCCCCAACTGTAGTTGAGGTTTTAAACTATGCCTTAACGCTTGAATACCTCGAATCATCATTTTACAACCAGGGAGCGGCTTCGGCAGGTTTAATCCCCGCCGCGGGAGCATCTTACATCAATACCGTAAAAGATGATGAGAACCAGCACGTAGCTTTCCTTAAAACAGCTATCACTGCTTCGGGCGGCACACCTGTTACTTCGCCTAAGTTTGATTTTACCGCAGGCGGCGGTACCGGCAATGGTCCGTTCAAAGGCTTGTTCAGTAATTATACGCTGTTTTTAAAAGTGGCATTAGCTTTTGAGGATACCGGTGTACGTGCCTATAAAGGCCAGGCCCCCAACTTGCTTGGAAACAAAGATATTTTGACTGCTGCTCTATCCATCCACGCGGTTGAAGCCCGCCACGCGTCGGCTATCCGCCAGTTACTGGGTGTATCTCCGTGGATCACCAGTACAGCAACATTAGGCAACGATACCGGTGTATCGCAGGTAAACGGTAATTATGATGGAGAACAAAATGTTACCCAGGGACCTGTGAATGTTACTACGTTGCCAAGTATATCGGGTTCAACAACATCAGTTGCTATTGCTACTGCAGCTTTTGATGAACCATTATCTATGGACCAGGTATTGGCTTTATTGGTAGGTACTTTTATTTATACCTAAATAACATATCCTCCATAAATGAAAAGACCGGTAGCAATAGCTCCGGTCTTTTTTTTATGCCCGAATTTTAATTACTTATTTAATGCCTGCTGTCCAAATTTGATGAGATCATTAGCCCTGATATAGCCTACCGTTCCTGAAACGGGTTTGCCTTTGCTGGTAAATATGATCATGGTAGGATAAGCCTGCAGGCCCCATTCGGCGGCAAGCGCCGGGCCTTGTCCTTTTTCCATATCAATGGCTACGTTTACAAAATTGTCGTTGTAGAAATCGGCTACTTTATTGTTTTTAAATGTAGTGGCCTTGAGCATTTTGCAGGGGCCGCACCAACTGGCATAAGCATCAACAAAAATATATTTGTTTTGGCGGGCTGCCTGTTTTAAGGCTTCGGTCCACGAGTTTTCAATAAAATTGATTTGGGTCGATGACTTGCTTAGGGCTGCCTGGGCTTTGGCGTTAAAACCGAAAGTAATATTAAGCAGGATAACAAAGCAGATTGTAAGCAGGAGTTTTTTCATTCTTATTATAAGGTATTCACAATACTAAAACAGCACGTATATAATGCTTTATACGTGCTGTTTATTGTAGCGGTTATAAATTTATTTTATCGGTTTGCAGGTCGCCTTTCCTGTTGCTGGCGCTGCTGTTCCTGACGTTGCTGCTCTTGCTGTTGCCTTTGGGCTTGCTGTTGTTGCTGACGTTGTTGCTGCTGTTGCTGACGTTGAGCCTGCTGCGCCTGTTGTTGCTGCTGACGTTGTTGTTCCTGCTGCTGACGCTGCGCCTGTTGTTGCTGCTGACGTTGTTGTTCCTGCTGCTGACGCTGCGCCTGCTGTTGTTGCTGACGTTGTTGTTCCTGCTGCTGACGCTGAGCCTGTTGTTGCTGCTGACGTTGCTGTTCCTGCTGCTGACGCTGAGCCTGTTGTTGCTGCTGACGTTGCTGTTCCTGCTGCTGACGCTGAGCCTGTTGTTGCTGCTGGCGTTGCTGTTCCTGCTGTTGCCTTTGGGCCTGTTGCTGCTGCTGTTGTTGTTGACGCTGCTGCAACTGCTGCTCTCGTTGGGCTTGCTGCTGTTGCTGGCGCTGCCGCGTCTGTTGCTGCCTTTGGGCCTGTTGGTCAACTTGACTTTGCGGACGCTGTTGTTGCTCACCTCTGGCCTTTTGCTCCTGCTGGCGTTGTTGCAATTGCTGCTGGCGTTGTGCCTGCTGCTGTTGCTGACGCTGGGTTTGATCGTTCTGTTTTTGATCTAACTGTTGCTGCCTTTGGGATTGTTGCTGCTGTAAACGTTGCTGTGCCTGCTGCTGACGCTGAGCCTGGTTATCGCCGGGCCTTGCATTTGGCTGGTTTGGTCGTGATCCGTTTGCAGGGTTAGGGCGGGCTGCCGGGCCTGGACGATTAACCTGTACCACTTTATTATCAGGTTTTTCATTACGGGCCACTTCACGCAAACGTGCTGCATTGTTACGGTTTATGTTTGCGTTACCTGCCTGCCTGCTGGCTATACCGTTATTAGGATTTTGCTGACGATAAGCTGCAGCGTTTACTACCCTTGCCGGTCTTGCATCAGGCGCTTTCCTTATTTCCGGACGGTAAATGTTTACGGTGTTATTCACCACCCTGCCTCCGCCGTTCGGGCGGTTAACATTGGTGATATTATAAACCCTTACATTACGGTTATTGGTAACCTGCCTGATCTCATTAATCCTTGGCCCGGTTACATAGGTGCGGTTATTATTAACATAGGTATTGTTAATAATGGTTGTGTTATGAATAATGTTTACAACACGGGTGCGCGGTGCATAGTAGTTATAAATGTTTGGCCTGTTAATATACGCCTGCGGTGCGCAAACCCAATAATTATCTGGCACATTATAGCTGTTACCAAAAGATATGCTGATGCTGATACCAGGTTGCAAAGGAGCCCAGCCGTAATAACCGCCACCATGCCTCCAGCTTACCCATGCCGGAGCCCATTCGTGGCCCGGGATCCATTCCCATCCATAATAGTCATCATAACGCCAGCGTCCATAGTGAAATGGTGCCCAGCCCCATTCATAATCAGATACCCAGGTATTACCATAATCAGTAACTACCCAGTGACCGCGGGTAGCGTATGGCCTGAAATCGTCGCCCGCATCGGGTACCCAAACGTTACCATATTGCGGGTCGTTTACCCAGGTGCCATAAGGATCAAGTTCGTCGTAAAATTCCTGGTCGGATACATAGCCTCCTTCCTGGGCTTTACTCATGTTTGGTGCGGCAAGCATTATTAAAAATGCTATTAAGCTGATACCGCATATTTTATTGATGAATTTCATAGTATTTTAAGTTAAAATAGCGCTGTTAGGTTTATGTCTATAAACATATGACAGGCAGAAGTATAAAACGTTTAAAGCAAAAATTGTTTTAAAGGGTTAACATAAACCAAGCCAGTGTAATTATGGGGATAAAATTTTATTGTTATCTTGTGTACCACGCTTAAAAATTAAATAATTTTGCTACCTGTTTTTTTATAAACTAAAATTATGAGTACAGTTAATATTCCACGTCTGGATCTGAATACCTATATAAACGGCTCAGCCGAAGAACGCAAACAATTTTCGAACGATATTGGTAAAGCTTTTAATGAAACCGGGTTTGTTACCATCACCAACCATGGTTTGAGCAAAGAACTGATAGACAAACTTTACGAACAGGTAAAAGCTTTATTTGCCCTGCCCGATGCCGTAAAACAACAATATGAAATTCCTGGTTTGGCAGGTCAGCGCGGCTATACCGGCAAAGGCAAAGAAACCGCCAAAGGTTTTAAAACGCCGGATTTGAAAGAGTTTTGGCAAATCGGTCAGACAGTGACCGATGACGACGCGCTTAAAGCTCAATACCCGGAAAATGTACAGGTGAACGAACTCTCTGAGTTTAACCCAACCACTATCGAAGTATACAAGAAACTGGAGGCAGCAGGCAAACATTTACTGCGTGCCATAGCCGTTTATCTGGAATTACCTGAGAATTATTTCGACGATAAGGTGCACAATGGTAATTCGATCCTGCGTAACCTGCATTACTTCCCAATATTGGATCCGGATTCGGTACCTGATGATGCCGTACGTGCAGGTGCTCACGAAGATATTAACCTTATTACGCTGTTAATAGGCGCCAGCGCCGACGGACTCGAACTGCTAACCCGCGATAATACCTGGTTCCCGGTTAAAGCCTATGGTGAGGACCTGGTGGTTAACGTTGGCGATATGCTGCAGCGTTTAACCAACAATAAACTGAAATCAACCACCCACCGTGTAGTGAACCCGCCGCGTGAGCTGATGAAGTTTTCCCGCTTTTCGGTGCCGTTTTTCCTGCACCCAAAATCAGGTATGGACTTAACCAGCCTTGATTCATGTATTGATGAACAGCATCCTAAACTATATACTGATATTACCGCAGGTGAATACCTGGATGAACGTTTGAGAGAGATTGGATTGAAAATGTAGCAAACAAAATTATGTCATTGCGAGAAACGAAGCAATCGCACGGCAGCATGTCCGCCTTGTAAAGCATGCGATTGCCGCGTCGCGCCCAAGCTCATTCCCGTTTTGCTCCTTGCAATGACATGTTTGTACAACAAAGCCCTTCCAAAACTGAAAGGGCTTTTACATTTAAACAGGTAGATGAAATAAATTTACTTAGCCAGTGCAGCTTTGCCGTCAACCTCTTCCAAAGTGGCTTGCCTTCTTTTATATAATACAAATAATGCCGTAGCTAACACACCAATAATACCCTCGATACAAACTGCCCGGCGTGGACCAACTTCATTGGCTAACCAGCCGGCCATCAAACTGCCCACCGGGATCATGCCCTGGTAAGCCATTACGTAGTAGCTGATTGCCCTTGCCCTCATGCTTGGGATTGCGTGGGTTTGGATATAAGTGTTAATAGCAGATGTTTGCGCCATCATACCTACGCCGGTAAATACCATAAATGTTAAAGCGAAGGGCAGTTTGCCTGCATAAGCCACCATCAGCACGCTGATACCAAAAATAAGGCTCGCCGCGCTCATGATCTTCACTAAGTTTTTGCTGCTTTTTAAGTTAGCCAGGTAAACCGCGCTGATCACTGAACCTAAACCTGCTGCGCTCTCAAACCAACTGAAGGTTTTGGCATCGCCATTAAAAATATCTTTGGCAAAAATGGGCATCAGCGTGTTAAAAGGGATAACAAACAAACTGCTTGCAGTAAGCATCAGGATCATACTGCTCAGGTCGCTATCGCCTGATACATACCTGAAACCTTCCTGCAATTCTGTCCAGATGCTTTTTTCTGAACGGATAGGAACAATAGTGTTCAGCTTCATCATAAATAAACAGGCAAGTACAGGAACATAGCTCAGGAAGTTACCAAAGAAACAAACATCCTCGCCAAAGGCACTTAATACTATACCTGCAATAGCCGGACCAGCAATACGGGCCAGATTGGTCATGGTAGAGTTTAGGGCGATGGCATTAGGCAAATCGGCTTTATCATCAACCATATCTACCATTAATGATTGGCGGCAGGTTACGTCAAAGGCGTTTACGATGCCCTGCAACAGGCTTAAACCAATAATAGCGGGGATATTATAGATCTTGAAAAAGATCATGAAAGCAAAGGCCCCCGCTTGCAGCATAGATACCACCTGGGTGATAACCAAAATACGGTAACGGTTATGCCTGTCAACAATACTGCCTGCATAAGGGGCTAATATTAAAGATGGGATCAGGCTCACAAAACCTACTATACCCAGTAAAAGGGCCGAACCTGTGAGGCGGTAAACCAGCCAGCTCACTGCTGTTTTTTGCATCCATGTGCCAATGAGGGATATTGACTGACCGTAAAAAAACAGCTTAAAATTACGGTACTTTAAAGAGCGAAACACATTCATTTGTTCAATTCATAACAAAAGCAAATTCAGGGGAGTACTTAATGCAAGACTATTGAATTGTTTTATGATGCAAATATCGCCCATATTGATACATTTGTAAAATAGATTGTTTTAATAGAATTGATAGGTAAAAACGATTGATTATGGAATTGCGTCAGTTACAATACTTTGTTAAAGCAGCCGAAACAATGAACTTTACTGAGGCTGCGGCAGCGGTTTTCATTACGCAAAGCACGCTTTCCCAGCAAATTAAACAGTTGGAAGAGGAACTGGGCATGCTCCTGTTCGACAGGATTGGGAAACATGTACGCATTACCGAGGCTGGGCATATATTTTTAACCCATGCCCGCAAAATCCTGAATGATGTACAGCGAAGCAAGCAGGCCATCAGCGAGTTACAAAACGCCACCACCGGCGAGCTAAATCTCGGCGTTTCCTACGCGTTCACTTCATTGTTATTGCCAGCATTGGCTCCGTTCAGCACCAAATATCCGGGTATTAAGATTTTTATTACTTACGGCAGCCCGGAAGAATTGGAAAAGAAACTGCGACTGGCCGAACTGGATATGATCCTTGCTTTTCATAACGAAAGCGACGACGAAGACCTGGAGATGCAAGAGTTATTTAGCTCGAGCGTGGTAATGGTGGTATCCAAGAATAATCCGCTGGCGCAGCTCAAAAAAATAAGCCTGGAAGAGTTAGCCAGGCTTGATTTAATCCTGCCCGGAAAAGGCTTCAGTTCACGCGACTTTATTAATGATCTTTTCAATCGCAAAAAAATAGTACCTAATATTAAGATAGAGCTTAATGACGTACATTCATTACTGGCCCTGGTTGAGAATGGGCAATGGGCTACCATTCTGAACGAAAAAGCCATCATAGGCTGGAATAAAGTAACCGCCATTCCCATCGAATCAAAAGAGATCAAACGGCAATCATACATCCTGTGGCAAAAAGGTGTTTACCGTAAACGGGCCGCCATTTTGTTTATCGAGGAATTGATGCGGGTAATGGAGAGTGAGTAGAAACTTTTTGTCATTTCGATAGAGCCTGTAGGGGTTAGTACATTGGGGCGAAAGAGAAATCTTGTACGCCATATAAGTGCGTTACTAAGTTTACAAGCAGGGTGTATAAGATTTCTCCTCACACTGTCGCTCATACCCGCACTTGTTCGTTCGAAATGACAGGATTATATATTTCTTTCCCTTCGGTCGTGTCCCCACGGCTGCCCATAGGCAAAATTACTTCTTCATCTCTTCCCTTATCGCCCTTAAAAACTCGTTAGGGTGTTTGGAGCCGATGATATAAAGCAGACCGTCACGGTCTGTAAGATGGATAGCTTCGTTACCTGAAGTAAAAAAGCGGATGGTGCCTTTGGTATGCAGGTTATAAACCGGGTTATTGAAAAGATAACGGCTATAAGTACCCTTTTCAACCTTAACAATACTGTTCAGATCTATTTTTACCAGTTTGGTTGTCCAAAGGCCATCAAGCATAACGCTTTTATTTTCCACACGGGTGCGGAAATGCAGCAGGAAGCCCAGGATAATGGAGATAATAATGATGGCAAAGCCTACAACAACCAATAAATCGCCGTTACGTTCACGTTCGTCGGTAAAAAAGTAGGCTGCAAAACAGAACATGGCTAAAACCAGGCGTATGGTTAGCGGTATAAATTCCCGGCCAAGGTATTGCTTTTCGGTAAAAACGGATTTATCGCTCATGTTAGTTTAAACAGTTCGAAGATAGTAACTTTTTTAGTGTTATCACTCACTTTATACCTTTCGTCGGGGCGGTAGCCGCCAATCCACATAATTTCGCCGTTGCCGTTTACAAGGATTGGGATTTCTTCCTTTTGATGCAGCGGCACTTTCTGATTGATAAAAAAATCGCTCAGCTTTTTCTTCCCCTTCATCCCCAAAGGAAAAAAATAATCCCCCTCATTCCAGGTACGCACCCTGAGCGGATATATCAGTTTATCCGCATCAATAGATACCGCCATCGGATTATCCTTTACAATCAGCGGGCTATTATCATGCAATAAATTCACCCTGTAAACGCCAAAATGGGCTTCATGGTCTTTATCGTTAATAATAATCTCAACAGGCAAAACGGTGGATCTTGGTTTAAGGATGATGTTGTCCCTATCGAGCAACAAGGTATGCGTTCCGGATTCAAATACCCGGCCGGAGTGTTTATCAAGCGAATCGATCAGGTCGTCAATTGTAGCTTCATTAAAGCCGTACTCGTTAAGTAACTTAAAAAGTAATAACCTTTTGGGATTAAGCTGCTTTACTTCTGCAATAGATAAATAAATACCATCATCATGTATTTGCAGTAGCGTCTGCCTTAATTCCTCAAGCTTAAGCTCAAGCAACAGCTCCAGATCGCGGAAATGCAGCAGGCTGTTTTCAAAAGTTTTTTCGAGCGAAGGGTTCAGTTCTTTCAGCTTAGGCACAACCTCCAGCCTGATCTTGTTGCGGGCATACTTTGCCGAGGCATTGGAGCTGTCCTCAACAAAAGTTAAACCTTCGGCAGTAACAATGGTCTGTATTTCTGCACGGGTTAAGAACAGCAGCGGGCGCACCAGCTTACCGTTTTTAGGTAAAATACCATGCAAGCCGGCAATTCCTGTACCTCGTGTAAGGTTTAACAATATTGTTTCAATAGTATCGTTTTGGTGGTGAGCAAGCGCAATGGCCTCATAACCTGACTGCTGACTGATAGTATCAAACCATTGATAGCGCATATCACGCGCGGCCATTTGTATCGATATCTTGTTATCGGCAGCGTATTGCTCAGTATCAAAATTTACGGTATGGAAAGGAATGTCAAGCGTTGCGGCAAGGCTGCGGGAAAAGGCCTGATCGCGCAGGGCTTCATCGCCACGCAGCTGAAAGTTACAATGGGCAATGCCAAAATCATAACCCGCGGCTTTAAGCAAATGCACCATTAAAACCGAGTCGATGCCGCCGCTTACAGCTGCCAATATTTTGGTAGCGGGTGTAAATAAGCTGTTTTGCTCAATAAAATTAACAAACTGATTAACTGGCAGCATTCATCAAAATTATTAATTTAATAACCCCAACAAAAAACTAATTTTGCCATTGTGAGGAAATACGTTTTATGCTTTTTGTTTTTGGCGATAGCGACTGCAGCTATCGCTCAAAAAAAATCAATTGTAAACCTGATACAATCTGACAAAAGCACCGCCGGAAAAATTAATGGCAAGCAGATGTTCAAGGTGTATAAAGGCGTTTTTAAGCAGGATTATTCTATCCTACGGTCAGACAGTGCCTACTTTTATCCTAATGAGAATGCCTTTGACGCCTTTGGTAACGTAAACATAAACCAGGGCGATACGCTGAATATATTTTCGGACAAACTGAATTATAACGGCAATACCAAAACAGCCATCCTTACCAATAATGTTAAAATGGTTGACCGCGATGCTACCTTAACCACCAATTACCTTACTTATAATACGGCCAGCCGCATAGGTACTTACACGGGCGGCGGTAAACTGGTAAATAAGGATAATGTGCTTACCAGCAAAAACGGCTATTACTTTGCCTTCAGCCGCGACTCGTATTTCCGGTACGATGTAGTGCTTACCACACCTGACGCATTGATAAAAACAGATACACTGAAGTATAACACAGGTACGCGTATAGCCTATTTCTTCGGGCCGACAAATATTTACGGCACTAAGGATAAGGACACCCTGTATACCGAAAATGGCTTATACAATACCGTTACCGAGCAGGCCTATTTCGGAAAGAAAAACTCGTACAGGCAAGGCACCAAATCATTAAAAGGTGATAGTCTTTTTTATGATAAGCTGAAAGGGTATGGTCGCGCGGTAAAAAACATCACGTTTGAAGACCGCGAGCAAAAGGTAACCATCAAAGGTGATCTGGGAACTTACTACAGGGCCGAGGAAAAAACCGTTGTTACCGAAAACGCTTATGTAGTATTGATTTCCGAACAAAAGGATACCAGTAAAACCGATACAACAGTTAAACAATTACCGGTTAATAATAAGAACGCGAAGGCAACGGCTAAAAAAGTCACCGATCTTACCAAAATTGCCAACGCTATAAAACCGGATAGCAGCCGTAAAGCACCGCCCAATACCATGCCGGTTAAACAGCCTTTTGCAATAGGTAAAAAGGACAGCGCCAATGTTGAAATGGCGGCTGCACTGGCGCAGGACGCGTTGAAAAACAACAAAAACGCCAATGCCGACGCGTTGATCAAAGCAGCAACCCAGGCAAAGAAGGGTAACGAAAAGGTGATCGATTCGGCACTGAAGGCGGCAGCCCCGGCCTTAAAAAACAATAAGGATAAGGTCAATATTAAAAACATAGGCAGTTTGGCCGGTGTGGCCGATGCCATAAAACCCGGTGTTGCAAAAGTAACTGGCAAGCTGCTGCCTGTAAAAACACCTTTGGCCACCAAAGATACCAGCCATATCAAACGCGATTCGATATACATGACTGCCGATACCATCGAAACGCAGATCATGACCTATAAAGACCAGAAAATTTACCAGGAACGCCAGCGTACTTTACGCGATACCACTTTAAAACAACGCAAAGTGGCGGCTGATAAAAAATCATCGAAGTTTTTGACAGCTTATTATATAAAGGTGCCTAAAGATACCAGCTACTTCCACCGCGATTTTTTTGGTAAGCCAAAGCCTGTAAACGATTCATTGCAGCGAAAAAAAGACGCCCTTGCCGCTATTAAAAAAGCAAAACAGGATAGCATATACCGTGTGCAAATGCAGCGCGACCCGGTTTTCAAGCAATATCCTGTTGATGTGAAAGATACGGCGCGTGTAAGGATGCTCATCGGGCATCACCATGTTAAGATCTTTAAATCAGACTTGCAGGCAAAATCTGATTCGGTATTTTACAGTAACAGCGATTCAACCATGCGCATGTACGTAAACCCTATTATCTGGACACAGGGATCGCAGTTAAGCGGCGATACCGTATACCTGCAAATGCGCAAGAAAAAGCTGGATAATATTGAGTTGTTCCCGTCGGCATTCATTGTAAATATTGAAAAGGATGATTCAACGCATTTTAACCAGGTAGCAGGCAAAAAAATGCGGGGATACTTTAAAGATGACAAGCTGGACCAGATGTATACCTATGGCAATGCCGAAACCATCTATTTTCAGCGCGACAGCGGTAAGGTATCGGGTATGCAGCGTTCATTGAGCAGCCGGATCCGCACCTCGTTCAAAAACAATCAGGCCAACCGGATTTTCTTCATAACCAAACCCGAAAACCGGTACATCCCTATAGAAAAAGTTAAGGAGGATGATAAGATCCTAAAAGGCTTTTTATGGAAGCCTAAAGAGCGACCGGCTTCTAAAGAGGATATCATAAAAAAACGATCTAAAAAGGCAGCATCATCAAAATCCCCGGCAAAAACCCCACCGGGTAAGCCTGGTGCCATAAAGCCAGGGACAAACCTGAAGGTAGACAGCCTAAAAGGGGGCGGACAAAAAATGATGCCTGATAGCACCCTAAAAGTTGATACCGGGAAGAATAATCCCCTAAAAATTAAAAAGGATACGATAATCAAGAATTTTCCGCCAAAACTACCCGGAAATGGGCAGAAAAAGGACAGTATTGTTAATAAAACGCCATCTGTTAAGAAAAACTGACCCAAAATGAAAAAAAAGTAACATTTTTTATCAAAAAAATTAGTCTACTAATTCTATAGTGCTTATATTTGACTAATTGTTATTATCGATCTAACCAATTAGTTCTTTATGATAAATAATGAGGTCAGTCAACTTAAATTTAAAAAAGAGACAGCCGGCGGGCTATCTCTTTTTTTTCTGCCACATTTTAAAGCATGTTTAAACAGCTGTTTTATTTATCAATAAAGTAAACATCATGTATCCCGGCGTGTTATCCCAATAAACAAACCGCCATGATTGATCAAAAAGACACCAAACCGGCTGCTAAAGATGGGAAGTACGAATTCCTGATCAACTACTCCGAACGTGAGCTTACCTGCCGTGTTGAAAAAGAACAAAACAAGCTGCATGTTTTTATCGACAATAATATCAATGCCGAACTTGAGCTACAGGCCAACGGCAACCTTACCCAGGTAAGCGGCAACGCCCTGCCCGACTCAACCATTGAGTTTATTAAAAAGCACATCATGGAGCAATAATTGTTTGAGCCACGCTTTGTAGGTAAATTATAAGCATTATCATCCTTGATATCGCTCAATATTTTCTGCTACATAATACCCGTGGTTATACAAGTAGAAAGTGATGCTTCATTCTTACCCTTCACATCAATAAAAAAGTTTCTGTCGGCAGGTAAGCTTCGGGGGAAAGCGGGCAGAACATGGCGGGAAGTGCGGCTGCAGGGGCATAGCAAATATTTGCAGAAGGGTTGGACTATGAGCGAACGGAGTGGGGCAAGTTTTTGCAGCCCGTGGTTCTGCCCGATTTGCAGGGCAAGGGCCTGTGCGGAAAAGAAGCCTATCTGCTGACTTGATTTTTGGTTCTTTTTATCAAGAAAAAGAACAAAGCCTACCCGCGGCGATTGAGCGGACCGATGTGAGTCAGGATACCACAAACGCTGTTATGTGTATTCAGTACATCTTCCAAAAGTTTTCAATTTTTAAATATTATTCGCTAATCTTGGGTAGTATTCTGAACCGGTTAAATCCTGCACGCTGTTCCAATTATCAGCGCTTAATTATATATACATTTTATGAACAAAACTAAAGTAGCCATACTGGGTGCCGGTTTTATTACCGATATCCATATGGAATCGTACCATCGCTTTATCCCCGAAGCCGAGGTTGTAGCCTGCTATGCCCGTAACCCCGAAAAAGCCAAAGCCTTTGCCGAAAAATATCATATAGCCCAATGGTTTGATGACATCGATAAACTGATAGCCGAATCAGGCTGTGAGGTGGTGGATATTTGCCTGCCTAATTACCTGCACGCCGAAGCCACGATTAAAGCCGCCAAAGCGGGCAAGCATGTCATCATTGAAAAGCCGCTTGCCGTTACGCTTGAAGAGGCCGATGAAATGATTGCCGTATGCAAGGCCAACAATGTAAAACTGATGTATGCAGAAGAGCTCTGCTTTGCGCCAAAATACGAACGGGCAAGGCATCTGGTTAAAGAGGGCGCTATTGGCAATATCTATATGCTTAAGCAGGGCGAAAAGCATTCCGGCCCGCATTCGGATTGGTTTTATGATATCAACTATGCCGGCGGCGGAGTGATCATGGATATGGGATGCCATGCCTTGGGTTGGTTCAGGTGGATGCTTAACAATGCCAAACCCAAAAGCGTTTATGCCAGCATGAGTACCGTGCTGCATAAAGGCCGCACTAAAGGCGAAGATAATTCGGTAATTATTGTTGAGTTTGAAAACGGCGTAACTGCCGTAGCCGAAAATAGCTGGGCCAAGCACGGCGGCATGGACGACCGTTGCGAAATTCACGGACTTGGCGGCGTTATTTATGCTGATTTATTCATGGGCAATGCCGCGGTAACCTACAGCAAGGATGGATATGGCTACGCGATGGAGAAATCAGATACCACACAGGGCTGGAGCTTCACCATTTTTGAAGAAGCCTTTAACCAGGGGTATCCGCATGAACTGAAACATTTTATTGACTGTGTACAAAATGACAAGACACCGTTGGTAACGGGAGAGGATGGCAGGGCAGTGCTTGAGCTCATCTATGCCGCTTATGCATCGGCCGGGGCGGGAAAAAAGATTGAGCTGCCATTTTCGGCAAAGATTGATAAACCTGTAAATCTTTGGCTCAATAATAAATAGAAAATGAAACTACATATATATCCTGATTATAATACCATGTCGAAAGCGGCGGCCGATTTAGTGGTTACCCTGGTTAGCCAAAAGCCCGACGCGCTGATCTGCTTCCCATCTGGCGATTCGCCAACCGGCATGTTTAGCTACCTTGTTCAATATGCAAACCTGGGCAGGGTTAATTTTAGCCAAACCAACTTTGTTGGGCTTGATGAATGGGTTGGGCTTGACCGTACTAACGATGGCAGCTGTACCTATTTTCTCGAAAAGCATTTTTTTACGCCGCTTAATATTTCGCCCGGCAAGGTGAAGTTTTTTAATGCTGTTGCCGATGATCTTGATGCCGAATGCCAGGCGATGAATAAACATATTGAGAGCCTGGGTGGCCTGGATATGATGGTGGTTGGCATAGGGCTTAATGGCCATATCGGCCTTAACGAACCCGGAGCCAATTTTCATTCTTACGCGCACCACTCACCATTGGCTCCCATTACGGTTGAAGTAGCTCAAAAATATTTTACTACGGATACGATTTTAACCGAAGGCATCACCCTTGGCTTACGCCACCTGGCCGAAGCTGCCGTGCCGGTACTTATAGCGAATGGAAGCAAAAAAGCACCCATTATAGCAGAGGCCCTGCAGGGGTGTGTTACCAATGATATACCTGCATCTATATTTAAAACATTGCAAAACGCGCAGGTATTTTTGGATGACGCCGCAGCAGCGCAGCTCAACTAAAACCTATTGACAATTAAATAGTTTATTAACCATAACCAATTGTACCCATGCCTGATGAACCTAAAAACACTGCCGATCAGTTTACTTATGATGCCATAGTAATAGGCTCAGGCATCAGCGGTGGATGGGCTGCTAAAGAGCTTTGTGAGCAGGGTTTAAAAACCCTGGTACTTGAACGCGGCCGTGATGTGCAGCACATTAAAGATTACCCCACGGCAACCATGGATCCATGGGAGTTTAAGCATCGCGGCGAAATGACAAAATCTTTTTTGAAGGAAAACCCACTCATTAGCCGGGCGGCAGGGTATGGGGAAGATGACGCACATTTTTTTGTGAAGGATAAGGATCACCCGTATATACAGGAAAAACCTTTCGACTGGATCCGCGGATACCAGGTTGGGGGCAAATCGCTTACCTGGGGACGGGCTTGCCAGCGCTGGAGCAAGTATGAATTTGAAAATCCGGCACGTTTTGGTTATGGCATTGAGTGGCCCATTGGTTATGATGATGTAGCGCCGTGGTACTCACATGTAGAGAAATTTATAGGCGTTTGTGGCAATAAGGATGGCATTGAAGCTATGCCCGATGGCGAGTTCCTGCAGCCTTTTGATATGAACGCGGTACAGGAACATATCAGCAAAAAGATAAAAGAAAATTATCCCGACAGGCACCTCGTACATGCCCGCTGGGCGCATATTACCAAGCCGGAGCAGATTCATATAGATCAGGGCCGGGTTAAATGTATGGCGCGCAACCTTTGCATGCGTGGCTGCCCTTTCGGCGGCTATTTCAGTTCGGTAAGTTCAACGCTACCCTGGGCCAAAAAAACAGGAAATCTTACTATAAGGCCATTTTCGGTGGTGCATTCTGTTATTTATGATGAAAAGCTGGGTAAAGCTACTGGTGTAAAAGTTATTGATACCAACACCAAGCAAGAGTTTACATACAAGGCGCGCGTTATTTTCATGAACGCTTCGGCGTTGAATACTAACCTTATCCTGCTAAACTCAAAATCAACTCGCTTCCCCAACGGGCTTGGAAATGATAATGGCTTGCTGGGTAAATACATCGCCTTTCAAAATTACCGGGCATCGGTTACTGCCGATATGGATGGCTTTTTAGACCGCTACTACTTTGGCCGAAACCCAACAGAACTGATCCTGGCCAATTACCGGAACCTGCACAAACAGGAAACAGATTATAAGGGAGGCTTTACCACTTTCATGGGAGCTTATCGCAACCGCGGACCAAAAGAAACCGTCGATGGCGAGATTGGCGGTACTTATAAAGATTCGCTTACTGAACCGGGTGGATGGAGCGCTTACATGTACCTGCAAGGCGAAACCATTCCGAAAGCCAGCAATCATGTGCGGTTGAGTCCGGATAAAAAAGACCAATGGGGGATTCCGTTGTTGATAACCTCTGTTGAGTATGACGATAACGATGAGCGCATGATCCAGGACTTTTTAACTCAAACTGCCGATATGTTTGAAAAAGCCGGGTGCACCAACATTCAGAAGCATGAAAACAAACAGGCACCGGGCCTGGATATTCACGAAATGGGTGGGGTACGGATGGGTAAAGATCCTAAAACATCGATGCTTAACCAATGGAACCAACTGCACTTGTGTAAAAATGTATTTGTTACAGATGGCGCCTGTATGGCTACCACTGGAAACCAAAGTCCGTCTATTTTGTATATGGCTTTAACAGCCCGTGCTGCCACCTATGCCGTGGGCGAATTTAAAAAAGGAAATCTTTAAAACTTACTAATTAAACATAGCACCAATGAACAAGTTATTTTTAATAGCACTAACAGCCATAGCCATAAGCGGCTGCCATTCATCTACCCCCAAAAACTATAATAAGGACAGCACCGTTGTTGCTGATACCAATCAAAAAAAGGATAGTACAAATAATACTGCATCGGGATTTGAATCATTGTTTGATGGGAAAACCACTGATGGCTGGCATGCTTATGGCAAACCGGCACCGGGCTTGGCCTGGAAAGCGGAGGATGGCGTGCTGCACCTTGATGCCTCAGAAAAAGGCGACTGGCAAACCAAAAACGGTGGTGATATGGTAAGCAACGGTGAATATGAAAACTTTGATCTGAAGCTGGAATGGAAGATCTCCAAAGGTGGCAACAGCGGTATCCTGTTTCACGTAAAAGAAGATACTACCAAATACAAGTACAGCTATTTTACCGGCCCCGAATGCCAGGTTGTTGATAATAAGGAAAACGAAGACGGCAAACTTATCAAACACCGCGCGGGTGATCTGTATGACCTCATCTCGATATCAAAAGAAGTAGTAAAACCTGCCGGCGAATGGAACCAGGTAGAGATTGTTTGCAACAACAGTAAGCTTGATTTTACCATAAACGGCGAACATGTGTTATCAACCACCCTTTGGGATGATCATTGGAAAAAACTGGTAGCAGGAAGCAAATTTAAGCAATGGCCCGATTTCGGCACGTTTAAAACCGGCCATATCATATTACAGGACCATGGCGCCGACGTTTGGTATAGGAATATCCAGATTAAAAAATTATAGCGCGGCTCGAAATATAGAAGACTTACGAAGTCTTTAAAACTTCGTAAGTCTGGATTACTAAATATCTTTTACAAGGCTACTATCTCTGCCTGTACCTTTTTGGGCAAGCTTTTAACCACTTCATTGTAGGAGTGGTCAATCATTTCGCAGAGTTGTTTTCGGGTAAGGGAGCCGTTCATTTGTACAGTATTCCACATTTTTTTGTTCATGTGGTAGCCTGGCTGCACTTCGGGATGGCGTTCGCGGAGTTCAACGGCCCATTCGGGATCGCATTTAACGTTAAATCTGTCGCCGGTTTGCAAACCGGTTAACAAAAAGATCTTATCGGCAATTTTAAAAACAAGGGTATCCTCGCCAAACGGAAAACCTTCGGTAGCCCCTGGTTTTTGCAAACAATAATCGCGCAGTTCTTCGATGTTCATTACCTGAAGTTTCTGACCAGTTTGGTATAAGATACCGTATTGCCAAAATTATACTTGAAACCTATGCTGTATTGAACAAACTGGTCGGGCGCGTTGTTTTTATATTTTTGAGGGTTGTCATTGTACCCATCAAGTCCTTCTCCAAAAGTATAACTGTGCTGAACGCCGAGGGTTATGGTATAGCCTACCTGGTCGTAATCATCATAAATTTTAAATTCGTAGCCAAGGCGCAGCGGAATCATGAGGTTAATGCTCTTGTCTTTACCCTGAAACCCTTCGGGATCGCCAACCGGCCCGTGGTTTTCATATCCCGGCGGATTTGAACGTTGCACAAACGCCATCTTGTTTTTTATAGCGCCTATGCCCGCGCCTACATAAAAGTTTTTAACTACGTTTAAAAATCCGCTGTTTTCGTAATCAATGATCTCTCCCATCTGCATATCGGCACGTAGGGCAAGCGCCAGGAAATTATTTTTTGATTTACGGCCAAATTCATCCTGTGCCGGGGTGAGGCCACCGCCCTCAAGGGTACCAAAATGAAAATCGAGTGCTATAGGCACATAGGGACTATAGTTATAGGTTAGGTTTAGTGTACCACCGGGGTGCCAAACCTGCTTTTTAAGGTCGTCAAACCCGCGCGCGTAATTGACGCCGCCGCCAAAACCCCATTCATAATAATTGTAACCACTTTGGGCTTTTGCCATAACAGTGGCACAAACCAAAACAAAAAGCAGAAAATATTTTTTCAATGTATAATTTTAATCAATATTTACAATTGGAGATGGTGTTTGCCGCCGCCTAAATTTGCACTAATATAAAAGCTTTATATGAATTTTAGCTCATTCATTAAGTTCACTGTTACCGAACGCTTCCTGCGTTACGTTACCATTGATACGCAATCCGACCCCTCTTCGGTTACATTTCCGTCAACAGAAAAGCAAAAAGATCTTGGTCGTTTGTTGGTTGAGGAACTTTTGGCTATTGGCGTAACCGACGCGCATTTGGATGAATACGGTTATGTTTACGCAACCATCCCCTCCAACACAGATAAGCAGGTGCCGGTGATCTGCTTCTGTTCGCACATGGATACCGCTCCCGATTGTAGCGGGAAGGGCGTAAAACCAATAGTACATAAAAACTACCAGGGGCAGGATTTAATATTGCCCGATGATACTACCCAGGTGATCCGCATGGCCGAATATGCCGACCTTAAAAACCAGATAGGGAACGACGTAATAACCGCCAGTGGCACCACGTTGCTTGGCGCGGATAATAAAGCGGGCGTGGCCGAAATTATGGACGCCTGCTACCAGCTCATGAACCATCCCGAAATTAAACACGGCGATATCCGGATCCTGTTTACGCCGGATGAGGAAGTTGGCCATGGTGTCGACCATGTGGATATTGCCAAGCTTGGCGCTTTTGCCGGCTATACTATGGATGGCGAAAGCGCGGGCAATATGGAAAACGAAACTTTTTCGGCAGATGGCGCGCGGCTTACTATTAACGGTGTAAGCTCACACCCCGGATTTGCTAAAGGAAAAATGGAAAGCGCCATTAAAATTGCAGGGCAAATTATAGCTGCGCTGCCCGATGATCTTTCACCGGAGCACACTGAAGGGATGCAGGGCTTTGTACATCCCGTAGGTATAGAAGGTCATGTAGAAACCGCCTCTGTTGATTTTATCATCCGTGATTTTGACGAAGCTAAACTTGCAGATCATGTAGAGGTTATTCGACAAACAGCAACTGAAGTATTGAAGAAATTCCCGGGTTCTACGTTCGATATAGCTGTTAGTCAGCAATACCGCAATATGAAGGGCGTACTTGATCAGCACCCGCAAATTGTGGATTATGCGATGGAGGCCATCAAGCGTACAGGTTTAACTGCTAAGTTGTGCAGCATCCGTGGCGGTACCGATGGCTCAAGGTTATCATTTATGGGATTACCCTGCCCTAATATTTTTGCCGGAGAACATGCTTTCCACAGCAGGCACGAATGGGTATCCGTTCAGGATATGCAAAAAGCGGTTGAAACCATTTTGCATCTGTGCATGATCTGGGAGGAAAAAAGTTAGTATTAACAACACACAACTAAATTTGAAGATGTATACGATACGTACGGCCACAGTTAACGATGTAGAAACTATCCGCGATATTGCCGATAAAACATGGTGGGTAACCTATAGCCCTATTCTTGAGCGCGAACAGATCGCCTTTATGTTAGGTGAGATCTATTCGGCAGAAAAAATAACCAAGCAGATTAAGGAAAATCAGCAAACTTTTTTGCTATTGGAAGAAGAAAACAAACCGGTGGCGTTCGCATCTTACTCACCCCGTGAAGAAGATCCTGAGATCTACAAACTGCACAAGCTATACTGCCTGCCCGAAACCCAGGGCAAAGGTTACGGAAAAGTACTGATTAACGAGGTGGCCCAAAAAACCAAAGACGCAGGCAAGCAAACACTGGAACTTAACGTGAACAGGTATAATAACGCCAAGTCGTTTTATGAAAAGATGGGATTTACTATAGCCTATGAAGAAGATATCGCTATCGGGGATTACTGGATGAACGATTATGTAATGCGGAAGGAACTGTAGGCGGCTATTATTTGGCGGGAAGGGTTTTCAAAAGTTCTTTAGCAGGTACGGCTTTGAAACTGCCATCAATTTCACCAATAATAAGGCTTTCGTTGTTTGCAGCAGCGGCCTCAACCAATTTACGATTTGCCCGTTTCATGCCTTCAAGCACTTTTGCCTCAAAGTCATCCATATCCCCCTTTTTTACTTTAGTTGTCATTTGCCTGATCTAAAATTACCTTCCAAACATCGGATTTTATTATTGTTTTTTCCGACGAATTAAAACCTCTTACCACTACTTGAGGGCCGGTATTCATGTTATTTATCACGAACCACCTGTCACAAAGTGGTATATACAAATATACCAAATTTCTTATACCCCGGTAATATCTCCGCTCTATGACATCAGCAGGAATATTATGACCGCCTTTACTCACTCGCTTAGCTACTCGTTCCATTGCCATCTGCGGAGAACTTAACCAAAAAAACAATAAAGTAACCTCGTATCCTTTTTGTTGAGCTTTCTTAACCAAAGAAACATAACTCCGCGTTGAAAGTGTAGTTTCAAAAGCGAAATCAACGTCTCTATCCAGTAACTCGTCAATTCGCTGCAACATGATCCGTCCGGCTTCAAATGCAACGCTTTCCGGATTGAAGGGGGATAGTCCTGCCGCAATGTTATCTGCGTTTACAAACTCGTTGCAGTTAAGCAACTCAGGCAAAACGGTGTAGCTTGCCGTGGTTTTGCCTGCGCCATTGCAGCCTGCTATGATGTACAAATTAGGCATCCTGAGAGTTTAATTATTAATCCCTAAAAATAGCATACATATGCTTATCCATAACTTCGCCGTTTTTAATGATCGATTTTCGTAGCACAGCCTCTTTTACATAACCTGCTTTTTCAAGCACTTTCATTGATGCCCCGTTTTTATCATATACCCCGGCCTCAATACGTTCCAGCGGGAAATATTCAAATGCATAAGCAGTTATCAGTTTTAATGCCGCGGTGGTAACGCCTTTGCCCCAGTGCTCCTCACCGAGCCAGTAACCTATCTCAGCTGCTATGCGGCTTACATCGGTCATTAGTTCAATGCCTATACCTCCACAGGCTTCGCCGTTAATCACTATGGCAAAGCTCGTTAACGGCTGTTGATCTTTTACCAAGTTCACCCAAAACGAGGCATCATCCAGGGTATAGGGGTATGGGAACCTATCACGCAAAAAAGCCGATACTTTCACGTTGTCTGCATGCCTTTGCAGCGATGTTTCATCGCCCCGTTGCCAGGCCCTCAATAAAAATCCGTTACCCTGTAGTTCCATTTTGTAACAATAAAATGCTTAAAAATAGCAATCATTGGCTAAACTGCTAAATTGCATGTTTTATTGAGATATGAAAAAACTGCTAAGCTTATTGTTCCTGATCCCGGCAACGGGTGCTTTTGCCCAAAAACTGGATACCCTTACCATCGAAAAAATTATGCGCGACCCAAAATGGATCGGCGTATCGCCCTCCAATATCCGTTGGAGCAACGATAGTAAAAAGATCTATTTTAAATGGGATGATGATGCTTCCGGCGACACAAGGCTATATTCTGTTATTCCGGGTGATAACCGTGTGCAGAAGGTTAGCATCGCGGAGCAGCGGGAACTGGCATCTGGCAACGGCGAGTGGAACAAAAAACACAACCAAAAAGTATTCAGTAAAAACGGCGATTTGTTTTTGTACGATGTAAGAAGCAATAAAACCGTCCGTTTAACCAATACCGTAGGCCAGGAAGACAGCCCGGTTTTTAGTGGTGATGAAACAAAGATCATTTATAAAGAAGACAATAACCTTTTCTCCCTGAACCTGAACGGAGGCGGCCTTGTGCAACTTACCAATTTTGTTCGCGCCGCAAGCGATAAAAAAAGTAAAGATAAGCCCAACGAACAAGAACAATGGCTCAAAAAGCAACAATTGGAGTTGTTTGATATCATTAAAAAAGAAGCGAAGGACGACAAAAAAGATTCCACCGAAACTGCGCTACTTAAACCTGACAAGTTAAAAGAAATAGCTTTTGGCGATAAAAGATTAGGTGCTGTACAGATTAGTCCGGATAGCAGGTTTATCACCTATCGACTTACCAAACGGGCCGATGGCGTTCAAAATGCAATCGTACCTAACTATGTTACTGCTTCAGGCTTTACTGAGGATATTCCGAACCGGTCAAAGGTTGGTCGCCCGTCATCAACTTCCGAAACTTTTATTTACGATAAGCGCCGTGAGGCGGTGTACCCGGTGATTACATCAGACATCCCCGGTATTAAAGACCTCCCGGACTATCTAAAAGATTATCCCGAAGAGTTAAAAGCCCGCCAAAAGGAAGATGCCGACAGGCGGGTGAACATTGATGGTGTTTTGTGGAACCAAAGCGGTAGCAACGCGGTTGTAATTATATCAGCACAGGATAATAAAGATTGCTGGATCATGCGCCTTGACCCGGTAAGCGGCAGGCTAAGCCTACTTGATCGCCAGCGTGACGAGGCCTGGATTGGAGGCCCCGGTATTGATGATCCGGGGAATGCCGGCTTTATTGATGATAACCACTTTTATTACCAGAGCGAAGCCAGCGGCTACTCACATATTTATGTGGTTGACGTAACCAATGGTGCTAAAAAACAGCTTACCAGCGGCAAATGGGAAGTGCAAACCTTGCAATTAAGTCAGGATAAAAAAACATTTTACTTTACGGCCAATATTGACCATCCGGGGATAACGCATTTCTACAGCATTCCGGTTAGTGGCGGTACTCCGGTTAAAATTACCGGCATAAAAGGCGGCAACGAGGTTACCCTTTCGCCTGATGAAAAATGGCTGGCTATCCGGTATTCTTACTCAAACCGCCCCTGGGAGTTATATATCCAGGCTAACAAACCCGGAGCTAAGGCTGTGAAAATAACTAACTCGGTTTCGGCCGAATACCTGTCGTACCCGTGGCGTGATCCTGAGATCATCAGCTTTAAAAACCGTTACGGTACCGATGTTTATGCCCGTTTATATCAGCCTAAAAAAGCCAACCCGGCAAAACCGGCCGTTGTTTTTGTACATGGCGCGGGATACCTGCAAAATGTTACCTACTCATGGAGTTACTATTTCCGTGAGTATATGTTCAACAACATGCTGGCCGATAATGGCTATACTGTACTGGATATCGATTATACCGCCAGCTCTGGTTATGGTCGCGACTTCCGTACCGGTATTTATCGCCACATGGGTGGTAAAGATCTTACAGACCAGGTGGATGGCGTAAAACTACTGGTTGAAAAGTATGGCGTTAATCCCAAGCATGTTGGCTTGTACGGTGGTTCGTATGGTGGTTTCATTACGCTGATGGGCATGTTTACCGAGCCGGATATTTTTGCGGCAGGCGGCGCTATCCGTTCCGTTACCGACTGGGCTCACTATAATCATGAATACACTTCAAATATCCTTAATGAACCTTTTACAGATGAGCAAGCTTACCGAAAAAGCTCGCCCATTTACTTTGCCAACGGATTAAAAGGTAACCTGCTGGTGTTACATGGCATGATAGACCAAAACGTAAACTATCAGGATATTATCCGTCTAATTCAAAAACTGATAGAACTGCATAAAGAAAACTGGGAGTTGGCTTCATACCCCGTAGAAGATCACGGTTTTGAACAACCAAGCAGCTGGGCCGATGAGTATAAACGGATCTATAAATTATTTGAAGGGACATTGAAGAAATAGGTATAAATATGTCATTGCGAGGAACGAAGCAATCGCATGATTTACAGGGCGGATTTGCGCACGTGCGGTTGCCACGCTATCGCTCGCAATGACATTTTTTTTCATTTTTTTGCTCTTGGCAAAGATCCAGACTTACGAAGTTTTGAAAACTTCGTAAGTCTTTCCGGCCTCAGGTCATTAATACAACAAGCGGGGCGGCCAGTATAATCAATGCTATAACATGCACTACCACTGGCCATACGTAAGCTTTATCGCGTTTTATTAACCTGTAAAGATCACGGCAAAGAAAAAACAGACAGCCAATAACCACCGCTAAATGCAAGTAGAAACCCGGAGGTATCTTTTCTGAGGAAGCAGGCATAAATACACTTGAAATAAAGATTGCCGCTATGGCCAATACATAAATGACGATGAGAACACCGGTACGCGGTTTCTTTTTCTGATTATTCATTACTTATCGCTTAACATAATAGGATTTCCTTTCCCTCCGCCAATAATGATCACTTTGGCGTTTGGCGACAGGGCTATTTCTTTTTGAGCCTTTATAGCTTCGTATTGTAATTGTTTATCTGACAGGCCGGTCGAAAGTATGCGCTGGTAATCAGCGATACCCTGTGCTTCTACGCGTTTACGCTCCGCTTCCTGACGTTCTTTTTGCAGTACAAATTCCATTTTCTGCGCATCCTGTTCGGCATTGATCTTTGATTCGATACTGGCCCGAACCGAAGCCGGCAGGGTAATGTTACGCACCAGGATCTGCTGCAGTTCCAGTCCTCGTTTTTCAAAGCTGGCAGTAATGTAACGGTTAATTTTATCCTGGAATTCCTGTCTTTTGGTCGAATAGAGGTCGACAGCCGCATAGGCAACAGCATTATCACGAATAGCGGTACGGGCAACCGGGCGGACTATCTTATCTACATAATTTACGCCGATGTTTTGCATAATGTAAGGCGCTTTCTCGGGTTTTACTTTATAAAGCACCGACAAATCGATGGTAACCTCCAACCCATCTGAAGAAAGTACACGAATGGCATCGTCCCCTTCCTTCTGGCCCTCGTTGTTTACTGCGCTCATGGTATAGGTTTGGGTCTGGATATCAAAGGTTGTGATCTCGACAACCGGGTTTACAATATGCAAGCCGCTTTCAAGTACATGATCCTGCACTTTGCCAAACAGCGCCTGCACGCCCACCTTGCCCGGCTCAATAACCTTGAAAACATTAAGTAATAAGCCAAGCACCACCATGGCTATACCCACCGCGGTTACTACGCCATTAAAGCGACCAGCCGGCTCAGGCGAACGTTTGAGCACTATACCCACAATGAGTACAATAACTCCTAATACTGCTATAAACATGCAATGAAGTTAAGCTTTTTTTACATGCTGCAAGCTTATTGTAAAAGAATGATTTTTAGGGGGATTAAGTACCGGAAAGGCACAAGTTAGCGTATGCTCAAGGCCGCCATAGAAAACTTGAGCCAGGGGGAGATTATTAAAGAAGACTTACGAAGTTTTGAAAACTTCGTAAGTCTGGTTATTTCGCGCCTTTACCTTTTTTATTTTGCGGGGCTTCCTGTGTTTCTTTAACTTCTTTCAAAAGCCTTAGCTTCATGAAAATCACAATTACGCCAACAATCATGGCTCCTGCCATTACCGGGTAATTATGAGTTGTAAACATTTTATAAGCTACAATAAAGCACAATGCCACCCCCATGGTGTAAAGTACATTGAGCACTAATTTAAAGCCCATTTTAGTATACGTTTAATTCGGGGTCAATTTCGGCTTGCCATGCAAGGATGCCGCCTCTTAAGTTTGACAGGTTGGTAAAACCAAGCTGCTCCAGCTGCATAATAGCGGCCGCGCTGCGTTTGCCACTACGGCACATTACCACTACCGGTTTATCTTTGCTAATCTTTTCAGATTCAATCACTACGCCGCCAAGCGGTATAAGTTGTCCGCCAAGGTTTGAAGTTTCGTATTCAAAATCTTCCCTAACATCAATCAGTTGAAAATCTTCGCCTTTATCAATTTTCTCTTTTAGTTCCTGTACGGTTATCTCGTTCATGTTAAATGTAATTATAATTCAAAGGTAGTTTTTTTCTTAATCAAATATTTAGGCTTGTTATTTGTAACAATCAAAGTGTATGAGCGTTTCATATATGTTTACACAATAATTACTTAATGAAAAAAGTTACACGCTTTTTCTGGTTCTGTTCAGGAGCACATATCGATACCCTAAAAAAGTACCCCATTGAGCATAATAAGTATGTTGGTATTGGGGCCACTATATTTTTTACCGCTTTGTTCGCGGCTTTATCGGGCGGCTATGCCATGTACTTTGTTTTTAATGGCGATGCCTTTGCTGTAGGCTTTGCTATACTATTTGGCTTGCTGTGGGGAACGGCCATTTTTAACATGGACCGCTACATTGTATCCAGCATCAATAAAGAAGGTACAACCAATCAGCAGATCTTGCAGGCTTCGCCGCGTATTCTATTGGCTATCATGATTGGGGTTGTAATATCTCGTCCGCTTGAACTTAAGATCTTTGACAAGGAGATTCGCCAGAAGCTTAAAACCGCCTATTTAAAAGGCCAGCGCAGCAAAATCGACACCCTCGAGAAAACATACATGCAGAAGTATGCTATGGAGCTGGGCAAAAACACCGATCTGAAAAAGGAAAAGGACTCGTTAGAAAGGGATATCAACCGCTCACGTTACGAGCTTAACCAGGAAGTTTTTGGCGATAAAACTAACCAAACATCAGGCATAACCGGTTATGGCACTTATGCCAAACAAAAGCAAGGTGTACTGGAGGAAAAGGAAGCCCGCCTTAAAACTGTTACAGATAATCTGGGGCAAATGGATCAGTATCTGAGTGCCCGCAAGGATTATGAAGGGCTAAACAGCACGCGCTTATTTACCGAACACCAATTGGATAGCCTGGCCAGCATTGCGGGCTTCTCCGACCGTAACTGGGCATTAGGTCAGCTAACCTATACGGAAAACGGCAAGCGCGACCTGGATACCTATCTGGCTATCTCGTTTATCGGCTACCTGTTTATTTTGTTTGAATGTTTGCCGGTATTTGTAAAGCTAATGTCGCCCAAAGGGCCTTATGATACGGCCATTGCCAAAACGGCCGAGGCCAATATTCATTACGCCGAACGCGACAAGGAACGGGACATGGCCGTTACCGATAATATTTATGATCATAACCTGGATACGGATATCCAGCGGCGAAAAAAGATCATCAGCTCACAATCTGATTATGATTTTGAGCGGCATAGCTATGAGTAATTTCTCAGCGTAGAGACGCTTAATTAGTTTTTTAAAAAAGCGTAGGAATTGCGCGATTCCCCTCTTGAGAGCAGGGCTGTTGCATTCTATAATATACAACGCAAGTTCAAGCGTCTTTCGCTTGAATTATAACCAACGTAAGCGTCCACGCTTACGTTTATAACGTATTACGGGAGCGTGGACGCTCAATTAAGACTAACGATCAAGCGTAGACGCTTAATCGTGCGAGTTTTTAAGAACTCAATATCAGAATGCAACAGCCCTGCTCTTGAGAGGGGTGGAGGGGTGTGTTTCTACGCTCGGTTTATGAATGATGCAGAAACACACCCCTGCTCTCGCACAAAACCGTCGCGCCCCCTCTCAAGAGGGGATTTTAAAAAACCTTTCCATTAATTGTCTGGGGATAATGCGTCTCTACATCCATAATTTGCAATTCCCAACCCAATCCCTCATCTTGCACAACATATCATCAACCTATGTTTGAGCAATTTTCCCATTCAAACTTTCATACAATTTGCGATAAACTGGCAGCTAATGATCCGGATTTAGCGCAAATCATTCAAAACCATGGCTATCCACCACTATGGTCTCGGCCCAACAGTTTTGAAACCCTGGTACATATTATATTAGAGCAGCAAGTATCATTAGCTTCAGCATTATCTGCCTTAAATAAACTCAGGGAGCGGGTACAGCAAATTACCCCAACCCGGGTATTGCTCCTGACAGATGAGGAATTCCGGGCCTGCTATGTAAGCCGTCAAAAAACTGTTTATATAAAATATCTTGCCGAAGCCATTGTAAACGGGCAGATCAACCTTGCCGAAATGGAAAAAATGCCCGACGACATTATCCGCGCCAAACTAACAGCGCTCAAAGGCATAGGCAACTGGACTACCGACGTATACCTCATGTTTGTACTGCAGCATACCGATGTTTTCCCCATTGGTGACCTTGCAGCCGTAAACGCCCTAAAGCGGGTAAAAAATCTGCCAAAAGAAACCGCCAAAGAAGAATTGCTATCGCTAACCGAACAATGGAAACCATATCGCACGGTTGCGGCGATGATTTTGTGGCATTATTATCTATCAGCGCCGCGCAAGTCCCTAAAAGAGTAAAAAAAATTGTCATTTCGAACGAGGAACGAGGAGAAATCTTATACGTCCTGGTGAGCCGCATGCAAAGCTGCGTTAACAGTGCATAAGATTTCTCTTTCGCCCCGGCGCCTATTCCCTCCCTGCTCTATCGAAATGACAATTTTTTATATTAATATCAATCATTACACATTAAACAACCCATTCCGTTCCTGCTCCTGGTAATCCTGAACAGTTTCGATGGCATTATCTACCACATCGCTCAATGCGGTAATGAATGATCCCGGGCGGGCAAGGCTCATGGCATGTTTAATGGCGTCAACTTCTTTAGGCACAACTTCTACTCCTTTTTCCGGATCTATAGAATAGATACCCTCTTTGAGCAGACCGATAATGTTTTCGGCAGTACGGCCGCGCAGGTGTTTTTCCTGGCGAAGGATAATGTAATCAAACATACCTGCCGAAATTTTACCCAATTCGCGGATGTCTTCATCGCGCCTGTCGCCGGTACCGGCTATGATACCTATCTTAAGCGGCGAATCGATATGTTTCAAAAACTCGCTTACGCCATTGTAGCCATCCGGGTTATGCGCAAAATCAATCATGAAACGGAAATCTTTAAACTCAAAAATATTCATACGACCAGGCGTTTGTGAGGCCGATGGAATAAAGGTTTCAAGCGAGATCTTGATATCCTCTGTTTTAAATCCCCATAAAAATGTAGCCAGTGTTGCGGCAAGCACATTCTCAATCATAAACGGCACGGTACCACCAAAGGTTAACGGAATCAGGATGGTACGTTGTACGCGGATCTTCCAGTCGCCTTTTAAAATGGTGATGAATCCATTTTCGCAGATGGCGGCAATCCCTCCTTTTTTGCAATGCGATTTAATGATCGGGTTGTTTTCGTTCCGGCTGAAATAGGCGATGTTACATTCGGCTTTTTTGCCAATGCGTACGCAGTATTCGTTGTCGGCATTCAAAACACCCCATCCATCTTTTTTTACCGAATTGATCACAACGCTTTTTACCCGCATCAAATCTTCAAGACTATGAATATCTTGTAAACCAAGGTGATCTTCCTGGATATTGGTGATCACACCGATATCACACTGGTTAAAGCCTAAACCCGAGCGCAGGATACCGCCGCGGGCAGTTTCCAGTACGGCAAAATCAACCGTCGGGTCTTTCAAAATAAACTCGGCACTCACTGGGCCAGTTGTATCCCCCTTCAGCATCATGTTATTTTGTACATAAATACCGTCGGACGTGGTAAAGCCAACCCTATGGCCGTTATTTTTTACGATATGTGCTATCAAACGTGTGGTAGTGGTTTTCCCGTTTGTACCGGTAATAGATATGATAGGCACCCTGGCCGATTTACCTGCCGGATATAGCATGTCAATCACATGACCAGCCACGTTACGCGGCAAACCCTCGCTTGGCGCAATGTGCATCCTGAAGCCCGGCGCAGCATTAACTTCCAGTATCACACCGCCGGTATCGGTAAGTGGCTCGGTAAGGTTTTTAGCCATGATATCAATACCGCAAATATCCAGACCGATGATCTTGGAGATCCGCTCGCAGATAAAAATGTTTTGCGGGTGCACATGGTCGGTAACATCAACAGAAGTACCGCCCGTGCTCAGGTTAGCGGTTGATTTCACATAAACCACCTCATCTTTTTCAGGAATGGTTTCCAATGTATAACCTTTCTTTTCCAACAGGTCGAGCGTATCGCGGTCAACAGAGATTTCTGTAAGCACATTTTCATGCCCGTAACCACGACGCGGGTCGGTGTTTTCCAGATCTATCAGTTGCTGGATATTCAGCTTGCCGTCGCCAGTAACATTGGCCGGTTTACGTAGCGCGGCAGCAACCATTTTGTTATCTATCACCAATACCCTGAAATCAAACCCGGTAACGTAGCGCTCAACAATTACGCGGCGCGATATTTTGGCGGCATGTTCATAAGCCTCGATAGCTTCCTCTTCAGTCTTTATATTGATAGAAATGCCCCGGCCATGATTGCCGTCAAGCGGCTTAAACACCAGCGGAAAGCCAACCTTGCGGATGGCATCAGGTACAGCGGATGCCGATGAGATAGTTACACCTTTAGCAACCGGGATGGCTTGCTCCTGTAACAGGCGTTTGGTTTCTTCCTTGTTGCTGGCAATATCAACGGCAATGCTGCTGGTTTTTTCGGTCATGGTAGCGCGGAAACGTACCTGGTTTTTACCATAGCCCAACTGCACTAATGATTGGTTGTTAAGCCTGATCCAGGGGATATCCCTTGCAATAGCCTCTTCAACAATTGAACCGGTGCTTGGGCCCAAACGCGTGTTCTCCCTGATTTCGCGCATTTGCTGAATATCGGCCTCCAGGTTATAATCTTCGCCTTTTATCAGCGCCTCGGCAATGCGCACGGCCGATTCAGCGGCAAAAACACCTACTTTTTCTTCCAGGTAGGCAAATACTACATTGTATACGCCTTTAGTTTTGGTTTCGCGGGTACGGCCAAAGCCGGTATCCATGCCGGCAAGGGTTTGTATTTCAAGGGCGATGTGTTCAATAACATGGCCCATCCAGGTGCCGGCCATAACACGCTGAAAAAAGCCTCCGGGTACGCCGGGCGAACAGCGATGGCTGTAGAGCGATGGCAGTAATTTTTCGAGTCGCTCATAAAACCCGTCAATTTCATTAGTGGGGCGGTGTTCCATCTCCTGCAAATCAAGCCGCATTTGTATTAATTTCTTGCGCCTGATGCTCCAAATATTTGGTCCGCGTAAAACCTGGATGTTTTCAATGTTCATAAAGTAGTGGCCGTTTTTTTCTTATAAAATTTCCCTTAAAGCTATAGAAACATAACAGATCAATAAAGTTTTTGATGACGAAATCCATTATTTATTATTAGTTCCTGTGTTTCTGCTGCTTTTTGTCGTAATTTGTATATAGTTATATTAAGATAGTGTGAAATAATCATGATTGTCCCGAAAGGTAAGCTAATAATTATAGGTGGAGCGGTTGATATGGGGAGTAATGTTACCCTACAAGAGCACATTTTGCAGCCGGATTATATCAAGTTCTTTGAACAAGGCATATTAAGGCGCATTATTAACGAGTCGGCTAAGCACGAGGGCTCAAAAATTGAGGTAATTACTACCGCATCGCAGATCCCCGAGCTTGTTGGCCAGGAATATATCAAGGCGTTTGGCCAGCTTAATGTTACTAATGTTGATGTATTGCACATTAAAACCCGTGAGGATGCCGCGAAGAAGGAATACTTAGACAGGATCCGCAAAGCCGATGTGGTTATGTTTAGCGGAGGCGATCAGCTAAGGCTCACAGCCATTTTTGGTGGCACAGAGTTTTTGCAGATCCTGAAACAACGTTATCAAAAAGAAAACTTTGTAATAGCCGGGACTTCGGCAGGCGCGGCGGCAGCATCAACACACATGATCTACCGCGGGCAAAGCAACGAAGCCCTTGTTAAAGGCGAGGTACAAATAACCGCCGGGCTTGGCTTTATCGACTCGGTAATTGTTGATACACACTTTGTACAACGCGGTCGTATCGGCCGGTTAATGTACGCCGTAGCAACCAATCCCGGTATTTTAGGGATAGGTTTGGGCGAGGACACCGGTTTGCTCATAACCGAGGGGTATATGATGGAAGCCATTGGTTCGGGCCTGATTATTTTGGTTGATGGACGCAACATTGTGTCGACCAATATATACGATGTGGAACTTGGTTCGCCAATCTCCATCGAGAACCTGAGGGTGCACGTGATGTCGATATTTGATAAATACGACCTGGTACAGCACCGTTTAATCATAAAAAAGAACATGAAAGTTGAAGAAGGTGTTTTTATCCAGGCACCGGGAAGCAAACTTTTACAATAATTTACGCTGCATAAAGTTTTTATAGATACCCTGGCCTTATTTATGCAGGTACATCTACTTAATTTATAATTATGAAAATAATTATTCATGGCGGTTTTTTTAGCGAATCGCTTACCAACCAGGAAGTAAAGCTGGCCAAGCAGGAGGCCCTGAACGGCATTGTGCAATTAGGATATAACTACCTGCAACACCATACAGCTGCAGAAACTGTAGTATATACCGTACGTTTGCTTGAAGACTGCGAGCTTTTTAATGCAGGCACCGGTTCACAAATACAGAGCGATGGCAAAATACGTCTGAGCGCTTCTCTTATGGATGGCAAAACCCAGCGCTTTTCGGGCGTTATCAACATTGAGGATGTTAAAAACCCTATCTGTGTAGCTGAAAAACTTCAAGCCTATGATGACCGTGTATTGAGCGGTAAGGGAGCATGTGATTTTGCTATTGAAAACGGACATAAATACTATAATCCCGAAATTCCACAGCGCCGTCGTGAGTATGAACAAAAGCTCAGCGACTCTATAAGGCTTGGCACCGTGGGCTGCGTAGCGCTGGATGTGCATGGTAACCTGGCTGCCGCCACCAGCACCGGGGGTAAAGGCTTTGAAATACCTGGCCGTGTAAGTGATTCGGCAACTACAGCGGGCAACTACGCCAATGAGTTTGCCGGCGTTTCATGTACCGGCGTAGGCGAGGATATTGTGAGCGGATCGGTAGCTGTTAAAATTGTTACACGCGTAACCGATGGCATGGCCCTCATGGCCGCCACCGAAAAAACCCTTGATGAAATGAAGCCTTATGACGGCTTTGCCGGTGTAATAGGCATTACTACAGACGGGCAGATATATCACTCAGATACACACCCTTACATGGTTTGGGCCCTGCATGACGGCGACGTAGAAGTATTTAACTAAAACCTAAATTTATTTTTTCCGTAGAAAGGTACAAATTCAACATTTGTAAAATAACAGTGATAATTAAGCGTTTATGTAGCTGTTACTTTTTACAGGTATTGTTTTGCCGTTAACAAATAATTACATTTGTTAAGCTGATTAATTTAAAATTATACAGTTTAAACCCAGGAAAAAAGATTAGATGAGATATTTCCTACTTATTATTTTATGCGCTATCGGGTTCAATGCGTCTGCGCAATGGTATTATAAACCGTTCAATAAGCGCGCCCGGTATCCGCAAATGGCCTATGCGCAAAGTCATTCTATTAAAAGGCTGCCCCCCCCAACTGTTGCTAAAGTAAAAATTCCGCCAACTACTATTGAGCATACGCCATATGTAATGGCTATGATCGAGGAATCGGTGATGAGAACCGCTCAACACAATATGCGTTTCCATGTATACAACGCCGCCAGCTACAACTTTAGTGATTTGGCGCAAATGTATATGAAACAAAACCGACTGGCCGAAGCCAAATGGTTCCTGTTACAAAGCATTACCATATCGCGCCAGCAAAACGACGACAGGCATACCATAGCTAACCTACTTGATCTTGCCGCGGTAAAAGCCGACTATGGCGATTATGCACAGGCCAAACAGGATCTGGCCGAAGCGCGCCAGTTGGCTGTATCTCGCGGTTTAACTTATGATCTGGCCCTGGTTGAGAAAAAAACGCGCTATTTACAGGACAATAAATTTAAAACACCACACTCTGAAACCCGCTTTGCCGAAACCGCAGATGCCGGTACGATTACCAAACCTGTTAACAAATAGTAATTTTTTGTAACAAAATGGTAAAATGGTGTTGCCCACATACTTTTAGTAAAACATAATCGTATTATTGTTATTAGTAATTAAGAGACAGCATTTTGACTGTCTCTTTTTTATTTTACATTAGCAAACTAATAATAGGCACAAGTATTGATGTTTTACACCAACCCCGATTTAACTACAGTAAAAGATATGTTTAAGAAAGTATATTTGTTATTGGTGCTGGGCGCTGCCCTCGCCTGTAAAGCATCCCCATCCAAACCGGTTAAAGTAGCAGGTTCAAATGATTTACAGCCCGATGAACAGCAAAGTGTTGTTTGTAAGCAGGTAGCAGCATTGATATCCAACTATAACTATAAAAAAGTACCGCTTAATGATTCGGTTTCTGCCGTAATCTACGATCGTTATATCAAATCGCTTGATGAAAACCACAGCTACTTTTTAGCATCAGATATTAAGGATTTTGAAAAATATAAAACCGTACTTGATGATGATATTAAAGCCGGTAACCTTGCCGATGCTTTTTATATCTTCAACGTTTTTCAGAAAAGATATATCGAGCACGTAAAATTTTCACTGGCGCAGATCAACAAAAACTTCGATTTCAACAAAACCGAAACCTTTGTTTACGATCGTGATAAATTGCCATGGATAGCTACGCAAGCCGATATGGATGCCATGTGGACCCAGCGTGTTAAATACGACTTGCTGAACCTGAAACTGGCCAGCGCAGATATGGCTAAAAATAAAGAAACGCTAAAAAAACGTTACGAAAACCTGTTGACTCAAACCAACAAGCTATCTAACCAGGATGTTTTCCAGTATTTCATGGATGCTTTTACTGAGGCTATCGATCCGCACACCAATTACTTTAACCCATCAAACGCGGCTAATTTCAATATTGAAATGTCACGTCAGGTTGAGGGTATCGGTGCTTCATTACAGGTGGAAAACGAATACGTAACCATTAAAACCATTGTAGCAGGCGGCCCTGCCGATAAAAGTCACCAGATAAGTGTTGATGACCGTATAGTTGCCGTAGCACAAGGCAAAACCGGTGAATTTCAGAACGTAGTAGGCTGGCGTGTTGACAACGCCATAGCTATTATCCGCGGTACTAAAGGTACTACGGTAAGGCTTGAGATCTTACCTGCCGGTGTAAACGCTTCTGCTAAACCAAAAGTTGTTGAAATGGTACGCGAAAAAATCATCCTGAAAGACCAATCGGCCAAAAAGGAGATCCGTACTTACAACAGCAATGGTAAAACAGTTAAAATAGGTGTAATATCTATCCCTGCATTCTATATCGATTTTAACGATTACAAAGCAGGTAACCCTAACTACAAAAGTACCACCCACGATGTTAAGGCCATACTCGATTCTTTGAAGAAAGAAAACGTTGATGGCCTCGTGATTGACCTACGTGAAAACGGTGGTGGCTCATTAATGGAAGCTATTGAGCTTACAGGCCTTTTCATTAAAACCGGCCCGGTAGTACAGGTACGCGATACTAAAGACCAGGTTGAAATTGATAAAGACGAAGATCCGGATATTACTTACAGCGGCCCGATGGCTGTACTGGTCGACCGTTTCAGCGCTTCGGCCTCTGAAATTTTCTCCGGTGCTATACAGGATTACGGTCGCGGTTTGATACTGGGTACCCAAACCTATGGTAAAGGCTCGGTACAAAGCGCCATTGATCTTGACAGGGTGATAGGATCTTCATTGCGTGATAAAATTGCGGGTGTAGTTGGCGGTGGTAAAAAGACTACTTCAACCGGTAGCCAAAGCACTTACGGTCAGCTTAACCTTACTATAGCCAAGTTCTATCGTATCAGCGGTAACTCAACCCAGCATAAAGGTGTAACGCCTGATATTTCATTCCCGTCGGTTATTCCGTTGGATAAATACGGTGAAGATACAGAGCCGTCAGCCATGCCTTTTGATGTGATTGCTAAAACAGACTACACCAAAACCGGCGATTTCACCGGCGTGCTGCCACAGCTTAAAAAGCTGCATGATCAGCGTATGAGCAGCAGCGACAGCTACAAATATTTGCTTGAAGATATCGCCGATTTCAAAAAGCATGATGCGGATGACAGTATCTCGTTAAAAGAATCTGATCTGAAAAAACAACGCGACGATGATGAGCAAAAATCATTTGATCGTAACAACCTGCGCCGTGTGGCTTTAGGTTTACCAGCCCTTAAAAAAGGACAAACCAAACCTAAAAACGAAGATCTTGACTTTGTAAAACGCGAAGCCGGCCAAATCATGACCGACTATATCAGCCTTGACAATAAATTTACCAGCGTAGGTTCACAACCGGCTAACTAAATAAATTGCAAATAGTATTGTACGCCCGGTATCTAAAGATGCCGGGCGTTTTTTTGTTTAGGCATATAACCACACGTCATTGCGAGGCACGAAGCAATCCCCAATTTACAGAGCGGATTTGCATAGTCTCTCTGCTTCTTGGTGATTGCTTCATGCCTCGCGATGACGCTTGTTTAATTTGATCACTTAATTTCGTCCGAATCAACTGTCAAATATATCCCCAACGTAAAAATCACTTATCATTATAAAACCCTGTCGGCTAATACCCTTGCATTTTGTAAATTTGGCCTCTTACAAAAAAATAGATACTACGTTGAAAAATAATATCCTTATTGTTGATGATGTGCATACCATATTTATGGAGATGGCCGAAGCTAAAGGTTACACCTGCGATTACCGTCCGCTGATTAAGGTTGACGAAGCCATGCAAATCATAGGCGACTATGCCGGTTTGGTGATCCGCTCAAAATTTAGGGTGGATAAAGCCGTACTGGACGCTGCCACCAACCTGCAGTTTATAGCCCGTGCCGGCGCAGGTATGGATAATATTGATGAAGATTATGCCATTCAAAAAGGAATAACACTCATTAATGCCCCTGAAGGTAATTCAGATGCGGTGGGTGAACATGCTATAGGTTTATTACTGTCATTAATGAATAACCTGAACCGAGGCGATGCCGAAATCCGTGACGGCAAATGGCTGCGTGAAGCTAACCGCGGCTATGAGCTTAAAGGCAAAACAGTGGGTATTATAGGCTATGGCCATATGGGCAGTAGCTTTGCCCGCAAGCTTTCTGGCTTCCAGGCAAATGTTATCGCTTATGATAAATATAAAACCGGCTTCAGCGATAAATATGCCCGCGAGGTGAGTATGGAAGAAATTGTTAAGCACAGCGATGTACTAAGTCTTCATATTCCACTGACCACCGAAACTAATGGCCTGGTTGATGATGAGTACCTGTTCCACTTTAAAAAACCGATATTTTTCCTGAACACGTCGCGCGGAAAAACCGCTAAAGTAAGCGCTGTGTTAAATGCGATACGCGAAGGCAAAATATTAGGCGCCGGTTTAGATGTGCTTGAGGTTGAAAAATTCCCCGCCCTTGCCGAGCAACCATGGTTTGAAGAATTAAGACAAAGCGGTAAGGTATTGTTAAGCCCACACGTTGCCGGCTGGACATTTGATTCGTATCGAAAAATCAGCGAAGTAATGGCTGAGAAATTGGTTGATTTGAGAGCGTAACTTCAGGATTAACAAAAAAACGTCATTGCGAGGAACGAAGCAATCGCGAACTATACAGGACGAACCTGCTAATAGGGGATTGCTTCGTTCCTCGCAATGACGCCCTTATATGGGATATAATAAAATCTTTCAACCCATTGTTAACAATCTTTTTTTGAATTGTAAGCCTATTCCCCCAACTTCGCAGTCCGAATTTTGATTATGAGTATTCATTATAAAATAATAGCTGCAGAGCTTTCTGTAGCCGAAAAGCAGGTTACCGCTACGGTAGGCCTGCTTGATGAAGGAGCCACTGTTCCGTTCATTTCCCGTTACCGTAAAGAGCTTACCGGCAGTTTGGATGAGGTGCAGGTAGCCACCATCCGCGATCGTGTACAGCAACTGCGCGAACTGGATAAACGCCGCGAGGCCATCCTGAAGTCGCTTACAGACCTGGGCAAATTAACGCCCGAGTTGGAAAAGCAGATCAACGAAGCCGAAACCATGGTTACGTTGGAAGATATCTATCTTCCTTATCGCCCTAAACGCAAAACCCGCGCTACAGCAGCCCGCGAAAAAGGTCTGCAACCACTGGCCGACGTGTTGTTAGAACAAAACAATATCGATCCTGAACTGATTGCCGCCGAGTACATCAGCGATGAAAAAGGCGTTGCCAGCGTTGAAGAAGCTTTGGCCGGTGCAAGGGATATCATTGCCGAAACCGTTGCAGAAAATGCCGAGGTACGTACTAAAATCCGTGAGCTTTTTGTAGAGAAAGGCACTTTTGCATCACGCGTAGTTGAAGGTAAAGAAGAAGCAGGCATTAAATACAAAGACTACTTTGAATGGACAGAGCCCGTTAAATCAGCCCCATCGCACCGTATATTGGCTATGCGCCGCGGCGAAAAAGAAGAGATCCTGTGGCTTGATCTGAAACCAGAGGAAGATGACGCGCTGGAGATCTTAGAAAATTCGGTTATCAAAGCCAACAACCAGGCTTCAGGGCAGGTTCGTTTAGCTGTAACCGATGGCTACAAACGCCTGCTGAAACCATCGATGGAAACAGAGGTACGCCTGCTTACCAAAAAGAAAGCCGACGAAGAAGCTATCCGTGTATTCGCTGAAAACGCCCGTCAATTGTTACTTGCTGCTCCGCTTGGTCAGAAAAGAACAATGGCTCTTGATCCTGGCTTCCGTACAGGCTGTAAATTGGTTTGTTTGGACGAGCAGGGCAAGTTACTTGAAAATACTACCATTTATCCGCATACAGGTGCTGGACAGGCGCGCGAGGCCGAAAAAACAGTACAGCACCTGTTCCAAAAATATAATATCGAAGCCATTGCTATCGGTAATGGTACAGCCGGCCGCGAAACCGAAGTTTTTGTGCGCAACCTGAATTTAGCAGGCGCAACCATTGTAATGGTAAATGAAAGTGGCGCTTCCATCTACTCTGCATCGGAAGTAGCAAGGGAAGAGTTTCCTGACTATGACGTTACCGTTAGGGGAGCTGTATCAATTGGCCGCCGTTTGATGGACCCGTTGGCCGAGCTGGTAAAAATCGATCCAAAATCAATTGGTGTAGGCCAGTACCAGCATGATGTTGACCAGAACAAGCTGCAAACCTCATTAGATGACACCGTGATCAGCGCGGTGAACGCGGTAGGCGTTGAACTTAACACAGCCTCAAAACAGATCCTGGCGTATGTATCTGGTCTTGGACCGCAACTGGCACAAAACATTGTTGAGTACCGTAACCAAAACGGAGCCTTCAAACGCCGCGAGCAGTTGAAAAAAGTTCCGCGTTTGGGTGATAAGGCATTTGAGCAGGCAGCAGGTTTCCTTCGCATCCATAATGCCGAAAACCCGCTTGATACCAGTGCCGTTCACCCGGAGCGTTATGGCTTGCTGGAGCAGATGGCAACCGACATGAAATGTACGGTAAAAGACCTGATGGGCAATCCAACATTACGTAAAAGCATCCCACTGCAAAAATATGTTTCCGAAACTGTTGGTTTACCAACCCTGAACGATATCATGGCCGAACTTGCCAAACCGGGCCGTGATCCACGTGAGCAGTTTGAGGCTTTCAGCTTTACCGATGGCATCAACGCCATTGGCGATCTGAAAGTAGGTATGAAGCTGCCAGGCATTGTTACCAACATTACCGCTTTCGGTGCTTTTGTTGATATCGGTGTTCACCAGGATGGCCTTGTTCACCTGAGCCAGATCACCAACCGTTACATTAAAGACCCGAACGAAGTACTTAAAGTACACCAAAAGGTTGAGGTAACCGTTACCGAGGTTGATGTGAACCGCAAACGTATCGCTCTATCCATGAAAGAAAATGACAAGAGCGAGCCAAACAACCAGCGCCGTAACGACGACCGTCGCCCGCAAGGTAATAACAAACCAAACTTTAATAAAAGAGTGGAAAAAGAGCCAGAAACCGATATGGCTTTGAAACTGGCCGCTTTAAAGGGTAAGTTTAAATTATAATTTAAAGCAGCATAATCTAAAAGGCGTCATTGCGAGGAACGAAGACAACCGACCGAAGGGAGCTCATTAATACCTATAAAAACAAATTATAATTATTAATAATCCCCGATTTGCAGGTCCGCCCTGTATAGTTTGGAATTGCTTCGTTCCTCGCAATGACGCTTCTTTTTGCTCCAAACAAAAAAAAGGTCGCCAACCTCACCGGTTGGGGACCTTTTTCATATTATTTAAACGTCAATTACGCTACTGTTCCTTCTTTCAATTTCTCAGCATTTTCAGCAAACTGAAGCGATTCAAGAATCTCCTGCAAATCGCCGTTTAATACGCCCGGCAGGTTGTAAATGGTAAGACCAATACGGTGCTCGGTTAAACGACCCTGTGGATAGTTATAGGTACGTACCTTGGCCGACCTGTCGCCGGTTGATACCATGGTTTTACGTTTTTTAGATGTTTCTTCCAGGTGCTTTTGCAACTCCATTTCGTACACCCTCGAACGTAATACCTGTAAGGCCTTATCGTAGTTTTTTAATTGCGATTTCTGATCCTGGCACTGGGCAACAATACCGGTAGGTAAGTGGGTTAACCTTACGGCCGAATACGTAGTATTTACCGACTGTCCACCCGGCCCTGAAGCACAGAACAAATCTTTACGGATATCACTTACCTGCAGATCGATATCAAACTCATCAACTTCAGGCAATACTACTACAGATGCTGCTGAGGTATGAACACGGCCCTGTGTTTCGGTATCTGGTACACGTTGTACGCGGTGTACGCCTGACTCATATTTAAGGGTTCCGTAAGCGTCTTCGGCGTTTACGTTAAACACAATCTCTTTGTAACCACCACTGGTGCCTTCGGTGTAATCAACCAGCTCGGTACGCCAGCCGCGTTTTTCGCAGTAGCGCATGTACATGCGGTAAAGGTCGCCGGCAAAAAGGGCTGCCTCGTCACCACCGGTACCACCGCGGATCTCGACGATCGCGTTTTTAGAGTCCTCAGGATCTTTAGGGATTAGCATCAGACGAATCTCTTCTTCTTTTACTTCCTGTTGAGCAAGTAATTCATCAAGTTCCATCTTGGCCATCTCACGAAACTCCTCGTCTTTTTCAGTAGCCAGAATTTCCTTATTGGTATCGATATTGCTCATAATGTTGCGGTATATAAAATACTCGTCAACAATTTTAGCAAGGTCTTTATATTCTTTATTTAACTGGGCAAAACGCTTCATGTCCTGCATGGCGTCAGGACTGCTCAGCTCACCTTCAACGTTTTTCCAGCGCTCGTGTATCAGTTCTAATTTATCTAACATATGTTATAAATAAAGATGCAGCCAAACTGTTTGATATTGAACCGGCTTATGAAAGTTTTGATGTTTCGGGGCGGTTTACAGACTTACTGCAAAAAAGTGCACAAAAGTACGCATTTTTTCTGTAAGAAAATGCAATGTATCGCTCCATGACCGCACTGCAATCAGCTTATTACAATCAGTAAACACTGGTGACTATCGAAATGCTATTAGTTAATCACCGCACAGAATTCATTGCCGTTGACTTTAGTCAACGGAATAATGATGAAAAAGCAAACGGCTTTAGCCAAAATGCCACGCGCTGAGTTTGGCTAAAGTCCGATTATTTGTTCCCTCAACCGTTGACTAAAGTCAACGGCAATGAATAGAACCTTTCAACGCTCCTAAAACTATTCAGCAGCTTTCTCAAAATATTCCAGCTTCAGCTCACTACCGTCAAAAACAGCATAAGTAAACTGTGTAACCCATTCGCCAAGATTAATGTAACGGCTTTGTGGTGTTAACTGGATATCGAGCGGGATATGGCGATGACCGAAAACAAGGTAATCGTAAAAATTGGTTTTGAGTTCTTCGCGACAAAAAGTTACCAGCCATTCCTGTTCTCCGGGCTTGGGGTTATCTTTCTTTTCATTGGTATCGCGGCTGTGACGGCTCCATTTATTGGCTATGCCTACGCCAAGGTTTGGGTGGATACGGGCAAACAGCCATTGGCAAAATCCACTTCTGAAAAAGCCCTTCAAAAACTTATAAAAGCTATCACCCGGACCAAGCCCATCGCCATGATGTATATAGAACTTCTTGCCACCGCGCTCAATTTTCAATTCATTACTGATGATGGTAGCGCCGAGCTCATCTGTAAAATAATCAAACATCCACATATCGTGGTTGCCCTTAAAGAGGTAAAGTTTAACGCCGGCATCTGTAAGTTCGGCAAGTTTGCCCAGGAAACGGATATAGCCTTTAGGTACTACGGTTTTGTATTCAAACCAAAAGTCAAAAACATCGCCAACCAGGAATAGCTCGGCGGCATCGTGCTTAATACTATCGAGCCATCGCACTATCTTATCTTCGCGTTGGCGGCTTGAGGCGTATGTGCCTGTACCTAAATGAAAATCAGAAGCAAAATAGAGTTTGTCGCGAACCGGCATAGCGGCAAAAATACGTTTTAACCATCAAACAGAAAAGATAAAGATTGTTACACAATAAGCATCAAACAACACCGTATCTTAGTGGTTATTCACAATACATTAAACATTAAAATTATGGCAATCCCCGAAAATCCAAATCTTGATGATGCCCAGGAAAATAAAGACCCAGGCAATGAGTATGAGCAGAACGAAGGCCAGGATACCGGCAACGAAATAATTGACAACAGCGAACCGGATGTAGCCGGATTAAACGCGGCCAGTCGCGCGGCCGAATCGTCATTCACTTTAAATTTTGAAGACGGCTACGCACCTGCGCCAAATAAAAAAGACGAAGACCAGCAATCATTAAAACACTGATATATCCACCAATGAAAAAACTATTACTGCCGGCACTACTCCTGGTCGCTTTTGCCGGCAAAGCATCGGCCCAACAATCCAAAGGTTTTACCATGGCCGATTTCAAGAACAACGTAGGTAAAGTAGGTACGCTATGTGATACCGTTTACTCCTACAAAACGGTGAGCGATACACTTACCCTGCTAAATATGGGAGCAGCTTATCCAAGGCAAAAATATACCATAGCTGTAAAAGGCAGCCAGATCAAGCTTGATTTATCCAGCATAAAAGGAAAGCATGTATGCGCTACCGGCACATTCGAATTCTTTAAATGTCAGCCCGAAATCGTAGCCGACAAGCCAGAACAGGTTACGGTTAACTGATCAGTTCAAATGATTATAAAATAAAAAGAGCAGATCAATGATCTGCTCTTTTTATTTATCTGCGTTAAGCTTTATGCGTTCTGCTTTTAGCTTTTATAGCAATTAAAATGCTTTGTATAATCCGAATACAACCTGTCCTTCGGTGATTGGCTGTTTGGTTACCAACCGACCTACGTTAAGCGTACGACCGGTAGTAGTTACGTTGTAACCGGGTGAATTTACATAATTGCCTTTCAGCGATAAGCCCCAGCCTGCTCCCATATCAAACCTGATGGCCGCACTACCGCCGTATGCAAAAGCATAGCCTTTAGCACTTTCCTGGGTAATACTGCCGGTTTGCGCGTCCACACCGGTAACACTTATGGTCAACAAGGGTGAGGTCTGACTTTTAATGGCACCCGCAGAAGCCCTTACGTCAAATGACAAGCTACGCCATACAAAAGTATATTGCGGACCAACCAACAGGTTAAAGCTGCGGTAACGTTTATCGGCAGTTACAGTTCCCTGGTCGGCTTTAAAATCGGTAGTATAACCTTGTGATAAGATTAAATCATCATCGTACGAAAAATTACTCTGATCCTGGTATGAGAAGGTATAACCTATACCAAAATTGCGTTTCAGGTAAACCGCTCCGTCAAGCTGGAAGGTAACACCCCTGTTTGCAAAGCCCGATTTATTATTGCTGTAATCTGTTTTTTTGAAGTTGCTGAATGGATAAGAAATACCCATGCCTAAACCAACATAAGGTTTTTGCTTTACTTTGGTTTCGTCATCTTTATCGTTGGTATCCTGAGCTTTTGAAGTAAAGGCCAGCAGCATTAAAAGGCCTGCTGCAAAAAAAGTAAGGGTTTGTTTCATGTTTGTTATTATGTAACTGTATTACTGTAAGTTTTGCCATTGCAAACTTAGCTGCAAAGCAAACGTGCAAAAAAACGCATTATTATTGATACTTATGTGATAGCCGAATACGGTTTCGGGTTAAAAATCACTATAGTTATCACCAGCAAAAAACTAAGGCGTTAATATTTAATTAATTGCCCTGTTTTACGGCTATTTTTTCACGCCGCTAATATAGCCCGCCAAGGCCAATTAAACAGCAACCGGCCGCAAAATTAACAACTTTTAACCTTTGAAGCGTTATTACCTTATGGCGATGTGCCGTAAATAGCTATCTTTAGTAGCCTGTAATTTAAACTATCATGACAAAAACGTTCTGTTTATTAGCGTTAGCTGTTTTATTTTGCAGCTATACACATGCACAAATGACTATAAAAACCCTCCCATATCCTAAAGCAAAAAAAGTTGACGTTGTTGATACCTATTTCGGAACCCAAGTCCCCGACCCATACCGCTGGTTGGAGCATGACCATGCCGATGATACCAAAGCCTGGGTACAGGACGAAAATAAAGTAACCTTCAACTATCTTGACCAGATCCCTTACCGGGCCGAAATTCATAAACGCCTGGAGTTTTTATGGAACTACGAAAAGTATAGCGCCCCTTTTAAGGAGGGTAAATACATTTACTTTTATAAAAACGATGGCCTGCAAAGCCAGAACGTATTATACCGCCAGTTAGGCGATACCGGTGCACCCGAAGTTTTTCTTGATCCCAATAAATTCTCTGCTGATGGTACTACTTCACTACAAGGCATCGAGTTTAGCAAAAACGGTGAGCTGGCCGCATACCAGATCTCAGAAGGAGGGTCGGACTGGCGCAAAGTCATCATAATTAATACCGAAGATAAAAGCGTAGTTGGCGATACGCTTAAAGACGTAAAATTTAGCGGACTGGCATGGCATGGTACCGATGGATTTTACTACAGCAGCTATGACAAGCCAACCGAAGGCAGCCAGCTTTCGGGTATGACACAGTTTCATAAGCTTTACTACCATAAGCTGGGCACACCTCAAAGTACCGATAAATTGATATTTGGAGGCGATAAAACTCCCCGCCGTTACATAGGCGCGTACCTAACCGAAGATGAACGCTTTTTGGTAATCACGGCCGCCACATCAACAACAGGCAATGAGCTATATATCCAGGACTTAAGCAAACCCGGCAGCCAGATCGTAAACGTGGTAAACAATTTTGATAATCAGCATAGCGTGTTAGATAACATGGGCAGCAAGCTTTATATCCTCACCAATATCTACTCGCCCAATTTTAAAATTGTTACTGTCGATGCTGCCGAACCAGGTGTAACCCACTGGAAAAACCTGATCCCCGAATCAAAAAATGTACTCAGCGCCACTACCGGCGGCGGCAAAATTTTTGCCACATACCTGCAGGATGCCACCTCGCTTATACAGCAGTACAATATGGATGGTAAACTGGAGCGCACCATTCAGTTACCATCAATTGGTTCCGCCTCAGGTTTTGGAACTAAAAAAGAAGAAAATGTAACTTATTACACTTTTACCAACTACATCTATCCGCCAACCATTTTCAAGCTGGATATCGCAACCGGGACTTCGGTGATCTATAAAAAATCGGGCGCAAAGTTTGATCCGGAACAATATGAATCAAAGCAGGTGTTTTATACCTCAAAGGATAAAACCAAGATCCCGATGATCATTACCTACAAAAAAGGAACTGAACTTAACGGTCAAAACCCTACTTTACTGTATGCTTATGGCGGCTTTGGCGTTAGTTTAACCCCTGCATTCAGCACTTCAAACATTATATTGCTTGAGCATGGAGGTATTTATGCTGTTCCTAATTTGCGTGGTGGCGGCGAGTATGGCGAGCTTTGGCACCGCAAGGGCATCAAACAAAAAAAGCAGAATGTATTTGATGATTTTATAGCCGCGGCCGAATATCTCATCAAAAATAAATACACATCAAAAGACCATCTCGCCGTTTCTGGAGGCTCAAACGGCGGGTTACTCATCGGCGCTATGCTAACCCAACGCCCCGATCTGTTTAAAGTAGCATTCCCGGCAGTAGGCGTACTGGATATGCTCAGGTATAACAAATTTACCGCCGGCGCGGGCTGGAGCTATGATTATGGCACAGCCGAAGATTCGGAGCAGATGTTTAAATATCTATATAACTATTCGCCGTATCATGCCCTTAAACCGGGAGTTTACCCTGCAACTATGATTACTACCGCCGATCATGACGACCGTGTAGTACCGGCCCATTCCTTCAAATTTGCAGCCCGCCTGCAGGAATACCAGCAGGGCACGGCACCAACACTTATCCGCATTGAAACCAACGCAGGCCACGGTGCCGGGCAAAGTACAGCCCAGCTCATCAACGGGCAGGTTGATAAATGGGCATTTATGTTCTGGAACATGGGTGTTAATTGGCAGTAGTATTAAATTTTTGAATACGTAAAATGAAAAAGTATCTGTTAGCAGCCATGCTGTTATTCATGACCTCAACTATAACGTTGGCTCAGCATAAAAAGAATGCACTTAATATCGTATTTATCGGCAATAGCATAACCCAGGGCGTTCAACTCGCCGATGCGGCTACCGAAGCCCCGCCCGCAACCGCGGTAGCTTATCTGCAAAAGCAGAAAAACCTGGATGCGGTAAATTTCAGCAACCAGGGACATAGCGGCTATACCACACTTGATTTTTTGCCGGGCACGGATACTTTTACCAAAGTAGAGCAAGCGGCAAGCAACTTTACCGATAAAGATGCGCTATTGATATTTTCGATAAAACTGGGCACAAATGACAGTGCCATTCAAGGGCCGCATGGTGCTCCGGTATCACCCGATAACTATCAAAAAAATTTAAAGACCATAGTTGATAAGCTATTGGCCGATTTCCCCAAGGCGATAGTCATTTTTCAGCACCCGGTATGGTATAGTCCAAACACATATAACGGTGGAAAATATTTACAGGAAGGCTTAAGCAGGTTACAAAGTTATATACCAATGATAGACGGCCTTGTAAAAACATATGCAACAATAAATCCCCAACATGTTTTTGTGGGCGATACTAAGGCTTTCGCCTATTTTGAAAAAAATCACCTGACCGATCTGATTCCTGAAAACGGCAAACAAGGCACATTCTACCTGCATCCAAATAAAAAGGGTGCCGAGGCTTTAGGTAGGTTTTGGGGAATAGCTATTGATAACGTTGTGAGGCGATATTTTTAAATGATGCAGGATAACAAAAGCTAAGCAATAAAGAGGCTGGAAATCTATCAGTTATCAATCAGTAAACACGCTACAGGTACCTAACGATATTGTTTTGTTCATTCCGTTCAGTTTTTTTTAACCATTGGCTAAAAATGGGCGTTTGCTTAATTTTATGTTAATGAAATATTTACTGCTTTACATTCCTTTAATTCTGTTTATCATATCATACGGCTATAGCCGCAGATACTATCGCTTCATCGATAACGGCCGGGCATCCGAAATTGTCCAGGCAAACCTACGGTCAAAACAGTTCATGAACATGGCTGTATTCTCGTTCGTGGCGCTTTTAATAGTTCTAAAACTACTTTAAGTTTCCCTAACGTAAAATCACCACATAGCCCGAAATCACGATGTTGTTCATTTTGGTATTTACTATATAGTAGTAAGTACCGGATGGTAGCTGTTTACCCTGGTAAGTGCCATCCCAGGGTTTAGGATATCCTACTGAGTGAAATAAAGCTTGTCCGTAACGGTTATAAACATCAACGGTACTGCTTTCATACGCTACAAGGCCTTTAATTTCCCAATAGTCATTTATCCCATCACCATTAGGTGTAAAGGTATTGCTGACGTTTATCACCGGCGAAACCTTAACGGCAACCTGGCTTTGGTTTACACAGCCGTTTGATTTTTCGGTGATTTTAAGTTGATAAACAATATCCTGATCGCCGGTTACAACGGGATTTTTAACAGTAGTGCTGCTCAGGCCGGTGGCCGGGGTCCATTCATACGTTACGTTATCACTGCTTACAACAGGGTTTAAAGTAATAGTATGGTCTTTCAAAACATATCTCGTATCACCGGCGGCATCGGCTTGTACCGTTGGCGGCGGAACAAAGTTAATGGTAACATCAGTAGTAGGTGTGTGACAATCATCTGCCTGGGTTGCCCTAAGCGTTACCTTAACCGAGCCTTTGGCAATATCAATCGGATCTGGTTGAAAGGTTACATTTTCTGCTATATCCGAAGGAATAAATCTACCCAATCCCGACGCCGAGGTCCATTTTACAGTGGTACCTGAAAGCGGCCGGCCACTTAAAGCCACCATAGGATTCTGATTACAAACATTGTTAATACTTGGCGGTCCTGCATCTGCACCAGGGCTTGGCGCAAACGTAATGGTAACGTCACGGTGTACCGGTGCGCAATCAACGCCGGTTGATGTAAGTGTTAAAGTAATCGACCCGAAAGCCCTGTCTGCTGCTGATGGAAAATATTGAGTCTTAGGCTCACTTAAAAGGGCGAAGGTTCCTCCCCGGCCACCACTCCAGATCCCGGTTCTGCTAACAAAGCCATTAAGTTGTATAAATGGCACGCTAACACATTCGGTATGTGAAGGCCCCGCGTCAACCATTGGGATACTGTTTACCTGAACCCGCTTAGTGCTTGGCTCGCTTGGGCACCTATTCAGCACTACATATAAACTATAGTCCCCTGTGTTATCGGCCGTAGCATTAGGAATGGTTACAATCGGGCTTGCCCCTTCCGATCTGTAATTATTGGGCCCTGTCCACAAATATGTTGCTCCGGCAACAGGCACAGTTTGTAGTGTGATCTCGTTCCCTTCGCAAACGGGGGTGCTAACAAAAATTTCATGCATTGATGTTTCGGGCATTACGGTCACGTTATACTTAACCGGTGTGCTGCTACAACCAAATGCAATAGGTGTTACCATATAAGATACCTGAATAGGGTTAGTTGTGGTATTCACCAGGGTTTCGTTGATAGGGTTTGCCGTTGCATTAGTAACCGCTGCATTACTGATGCCGGGCACAGCTGGCCTGCTCCACAAAAACGTAGCCGACCCTACATTGGATGTTAAAGTGAGCCCAAGCGGAGTGTTGTTACATATAGGATCCGGTTGAGGGGTGGTAACCGACGCTCCCGGATTAACTGTTATGTTAAGCGGATATTGCACTCCCGGGCAGTCATTAGTTTTAAAATTAAACATGTAAGTAACCACAATAGGATCATTAGTGGTGTTGTAAAGCACCTCTTTGATGGTGGTGGAAGCCTGCCCCGTTATGGCGGCATTACTGATACCCTGAACCGCGTCCCGGCTCCAGGTAAAGCTTGTTACCTGCGGATTAAATTTAACCTCGTAATTAGGGCTTGCAGCATTACAAACCGGAAGGGGAGGATCGCTTACAACAACAGGCGTAGCGTTCACAGTAACTACATATTGAAACACCTTGCCCGGGCAACCGTTCAAATATGGCGTAATAGAATAAGTTACATCAACAGCTGCCCCTTTGGTGTTAATAAGTGTTTCGGTAATGGAGCTTGTTGTTTGGCCCGTTACAGCAGGGTTGCTGATGCCGGTAACAGCCTGGCGGTCCCACGAAAAAGTTGTACCAGGCTGATCGGCCGTAATGGTATAATTTAACGCGGTGCCGCTGCATACCGGGTCACTGGTAGGGCTGCTTGTTACCTGCGGGGCAGGCGTAACTACAACATCAACCTTTTTACGCTCGCTAATGCAGCCATTAACCGAGGTTTCTACATAATAAGTTCTGTTGATGGTTAACTGTGCTGTAGAAAAAGTACTACCATTGTGTATCGGGGTGCCTCCAAGAGGTAAATTATACCAGGTATAGGTACCAGTTGAACCACTTGCCGTAAGTATGGCAGAATGCCCTTCACAAACCGGCGCCCAGGCAACCTCTGGCGCTGCTGGTTGTGGTGTTGGATGGACTAATACAGGAGTCCTGTTGCTTGTAATGCCACCTATAGTTGTTGAAACGTAGTAAGTAATATCATTAATTATTGGCGGAGTAGTAAATATTGGCCCGGTTTTAAGGAGTGTACCACCGGTAGCATCGCTATACCAACGGTAGGTTCCGCCCGGTGCAGTGGCTATGAGGGTAGCTGTGCTACCCACGCAAACAGGCTTAGCAGATGCCGTAGGAGCGGCGGGCACGGAATTTATATATATGGTAACAGTACTCGACTTAGCACCGCAAGGGCCGGCAGGATCATCGGAGGTTAGTGTGAGTGTAGCTACAGTCTCTCCCGGAGCAGGAGTGTAAATAGCTCTCTTATCTGTAGGATCGGAGAATGAACCTGCCCCGCCGCTCCATTTTGTTGCCGTGTTTCCACTACCAGCCAGTTGTACCGGCACGCCCGGTGGTACAGGCTGATTTGGCCCGGCATTTACTAAAACTGCATCGTAAAGGGTTACAGATCCCGTGGCAACGCTTGCCGGGCATCCGCTGCTTGCCGCAATTGTATTGGTTACGGTATATGTTCCTGCCATGCTATTCGCAAGATCTATCTCACCTGTGCTGGGGTTTTTAAACTTAAGTCTGCCTGTGGGCTCACTAAAAACTCCGGCACTGGCGCCTGTTGCAAAAATTGGTAAGGGGTTCTTGGCATCCTTACAAAATGGGGTATTATAGGTAAAGCGGGCATCAGGCGTTGTAACTATTGATATACTTTGACTGGCCGCGCCCGCGCATGTACCACCATAAGTAAAAATAACGGTATATTTTCCCAATGCGCTTGCTGCTACATTGATCTCGCCGGTGGCATTACTTACAAAAACAAGTCCCGCCGGTGTTGAACTAAAAGTGCCGCCGGCCGGGTTATAAATTGTTGGTGAAACGTTACTTCCGGAAGTACAAACCGTACCGGAAGGATACCGGAACTGCGGATCAATAATAGGAATTGTAGATACGGTAAAAGCAGTTCGGGGACTTACACATGAACCGTTGTTTGCCTGCGCGTAAAACGTGGTTTGACTAAATACAGGATTTGTAGTATAGGTGTTACCCGTAAATAAAAGCGTTCCACCAATAGCATCTGTATACCACTCAATGGTGGTACCCGACGCGGGAACGCTCAGGGTAGCAGGCTGGCCAGGGCACACCGTTGCTGTACCGTTAACCGCCGGAGCCGCAGGAGGATTGTTAACATGCACTGTTATCGCAATACGTGCGCTATTGCAACCATTGGCTATACTTTGTACATAATAAGTTGCATTTGCGGTTAACCCTGGGGTAACATAAGTATTACCGGTTATCAGCAGATTACCGCCGGTTGGCTGATCATACCACTCATAATCATCGGGCGAACCTGTTACTGTAAGCGTGGCCGAAGAACCGGCACATATTGGCACATCGGCCGGAGGAACAGGAACCGGGATGGCATCAAGTACAGTCACCGTAATTGGCGATCTGTCACTCACACATCCACCAACAATAGTTTGAACATAATAGGTTGTAGTGGCTGTTAACGCCGGGGTGTTAAATGTAACGCCGGTAAAAAGAGCGGTACCGCCGGTAGCAGTAGTAAACCATTGGAAAGTTCCGCCCTGTGTAGAAGATGTCGCTGTTAAAGGTGCCGACGTTCCGTTACAAATCACCGGCCCGTCGGGCATAATCGGAGGTTCGGGCGCCGGGGTTACGGTAACAGTTACCTGGGTACGCGTGCTTGTACAACTACCTGTGGTATGCTCAACATAATATGTTGTAGTATTTACCAATATGGGAGTCTGAAAAGTATTACCTACGCCAACCGAACTACCACCCTTCGCCGATTTGTACCAGGTATAGGTACCCGTAGGCGATGGGTCGGCAGTTAACGCGGCGCTTGTGCCATAACAGGTGCTGGCTGTTTGAGATGGCGGCGCGGCAGGTATTGGTGTTACAGATACAGATATTGGGATACGGTTACTTGTACAATCGCCTACACGTGTTTGCGCGTAATAGGTGACAGGAGATGTAAGTACCGGGGTTGTAAAATCCGGGCTTGAAATTAACGGAGTTCCTCCTGATGGTACATCATACCATTCAACCACTCCTGAGGCGTCAGCATGTAAAGTTGTCAATGATCCCGAACAAACACTATATGTTGCGTTTACTACCGGAACAGCCGGCGGCGCGTTGATCCGGGCCACCACAGGTATCCCTGCGCCGGTACAACCCCTAATTACTGTAAAAAGATAATAAGTAGTGTTTGCAAATAAAGCAGGCGTTGAAAACGTCGCTTCATTACTTAACGGCGTACCCGTACCGGATGCATTATCATACCATGCGTAACTATCGGCACCTGATGCTTTTAACGTTGCCGAAGTGCCATAACACACCGGATCAGACTGAATACTCGGCCCCCCCGTTACATAAACATAGACCGAGCTTCTTGTACTGGTACAATTGTTTAATGTTGTTTCTATATAAAAAAGAGTCAACTTATTAATCGGAGGCGTTACATATGGATTACCGGTATACAAAAAATTGCCATCGGCATCATACCATTGGTAAGTGCCCCCTGGTGCTTTGGCGGTTAATGTTGCCGATGTATTTGGGCAAACAGCCTGGGCGTCAACTACGGGTGGGGTTGGCGATGCTACAGCAGTGACACCAAAGTTGGCAACCACCGGCTGGCAACCCGGGGTTTTATCGCTTACGGTAACGGTGTAATTACCGCCCTGGTTTACGTCAATAGACGGGGTGCTTTCTCCCGTATTCCAAACATAGGTAAACGGACCTGTACCTCCACTTATATTGGCAGTCAGGGTTACACTTTTTCCAGAACAAATGGTTGTAGCTGTTGAAGTTATTGAAACATTTAACGTGCAGTTTTGGCTGTACCCGGCAAATGAAGTAAGGATCAGCAAAAGTAGTATAAGTAACGGCTTATTAATATTCTTCATAAGTCTCTTCATACTCAATAAATGTGACCGCAAGCAAGTCTCCTTTTTAAAAGAAGCCTCTTATTGAGCACAGATTTTCAGGCTGGCAGATAACGACATTGTACGCCAGCCAGGTATTGATGTGTGCCCTTTTACGTAAAATACCGAAAATATGTTCGATAAAACATGAACAAAATGAACAATGAAACCCCTGTGAAATTATTTCTATTTCTGGTTAAAAAAAATGCCCGGCTATATTCTAACCGGGCATTAAAAACAATCCTGATGTATTTTATACAATTTGCGGAATAGGCTCGGCAACCAGTTTATGGCCAGCCAGATCATGGTAGATACATAGTATCTTTTATGTATCAATCACCCATTTTTCAAACGCCGCTTCATGGTATTACGAGCTTATAACAAGGCAACAAAATCGCGCATGGCTTGACCCGGATCGGGCTGCTTCATAAAGGTTTCGCCAATAAGGAAGCCGTTAAAACCTTCCAGTTTAAGATGACGGATAGTTTCCGGATCGCTAATGGCGCTTTCCGAAATTTTCATAAACTCAGCAGGGATGTGCTTGGCCAATTGATATGAAGTTTCTACCGATACTGTAAAGTCGGCCAGGTTCCGGTTGTTTACACCAATAGCATCCAGGTTAGGATTGATACTGCGCTCTAATTCCTCAAGATTGTGCACCTCAAGCAACACGTTTAAACCTAAACTTTTGGCCAGTTTGGCAAGGTTATCAATTTCGGCAGGGGTAAGTATGGCAGCTATCAGCAGGATGATATCGGTGCCTAATGACTTAGCCTCTATAACCTGGTACTCTTCAATCATAAAATCCTTGCGCAATACAGGGATATTATTCACCGAGCGGGCTTTCACCAGGTCGGCTTTACGGCCCATGAAAAAGTTACGGTCGGTTAAAACTGAAAGTGCGGAAGCTCCCGCAGCCGCGTAATCGGTGGTAACAGCACTAACCCTCACTTTGTCATTAATGATACCCTTCGACGGCGATTTACGCTTAAATTCGGCTATGATACCGGTACGTGACGGATCGAGCAAAAATTCTTTGAAAGAGTAAGTATCACGGTGAAAATATTCCGATTCTTCAAGTACAGTGTACGATGTACGTTTTTTAGCCGAAGCAACTTCCCTTTTTTTATTGGCAACTATTTTATCAAGTATGGTCATAAAGCCCCTAACCCCTAAAGGGGAATGTTATATAAGCCGTCATTGCGAGGTACGAAGCAATCCCCGATTAGCAGGGCTGCTCTGTATAGCATCGGATTACTTCGTACCTCGCAATGACGTTTTTAAATGTGATTTTTCAAAGTTATCATAATTCCTTAAAACTAAGCCTTTAGCCAGTTTTGCATCATTTCTTTCCCAAAATCGGTCAGGATTGATTCGGGGTGAAACTGTACGCCCCTTACGTCATATTGCTTATGCTTAAGCGCCATGATCGAATTATCGGCCTCATCAATAGCCGTAACCTGTAATGAATCGGGCAGATCATTACCACTTACCACCCACGAGTGGTAACGACCAACCTTAAAGCTCTCGGGCAGTCCGGCAAAAAGCTCTTCTCCACCATCGGTGACTTTTATGGGCGTTGCTATACCGTGCATTGGTTGGTTAAGATTATACAGACTGCCGCCAAACGCTTCGGCAATGGCCTGCTGCCCAAGGCATACGCCAAATATGCTCTTAGTAGGCGCATATTTTTCTATCACATCCAGCAATAAGCCTGCTTCAGAGGGAATACCAGGTCCCGGCGAAAGGATGATCTTATCAAAAGTATCCACATCTTCAATGGCAAACTGATCATTCCTCCAAACCTCGCACTCCAGGCCAAGCTCATTAACCAAATGCACCAGGTTATAGGTAAAGGAATCGTAATTGTCTATTATTAAAATATTTTTCATGTCCGTTTTCTTAAAATTCAACTAACCTCTTATCTCCAATCTCTAACCACTAATTACAACTCCTCTGCCAACTCAAAAGCTCTGCGTAAAGCCGAGATCTTGGTATCAACCTCCCTTAATTCGCTTTCAGGAATTGAACCGGCTACAATGCCCGCGCCCGCCTGATAATGTAAAGTGTTGTTCTTGCTTAGAAATGAGCGGATCATAATGGCATGGTTAAAGTCACCATTAAACCCAAGGAAACCTATCGCGCCGCTGTAGAAGCTGCGTTTTATATTTTCGTTTTCGTCGATGATCTCCATGGCGCGGTATTTGGGAGCGCCGCTCAGGGTACCTGCAGGATATGTATCAGCTACTACTTTAAATGCCGATGCGCCGGGTTTAAGCTTACCGCTTACGTGCGATACCAGGTGGATAAGATGTGAATAGTACTGTACCTCTTTAAAGGCTTTAACCGTTACATTTTCGCAATGGCGACTCAGGTCGTTACGGGCCAGGTCAACCAGCATTACGTGTTCTGCCGATTCTTTGGGATCATTCTCCAGGTTACGGGCCAGTTCGGCGTCTTTCTCGTCGTCGCCGCTGCGTTTAAAAGTTCCTGCTATCGGGAAAATATTGGCTACGTTATTCTTTATGGTAATTTGTGCCTCTGGCGATGAGCCGAAGATCCTGAAATCGCCAAAGTCAAAATAAAACAGGTATGGTGATGGATTGATAGAACGCAGAGCACGGTAAACATTAAATTCATCGCCCAGGAAAGTGCGTGAAAAGGCCCTTGAAGGCACTATCTGGAAAACATCACCCCTATAGATGTGCTGCTTCATTTTTTCAACTATAGCAATAAACTCATCGCCCGTGAGGTTTGATTTTTCATCGCCATTACTCTTGAAGCTGTATTCGGGAAAGTTTTTGTTTTTGATGAGGTATTCCAGTTTTTCGATACCGCCGTTGGTTGGAGCGCCTTCGGGCTGGTTATGGAAGATGTAGAGTTCGTTCTTAAAGTGGTCGATAGCGATGATGTACCTGTAAATATGGTACTGCATTACCGGTATTTTACGGTCGGTATTATCGCTTTGCTTTAGTGTGATGGTTTCATAATGTTCAACCGCCTCATGGGTAAAATAGCCGAACAAACCATTGGTGATCATTTTTAGCGGCAACGAGTCAGTTTCAAAGCTGCCGATGAAACTGTTGATCTGTTCTATCAGCTCAAACGTGCCGGGCTCATGGGTTTCATGACTGCCATCGGGGTATTGCTTTTTCAGCACGCCATTATTCAGCACTATGCCGCTTAATGGTTCGCAGCAAATGTAGCTGGTGCTGTTTTCGCGACTGTGATAGTCGGAGCTTTCCAGCAACAGCGAGTTGGGAAATACATCGCGCAGGCGAAGGTAAATGCTAACCGGCGTGGTGGTATCGGCCAGTAGCTTTTTATAAGTGGTAGTAATTTTAAATGTGCTCATGTTTATTTTTTAAATGTCTTAAAACAAAAAAAACCCGGCGAATTGGGGTCGCCGGGTTTCCTATTTAGGTTCACAATTGATTAGGTTGTCTCTGATCAAAACGCGCGAGCCGGCTGCCAATTTAATTGGTGCCACCAGCTGTTTTTATGTGTGTTTTTAATCATCGCGGTCACAAATTTATAAAGAAATTTGAATTGTCAAATTTTTTGTGAAATTATTTATTTGCTAAATCCTATTAGCTACGTAGAATTACTGTGGAATAAGCATTATACCTACCGAAATCAGTATAATTCCGATCAAATAAAAGATAGCGATAGCTTTATGCTTAGCTTCTGGCAATGCCGCTTTCTTTGATTTGCTATGACCGATAGTGATTAGTGCGATAGCGATAAGCATGATCACCCAGTGTTCAACCGTAAAGTAACGGGTGATAGGATTTTTCATGGTATCCTTACTAAACTGCACCATCGGGCTAATAAAAAACAGGATGATGCCCAGCAAAAATTGCGTATGCACCGAGATCATGGCAAACAGGTTAAGTTTGCGGTTGCCCTCGCCATATGGTCTTTTACCCAGCCAACCCATAAACGCGCGTACAAGGGCCAGCAATACCAATACAATAACAATGTACCTGAAACCGGAATGGAATTCCTTAAAAAAGCTATAAAGTGTCATACATCAAAATTTGCTGTGAATATACAATATAAAGGTCATTGAAGTCATTAGGTCATTGTGTCATTTTTTGCAGACATAATCTAATTCACAACTGCTAACCAACATTGCATAAAAATCATGTCATTGCGAGCGAAGCGTGGCAACCGCATGCTATACAGAGCCGCTCGGCTTTCGTGCGGTTGCTTCGTTCCTCGCAATGACATATTTTATAATTTATCCCATAAACAAAAAAGCGATGAGCCTAAACCCATCGCTTTTCCAAATCCGAAATCGAAAATCCGATATCCGAAATAATTATATCAGCAGCCTTACCGGCTCTTCTAATAATTGTTTTAATGTTTGCAGGAAGGCAGCAGCTGTAGCACCATCAACCACACGGTGGTCTGCGCTCAGGGTAACCTTCATGACGTTACCAGGTACTACCGCACCATTTTTAACAACCGGAACAGCCTGGATACCACTTACAGCAAGGATACAAGCGTTAGGTGTGTTAATGATGGCAGTAAACTCGTCAACACCAAACATACCAAGGTTTGAAATGGTGAAAGTTGAACCTTCCATTTCGTTTGGCTGCAGTTTTTTAGATTTTGCTTTGCCGGCAAAGTCTTTCACTTCAACCGAAATGTGGCTTAATGATTTACCATCGGCAAATTTGATAACCGGTACCAACAGGCCTTCGTCAACAGCAACAGCAACGCCGATGTGAACGTGTTCGTTAGTGCGGATCTTATCACCCAGGAATGATGAGTTGATAGCCGGGTGTTGCCTTAAGGCTACCGCACAAGCTTTAACAACAAAATCATTAAATGAAATTTTAACCGGGGCAATCTCATTCATACGAGTACGGGCAGCAATTGCCTGATCCATTTCAATGGTCATGGTTACATAGAAATGCGGTGCAGTAAACAAGCTTTCGCTTAAGCGGCGGCTGATAGCTTTACGCATTTGAGTAACCGGCCTTTCGCTAAATTTCTCTTCGCCTGTAAAGGTTGGCAATACGATAGGCGCTTTTGCAGCAGGTGCAGATGCAGCAGCCGGAGCAGCTTCAGCGGCAGGCGCAGATGCCGGTTTAGCAGATGGTGTATACTCCTCAACATCCTTTTTGATGATACGGCCGCCTTCAGCGCTACCTTTTACATCATTAAGGTTGATGCCTTTATCCTTAGCTATTTTACGTGCAAGCGGCGATGCTTTTACGCGGCTATCGTCATCAGTAGCAGAAGCTTCAGTGGCAGCAGCAGGTGCAGTTTCCTCGGCTTTAGCTTCGGCAGCAGGTGCAGCCTCAGCAGCAGGGGCCGAACCACCATCCTGTAATAACGGAGTAATGTCGGTACCTTCTTTACCTACTATAGCAATGATATCATTTACTTTAGCAGCTTCGCCTTCTTTAACACCTATATATAATAAGGTGCCGGCTTCGTAACCCACAACTTCCATGGTAGCCTTATCGGTAGCCACATCAGCCAGCGAATCATCAGCTTTTACTTTATCGCCAACTTTAAAGTTCCATTTCTCAATGGTACCCTCGGTCATGGTGTCACTCAATAACGGCATGCGGATAACCGTAGCCGGGATGCTTGACAAATCAACCTTTGGAGCGGCTGGTGCCGGAGTAGCGGCAGGTGCTTTATCAGCTACAGGAGCAGCTTCTTCGGCCGGTTTAGCAGCAGCGCCGCTGCCAGCCTGATCAAGTAAAGATTTGTAATCTTCGCCTTCTTTACCTAAAATGGCAATTACAGCATCAACCGGAGCAGCAGCACCTTCCTGTATACCTATATACAGCAATGTGCCATCCTGGTACGATTCAAAATCCATGGTAGCTTTATCGGTTTCAATCTCGGCCAATACATCGCCAGATTTAACCTTATCGCCAACTTTTTTATGCCATTTAGCCAATACCCCTTCGGTCATGGTATCGCTCATCTTAGGCATTTTTACTACTTCGGCCATATATTAATAGTATTATAAATTCAGTATAAATATAGTCTCTTCTTAGCGAGAAGTCTAAAGTCTGAAGTTTTTAGTCTGAAAGTCTTTATCCGACTACCAATACTATAGACCCTCGACTTAGCACTTTCGACTTAAAACTTAGTCCCTGATATAAGGGTAATCTTCCTGAACATATACATCGGTATATAATTCAGAAGCATCCGGCCATGGCGACTCTTCTGCAAATTTAACAGCCTCGTCAACTATAGCTTTGATCTTAGCGTCCATTTCGTCAAACCAAGCCTCATCAGCATATTTTTCGGTAAGGATAGTTTGTTTAACGCTTTCAATAGGGTCTTTTGCTTTATAGCTTTCCAACTCCTCTTTAGTACGATACTTTTGCGGATCGGACATAGAATGACCTTTGAAACGGTACGTACGCATTTCAAGGAAAGTTGGGCCTTCGCCTGCACGTGCACGCTGAACAGCTTCGTCCATTGCCACGTGTACAGCAGCCGGATCCATGCCATCAACAGCCGATGAAGGGATACCGTATGGCAAACCTAATTTATAAATATCAGTTTGAGCTGTAGTACGCTCAACAGAAGTACCCATAGCGTAACCGTTGTTTTCGCAAACAAAAATTACAGGTAGTTTCCAAAGCGCAGCCATGTTAAAAGTTTCGGTAAGTGCACCCTGGCGTACAGCACCATCACCCATGTAGGCAATGTTCACAAACTCGGTACCTTTATATTTTTCGGCAAAAGCGATACCGGCACCCAGTGGTACCTGACCGCCTACGATACCGTGACCACCGTAAAAATGTTTTTCTTTATCAAACATGTGCATAGAACCACCTTTGCCTTTTGAGCATCCGGTAGCTTTACCATACATCTCGGCCATAATGGCGTTTGGAGTTACACCTTTAGCAAGCGCGTGAGCGTGATCGCGATATGCGGTGATCAAACTGTCTTCAGGCTTAATTACAGACATAGCTCCGGCCAAAACAGCCTCCTGCCCAATATACAGGTGGCAAAAGCCCCTGATTTTTTGTTGTCCGTATAACTGTCCTGTTTTTTCTTCGAACCTACGCATTAACAGCATCTGTTCGTACCACATCAGGTAGGTGTCCTTGTTTATTTCGATTGAACTCATGTATTAAACAACCTTTTTGGAGTAAAGCGCAAATCTAATTATATCCTGCAAAATATCGAAACCTCAAGCAAATTGTTGCAAAATTTTATTTGGTGGGCCCGGGCGGTGTTTAAAACGTGTAAATCGCACAATTATAGGCCTTGCATAGCAACATTCGGTAAAATTAAACTTAAAAAAACGTACGCCCAAGGCAATAAATTATCGTTTTATGAAGTTTATAGAGGGTTGTTGTTATCTGAATGCTAAAAAATAATTACAACCAAATTACATTGTTAAACGTACAAGAGCCTGTTTATTAAATTGATGTGTAATAAAAAGCACTTTTTTATATTTTTCGAAAAATAAGGCACTTTTATTTGCAATTTTAAAAAATATAAATAGTTTTGTAGAGCACAATAGACATAGTGTCTGATTTAATAAACAAATTTGTTGCCCTAACTCAACAAACAAACTGATTAAATGAAGAAATTTGCCCTGGCTATTGCCTTACTTTTCAGCGTCATAGCTTCACAAGCTCAAACAAAAAGTGCCCCCAGCACCAGTGATGACAACAAAGACGACCAGGAAAGTTTAGGTAAAGCATACTTTTCCCAAATTATGGGAGTTGCTTTATCTGCTACCTCAAACATGAAACTCTTTCACTTTGTATATGATTGGATTGGTACCCCTTACCACTTTGGCGGAAGCTCAAGAAGAGGTATCGACTGTTCGGCATTTACAAAAGAACTATACAGCGAAGTTTTTAACCTTGACATCAAACGTAACTCACGCGATATTTTCAGCATGGTTAATCCTGTTGCTAAAGACGAGTTAAAAGAAGGCGATCTGGTTTTCTTTAAGATTCACAGCCGCAGCATTTCGCACGTTGGTATTTACCTGGGCAATAATAAATTTGCTCATGCCTCGTCAAGAGGTGTTGCAATCAGCAGCTTGGATGATGCTTATTACAGCCGTTTCTTTTATAAAGGCGGCAGGTTGTTAGCTTCGTTTAAGGATGAGTTTAAAGGTTCGGCATCCACGGGTAACAACGATATGGGCGACGACGTAGACGAAAGCAAGAACTAAACAATTTTTAAATAAATAAACTAATTTAGTCCCCTCATCCTCAATGAGGGGATTTTTTTTATAATGAAATTTCATTTATTGCTTACAGCAGCCTGCCTGGCGCTGTTTTTACAGGCGTGTAACCACCCGCCCAATAAAAAACAAATACTGGTGCCTGCTCCTAAACCTAAACCCGATACCACCGCGGCAATTGCAAAACCTGCAGTTGTTGTTAATCATGATGCTATATCTATAGCTGCCGTTGGCGATATGATGCTTGGAACATCATACCCTAATGATTATACCCTCCCGCCGGATAGCGCCAAAAACAGTTTTACAGTTATAGCCGACGAACTCAGAAATGCCGACGTAACATTTGGTAACCTTGAAGGAAGTTTGCTTGACGGGGGTAACCCTGCCCACTATAAATTGCATCAACGCAGTAAAGCTTATTTATTCAGGATGCCAACGGCTTACGCAGGCGTTTTTAAAGATGCAGGGTTTAACTTACTTAGCCTGGCCAATAACCACATCGGCGATTTTGGCGATACCGGCCGTATGAGTACTACCCGTGTACTCGATAGTATAGGCATTAATTATGGTGGCTTGCTTAGTCATCCCTCAACCGTATTTGAACGTAATGGTATTAAGTATGGCTTTTGCGCCTTTGCCCCCAATGCCAATACCCTGCCTATCCTCAATCTGCCGAACGCTACCCGTATCATCAGCGAACTGAAACAGCGATGTGACATCGTCATCGTATCTTTTCATGGCGGCGGCGAGGGTGTGGATTATGAGCACGTACCTTTTGCCATGGAATCCTTCATCAGCGAAAAACGTGGAGATGTGCATGCCTTTGCGCATAACGCCATTGACGCGGGCGCTGATATCATATTAGGTAATGGCCCGCACGTGAGCCGCGCAATGGAGGTTTATAAAAACCGACTCATCGCTTATAGTCTCGGTAATTTTTGTACTTATAAAAGTGTGGGCGTATCGGGTGTTTGCGGTTTGGCTCCTTTACTAAAGGTAAACCTGAATAAAAAAGGAGAGTTTTTGAATGGCCGCATTATATCATTGAGACAAGCACACGATAAAGGCCTGGGACTTGATTCGCTCAACCGGGCGGCTGTCCGGATTAAACAACTTACGGAAGCGGACTTCCCCGATGCAGGCTTGATAATATCCGATACCGGGGAGATTAGCCTGAACCCGGTTATTCAGAGCGAGAATTTATAAACAGGAAAGGGTCAAGAAGTGCTTCGAGATACATTCACCCTGACATCACCTTAGCCCTTACCTTAATGGAAAAAGCGTGGGCTTGTGCGATTCCCCTCTTGAGAGGGGCGGAGGGGTGTGTTTCTGCTTTGATCAGCTTGCAGCAGAAACACACCCCTACTGTCGCTCGTGCCTCCGCGCCCCCTCTCGAGAGGGGATTTCTTTTTCCCTCTTTGCGGCGAAGCCGGAGAGAGGGTGGTACAGCGAAGCGCAGACCGGGCGAGTCAATTGTACAGCCTGAATCCGGCTATTTAAGCCGCTTCATCTTTAGTGTTTTTTACCAGGCCAATACCTGTTGAGAAAAATATGAGCGAAATGATTCCTATTACCACCATAGTGGTTACCTGAGCGCTGTGGTTTATAATAGCTATGCCTGTGTATATCAGACCAATGATACCGAGCACGCTCAATATCGTTCCGAATGTTCGTTTTAAGTTCATGATAGGTGCGCTGTTTTTTATGAGCATTTTTTAAAAAACAAATAGCACACCAATAATTAATGCTACTTTTATTCTAAACATAATAAACCGAACCATGCCCGAATCAGTTGGATCATTGGTAACAATAATCATTTTTGTTGTTATCTTAATTACCATTTTCACTTCGTTTGTGTCTGTAAAACAGGGCACAATAGTAGTTATCACCGTATTTGGCAAGTACCGCCGCATCCTTACCCCGGGGTTAAATTTCAAGATCCCTTTTATCGAAAACATCTACTCCAAGATCTCTATCCAGAACCGGTCTGTTGAGCTGGAGTTCCAGGCTGTAACTTATGACCAGGCTAATGTTTACTTTAAGGCTATGCTCCTGTACTCTGTTCTGGACCAACAGGAAGAAACCATTAAAAACGTAGCTTTTAAGTTTGTTGACGAACGTAACCTGATGCAGGCCCTCATCCGCACCGTTGAAGGATCCATTCGCGCCTTTGTAGCTACCAAACGCCAAAGCGAAGTATTGATATTGCGCCGTGATATTGTTGAGCACGTAAAGGAACAACTGGACGTGATACTGGAAGGTTGGGGCTACCACCTGCAGGATCTTCAATTGAACGATATTACTTTTGATGATGTGATCATGAAATCGATGAGCCAGGTTGTGGCATCAAACAACCTGAAAGCCGCTGCCGAAAATGAAGGACAGGCCCTGCTCATCACTAAAACCAAAGCTGCCGAAGCGGAAGGTAACGCCATCAAAATATCGGCACAGGCCGAGCGCGAGGCAGCGCAATTACGTGGACAAGGTATAGCGCTGTTCCGTGAAGAGGTTGCCCGCGGTATGACCGTAGCTGCCAAAGAAATGGCCGAAGCTAATATGGATACCTCTGTAATTTTGTTCACCATGTGGACAGAATCCATCAAACACTTTTCTGAAAATTCAAAAGGGAATGTTATTTTCCTTGATGGCTCAACCGATCAGATGCAACATACGTTAAAAGAGATGATGGCCTTAAACCTTTTACATACCGACAACGTCAAAAAGTAAAAGTTTAAAACCGCCATTTTTTTAAATGAAAAGAAATATAGTGAAAGGGATAGGCCTAACGGCCATGTGTTTTTTTGCAATGATCACGTCGGCTTCGGCGCAGTCATTTCATCAGCTTACCGCCAATGATTTTTGGGGAACGCCGCGGGCTAATGCTGGCGGCGTTGTTGCTTATACAAACTGCACCATCGATTACCGTTACCAGGCCCGGCGCGAAGGCGGGGGCTACCGGCTTAATTTTAATATCAGACTGATCCTCAATAACAACAAATCGTGGTTGGACAAGAGCCGGGTTAGTACCCCGCAGCAAATGACCGAGATCTTAAAACACGAGCAAGGGCATTACACCATCGCCTTTTTAGAGCAGCAGGAGCTGTTACGCATAGTAAGCCGCACCCGCTTCAGCAATAACTACAACTACGAGGCCATGTCTATTTTTAACCGCATTGATGCCAAATACAAACAGCTCAATGCAGATTACGACGAAGATACCGTCCACATGACCGATCGTAAACAGCAGCATAGCTGGGATATGTATTTTCAGCAAAAGCTTAGGTTTTTGCCCGGGGATACGGAGAGTTGATTTTGAAATAGGCGCCGCATGTTCAAGCGTCCTTGCTTGAGTCGTTAACCTAATCAAATAATTTGACAAAAGATTCTAAAATCCCCTCTTGAGAGGGGGCGCGGAGGAATGAGCGATAGCAGGGGTGTGTTTCTGCTATAATAAGTCATTGCGGAAACACACCCCTCCCCCCTCTCAAGAGGGGAATCGCACAGTCCCGCGCTTTTTACTGTTGGGCTAAGACGTATAGCTTGGAGCATTGAACCTGCTTCCCTCTTCAAAACCTTACACTACGCCAACCAGCGGACTTTGCTATAAGCCTGCAACCCGCCTATATTTGCTTTCATCACCATGACGGAGCAACCATCCAATACACATCGTAAAATTATCCATATTGATATGGATGCATTTTACGCGTCGGTTGAGCAGCGGGATTTTCCGGAATACCGGGGCAAGCCTTTGGTGGTGGGAGGCTTACCCGAAGGGCGCGGCGGCGTGGTTGCAACAGCAAGTTATGAGGCCAGGAAGTTTGGTGTCCGGTCGGCCATGTCATCAAAAAAGGCTTTACAGCTTTGTCCGCATGCTTTGTTTGTACGTCCCCGGTTTAATGTTTACCGGGAAGTATCGCAACATATCCGTGAAATCTTCAGTCGTTATACAGATCTGATCGAGCCGCTTTCGTTGGATGAAGCTTATCTGGATGTAACTCATGATAAGCAGGATATTGGCTCGGCCATTGAGATAGCCAAACTCATTAAACAGGCTATTAAAGATGAGTTACAACTTACTGCCTCGGCGGGCGTATCTATCAATAAGTTTGTGGCTAAAATAGCATCAGATATCAATAAGCCCGATGGATTGAAGTTCATCGGCCCTTCAAGCATCGAAAACTTTATGGAGCAGCTACCCGTCGAAAAGTTTTTTGGCGTGGGAAAAGTAACTGCTCAAAAAATGAAACAAATGGGTCTGCATACCGGCGCCGATCTTAAACGACTGGAAGAAAGTGAGCTTACCCGTCACTTTGGGAAGGTAGGCAAATTTTACTATCAGATAGTGCGTGGTATTGATAACCGGGAAGTACAGCCACATCGTGAAACCAAATCACTCGGTGCCGAAGATACCTTTGCTTATGATTTAACTACCCTGGAGGAGATGGAGGCTGAACTTGATAAGATAGCAACAACGGTACACAATCGCCTGCTTAAATATGAGTTGAAGGGCCGTACCATCACCCTCAAAGTAAAATATCACGATTTTAAACAGATCACCAGAAACCAGTCATTCCAAACACCGGTAAACGATCTTGAAACCATCAGCAATACGGCCAAACAACTCATGGCTACTACCGGCGTTGACGATGTAAAAGTACGCCTGCTGGGTATTTCACTTTCAAACTTCGGCGAGCTGCAGGTTAAGCAGCGCGATGACCGCGAGCTTGGCCCCGGCGACCAGCTGGAACTGGAATTATAAAAAATGTTAGACTTCCGAACGGGATACCGCTTTATTATTAACCACCGTATACCACTTGGATAGCTTGTTCATCAACTCATCCAATTTTACGGGCTTGCTCAGGTAATCATTCATACCAGCCTGCAAACATTCCTGTTCGTCGCCGGTCATGGCATTAGCGGTGAGCGCTATAATAACCGGTTGTTTAACGCCATCCTTCCGGATAACCCGGGTAGCTTCCAGCCCATCCATAACCGGCATCTGCATATCCATTAATATCAATCCGTAATCGTCCTGGTACAGGGCTTCAATGGCGTCAATCCCATTTTTAGCAATACCCGGCTTATAGCCCATTTTGCTTAAAATATGCTTAATAACGTGCTGGTTAACCTCATTATCTTCGGCAATGAGAATCTTGAAGGGATACTTATCACTAAAATCTACCGAAAGTTTTGCTTTAGCTTGCTTGTCTTCTGTTTGAGTGGAGCTATTTCTAAGCGCCATGAAAACTTGCTTACCAAGCACCTGCTGCTTGATGGGCTTATTCATGATAGATGTAAAGAGCGAACGCTGATCTTTTATAAAGTCTTCACCTACCGAGCTTAATAATATGATTGGTAAATGGCTATATCCTTCCTTGATCACCTTGGCCAGCATAGCGCCGTCCATCACCGGCATGTGCATATCGGTAATTACCAGTTCAATATCTTTACTTTTTTGGAGAATTACCAATGCCTCAGCAGCCGATTCGGCGGTTATGGCTTTAAGGTTCCAGTTGTCAAACTGGCGTTCCAGGATAGAAAGGTTGGTTTGGTTATCATCAACCACCAAAATTTTCTTCCCTTCTAATTCGCTAAGGTCAAAGCCAGATGTAAGCTGTTGCGATGCCTCACCTGGGTAGGCATTGATGGTAAAGGAAAACTTAGCCCCTACGCCCGGTAGGCTTTTAACCCCGATGGCTCCGCCCATGAGGGTCACCAACTTCTGGCAAATTGCTAAACCCAGACCAGTGCCGCCGTATTTACGTGTGGTAGATGAATCAACCTGTGAGAACGCGCGGAACAAACGGTGCAGTTTATCTTTCGGAATACCGATGCCTGTATCCCAAACATCAAAGCCCAGTTTCAGCAAACCGTCAGGTTGCCTTTCAATACAGCTTACCCTGATACCAACCTCTCCTTTTTCAGTAAACTTAATGGCGTTATTTACAAGATTGATAAGTACCTGTTTAAGGCGCAGCGGATCGCCAATGATGTTTGGAGAAATATCTTCTTCAATTTCATAAACAAGATCAAGTCCCATTTGGCCGGCTTTAACGGCAAACATATCCATTACATCCTCAATGCTCTGCCTCAGGTTAAAATCGTCCTGTTCAAGATCAAGGCTGCCTGCTTCTATCTTCGAAAAATCAAGGATATTATTAATCACATGGATCAGCGTTTCACCACAATTGATGATGGTTTCGGTAAACATCCGCTGCTCATCATTAAGCTCGGTTTCATTCAGCAAGGCCGACATACCGATTACCCCATTCATAGGCGTACGGATCTCGTGGCTCATGGTAGCCAGGAAAATACTTTTCTCCTGGTTGGCCTGATCGGCCGCGAGGCGTGCTTTTTGAAGTTCGAGATTTGAATGGTTCAGTTCTTTGTTTGCCGCTGCCAAAACCTCCTCGTTATGCTTACGCTCCAATGATAACTGGGCTTCACGCTGCAGATCGGCCATTTGCAGGGTTTGCACAATTCTTAATTCGTTGTATTTGCGCAGTTGGTATGCCCACAGCCCGCATATAAACATGATTACCCCGGTAAGTAATACGTGGATAATGAATGTTTGAAGATCAAAATAATTGAGTTGGGTGAAAAATATATTACCAAACCCGATATCCTGCAAATAGCTAAAAGTAGCATGATGGATAATAACCACTATCAACAGAGGAATTTGTAGTTTCCAGTTTTGATAAGTAATGAGCAGCGCGCTTGAAATAAAGGCAAAAAAGTGCATTTCAAACATACCGTGCATTTGGTATATATACTGGGCCATAAAAATGCCGAGCACCGAGGCCAATACATATTGATATAGCGATGATTGAGGCAGGGCTATTTTAGCGGTATAATAAGCCAGCAGGCAAAGACCACCAACACCACCAGCAATAAGCCAGGTATCGTAAAAGGAGGCCAGCGCCAAACCAACCGCAAAATGCACCGGCAGGAAGTAATCCATCAACCGGTCTGAGCGATCCTTGATCTCGGTTTGGAAGTTAATGTTATGAGCTATAGCTGCAGTCACTATTATTTGAACTTAGGGGTATGTTAATTATGACAATCGGGCAATCGACAGCCATATGATGTTAGCGCCAATTTATTAAATGTGAGTCGGGTATTGTTACTAAGTAAACCGTTAATTGCTATTTTGGCAAAGCTCGTTTTCTCGTCGGTACAGTAACGGCTTATATTGTAGTTGCCACGATAGTATAATTTATTCTCAGTATCAATCAGCGCAACCTGTGGTGTAGAGTAAACCCCGCAGGCTTCGGCAACGGAAGGGTCAAATATTACAGGTAGTTTCATGCCAAACTTATCCTGGATCTCGCTTTCGGTAAAATGCTTGTTGCTCATGATCACGATAGCGAAGTTCACCTGCCCGCGATACTGCTCAACAATAGCTTTAAATTGTTTAACATTAAACCTTGAGCATGGGCAACCGGGGTTAAAAAAGTGCAGAAACAAAGGTTTGCTGTGGTCTTTAAAATGCCTTGGGTTGATGGAAACAACTGTACCTGATTTTACCGGTTTATAGTTTTCGGGTACCGGCGTAGGCAACTGATATTGCAACTCATTATACCAAAATAATGCGCCAACAATAGCAAGTAATAAAACAAGCCAACCAATAACTAACGTTTTCCTCATTGTGCCAAAGCCTTCTGCATATCACTCAAAATGAATGAAAAACTGCAAAAAACCACTTGTAAAAATAACGCTTTTTGGTGTATAAAAAACACTTCTTCAGCATTTTAAACATACAGGTTTTAAATCAACCTCCACTAAAGGGCGCGTTATTTAACCTTTAATTTAATGACCAAAAAACCTTGCTTTTTACTTAATAGCCTGTTTTCGTTTTTCAGTAAGATAGCGGCGCAAAGGGATGTCGTATACCTTCATAACAAGATAAGCAAATGTTACCAATACAATTAATCCGGGAATAATGATGTATGCCAGGTGAAGGGCATCGGGTTTGTGCGCCGCGAAATAATTACCAAACGCCCACATCACAGCATAGTGGGTCATGTATAAGGGATAGGAGATATTTCCCGAAAAAACACATATTTTACGTAAGCCGTTGTTAAGAACAGCACCTGCTCCCAGCGCAACCATTAACGGGAAGTAAATGATAACTATGAAAGGCTCGGAAAGCCAGTTCCATGATGAGAACGGCGACAGGAAAGCCAGCATCAATAAAATAGAAAGCCCGATAAAACCAAGCTTATTTTTAATGATGAGATTATAGCGGTAAACCAGCAAGCCCGCGGTAAAGGAATAGGCTATACGTACACCACCATCCCAAAACGTACCACCGCTCCAGCCGCCCATTAAATTACCTGAATGGGCAGCCACATAGCAAATACCCACCGCCGAAATTGCAGCAAGGATAATGAGATAACGCCTGTGAAGACGGCAAAGCACAAGCGCATAAACAATATTAGCTATATATTCCCAAAACAACGACCATGACGGCGCGTTAAAACCAAACAGGTTAAAATACCGCTCGTCCATTGTGGGGTTAGGAATCATTAATACCGAACTAAGAAATAACAGCAATATACTGCCCGCACTCCGGGTTATAGCCTGGGTACTGAATGGATCAAACAAAAAGCTTAACAAACCCAATACTGATCCTATAACAACAAGCGGATGCAGCCTGATAAGCCTCGACTTAAAAAACTCCATGACGCCCATCTTTCCAATCCTGTCGTCATAAGCGTAGCCAATTACAAATCCCGAAAGGCAAAAGAAAAAATCAACCGCCAGGAAACCATGACCTATAAAATCCTTGCTATAGTCGCTATAAGCAATCTCCATAAAATGGAATGTAACAACTGCTATTGCGGCTACACCACGCAGGCCGTCAAGAATTTCAAAATGTTGCTTGGTTTTAAGGATTCCGGGATTTAGTTTTTCCATATTGATATTATTCAGGTTAGATGCAGGAACCTGATTTGCTAAATAAACAAAAATCTGCCGGATAAAGGGCCCACATTTTATGTTGACGAAAAAAATAAAAATATTTCTTCCCTTTTTGTCCAATCTGCAAACCATGGTTGTCATTCGGTTTTAACAACATAAATTTTAAAACAAAATGGAAAAAAGACTTAGCATGTGGGAAAAAGGACAGAATGCCTTAAAACCGTTATTTGGCATGGGAGCTTATATCAAAAAAGCATCAATTGAAGCAGCCCTTCTTGAATTGGTAAATTTCAGGGTATCGCAAATTAATAAATGTGCTTTCTGCCTGGATATGCACTATAAAGACGCGCGTGCAAATGGCGAAACCGAACAACGCTTATATGGATTAAGCGCCTGGGAAGAATCGCCATACTATACAGACCGTGAAAGGGCGGCTTTTGCCTGGGCAGAAGCTGTTACCGCCTGCCATGTGATTGATGCCGTATACGCTACCGCAAAAGCACAGTTTAGCGATGAGGAACTGATTGACCTTACCATGGCCGTTACAACCATCAACACATGGAACCGCATCAACCTGTCGTTCCCCAATATTCCGGGGGCTTACCAGGTTGGTCAGTTTGCTTAAACAGCTTATATTAACACAATTAAAACATAGCCTTATGAATGAGTTTTTGTTAGTGATCCACAGGGATCTGAAAAGTAAGGATGCCAGCCCTTCTCCTGAGCAAATGCAGGCGGCAATCAAACCCTTCCAGGATTGGATAGGCGGCATCGCCGCCCAAAATAAATTGGTTGCTCCGCCTAAACGCTGGGATGGCGATGGCAGGGTGATCAAACAAAATACGGTTGTCAATGGCCCTTATGCCGAAATCAAGGAATCGATAGGCGGCCTGTTAATGATCAGGGCCGAAGATTATGACGATGCTGTTGAAATTGCCAAAGGCTGCCCGGTATTACAATGGGGAGCAACTGTTGAAGTACGAATGGCTGTGCCTACTGTATAAACCAAGAATGCCTTTGTACTTTTGCAAGGGCATTTTTATTTACCTATGCAACCTAAAGAGCTTTTACCTCACCTGTTCCGTACCGAGTATCGTAAAATAGTGGCAGTACTTTGCCGGCTTTTCGGTATTGAACACGTTGAAATTGCCGAAGATATTGTAAGTGATACTTTCCTGTCGGCCACTGAAAACTGGAGCCTGAAAGGTTTACCTGATAACCCTACGGCCTGGCTTTACACGGTTGCAAAAAATAAAACCAAAAACTATCTGAAACGGGACACCATTTTTAAGCAAAAGCTTTCGCCCGAAATAAAATATACTACCGATAGTACCGGCGAAATAGAGATAGACCTATCTACCAAAAACATTGCCGATAGCCAGCTGGCCATGATGTTTACGGTTTGTAACCCAGCAATCTCCGACGAATCGCAGGTGGCGCTTGCCCTTAATTTGCTTTGCGGTTTTGGCATCCAGGAAATTACCGATGCTTTTTTAGCAAACAAAGAGGTTATTTACAAACGGATAAACCGCGCTAAGGAAAAATTAAAAGAGGCTGGCATCCAGATCAAGCAGCCAACCCTGAACGAGATAGGCAACCGGCTGGAAACCGTTTTGACAACCATCTACCTGTTATTTTCGGAAGGATATTACTCTATTTCCCAAAACATCACGCTGCGCCATGATCTTTGCGCCGAAGCTATGCGGCTCAATTATCAGCTTATAGAAAACCCGGCCACCAACACCCCGGCGGCAAACGCCCTGTTTGCCTTAATGTGTTTCCACGCCTCACGCTTCGAGGCCCGCACTAATGATAACGGCGCCATGATCCTTTATGAGGATCAGGACGAATCGCTCTGGGACAGGGATTTGATTAATAAAGGTATTTACCATCTAAACCAGGCATCAACCGGAACCGTTATCACTAAATACCACCTTGAAGCAGGTATTGCCTACTGGCATACCATTAAGGAAGATACGCCCGAAAAATGGGAAAATATATTGCAGCTATACAATGACCTGCTTATTCTGGAATATTCGCCTATAGCCGCATTAAACCGCACCTTCGCCCTTGCCAAAACCAACGGCAAGCCCGCCGCGATAGCCGAGGCAGAAAAGCTGAATCTCAACAGTAACCATTTTTATTATTCACTCCTGGGTAATCTGTATATCGATGTGGATAATCAAAAAGCATTGCGGCATTACCAAACGGCTATGGAACTGGCTACGTCTGCAAATGATAAGGCTACAATGCAGAAAAACTTCGAACAGCTTAGAAAAACCCTGAACAATCCGGGATAAACAGGTGGCAATAAGAACTTTGAGTTACATCGTTATCAATCTTTAATGAAGAAAAACACGATAAGCACAATAAAATTCCCACCCAAAAAAATTTGGATAATAAAACTTAAATCACTTATCTTCGTTAAATACCAAAAAAGCAAGACTATGTAAGCTGCGGACTTATATAGTCTTGTTTGCTTTTATAAGCGTTGCGTCCTTTCTTAAAACAGGGAAGGGCGGTTTTTTTTGGTTGACCAACAGAATGAATATTAATTAATTTTTGCGTTATGGCAGAGGTATCATACTATACTAAAGACGGTATAGAGAAATTAAAAGAAGAACTACAAAGATTAAAAACAACCGGCCGTGCCGATATATCAAAAGCTATTGCTGAAGCGCGCGACAAAGGTGACCTTTCGGAAAATGCCGAGTACGACGCGGCAAAAGAAGCACAGGGCCTGCACGAGGCTAAAATAGCCCAATTACAGGAAACTTTGGCAAATGCCCGCCTGCTTGACGAATCAAAAATAGATACTTCAAAAGTGCTGGCTTTATCTGTTGTGAAGATTAAAAACCTGAAAAACGGTGCTACTATGAGCTACCAGCTGGTATCAGAGAGCGAAGCCGATCTGAAAACCGGTAAAATTTCAGTAGCATCGCCAATAGCTAAAGGCTTGCTTGGTAAAAAGGTTGGTGAAAAAACCGAGATCACCGTACCAGCAGGTAAAATTGAATTCGAAATCCTGGAGATAAGCAGGTAGTAATTTAGGTGAGTGGTTGATTAGGAGAATAGTTTTATTCCATTTTCATAATCAGCCACTTACTTTACAACATCCAACGAAACCACTCACCTAATCAACATAATCAACCACTCACCCAACAATGACCATCTTTTCAAGAATAGTTGCGGGCGAAATTCCTGCTTACAAAGTAGCCGAAAACGATGAGTTTCTGGCTTTCCTGGATATTTTTCCGCTTACGGAAGGTCACCTGCTGGTGATCCCTAAAAAAGAGGTTGATTACCTTTTTGACCTGGACGATGAAACCTATACCGGCTTACAGCTATTTGCAAAGAAGGTAGCTATCGGCTTAAAAGAGGCCGTTCCTTGTCCGCGGGTTGGTGTAGCGGTTATGGGTTTGGATGTACCACACGCACATATCCATCTTATCCCGATGAATGATATGAGCAGTATCAATTTTTCGCTCCCTAAGCAAAAATTCACACCGGAGCAATTTAATGCCACCGCCAACAGGATCAGGCAGGCCATTGGATAATAATTGAAAGAGTTTTAATAAAAAAAGCCGCGCCATAATATAAATGACGCGGCTTTTTCATTGATGGTTATAGTGAAAACCTCATCACCCGGTGAGTGGGTAGCTCCTATGGAGCAAAAAATGGGATATTATCTTTTTTCTACAAACAGGTAGCCTCTACGAGGCAATCTGCCGCTTTAATAAATCCCCCTCACTCTATGAGGCGGTTTGTTGCTTTAAACACGCCTCTCTTTCTATCACTTATTACTTGATTCCAATAAATTCTAATGGCTAAATGGGTTAGGCGAAGCAATCGGCATAGATTGTATCAAGTTAAAAATGCCCCATTAGGGGCTGCCTGTTTGTAGAAAAACACGTAAATAAAATCCTTTGCCTCGTAGAGGCTACCCAAAACCGGGGAAAAGCAAATTTAATTCTAACAGGTCTTTAAAAACATATCGCTCATCATAATCTACTGAATAATCTTTCAAAATATCCAAATACTCTTCCCTGAACGATCTTTTCAGATGATGCTGCTTCTGATTTAAAATATACTTTACCACAGCATCAATTTGCGAATTACTATTGCTGAAAGCTCCGTATCCTTCCTGCCATTGAAATTTGCGTGGTGTATATCTCTCTTTGTTTATAAATTCTGAACTATCTCCTTTTACAAGGCGTATCAATTCAGAAATGGATTGATTGGGGTTTAATCCTACAAAAAGATGAAGGTGATCTGATGCGGAATTTATAGCGATGAGCTTGTGGCCATTGTTTTGAACAATCCCTGTTATATAACGGTGAAGATTGGTTTCCCATTCTTGATTTATAACAGCCTGGCGGTATTTTACCGCAAAAACAAAGTGAATATATAGTTGAGTATAGGTATTAGGCATATCCAAATATAATGTTTGGATATGCCATCAACAACCTGCTATTAAAACTCTATGTGAGCCCTTAGCGAAAGCACGTTTACAGGCCCCCTGTCTTTATTATACGCCGGGTTCAGCAAAAACTGGTAACCTGGAGTAATCCAGAATTTCTTTTGATAGGCGTTTATCTTATAATCAAGCTCGGCAATAAACTCGGTGCCATAGTTTAGCTTACCATCACCAATGATAAATCCGTAACCGCCGGCAGCGAGATAATCTCTGTGGGCGTTTGAGATACCGTTAGCCACAAAAGCCAGGCCCAGCTCATCATCACCACGGCTCCATGAGGTACCTTTAAGTACGCCGCCAAGGCTTAGCGAGCGGTCAATTTCGGTAAAATACCAGGTTTCGGTTTTGCCATCGTTGTAACTTACTTTGGCAAATACACCAAAATCTTTAGTTAAATATTGGTCGGCGCTGATACCGAAGCCATATTTGTGCCTGCCCCAGGCTTGTGTGGTATCAACGTTTGGCGCTGTAGGGCTAAGCGCGATAGCCTGGCGATAATCGCCCATTTTACCGTTGTTTCGGAAACCGAGGATCCTGAAAGTGCCTTTTTGTCCGTTAAGCGTATATCGTCTTTCATATTCTAATGTCTGGGTATTGGCTTTGCCTATCTTCTGATCCCAAATAGCGCCGTTGGCCGTAGTGGTCGACATGGTGAAGGCGAAACGCAGGGTCCAGTTTGGCTGACCTAATTCGGTATGCACGCCTAAAACATACCCGCGGGTATTGGCCGGGTAATCCCAGGCCCCGTTATCCATCAAACTCCAGTTCATGAACTGCGTACGCGGATCATGGCTAAATTCATTGCCGTCATAAAAATCGGCCATGCCAAATTTACCTACAGTGACCGAAAAATAACGCTTGCTTTTTAAACCAGCCAACTGGTTGACATCATCGCTGATGGTATCTTTTTCCTTTCCCCACTCAAAATTCTGAGTAAAATATAACCGGGCAATATAGATCTTAGGCTCAGCACCGCCTACGCGAAACGTTTCACCGTTAGGAAAACCGGCAGCACCCAAAGTTTTGCTCAGGCCTGAACCACCGGAAAGCTCCGGGTTAAAATAAGCTTCAGCACCTTTCCAAAGCCTTGCACCACCAAAAAATGTAGTAGTAATAGAACTTTGCGTTTCTTCGCTGGTGAGCAAGCTGTTATTGCCGGTATAATCGGCATGGAATGATGGTTTATACTGGGTGATTGTAGTTTGCTGGAAGTGAAAATTAAAGCGCTGTCGTTTAACGGTGTCCTGGCCAAAAGCGAGGCCCGCAATTAAAACAGGTATTATAGTAAGTATAAGTTTCTTCATGGGGTATCAAAATTTGGCGCAAAAGTAAGCTTTCGCGTTAACTATGAACCACATTCTGCAAAAAACTGTTTCAAATAATCTTCCATAAACGCGTGCCTTTGCGCGGCAATCGCTTTCCCCGTGGGGGTATTCATCTTATCCTTAAGCAAAAGCAACTTCTCGTAAAAATGATTGATGGTAGGGGCTGTAGTATTTTTGTACTCCTCTTTGGTCATGTTTAGGTTTGGCTCAATTTCCGGGTTATACAGTTCCCGACCTTTGAAGCCACCATAGGTAAAGGCACGGGCAATACCAATAGCGCCAATGGCGTCAAGCCTGTCGGCATCTTGTACAACCTCCAGCTCGGGCGAATGGAAGGATTTTTCATCAAAGCTTGCTTTGAATGACATATGCCTGATGATCTGCTGTACATGTTCAATAATACCGGCATCAACATCCATGCTTTGCAGGTAATTACCGGCAGTACGCGGACCAATCTCTTCATCGCCGTTATGAAACTTGCTGTCTGCAATATCATGCAGCAAAGCAGCAAGTTCAACTACAAGCTGATCAGTTTTTTCTGTTTGGTTGATGAGTTTTGCGTTTGTCCAAACGCGATGAATGTGCCACCAGTCGTGGCCGCCTTCGGCATTCTTGAGGGTATCGCGTACAAAATCAACAGTTGCGGCAATCAGTTTATCGTGTTCCATCTTTTGCAAAGATACTAAGCAAAAGATGGAACAGCAGGATTGTTTATAAAACCTTAGGCCGCAGCTGTTTTTTCTGTATTTATAAGTCCGGCAACTTCAACTTCTAAAATTGAAGCTATCTGGAATAGCCTTTCAACGGTTATTTTTGTATAACCTAATTCTATTTTACTGTAGGCATTTTGCGATATACCTAACTTGGCCGCAAGGTATTCCTGGGTATAATTTAGTCCTTCCCTGGTATGCCTGATGTTAGCGGCTATGGCCTTGATCTTAAAATTTAGCATATCTTTCATCCAAATATTTTTTAGTTCAACTATAACTAACGAGAATAATTGAAGCCCGGATTTCAGATTTTGTAAAAAAATGTCAGTTCGCCCGCCGGGATGCAAGAGATTTTTTTAGGTTTTAATTAAAAGTAAATGCCAATTATGACATTCCAAGTATACTAACGAAAAAAACGGAGTCCTGGTTTTAATTAAAAGTATATTTTTTTTAAATGTTTTTTTTTACAAAAAAAGCGACGAGCCTATGGGCCCATCGCTTCAAAGTATTTGTTAGTTTCTATTTCTATACTACTCGCTTAAATCGTAGCTAACAGTTACTGTGGGTAATAGCGTAGCGGTTTCCAGCGGAACCTGATTGTAAGATATGATAGGCCTCCGTTTACTGTAATAATCAAAGGCGGCCTTCATGGTAGCATTACTGGTATTTGCAGGGGCATTAAAGTTAATGGCAAACGGCAAAATAAAATCATGCAGTTTTTCATGATCAGGAATGATCCACTTGTGATTTGATTTTTTTAACGCATCAATAATGGGCACTACCAGTATAGCGTCATCGGCATAGTAAACGATGATCTTTTTAATAGTGCCTTTATCATCAGCAGTAAATTTAAACACAGCCGTGCCGGTAGCTTTCTTTTTAATGATCTCGGGTGATACCACAAGACTATCTTTAAAAAAGCGCGACATGATAGGGCTGCCGCCCTGAAATGGGAATGCTAATTGTGTTTGTGCCTTAACTAATACCGATGATAAAACAAGTGTTATAAATAACAGGATCTTTTTCATTTAATTTTCTTCTTTTGGTTCGCGTTTGCTGCCCAGGTACAACTCGTACTCAAACAGGCGGCAATCAAGCTTACCATTATAAAATTCAATTTTGCGGGCAGCTTTCAGGCCTATCTTCTTGGCCAGGTCGGGATTGCCCGTAAAAACATAACCATCATACCCAAGGCATTTCTTTTTCATAAAATCGCCCATACGCTTATAGGTAATCTCCAGTTTTGTGTGCACACCCAAACGCTCGCCGTATTCAGGGTTAAACATCACTATGCCCGGTTGCTCAGGCACCTCGGTATCCTCAAAATCACAAACGGCAAAATCAATTAAATGTTCTACACCGGCTGTCCTGGCATTTTTTCGGGCAATATCAACCGCATCTTCCGAAATATCGGAGGCTATGATCTTAAAGCCGGTTTCCTTTTTTGCTTTATCTTTTAAAGTACGGCGTTCCGCAAAAAACACGGTTTCGTCATAACCTAAAATGTGCATAAAGGCATAGTTCATCCTGAACAAACCTGGTGATTTATCTGTAGCCAGCAATGCGGCTTCAATGGCCAGCGTACCCGAACCACACATGGGGTTAATGAAAGTGCTCTTCATATCCCATTTGGTAGCCATGATGGTTGATGCTGCCAGAGCCTCCAACATAGGTGCCTTACCCGGTATTTTACGGTAACTGTGCTTGGCCAGTGTTTCGCCGGATGTATCCAGGAAAATTTCGGCACGATCATCCTGCCAATACAGGTGTACCACAGCTTTATTAACCTCCGGGCCCGAATCCGGCCTGATACCTTTTACAGACTTAATCCTGTCAACAATGGCGTCCTTTACCTTAACATTGGCAAACAATGGCGTAAGGATATGCTCGTTATTTACGTTTGATGATACCGAAAAATAGCCGGTAAAATCAATGAGCTTTTCCCATTCAATGGATACCAGCTCATCGTAAAGCTCTTTTGGGTCGCGGGCGGTAAACGTTTTTAACGAATACAGGACCTGGCTTGCGCAGCGCAGGTTCAGGTTAAGCGGAATGGTATCTGTAACGGTTCCTTTTAGTTCGACCCCGGTAGGGAAAACGCGGACCGGCTCATAGCCTAAAGCTTCAACCTCCCTTTGCAGGTAGGGCGAAAGCCTTTTGTTACATGTAATTATGATTTTACTTTCGGTGTGGAAAACTTGCATATTAATTCGGCAAAATTAAGAATTAAAAAGCCCGTATTTTAATTTCTTACTATTAACTTTACATTTTTAAATTATTTGAAGACTAATTATGGAAGTTAAAGGTAAGGTACATGAAGTATCGGCTACCCAGCAAGTAACCGATTCACTTAAAAAACGCGAACTTATACTTGAATATATTGAGAACCCTCAATACCCGGAATATTTAAAGTTTGAAGCTATTCAGGATCGTTGCAATTTACTTGATAACGTTAAAATTGGGGATGATGTAGAGGTTTCTTTCAACCTTAAAGGCCGCCCGTGGACAGATAAAATGGGCAAGAAAAGCTATTTCAATTCATTGCAATTATGGAGGGTTACTCCGCTTGCTGCTGCCAATAACGCGTCTGCAGCTCCGCAATACGCTGCTCCTTCAGCAGATATCAGCTCATCAGCAGATGATGACGATCTGCCATTCTAATAAAAGCAATACAGATATTTCAAAAGGCCCTTATCAAGGGCCTTTTGTTGTTTATGAACATTTTGTTAATAAACCTCGTTTTAAAGCATACCTAAAGCTATTGAAATAATAAAATATTAAGCAACAGAGTTTTAAACTTAAATCGCATTTGTTAAATTTTGTTAAATGCAATTTTTGTGTACCTATTTCAGATAATTTTGCTTGTTAACAAATGAAAAAGAGGAGCATAGGATTAATTATTGGGTTGATGGGGTTCGCGCTTTTGGGCGTGATGGCTATGCAATTTTATTTTCTGAGGCAGGCGTATCAAATGCAATCCGACTCGTTTGACCGCCAGGTGCGCGAAGCCATGAATAACGTGGTTGATAAGGTGACCCGCCAGGATGCCAACAACTTCCTGAAAACTAAAACACAGCAAACCGCCATCAGTACCGAAAACGAGGAACCCGGTGTTAATACCATAAAAGTTATCGGTGATAAAGCAGCAAGAAAGCATTCATCTGCCCGCGAAAAGCGAATTGCTTTGCTGCGCGATAGTTTACAGCGTATGATCCAGCGTAAAAAAATGGATGATGAGCTTAACGGTCTACTGCAAACAGAAGGAACCGTTGATTTTAAAGTACATGTTGAAGAATATACCGACGAATTTGGTGTAGTACATGAGCAGCTAACCCCCGAAATTGTACATACCCGCATAACCCGCAGGATAACTCAGCCCAAAAAGCTTCATAAATACGATACGCTGAGGTACGTTTATGTCGACCCTCAGTTTGGCAAGCAGATGATTTCGGTGCCGCGTATAAACCCATTGTGGGTACAGGAGCAAACCCGTAAACAAAAGGAAAGACAATTTCAGCAGATCAAAAAACTGGTTGAGAGTGATTCGGTTGAAAAAGCCAACGACGCAGGGGCTAAACCCACTGTTATTGAAAACCTGGCCGAGGAATACCGCAAATCGGGCGAGCCGCTGAATAAACGGATCAATCCTTTCTGGATAGATTCATTGCTGCGCTTTGAACTGCACAACAAAGGCATTTATCTACCTTTTAGTTATGAGGTTACAACTGCCAACAGTGATTCATTGATATTCTCGAACGCCAGCGATAACCAGGGCGAAAAACTGCCGGTATTTGTTGCGGCCAATACCTATCAAACCCCTATTTTCACCAAAGAGGTGATCAATGATCCGGGAAAGATCAGGCTTTCGTTTCCGCAAAAAAACTCATTGATATTGCGCAACATGACCGCTACTATGGCCACAACAGGCGGCCTTACCATGGTGTTGATCCTTTGTTTCGGTTATACCATATTTTCGATACTAAGGCAGAAAAAGATCTCAGAAATGAAGATCGATTTTATCAACAACATGACCCACGAATTTAAAACTCCGGTATCAACCATCATGATAGCCAGTGAGGCTTTAAGGGACAATGAAATTGCCGAAGATAAAAACCGGGTAGCGCGCTTAGCCAATATCATTTTTGAAGAGAACGCCCGCTTAGGCAGCCATATTGAACGGGTATTAAATATAGCCCGTATTGAACGTAACGACTTCAAGCTGGAGAAAAAACCGGTTGATGTTAACGAAATGGTTAGCGTTGTACTTGACAGCATGGCACTTAAGCTACAAAAGTGTAATGCTAAAACCACCTTGCACCTCGATGCCGAAAATGCCTACATCATTGCCGATGAACTGCATTTTTCGAACGTACTGTATAACCTTGTTGATAACGCCATTAAGTACAGCAATGAGGAGCCAGATATAACCATAAGTACGTTTGTTAAAAGCGGACAGGTTGTTATCAGGGTAGCCGATAAAGGCATAGGCATGAGCCGTGATCAGCAATCAAAAATATTTGAACAGTTTTATCGTATCCCTACCGGTAACGTGCATAACGTTAAAGGCTTTGGCCTGGGTTTAAGCTATGTAAACACCATAGTTAAACGCCTGAACGGTACAATAAGCGTAAAATCAGAAAAAGAAAAAGGCTCGGAGTTTGAGCTGAAGTTTGCGGTAGCGTAAGCGCAGTCGGAAAATCGGTTTGCCCGAAAGTCCGTAAGATAAACTCAGACTCCTGCTTAACATAAATAAAGAACTTACGGACTTTCCGACCTCGGACTTCCGGACTAAAAAATCTTCCGGATTTAAAGATATATGAAGAAAATACTACTGGTTGAGGATGATGCCAATTTGGGCCTGTTACTACAGGATTACCTGCAATTAAAAGGTAAGTTTGACGTGGTTTTATGTAAAGACGGCGAAGAAGGTTTACGAGCCTTCACCAAACAAACATATGACCTGCTGATACTGGATGTAATGATGCCTAAAAAGGACGGCTTTACGCTCGGCAAGGATATCCGTAAAATCAATGCCCAGGTACCTATCATTTTTGCCACCGCCAAAGGGATGATAGAGGATAAAACCCAGGCCTTTAATTTGGGTGGCGATGATTATATCACCAAGCCATTCCGCATTGAAGAACTGCTGCTGCGTATAAATGCTCTTTTAAAACGTACCGACAATACCGGCAAAAAAGAAGAGGAAAAACAAACCTCATTCAAAATTGGGAAATATACATTTGATTATACCACCCAGATGATCACGATTGGCGATGCCCAGCAAAAGCTTTCAACCAAGGAAGCCGAGTTACTGCGCCTGCTATGTGTACATAAAAACGAAGTGCTAACCCGCGAAGAAGCCCTGCTGAACATCTGGCATGATGATAATTATTTTAACGGCCGTAGTATGGATGTGTTCCTGAGCAAGATCCGTAAATATTTAAAGGATGACTCCAACGTTGAGATCATTAACGTTCATGGCCGGGGATACAAGCTGCTGATCAATTAAAATTAGCAGCTACATTTCATCTGAAATATCCTCGCCAAAATGGATAATATTCCCATTATTATCTAAAATGCTGAACTCTTTTGTTTTCCAGGGGCGGATCTGCAAATCGGCATTGGGGTGCACTATACCAAGTGGTTTATATTCGGCATAAAGCTTATCCACCTCTGTTACAAAAATATAGCAGCCTGTGTTTTGTGCTATCTCCGGGTTGCTGCACGGCCATAAATGGATAAACAGGTTATCACGGTTCATGATGAGATAACCATCCCAGCTTGCATTAAAAGTAAAACCAAGCTTCTCGGTATAAAACGTAATTGTCTCTTCCTCATTGAGTGAAGCCAGAACAGGAATTGCGGTCTTAAGCATAACTGACAATTTATGTACATAAATGTATAAGATCGTTTACATTTTTCAATTCCCAAACCTTAATCTCCAATAATTAACGGCTGCAAAAAATCACTCCCGCTCTCCCAGGCGCAACTCCTCAAACACCTATTTAAGTTATTCATAAAGAATTATTTAAGGCCAAATGTCGCATCCGTTTTACGGCAACCGTAATAAATAATTATAAACCTCTTAGTGTAACACGATTAATACAGTTGCTTTAACGTATTAGCAAGCGGGTATTTGGTAATTAATTGAAAGTCATGTAAATTTCATTTTTATAAAAAGCCTAAATGATTAAAACTATACTCGCGGTCTTAATTATCACATCAAGCCTACTTGCAAATGGCGATGTTCGTGCGCAAACAACAATAGATAGCACCGGCTTAAGCCATGTAATTGCTAATTACAACACTGCCATCGATCAACAGTCACATCTGTATAACGGCCCGGAGTATGAGTTTTATGATCCGTTAATCAAAGGCAACGCATACGTTTTTGACGTTAAAACTTTTTCTTCGGGCAATGTAAATTATAACGGCGCATTGTACAATAACATCCCCATGATGTATGATATCAACAAGGACGTCGTTGTAACGCTGCTATATAATCATTTTACAAAAATCTCTTTATTAAGCACATGGGTTCCGGAATTTTGGCTGCTTAACCATCATTTTGTACGTATCAATTCCGACTCGACGGGGAAGGCCGCTCTCACTACCGGTTTTTATGATCAGCTGTACAAGGGGGCCAATACACAGATCCTTGCACGAAGAGAAAAAAGCATTCAAACCGCTGCCGGCAGTAACAACGTAGAGTCATTTTTTCGCGAATCAAAAAGCTATTACGTAAAAAAAGGAGCCAACTATTCAAGTTTTGGCAGTAAAGGTGCACTACTGGACATCTTCAAGGATAAAAAGAAGGAGTTGCGGCAATATATTAAAACAAACAATATTGACTTTAGCGAAAACTTCGAACAGGCCATAACCAGCGTAGCCTCCTATTACGATCATTTAACTAATTAGTGTATTGCCCCCCGCCCGTCAGCATAGGCGGTGGCAACATTACATTTAAAATATACGGCAGAAAAACAAAATAACCGGATGAAAAAAATTTACCTTCTAAGTTTCTGTTTTTTGATTTTAATTAAACTGAGCTACGCCCAGCAAGGCCAGGTAAAATCAATAAGTGTAAACTTTCAGCAAGCTACCATTGAGCAGTTTGTAACAGAACTGGAAGCAAAATCAGGCTATCATTTTTTTTACGATGCAACGCAGTTCGACAGCCTAAAAGTAACCTTGCAGGTAACCGACAAACCTATTGAAACCATATTAAACCAGGCTTTTAAAAACACTGGATTCAGCTTTGCCATTAAACAGCAACAGGTGTTTTTAACCAAGGGGCGCGAAATACAAACCGGCCTTGCCGTGGGCTATTTTGGCATTACAGCTGCCAATGCTACTGCAGCCAACATAAGCGTATCTCCCGCCAATGCCGATATAGATAAGGATAAAAAGATTCCCGAAGCCACCACCGAAAACAAGTTGTATGAAATAGGGATCAAAACCAATACCATTGAACCTGGCACGGCAACACTATCGGGATATATAAAGGAAGCAAAATCGGGCGAATCGGTAACCGGGGCCAGTATCTATGTTACCAATACAAAAACCGGCGTAGCTACCGATCAGTTTGGTTACTTCACCATCAAATTACCCAAAGGCCGGCAGGTGTTGAGTGTAAGAGGTATTGGCATGCGCGATACCCGCAGGCAAATCATCCTGTATTCGGACGGTAAAATTGTTATTGAAATGCAGGAGCAGGTTACCAGCCTGAAAGAGGTAAAAATATCTGCCGAAAAGGTAGCTAACGTGCGCAATGTACAATTGGGCGTAAACCGGCTCGACATTAAAAGCATTAAACAGGTGCCAACCGTATTTGGTGAGGCCGATATATTAAGAGTAGTACTTACCCTCCCCGGTGTTCAATCGGTAGGTGAAGCTACAACAGGCTTTAACGTACGTGGCGGCTCTGCCGATCAGAATCTGATCCTGATGAATGATGCCACCATCTATAACCCTTCGCACTTCTTCGGTTTCTTCTCGTCATTTAACCCGGATATCGTTAAAGACATCGAACTGTATAAAAGCAGTATCCCCGAAAGGTTTGGCGGCCGCCTATCTTCTGTGTTAGACGTAACTAACCGGGAGGGAAATAAAAAGAAATTTACCGGATCGGCAGGTATCGGTTTAATCACCAGCAGGCTTAATGTTGAAGGGCCTATTATTAAAGATAAAACCTCGTTCTCATTTGGTGGCCGTACCACTTATTCTGATTGGCTCCTTAAACTACTGCCCGATGCCTATAAACATAGCTCGGCCTCATTTTATGACCTCAACCTGGATATAAGCCATCAGATTGACGATAAAAACAACCTGTACTTAACCAGCTATCTGAGTAAAGATAAATTCAAGCTTAACAGCGATACCGCTTATAGCTATAGCAACAGGAACATCAACCTTAAATGGAAGCATAATTTTAACAATAAGCTGTTCAGTGTTATCATGGCCGGGCTTGACCGGTACCAATATGATATTTCAAGTGCCGATAACCCGGTGAATGCTTACAAGCTAAACTTTGATATTAACCAAACTAATTTTAAAACCGACTTTACTTATTACCTCAACCGTAAAAACACTGTCGACTTTGGTTTAAGTTCCATTTACTATAAACTCCACCCAGGCAACTTCCAGCCGCTTGGCGCGCAATCATTGGTGGCGCCCGATGTTGTTGCAGCGCAACAAGCACTGGAAAGCGCTTTATATCTTGGTGATAAGTTTGACGTAACCGAGGACCTGTCAATTAGCGGAGGTATCAGGTACTCCATTTATAATTACCTGGGGCCGCAAACGGTTTACAACTACGCGCCCAACCTGCCTAAAACAAGCACCAACCTTTTGGATAGCACCAATTACTCGAGCGGTAAGTTTATCAAAACCTATTCGGGCCCAGAGATCAGGCTTTCGGCCAGGTACCAGTTGGGCGATAATTTGTCCATAAAAGGTGGCTATAATACGCTCAGACAGTATATTCACCTGTTATCAAATACAACAGCTATATCTCCTACCGATGTTTGGCAATTAAGCGATCCTAACATTAAACCTCAATATGGCGACCAGGTATCTCTGGGGCTTTACCGTAACCTCAAATCAAACACCATCGAAACATCTGTTGAGGTGTATTACAAACGATTAAGGGATTATCTTGATTACAAGAGCGGGGCAAACCTGGTGTTAAACCATCACATCGAAACAGATGTAATAGGCACACAAGGCAAAGCGTACGGCATTGAGTTTTTAATAAAAAAGGCTACCGGTAAAGCCAACGGCTGGATCAGCTATACCTACTCGCGCACATTCCTGAGGCAAAATGATCCCAATGCAGGCGATCTGATCAATGGCGGGGCCTATTACCCGGCAAACTTTGATAAACCACACGATTTTAATTTTATTGGTAATTACAGGTTTTCACACAGGTTTAGCGTTTCGCTGAATGTTACCTATAGCACTGGGCGGCCTATAACCCTGCCTATTGCCAAGTACGAATATGGTGGCTCCGAGCGGGTATTCTATTCGGACAGGAACCAGTACCGCATCCCGGATTACTTCAGGTCGGATTTTTCAATGAATATTGAGGGCAATCACAAGGTACATCAGTTAACGCACAACTCATTTACCATAGGCGTGTACAACTTAACGGGCAGGCAAAACGCATATTCAACATTCTTTACCGAACAGGGCGGGGCTATTAACGGCTATAAGCTATCCATTTTTGCCAAGCCAATTCCGTTTATTAACTACAATATAAGGTTTTAACTATAGTGATGATTACAGGAAGAAGATATTTATTGTTGTTTTTGTTACCAGGCATCGTTTTTATTGCCTGCAAAAAGCCTTATAACCCTAAAGTTGTAGATGCCCCAAACAGTTATTTGGTTGTGGAGGGCGTGATCAATAACGGCAGCGACTCTACCATAGTACGATTAAGCAAAACAGTCAATATTTCGGGCAATGCCAAAACAAGCGGGGTTGATAATTGCACGGTATCGGTTGAAGGCGACGGCGGAGGTACATATGCACTTATCCCCCAGGGCAGCGGAATATATGCCATAACAGGACTTAGCCTTGATGTATCAAAAAAATATAGGTTACATATCCTTACCAACGACAGTAAAGAATATGCTTCAGACTATGTTGAAGTAAAAAAGACTCCGCCAATTGACAGCCTTGGGTTCAATATCAAAAACAATAACCTGCAGCTTTATGCCAACACGCATGATGCCACAAACAATACCAGGTATTACCGTTGGAGTTTTGAAGAAACCTGGCGTTTTCATTCCAAATACCAGTCTGCGTATATGGTTGACCCAACCAAGAAAGGGGTTGTTGTACGGCCTCCCAGCGAAAGTAGTTATTACTGCTTTGCCGGCGATAAATCCAGCTCAATAGTTATAGGCTCATCGGCAAAGTTATTGCAGGATGTGATATATCAGCAACCTCTTACAACCATAGCATCCACTTCCGAAAAAATTGAATTACGTTATACAATTTTGCTGAAGCAATATGCCTTAACAAAAGAGGCCTACCAGTTTTGGGAAAACTTAAAGAAAAACACAGAGCAATTAGGAAGCATTTTTGATGCCCAGCCTTCGCAATTAACCGGTAACATTCATAACCTGAAAGACCCGGCCGAACCCGTAATTGGCTACATCAGTGCTACCAATATCCAATCAAAACGGGTGTTTATTGATAACGCGGACATCCCGCATGATTGGGCACCGACATATCCGTATGATTGTGGGCCTCCCGATTCTGCTCTTTATGTTAACCCCAAAACAAAGCAAAATGACGTACTTAATATCATAGTTAACGGAAATGCAATACCGCTACTTGAGATAACCCAAAAGCTGGATATAATTGGTTTTACTTATTCAACAATTGAATGTTCCGATTGCAGGATCAGAGGACGGGTGCAAGCCCCTTCTTTTTGGATTGAGAGAAAATGAAGCGATTTAAAAGATACATTTTTTACGCGGCGCTGTTAATGCTGTTTGTATGGGGATGTAAAAAACCATATAATCCGGGCATTGTGGGTAGCCCTAACCATTACCTGGTGATTGAAGGTGTAATAAATACCGGCAATGATTCAACGATCATAAGGCTTAGCAAAACCGTAAATATATCCGGCAATGTGAATTCGATGATTATTGATAATGCCGTTGTTTCAGTTGAAGCCGAAGATGGCGCCAGTTATAATCTTCAGTCTGCGGGCAATGGCAATTATATTTCAACTGGGTTAAATCTCAATACATCAAAAAGATACCGACTGCATATTAATATTGATAACAGTACAGAATATGCATCTGATTATGTAGTGGCAAAAGTCAACCCTCCAATTGATAGTATAGGCTTTAATATAAAAAACAATCAGGTAAATATCTATGTAAACACACATGATGCTACTAATAACACCCGATACTATCGGTGGAGCTTTGACGAGACATGGCGGTTTCATTCCAAATACCTATCTACCTATATCGTTGATAACAGTATTCACAAGATCGTATTCAGGACACCGGCACAGCTTAACTATTATTGTTTTGCAGGTGATAGGTCGACTTCAATTGTTTTAAGCTCATCAATAAAACTTTCGCAGGATGTTATATTCCAGGCGCCAGTTACCACAATTGACGCCACATCGGAAAAAATTGAAAAACGGTATACCATTTTATTGAAGCAATATGCCTTAACCAAAGAAGCTTATCAGTTTTGGGAAAACCTAAAGAAAAACACCGAACAGTTAGGAAGCATATTTGACGCCCAGCCATCGCAGTTAACCGGCAATATCCATAACCTTAAAGATCCAAAAGAGCCTGTTATTGGCTATGTAAGCGTAACCAACATACAGGTTAAACGAGTATTTATTGACAATCTTGATTTGCCATGGGACTGGACAGCAAAATATCCTTACGATTGCGGACCTATTGATTCAAACTACTTTGTTGATCCGCACACGATGTCCAATACGGTTAACAGCAACATTATTTTTGGAGGCGCAATACCGGTAGACCCTATTTTGATAGGAGGCAATCTCGTTGGTTACACATCTTCAACAGTGCCTTGCGTGGATTGTACCATTAGGGGAGTTGTTAAGGCACCTTCGTTTTGGAAAGATAGATAAATAAGATTTTATAATAATGCCACTAAAATAGATCAACAAGATTTAGGCTATGAAAGAAACCAAAAAAGTTATTACTGCGCCCTTGCTTTTAGGCATGTTACTGTTATCATTAAACAGCCTTGCACAAACTGCAAATCAAATTACCGACAGCTTTAATAAGTACTGGCAAACTACCGTGCAGGAAAAAATATTTGTGCATACCGACAAGAGCGCATACATAACCGGCGAAATCTTATGGTTTAAGATCTACAATGTCGACGCCACTTACCATAAGCCATTGGGCTTAAGTAAAGTTGTGTATGTTGATGTATTGGATGAAAAGCAAAACGCCATCATACAAACCAAAATAGAAATGAAAAACGGTCTCGGAAGTGGCTCCTTTTATGTTCCTGTTTCGGCAAACAATGGCAATTATAAATTACGGGCATACACCAGCTGGATGAAAAACTTCAGTCCTGATTATTATTTTGAAAAGACAGTCACCATAGTTAACCCCTTAAAATCGCCGGAAGCCCAGGCTAAGGCACAATCCCCTGGTTATGACGTTCAATTTTTCCCGGAGGGAGGAAACCTTGTTGCCGGGCTTAACAGCAAAGTTGCTTTTAAGGTTACGGCTTCAGATGGTACCGGGCTAAGTGAATACCGGGGTTTTGTAGTCGATCAGAAAAACGACACGGTAGCGAGGTTTCAGCCATTAAAATTTGGTATCGGTAATTTTTCATTTACGCCGGCGGCGGGTAATGTTTATAAAGCCATTATCAAATCGGCTAATAGCGCCCCTGTTAGCAAAGAGTTACCTGCCGTTAATAACCAAGGCTATGTTATGTCGGTAAAAGATGCCGGCAGCTCGCAAATAGAAGTGACAGTAAACGGGGCAGGCGTTGAAGGCCGTGAACTATATCTGTTTGCTCACACAGGGAAACTGGTTAATGCAGGTGTTACAGCTGCATTTAATAACGGAACTGCCAGCTTCAGCCTTGATAAAGCTAAATTAGGCGACGGCGTATCACACCTAACCATCTTCAATAGCGCAAGGCAACCTATATGTGAGCGACTTTATTTTAAACGCCCTAAACAAAACCTCAGCATCGACGCCAGTGCCGATCAAGGCTTATATGGCCACCGTAAAAAAGTAAGTGTGGCTATTGCTGCCAAAGACTTATCTGGCCAAATAAAGCCGGCTAACCTGTCAATGTCGGTTTATAAGATCGATTCTTTGCAAAGTGCGGATGCAGCTGGCGAGATCTTTAGTTATCTGTGGTTAAAGTCGGATTTACGCGGATATATTGAATCGCCCGAATATTATTTAAAAAATACGGATGCGGACGCAGATGCCGCCCTGGATAACCTTATGCTTTCGCAGGGCTGGCGGAGGTTTCAATGGGACAATGTACTCGGCAATAAAACAGCAGCATTTAACTTTTTGCCTGAGTATGACGGACACCTAATTACCGGAAAAGTAACCCATACCCAAACCGGCGTTGCAGCCAACGATATAGTAGCCTATTTAAGTGTACCCGGAAAAAGGGTTCAGCTTTACGCGGCAAGAAGCGATTCGGCAGGACGGTTGATCTTTAACACCAGGCAACTTTATGGCCCCGGTGAGATAGTAGCCCAAACCAATTCAGAACGGGATACAAGCTATCACATAGACATTTTAAGCCCTTTTTCTGAACAATATTCAAAATATCCCATGCCCAAATTTAACCTGACCAGGGGGATGCAAAAAGCCATTGAAGAAAGTAGTCTTGCTACGCAGGTTCAGAACGTTTATTTGGCTAACAAACTTAAGCGCTTTTATGAGCCCGGCGTTGATAGCTCCGGCTTTTATGCAACACCTTATAAAACCTATCTTTTAGATAACTACACCCGCTTTACTACTATGGAAGAGGTACTGCGGGAGTATGTAAGAGAGGTGTGGGTTACCAGATCACAAAAACGTTACCATATTAAAGTACTTAATGGCAACGGATTTTTAGACGGTGACCCTTTAGTAATGCTTGACGATGTCCCTGTTTTTGATATTGATAAAGTAATGGCCATTGATCCGCTAAAAGTGCGCAAACTCGAGGACGTCCCTTTCCGGTATTATTGGGGACCATCAGTATATGAGGGGATCTTGAGCTTTACAACCTATAAAGGCGACCTTGGCGGCGTTGAAATAGACCCGCGGGCTGTAGTGCTGGATTATGAAGGTTTGCAGTTACAGCGTGAATTTTATTCGCCTGTATATGATACCGAGCAGGCAGCAAAAAATAGGATGCCCGATTTCAGAAATCAACTTTACTGGGCACCTGATATCAACACACCTGCCCAGGGGAAACAACAACTGTCTTTTTATACATCCGATCAAACCGGAAAATATATAGGCGTTGTGCAGGGAATTACAGCCCAAGGCGATGCCGCAAGCCAATATTTTAGCTTTGATGTTAAATAACTTTTTTTAAATTTTCATAAACCGCGCATTGCGATATATTTATTTAACGTTGAATATCAACAAATTAAGACACATAAAAAAAGACAAACAAATCAAAAAAGTGCCCAATTTTTCAAATAGCCCAGTTTTTTGAAAAAACAATTTGCGTAAAATAAAATGGTTTGTATATTTGCACACTCAAACGGAGGAGTGGTAGTTCAGCTGGTTAGAATACATGCCTGTCACGCATGGGGTCGCGGGTTCGAGTCCCGTCCATTCCGCTAAAAGCCTTACTGAAAAGTAAGGCTTTTTTGTTTCCAAAACTTTTTAGCTTTTAAATTTGCGTAAAATAAAAAGGTTTGTATATTTGCAACCCCAAACGGAGTGGTAGTTCAGCTGGTTAGAATACATGCCTGTCACGCATGGGGTCGCGGGTTCGAGTCCCGTCCATTCCGCTGATTATGTTATCAAAAACATCAAAAAGGCCTTTAATCGTAGATTAAGGGCCTTTTTTGTTTCAGCACTTTACCAAAACTCGCATTAAAACACATAATTCTATTGCGTCATTCATTGCGTCATTTCAAAACCGAAAAAAGACGCAATGAAAACAGCATAACGGATTGATATAGAGCATGTCCAGCGCGTGGACATCTTGTTTGGATGATGATCTAAACCGACATTTGTTTAACCTTTAAAATGTTAGTTTATGTTAGAAAAAAGCTTCGGACTTCTTTTTTATTTGAAACAGTCCAAAAATCAGAAAAAAGGCCCCCTTTACATTTACCTAAAGATTACGGTAGATGGTAAATCAGTTGAGCTGTCTTCCAAGCGAAAATGGGAAGCCTCCAAATGGAGCTCTTCCGCTGCAAGAGCCGTGGGCACAAGGGAAGATGCCAGGGAATTAAATTATTACCTGGATGCATTAGAACAGCAAATTTACCAGGCTAAAAGATCACTGATCGAAGCTGATCGAGAAGTTTCCGCACAGGCGATAAAAGATATACTTACCGGCAATGTCGAGAAGCGTAAAAAGATCCTGGAAGTATTCAGTGTGCATAACGCCCAGATGAAAGCATTACAAGGGGTTGACTTTGCCGCCAGCACCATGCAGCGCTACAACATTTCTTATAATCACACCAGGGATTTTATAAAGTGGAAGTATGGAGCTGATGACAGGGATATTAAGGACCTCGATCATGAATTTATTTCACAGTATGCTTTCTGGTTAAAGACTGTCAGGAATTGCGATCACAACACCACCATGAAATATTTAGTAAACTTTAAAAAGATCGTATTGATCTGTGTGAAGAGTAAATGGTTGCCGGGCGACCCATTCTCCAATTTCAAATTAACGAGAAAGCCCCTGGAGCGAACCGCATTAACAGACATCGAACTTCAACGGATAGCCGAAAAGGATTTTGAAAACGTAAGATTAAGTAATGTAAGGGATATCTTCCTTTTTAGCTGCTATACCGGACTTGCTTATATAGATGTAAAAAACTTAAGACGGAGTGATATACAAAAAGGGGTAGACGGGGAGAAGTGGATTTTTATTAACCGGCAAAAGACGAATGCTTTATCAAGAATACCTTTGTTAAAGGAAGCGATTAGCATTATAAAAAAATACGACAGTCACCCGAAATGTATCGTTAATGGAGTGGTTCTACCGGTACTGACTAATCAAAAAATGAATTCCTATCTTAAAGAGATAGCAGACTGCTGTGGCATTCAAACAGAGCTTACTTATCATATTGCTCGCCATACATTTGCAACGACGGTGACCTTAAATAACGGTGTACCGATAGAAACCGTATCTAAAATGCTGGGACACGCGACTATAAAGCAAACGCAGCATTATGCAAAAACACTTGACTTTAAGGTGAGTGAAGACATGAACATGCTGAAGAAGCGTTTAATTAAGAAAAGGCCCGCATTAGCATAGTTAAACAAGAGGAGTATAAGACTGTACAGTCTTATACTCCTCTTAAATAGTTTGTAAAGGGATTGGAAGTTCGCCGGAACGGCATTTTGAAGGGAAGGGTCAGGCGAAAGCTGCCTAATAAACTAAGTGATAACTTCAATAACGCTACCCGCATAACAATCATAAGTAGGCTGGTATAGAATGTAGCCAAAGTCACATAATTGATTTATACATTTATGGTAGGTTGTTATACTGCCAATGTGGGCCTTCGTCATTAGTTTTTTCCGCGAAATTTTCACTTGTTTTTTGAACCCGCTTTGTTGCCATAAAATAAGCATGGTGATATAAAGGCTGATATGCCATACGCTTACGCGGGAATCTTCAGACATCTTACCATAGAGTTCTGAAATAATGTAGGTGTCAGGCATCGTCAATTATTTTTACCGCTAAGCATATTTTGGATGTCGGTGAGTTTATAAAAATGCATTCCGCCGATTTTCTGGGATTTTAGTTTCCCGGTAATCCTTAGATTTTGAATGGTGCCAGTCGAAACTTTGAGCAATTTCCGGACATCTGCACACCTGAGCCATTCTTTGGCTTCGGGTTTATTGTTGGCTAACAATGAGCGGATATCATTCAACAGCGTCTGGCGAAACGCTTCGAGATCGTCTTTAGTGACTACTTCTATTGCCATGATGATAAATCAAGAGGTTGGATGCGTAACCGGCGACTGCGGAACGCTATTATGAGACAGGTATTAATACCTGATATAAGTAGATTGTATTTTATTAGGGTTATTGAGTATTGTTGATTGAACAATCAACAGCCTGGAATAATCCTGCGTTTGAGCAAGACCATGTATACAGAAAATAGTATCAGCCGGCAAACGGGTTTATAGGTGCGAAGAAGAGATTAACCGCACATTAATTTGTATCGTCGTCAGCGGGTGGCATGTCATCCCAGCGAACACCATAAGGAGCGCCGCCGTTCGTATAGCCAACGATAAACGCAAAATTATCATCGCTATCGCCCAACACGTTGGCACCTGATGATGCTTTTTGTTCTTCCCTCAGTTTCTTTTGGCTGGCATGAACTGCTAAAGCTTGCTGAACTGTTTCCTCATACTTTTCGGTTATGATTACACCGAGCAGCCTAAGTTCCTTGATTGCGCATAGCAAATCGACCCGAAAATGTTTGGCGTAACCCCGAACGATGTTCTTACCATTGTAATTCCCAATCCAGTTTTTGCCTTGGAGGAGGCGCTGGGAACGCGGCAACGTTCTTTTTACAGGGTTATTATTTTTAACTTTTCTTTTGGCAGCCATCGGTATGTACAAATATATCAGTTCATTCATAGGGTTTATTTCGAACCGTCAACAAATTTCTTTTTGGTTCTGGCACGCACCAGGTCATATTTAGGGGGGATAACTTCTGCATAAAATCCCCGATAATTGAACCGGTGTTCACCGCGCAAATAACGGTTTATAAAAACGGTATAGTCTTCCCCGGGTGCAGCAACCTTTCTCCGATAGTGCTCCTTAACAAAGTGCACCATCTGTTTTTTGCTTTCAAACTTGATGAGCGACGTCTTATATAGCTCAGACAGTATCTGCGGTTCTATTGGCACAATCAGCCCTATGTTGTCATATTCCTTGATATAGATGGACCACTCGTAATACATTGACATAGCTACCTGGTAGGACATGGCGATCAGCTTCATTACGTCAACAATTTGTTTTTTAGGCAATAAGGTGACCGCGTTGGCCGGCATGGTATAATTGGGATGCAGGGAAATAGAATTTGGTATTTCGCTGAAAGAAAGTTTGTCCGCGTTATCGACCTTAGTACGTAGAGAGAAAAAGCCCCTGTTAAATTCGTATCCATTTTTACAACCATAAAATGCCTCTGTCTTTTTGTTGTAGAATGCGGAAGAAATCTCATAGGCGTAATGAAGTTTAGATCTTAGCGCTTGTTTCGTGCGGATATCCAGTTGCTTGACCTTGTTAAGTTGTATGGTCTCCTCGAACGTCATTACTTTAATGTTCAGGTCAGGGAAGATATCAGGTGTTGCCTGCAAATCAGTGAATGGCCTGAAAAATTTTACATTATTGTTTAAACTATCTTCGCCCCCGGCCATTAGATACGCTTTATCGAAATGGTTGCGTGTTACGGCAGGCAGGTATTCCGCCAGACGCATCTGATTAAAATTCTGCTGTATCATGAGCATGGCCCATTCCAGGCGGTCAATAAAGTCCGTGCCTATAAAATCGTTGGTGATGGCATCGGAAAATTGCTCGTAGTTAAGTGCTAAATCTTTGTTTAATAAACTGTTGTTTTTCATGGTCTGATGTTGTGGAGCGGGCGGCCCTTGCCCTGGGTTTGCGGATCAACTATTACAAGATGTATTATCGGCCGCGTTTAGGGCCGCGGTCATCTTGTTGATCGTTTCTTCTCTTATTATTATCTTCAATGAACTTCGACAGCCCGGTTTCTGATAACGGTGTAACTTTGGCCACTAATATCATCTGAAAGGGGTGGTCGGTTAATAAATCCGTTTCCCCTATCCCATATTCCCTTGCAACTGCAACCGGGTCCAGTTTTATTTCATAAGGTATTTCCAGTACGACGACCTTATCCGGTAATTCAAACAGGTTTTCATCGGGTTCAAATAGTTCGTGAGTTTCGGTATTGAAAAAACAGAGATATTCTTCCCCGCTGTCCGACATTTCCATTTCCTTAAGACTAATATTTTTCCAAGGTTCCTCTGTCTCCCTTAATTGTTTCAACCGCCAATCGATAGTAAAATCGGTACCTGCCAAATCAATATGTGGCAACGTCCCTGAAAGGCGTAGCGCCGTAGCGTGGTCAGACAGGTAAAAACCCCATTCCTGATGATTGCTCGATGTATTTAGGTCATGCTTGAAATTATCAGTTAGTAATTCCGGGGAATCAATGATCGGCGCAGGGAGCAAAACATCCTTGATGTCTGTTTTGTCCGAATCAAAATTCATTCGGGCGATGGAGAGATAATTGGCATTGTTATCAAAACGTGCTGAGTAATAACCTTCCTCCTTTTTTAAATCCTCAAATTTGATGACGTTATCCGGCCTGTTAAATTGCCTGAATTCCTGTTTCTCCCGGTCAATAACAAAGGGGATCGCCCCAAAGGCAATGATCTCTAATTCTTGTTCCATGATTTTGTAGTTGGAAATGCTTTTACAGTTGAGCTGTCAGCTATTAAAAAAGTAATGAGTTGCTGATAAGAGGTCTAAAAAAGAAAAAAGTTCTAAGCGCTGCCGCCGGACTTTTTAACCTAAACCATATCAGAATGCGGACAAGACGTCCGCTTTAAGATGCTGCAAACTGATAATTTAATTCGAGTATCAATACTCCCTGTTAAATGCTGAATTACGCATATACTCATTGAACCTGCGCTGGTATTCCCGTTCTTCGTTGATCCTTTTATAAAGGATATTACAGCGCCAGGCGCAGGCACCACAAGCTAAAAATGCCACAGATAAACAGGTTAATGTTTCCTTCCTGGCTTCAGCTTTCTGGGCTTTGGTCATTTTATCCTTAGCGTGCTTTCTGGCTACTGCCCCGAAAAAGGCAAACATGGATATTAAACAGGCTAATAAAATGTTTCGGACGATGGCTTTCATAACTCAAATTTATTGATTAAAATTACTAATTAAATTAGCAATTTTCAAGTATATATCAGTTTAATTCGTAAATATTATTGTGATGACGAGACTGTTGCACCCTATCCCTGATGGTGTCGGTGATGGCAGATTCAGGGATTCCTATAAACTGGATTACTGGGTTTTCAGGGTCAGTACTTTTCAGTGTCAGGTACATGAGTTTAAATAGTTGGAGAATAAACGATTGGGTAATTATGTAATCTTTCACCCTGAACATTTCCAGTTGGTCAACACGCTTAAAGAATATACCACGCGTCATGCGGATATACTCCGTAGTGATCAAATATTGAAAACTGCGGATGTATAACAGCCGGTACCAGGCTACGCCGCAAACCGCAAGGCTGAAAAGGATAAAATAAGGCGACAGCCACCAGGCCAGTAAGAGAAAAGTGATGGCCAGCAACATCAGCGGCAAAGCCTTCAGGAATGCAAACAGCATTGCTGGCTTTAATAAAATATCATCGTTCTGCGTCATGTTTTAATTGATCTAAAAAAGTTAATGATTGTACCGGCTTACCGGTTCGGAAACGTGGCCGAATACTAAAGGCTTCCTGGAAAGCATGAAGGGAGATCCGCTCCTGATCAAAGGCCCGAAATAAATTACCCCGGTAAATCAAAATTTGATTTTCGGAATGAAATATCCTAATGTTCAAATTCTTTATTCCGGCTGTTAATTTGATATCGGTGAGATGACCAATAAGGTCTTTACCAAAAACAAGCACAAATTTTCTCCCGCGAAAGTTCTCCCTGATCCAATTGGCCTGTTCTTTATAAAATCTGTTTCCAATGGCCACGACTGCCAATTGCTCCAACCGTGGATACCGGTGACGGTGAAGCGTTAGAAACGCGATGGCCTCCATTACGGAATAGGTAATGATCACTGTTGAGGCGGTGTTATTTCCAGCCACCCAAAGATTTTGGGTTGTCGGAATCTTATGAAAGCCCTCGCCACAATGTTCATACGCATCACAATAATCAAAGTCCAAATCATCGTCAATATTAAAAAAGGCCTGGAGTTCCGGTGGTACTCCAAGCCTTGTTAACATGGTGTTCATTGGTATTATCTGCCGTTGCGATGTTGGGAGCGTTCAAACTGATGCGGTTTAAATCCGTGCTGATTCTCAATATCCTTGATCGCTTGGTAATAACCGGGGCTCAATTTCTCAGCAGCCTTTTGGTCACGTTTCTGGTTGAATAAGGCATTCAGCCCTTTAAAAACCATATAGGATAAACCGCCATCCATCAGGATGGATGCAACCAGTGCCAGTTTATTGGAGCGGATGCCATGCTTGTCTATTGCCGAATAGCTGAAGCGGGTGCCGTCCGGTACCTGCACTTCCTTGCCTTTCCGGTAGTTCTCTTTTTGAGCCTGGGTCAGGAATTCGTTATTGACCATATCAGGGGCCAGGATCTTCTCCGTATCCGAAACGATAAACTCTTTTGTTTCCGGATCAAATTCAACGAGCATTTCCTTTTTATTGCCATGGTTATCGAGGGTAATTCTTAGTACGCTGCCTACCTCACCCTTTTGCAGTTGCAGGGCTTCATTATTGGTCAACAGATCAGGGATCTCCGCATCCCGGTAAATCGGATGGATCAAAAGATCAAGCTGGCCCTTTTCATTAGGTTTCAATGATATCTTCGCATTGATAGATTTGATCTTGATATTTTCGGCTTCGAGGTCATGCAATTCCATTAAGCTTGTGCGGCGACCTGAAAGCAAGGCTTTCAGGTCATCGACGTTTAACAGGAGCTGACCTCCTGAGGCCAGTCCAATGGTCTCCAGATCCTTGACCGGGAGATCATCTTCGTGAAACTTTATCGGGTTCATGTTAACGCCCTATTTTTTGTTGTTGCCCCTGTTCCTCGGCTTGGCCCTGTTCTTCCTCTAAAACCATTTCCGGTTCACGAGGATTGGTTTTCGCCTCCAGTAAGGATTTATAAAGTCCGTAATCCGGCTTTAGTACTTTACGCGCGCCTTCGCCATCTTCCACTTTAATGCTCTTGGTTTTGTAGGTTTCCAGCACTTTATAGGTGGTATCCATATAAGCGATCTCGTCGCCTTTCTTAAAACCAGGCATCTCGGCTCCCTGCTTTTGTTCCCGCTTTTGGGAAACACCCAATAATAAGTTGGCTATTTTTTGCGCATCCCTGGAAGCTTTGGCAATTTCAAAAGGCTCATCCTTTAAGATTTTAGCAAAATTGCTCATATAAGCCTTTTGCTGCCCGAAGTTGTGGCCGATATTTAATTCACCACCGATCAGGATTCCTGCAATTGCCGCACGTAATTCTTCACGGGCGTAATCCAGGGAGGCAAACTTGCCCTCCATCGGACGGTTTAACCGGTCTTCATGGCCGCTCCAATGTGCCAGCTGGTGAATGGCAGCCTGGTAGTATTTGGTTTCATTCTCGAACTGTTCAACCTCCGGCAGGAAGATAGCGTCCCGCTGTTTGTCATAATACGCTTCCTGGCCGCCATGGATGATCACTGCCTTGCTGTCTTCAATCAGTTTGGCCGCACGCTCGATGGATGACAGGGTTTGACCCTCATTTTGCTTGGCCAAAAATTCTTCTAATGGCTGTAAGTCATTCAACTGGCTTCCATTGAACAAAAAAGCCTGACCACGCTGCGGCTTATCAAACTCGACAGTTTTGGTTTGTGTTACGCCCGCATCATCTTTGATAACCTTGCCCTCGGCAGTACGAATGGCCTGAATATCGCTTGTTTTCGGAAACTCGATCATCGTGCCTTTTTCATCCTTTTTGACCCAATTCCCGGCATAACGTGCAGCATCGGCTGACATCCAACGGGGGTCGTCATGGCGCTGCATACCAAGGATCAGCGCATTCATTGCGCTGTAGCCTTTGCCGGTAATGGGATTCACCGGTTTGACAAAGGCAGGCATGCCATTTTCTTTTACCGGTTTTTGAAACAGGGAATTACCCTCTTTAATTTCTGCAACCAGCTTATCTGAAAGCTGGATCGGCAGTGCTTTGAAATTTTTGCTCATTTTCTTGGTTTTTTAGCAGTTCATATAAAAAATTAATTGGATTGATGTATTTGTGTCTGTAGCAAATACTGAAGTGCAGGTGCTGACCCGTCACCCGGCCTGTAGCGCCGGTAATGCCGATGGCATCGCCAGCTTTCACGCTTTCCTGAACGGTTACCAAAATCTGGCTGAGGTGACCGTAAATTGATTCAACATCACCATGTTCCAGCCAAATGTTAATTCCAAGGCCATTGTTATATCCTATCGATCCGACATAGCCGTCAAGAATGGCATAAACCGTATCACTTCGGGCTTTGAAATCGACGCCTTGATGCAGGGCATATTTGCCCGTTAGCGGGTGAATACGGTATCCGAAATCGGAATTTATTTGCAGGTGTTTGAGTGGCAGGCAGATCAGGCAAAGACTGATCAGTAATTTCATCGGCTGTAGGTTTTGGACAGCTCCTGTTTTTGGGTTGGGATAATGGGTTCTAATACCCTCTCCTGAATGCCAGGATTATCGTTTGCAATGGCCAGCGCAGAATACAAGGCCTGGGAAGTACCCCTGTCCTGTAATAGCATAATTTTATACATGGCCTTGAAATCATCAAGCGGCATTGATGAGCCATTGTTCGTCAGGTCATTGAAGACAGCCTGCTTATCTTTAAGCATCATCACCTGTTCTGCTGGGAAATAGGACTCCCCGCCTTCGGGAAATTTTACATAGTTTTCCTTTTCCGAAAAGGTAAGTGTTAACACACCGATATGTCCCCGCTTTGCGTCAGGGTCGTTTTCCATATCCGGCTGCACCAAAACGAGTGTTCCGGCTAAAGTTTGATTTTCCATAATATTAAAATGTTTTAAGATGTTACCTGCCGATTTTTCGGGCTGGGGTGAGGTCAAGGGCCTCATTTAAGCGGATGATCGCCACCCGATGAAGCTCTGGGTCGTCCTGTAGGAGTATAAAGGCTTTTTTCAGTTGTTCGGCCGACCCGGATGCTTGAAGCAAGGCCAGGGTTTGTAAATTCTTAGCTACAGGCGGCCATTGAACAGATTTGTAAGTTTCTGCCAATTCATTCAGCTCCTCAGTAGCTCTCAGGATAAACAGTGTTTTCGGGCTGAAGGCATCTACTTCCTCGTCCTCAAATCCAACCCAAATTTTATCTTTTTCAAAATCGGCAAGTTCAATGATGCCGATCTGGCCAACGTGGTCGGAAGTCCAAAGGACCGGGCTGACCATGACTATTAAACCCGTAATTTCTTCCTGTTTCATGTTATTGTTTTAAATGTTTTGTTAGGTTTTGTAATGGCCGGAAGGCCTAAGGGGCTTATCTTTTCAGGCCCCTGGTTTGGTCTATCCCAAGAAACTGGTCTAACCCAATGGTTACCGCATCATGAATGCCACCGTTCTTTTTAACCAGCTCCATTGCAGTGCGGACATGTTTTTCCGTTCCATGATCCAATAAGAGGGCAATATTTTTAAGGTCTTTAAAATCGTCAACGGATAGTGTCAGCGCTTTTTGGTGTAATAAATCGTAGATTTCGCCGGGCTCTTTGAATGTAAGCAGCGCACTGGCACTGTAAAAACCAACCTCGTGGTCGTCAAAACCTACATAAAATTCGTCCGTGTCTAGGATCGCTGCCGTTATAAAGCCGATCTCACCCTGTTTATTTGCCGGGTCATCTTTAAGATCAGGGTGTACCAACAGGTAATCGGGTAGCTGTATCTCATTTGAATCTTTTTTCATTTCTTCATGGATGCTTTAACTGGTGAAGCAGATGGCGGCGGTTTGAACGCCAATACCATTTCCTGTATCTGCTGGGTGATATGGTTGAAATTCTGGCGCAGTTTTTCATCTGTTTTACCACCGAAGTCATAAAAAGTGGGCAGGGACTTATATCCCATTTCTTCCCGCCGGATCTCTTCCATATCGAGATTGATGCGGCAGTTGACCGCAGATGTTTCAAAAGCGCCCGTATATTTTTCCTGGGCATCGGCTGCAATGACGCCAACCAGCTCGCCGGAATTGAGAGAGGCTATCTTTCCCGCAGGAATAAGCACCTCCAGTTTTTCATTCAGCGAAGTAGATGTTTTGTTGCGGTCGATAGACAACCCTTCACCGATCTGTTTGGATTTACCAAAGAGGCGTTCCAGCCATTCCAGGGTTTCCTTATTCCTTACAGAGCCGGACAAGACGGTTCCGACCACGGCGGTAATGGTTGCGGCAGTATCTTTCCCGTATTGCTGATTGAACTGAGGAAGTTCTTGCAAGCCCATCAGCACAGCCACTTTATTGGATCTGGCAGTGGCAATTAAATTTTCGACCCGGTGAACGAATAAAGTAGGTACCTCATCCACGATCAGTGCGGAGGGCAGGTTGCCCTTGGTGTTGATCAGTTTGGTTATTCGGTTGATGATAATGGAATAGCAGGCCGAATTGATGTTTTGGGTGTTAGGGTCGTTGGCCAATACCAGCATTCCGGGATTTTCTTGGGCTGATATTTTAAGGTCAAAGTCATTGCCGGAGAAAACCCAATACGTTTCCTTGGTCGCCAGGCGGCTTATAAATATTTTAAGGGTACCGATCTGCCCTTCTAACTGGTCAGTTGCCTTGGCGTTATAAGCCGTCATGAAGGGCGACAATAGCGAACGCAGTTCCGGCTCGGAGGTCAGGGCATTAAAGATGTCTTCGTACGAATGGTTAAGCAGCGCCAGCACATGCGGGAAACTGGAATAGATGCCGCCTTTGTATTTGCTCATGAAGTACACACAGGAGGCCAAAAAATTAATCGCGGACTGCGTGAAGAACTGGTCGCTCCCGCCTGAGCGGTCACCCTTTTTTAAGGCTTCTACCAGCGCTTCGGCAGTTTCAGCGGCATCAGCCAGTGATTTTATATAATCTGCCCGCCAGGGATTGATACGCCTGCTTTTTTCGATGTCGTTCAAATTGATGACATGAAAGGCAAAGCCTTTCAGCTTGCCGTTCTGTTTGGCCAGCAGGTAATGATAGTAGGCAATATGTCCGAGGTCAGGGAACTTAAAATCATATAGGCATACGGCAAACTCTTTAGCAATCAGCTGACGAATAAAGGGATTAACGATGCTAAAAGATTTACCCGATCCTGGGGTACCGATGACCATCGTGCCACGAAAAACATTGCAGATGTTTATCCAGCCATGCCGAACCTTGCCTTTGTAATAAAAAAGCATGGGAATATTGACCGAGTACGGTGTGTCGATCCGCTTAACCTGTTGCATGAAGCTTTCCGCTTCCGTATTCCATTTATCCTTGCCTAATCCTGAGTGGATGAACTTGGAAATATTGTCCATCGAAAGGCTTACCAGGAGCGCTCCCGTGAATGAGCAGGCCATATACAGCAGGTCATACCAGCTGGTATAGGCGAATGCCAATGGGGACGCACGCCCCCTGCAAACAAGGCTGCCGAAGAACAAAAACAGACCGGCCGTAAGCGGGTAGATGATATGTTTTTTAGGGTCGAGGTCTGTTTTCTTTTTTGCCAGCGTACCAATGCTGACCAGGCAGATCAAGCCAAACGTTGACAGCTTGCTGTAGACCAGGTCAGCGTAAATAACAAGTCGGCTGATCTTGTCGAGCGGGGTATTAAAAATACCCCAGAAAGGAGCATCATGATAAATAAAAATGGCCGCTTCTAAAGCTATGGACAGGTAAATGGCGCACTGCAAAAAACCATGCAGTTTTTGCTGCTCCCTGGTTTCTTCCATGATAAAAAGGTATTAAATAAAAAAAGCCACCGGAACTTGCGGTGGCTTGTGATAATGGATGAACCTAACGCCCAATCTTTCGTTGTTCATTTTGTTCATTATTATCGCTAAGCAGTTTTTGCTTTTGATGTAAGTCCAGCAAAGTAGCCAGTTGATGGCCGTCAGGCACTTCGGCAAAAATGATATGTTCAGGAAAAACAGCCGGAGGGTTGAACGGATCAAACTCATGCGGGAACGGCACCTGGACGACAGTTGTATCAATGTAGATACCCGTTTTACCATCCCGCTTAAACACATCAGCGAAATAGATCATGTTCCAGCAGTTTTCGATATCGCGAAAAGCTTTACGCCTTTCGTCAACAAAGAAGTCCTTTCCGGCGATCTGTATCACCGGAAGATCTGTCGGAAAATCCTTGCGCCAGCCCGGCCGTGTTTCATCCAGCCTGGCATTTCTTCCCTGCGGGTCCATCGCGTCAAAGGGGTAAAACCAAAATAGTTTTACCTGTTCAGGTATCTCCCCGGTTAGCGGGCCGTCATATACCTGTTTGCTATCGGTATCGTACCATAACTCATAGTGATCCTCCAAACACATCATGTCGAAAAGATCGAGCTGATTTTCGGGTTTGTCTACCTGGACCAACGCCATTAAATAACCGTTTACAAAAAATGAAGTGCCCTCCAGCTCAATTACCGGGAAAGGGCCGCTATAGTTACCTGTTTCATTCATGATTTTTAATGATTATCAGCGTCTGACAGCAACCGTTACTGATTCAGTTTCCTCGGGTTCCTGTTCGATCTTTAACTGTTCGGCCTGTGCCTGCTTTTCCTTTTCGGCGATCTTTTGACTGATCTCCAACTCCAGTTTTTCCACTTCCCTTTTCAGTGAGGCCAGCTCATACTCCTTGTCAAATGGCCGTAGGGAAAGTTCTCTGACCTCGGGGATCTGTTTATCGATACCGTCCACTTCCTTTTCGTAGCGTTCGGCCATACCGATAACCCTATTGATGGCATCCAGGAAATAGCGCGCAGCCAGTTTGGGGTTGTCGATATTTGGTGCCCCGCCATTCTGCATGTACTTAATACCTGTGGCGCGGCTTTCCGCATAAAGTGAGGTAACATGTTCGATCCTGCTGGAAAAGCCGGTTTCAACGGTTTGCAGCTTTTTCCTGATATAGAGGTCAAAGCCATACAATTCGCCTAAATGAAGTTCAGGCTTGGTGAAGTCCGTTGGCTGCCAGTTTTTATACAGGTCGATCAGCTTATTGCCGATGGCAACCGGATCTGAATAAACACCATCATTCAGCTTTAAGGGGTTTAATTTTGTTCCGTCCTCGTCAAGCTTTAATACCTGCCTGTAGATAGCTTCATCTTTACGAACAAGTTCCAGTGTTTGCCCGGTTTCCCGGCTTTTCTTCTCCAGATCCTCTAACAGGTAGCGGCTTCGTGAAACCTCTTTGAAATGTGCGCCTTTATAACCTTCCAGTTCAGCAACCTTCTTTTCCAAACGGGTTTTTTCCAGTAAGGAAGTGTCGCCGGATAATATGGCGATGTATTCAGAAAAGCTCATGCCGCTTTGTTCATCCATCGCTCCTTCGTCGAGTGTACGTACAGACAACTGGTTATTTTTCATCTGACTGATGAAGATCTGCTTGTTTTTAAGCAGGTTGAATTTGTAATTGTCCAGTGATTGCTCCACCGCGTAAATGAAATTCCTGACCTTGTTGCCGTAAAATTTCTTGGCCAGCCAGTTACCTTGCCTTGCTCCGCGACCATCGCGTTGCTCCAGCTCTGAGGGTTTCCACGGTATGTCCAGATGATGCATGGCAACGATACGTTCCTGGACATTTAGGCCGGTACCGGCTTTCTCGGTACTGCCGATCAGTATCCGGATCTCCCCGGCGTTCATCTTTCTAAAGAGCTCTTTACGTTGCTTATCTGTAGCCCAGTTATGGATAAAGGTGATCTGGTTTGCCGGGATACCGAAGTCCGTTACCAGTTTATCAAGTAGCGCGTCATACACGTTAAACTCTTCGGGCTTTGGGGTGCCGATGTCGCTAAAAATGATCTGCGTGCCTTTGTGCGACGTGCTTTCATGATAGATCTCCGCAACATTACGGGCGCAGACATTCACCTTGTTGCCGGGATGGTCACCGTATTTATCAGGATTGACCAGGCGCATATCTACCGCCATTTTTTTGGCATAGTTGGTGGCGATGAGCATGCGGCCCTTGTCTTCATCCCTGGTCAGGGGACGTCTACCGATCACGGTGGCATCGCCAGTTTTGGCGAAGGCCATCAGCCGCTTTATAAAATCCTGTTGATCCGGCGTTGGCTTAATGTTCACCAGGGTCTCTTCTATATCCGGCTTATCGAGATTGATATGTTTGGCCGTTTTATAATCGGTGATCTGGTTATAAAACATGGCCAGCTCCGGGACTTTGATAAAGTGGCGGAAACGCTCTTTTGCCCTGATCTCGTTGGTTACCGTAAATTCAAAATCGACGGTTTTACGGGCATAAACTGCCGCCCAGGCATCAAAGTTTGAAATTCGCTGCCTTTCCAGCTCGCGCGGCCGGAGGTATTTGAAGATCAGATACATTTCGGTCAGGCTGTTGGAGATCGGCGTGCCGGAAAGGAAAGTAGCGCATAGATCGGTATCGAAGCGCTCCTGTAAAGTGCGAATGGCAAAAAGCATGTTGAGGGCTTTTTGGCTACCGGCGATATTGCCTAAACCGGCAACTTTGGTATGCCTGGTCGTGAACGTCAGATTCTTGAATTTATGAGACTCATCAATAAACAGGTGATCTACGTTCATTTCCCGGAAATTGATCCCGGTATCCTTGCGTTGCTCTATCGCCTCGATGACGGCTTTGAGTTTAGCTTCGAGATTTTCCTTGCGGATCTCCAATCCCTTAAGCATTTCCTTGCTTATTTCTTCACCGGCATCCTGAACGGCCAATAAATCAAGCTCGGTGTTATCCAGTTCAATTTCGAGGATCTGCCGTTGTATTTCCGGCGCTTGTGGTATTTTTCCGAACTGGTCATGCGTTAAGATAATGCAGTCCCAATTGTTATTTTTGATCTCGTGAAAGATCCTTTTGCGCTTTGCCGGTTCAAAATCGGTTTCACCCGGCGCCAACAATTTGGCTTTGGGATAAGCCAGGCGAAAGGTGTCCGTTATCTGCTGCACATTGGCCTTTAGGGCAATGATCATGGGCTTATGCACGATGCCGAGCCTTTTCATTTCCATGGCGGCAATGATCATTGTCAGCGTTTTACCTAAGCCTACCTCATGATCGATGAGGCCGCCATTATTTTGGATAACGCGCCAGGCGGCGTTTCGCTGGGAGGGATACAGGTCAGCGATCTTTAAGGCTTTAAAGTCAAGCCCCGGAAATGTTAAGTGGCTGCCGTCAAATTCCCGGAGTGCGTAACAGTTATAGGTATCGTTATAGAGCTTCTCTAAATACTGTTTGTCCTCGTTGGGAAGTTCGAGCAGCCATAGCAGGTAACGTGTCCTTATGGTATCGATTTTCCGGTGGGCATTTTGAATGGCCTCGGTGTCGGGCACCCTTACCGTTTTGCCGTATTGTTCTACCGGGTAAGTAAAATGCGGATTCGTGTTCAGCAGCGCATATTCCAGTAAGGTGCGGCCGGTAACCTTATTGCTTTCCTTGGGCGTTACGGAAAACTCTTCATTAGTGATCGTGTTGCCTTTTTTGCCGTAGCTTACCTTATAATCATCTAAGGAACCCAGGTACTTGATCGTTGTATCCAGTTTGAACAGGTCGGTTGCAAAACGCTGATAGTAATCGATAGGCACCCAACGCTCACCGAGGTTAAAATCCAACCTTTCAAAAGGTATTCGCTCCGGCTGCACCCGCCGGATAGCAGCAAGGCTTCTTGCGAACTGTAAGTTTTGCGGCTGCTCTTCGGCAAGGTTTTCGGCAGCCTTCATTTTTGCGACAACATCGCCCGACAAGTAGTTGTCCGTTGTTTCCCACGATCCTGTTTCGGGGTTTAACAGAATTTGTTTTTCGAGTTGAATGATGGCCTCATCGTCGGTTAACCCAGTGATCTGGCAGATCAGCGTAAGATCCACGCGACCGGTATCATTCAGGCAGCGGGCCAGGGCTTCGGCGGGGTCATCGGTTTTCAGCATTTCTTTTTGCTGAAAAAGCGGCCCGTAAAAGATATCCGACCGGATAAACCTTTCGCCCTCCTTTATTTCCAGCGAGGACAGCGTTTTAAAGCCTAAAGCCGCATCGTTAAGTATGCGGTTCCGGTTTGCATTTTTATTGAGCTCGCCATGTTTGGCTAAAAAAGCATCGTAATAAAAGTTAAGTGACTTTCGCAGCTCGGGGAACTGGATCGCGTGTTCATTTTCGTAGCCGGAAAGTTCCAGGTAAATATCCCGCAGCGTCAAATAATCCTCATAGAACGGTAGCTCTGGCTGCGGATCGAGCGGGTTAAATTTCGCCTCAAAATTGTGGGGTTCACCGATGAGACCAAGCTTGCCCTGAAATATGACCAGCGTATCCCTGGTATAAAAGGGCTTCAGGTCTGTAAAAGCCTTTGGCCTGTCCGGCAGTAATTTGAAAGCGGGCTCTAAAGTAGCATCACCTTCATACCGGTAATCATGACCGTAATGCTTTAGCTTTAGTGAAAGTGCGTCCAGTTCCTGACCAAGGCTTAACCCAGTCATCCATTTTGCGGGAAATGAAATTTCAGAGAGGTTGCTAAAAAGTTTATAGCTATACTTATTATTCGCTTTGGCGCGCGCGGTCACCAGGACAATGCTGTCATGCTGCGGCTTGCCGGTAGTCCTGATGGTGCTGATAATTCGTGCAGTTCCGGCATCTACGAATTGTTTATCCAGGTCGTCGAGGTATGCCACCGCTTTGTTATCCTCGGGTTTAGTTACCGGTGCATCAAACAAACCCAACTGTCCTAAGTTTAATGTGGGCTTTTCCGACTTTTTTTCCAAGACTGGTACCGGCAGAAAGGTAAACTGGCTAAGTTGTGCCTGTTTTTGGTCAAAAGAGATGGCCTCCCATTTGGCATAGTTGAGGTTTGTAAACCCTGCGATCAGTTGTTCCTTTAATAAAGGGACGATGTCCTGCATGTCACCGTTTTGCCAGGCGATCCTTGCGGCTTTTCCCCTGGCGTTGGTGCCCTCAATAACTTCGTCGGCATAGACCAATTCGTTTTTATCGGCTAGCCAGGCATTCAGAAAATATTTGCCAAAGGGGTTTGCTACTTCCACCGTTTCGATCAGCTGGCTTTCAGCCTCGGTAAGTATATCCTTAGCGTCATTTTTCTGTACAAGGATGAGGTGCATACCCACTTCGACATTGGCATGTTCCTTCATCAGGTTGGCAGGCAACACGGCGACGGTTAGCAGGTCTGCTGAAGTAAATAAATATTTGCGTGCGGTCTCGTTCGATGGGTTATTCAGGAACGCATCGGTTACGATATAAGCTAAAATGCCGCCATCTTTGATCTTATCCAATCCTTTTGCAAAGAAGTAGGTATGCACCTTGGCGGAGATACCGCTTTTGTTGTAAGCAGGGTCATGAACAGCGATCTTGCCAAAAGGGATATTGCTGATGACCAGGTCAGATTGCGCTTTTTCAGTAACGGAAGTTTCTTCCAGCTTTTTGATCTGCACCTCGACCGGGATATCATGCACCGAACTAATGGCGGTCAATATTCTGCCGGTCAGGATATCCTTCTCCACGGCATTTATTTTTTCAAGATCAGGAAAGGCCTGTACCGCCTCGTCAACAAAAACACCGGCACCTGCACTTGGTTCATATAGGCGCTTTGGAACGATACTGCTTTCCTGCATAGCGGCATAAATCGCCCGGGGGATGTAATCTGGTGTATAATAGGCCGTTTGAGAGCTGCTTTTTAAAGCATCTATTGCTTCCTTATACTCCTTAGCAGTCAGCTTTTCCTGTAACAAACTGTGCAGCTCCATGACCTGGGGGTATAGCTTTAGGTCTGCCTTTGAGGCCCCGAATTTCTCCCATCCCTTTATTTCGCCCGGAGGAAAAAGCACCGCTTTCAGACCGCCGAAACCGGCGTATTTTTTTAGTGTTTCTAAATCTGCCAGCGAGAGTTGCTGGCCGGAAAAGTCCAGCGCTATCCGGATGGCCGCAATATTGTCTGCCATCTTCCGAACCGGATTAAATGCCATATCACACCTCCTGTAAATAATCTGCTATGGTGCCGATCACTTCATATTTTAAGAAGCGGTCGTCCTCGTCCAGGCCTTTGATCAAAGGCGCGCATAATTCGAGGATATTAGTAAGCTCGTAGTGGAGAATCCCGTGGTTGGAAAAGCGCAGGTAGGCCCTGATAAACTCCTCTTCCAACACAAGCTTTACATAATCGTAGGCTATGGAATCATTCATAATAAATTATAAAGGAATTAATTAGGGAGCGTATCTGCATCCAGTATGTCCTGGTAAGATATACTCAGGGTCACGACGCGGCCTGAAAGCTGCTTTTCGCTCAGTTCGGCGTGGAGCACCTTATTCCCGGGGAATGACATCTTTTTAAATACAAAGATGTTCCGGTAATTTTTGGAGAAGGCGGGTGGACTAAACAGCACGAACTCCGGTTTAACTTCCACCGATTGGTTATTGGCTGCCTTGGTCACTTTTTTATCATCCACCTTGAACCGGAAATCAGCAATGTCGTATTTCAGGTTGGTTTTATTATGATAGCCGATATCCAGGAAAATATAATCGCCAACCGTATAAACATGGTTTAATTGACCTTTGATGCCAAAGGCTTTTACCTTTTCCATGCGCTTATCAGGGCTTTTGGCAATCAGGCTGAGTGCTAAACCTTTTAATTGGTTTTGAGATAGGCCGATTCCGGAAATATCCAGCGGCCTCATATCCTCGGGAACGATATTGATTTCTGTGGGAACACCCGGAAAACCCGGCAATAGCTTGTATTGCGCAATAAATTTTTCGCCCGCGACAGTAACCACGGAACCTAAAAAGCTTTTTAGAGAATCGCGCAATTTTAACCGCAGCACATTTTTCAGCGGTAAATCACCAACCAGGTCTTTGGTTGAAATATCTACATATTGTATAGGCTCGGGAGAAACGAAATGTATGGTCAGGTTTTCCGGGAGGTAAACTACGGGTAGTTTATTCTGGGCGTAAAGTGATGGGGCGCATAGCACCAATAGATATAATAAGATCGTTTTCATGTTTATTTATGTTTTTAATAATCGTATACAGTCAAAATGAGTACTGCTCAGTTAATAGGACTTTTGGGCGTTTTGCAACGCGTCGGTGTCGATCAGATAGAGGTAGGAATTGTATTTAAGCTTCGCCTTGTTTTTGCGGATGAGGTCGGCGATGGCTGATGAGGTGGATTGAAATACTTTATCCAGCGAGCTCATGATAAACTGGCTATTACCGGAACTGCCATCTATGGTTACGCCCTGCACGGAATTGCTACCCAAATCTTTCGTAAAGTCACGAAATGCAGATGATGGTACATACAGGCCGGGTAATCCATCCATATCATAGATATCCAATTTGACAGGAAGGATCTTCCCGTCATACAGGATGGATGTTACCGACAGCGTAACACGCTGCTCTGTAAAGCCGCTGACCAGGGCGAAAAGGTAAGTGCCTTTTTTAATCAGGCTATTACCTGCCTTAATATCTTCCAACAGTTTTAACCGTAAACGTGATCCTGCATACCCGGTCACATTTTCGTCGATCACTGCACTAATAAAAGCAGGCTCCTTATCCGGCAGAACGGTATTAAAGTCCGTGGAAATGGCATCAGCTTTTTCAACCGAAAGTTTGACCTGGCTTTGTTTTAGCTTGGCAACTTTATCAGCAGCTTGTTTTTTCTTTAACTCATCTTTATAGGCCGGGTCATTCCCTTTATTGATACTATCCATGATGGCCATTTGTGCTTTGAAAACTTCCATCGGATCTTTTTCCTTCGTTACAGCAACAACCGGATGCGAGGGATTAGCCTGCCTGTGTTGCATTGCTTCAATTGCTTTGGCAACCTGCTGGTCATGTGATAAGCCTGTTGGTTGTTCTTGCCTCACACCCGTAGAATTACCTGTACCGAACTTTAGCTTCATGGCTTGCTGAATAGAATCCAGCTTTTTCTTTTGCTGATCAGAATAGTCATTGTTAAAAGCGGGGTTACTTGAATTTTCACGAGGGATCACATTTACGGCTGTTAAGCCATCGGCCTCTTTGTAGGTGCTCCTGTAGGCGTCGAGCTTATCCGTCAATTGTTTCTTTCGGACATCCGCTGAAACGTTACCCACAGAACCATTCAAGCCGACTTTTTCGCTAACTGCCTGCTTTGGTTTGGAAAACCCGCTATGCCAGACATAAAAGAAAAGACATAAAAAGGGCAACAGGATGAGCGGCAGCATATATTTAGGCTGCTTAAAATTAATTTCCATCGTTTTCTATTTAAGTGTTTGGTGAATTTTGGATAGGCGATCAAGGGCACTATCCAGTAAAGTGCTGTCTACTGCTGAAAGCTGTTTTTTGGCGGTCAGGCTATCCACCAGCTTTTTAAGTTTCATGGTTTCCCGGATATTGCCGGTCGCCTGTAAGATCTGGCGAAAGCCATCCTCCACCGGGTTAACTTTTTTGACAACGGTTATATTGGCTTTTTCGGATTTGCGAAAAACAGTAAAAGACAACACGAATGATAGTGCCATCAGGAAGATCATGGCACCCATAATGAACCTGGGGTAGGCATTTGCCAGGCGCCTGGCTGCGTTCCCGGCAATAGCGAAATAGCTATCAAATTCTTTATGTATTTCGCTGTACAAAGTATCCCTGGGATCTCTGTTAGAATGTATTCTTTTCCACATCTTGCAGGTCTTTATTTTCAAGGGTTTTCCAATTGGTGATCAGGACTCCGTGCGGGTTATTATCACTTCGCGGGATATCCTTCAGGTACCCCTCCGTTATCAGGGAACGGACCACCGTAGAGCTGCGGCGGTCAATTTTAAGTTTGCCGTAATAGCGGAAATAATGTTTAGGAAAATCCACCCAAATGGAATCTGTTTGCAGGGTTAGTACTGAACTTGAAGAAAGGATAGAGTTAAAAAAACCATTTTCCTTCAAATTATTGTATTGCTCCATCCCGGATTGATCGACGAGATACATGGCCTTTTTCATTTGGTATTCCATGTAATTATCATCCGGGGTTAAGGAAAAGAAAAGGGAATGAAAAAGGTCAACATCCGCCCTGTATTCAGCGGGGCGGTTCATTTGCACATCGGTTTGGCGGGCAAGAATCGGGATATTATTATCCAGGATATAAATACTTTTCTGTGCATTGGAAACCATTTTGTAGGCATAAAGACAATTTATACCGACAATGATGAGCGAAGTCAGCAGGCTACCGGCTGCAATGAAAGTGGCTAACCTTATTTTGGCTTCTATATTTTTTATGATCATTATTAAAAGCGTTAAATAGAAAAGGCCGGCCCGCACCTGCGGATCAGCCTGACATCAAAGGAGAAAGAGAAATGAAGATTTTAAAAGAAGCTGCCGGTTGCTTTCCTGGCCATACTTACCACGGTACCTGCGCTGCGGCCAAAAGTGGAGGTAGCAGAACTGATACCGGAGGTCGAGATGATCCAGGTAGAGATACTGGGCACGGTGAACATGCAGATAGCGCCAATCAGAAATACAATAATTACCGTACCGAAGGATAAGATGCCATTACCGGCAAACCAGGCCATCTTTTCGAGATTGGCACTCAATCCATTTTCACCAACCAGCTCCTTGTACTTGCTGATTTCTGAAGTTAAGGCATATTCCTGCATTAGCCCGGTAAGATACATGATCAGGTAAGCTATCCCGCTATAAAGGTTAACCGAAATAAAACGGGCGATCCAGGTGCTGAAGCTATCGCGGAATGCCGGCAGGATGCTCACGGCTACAGCGAAAGGGCCAAGAATAATCAGAATAGAGGAGTAAATGATCTGTATCATAAAAATGATGTACACGGCCAAACGTAAGATCCATATGCCCAATAGTTCAAGCAGTTGTGTAAAGAGCAATTGCATACCCACGGTAAGCCGGTTCTTTAATTCAAGTAACGGAGAAACAACGCTGCTGATACCCTCCTTAACGGTACTGGTTACCGAATCCCAGGCTTGTCCATACCAGGTGTCGCTTTCTTTTTCAGCGACCTCGGTTTGAGCCTGATAAGTATATAGGGAATTGGCAACAGCAAGCATCAGGTTTGACCTGTTTAGCCGCAAATTATCAACAATGGTTTGCTCACTGTTAAACATCTGTTCCGTTTGATTAGTCACCAGGTCAGTAGGGAATGCGATCATCTTAGTGAACGCGCCCCACCATAATATAACCATTGCCAAACCGAACGGCCGTAACAACGGCATAATTTCCAATTGCTTGTCACCTACCATCATTTCGTATGATTTAATGGCAAAAAAGATGATCATAAATATGGCGGCAAGTGCTTTAGCATCTGTAATAAACAGGCCGAAATGCGTCCATACGGAATCTTTAAGCCCTTTTAAAAAAACCATTACACCGGCTTCATAAACCCCGTCGCCCTGTAGAAACTGCAAAGTTTTGGTATTGTCGGTATTGGTTGTTGTTTGGGCAAATACTGCGGATATACATAAACATAGCAGTACTGCTAAAATTATTTTCCTTTTCATTGCAGATGTTGTAAAACTTTATTTGCGATCTGGATGTCTGTTTGTGGCGTCCAGTTGGTGACGGTAACCTGTCCAGCTTGTAACTTCTGCTGTTGGGCGGTCATATTTAGCGTGGCTTGCGCCGATGAGGTTCGGATTGCCCAGACTCCGGCCAGCCTGCGGTATTCCATCAGGTAGCGGTGATAAGCCAGGATGCGCGCACCACGATCCATCGTAGTCGTATGAGCTGCATTGATACGTTCCTTTAACATGTCCAGCTCATTTTTGTACCAGCTATACAAGCCTTCGGAAACCAGTTTTGTGCTGACCTGGGGGGCGAGTCCGGCTAAGATGGACGCCATTGAATAATTAAGCACCGGTTTCAGCTCTTTGCTGTAATAGAGTTGCCATAAAGGGTCTGCATCGGAAATCAGTCCTGATTGATTGGCGATTTCGGATAATGCGGTATTCCTAACTGTATCTGATTGGAGTTTATACTTATTATCTGTTGTATTCATAGCTGCAACTAACGCAAGGCGTTGTGTTTGTGGTCCGGCTGCGCTAAGTGGTCGGAGGTCTGTTTTATGATAATTGGGATGAAACAGCCCCCAGGTGAGCCAGTAATACGGGTTAAGACTTAGAAATCCCGCTTTGGGTTCAAACTTATTCTGGTCCCATTGCAGGTAGACCATACGTTCCTCCTGGTATCGGACGGCTTTATCCTGCGCAACGGCCTGGCCGAAACAATGATGTATCAGCGCCAGCATTAAAAATGGCAGTGGAATTAAGAATTTTTTCATGATTCAATTGTTTTTGTAAGTGTATTCAAGCATCATCCAACTATTGGGACTGATGGTTATTGGTGTAAATATTTAGCGTTTTGAATGATCTGATCAACAATCCGGGTGTCCTGACTGATGAAATTGGCAAACGGGTTGAGCGAAGCGATAACGCCGCGTTCCTTTGCCCAGTACATGGCTTTCCAGGTACCATAGGCTAAGCCGTCCAATATTTGCAATTGAGTAATAACCTTGCTTAATAGCTGGTCGCGGGAGTTATAGTCTGCCAAAACGTTGTTGCCCTCTTTGAGTACATAGCCGGAAACATCGGTTACCAATGCCAGTGACCTCGTTCGCATTTCAGAAGCCATATTCCCGGCAAAGACGAGTAGGTATGGCTCACTTTTGGCCATCGCCAATGCCTGATTAATATACCCCGTCATGTCAGCAATGATCACCGCTATGTTTTTTACTGCAAGCCCGTCCTTTAAAGCTGAATTGACATTAGATAGCCCATTATAGATCATAGTTTGCGCGAGGACTACGGAACCTACATTGGTATTCAGGTCATTGATGTTATTATTAATCTTGCCGAGATACTGGTCATGGGTCACTTCTGCGCTGCTCCTTACGGCGGCATTCTGGGAAACAGCAATCAGGTGCTGGTAATCGATCACGTATTCCTGCGCCTTTACATATTGGAAACATATCAGTAGCACGCTGACAAACCATAAGTTTTTCATTTTAAGTATTTGGCATTTTGAATGATATCACTGCCGATAGACTTATCGGCATCTATAAAATTCTGAAATGGGTTTGCGGCCCGTAACAACGAGGCGAGGCTGGAATACTGCATCATATTGAGCATGTTTCCGGAAAGGTCCTGGATGTTGCTTAATTCAGAAATTACAAAATCAAAAAGCAGTTTTCTATCGGAGGCTTTCATCTGGTTCACATCACCCAGTGATAGGCTGAGCCCGGTCACATAAGCTACCAGGCTTTTTGCCTGACCGGCAAATTGCAAGGCAGATTGGTAACCGATGGCGATTAATGCAGGATTTTTCTGCACCAGTTGGACGATCTGCGACTGATTACTAACGATGCGTTCCACCATGGGTGTCGCATAAATCCCGATGTCGGCGATGTTGATGGCGGTACCAAGGGTATTGTATCGCTGTTGCAAAGTGCGGTACATTTTTTTCATCTTGTCCAGCAGGGTAAGGTTAGCTTGTTCGTTTGCTGTTGCCGCCGCCTGTTGATTCTTCGCCTTTACCTGAAGATTGTTTTCAGATTCCGACTCAGCAACAAGTTGGTGGAGTGCTGGGATGTCAAGTATCTTTTGCTGTGCTAAAGCGGGTAATCCCATACCTGTCCATAGGGTTAAAATGGCTAATATTTTTTTCATAAAAATCTGATTAAGTGTCGTTGCGCTGAAACACGTCCCAGCCAGGGCGCTGGCAGTTTCCAAAGATTTGTACCTTGGCCCGTGTGGGATATAAGGCTTCTATCAGGACGTAAGCGTCTTCGGGTTTTTGACCCTTGCATTTAACCATGCCTGTAAACGGTGATTCCAAAGGGTCTGGAAAATCAATTGCGGGTACTTTGTAACCGTCCTTTTGGAATACCATCAGGTACTCAAAAACTTCCGTTGTGCTGCCGCGTTTCCATTTTGGCCGTTTCCAGATAAGGTAAGTGTCATACTGATATCCGAGGCGGCCTATATATTCACGGCATTCTTCGGTGAATTTTTCGGTTACCCAAACCAGGACGACATGCTCCTGAAAAGCCAGTTCGGCCAGACAGGTTTCTATAAAGTTAAAGGCCCTGAGCGCCCGCCACGTACTGGGAGGGATACTGTCGGTCATGATCTTATTTGATCTTTTGTACGCCCTATATTGTTTCCAGGGCGGACAAATCAGGAATAATTCATATTTCATTGCTTCAGGTATTTAGCATTTGTTAAAACATCATTGGCTATCCTGACATCCTGATTTTGCCATTCTGCCCAGGGGTTTAGTGAGCGAAAAATACCGTTGATCTTCGCCCAGTACATCGCCCTGTCCATACCATAGGCTATACCGCGCAGGATGCGCATTTCATCTGCTATATGGTTCAGCATTTTACCGCGCTCACCGGAATCCATCAGGTTATTTCCGCCTTTAAGAACAAAGGCACTCACATCCGCAGCAAGGGTTGCCGCCCTTGTTTCAAAGTCGCGGGCACCCTGCTCTGCGAATAGCAATAATACGGGGTCGGATTTGGCAAGCTTTACAGATGCCTCCACATCGCTGATAATATCAGTGCCGCATTCGGCGATCTCTTTGATGGTTGTCAGGTTATTGATGACTGATGCTACCTGGCTCAGTCCCTGGTAGATCTTATTTTGAAGGTCATTTACGATAACAAGCTGACCGGTTACCGCCAACTGGCCTTTTTGGATGAGGTCAAGTTTATTATTGGTCGTATTCAACTGGCCGTTGATCACACCTGCGTTAACAGCTATCGCAGCCGATACGGCCGGGTCAACGGTCAGTGTCTGCGCATGCGCATTGCAAATGCAAACGCATAGTACAATGCCTAAAAATGAATTTTTAAATAGGTTGTTATTCATGGTTGCTGATTTTGATTAACCTGTGAAATAAAGGCAGGTAAAGATTTACCGCTGCCTTTAAAGTCCCGGATAAAGGCATCCAGGCCATCCGGGTAAGAACCGAAACGGCTGGTGTAACTTTCCACCGCCGATTTCTCCGGTTTTTCTGTAGTATAAGTAAGGTATTGCTGCAACGACACTTCTACGCCGTAAACTTCGCCAACAGCGCCGCGACGGATATATACCTCTTTAAACCGACCCCGATTTTCCGTGTTGTCCAGTTGGTTAATGGTAAATATCTTACGCCTTTCCGTTTCGTTGATGGATAGCAAGGCGGCAATATCATTATAATTGTCTTTAAATTTAGTTTGGTCCAGCAGGCAGATGGTATCTGAATTATTAATGATACTATCCTTAACCACAACGTTTCCGATGATGTCACCAAGTTCCTGGGTGACGACTATGGCTTCACCCCAAAATTTCCGTACAGTTTTGTAGAGGTACAAAAGATAGCCTGCCATAAGCGGGCTTGCGATGGCTTTCCATGCTTCTTCGACCACTAAAGCTTTCCGCCTGTTCGACCGGTAACGCATTTTTTGGATAAAGACGTCCATAATGGTGAGTGTGACGAGTGGAAAGAGCGTCTTATTTTCCTTAATGGAATCAATTTCATACACAATAAAGCGCTCGGTAAACAATGATTTATCGGTGTCCTCATTCAGTAACCGGGCAAACTCACCCCCCTTGTAAAACTTTTTAAGGACATATTTAAATTCGTCAAAATCAAACACGATCCTTTCCTCGGTCTTGATCTCCGGAATTTTTTCCAGTGCGAATTCATAAAAGGTATTGAAGCTTAAATCACCATTTTCAGCAAAGAATGTGCTGTAGTAGGCTGAGATCACATTTGCGATTACATCGCGTTCCACCGGGCTTAGCGTTCCTTCGGCACCCTTCCAGGTTACCCCGATCAGTGTACAGAGGAAATCCTTCTTTTCTATGTTATATTCCGCCTCGGTGATACGGAACGGGTTCATTGTGATGGGGTTTTTATCGGTGTAAGTGATATATTTCCCATTGTAGTAAGAACATAGGCCAGAATAAGAGTGGCCGGTATCCACGATCACCATATCCATGTTATAGAGCATGTACTGCTCTATAAGTGCATTCATAAAAAAGCTTTTACCTGAACCGCTGGGGCCGAGTACAAACTTGTTCCGGTTATTGATGCGGCCCGTCCGCATGGGCAGATCGGCCGGGTCCATGCCTACAGGGATACCCTGCCGGTCAGTAAACTTTATCAAAAAATCGGAAGGCTCATCCTTTGGCAGGGATTCTTTAAAGAAAAAGCAGATCGCTGCATCACAGGTAGTCAGGAACCAATCGTATTCCTTTAACTCTACGCCGTTCCCCGGCAGCGCGGTACGAAAAAGTTCCAGTTGGTTGTAGGCATTTTTACTGGGGATGATCCCTAACTGGAAGAGCGAGCTTTCCACAAAATTGACGGCCTTTTGAATGGCGGCAACTGGAGCAGCCACCAGGATATTAAAATGGCAATTAACGAGTAACTGGCTTTCGCGGGCTACATCATTCAGCAGTAGATCAATATCCTCCACGCATAATTGGTTGGCAGGGTCAGGTATCCCGGAATGTCTTTTCTTTTTTTGCTCCAGTTTTCTGAGCGTCACTATCTGGTTTGGTATTTCAATGACCTGGTTATAAACGATCACATCCACACCGGGCACCTTAAAGAGGAATGACATGAAATCTACGGGAAACCCACGCATGCTCTCCTTATCATTTAATTCAATGTGTGTAGAAACGTCGGGCGGAAGATCAATACTGTCAATATTGACCAGGCTGATACAGCGTAGCGACTTTTCGCCCATCCTGATCTCGGTTTCCGAGGGAGCAATGTTATCAAGAACAATATTGGACCTGCCAAAATCCATACTCAGCATTTGTAAGACCAATTGGTTCAATTGGCTTTCAATAAGTGCTTTTGCTGATGGCAGTACATCCAGGACTTTTCCGATAGCCTGCCTGAAATCACGAAGAACACGTCTGTCGTAAACATAAAACGCGCCTTTTTTTACCTGGCGCGTGATCGTTAAATAAGTGGCAACCTGCAGGCATTCCCGCCCCTCAAAATGGGCATTATATTTTTTTTGCAGGTATTCACTGGAAGGCGGGCCCTTATAGGGGGAGCGGCTGATGATGTCCTGCTTTTGCAGAAGATAGCCGTCGCCTAAGATTTTAACAACATTAATAAGCAGGTGGTGGAATTCCTCATAACCTGCCGGGTAAGCGGAATAACGGATGACAGGGTTTACCAATTGGATGACAACAGAACATTCGCCGTTGAGGCCGATGAGTAAATCGTATTCACCATCTTTATCCACTCCCGCATAGGGAATGTTAAACAAGGTTTTTACGGCCATAATGATTAAGGATGTAAATGTTTGAGGTACGGCTTTTGGAATGAAGGCCGCCTTTTTGTTTGCTGGCGGTAAAAAGCAGACCGCCGACAATAAAGCCGATCAAGACCATGGCACCAAGCCACATATTGACCAGTGACATGGTTAAAGCTCCAAATACAAGTCCGGTTAAAAGGGAAGCAAGACCCCAGTAAATGAACTTGCCTTTGAAGCCTTTGAATATAAGGGGCCGTTGCAGCCCCTTATAAACAGGATACTTCCTGGCCATGCTTACAAGCCGAAGAAAGCTTTGATCACCAATGCGGAAACAACGAGAAAGACACATGAACCTCCCCAGCCCATTAATTCCTTATTGATATCCTGGTCACCGCTGTTCCACTTGGAATAGACGCGGATGGCACCGACGATACCAACGATGCCGCCGATCACCAAAGTAATGTTGGTTACTGGGGCTACGTAGGTTTTTAAGGTAGAGGTTGCAGTGTTCAGACCGTTAACGCCGCTTTGGGCAAATACGGGAACCGAAAGGGCCAGCAATACGGCTGAAGCCCATAACTTTTTTGTTTTTGAAAACATTAATTTGGAGAAAAAAATAAAGGCGGAGATCTTTTAGAGCCTGCCGGGAGCAGGCCGGTTATGCTAAAAGAGCGTTCAGATCACGAACACGCCCCGATTATTTCACCCAGGATGGATAGCAGACTAATACTGCCGGTCAAATCCAAGAAGGATTTAAACTTTGAAGAAGGTACAGACAGGAATCTTTTACAGCTTCAAGGGAAAGAAGCATTAAAGAAAAACAGGCATTCAGATTCCGAACAATGCCCGTAAAAAAGGACCCGATAGGATCATAAAGAAAGATGCAAAAAACCAGGCTGCAACAGCCGAATCTATCCGATCCTTACCCATTTGCCAGTTATGGTAAACTCTAAGTCCACCGAATAGTCCAAATATGCAGGCGAGAACCATGCAGCAATCAAAGGCGGAAAAGAAGGTGGAAGACAGGTCTTGTTTAGCCTGCTGCATCTCGGTAATCCCGGGTTGGGCAAATGCTGCTGCGCTTATAAGGCAGCAACAAACAGACAGGAGATATTTCATTCATTAGAAGCTAACGGATTTGATGTATTCGACCGATTCCTCACGGGCGAGATTGAAAAGCTGTTTAAGGCTTACACCACCGGAAAAAGACACAGCCGATTCCTTACCGGAACCGGTTATTTCCTCCACCAATGATTTAATGGGATGGATGTCCTCAACAAAAGTGAGTTCATGTTTGTCACTTCCGGTTTCGCCGCGGTTTGTGCGCAGGTAATCCCAAAAAATCAGGACGGTGTAATAGCCGGCATAGACGCCGAGCAGCCATAATGCGAATTTAATCCAAGTCATAATTTTGTATTTTGTAAGTATAGTTTGATGATGTTTTTGAGTTCAGGATTGGACTCAAAAAGGTATTTTACCGCGAAAGCGACAAATTTGGTTATATCAGTACCGGTAGCCATTTTAAACTTGTTCAGCAGGTCAACCGTCTGCGCGTCAAAACGCACATGCACCATTTGCTTGTGGTCACTGTTGTCGTAGGCGTATAGTGACCTCACCACGGTATCATGAACGAGTAACTTATCCACCTTTCTCTCCGGTGGGATCAACGGTTGGATTTTCGGAACATCTACTTCAATAACCGTATCTTCAACTGCTGTTCCTGCCACTTGCTTTTGGCGTTTTTGGTCCTTAATAATAACTATAGTGTAATAGGCCGCGTAGGTACAGAACAAGCTGAGTAAAAATTTAAGCTGTGTCATAAGTAGGATTTTTGTATAAAATGTTTGATTATTGTTTTAAGCTCGGGATGTGCACTGATAAACTGCCGGACGGAATAGGCCACAAATTTGGTGGCGTCCACACCCGTCGCTATTTTAAATTGATTGAGAAAATCAACCGTCTGCTTGTCAAAACGGAAATGCACCATGGTCTTATGATCGCTGTTATCATAGTCGGTTAACAGTTTTAATATGGGTGCATCGGGTGGTTTGTCGGTTTTATATACAGCCGCCTTTTTTTTAACTGCTACAGTATCCGGCTGGTCATTGCCAGGGTTTTCGGCGGGCTTCACCATTTTTTCGCGTAGCTGGTCGGCTAATGATTTCATTTTTTCCATAAGCGGTCGGCAAATATTTCTTCAAAAACAGGGGTGATAATTCCGTAGAGGGATAAGGGCGTCTGGAAGGTGGTGATCCTTTGAAAGTCAATACGATCAGGGATCGCCATGGTGATCTTGCCGAACTTGGAAAGCTGCTCGTTTACCTCACTCATAATTTCAAACTTCACGTTGGCTTTGATTCTATTTGGAACAAAAACCACCTCCACATTCGGATTAACTTTTTTTAGAACGACCGTAAATAAAACAGTCGATTCGAAAGTGAATTCATCATAAGCAAACGGGCATACGACCAGGTCAGCTGATGTAAAAACCGGTATGAGCCCGTCATCGTCGAGCTTACCCGGCAGGTCGATTAAAATCGCATCCTTTTTATTTTTTGTCAGGACGGGTATTAAAGGAGGAAAGCTTTCGAGGTTCGCCGGCAGTACATCGTAAGGCTCTTCATTTTCCAGCACCTTTGCCTTTTCAAATTTTTGCGAAATGGATTGCTGGTAGTCCATATCGATGATAGTCACCGGCCAGTCCTTAGCCAGGCTCAGGTAGTTCGCGGATAGGACGGTGAGCGTACTTTTTCCCACGCCCCCTTTTTGGTTGCCAAATAAACAGATCATAATTTTTCATGGATTTATCCCTTACCGGGTATTTGTTCTTGCTTTCCTTTGCCTCCGGCGTTTCATGCCAAGCACCTGCTGGTCGTCTACATCATCGGCAATCATCACCGGCTGAATGTAGATTGGTTCCGTGGACTGTTCGGAATAATAGGTTATTGCGTTCTCACTTAGGTAGTCGTATAGGTCAATGATTGGCGGGTGTTGTAACAGACCAATATTGATGTCCGCATCCAAAAGCATTTTAAGGTTAAGGATTTCGCTTCCTTTGAAGACCTGCTTTGTGGAATGGTCGATGACCGAATAACCGTATGGCGCTTTACCTTCCGAAGAATGAAATATAAGGTCAAGTCCATATTGCGTTTTCATCTGCCGGACAAAATCAGTGTCTGCTCTGTGGATCATAAACAATCCTTTTAATTCTGCTATTCGTGCTTTGTCTGGTTTATAGGATTGTATTCGCTTTTGAATCTTTTCCTCATTGAGGTAATCCCGGCCAAGAAAGCGTAGGTTTTCCAGTATCAGATAGAACTGTGCTTTAGTACTAAACCGGTATTGCATAGCAAAGTCATAGCCTAACACTTTGTTCATATTTCGGACTGCCCGCACCTGTTCGTAATCGCGGTCAATCTGCTTTCCGTCCTTTCCTACACGGGAACTCACAATATGTACGTGGTTATTATCTGTGTCTTTATGAAAGACAATGAGATAAGGTTGCTCGCCGTACTTCATTTCTTTCATCCACATCACTGCGGCTTTTGTCAATTCCTGTTTGCTATAACTGCGGCCGGTAGCCGAAACGACGGCATGGAATTGTGTGTTTGTAATGCCTTTGTTCTGTGCTGAAATCATTAACAGATAGTTTACCAGATCCTGTGGCCGGGGATTGTTGAGTGCCTGGATAGCACCGAAGTTGGCAATCAGCATCAGTTCGCCTGTATTCCGGTCAACTTTGTTCGTATTGTACTTCACACCGGCAAATGTTCGGGAAGGCTTTTCAAGAATGTGAGCGATCATTGATTAATCAGCGTTAGGAAAACCTATCTATCGATCTGTTTATTTTTAAATGAACCGATCTCGATAGCTACCAATCAGGCAATCTTAGTAGCTGGCAATCAACTTAGCAACCGATCTCACGAGCTGGTAATCTTACGATCTCCTGATCTGCGAATCTTAAAATCAGCCAATCAGCTTATCTCAATAGCTAATAAGCTACCGATCAGGGAATCAGCATAACTTGCGATCTGCCGAACTAACAAGCAGGCTATCTTACGAGTTCCGAATCTTCTAATCTATCGATCTTGTGATCTGTCGACTTGCTTATCCGTATAGCTTGTTTTAATATACGATAACACATACCGGATTAATTTGCGATTACAAGGGTAGCACGAATTCAAATGCCCATTGCCCTGATGATTTTACGAAGGGACACCTCAAATTGCTGTTGAACATGGATGTATTCATCAAACAAAAAGTTGAATTGCGTAATAACCTCCGGGTTTAATGCACTTTTTAATCTTAGCGTATTGGCATGTTTGGCTAATTGATTGATATTATTTCCAATTCTTCCCATTTCAGCGCCGGCGCTGTCAATGTATCTAATTAACTCCCGGGAATTGATTACGACTTTTTTCGCATCGGATAGCATGCGCATTCTGATCAGATCTGTTTTAGAAATACCCAGCTCTTTTTCGAGGTCGGCAATTTCCCGATATTCCACTTCAGTAAACCTGACGTTGATAAACTTGGTTCGTTTGCCCTCCGCTAATTTTGGTCTCCCGATTAACTTCTTTAGGTCAGCCATAGAAAAAACGAGTTGCGAAGTTTTTTATCTCCCCCCTGGAAGGGCAAGAGACTTTTTGTGAAACAAAAAGACATCTTGCCGTTGCAAAAGCAACGGAAATCCTGATTATCAATTTGGAGTTTCACCCATTAAATAAGAAGTTGGGCGGCGGCTCTGCCGCTATCCGCTCCCTAGCTATTTTAACAAAATCTATGGGTTTAACCTTTTGATGATAGGCCCCGTTATTTTTCTCGATGCCGATAAAATTCCGGGCTTCCCGGATAGCGGCAATCAAAAAAGAATCGCAACCGCAGGCGTTATCCAGTACCACCGCTCCAGGTGTGGTGAACGTCCGAATAAGGTAGCGGCCAAGGTCAACCGGCTTTTGTGTCGGATGATAAGGCCTCGTTTCTTCATGCTCACAGGTTTTACAATAAAACCAATCGTCGGGTTCTTCCTCATCAAAAAACAAAATATCAAAAGGATATCTGTCCCCGCTGGTGCTTAAAATAGGCGAAGGTTTGTACTCCCCATAGCACCCTGTGGTTGTCTTTCTCCGCCACCCTCTATTATAAGGTTTGCCGGGTATCATTTGAGGTTGATAAAGTGGCTGCTTATTATAAAAAATGCAGATATCCTCATGCCGCCGGAGCGGTTGTTTTTTGGCGTTTAAAAAATTGGTGGACTTTGATTTGATCCAAACGATCTTATATTTAAACCAAGCTGGATTGCTTAGGATAACTGCGCCGGTAAAAATGCCAGCGGCAGTTAGTGCAATAACGCCGTTGGGTTTAATGATTCGCTTATATTGTAACCAAAGCAAGGTGAAATCAATCGGGATATCCCAAGGATTTAATGTGGTTCCGTAAGGTAGATCACACAAAACCAAATCAATAGAACGATCTGGAAACATATGCATTATTTCCAGGCAATCACCTTCGATTACTGTATTTAAATAATGCGATAGTGGAATATCCATGACGCCTACCTTGCAAAAGGTACCCGTACGTTGGAGAAGAAATTATTCTTTTTTCCATCCTCCGCAACTGGTAGTTTCAGTTGCGCTTTAATTTTGTCGTTATAATCGTTAAAACCGTCGTATGCGGATGAACGGTCCGTAGCATAGGGTAATGCTTTTATGAAATCTCTACTGGCCAATTTGCCCGCCTTATCACGGTCAAAGTAGATGTCAAGACAGGAAAAGGCCTTTGCTTTGGCAATGCCTTGTTGTAATAAGGTCAGCGTGTTTAAAACGATAATGCTATGGTCCGCCTCGGGATTGTCAAAACGCCAACTCAAAAAGTCAAGAAAGCCTTCAAATAAGGCCGCCTTTTTAGGGTGGCCGGGTATAAAGGTAATTCCTTTGTGTCCCATACAGCCTTTGAAATACCGGTTGCGGACCTCCCATGAATTATTTTCATTGAGCCAGCCTGCCGCGAAATAATGTTTACGAACATCATTCTCATCTTCTAAAAAATAATAGACCTCGCTGAGGTAAAATTTTGCAACTTCGAAAACGCCACGACTTTTTAGATAATCCGTGATAGCCGGGTGTGCACCCAAGGGCCTAACCTTTTCCACTACATGATTGACCTTGACAGGTTTTCGAGGTCGCAAAATCCTTGGTTCAGTTGGTTCAATAGAACATACGTCCTGTATCTTTTTAACGACTTCGTTAAATCCTAAATTTTTCCAATAGGCCAAACCAAAATCAATAATGTTTCCGCCTTTTCCGGCTCCATGGTCAAACCATACGCCAAGATCATCATTCACACTAAAGGACGGATTGCTATCATTGTCCCGCAGCATACTAATGTACATTTTTTCACGACCACGCTTAGGGACGGGCTGATACCCCAAACGACTTAACAGGTCTACCAGAGAGGCTTGTTCCTTCAGCTCCCTGGCGGTTAATAACTTTGACATAAATAATGGATTTGAGTTAAACGGAAAGCCGGTTACCGGCAAAAAATAAAAAGACACCTGTTCAAAGAAAATGAGGTGTCGTACTAACGATTAGCGTAGTGTACCGGCAGCGGGTATTGGTCCCGAGAAATTCGCTTCTGCCGGTATATATATTTCGGGACTACTCACGTCAGATCCTACGATCCGGGCTGCCAGCCTGCCTTCGCGTTTTCAGATTGTTGCGGCTTTACGCTCACCTTCGCGAAATTTCCGGCTCCCCGCCGGATAATGCTTTATCCCCTCATGTCAAATAACGCTCGCTTGATCACCAGTCGAAACCGGTTGATCGATTACCGTTGTGGTAATCATGTAGGCAAAGCAAGCGGATATGGATATGCGTAACCAGTGAAAGGGGGTGAAACAAAGCTTTCACCCCTGTGCAGAAAAGAGCTGTTTTTCGGAGAGTAGAATAATTAAAATATTAATAAAGAGCTAGTTGTTTAATTCTTAAGTACCCATAAATTCAGCTAAAGTAATTTCGAGGCTCTTGCAAAATGCTGAGTAAGTACTTATGGAGGGGGCGGTTTAGCCCAACGGAGCGTATGAAAGCTGCGGTAGTTGATATCAGACAATTCAGCCAGTGTTACCATGGCAACGCTTCTATTGGCGTTTAAAATGGTTCTTAAACAGTTTTATACTTGTAAAGTAAACTGAATATTGGTACGGAAGAACGGCTGTTTTATAAAAATCGGGATAACAATTCATTTAATAGTACCTGAACCAGCTATATCATTAAGACAGCTATTAGAAAAAAATCAGTTTTCTAATAGTCGTAACCTGAGAGCTAACCGGCTTGTAATTGTTAATTACCTGAATTTGAATTTACCGCTTCCTTGAGGTTTTAAGCAGCTTGCCGGACAAGTAGGATGTAAAATTTTCGCGATAACTTTCGCCAACGGTGAATGATAAATTATTGTTCATTTTGACAATGTTGCCTTCTATGTAATTTATGCAATCGGTCGAAATAACAAAGGCCCTGTGAAACTGCTTGAATTCATCACGTGATCCCAAGAGTTCCAAAATATCTTTAATCGTTAAATAAACGGTTAAGACCTTATTATTTGCCAAGTGTATCTTCAAATAATTTTGTGAACTTTCAAAAGCGATAACTTCTTTGTAGCCAACCTTTACGATCCGCAAGTCTTCCTCTTTATTTTTTACCATAAAATAATCATCGCCGTGGCTTATTTCTGGGATCTTGGCAACCGTTTCATTCGGAAACAACCGATTGATTGTCATTGAAAACTTCCCAAAACTAAAGGGTTTTAATAGATAGGCATCGCCTTCCACTTCATATGCATCAAATGCATATTTAGAGTGAGACGTTGTAAATATTAGTTTTTGTGTTTTAGGCCTTAAAGCTTTTGCTAATTCGATTCCGGACAAAAAAGGCATATCTATGTCCATAAAAATCAAATCGATATTATTCTCCAGGGTAACATTTTCTAAAGCTTTAAGTGGGTTATTGTAAATTGCCACAACATAAAGTTTTGGGAGAAGTTCGATGTATTTTAGAATTGCATCAACAGAAAATTGTTCGTCATCAATAATAATACAATTCAACATAGGTTCTTAATATTATGCCGATCAAAAATTTGTCCATAAGAGCAGTGTAAATAGAACTTACTTAATACAAAATAACTAATCTTTTGCAAAGTGTAATAATTTTATCGTCGAATATACAATTCAATCTTTTTTAACTCATTCATTATGAGCAATGTCGATAATTTCGGCCTGATCGACATGCCTCAAAACAACTATTTCACTAATTTAATCGTAAAAAGGAGAAAGCTCACTTTAATTACCCAAAAGGGGATGTTTTCTACATAGAAGGGTTCGTTTTCTTTACTGTAAGATTGACGCGATAAGCGGAGGTGCTAAAATAGATAGCTATCGTTGTAGAAGTGCCCGATATAAGATCCTAATTAATTAATGCCTTTTGCCATCGTTATCGTTTGGAAAACACATATTACAAGAATAACGTGTTAATGTGAACGAATAACGATTAAACGTAATTAGTTGCTATTATATGGACATAAACAAATGCATTATCATAGATGATGAGCCCTATGCAATTGAGGGACTGAGAACTTACATCAGTTCGATTCCAAATTTGAGTGTAGTCAAGTCTTATACTGATCCGGTTCAGGCCTTAATTGACCTGGTTACGGCCGATATGGTTGATCTGATACTTTTGGATATTGACATGCCTAAAATTACAGGGATAGAGTTATCCAAGGAGATCCGGCAGAAAACCCGTAAGCTGGTGTTTACAACCTCTTATACCCAATATGGTTATGAAGCATTTGAAGTGGAGGCTGATGCATACTTGTTGAAACCTTATACGCTATCCAAATTTGCCGCTACCATTACTAAACTCTTTCCAAAAGACGAGAAGTCCCAAACAGATATAAAGGCACCTGATGATTATTTTTTTGTAAAGAACAAGGACGACAATTTAAAGATTGTAAAAATCAGGTATGACGAGGTTGTTGCTGTGGAAAGCAAACAAAACTATGTGCTGATCCATACGCTAACCAAAAAAGTACTCACCTATATGTCGTTGACCGAAATTTCCAAAATATTCAGGCAATTCCCAAACTTTGAGCAATTCCAGCGAAGCTATATTATTGGAAAGGATCATATTGACTCTATTGATGGCAATACTATTAAAATGGTCAATGGCCTTAGCATTACTATTGGAGAATATTATAAAAAGGATTTTACAACATTTATGTCGGAAAAATTGATAAAGGCAAAGCGTAAGGATTAACGCCTTGCCTTTAAAGGATTAATTTGAATTGCCGGCACCGAAGATGCCAGTTTTTGTCATTGTGATCATGCTCGTTGTTGGATCAGTACCCTCTGTTTCTGTAATGTTTTTTAAAGATTTAGAGGATTTGTACACCAAAAGTGTGGTGTCGATAATTTTAAATTGTTTGCGTTTCATAAGCTTTTTTTATGAAACTTATCGTGAATTTAATCGGCATTGAAAATGGTTATCTGGAATAGGTAAAATTCTATTCAGAAAGGAGGTTTATCATGAAAGGAATCTTTACAAGTTGGCTTAAAAAATACAGGCTCCATATATTAATATGGATCGTATTTATTCTATATGAATCGCTTACAATCGGTTGGCTTCTGGGCGTATTTGGAAATCCAATAACATATGTTGCGCATTATGTTATTATAATTTTCCTTTTTTATTTACATGCCAACTGGTCTTTACCCTGGGCATTGAAAACCAGCAAAACTATAATGTGGAAACTACCACTTGTCCTATTGCTGGAAATACTGGTTTTTATTTTAATATCTTTTTTTGTGGATAAATTGCTAATCAATATCCACGTTCTTATTAATAAAGGCTCTCTAGTGTTAAACTTTCAGTATAGCTTAAAAACTTTTTTTAGAGATCTTTATTTTATTGGCTTTGCAACAGGCTACTTTTTTCTGATTACTTACAATAAAGAAAAAAGAAAGACAAATGAGCTTGAAAAACAGCGACTAAATGACATCATTTATCGGCAAAAATCCGAGCAGGAATTGACTAAAGCCCAAAATGCTTTCCTAAAAGCACAAATTAATCCCCATTTTTTATTTAACACGTTGGATTTTATTTATCACAATATTGTATCCCTTTCCCCAACTGCCGCTGATACGGTTATAACGCTGGCTGAAATGATGCGTTACGCAATAGATTCTGACAAAATGGGTGACTTTATTCCTTTAGGAGATGAGATAGACCAGGTAGAAAATCTTTTGTATTTGAATCAAATCAGAAAGAATCACGGGCTAGGTTTTCAATTACAGTATGAAGAAGATGTCCGGCAAATACATTTAATTCCTTTAGTACTGCTGACAATGGTAGAAAACATTTTTAAGCACGGTAACTTAACAGAGCACGGACACGATGCATTGGTCCGTATTTATTTGAAAGACGGGGCACTTTTTATCGAAACCGACAATTTAATAGACAACAAAAAAAAGGTTGCTGGAAACCATATGGGCTTAAGCAACATACAACATAGATTAAAATACGCCTATGGCGATGATGTAACATTTTACTATCATACGGATGATACCAATCATTTTAAAGTTCAGTTGGGTATCCCCTTTTCACAATTGAAAGGGCCTGGTGAGTCTTTAGGTTTTTCACCAGGTAATGATATAATATTGCCTCATGACTCCGCTGGTCAGACAAAAATAATCGGTTGACGTGCATATGTAATAAATCCCCTAGCATACTAGCTCGATCAATGTTGTTATCACAACGATTCATGATTTTAAGAAATTGCTTTTCGCAACAACGAACCAACCTACCACTAACTGGGGGCACTTGCCTGGCCTCTTTGTGCTTCTCGAATGACTGATTTATTTTTTTAAAAGTTTCCGGATTCATATTCAATTCTTCGCTAAAGCTATTTGCCATTTTAGTGGCAAAGGCTATTTGGGCAGCTAGATCTTGATAACAGAGTTCTAAAAATCGTTTCATTAACCTTAAAGTATCAGCATATAGATACGCGGTAGTGTATTTTTTTTTCAGCAAAGACAATATCAATTTGCTATTGGTGCAGAAAAAACTTTCAACAAAGTCAATTCTCGTAGCGCCATATCGATGCACCTCCCGGAAATAAGTCTTTATTTGAATTTCGGAAATTAATCCACTTAAACAATCTTCTTCCATTAATGAATTTAAGCGACTAATGGTAAGGTAACCTTGAGATATATCCTTTAATTGCAGGCGTAACCGAAGGTGTGGTTTAGGGTCTTCATACCGGATAAAAAACCATTTTTTTATGTTTTTTTCACCTTCTTTCAAAAAAGCAGCAATTTGGTTAGTCAGCACAGCGTTACTTTTGGAAGGAAGACAATATATTTCAAAATACAGCCAATCACCTCCTGGCAAAGAGATACTTTTTAAGGGCCGATTATGTTCCGTGAAATTTGTTAAATATTGACTTCCAGAATAGATATTACCTTCATGTCCATAATGTACAATATATTCGGCTACATATGGTTTACCCTTGTCATCTGTAATGTCTAATTCGTTTGTTATTAACGCTTCGGAAATGTATATAGCCTTTTGTTGGTTCTGGCGGCAAAAATGAAGGAAAGCAATTTTATCTGCTTCTATAGCAGGGTCAAAGCATAAAGTTTGATCTGCAAAGCCTGCCTTAAGACGAAAATTGATCTGGCTTACTTTAAGCCAGTAATTCAAAGCGGCCTGCGCTTTTAATTGGTGACCTGCTTCTAAATTTTGTAAGATGTCCTTTGGCAACAGCCACATGGCTGGTGAAATAATTATACTCTTATATACTACTCGCGGATAGCGTTGGAGGTTAGGGAAAAATTGCTGGATTTTAAAACTCAGGTCAGACTTTATGCCCTGATGTTGGAGATCACACAAAAATCGGTAAACAGCCAAATCTGAACGGGTATAGTTGTATGCTGATGGAATACGCGGGACCAGTCGTTTTCCAAGTTTCTTTGACCAAAGAATTACCTCGGAATTGCTAATCCCAACAAGAATATCGTCAAAACTTATCGGCGACGGATTACATGACCAGGTCAGTATGGGCAACTCGTTGTCATAAAGTTGTTTTCGCCGGTTTACATTGTCGACTTGCCTTTCAGCTTGGTAGGCAATGTCGAAAAAAATTATATCAGGGTTTGCCTTTTTTTCTATGGATGCGATTTGCTTGCCCAGTTTTTCAAGTTCCGGGCTTGCAATAGTAAAACGGCCAATTAATGCATTTGCTGTACAGCCGCCCATATTTTCTACAACAGGTTGATCGCCAAAAAAGCGATACATGACGCTAAAGGTATTTGGTAGAGGTTTCGAGACTTGAGTTGAGGGCCCGTCGAACTCCTCCAGCCGGATATCGCCGCCCTTTATTAACGAGTCCAATAGAAAATGATATAATTTGGAATTAGGAATTTGTAAAGACCGTTCGTTTTGTCGTGTAGTTTCTAAGATATCAATCAGCACCTGATCTTTCAACTGATCGCCCAGGTTGCCATAGCCAATCCCGATTTCGGGGTCCATTACAATATTGAGTGGAACAACAGTTTTTTCAAACTTTTTAAGAAATGCGTTACGAAAGGTAGTCAATGAGCTATTACCAGCATCGGATAAATTCAATTGTAAAAATCTTATCAAACCTGGAAATTCCTTGACCTTTCTTTCGCTGAAACCGCCTGTGATAAATCTGCGCTCTGAAATAGTGTACATACTGGTTAATGCAGACTTTTCAAAATTTAACCTTTCAAAATAATCTTCACCGGTTACATTTGGAAACAACTCAGTTAAAAGGAGCTGAAGGTTTAAAAGTTGTTCGAGCAGTCCGTCAATAGATTTTATATGCAGATCGAAATTAGACTGTACGTGATCGTAAATTTCCTGTTTAGTAGTTTTTTCTTTACACAGGGTTATAATAGCACTAAGTTCCGGAAACCCTATTACTGAAGCCATTTCAAAACATCCATGTTTGATACGAATAAAGCGAATTTCATCCCCAACCGTATAAACCGAAGAATTGGTGTGAAACCATACCGAGTCATGGACGACTTTGGTAACATCGTTTGTATATGAATCCTTTTGCTGCCAGTCTACAAAGTGTTTGCTTAACAAATCTCCATCCAAGACTAAGGGTGATGTGTCGGTTGAAAACGGAAGGATAGTAAACGCGGCTAAGCCCCCAAAAGGCGTTGCCCTATATTTAGCCCTGTTAAAATACTTCCATACGGAAAAGCTTATTTTTTTGTCGCCTGTTTCTAATTCGTGAAATTCTAAATTTTCAATGATCTTATAAAACGAAGGTGATGCCTGGCTAATAAGTATTTTCAAATTCTGCCATCTTTCCTTCAGGTCATCTGTTACACTGAACACAGGCGTTCGGCAAAGGGGCATATCTAATACTTTCAACTTCATGGTACATTCTTATCAAATAGTAGCGGTAGTTCGCTTTGAACCTGATGCGTTTTATTTCTTCAAAAGAATGATTGTTAGCTGCTCTTACTGACCATTTTCTATACAATAGGGCTTTTTCGGGACAGACAGCTAAATATTCGGGAGATACTGACCTTACCAATTGGTAAACGATAATTAAACAATAGTTAATTTTATCCGGTTTTATTCACCTCGACTTATCGCATTGTTGAAAAATATTCGTAGCAAGTTATTTTATACAGGTACAGATAAATTGAGATGTGAAGTAGAATGCTGCTATTTACTTTATTTATCTAACTATGATCAAGGCTGAAGTTGTTGACAAAACAACGGTGATAAAGGTGTTAATTAGTTCATTTGAAGATAACCAGAGTGTAAATTTCATCATCAGAAAGGATGAGAAAAGAGCGCGACGTATACAAGCATTAATGGATTACTCTTATGAGATATGTTCGTTATTTGGCGAAGTATGGTTATCTGATGATAAAAATGCCTGTGCATTAATATTGTATCCGCAACAAAAACGTACCACGCTAAAGTCAATATGGCTTGATATAAGGCTGATTGTTCAAGCCGTAGGCCTGAGCGGGATAAGCAAAGCATTAAAGCGTGAGGAAAAAATCAAAAAATTGCAACCCAGAGAAAATATAGCCTATCTATGGTTTATTGGTGTTGATCCGGAATTTCAGCACAAAGGCATCGGCAGCAAATTAATGAAAGAGATCATTGCTGAATCAAACCGAAAACATCTACCGGTATATCTGGAAACTTCCACTTTAAGGAACATACCCTGGTATGAAGTACTTGGTTTTCACACCTATAATCAATTGGAATTGGGGTATACCCTATTCTTTTTGAAACGGGAGCCAGATAAGTAATATTATGCTGGTATTCGGAACTCAAATTCATATCGTAACCGCTATATTCATTGGACTTGAAATCTTGATGTTCATTTTCCAGTTGGCAAGTTACTTTTATTGGCCGGGAGATAAAAATCGTGGCCGATATTTGTTATTGCTGTTTTTAATGCTGTTATACAATATCACCGGCGGCCTCTTTCCTGATCCAAAAATTAATATCCCCATTAACATCCAGGAAATGATTGCCTACGGCACTGGTTTTCTTATGGCTTCTTATTTCCCATATTATTTTTATAGAGGATTTGAACTGAAAGAATTGCGTTGGCACGCACTGTTCGGAGTACCATTGTTCCTGATGCTTCCCTATCTTATATTCTTTGTCATTGTCTATGCGATAAATGGCAAGTTAAATGTAGATATCCGTTTTGGGATGATTGTACCCTTTATTTATGCGATTGTTTTGCTTTGGGTTATGTTTACGGCGATTCGGCATAAGCATGAGGTAAATCGTAATAAGAACGAATACCTGGAGGAAGTATCGATGTACTGTGCGGTTACTCCCTGGTTAGCATTAGCACTCTTCGGCCTGGTAGAAGAAAGTCAGTTAATAGAAGTGCTTTGCACGAATACGGGAATCATCATAATCACAGTTCTTTATTTGGCTAAATCTGTCACCAATGCAAGACAGGAGTTTAATCGGAAACTTAATGAATCGGCCATTGATGGTATCAGCCCGGAAGAATTCCTGGCTAGTTGCTTGCATTACAGTTTAACAAGAACAGAGATCCTAATCGTTCAGAAATTGTATAAAGGAATGAAAAATAGCGAAATCGCCGATAGCATGTTTATTTCAAGTGAAACCGTTAAAAAGCACATTCAAAATATCTTCAGAAAAGCCTTAGTAAATAACAGGGCGGCGTTAATTCATAAACTGCAGAATCGTCGCGAACAATAACTTTGCGCTCGTTTGTCATTAAATATACCCCTATTTAGTAATACCATATCCCTGATTTGAGTATTTAGATCACCTCGCCGGCACGGTAAATTTGACCCAGATTATAGGAGTTAAGATCTCCTGCAAGTTCCACCTTCTAGAATATTCCTATGCAGACACATCGTTTATTTGACGTGCTTTTCAGCATGAATCCGCTTCCGAAAGAACTGACAAATGAGGCAAATCGCAAAGAGTTAATAAATTATATCAATTCAAAAATTGGTTTTAGCCATCATACCCATCGTCAGCTTTTGTTAAATCCAGGCCAGATAGCTGATCACCTCTATTTTGTCGAAAATGGGATGGCAAGGGGTTATTATGACGATGAACTAAAGGAGAAAGAGTACACTATCTGCTTATGGGATGAGCAAACCATTATTACAGAACCTCAAAGCTTTTTAAAACGCACTCCATCCCAATTATATATTGAGGTGATGCCTGGCAGCAGATTATTGTCTATATCGAGGCAACAACTGTCAGACCTTATTGATGCGTTTCCGTATGCCGAAATATTTATCAGATGTCTAATGCTGCAATATGTTTCGTATCACACAAAAAGAACTCATGATCTGATTAGTCTTTCAGCTTGGGAAAGATATTTGGACTTACTTCAAAAACACCCTAAAATCGAACAAAAAATTTCAAAGGAGATCATTGCGTCTTATCTCGGTATTACTCCACAATCGCTCAGTCGTCTCATCAAGGACAATGGCCACCCATAACTTGGAAGCAGCTTATCATTTAATAACCCATTTCTGAACAAAAGGTAATTGATTTCTGAACTGAGGTTTACTCCGTATAAGAATATTCAGTTGTAGCTTTATACTACTTATTTAACCTATGAGAAACTTAATATTTATAAAGGGCTGGGTCAATCGCGGATTGATAATACCTGTTGTTTTCGCAACTTATACAATCCGTTTTATCCTCTGTTGTATAAAGTCATATTTACGATACGATATTGTAAATATCCGATCAATATCTAACTACACATGCTCTTCTAATAGATTCCTTGACCGTCCGATTCATAACCGCAAGTTTGCATTGTTTCCGGGTAGCACCAGCAACGTGTAATACATGAAAAGACCCGCCACATCAGACGAGCCTTTTCGGGGCGGCTCACCTCACGAGCAACCGAATTAATCGAATTATAAATATAAAGTTTTTGGAGCCCTTTTTTGCTATTATAAAAAGTTCAATCATGATGAACACCAAACTGTTCAAAAACAAAGTTATGGCTATAGTGGCCATGTTTACAATTGTATTAGGTGTAGGCGCAGCAATTGCGATGAAAGCACCAGATCATAAGATCAAAGTTCTGCCACCGGTTCAATACCAATTCAATGGCACCACGCTGTCCCAGGATAAAACCGCATCAAATTATTCCGTTGTCAGCGGCTCAGGGCCATCTTGTGACGGAACAGCCTTGCCTTGTGTGGTAAGCGTAACAGGAGATCTGCAAACCTGGTTAAATGCCCGCACTGACACCCAGATCAGGGATCAGGCCATATCTACAAAGGATTAACCAAACAAAAAAAGGAACGGCAATGCAAATCAGCACTGCCTTCCTTTTACTTAGGATTCTGCTGCATTCCGGTTAACTGAATAATGTCATCAGGTATGGGTAATGCGTATCGCAAATCATTCGGGAATAAAGTATAAGTTTGTCCGTTTACCTTTCGCGTTAAAGTAATATTAGCCCCCTCCTTATTTAACCTTTTTAGGTCCATCCACCGCAACCCCCTCATTAATAGCTCCTTTCTCCGTTCGTTCAGTATGGCCGTCAGCAAAATAGTTTGATCTGAAGCACTAATCGGCACAAAGGTTCCCGTTTTAAACCTGTTTTTTAATAATATGTTCAGATCATCTGCGGCTTCGGTCAGTTTCCCCGCTCTTGCAAAACATTCTGCCCTGATCAAATAAACTTCATCGGTTGCTATCCCCCCGAATAAGTTACCTCCTCCTTCATAGCTACCTTTGAAAGCGTAAGTTCCGCCAGTACTTGCTTTAAAGAAGATCGTTTTACGCAGATCATTTGCCATATAAGAACGGTAAAGTGCAGAATCTATCTTTGCTCTTGAATTACTCAATGGTGCGGGAACAGGAATTTTATTTTCATGGATCACTTCCATATTAAATTGTGCTATCGGATAGTTTGCAGCAGTATTTAGGGTGTTATAGTCCAATAAAGCATGATTTAATTGCAGGCAGGAATCTGCATAAAGCCCCGCTTTGTCATATTGCCTCATATTAAGATAAGTCCTGGCTAATAGGCCATACGCGGCAGGTTTTGATGACCGCATCACCTGCAAAGGTGTTATGGGTAACAAGGCAGCTGCGGAAGAAAGATCGGTGATGATTTGGTTGTAGGTCTCTTGCAGGTTACTTCTGACCGAAGCCTCATTAAAATCAGACGTTAGTCTGATGGGAATACCCAGCTGAGTAGTCGCTGTGCTTGCATCATAGGCAGAAGTCCACAAGCCAGCGATCTGAAGAAATGCTTTCCCCCGCACGAAAAGGGCCTGTCCTTTTACATTATTGTAATCATTGTGATTTCCTGCAGTCAGGGTTATCTTGTGCAATCCTTCCAAAACCGTGTTTGACGTGAATACCGGCCTGTAGGAATAAAACCAATCATTACTTTGTGGTAAAAACAGATTGTCTTTTTGCCATGTGTACATTCTTCTGGAAGTTTCCTGTGGGAGGGCCAGGTAAACCGCGTCCGTGAGGTAATAATTGTCGGCTGATATTTCTCCAGATCCCGGATCGAAATTATTAATGGCCGGGTAACTATCCAGTAATGCCTGAAAATCAACAAGGCTTGTCGGCACCGCAAGTTTGGCATCCGGTTTTTCGTCAAGAAACTTCTTGCAGCCGGAAACTATAATACAAAGAAAGAGCAGTATAATGATGGGATTGAATTTTTTCATGATTTTTAATTGTCTTGGAATTAAGCATACGGTAAATTAAAATGAGGTTCTTAAACCAAACGCTATCGTAAGCGGAGGTTTTAACGTATTGCCGCTATAGTAGTAATCAGGATCAATATGGTCTTTATTCGCCCGCCAGATAATTCCCAGGTTATTGATATTGGTGTATAATTGCAGAGTCTTAACAGGTAGCCGGGGCATCGTTTTCCGGTTAAATTCATAACCGAGGGTGATATATTGCAACCTCACATGATCGCCCTTTTCTACCAAACTTTCGGAGCCGCCATAGAAAGCATCCCGTGCAGGAATATCAGGATAGACCATCGATGGCACATAGGTATGCAGTTCATCCCCTGGTTTCTGCCAGCGCAGGGCAAAATCAGCATTACCCTGACCATTATTGAAAAGAAGCCCATAGTCAACAGAGGTCTTTCTGAAATAATATCCCAGTTTATAAGTGGCTGCTACGGTCAGGGATAAATTTTTATAAGTAAATGTGTTGGCTACTGATCCGAATTTTGTGGGTAAAGCTGACCCGCTGTATTTCAGATCAGACAACTGGCTATTATAATAAATCGTGTTATAATCTTCACTGACCTGCCCGTTTACGTAGCCACGCGGATTTCCGTTCAATGGATCAAGCCCCGCAGATTTAAAAGACAGAACAGAGTAAACAGGTTTTCCTACAATTCCTGAAATGACCGGTGAACTGCCTACATAGGCATATCCTGTTTGATCTCCCAGATAATAGGCGGTGATCTGATCTTTATACAAACTGAAATTGACCGCTGTTGTCCACTTTAGTTTACCCATAGTATTGATGCTGTTTAGGGTAATATCAATACCATTACCTTTCATTGCCGCTACATTTTTAACAATATAGTAATCTATGCCACTTGTATAATCCAGTGGCGCGAGGCCGAAAAGGTCTTTAGCGTTCTTATGATAATATTCTATGCTTCCTGATAGTCTGTTATTCAATGCACTGAAATCAATGGCCAGGTTTAACATCCTTACCGTTTCCCATTTCAGGTCAGGATTGGCATAGGTATTATATACCGCATACGGCGTTTGTGTATAAGGTGAATTTCCCTGGTAGCTGATCGTAGTTACCGCTGTTCTGGATAAATCTACATTACCGCTAAGTCCATAAGTGGCCCGGAGTTTTAGGTATGGTAAAAACCCTACTTTATAAAAACCTTCCTTAGAAATATCCCAGGCAAGGCCGGCAGACGCCAACGGGTTCCATTTATTATTGGTATTTACCCCGAACAAGTTGGACGCGTCCCTCCGTGCGCTGGCAGAGAAAGTATATTTACGATCATAAGTATAGGCAGCGTTGGCAAATAAGGAAACAAAACGGTTCCTGGTATCGGTTAAACTTTTGTTGTCCGGTATAAACAGGGATGATCCGGTCACATAAGTTGGGTACGTATTGGTTAAATCAACATTGCCAAAGGTGAGGGTGCTCGGATCGTAACCATATAAACTGTTCGCGTTCCCGGTCGTGTTCACCTGTCTTATTTCCGATCCTGCTATCGCATTGACCTCGTTTTTGCCCCAGCCTTTATTCAGGTTGAACTGTCCGCGTAAATTTTGTGACTCTATCAACTGGTCTGAAAGGTTTAAAATACCGCCTACGGGCACAATGTTCGTAACATTGCCTGAAGCATCAATCTGTGTAAACTCATTGATCAGGTTTCTTGCTGCATAACTACCCGCGCCTTGTAAATTATTGGTATGTGAATCCTGTCTTTCGTACTGGTATTGCATATTAAAATTCAGGAAGCTAAACAACTGGTATTGTGCAGACAGATTAGCAGTTAAGTCCTGCAAATTGGTCTTATTGTTTATTTGCTGGTAGTCTGTAAGCGGGTAATATTTCCAATCCTCTAACTGCGCCGATGGAAGCGTAGCTAAATAGGATAAGCTATAATCTTTTGCCACCGGTAATGCATCGCCATTTACATCCGCAAATTTTGCATAGGGATACAAAGCGCCATTATAAGAAGTAATATCGCCGAAGCCAGGCTTACCGGCAGTCGATGTACTTTGGGTATAATATATGGCGGTATTGACCTGCAACTTATTAATTGGCTTAAAAGAGTCCAGGAAATGAAGATTCACCCGGTCGTAGCCAGCTGCGAGGTTACTAAGATCTTTATCATAGCCACTCGAAAACAGCCAGGACTGGGTTGCAGACCCTCCTTTTAAACTGATCGCATACTGCTGGTTCGTGCTTTGCTGATATAAATACTTATTAAAATCATTCCTTACATCGCTGTTTCTTAAAGCATTGATCTGTGCATTGGCCCTGGTGGCTGAAATAGTCCCGTTGCGTACTGCTGAAAGTAATTCTACTACAGGTGTTAAACTGGGATGTGATGGGTCAGTTATTCTGCTGTCATAAAAACCATTGTTAAAAAGCGCCTGTTCAACATTGATATAGTCACTGGATGCCATTTGCCGGATATAGGATAAATCAGGTTTTTTACCAAACGTCAGGTTCGCATTAAGATCAACGGAAAGTGGTTGGTTGAACCTGGCTTTTTTGGTGGTGATGACAATAACGCCGTTCCCGGCCCTCGTCCCCCAAATGGATGCGGCGGCGGCATCTTTTAATACGGTCACACTTTCTACATCATTAGGATTAATATTGGTTATATCTCCTTCATAGGGAAAGTTATCCACCACGATCAATGGTGCAGTTGGGCCATTGATCGTACTTAAACCACGTATCTGTATTTGAGGCGTAGCACTGGTCGTACGGTTAAAAACAAGCCCATTGGTAACAGACTCTAATCGTGACAGTAGATCGGTACTTACCTGTTCATTTAGCTTCTGATTATTTACTACAGTAAATGAACCTGTTGCTCTTTCTTTTGGCAAAGTCTGGTATCCTGTAGAAACAACGACTTCTTGTAATGCCGTTGTGCCGGGCACTATCCTGATTATTAAATGCTGCGCCTGTGTATAGCCAGCCAAAAATAAATGTGTTGTTTTGTATCCCACATGACTAACAACCAAAGTATCAGGATAACTTCCCGCAGTAAAATTAAACGAGCCATCCTCACTGCTGGACGTTACTATTTTGCTTTTTATTAATCTAATGGTTGCACCCCCAATGGCTTCTCCCGTCTGCAGATTTATTATTTTGCCGTTCGTGTTTTGCTGCCCGAACAGATTCAGGCTGAACATACCTAAGATGATTATGATGAGTAGTTTTAGTTTCATACGTTAATTTGTTAAAATTTGAGTTTTGATTTCCTCCTCTTTATTTATCCTTAATGCTCAGCATTTCAACTTTTCTATATGCTGCATAAAGTTTTAAACCGTATCGCCTGAGATTTTTTTTCATAGCAGCCATATCCACTACACTATCCTTAAATTGCAGATCGACGTTTCGGAGATATCCCGTATCGTCAAGGATTACGGCGTTATTACTAATCTTATTCAGATATATACATAAATTGAGCAGGGGGGCATTGTTAAGCCTGGGATTAACTTTGTCGGTTAGCGCATCAATATATTGGCCTCCCTTTGTATGCATTAGGTCGGTATGGCCCGATCTTTCCAGTATCCAGCAGTGTATTTTCCGTTTTTCAAATTGGGCTTTATAAGGGGTGTACCTGTTCATATCCTCCAGAATACGGTCATATAAATGAGCCATCTCATCTGGCGGAACTATAAGTTCATAGCTGTACAGGTTTGCACTTTCCCAGGTGGTTTTGTTTTCTTTAGATGCCCTAAAAGAAAGTTTGGAGGGATCTCTAACTTCAACCGACAGCCGGTTTTCGCTTAATCCTGGGAGTATACCAGCGACGACACTTTGATAAATGGATAATAGGCTACGGTTGTGCAGGATAATACCGCGAGCCGTATCATTTATAACCCGCATCCCGCCACCGCCGATCCCGTCAATCTTCCCCTTTAGCAGCATACTGAATTGCAATAGGTGTTCTGTAGGAAGCTCTTTTACTGTATAAAGAGGTCGTGTGGGATCAAAATCACTTTTATGATGGACAGGTGCCTGATTATTTTTAAAAAAGCGTATAATATTATCACGTGTCAATTCATCGGCGGAAGTAATAGACTTTACGATGCCATTTTGATCTATCCATACATAATGGGGAATAGAAAAATGCGGGAACATTTTTTCTAATAACGTGTCCCCGGTAGCAGAAGGTAAACTGAATTTTGAAATGCCCGATTTATCGAACTTTCGCAGAGTGGTGAGGATTTTTCCTTTGGTGTCTTTTGTGTTTAGGGCATTGACCAAAAGGATTTGCAGTTCATCTTTAAATTCATTTTGTAAGCTATCGGTTAAGGGGAAATGCGCTAAACAGGAACCACACCAGGTAGCCCAAAAGTCAAGGATCAATAACTTGCCTTTAAAGTTGAATAATTTCACGCTTGCAGCGGGTTGGCCGTCAGCTCCTGAATAATTAATGAGGTTGTTAATGGTAATATCGGGAATTTGGTCGCCGATTTTGAGAGCAGTGATATTTGGTTTGTCCTGCGCACGCGCTCCAAAATCTAGGCAAAGCACAGCCAGTACTATTATTAGTATAGTTTTTTTCATGTAATTCAGTTAATGAGTTAGTTGATAATAATTGCCGTAAATGAATACGAAAAGAAGAAACGGCAGCCTTATGCAGAGATTAACTATTAACTGATCGGCTGCCCTTTACCCGCTATTTATTCGGGACTACAAATTATGTTTTTGATCGGGTTCTGGAGTGAAAAGGAAGTGATTTTTCGAGTAATAAATAAAGAAAACAGATAGCGATTACTTGAATAGTAATCGAAGAATAACAATGAATTTATCTGTTTTTGAATGACCTTCATTTTCTTTTAATATCTTTTTATGACACCAAAAGAAATGAACATAAGGCAGGGCCGCCTTTAGTGCTTATTCTGCCGAGAAGGCGTAGGACGGCCACCGTCCGAAGACGGCCGAACACAGAATAAGCAGGCGACCCAAATCCTTATGCCATGCAAAGATAGCATAGGAAATGAGTTCATACCTACTCTTGTGTTCTGAATGTCCTACTTTTCCCCACAAGTTCTTTCGGTAGTATTTACTCAATCCTAAGATTGTTGTTATAAACTATTTGAATTTACATCTATAGGCAATCACATCATTTAATTTACATCAAATATAACAATTTAGATTAATATATACAAATCAACAGTTAATTAACTTAAAAAAAGTATATACTATATCTCTTCATTTGATTAATGATAGAAGATAGCCTCCGTTTAGAAAAAGGAAAGAAAAAATATAAGGTTCCTAACGCCACCGAAATATTAGGAGAAAAACTTAAGCAACGAAGAATAACATCTGAATATTCATTAAGTGACGCAGGAGATTTAACAGGTTTTTCTACTTCAACGATTGTTGATATTGAAAACGGGGTAACAGTCGATATAAATTATTATATTGCCTATGCTCAAACTTTGCTATATCCATTGTCAGAATTTTTTGATATAAACATCCCATATGGTCCAAGATACAAGCTTTCATCTAAGAAACAATCCAGAGTTTTTATAACCTATAATATTAAAAAATTATATACTGATTTCGATTTTTTTGCTCAGAAGCAATCAGTAGGGGATGTGGCACTCAAGTTACTGGAATTGGAGGTTATCACAGACATTAGCCCGTTTATAAGAACCAGGATTTCTGGGGTTCTCTTAAGTTTGGTGGATGAAAATATGCTATTTGTTTCGGAGAAAAAAGGCAGAAACAATCTGTACTTAAAAACTAGCAAAAAGCTGATCAGAAAAGGAAATACAAAGAAAAAATAAAATCCTTATATACTTTTATAATGGATACTTATTGGTCACCTTTAATTTCTGATAATCATAAGCATTTCCATTATCAAGAACGGCCAGTTCATCATAATATTTATTGGCCAGTTCTTTATACTGGTTAAACTGTTTTCTCCTGTCTGCAATTTGTTTACTGTTAAACTTCCACGACTCATCGCCACCTAATCTAAAACTAAGTTCTCTATAAATCTCGGCCCTCAGTACCTTTAAATAAAAGTTCTGCATTTTTAATGTAATCGCTTTTTCAGCCATGTTTTTAGCTATAATCAAATTATTGAATGCGATTTTATTTCCCAGGTCCGGATTTACCATCACCTTATTGAAACTCAAATAAAGAACTGCCCGGAAAAACAAACTGGAGGTATCATTTGGATGAGTTTTTAAGTTTTTGTCCAGGCTATCCGTCAATGCGGAATACTTATTGGCATTCGGCTTACCAATCGTACCATCATTTATATCAATCAACCCTGATCTGACCTGTACGGGTAACTGCGCAAAACTAAAAGTTGATTTTACGGATAGAATAATTAGAATTATGAAAACAAGATTACACTTACTCATGAGCAGAAGATTAGTATTTATTTTCTTAATGATCATAACAATCAAACAAATGATTAGGGGTTTATCTAACAAAGTTCATTACTATTACAGGTACTATCCAAATAGGCTTTATACCGTAGATAGTTAATTAACTCTTTTTTTTGATCATCGTTCATTTCTCTATATAACATCACTGCGCTATCTCTAAAATCCCTGAAATTAATATACCAGCCATTTCGCTCTTCAGCGTCCAGCAAGCCTTCATCTGTTAACAGTTGAATAAGTCCTACGATTACCTGATAACCCAAAACGCTATACACTGGATGGTTATCAAATAAATCGATTCTTTTCATTTCCTGATTGTATCCGCGTTAAATATGGTTTAAGCCAGGCAAACACTTCAGCAGGCATTTACAAAATTAATTTTATAAGCGACATAGCTACCACGGGGAAATGTACTTATCTCCCGAATTTATACCAGTCTATCCCGAAAATATAATTTATGGATTGCAAAAAAGAGTTGAAAACCGCTATTGACTAGCTTCCGGATTAAACTCTAACAATTCTTTGGGCTCAACTTCGAGGGCTTTCGCCAGCTCGGCGAGAGAAAGGAGGGTAATGTTTTGTTTTCCGCTTTCATACCGCTGAATATCTGCATATTCTACGTTACATAGCAGCGACATTTTGCGGAGGGTCAGGTTTTTAGCCTGCCTTAAAAACTTAAGACGCTTTCCAAATTGTATTAATATTCCCTTATCTAAATCGCTAACCATTATCCTTGTAAATGATTAGGGAAATTGGAATAATATAATGTTAATGCTGTTGTGGCATATCACAACAAAGTTTAACTTTGATAATAGTCATGTTGTCACCTATCGTGACTTTATCAAAAACACTGTTGACAATGAGCAATGAATTATCGCTTTTGGAAAGAAAAATAGAAGATCTGTTTGGAGAAGAGCCGTTCAACGAGGTTGACGAGGAACTTTTCAGATGGCTGATGTTCGCTTATTTTGACAAGGGAAGCAATATCAAAAATTTGGATAGCCCGAATTTTGAAATGTTCAGAGATAAGCTTGCCGTGCTGATCGATGCGGTTTACCTGTGGCACCAGGGCCGGATGAAACTCGAAAAACTCAATAACAATCCTCTATCCCAATAGTCTCAATTCGGAAGAGATGCCTTTGAACACAAATTATGTTGTTTTCGGATGTTTATGGTGGCCGGAATATGGTAGTTGTGGAATAACACAACAAAATTGTTACAATCCAAGATGCTTTCTCAAATGCAAAAACGGTCTTAAAAGAGAAAAGCCAGGCATCGCGCCAGGCTTTTCTTACCTAAACCTTATCACAATAGCACGGAATGTGCTAAGATTTTTAAATATACCTGTATTTTCCGGATTGTCAACACTTACTTTAAAGTCAGTGTAAAAAGGGATATTTTCAGCGTTTCTTTTGTTTTTTATAGAATGTTGTCATAAGGGCCAGGAACTTTTCAAAAGAGTAGGGTTTGTTGATCATTTCCGCAACATTCAATTGATAATCTTTTATGCGGCTCAGCCGTTCGGAAGTTGTAATCACAACTTTAACAGAAGACGGAACATGAGGGAGGAAAGCCGGCGCATTCATCGGGCTCATATAGAAATCAAGAAATATAAGATCCAGCTTGCCATCCTGAATTAAGGGCAATGCCAATAACGGATCGGTAAAAGTAGCCACAAGATCAACGAACGGTATCCGGCTGCAATACTCTGTCAATATTTCATTGCACGAAAACTCATCATCTATCCCGATACATCTTATCATATAGGTTACTTTGAAGTCCTTATAAGTAAAAATAGGATTTTTTAAAGAAATATTAAATGATAAACCATAATTGGAAGAATAATCGTTGCCGGTTGGGTGAATTTGTCCGTATGTCATCAAACCTACCCCTATTTAGTTACCGTAAACCCCTGATATAAGTATTTATACCACTTCGGTGGCCGCTTAGTTTTGGAAGTAAATTTTATTGTTTCAAAAACAAATTTTTAGCATCATTTATGAACTTTATATCTATCCAACTGCGGCTATTTGTACAAGAGTCAATAGACCCTAAAAATTTTACGGGCAAACATATCACTACTTTAGAATTCAATAAATGGAAAAATTTCCTGAAAAAAGAAGTTACCGCTATACTTCTTAAAGTTTCAGAATGGCCTTTGAATCTACAGGAGCATGATGCAAAGCACATTGAGCGTTTAATTACCGGCATTGTTATTTTAAGCAATACGCTGAATTCCTACATTTTAAAAAATTCCGTTTTTCTAAAAAACCATCCCCAGGCGAAGATTATCAGGGAACATTACTATTATTCCTTTAATCTATTGGAAGAGCTCCTGTTGTCGCTCGGTGAATCCTTTCCGGGAGCGGCAGCTGGCGTAAAAATATCACAGGCAAATTTGCGACATGTTATCCCCGGCTTGAAAAAAAAGTTTTATAAATTATGCGGTCATTTTAATGAGTTCGTTATTGATAAAGCACTATTGGATATTGTAATACCCGGCATCTCAGCGCTTATCAATAAAAAGGACATCACCTGGGATGACACGAGGTACATTTCCTCCCTGATGGATCTGCTGTTAAACGATTCTGAGTTAGACAACAAAAAACTGGCCGACCTGCTGATCATTCACGATTTTAACATACAAGCGTTTTACCTCTATTATCTACACCGGCTCAGGGAGCGCCTGGATGACATTCCCGGCCTGCATGAACAACGAGAAATGTTATTAGCAGAAAAGGACAGGCTTTATAACCTGACGACCGAAAAAGGATTGATCATGCCCTCTAAGAACAGGAGTCTATTTATGGAACTGGGTGAATTTGTAAACGGTAAATATACTTTCGCAAAAAAAAGGGTTAAGTTACAGCGGAGATTTATACGAGATACTAAGAATGCAAAAACAAATACGCGCTTCCTGATCAATTTACCGGTTCCGCAGTTTGGCCTGTTCATCAGGATGCAAATTGAAAAAGGGTTCCTGGCAAAGGAAAATCTTGGCGAGCTATTCAAATTTTTCGCCGGCCACTTTTATACACCCAACACGTTGTATATTTCTCCGGATAGCTTGCAAAAAAAATCCACCGACGTAGAATTCGCTACTGCACAAAAACTAAAAGGACACCTGATCGGCATGATCAACTGGCTCAATGCCAACTATAACCTGTCCAATTATAATTAGTTAAAGATGAGCATCTGGCCGGTAATATACTGGCCGGTAACTATACCAGGCCTGGCATCAGACGTATAATAATGATTTGAGTAATTAAATTAATTTGCCGATATTTGTTATTAATCATTACGATCATGAGCGACAAGGATTTAAAAAAATTGACCGACCTGGTTAAAGAAGAACTTAAAACCGTTCCTACAAAGGAACAGGCGCTTCAATCCTTTATTTCGGCAGGCATCAAGAACGACAAAGGAGAGTTCACCGCGCCGTATGCTATCTTAACTAAACTGGTTAAATCTGCCTGATGTATGAATCCCGGCCAAATCTGATCATTGGTTTTCACGGCTGCGAAGAAGAGATCAAGAACAAGCTCATCAATAGTTCCAGTACGATTCAGTTGAGTGAAAAGCCTTATGACTGGCTTGGTCATGGCATGTACTTTTGGGAAAACAACTACGACAGGGCCTTACAATGGGCCAAAGACAAAAAGAAGCGCGGAGAGATCAAAGTCCCTGCAGTTGTTGGCGCTGTTCTTCATTTAAATTATTGTTGTGATTTTTTAGATAGCCGCTATATTCAGCTGTTAAAATTCCATTACCGATTGATGGCCAGCCGATATCACGCGCTCGGAGAGGAACTTCCTGAAAATAAAGATCTCGCCCACGATATTCATAAAGATAAGATTTTAAGAGTGCTGGATTGTACAACTATAGAGTACATGCATGCCGGGATATATAAACAATACCAGGCAGAAATTGCGGCTAAGGGATTCAGCGAGATCAAGCTGTTTGATTCCACCAGGGGCGTATTTACTGAGGGCGGGCCAGCCTTTACCGGTGCAGGCATTTTTGAGAAAAGCCATATACAAATCTGTATCCGGAACCCGGATTGTATTCAAGGGTTTTTTAATCCCAGGAAGGGTTTTGATTTTATGAAGTGGCTCGACAAAAAATATGGCAGTGCCTAAATAGTAAACAACAGTGATAAAGAACTTTGTTGGCCAATTGTGCTTATGAATTTTAACCTTTCCATAAAAAAACCAAAAACCACAATATCAGAAGTAGAACCGCAAAGATTGTCTGGTCTGAAAATCTCTCTTTAATTCCCGCTGCAGTCAGGTATTTCTCGCGACCAATGCCCCATTTCTTCATCACTGTCTTTTTTTAAAACAACTCTGATTATCAACCGAATATATATCGAATAGAGATTAAACAATTATAACTATAATTACATGCAAAAGCAATGACACGCTAATATACAAACATACTTATCATGGTTATATAGTTTAAAGTTAACCGGCGATACGGGTTCTGATCATGGGCATATTCAATTATTTATTGCATCTTTAATATTACTTATATCATCTGCCACTCATGGAAAAAACGGTACCAGCAAAAGAACATCTTCTTATCGATAAGCCTGCCGAATTTTCCAACCAAATCATCAAGCAGGTACAGGAATTGATACAGGAAGGCGGACAGATTAAGCCCGAATTGATCAAAGTCGGCCTGCACCGGGCCGCACTTTTAGCGGTCATTCTTAAAGGAGACCTGGTCATAAGTGTATGTTGTCTCAAAACTCCGTTAAGTTCTTACCGGGATAGCGTGTTTAAAGATGCCGGTGTGCCTGAAATGAAAGATGATTACAATGCTGAATTAGGCTACGTGGTTACGCACTCTGACTACGAAGGCTTAAAGCTTTGCCAACAGTTGCTTACTGCCATGTTTCCGCACCTAAATGATAAGGCCATATTTGCCAGTACCCGAAAACCCGCAATGATACATATATTGGGTAAGTTTGGTTTTAAACCAGTGGGTAAAGTTTACAAGCAGGACTTAAGTTTACTGATACGCCAAGGTATTTAAGGGCTGTAATTCTCTGCTTACTTACTGATACTAACAATTATTCCCGGCAGCCTGGCTCAAATAGTTGTGATAGCTCGCGGCTGAAGCGTATAGATTCCTCAATTAAATCCATAATAATTTATCGGCAAGGTTTTTTTATCTAATTTAACCCGGATATAAAACCATATTATTCAATAACCTTGTCCTTATGCATTTAACTGTTCGAATGGCCTGGCATGACAACAAATGGAACGGTAAAGTTTGTTGCGACCCGGCATCCAATACCTATTGTACGGGCGTTCATTCCCTGTTATCCGGCAGGATCGAGAAGCGAAAAAACACAACCTACGAGCAAAGCGATGGTGTTCGCGGGGAATATGTCGCCAAAAACTTTACACCCGGAAACGTCCCACCCTGTTATTGGAGCATTAATGCATTCGGTGATCAGGATATCCCTGTGGAACATCAGCACGCCTTTGATTCGATAGAACAAAGGATACCTGAAACCCTGCGCAAATACTCGGTAATCACCTGGCCCTTTAAGCTATCATTCGTTCATGGCAAAGAAAGCAAGGCGCTTCATGGTAATTACTGGCCGGACCTCGACCAACGGATTGATAATTATATCCAAAAATTCATTCCTAAGCAATCCGTCCTGTTTTTTTACGCCAACTATGATAACCCGGTATCAGGTGATGATATGAAATACCTGATTTTGGGTTGTTCCCTGGTCAGCGAATTGCCCGTACCGCAACATTATGACCTAAGTGATGAAGAGGTTGCGGATTGGAGGGCACCCGGTAAGAAGTTTAAGGACGGAAATTGGCAGGATGATGAAACCATGAAAAACTTTCCTACGATGAACTGGATGCTGCAATTCAGCCATGATCCGGAGAGCGCCTTATTGTTACCTTACCATGAATATCTGGCCTATACTGACGCGCACCCCGATGCAGCAAGCTTACTGGAAGATATCAAGGTGGTCGCAGATGAAGAATCACTTATCAAAGGATTTAAGTATGTGAGCATGGACATTGATGATGATAAATGCCTCTACCTGCTCTACAAAATCCGCAAAGCGATTTTGAAGATCCAGGATCATAACCAGGTCGTTGTTAAAACCGACTATGAAGCGGAGCAGGAAAAAATTGAAAAGCTGATCAGGGGTGTTTGGGAGAAAAGGGGCATTTATCCCGCCTTGGCGCATGTGCTGAATTACCTCATTGAAGACAAAAAGAAAGCTGATGAGCTGGCGAAGATCATCCGGTTCAATGCTAACAATGACTATGACCTGCAAAAAATCTTCGATTCGATATTGGCAGAAGATTTCCCTGGCTACCTGATGCCTTTTGAAGATACTTTGCTTGACCTGGCCGAGAGCCAGCAATTTAAAAAGTATCATAAGTCGTTCAGTAAGCTATCGCTATTTATATTAACGGAGCACCAGGTCAATAAGATCATTAAGGATAAACCGTTGCTTAAAATCATTGAGGAAAACCCTTATATCCTTTATGAGGAATATGAGCCTGATGAGGATAACCTGGACATCCCGGATATGCAGGATGAACCCATAGATGTTTTTAAAGTGGATATGGGTATGATCCCTGACACCAACTTTATGACCCGGCACCGGAAGATGCAGCGTTTAAAGGAGGACAGCCCGCAGCGGTTACGTTCGGTAATCATTAATTACCTATGGCAGATCAGTAGCCAGGGCCATTGTTACAGTTCGGCCAAAGAAACGTTAGATAACCTTTACGAATATCCACTGATCTACAAATCAGGTATCAAACTTGACGATGAGGCCATCCTGTTGCTGGATGATTATTATAAAGCCCACTTTCTTGAAAAACTCTATATCGAGGAATCCAAAAAAGAAAAATACATCTACCTGAAGATCGTCAAACAGGCCGAGGCTTATGTGGAGGAAACCATCACCACCCTTATGAACCGAAAGACAGCCTACCGCGGCAATATTGATATTGCTAAACATATCAAAAGCAGTCTTGCCAAATTAGCCGAAATTGTCAAAACAACGGAACAGGTTGAGATCTTTACGAACGAAAGAAAACAGCTTTACCAAAACGTTTTTGAGAAGGCACTTTTTGTGCTTACCGGCAAGCCGGGAGCGGGAAAAACCTATGAAACCAGTAAGGTCATTGAGCACTTAAACTCTTTGGGGGAAGAAGTAGTCATCCTGGCACCGACCGGTAAGGCTGCATTAAGACTCACGGAAAACATAAAGGCACATACTACTTTGGAGGGTATTGAGGCCAAGACCATTGACAGTTATATTTATCATAAAGGATTCGGATATCTGAACGATAATTGGGATGCGGCCTTTGAACTGGATGATGAAGATAAGATCAGGATCGATAACCTCGTTATTGATGAATCTTCCATGCTCGATCTTAACAAACTGTCCATCCTGTTTTCCATCATCTGCATTAATGAACAATACCCTAAAAGAGTGATCCTGGTGGGTGATGAAAATCAGCTACCCCCAATTGGCATGGGCAAGCCATTTCACGATATGATCACTTACCTAAAATCTGATGACCGGCTCGCTGCACAATACTATATCCATTTAACCTCCAACTGCAGACAAGAGAATGATGAAAATATTTTAGAGCTGGCAGAAGCGTTCACCGAAAAAACAAGGTGTTATGAGCAGGCTTTTAACCTGATCGATAGCGGGGAGGGTAAAAAGAGCAAGGGTCTATATGTGTATAAATGGCCCAATGAAGAAGTCCTTCATCAAAAGGTACTCACCGCACTGGAGGAAGTGTTTACACTGGAAATACCTGCTCCTATCCCCGAAGATCATTTTCCCAAGCTCAACCTGCTTTTCAAATTGTATGACAGCGGCTATGTGAACAATCAGAACCTTAAATGGCGGGACGTATTGCAATTGGAATCTTTCCAGGTGCTGACCCCTTACCGTACCGACTATTTCGGGACAGTTGGCATTAACCGGCTTATTCAGGGACAATACCGTTATGTAGATACCAGGGGAAAAGAGGAAGATGTATTCAGGCAGTCTGAAAAGATCATCCGGCTTAATAACTGGTATTGGGGCTATGGGACAAACCGCAGGCTTGCCCTTTCCAATGGCTCCATGGGGGTAGTGAATTATAAATACAAAAAAACTAAAAACTGGTGGAAACAGGAAAAACAATACTTTTTCAGGGATGCCGACCGTATTTTGAACTCCATAGATGACCAGGAAAACTTTGACCTCGGTTACGCGATTACGGTTCATAAATCACAGGGCAGTGATTTCCGAAATGTGTTTATGATCATCCCCAAAAAGACAGCCTTGTTGAACAAGGAGCTTTTGTATACTGCGCTCACCCGCTCCAAATTCAGACTGTTCATTTTTATACAGGAAACCGGAGAAAACCTGCTGATGAAAGCCAAAAAAACCTCGGCGCTTTTGCCACGGCGAACCTCTATTTTCAGGAAACCGGAGATTAAGGTGGGTAAATTCTCACCGGAACCGGGAATAACCGTTTCCTCAAAAATCGAACTGATCATTTACCAGGCCTTGCAGAAAAGCGGGTTAAACTTCAAATATGAGTTCCCTTTAGAAATTCCCGGTCTGCTATACAAGATCCACCCTGATTTTACCATATACCTTCAAAATGGTAAAACAATTTACTGGGAGCATTTGGGAATGCTTGACCTGCGTAAATACTGGAATGACTGGCAGGAAAGAAAAGGGCAATTTATCGGTGATAACAAGTTTGATGATTTGGTAACAACCGATGACCTGGAAGGCGTGGACATGAAAAAACTTAATGAGGTGATTGATGATATCAAACACCTAAACCTAAAGAAGACATCGGGCAACAGGTTTTCAGATCATCATTATGAACTCAATTAATTTATAAAACAAAGCGCTGCCTGTTTACAGGGAACCTCACTTATACCTAAACAGGCGGCGTTGGGGCCCCGGCTCTGCCGGGGCCGTCCAAAAGATTTTCAAAAACTATAATTGGAACCGGTTATTTCCTGATACCGTTTACCCAATTGCTCGTGTGTCATGCCCTGTGTGTTCGCTAAATCCACAAAGGATTTTACCACGGTTTCCCTGGTTCGCCAGTTGAAAGAATAAACCAGCGTATCCTTATTCAGGGTTACGGTTAAAGGAATCGGCAGGCGGAGTGTATGGGCATTTTGCAAGAGGACTATCCGGCAACAGGTACTTTGATAGTCCTGTTCGCTTATATCTTCAAGACTAAGTTTTCGGGCCAGTTTCTCCAACTGGCAACGGCGCAGGTCAACGATGGGTTTAGTTTTCTTTCTTTTGCTTTTCGCTTTTTTCCTGTTCAGGTCATGGTAGAGCATCGTTTCGTTAAAGTCGGGGTAACGGGTTTGTATTTCTTCGATTGCAAACAGCGGGTTCTTTTGAAATACCCGCCTTACAAAATTTTTCCTGATACATTCCTGTGAAACAAAGACTTTACGCTCAATATCGCTGGCGGTTATAGTTAGTTTGATGGATTCGCCCGACGCATTTCTGTATAATTCCCGTAGCAGGATAAGGATAGCCAATCTTTTCTTCCCAATTTGTTCCGTTCTCAGTCTTTCCCCGATTTCGGTCACGCTGTAGTTTTGACCATGCTGTATCAGGTCACGGATCATTGTGCTTTCCTCCTTTTCAGGAATTTCTGTCCTTGTCACCCGTTTGCTATTTTCCTGCTTGCCAATGGTATATCTTTCCCTATAGCCCATAAGCTTTTCCAAAAAATCACTGCCAGTTCCGGCTGATTCCTTATTCAGTTCTTCCGCCTCCTGCTGCTCTGCATAAATGAGTTTATCCCAATCCTCGTATTGGTGGTAGCAAAGGCGGATGTCAAAATGATGGTATTCTATTTCCTCCCGGTTCATTGGCCGGGACAAAAACGGGTGCGCATAAAATAAGCCCATCGGCCTGCGGTTACGGTCGCACCAGGTTTCGGCGTGCATGTAAACATAAATACGCGGCGGGTATTTGGTCTGCGGTTTATAATAATAGTCCACTCGACCTGCTGTTTTACGGGGCAAGGCATTTACCCTGTCAAATTCAGCCTTTTCACGGGCTGTCATTATATAGCCTTCTTTAATCTTTACCATGATCTTAATTTGAAATAGGCCAGTGTTTCAGAAAAGCAAGGATAGCCGGAGGCAGGATTGATTTTATGAAAGTCTGGCGACCCAACACGCCATCCTGCCTGTTGCGGATGAAAGCAGCAAGTGGCAGGATGGCGCGATTTTTATTCGTTTCTTAGCCTGAGCAATTTTTGATAAACATCTTCCCAATAAGCCTGTAAGCCCTCATCCAAAGATTTGAATGAGGGATTGGCATGCCTGTAGTGGCGGTAATCGTCCGCTTGCAGGATAGCTAAATCCAAATTTTCTACGGTGATTATTTTCCCGTTAATATCTACTATCTTCATGACTGTTTAGGCTACTTTTAGTGGTTGTGTCCTGAAATCATGGAGGTTCATAAAGAAGCCCCTATTAAACAGCAAGCCCTCCTTAAACAGTTGCCATAGCAGGGATGAACCCATGTTCGCCAAAGTAGAATTGATAAATAAATCCTGTTTGGTCAGGGCTTCGGCTAAGGAACAGCTTGGCGTGTTGTCAGTAGCGTCTGCCGTTTCTAACAGTTCCTTAAAAGTTTCGGTAACAAACGGCAGGTTTCCCACGGGTGCATACTTCTTAGATTCTGGTTGTTTGTGGTTGCCTATTGTTGACAAAACTACCTGCCCGGTGTCTTTGCTGTTCCCTAAATCCATCCAGTATAAAGGGCGGTTTCGTTCATAGCTTTGGTAGCCTGTAAAGCCTTCCAATATTGTAGCGATTTCAAACCTCGAAACGGCATTGTCCACGCAGGTAACGAACAAATTGGCCTTGCCATCGTTGGATTGCGCTTCCACGTAGTCGGCATCATAGCGTTGCGTTACCGCTTTCCAGTTCGTACCAAAAAAACGGTTAATGCGGTTAATCAATACAACGCTCTTGTACAAGCCGATTTCTGCTTCCGCAAATAGCTGTCTGCCGAGGTTGGCCTCGCTAACCGTATCATCATCATAGGCAAAAACCATAAGACCGGGATGGTTAAGCGCAAGCATGGCCTGATTTATTCTTGCGAGGTTGGTCAGCATTTGGCTACCTGTACCACCGCAACCGATAAGGTTAACGGTAATAGGATTGGTAGGGTTTATCAGGTAGTTATCCGTAATATGTATGGGTGTTAATGTTTTCATTTGATGAGGTGTTTAATTTGAAATTTATTGGGTATCAATACATCTGTCGGGAACTGCTCCCCTGTTTTGGTCAGGTGTTGCCATAGCTGTACGATGTTTCCTTTTACAGGCTGATGCCCGCTAAACAGGTGACTGAAATAGCTATTGAAAAAATAGCTTTGCCATAGTTCCATAAACTGTTCTAACCCGCAATCTTTGGGGATGCTGATGCGCACATTACCCATGCAAACCCTGCCGTCAGGATAGACATTAAAAAACGGGGCATGATATAAAGGGGTATTTTCTGTAAATTCCGTATCGGTTATAACAAAAACCTGTAGGCTATTTTTCCCTGCTTTCCAAACCATTGCAGGGATATGCGCCATTTCTGATGGGATGCCGAGGTTTTCTATGAAAAGCAGTTTGATTTGTTGGGGTGGCGTGTGCCATACCGCAAAGCCGGATGAACTGCTATTGATGGTTAGCACGTTAACGGGCATCAAGCCTTTTGGGTTTAAAAAACCCTGCGCCTTTTTTTCATTTACCTGTAACGCTTTTGCTAATTTATGGCTTTCCTGAATAGATAGCGGATGGCCGTTGATGGGGCAACCCGAAACGTCCATATCATAACTTTCGATATAAAAATCGGATTGATGCCCATTGCCTGTTTTTTGCAGGATAAGCAAGGCTTTTACAGGCTGGTATAAATTTCCAAAAGTATTCGTTAAGTCTTTCATGGCTTGTGGTATAAAAGGGTACATAAATCATCGATAAGCAGGTATAGCTTATCTTCATAGGCCAGTTCATCTGTATAGCGGGGTTGTGCCTGATTAAAAAAAGTAACGACTTCAGGCTCCTGATAACGGGCACGCTCATTAAAATCGTTGTTCACCATATCCCGCAAAGTATCGCTTACGCTATCGTTCACGCTCCCGACAAAAGAGAAATACTCGTGCATGGCTACATAATTATCCTCGTAATCCTCCACCTCATAATCCTGTAAACTGGCATGTTTAAAAAGGTTCATTTTGGGAAAGGTCTGCCATAAGTCCCAACATTTTTGGGCAACGGTAAGGCATTCCTTCTCAAAATCGCTTAGGGCATTAAAGTTGGCTATAAGGCTGTCCAGACTATGGCGGAAACCTGTTGCCATCATTTTTTCCTGTATAAAATCCCCTTGTTTCAGGGCGTTGTCATAAGCGGTTTTTTGCCTGTTATAATCGTCTTCTTCCATGTCGTCCTTACCCTCGGTTATCCATTCTTCCAGTATTTCATAATTGTAAAACATATAGGTGTCTTCGTCCCGGTAATAAGTTACATCCGCTTCGATATACAGGTAGGCGCAAACGGCGGTAATCAATTCGGCACAATGGGTATGTTCAGGGTTTTGCCACAGGTCATAAATGGGCATCACCGGGATATAAAACAAGCCAAAATCCTGATTAAACGTTTCCTTAACGGTCAGGCAGGTATGATTGTCTTCCTGTTCCACGATCAGCAGTTCCCGACACCTGCCCTTTTTTTTCAGTTGGCGGTTGACCTCCTTTTGCGCCATCAGGATATTATAGGGATAGGGTAACTGGCGGTATTTGGTCAGGTTTAGCCCATAATGTTTAGTGAGGTAGGAGAGGGATTTAAAAAAATCCCCCTCTACTGCTGATTGTTTTGGCAAGTCTGTTGCGGTCTGGTACATGGGCATAAAGCTGTGCCTTAAAAAACCATTGGTAACAGGTTCTGCGGTGCGGATTTCGGGCGGTTGAGCCTTGCTTCCTGCGCATCGGGTAGCCTGTCGAGGTCTTTTACGAAGTGTGCGAGTTGCTGATGTAGTTTCCATTGTTGCTGATTGCGTTCTTTGATTAATCCTTTGTTCTCTTTGGTGTTTTCATTCATATTATTTGTTCTTTAATGGCAATGAAGCTACCATGAGCCGATGTGTTTTTTTGGGAGGCTCATGGTGGTCATCGCCTATCCTTTCACCCCTATGGTGGACACAAATTCATATTCCCGGCAGTCGTCCACAAACTCAGGCCCTGAAATTTTGGCGGTAGTCAGAATGGCGTACAGGTTCGCATAATAGTTGCATACTGCTTCGGGGCTAAAATCCTCGTTAGGGTCGGTCAGGTGTATTTTTTGCCCGTTTTCGGTATGGACAAAAACTCTTGGTAGTAATTTCGTTTCTAACATGGCTGTGTTTTTTTAGGAGTTGTAATTCAATAATGCTTTCTCGTACAGGTTGGCTTGTTGCTCCAAATACTGGCGTTTCTTTTTTAGTTCGTTTTCTTTGTTGGGGTGTTCTTCCACGCTCGGCAGGATGGTCAGGGCTTCGGAAAACTTGAATTTTTTAATGAGTTCTGTTACGTTGCTCATCGCTTCATCGTAAGCTTTTTTCTTGTCCTCCTTGCTGATTTTTGGTTCGGGAATTTCGGCATCCCCTGTGTTTTTAGTCGCTGTGTTTGTTTTGGCTTCTCTTGCATCTTTTGCTTCTTTAGCTTTTGCATCCTGTACCAATTTAGAAGCTGCTTTTGCCTGTTCTACGCTTTTTAAATGCGCTTCTAAATTGGTTTGCAGTTCGGCGGTTTTTACTACAGGCTCGGTAATCTTGGTAAAAAATGCCTCGTCTAAATCCTGCGCTGTGCCTGTGAGTGTATAAGGGATAATCAGCTTTACCGCTTTATCCCCGCAGGTAGCGTTAAATAATTCAGATACGGTCATGTTGCCGTCTGCATCGGTTTGAATGACTAACTTCCATGTGCCGGGAAGATTAAGGCTTGCTATATTTTGAAAAAAGTTCGTTGTCATGATTTTAATTTTTAGGTGTCCGTTTATTGAGTTCAATTAAGTGGTTTGCCGACCTGCCGTCTGCGGTAAACAGGTATTCATTCGTTAAAATGCTTTCTTTGATGGCGGTATCACTGGTTAGAAAATCGTATTGATTTTCGAGAGATTTGTACAGGTGACGGTTCAGGATTTCAGCGACCGAACGTAGCCATTCTTCGAGTTTATCCAGTTCCTCAAAGATGTTGTCGTGCGTTTTACCGTCCTTGATAACTTCCGAAATGCCTAAATCCGTTACTACGCCAAACTGCCTTGACCTGCAAATGATTTGTGGTTCGCTTGGCAACAGGCCATTAGCGACCAATGCAATCACCCTGCGGTTAATCTCTGGAATACCAAATACAAACTCCTGCATCGGGGCAAAATCTTTCCACGATTGGTTAGCCACTGCGATAAGCAGTTTGGGTATGTCCACTATTGCGGAGAAACCGCTACCATCGCCTTGGGAATAGAAACCCCTGAATTTGATACTATCCTTATTGACCGCTATGCCTAAGTAGGAACACAGTTCTATAAAGTCCTCCAGTTCATCATCCCACCAATCAAAATCGATATTCAAATCCCTGTAAGTTGTCAATGCCTTTTCTTTGGCTTCCTTATCCAGTTCGTTAAAACTGTATAGTTTTAAGGTTATCGTTTTCATGCTTTACAAGGTTTTGTTTTCGATGGATGACAGGTAAGCGGTGTACCTGCGGGTCAGGTTCTCGCCCTTTCGGAAGATGTCCGTTTTAAAGAAATATATCTCGTCAAAAAACGCTACGTTTTTAGTTTGCAGATTGATTTCATAACGGTAGGTCGCATTGGTACGTAGTTCGTTTAGTGCGCAATGCTCGGTTAGTAAAGCCAGTTCCGCATCTGCATCGTTGAGTGATAATAGCGGGAGCAAAAGTTTTTCAACGATGTACCCTTGTTCGGGTGCGCTACTACTGTCCGCAACACAAATTATCGCTTCGCCATTGGTCAGGATGATATATAAATTTGAACGTGTCATGTTATGCTTTTTAAATGAGGGGGATTGCTCCCCCTGATGGTTAATTAAGGATTAAGGCATTTGCGCCATTTTTGGAAAAATCACGGCAAAGGTTAAAGGCGGTTTGCGCCCTTTGTTTGGCTGTTCCCTCTATAATGGATTTAAATTTGGCTTCTTCGTCCTTGTAGTTGCGGACATTTTGAAAGTAACCTGTCACGGCATTATAAGCACCAAACACCGTTCCTGCGGTCGTTTCCATTTGCTGTGTCGGACTGCTTAAAGCATACTCATATACTTTGTCAACCATATTGGTGTAGGTGGTTGAAAGTTCATCGTCCTTGCCTAATTCGAGATTTTTAAGGACTTCCTTATTAGGAGCCATAGCAACCTGTATTAGTTTTTTCACTTCCTTATCGGTGATACGTACCTTTGACCAATTGTTAAACACGTCCTGTAAATCTGCGCCTAAATTGGAACTGATGCCCATTAAGGTATTCGCCTGTTTTAAGCGGTCGTTAGCCGATGCGGTATGACGGATTTTGATTGCGCCCGAATGGTTGGCTAAAGCAGCATTAAGGGTGTTGTTACAAACTATTCTAATCGGTGTAAAAGCTGCGGTGATACTACCGAAACCATCATGTGAAGTGGTCAGGAAAAGGTATTGCTCGATAAAATCGTCCTTTCCTACACGGATATAGCCGGGCAGTTTGGCGGTGATAAATATGCGCTCGCCCCTGCCCAATGCCCCTGCGGTTTCGTATAAAATCCCGTCCCCGCCACCTACGATGGCATCAAAAAACTCAAAGGCATTTACATTTTGTATGACTTCGTAATCTTTGCCGACTACACCTAATACCTGCTCATTATCGGTGCGGATGGTAGCGAAGTAATTAGGCACTTCGATTTCAGGGATTAGTATATCGTTGTCGGGGTCGCCTGTATGATTTTCGGTGTCATAGGTAAACAAAGGGCGTTTTTCTACGAAATAGTCAAGCCCTGCATATTTGATGGCTTCGGCGCTGGTCGGGTATTGCTCTACGATTTTACCCAATCCGTGCCATGCCCTTTCCTTTACGCTGAAAAAGCTGTATTCCTGATTTGCTTCGTTATAATTTAAGTTGTGTCCCATGATTTTTATTTTTTAGCTGTTTTGAAAATTGAAATGAATGTTAATAGCGGTTAGAATGGCAAATCATCGTCGTCAGCCCCTGCGCCTGTGGTATAGGGTGCGGTTTCCTTTTGTTCTGCTTTAGCTTCGGTTTTTGCGACTAATGAAAACAGTTTGATGGTGTCACAGGTACAAATTAGTCTTGCCTTGATACCATCCTTTTTGCTTTGGTAGCCTTGTGCTTCCATCCATCCCGAAATTTCTACTACTGCCCCTTTGGTGAGGTATTCGGCAATACCGGAGTTGCGCCAGTAAGCGCAGTCAACGAATGCGGTTTTTTCCTTTTTTTCGCCCGCTTTGTTTTTCCATTTTTGGTTAATGGCTACGGTAAAATTGATTACCTGTTTGTCCCCTTTGACCGCATTTACTTCTGCGTTTGCGGTTAATCTTCCTGTGAATAGCATAATTTTTAATGTTTAATAATGAATAATTTGTTGTTTGCTTTTCCTTTCGCCGCCTTGCCCTGATTGATTATTTTTAAAAGAAAAAGGGAAAAAAGAAAGCAAATCTTAAAGCCCGGCAACGGGCAAAAGGAAACGGAATAATTGGAGGGGACCCGCCCAGAGGCGGGGAGGAAACCGTTTATGCCGTAGTCTTTTGCAAACCCAACGACAGATCCGGGCTTGATTTTAGCTGCGCTTTTTACCCGTTTCGTTTAAAATATTCATTGATTAAATAAAAAAATGCCATTGGAGCCGCAGGCGATAAAGATCTCCGGCAGCAGGAATGATGGAAAAACAATAACTAAAAATGATCTCAGACAATAGCAAAAAGATCACCATTCACTTTTCCGCATCATGGGATTAGAGCGGCATCCTTCGATAGAAGATATAGCGGAAAGCCCGGCCCGGAAGGGGATGCCATAATTGGGGTTAGAAAGGTGCAAGGGCCAGGACGAGCGCTTCCGCCTTAAGGGAAAATACGACGCAAATCCATAATCATTACTGATCGCGGTAAGCGCAGAAGTATTCTTTTACATAGCGGCCGGTAAATTTAGCGGCAATGTCCCGGCATCGCTCGAGCTGCCTCCGTTACCGAAAAAGCAATAGCTTTTTACCGTTATTGATCGTATCAGTGGCCAAAAGAGCTGCCTGTTCTATTTTAAGTAAAAACTCAGGCCCCATAAGTCCTTGCGCGGCACACAGATGCTCTTCCATCTCGGCTATCATTTGTTCGTTCGTATTCATTTCGGGCGTTTTTTAGACAAGTTTATTTTTGAACCAGCCCTGCGATCACATTGATGCTCAAGGCTACGATAATGGTGTTAAAAGAAAATGCAAGCAGCCCGTGAAGCAAAGCCAGCCTTCGGATTCTCCGGGATGTGATCTGTACATCTGAAACCTGAAAGGTCATCCCGATAACAAATGAGAAATAGGCAAAATCCAGGTAGTCAGGTTTGGGTTCGTTCGGAAAGGCTAAGCCGCCAGGTTTATAGGTTTTAGAATCCTGGCCATCCTCTATATCACAGTAATAATAATGGGCATAGCGGAAAGTAAAAATAGTATGAACCAATACCCAGGAGGCGACCACACAAGCCAGGGACAACAACACATGAAGTGTTAACTGCCGTGCATCGCTACCCGAGCCGCTACGAAGCAAAAGAACGATGGCGAATAAGCTGGCTACTGAAGCGAATATGGCGAACAGGAAAACCAGCGTCTTGCTCGAATCCTGGGCGTGGGCATCCTGATGTATGACAGCGGGGTGTACGTTGAAGATCGTTAGCGCTGAAAGTGTTAATGAAATTAGCGCATAGGTTAGCCAGACCACCATAAACTGGGTAGATGCAGCTAATTCGCCTCTTGTCACGATCCAGCAAATGGCCGCCAGCGTTAGTGCAACGTATAATTTATGGTGGGCGTCAAGCCGGTTGATATTTAGTTTTTTTGATCTTGTCATTTAGAATTTTGATGTGGTAACAGCTTAACCATGAATCCAAGAGAAACGGAAATATTGGTCGGATATAACAATGGGTCACCGCTAAGTTTGAGATCGCTCAGACCAGTCGAAGCATAGACGGACAATCGTTGGTTGATTTCCAGGCTGTAACCCAACCCGCCGATCAGATAGTTGGCATGCCCTTTAAGACCACGTTCTTTTTGACGAAAGTTGAAAAAATTATAGCCCAGAAATGGGGTCATGATGAAAGCATTCGTTTCGCGGGTAACATAATAATCATAACCCAGATGCAAACCATACTGCGAATAATAGGTGCGATCGGTGCCGAAATTTTTTGCGCCCTCCAGTTGTAAAAACAAGTTTCGGTGTAAACGATAATTAACCCCAAGTTGCAACCCATAATTCATCCAGGAGAGACGACCGTCAGCGCTCGGAGTGGTTCGTACAGGAAATGCGGCCATGGCATAGGTTATCCGGAATTTTTCCGACCGTAATGAATCTGCTGGCCGATATTTTTGGGAATATTGCCCGCTACCAGCGGACTGTCCCTTGGCCTGAAAGAACAGGCAAAGAAGGGATAATAATATAACATGGCAAACCCCTCCCCATAGCCAGGCTATGGGGTTTCGGGGATATGCTTCGGGGATAATCATGCGTTTTGTCATGTCAAGCATTTTTTATGGTTCATACTTTGATCTTAACTGGGAGGCGATCTGCTGCTGCACTTGCAGGCGTTGCCAAACGTGTTTTTTTTCTTCCGGTGTCAGGCCGGCCTGCAGGTAACCGATGTTGATCTGGTTCAGGTTCTCAAACACCTGGTTCATTACCCATAGGTATTGCCTTTCACGATCCAGTCCAACGGGTTGCTGATACCTTCGGAAATTTCCCAGCGCTGCATCCGTATTTCGCTGGATGAACGTTGATACCGGCAGTGTTGGTTGGTTGACCCTTGGGGGTTTCAGGTCGTTGCGCAGCTTGGTGATCAGTTGCAACATCGTTTGCACAAAAGCGGCATTTACAGTGCCGTTTTGGTGTGCCGCTTCCGTTTTTGTTATCACCAATGCCTCACTATAAATGGTCCTGGTAACCCGAAAATAATACTCCCGGGCATTTTTCTCAACGGGTAAGCGCAGTACGGAATCTGCTGTCATCCGGAGCAAATCCATATAATTCGGCGCTTGTCGTTTAACCGGCAACGTTTGGGCCATAACAGGGCTGCCTGCTATTAACAGGCAGCCGGATACGATAGCCACCTTTACCCTGGTCATCTGTTGTTGGAGACGCTTAATGTTCATTAGGAAAATCATTTTGTTCAAGATCCATTACCCGGGCTTGCAGGTGATTAATGTTTTTTTGTTTTTCCGTTTCCCAATGAGCTTTAGCATACGCAGTGAAATAGGAATGATCGGTCATGAATTGTAAGTTCTGCCGGGTCCAATCACCTTCGCTATATTCTTTATGTAATACATTCGCCCATTCCGTGCGGAGGCGTTCAGCGTGCGTGGCGTAATCAGACAGCGCCAGATGGCGCATATCGGCATCACACATGACCGCCTGAAAATGGGTATGCGGTACCTGAGGCATTTGAGTGGCCCTGATACAATCGTTCACCGGGTTGATGAACAGTTCTTTTTTGCCCAGGCTGCGCAAAAAGTCCCCGGCTAATGTCATGCTGATGGCTTCGTGCCCATGGTAGGTATAACAATAACCGCTGTCATGAAACCAGGCGGCAACCAGCAGGATGTCTTGTTCCCATTCATTAAAAAGCATGTGCGTAGTCAAATCCTGTACAGCATCCACCATTAGGCGGGTATGCTCCAGGTTATGGTAAACCATCCCTGCCGGTAGTTTTCCGGTCAATAGCGTGGTTATATATTGTTCGGTTTTTTTGATAAGTTCGTTCATGAGCTAACTTGATGAAGTGCACGGATATCGTTGAATAGCACATAGCCGGAAAGCAGCATGATCGCTACCACACCGGCGAGATAAAAAAAGGCCCAGAAAGTACGGCTAACAGGTTTGCGGGTAACAGCTTCATAAAGCAGTACAGCCATAACCCCGCCGTCCATCGGGGCAAGGGGAATTACATTGAGTAATGCAAGCGCGGTCGATAGGAGAGCGACCAGCCCCCAAAATCGTTTGGCCTCGAAATGGCCGCTAAATAAAGTGGCGATACGGACCGGGCCTACCAACCCGTCCTTTGCCTTCACTTCACCCGAAACGAGCTGGCTCAACCCTTTGGAGTTTTGAGCAATGGTGCTCCAAACCTTCGTGGAACCGGCAGACAGTGACTGACCAATAGATACACGCTCAGGTTTGAACACGGGTAGATTGGTATTCAAACTGAAACCAATATGGCCATCCTTATCTCTATGCGCCAGCATCGTACTGGTTTTACCATCATGTATAACAGTCAGGTATAACTGCCGCTGCTCGTTCTCTTTCAACCGGATAATGAAATCATTGTAGGAACGCACGGAATCCCCATTGAGGGCAATAATGTGCGCCTTTTTAAAGGCCTGGTTACGGCGCAGATCGACATTGGTAAAAAATGAGTCAACCTGAAACCCCGCTTTGAGGGAAAAGAATTGGGTCAGCCCTTTATCTGCCACCAACTGCATAATCTTTGGTGAAACAGCCACATGCAGGTGTACCCTTTCTTTGCCCTGACGGCGAACAATGGAAAGCACAGTATTGCCGTGCATCAAATGCGTACTCAGTAATTCATCTTCATACAATGCCGAGTCCGCATTGATCGAGGTCACTTCGTCGCCCGGTTGTAAGCCCGCCTGCAGACCGAGTTGTCCCGGTAGAATGATGGCATTTTTTCCAAATACGGCAACCTGGTTCCTGCCGTAATACAGGAACATCCCGCAATATACCAGTAATGCCAGCAGCAGGTTCATAAAGATACCGGCAGACATAACGATCAGTCTTTGCCACACGGGTTTATGGCCATAACGATGAGCCGGGGGTACATCAGCATCTTCATCGGGATCACTGTCATCCGCCGTAGCTATACTTCCCGCCATACGCACATATCCGCCGAGCGGTAGCCAGCCGATGCCAAACTCCGTCCCTTTGTAATTAAAGCGGAAAAGCCGCTTACTAAAAGTGTCGAAAAACAGGTAGAACTTTTTAACCCTGATCCCAAATGCCTTGGCAGCCAGAAAATGCCCCAGCTCATGAATAAAAACCAGCAGGCTTAATCCAACCAAAAATTGTGCGATCATGATCAGTATACTCATAGTAGTCCGGCTGTTTGTGTAAGTTGTATCGCTCCCTGGATATGCATGGTAATGTCCGTTTGCGATCTGATCAGCATCCCATCATAATACCCTTGTTCTTTACCACAGGTCAGGTGAATGAACAATTCATTTTTTTGCAGGAAACGCGCCATGAAAGGGGCGATCTGCGCCTGTAAAAGTTTCTTTAATACTATTTCCCGGCCCGGGTGTAACAAAAAGAGGGAAACCGCTGAAGCGTTTTCGCCCAGACTGTCCTCGGGTATACTACGCAGGGTCATCAGATCTTTTAAAGTAATCAGCACCATCTCAGGTCCGTCATTTATTGCAGGCTGGAAACCTTTATCTATGCCCAAGCCGTTAAAGTCATCCGCCAGTAAATGGTAACCAAAGGCCACCTTTACCGCATCCGGCCATAACTCTAAAATTACTGGTGAATACGGCAACAACGCATAACACTCAAGCCCGAGCGACAGCCTGCGCGTCAGTGTCAGGTAAACCTGTAATTGCAGATTACTGTCCTGGATCGTCCGGTGTTCCGGGTTTGCCTTAACATGCAGGAACTGGTAGGTACCTGCTTCCTGGGTAATCTTAAAGGGAAAATCCATGGCTCACCCCTCCATGTCTAAGAACCACTGCTGGGCCCGTTTAACAGCTTCTTCCTCTCGGGTACAGCCCTCGGGAATATCGCTGTCTTTTAACTGCCCTTCGATCTCCAATGCCTTAGCTTTAACTTCAGGCTCCAGGTCTTTTAAAGGGGTTTGTGAATGATCTGAATGATTTGTTTCCATAGGTATTTTTATAATATGATGCCCAGCACCAAAAAGATCAGGAAGCCGGCAAAAAATAAGGCGGTATAAACCGGTGAATCTTTTTCTTCGTGGGCTTCTACCAGCAATTCTTCGGTCACCAGGTAAAGCAGTGCGGCTGCTCCAAACGACAAAATAAATTCCATGAGTTTTTCAGGCGCATTATGAAGCAGGAATAAACCGGCGACCGCACCGATCAGAAACACCAGGTCGAGGCCGACCAAGATCTGGTATAGTTTAGGTTTACTGTTGGTTCCTGACCTGATGGTGGTCACTACAGCGATGCCCAATGAAAAGCATTCGAGCGCTAAGGCGAAGGCTAGCAAAGTGCCTTCCTTTTGCCCGGCGGCAAACCCGATCCCTAAAAGGATACCATCAATAAGCAGGTCTATACCCACCGCAGCTAAAGCCGCCCAGGGCAATGTTCCTTTGCTTGTTGAATTTTCTTCGGTCGCCTCTATTTTTTCTGTGACCCGCTTAACGATCAGCATGGATGCGATACCCACAATGAACCCGGTCACGATCATGATAGGGTCGTGTATCTTGATCATATCCGGCAGCAGTTCAACGGCCACCACTGAAAAAACGACACCGGCGGCGAAGTGCAGGGTCATACTTTTGAATGCGCTGCTGGCATTTCGAAAAATAGCCAGGGTGCCGCCTGCGAGCAATAACACAACCGGGATTAGGGTAAACAGGATCTCTTTTTCAAACTGGGTCATAATGCTATACGGTTAAATAAGTGCCTTTAAATAAACGTTCAGCGCATCAACCTGGTCTTTTAATTTTGGATCAGGAGCAATGCCGGACTGCGATTGATGAACCAACACATTATCCATCATAGCTGCATATTGCAGGAGCAGAAAATTGATGTTCTTTTCAGTATAATGACTTAGATCACGGCGTTGTAAATTGTCCTGCTGTAAATCAAGCAGATCCTCCAAACGTTCACGTGTTTCATGCAATGCCGTTTGCCGGTAGCAATAAATTACGTAGAGCAGTAAGCAATAGGTAAAAGCGTTGATGATAAAGATGCTTTTAACAAAGGCGAAAGTAACTGCCGCTGATAAGCCTATGATATTGATGAACAAGTTGATGGCAATGATCAGATAGCTTGCCTTATAGGTATTCGTTTTCATAACCGGTCATCCTCCTTCAAATGGTTCATGGTTTTAAATATTTATAGAGTTCAGGGAACCGTTCTTCATTGGCCAGCGCCACACGGACATAAGCTATAGAGGCAGCGATAGCTGCTATTCCAATGGCAACCAATAACTGAAGCGGAAAAATCTTCGCCTGTAAAAGCGCGGCAAGGTTTAGGCTTAAGCCGCAAATGATCAGCATCACCTTTACCATCCAGTGGCGTTTGCGTAGACAAAGAAAAGCAAGCAGGCATATACCGGCTACTACCGCCCCGCTGACAAAAAATAATGAACAGCCTTCATAAGGTTGGGGATGCAGAAAGTTATCGGAACGGCCGCATAATTCCGGCCATAGCCAACGTATGGCTTGATTCAGCACAAACAGAATGGCGGTCAATAGGAGGCCGAACATGGAAAAGCGGTTTAGCCAGAACATAAACCTGACCCGTTCTTTATACAGGAACAGTAAAATAATCGCACACCAGTAAGGTATCCAGAACGGCGCGTTGACCAGGTGAGGTGCCAGGTCCATGAATGGTAGCCATTTGATCCGCTGAACATAACTTTCCAGCCAACCATTGATTTGACTCAGATTGACATGAAATACAGTTAAGCAAACTGCAATCAAAAAGCAAACCATGGCTACCGAAGTTGACCAGCACACGATCTGGAAGGTCCTGGAATTGTACTTGGTCAATTTCATTTGCTGAAAAATTCGAGGTAAACCAAAAAAACTGCTCCCGCCGTCATCACCAGCAAACAAAGCCCCCCTAACACATTAGATAATGTCTTATTGGTGTATCTACCCATGATCTTTTCGTTGTTGGCGATATGCAGGACGATCCCGATGATCACCGGGCAGGTAACCCCATAAAGGATAGCTGTATAAAGCAGCGCGTCCACCGGATTGATCCCAAAATAGTTAATACCTAAACCCAGCAATACGGAAATAATAAGGATCACGTAAAAAGCTTTAGCCTGGTGGAACTTTTTATCCAGGCTGCCTTTCAGCCCAAAAGTTTCTGTCACGATATAGGATAGTGAACCACTGAGCACCGGGATCGCCAGAAAACCCGTACCGATGATGCCAACGGCAAACAGCAGGTAGGATGATCTGCCCGCGACCGGTTCAAGGGCTTTGGCAGCTTGTTCAACGGTATCGATATTCCTGACCCCATGCGAATAAAGAGCTGTTCCGGTAGCCAGGATGGTAAAAAACATGATCAGGTTGGATAAAAACATCCCCAGGTTCACATCAATACTCATTTTTTGAATGAGCAGGCCCAATAATTTCCGCTCCCTTTTTTCGCCGTTATCCGGGAAAGCATCGCTTAAGGTCAGCCGTCTTTTATTCACGATCAATTGCCGCTTTACCGTTTTGACATCTTCGGCTTCCATAGCGGTTTGCCAGAAAAACAAATAAGGGGAAATGGTCGTACCCAATATGGCTACCAGCACACCTATAAAATCCTTGTCCCAACGGAAGGTTGGTACCACGGTTTTTTTCAAAACTTCCCACCAGTCCGGTTTCGTAAAGAAAGGCACAGCGATATAAAGCAATAATGTAAGGCAGAGATATTTTAATACCGCGACGAACTTTTGATAAGGTAGGTAAACGATAAAAAATAACAGCAGGCCTGTAAAAAGGATGCTAAAGTATATGGCGGGCACTGATGGTAGAAGCAGGTTGGCCACAGCACCCATTGCAGCAATGTCGGCACCAATATTCAGGATGATCGCAGGAACGCTAAAGATTACCATCAGGTATAATACCGGCTTACCGTAATGCGCTTTCAGTGTGGTGGTCAGTCCTGAAGAAGTGATCAGGCCGATCCTGGCGCACATTTCCTGTATAGCTGCCATCAATGGAAATGTAATGATCACCGTCCATAGGGTAGTTAAGCCATATTTAGCCCCGGCCTGTGAATAGGTCGCTATACCCGATGGATCATCATCACTCGCTCCGGTCACAATTCCAGGCCCGAGCGCCCCCAAAAATTTCTTTACCTTTTTAAGCATCTTTTTTCTTTTTAGATTTTGCTGAATTATGGTGACCGCTGTCGTAAGCCAGTAAGCGAAGTGCATTAAATACCACCAAAAGGGTTGAACCTTCGTGGGCAATAACCGCCGGGCCAATAGAGGCGATACCTAAAATGGTCAATGGGATTAGCACAGCGACCATACCCAAACTGATGCATAGGTTTTGTTTGATGATACCCCGTGATTTGCGGCTCAAGCCGATGGCAAAGGGCAGGCTTTCCAACTGGTCACCCATTAAGGCGATATCAGCCGTTTCCAAAGCCACGTCAGAACCGGCAGCCCCCATAGCGATACCAACCGTACTTTTCGCCATGGCCGGGGCATCGTTAACACCATCGCCGACCATCGCCACTTTCTTTTCTGATTTATCCAGTTTTTGAACAGCGGCAACTTTATCCTCCGGCATAAGGTTACCCCAGGCATCGGTCACACCAACTTCTTTGGCTACCGCCTCTGCCACCTGTTGGTTATCGCCGGTCAGCATGACCATTTTTTTGATCCCTAATTCTTTAAGTTGGGCAATCACGTTCTTCGCTTCCTTTCTTGGCGTATCCATCAGGGCGATGATGCCTAAAAAGTCTTTCCCGGATTTTACCGTCATGGTCGTATTGCCACCTTTTTCCAGTTCTTCAACCTGCTTTTTTAATTCATCAGGCAAGGTTTTACCAAATAAGGCGAGATTGCCGATCAGAATTTCACGACTGCCGATCTTGGCCTGAACGCCTTTACCAACGATGCCTTTTACGCTGCCGGCTTCCGGTATTTTATGATTTCTCTTTAACCTTTCCAGACCACCAACAACAATAGCTTCCGCTAAAGGGTGGTCACTCAACTTTTCAACGGCTATGGCTGTTTCCAGTAATTCTTCCTCGGTAGTTCCTTCAAAAGGAATAACCTGCGTCAATTTAGGTTTGCCTTCAGTTAAAGTCCCGGTTTTATCAAAGGCAATGGCTTGCAACTCACCTAGATCTTCTAGCGGGCGACCGCCTTTGATCAGCACACCGCCACGGGCGGCACGGGCAACACCACTCAAAACAGCGCTTGGTGTGCTGATAGCCAAAGCGCAGGGACTGGCAGCTACCAGTACGGACATGGCCCGGTAAAAGCTTTTGCTGAATGGCTCATCGATCACTAAAAAAGCAAAACATAACGCGGTAACCAGCACCAATACCGCCGGAACAAAGTATTTCTCGAATTTGTCAGTGAAAAGCTGGGTCGGCGATTTTTGCTTCTCCGCTTCGTTCACCATTTTAACCAGGCGGCTAATGGTGGAATCTTTAGCTTCCCGGATCACTTTCACCTCCAGTGCCGAACCGCCATTAATAGTTCCGGCAAAAACCCGGTGTTCGGGCTTGATGGTTTTTTCAGCGCTATAATCCTTATCGATATCGGCAACAGGTCGCTTTTCCACCGGAACGCTTTCACCCGTGATCGGTGCCTGGTTGACGCTGCCTTCACCTTTGACCACTACGCCATCAGCGGGTATCTTGCTATTGGGTTTGATCACGATGACCTCACCCAGTTTCAGTTCCTCAATGCGTACTTCGGTTTGCTTACCGTCACGGATGACATGGGCCGTTGGCGGCGCTAAACTGGTCAGCGCTTCAATGGACTTGCGGGCTTTGCCCATGGCATAATGTTCCAGGGAATGGCCAAGACTGAACAGGAAAAGCAGCAGCGCCCCTTCCAGCCATGAGCCTAATATGGCCGCGCCGACAGCCGCTACCAGCATCAGGAAATCGATCTCAAATCCGCCCTTCAGGACGGTTTCCACGGCTTCTTTCGCCGTGAAATACCCGCCGAAGAAATAAGCGATGATATAACAGGAAAGACTGGCCCACTCCGGCAGCGATTTGACGAAATGCAAACCCCAGCCTGCACCAAGCGCAACACCACAGAGAATCGCAAAGATCAGTTCGGTATTCTTGCCGAAAATACCACCATGCTCATGGTCGTGACCTTCTTCTTGTTCATGCCCCTCTTCATCATGATCGTGACCCTTTTTTTCCTCTTTATCTCCCGGGCGGCTGATATCCACCCTTGGATGTTCGTGCTTGTGCCCTTTGTGGGACGCCGCGTTTTTGCTTTCCTGTTTTTTCATGGTTTATTGGATTTTATTCTTCTTCACTGTTTTTTAGTTTACTCAAAAGGTCATAAGCGCCCCTGGTAACGATCTGGCTGTTCGCCGGGATCGCCGCCGGTAATTCGACCGCGATATAACCGCCTTCCTTAACGCCGGTAGTGATTTCCGCCATTTTAAAGCGATAAACTTTGGTGTCGCCATCTTTACGCTTTTCGGTGTCCGTACCTGACATTAAAAATACGTATTGTTTACCCTCAAAATTTACGATGGCCGATTCAGGCAATGCCGGTGTTTCACTTTTGCCGGTTTCAATAAATGCCTTAACGTAAGTACCCGGGAGGAAGTTAACGCTGCCTTTAGCGATGCTGTGGATACGGATGGTCTTATCGGTATTGATCTCTTTACCAACCAGCGAAACGATGGCCCGGCGCTCGGTAGAGTCGTTGGTGAGGGTGAACCGGACATTCTGGCCTGGTTTCACCTTTTCCGCATCCCGCTCGAACACATTGAGCTCCACATGCAGGTTGTTGCTGTTAACGATCTCCAGCATGATATCATTCGGATTTACGAATTTGCCTACATTGGTATTGACCTTAGTTACATACCCACCAATTGGTGCATAAATATTGACCGTGCTCCTGATAGCGGCGGGAGTTAATTTTGACGGATCAATATTGATCAGCTTTAAGCGCTGGCGCAAGGCTGCCTCTCTTGCCATCGAGCTTTCGTAACTGGCTTTGGCTTGCTGCAAGACCTTGGTCGCGGTCACGTTCTGTGAGGCCAGTGTTTGCTGACGTTTATATTCTTCCGAGTTCAGGTCATGCTGGCTTTTGCTATCTAGATAATCCTGCTGCAATTGCACATAGTCCTGGTTTTCGAGAACGGCGATCACCTGCCCTTTACTTACTACCGAGCCTTGCAGCACCGGAATAGATTTAACGATGCCACCCATTTGGGTACTGATGCTAACCAGGTCCTGCGGTGGTACGTCTATAAAACCATTCACTTTCAAAACCCCGCTCAACGCTTTCGGGCTTACTGTTTCCAGTTTCACGCCGAGTGTATTGTATTGCGCTTCGCTGATCTCAGCGACATTACTTTCTTCTTTCTTTTTGGTTGTATCAGCTTGTTCGGGGGTTTCTTTTTTACCGCCGCCGCAGCTGCCGAAGGTTAGGGCCAGTGAAGCGATCATCATTAACCCTGTAAATTTTATGATTTGTTTTTTCATTTCTTTAATTATAAACCGGTCAGGTATTGCAAGTCGTAAACAGATTGATTGTATTGATTAAGTGCCTGTAAATAGGCCAGCCGGATATCCGAAGCTGTTTTTAAGGCCTGGACAAATTCCACATAGCTGATCTCTCCATTCCGGAAAGCGATCTGCGCCTGTTTAAGGATCAGGTCAGCATTGGGTAAGGCACTGGTTTCGTAATAAGACACCGAGCGGTCGTTCTTCAGTAACTGGTGATAGGCCTGCTCATATTGGCTGGATAAGTTCTTCTCATACAATTGCAGCTGTGTCTGCGATACCTCCTTTTGAATACGGGCCGATTTCACACGCGCCGCATAAGGTTTAAAGAACAGGGGTATGGAAACCCCGGCCTGTACACCCTGGAAACGATTTGCGCCGGTAAAATTCCGGTCAATACCGTTTACATTCTGGATACCCATAATCGATTGGTTAAAATAACCGATGGTAAAATCCGGCCCCGACTTCGCTTTCTCCAGGTCAATGTTGCGGTCAGCCAGAATGATCTGTTGACGCTGGTAGGCCAGCTGCGGGTTCTGATTGATGGCGCTGTCGAGGTGCTTAAATTCGGCTACGGCCCTTTTCAGTGCGCCCTTGGAAAGGGTCACAGAATCGGTAGTATTCATCAGTCGCTGTAATTCGGCACTGCCCGCAGCAATATCCCCGTTATTGCGGGTCGTTTGATTCCTGATCTCATTTAACTGCGTTTCGGCGGTGGTTTTTTCCAGCAGATTACTTGCACCTGCTTTGTAACGAACCGAAGCTGCCCGGTAAAATTCGTTATAAATAGAATCCTGTCGCAGGTACAGGTCGCTTAAAGCCGTAAAGTAGGATAACTGCCCATAAGCTTGTCGCACCTGGTAACGCAGTTGCGCCTGTGTTAAGGTCAGTCCGATCTGGGCATTTTTTTCCTGCGCCTCAAATACCTGGCGCTGGCTTTTAAACAAGCCGGGGAAAGGTATGCTTTGCTGGATATTGATCTGGTTATCCCTTTTAATGCTGTTAAACTGCCCGTATTGCAGATTGATATTGGTCTTTCCGAGATCAAAAGCGCTACCTTTTAAGGCAGTTTGCTGGTTGATCTGAAGTTGGGAAGAGCGCACGCCGAAATTATTGGTCAATGCGGTGTTAACTGCCTGGTCCAGGCTGATAGGGCCACCTGTTCCAACACGGGTCTGCGCTTTAGCAGACGATAGCCCGAAGCCCATGAATAACAACAGGGTGGCTATGATCTTCGCCGCTTTACCGCCCTTGCGGTCACTGCGGGACTTTTCAAAATAGGTATATAACACGGGTAAAACGATTAGGGTTAATATGGTGGAGGTAAGCAAGCCACCGATCACCACCGTTGCCAGTGGTTTTTGTACCTCGGCACCTGCGGCAGATGAAATCGCCATCGGCATAAAGCCTAATGAGGCTACCGTTGCGGTCATCAAAACCGGGCGTAACCTTTCCGCTGTTCCCTCCAGTACGATCTTCTTCAGGTCGGTCAGTCCGCCTTTTTTCAAGCGGTTGAATTCAGTGATCAGTACGATACCGTTTAATACAGCCACACCGAACAGGGCAATAAATCCAACCCCTGCCGAAATACTAAATGGCATCCCTCTTAATAGTAAGGCGAAAACACCACCGATGGCTGCCATCGGGATAGCAGAAAAGATCAGGATGGATTGTTTGATCGAACCGAAAGAGAAATACAGTAATAACAAAATAAGTAGCAAGGCTACCGGTACAGCGACAGACAAGCGGGCAGTAGCTTCTTTCAGGTTCTCAAATTGACCGCCATAGGTTACGTAGTATCCTGCCGGCATTTTGATCTGCTGATTGATCTTGCCCTGGATCTCGGTCACCACTGATTGGATATCCCGGCCACGGACATTCAGGCCTACGACGATACGGCGCTTGGTATCTTCACGCTGAATTTGGTTCGGGCCAACCTGGAACTGCACACTGGCTAACTGTTCCAACGGCACCTGGTTACCATTAGGAGCGGTCACATACAGGTTTTTCACATCATCAATGCCCTGGCGGTTCTGATCTGATAAACGCACGACCATATCGTAACGGCGCTCTCCCTCGTAAACCAAACCAGCGGACTGCCCGGCGAACGCGGCATTAATAGCCGTATTGACCGTTGCTATACTCAAACCATATTGGGCAACTTTATCCCGGTCGATCTTAACTACGATCTGCGGCAAACCGGTGGCTTGCTCGATATACAAATCTTTCGCACCGGAAACACTGTTTACGATCTTTCCTACTTTTTGGGATAGGTCGGCCAGGGTTTGCAGGTCGTCACCAAATATCTTGATACCTATATCCTGACGTACACCGGAGATCAGCTCGTTAGAACGTAATTGAATTGGCTGGGAAAAACCAAAGGTGACACCCGGAACATTTTCCAGTTCCTTCGCCATCAGGTTAGCGAGTTCTTCACGGTCGTGGGTAGTGGTCCATTCTTTTTTGTCTTTCAGGATCACGGTCAGGTCACAGGCATCCATCGGCATCGGGTCAGTGGGTATCTCGGCGGCACCTATCTTACCGATCACCTCCTTTACTTCCGGGAATTTTTTAACCAGGATCTGTGAAGCCTGGTTAACCTTATCAATTGTTTGGGAAAGGGAACTGCCGGTTAGCAGGCGGGTTTCAACTGCAAAATCTCCTTCTTCCAGGGTCGGGATAAATTCGCCGCCCATACGGGTAAAAGTGAATACAGCAGCCACTAATAATACCACAGAAATGATAATGATCTTTAAACGGTGGTTCAGCGCGCCAATGATAAGCGGCTCATAACGTTTATGGATGGCATCCATCATTTTGTCCGAGATATTCTTTCCGTTCTTTGGCTTTTTACTCAGGAACATCGAAGATATCATCGGTACATAGGTCAGTGACAACAGGAATGCGCCAATAATGGCAAAGGCTACCGTTTCAGCCATCGGGCGGAACATTTTGCCTTCAATGCCTACCAATGCCAAAATTGGAAAATACACGATCAGGATGATGATCTGACCGAAAGCCGCAGCGCTCATCATACGCACTGCTGAAGTTTCAACCTGCTCATTCATTTCTTGCTGGGTGTAAGCTTTGGCACGTTGTTTCGCATATAACAAGTGCATCGTAGCTTCCACGATGATCACCGCGCCATCGACGATCAGACCAAAGTCGATAGCGCCCAGGCTCATTAAGTTCCCGGATACCCCAAATAGGTTCATCATACAGATAGCAAAAAGCATGGCCAGTGGTATCACGGAGGCTACCACCAATCCTGCACGGAAATTGCCCAGGAAAACCACTAAAACGAAGATCACAATGAGTGCTCCTTCGATCAGGTTTTTTTCTACAGTGCCGATAGCCCGGCTCACCAAAGCGCTGCGGTCAAGGAAAGGCTCTACCACCACACCTTCAGGTAAAGTTTTGTTGATGCGGGCGATTTTCTCTTTTACCGCTGTTACGACATTATTGGCATTGGCTCCTTTGAGCATCATCACGATACCACCGACGGCCTCGCCGCTGTTCTCTTTAGAGGCACGGGTTAATGCGCCGTAACGGATAGAGTTGCCGATATTGACGGTAGCGATGTCCCGGATCAGCACCGGTGTGCCATCCGTATTGTTTTTGACGACGATCTTGCCGATATCATCAGTTGAACCAACCAGACCTTCACTTCGGATAAAATAAGCATTGGGTTTTTTATCGATATAAGCGCCACCCGTATTTTGATTGTTTTGGGCAAGCGCGTCAAATACATTGTTGATACCAAGGTTAAAACTACGCAGCTTATCAGGGTCAAGTGCGATCTCGTATTGCTTTAGTAAACCGCCAAAGCTGTTAACCTCCGCAATGCCTGGTGTGCCTAATAACTGGCGTCTTACGATCCAGTCCTGCACACTTCGTAATTCACGCGCGTTGTATTTGCTTTCATAACCAGGCTTGGCATGAATAACATATTGATAGATCTCGCCAAGCCCGGTGGAAATGGGTGAGATTTCTGGGTTACCTAAACCTGCAGGGATATTATTTTTGGCTTCTGAAAGCTTTTCATTAACCTGCTGACGTGCCCAATAAATATTTACATCATCGTGGAATACGATAGTTACCACCGACAAGCCAAAGCGCGAAATAGAACGCACCTGCTCGATCTCGGGTATGGTCGCCATGGTTTGCTCAACCGGGTAAGATATGAGCCTTTCTACTTCCTGGGTGGCCAGTGAAGGGCTCAGCGTGATCACCTGAACCTGATTATTCGTAATGTCAGGAACGGCATCTATGGGTAATTTTTTGAGTGACCAGATCCCCCAGGCAATGAGCCCGAGTGTGAAGATCCCGATCACCAATTTATTGTTGATGGAAAAATGAATGATCTTATTCAGCATAAAAATGATCTAATGCTTGGATAAGATATGACAGTACCTCTGTACAATTCCGATCATTGCCAAGACCATAAAAATGGTCATGATGATGATAGCGATGGTGCGTATAATGCGCATCCATAACGGCCTTTGGAATTTCTTCTTCTTTTTTTTCTTGTGAGTTACAGAGGTACGCTTAGCAGGATTTATCCTGTTTGTTGCCATACCGGTACAAGTAAAACATGAAATAATAAACTTGCCGCAAAGCAGCGTCAACTATGACGCAAAACGGCGAACTCGGAAAGTTTATGCGTTTAGCTTGGGCGGTTGCCAAATGTTAGCTGGTCGGGTAACCGGCTTTTCAGGGATCATGAATGCTACAACAGGGGTATAAGTTCCGGCAACCGGTCGGAAGATCATTTTGCTTTGGATAACCACCTGCATGTTACAGCAACTGCAATGGCACATCGGCGGACACTGGTCCTGGTTGGTTTTGGACTGGTGCTGCTTTGTTAGAGTCAATGAAGCGAATGCATCGGGTACACCACCGACTTTATCCTTGCATGGCTCCAGGTCCAGGCAAAGAAAAAAAAGGGCAAATATGAAGCACATCCATTTCATTTCGGTGCAAAGATATTAAATCAGTATTTAAAAATACAATTTATAAGTTTGACTTTTGCCATAACCAAATACTTAACAACGTTTTATACGGTTTGTTTATCAGACTTTACCTTATATCCCTTGTTATAGTTTTAACAAACAACAGGTGATTCGCTTTAAGATCTCCGCAAAGATAGTAGAGTTACTATGTTTTGCAGAGTACCGCGAAGCTTATAAAGATTCTCTTTATGAAATAAAATTGTACCAGATATTACAAACTACTTTTTTCGAAGCTGCAAAAAAGAAAATTCTGGGTGGTTTGAAACGGGGTTACATGATCTTCATGGATACACCTGATCTTTTTAAAATCTTTAGTTAGCTGGTTTTGTAATTGTTCTTCTGTGTATTGTTTTATGGACAGCCCGCTGCATTGTTCTGGTCCGTTCTCCGAAAAAGTGCCAATGACCAGGTAATTTTTAACGGATCTTCCGGCTATGTCCAAATAAGCAGCAATTTGGTTTTGCCCTGTTAAGAAATGAAAGGTAGCACGGTCGTGCCAAAGGTCATAATATTCATCCGGTTTAAAATCAACAATATCGGAAATGATCCATTTGACCAATTCACTTTTTTTGCCAAGTCTTTCTTGTGCTTTTTGCAATGCGGCTGTAGATATATCCAGTACCGTAATATCTTCAAACCCTTCTTGCAGAAGGTAGTCAACCAACTTACTGTCGCCGCCTCCGATATCTATGATCTTTGAAGTTTTGGATAGATCAAAGCTATGAATGAAATCAAGCGAAGTTTGAGGAACAGATTGTGTCCAGCTAACCTGATCCGGTTTTTTGGTTTGATATACCTGTTCCCAATGTGTTTTTTTATTTTCTCTCATATCGGTTTGATGAGCTAATATAACCATCAATTGGAAAATTTATGTCGACTGACAACTACGTTTCCTAAAATTAATATAAGGATTACAATGATCAGGGCCGAAAAAGGAAGTTCAAACAGCCACTTGCTCAAGAAAGTTGAATCAATAAATGTGTTGCTATTACTGACTATATTATTTATTAGTACTTTATTCCGGATTATATTTTGTCTTTCTCGAACTCACATAAACGATCAGACAGCCGGTCAAAAACAGACCCATCGAAATCAATTCTGCCTGGGTTGGTTTTACAAATCCGAGATCATATTTATTATTAACACGGATCAATTCAATGAGAAACCGCTCGGCGCCATTCATTATCAGATAAATTCCAAACAGCCTGCCGGGCGAAGTAATAATCTTTCTCAGTTTCCACAACACCAGGAAAAGCAGGGTGCATACCACAAATTCATACAAGGAGGTCGGGAATACGCCAATAGGTAACTGAAAGCAATGCTCGCCTGTGCAGCCTGGGATCAATACACCCTGGTCACTTACATTGTGCGGATAGGTATAGCTCCACAGCCAATCGGGTAACCATTTTACTGGTTTTTGAAAAGAATTTACAATTCCCCAATCCCCATCGCCTGCCATATGGCATCCTATCCGGCCAATACCATAAGCCAGCATGAGTACGGGCGCAGCGCTATCGGCCAACTGCCATTTGTCGATGTGCTTTTGATGTGCATAGTACAAAATGGCCATCGACGCCACGATCAGTCCCCCATAAAATGTTAAACCGCTAAAAGCAAAGAAGTCAGCCGGATGGGCTATGTAGCTGCTCCAGTTTTCTAATCCGTCAAATAGCTTTGCGCCGACGATGCCGGCGACTGCGGCAATACCGATAATGGTATCGGTTCTTTCATGTGGCCAGTGCGAAATTACCTTCAATTCAGGCTTACCTGCGGCTTTCAGGCTTTTGAAGTAGTACCTTATAAAGGCGACGAGCACTGCAAGAATTAACGCAAAGGCCAGATCCATCAGCACAATGCCGTCATACGGATCGCCATCAAACGAAAAGCGGTTCCGGGCAAAAACAATCAATGCCAGGCCCATTAACAGGGTAATCAGGCCTGTAAAGAATATTTCCCACGAGCTGATTTGCTTTCCGACCCATGTAAGCTCCCGGCAAGGCTGTAACCAACCTTCACTTTCACGGCGTTTTAGTTCTTTCTTTAGGAGCAGCATTGCGACAAGAAACGCGATGGCAACAAACAGGCCGAACATTTTAATAGGTAATGGGATGGAAAAACCAAAAATATCTTTAGTGAGATCGGAGAGTGTTGGATACATAATAAATGACTGTTAAAATTTTCAGAATGGCCGCAGGACTCGCCTTAAGTTAAAGTTTCCCTCCTGCTCAGTCAAACCTGAAGTTCAACCAAATTAGATTGCATCTTAAAAAGCGTTGCATAGAAATAATCCAGGTGCGTTTTATCCAACTGTTGATTGATCATGCAATTTACCTGCTCAATCGCTTGCTGAATTTTGGGAATGATAGCTTCGCCTTTGCTGGTCAATAAAACGAAATGTGCTCTTCTATCCGCACTGTTCTGTTCGGTATAGACCAACCCGTCCCTAGTCATCCCTTCGATCAATACCGCTATACGCGATTTGTCGGCCTGGTATAGTTCTGCCAGCTCTTTTTGCGTAAGTCTGCGATTTGTGTATGCCAGGATGAGAAGGATCTCCGCATGATGTTCGAACTTAAGTTCCGGAAGAACCCTGGTGATAGCGCGGCTATATAAACGGCTCAGGCGGCTCAGACTTTTTGATAATAAAAAATGCATGATGAATTTCTTGAAGAATAAAAAAAGAAACAGCGCTGCTTTACAGCTCGTAAGGCATTAAATGGTCTAGAAAATCAAATACGCAGAGAGAGCCGGAATGGAGGGTAAGGATAAAAGTATCGCCGAAAAGGAACGAGCGTAAGTAATTTTGCACGTCGTCCGATTCGTGCCAGCAACAATAAGATAAAAAAAGAACCAGCCAGTTTAATAAATAAGTGATGAATATTTTGATTTTTATTCAAAACTGACTTATCGGTGCGGTGCATCAAACTGAGGGCGTGATTGTTGGCGTTGTCTAACTTTCGTTTAAAAATAGAGTTATAATGTCCTTGGGGATTGAGCGATCTTTGACCGAGAGGGGGGAGGAATAAAATATGGGTAAGTACTACAAACAAGTAGGCCACGAGAAGAAGCAATACATTTGCATTGTTATATTTACTATTACCCATATACAAACATAAGTTTTTTATTCTGGTAAATTAAAAGCTGAAGCTCTGGTACCTTCCCTTTAGAGATTTCGGGATGCGATTGTTATGGGTAATGGGTATCCTTTGACTAAGAAAAGTATTATCATCAATATGACAAATGCAGTGACATTGACGTTCCGATTTAAGTATTATAGAGATAGTAGGGTAAAGTCAATCACGTTGATGAACACAATTTTCCTACAGAATGATTTTTTATCATTGAATATAAACTTAAAAAATGAAAAAGAAATTATTGTTTGGCGTTATCGCCTTCCTTATCGCAGGCAATGTTATGGCACAGGACTTAAAAAGCTCCGCTGTGCCCTCCGTTGTTAAAGCCGCGCTGGCTAATAAATATCCGCAGGTTACCAAAGTCACCTGGGAAAAGGAAAAAGGAAATTATGAGGCTAATTGGGGTGGAAAATCTGGTGAAGACAATTCCGTTACATTTACACCGGCAGGTGCATTTGTCGAAATTGTGAAGGCCATATCTATAAGCGAATTGCCAAAAACTGTTGCGCCCTATGTTGCCGCGCACTATAAGGGCGCGAAAATTAAAGAAGCCGGAAAAGTAACTGATGCCGCCGGGAAAACCATGTATGAGGCCGAAATAAAGGGTGGCGACCTGATCTTTGATGAAAATGGTAGCTTTTTGAAAAAAGACTAAGTATCAGTGCAACTATCTGATCGAAAAAAACGAATAATGCTGTATGTACTGGTAACCATGATGATTGGTTTTCTGGCGCTCACAGCATTTGTTTTTTTCATGCCAGTATTCTTATTAGACCGGGAATTTTCAGAAGAAGCACAGGAACATCAAAACCCACAGTTGGACACGGCGATGAAAATGGTTAGCTGGTTTGGTTATATGCCAAATTCGGTTATCATCGTTTTGGGTACAGCGTTGCTGTTTTTTCTTTATAAATATAAAAAGGAAGGTTTATTCCTGCTGTCAACCCTGATCTCCGGTATAATCAGTTCTATCGTTAAACTTATTGTTAATCGTCCGAGGCCGTCAGAAACCTTAGTTAGGATCATTGAAAAAACAAGACAGCAAAGCTTTCCAAGCGGGCATGTAATTTTTTATGTCGTTTTTTTCGGTTTCCTGGCTCAGCTGATGTTTGAGATTGCCGCTGTCCCCAAATTTATCCGGGCATCAGTTGGCTCAATTTGTATGTTATTGATATTCATCGTTCCATTTTCCCGTATCTATTTGGGCGCGCATTGGTTAACCGATGTGCTTGGCGGCTTCTTACTGGGTCTGGTAATTTTAGCCACACTTGCTTATCTCTATTTGAAAAAAAGAAACATAGCCCTGCATAGAAACGAAGTGTAACAACGCACTTTCCTACGGTCATCAACAGATAAGTCATCCCTTTTGGTTAATTTGCCAGAAATATTAAATTAAACCCATGAAAAAGTTACTATCCTACCTATTACTCGCTGTATTATTCCTGTCGTTGTCATCGCTTTCTGCTGTCAATAGCGACAATATAGGGATTGGTCAGCAACCCCAGGTTAGCGTCGACACTAAGGGTGTAATCAGGGTTGTTTTTGGATCAGAGGATAAAATATTCTGCGCAACCTCAAATGATCATGGAAAATCTTTTAGTCAACGGGTTTTGGTAGCGCGGGTGCCTGATATGCACCTTGGCATGTCGAGAGGGCCTCAATTATCAAGCTCTGCTAATTATTCAGTGATCACGGCTATGGACAAATCCGGAAATATCCATTGGTTTAAGCTTAGTCACGCTACGGGGCACTGGAAGACGATGGGTGTCGTTAATGATTTGACAGGTTCTGCACCCGAAGGGCTGATGAGCATAGCAGCAGACAAAAAGGATAATTTTTACGCGGTATGGCTCGATAACCGAACCGGAAAGCACAATCAGATCTATTTTGCGTCCTTACCAGGCAAAGCTATGAAGTGGACAAAAAATATTTTGGCTTACCAGTCGCCTGATCAACATGTCTGCGAATGCTGTAAGCCAAGTATAGCTGTACAGGGAAATAACGTAGCTATTATGTTCAGGAACTGGCTGAATGGTTCCCGGGACCTTTATGTAACCCGGTCATTAAATGGCGGGCAGACATTTGCAGCAGCGCAAAAATTAGGTCTGGATACTTGGAAACTCAATGGTTGCCCGATGGATGGCGGCGGCATTGTCATTGATCCTACGAATACCGTTCAAACTACCTGGCAGCGAAAAGGTATGGTATATTTCTGCCAGCCCGGCCAGCCTGAAACTTTTATCGGCAATGGCAGAAGCTGTGCTATCGCGATAAGTGGTACCAGCAGCTTTATTACGTATCAAAATAGCGATACCGTAAAATTAATGTCGCTACAAAGCAAAAAAACACAAGTGGTAGGGAATGGCAGCTTCTTAAGATCCGCCATATTGCCAAACAACAAGATCATTTGTGTCTGGGAGCAGGATCATATGATCAAATTTAAAAACATCTAAACTATTGAATTGCCGGACAGGTTAATATTTTCGTGTCAATAAGCAGCCTATGCCTATAATTGCAATTGCATTTCAACCGCGTTGAGCAATTCAGCAACATCAAATGGCTTTGGCACAACGTCATCCGCGCAAACTTCTTTGATAGCGGTCAGGACTTTTGGATGCGTCGAAAATACAATTACGGGGATATGTTTTGTTTTCACGTTTTTCTTTAGCGTAAGGCATAACAGTGTGCCTTCTTCACTTGGTCTGATAATATCCAGTATGATGACATCCGGTTTGTAATCATTGATCACCTCTAATACTTTGCTCTCCGTGTTTAATGCTTTTACTTCATAACCTTCATCTTCCAGTATCAAGGACACAATTTCGATTATGGCCTGATCATTCTCCATCACAAGGATCTTTTTCTTCATGCTTTATAAAATAAACGTTAAATATAAATAATTTTTTATGGATCAGGCTACGGTGCTCAATGCCGGGATCAACCGCGGCTATCACAAATAACTAACAACTTAGCATGTAACCATATAGCGTCAATTGCGTTAAACAACGTCTAAATTGAATTTGGCCATGCAATTAAAGGAAAACGTTAAATATATATCAGCGGGTGTGATCCTGCTGATCCTGGCTTTTTTACAATGTTACAGGACAGTTCATGACCTGCATTGGGCCTTTGAGCCGGATTTCGACCGGGATATTGGCTATATCAGGAGTACGCTGGATGGACACTTTGGTTCCGACCCCAATATAGCCGGTGAGTATATGTGGTATAACCCCCTGTTGTACCTATCTGAAACTGCCATTGTTTATGTCACCGGCCTGCCGGTAAATATTGTGGTTGCAAGGGCCGGGGCCTTTCTCAACCTCCTTGGCCCAGTTTTCTTTTTTTTCATGATGATCCGGCTGTTTGATTATAAAGTTGCTCTCGCGGGATTATTGTCCTTTTTATTTTTGGCTTCCGGTAATCTGCCCGGCTGGGGCGGTGCCACTTATTCACCCTGGCCGCTCGCTGATTCATACGTACAGTTTTTATTTTATCTGAATATTTTCTTTTGCTACAAGGCGTTTTCGACGCAGAAAATGTACTGGTTCTTAGTATTGGGCGCTTTCTTAGGTATCAGCTTTTTGGGGCATTCCGCGCCGACGATCATCATTATTTTGCTGCTGATTTCTTTGCAGGGCCAAAAAGTGGTATTGGCTTTAAAAAACAAGCAATTTAGTACTGTCGGCACCTATTTCCTACAGGGCGCGTTAACCATTATTCCGTTTTTTATCCTGAGCTTCCCTTTTCTATATTTCGTCCTATTCAAATACCACCTACATTTTATCAACCGTGTTATTTTACAGTGCGCACCAGGTATTTTCGCGAGGCACAATACCCTGGAACTGCTGAAACTAAATATTACATTTTCTATGGTTGTTGCTGTCATAGGGTTTGTATGGTTTTATAGGAAGTATCAGCAGCCTGTTATTCGCCGGATAGTTTTTAATTTATTGTTGATTACGTTAATAATGTATGTGTATGAGGCGGCTCTTCCTACAGCGAACCGCATGCTGCATATCACGCTTCCTGATACCATCCCGGCTTTCCATTACTTTTTCTACTTTAAAGCGCTGCAGTCCGTTTTCTTTGGTTTTGGTTTTATCGCCTTATCCGGCCCGGTCATTCAATGGTTAAGTGACCTCCTTGTACGGAAATTCACAGTTAAAAACCCGTTGATCCTTTATAGTAATTTGATGGTATTATTCATTTTACTTTTTGCCCTGGGTTATTATTCCATTTACAGCAAGCGCAAAGATTTTCTTGAACCGAGGCAGCAAGCGCTGGCTAAGGAAAAACGGACGGATGAAATAGAAGTGTACAATTACATCAGCAAGAATATACCGCTCGATAAAGTGATGCTTTGCGGCCATGATCAGTCTCTTTTCCCGGTAATGGCAACCGGCATTAAAATGGTTTCAGTGGAGATATACTTTTCCAATCCTTATATTAGCTATGAAAAGCGGGAAAGTGACCGGCATGATATGCTTTCCTTTCTGTCTACGTCGCAGCCGCTTTCCGCTGAAAAATTATTTGCTGCATACCGGGTCAGCTATGTCCTGTTAACAAACCAAAGCTTTGAAAACTATAAAAGCCCCTCTTTTCTGGCCAGCAGCGTGGTTTTTAAGAACAATTCCTTTACCCTGATAGCGTTGAACAATACGATATAATACAAGAGGGTAAAATTTGCGCACAAGTAGGTGCATGAAAATCATTGATGCGTAGGAAAAGGATTGCACAAATGAAAAAATATAATGACAAGAATGAGGTATTAACCATATTAAAAATGAATTCATCCTGATTCAGAATAATTTTTATATCGTAACTGCGAGGCTAAATGGTTGTAAATTCAAAAGCTGCTTATATTTTTATACCTTACAGTTACGCACCCGCTAACATATAATTTTGTATGTGACCAAAAACAACATAAACAAAAAATATGTTAACTTAGATATTTAATGAGAAAAAAAGCGGTATTTCTGTTATTTATCTTTTTGCTCAACTCTCTTGTTGGGCTTGGTTGTACTTTACGCCAGAGTTTTCAGGATCTGCCTCATCATAATGATCATGAAGTTGTAATTCATGCCCTGCATAATAGTAATCACGCTGACCACTTTTTAACCGAAAAAAATAATCATCCTGTTTTGCAAAACGAGGATGAGGCATGCTGTCAGAACAGTACGGCCCGGTTTAATTCGCTGGCCAAAGAAACACCTCAAGGTAACAAAGTTTCATTTGAGTCACCTCAAAATATATTTTTTCCCTGTAATCCACTTATCGTCAGGTTTACCAGTTTTTTGCCAGCAATTAAGAATAGTAAAAAGGTTTCCCAATGGCCACCATCCTGGACGATGCGCATAGCTATCCAGCGTTTCCAGATTTGATCAATTCCAATATTTTTTCTCCTTTTCATCATTCGAAGAATAATTGACGCGTGACTGTTTTTGGCCATTTTACTGTCCATCAGGTCTCAGTTAATGTTTGTTGAATGCCAGGAAAAAGGTCATCGGTAAGCACCATTGCATTTAGCGATGCCTCGCTTGTTTATTATGGAATTCGGTATCGCTTTGTACCGGTCAAAATATCAAATCTTTAATATTAAGACTATGTTTTCAGGATTTCCCTCTTTACACCCGTTAATTATACATTTTCCAATTGTATTGATTTTAATGGCATTTGCCTTCCAGATCATAATTGTAGCCAAACCTCAATGGCATCAAATCAGGTGGGCTACATTGGCGATCATGGCCGCAGCTTTTCTTTCCGCATTAGCGGCCAGCACTTTGTTCCATGCTGACCCGGCGGATAATACGCCTAAGGCCGCTATGGCAATATTTGCAGCGCATGAGAAGTATGCAAGGTATACACTATGGTTATCAGGCATCACGTTGCTTTTAAAGGCAATAGGCGTTTTTGCAAAATTTTATTCCAGGTCATATAATACCGTTGTTTTGGTATCGGCTACTCTTGCTGCTATCTGTTTATCAATTACCGGTCATCACGGCGCACGGTTAACGCACATCGCCGGCGTAGGGCCTATGGGCAGATATTTGATGAAAGAGGATGATATGGGTAAGGAGCATGCTAAACCCGGCAAACCAGATAGCCTCATGAAAATGGATTCTACCATGAAATAATGGGCTTGCCCGGTAATCAGGCAGAATGTAGCCAACTAAAGATCAATCCCCATGATGCACAAAACACCTGGACTTTTTGCGTTGTTTCTATTTTATGCTGTGACCGTTCATGGTCATGGCAGGAATAGCTACGTTTCGGCGGGTTTCGTTAATCCCGATACCACGGTAAGTTTCAACAGTATTATTGATAAGATGAATATCCAACTCGGTCAGCTGCTCATGACGGGCAATACTGACCGGGATATCGTCATGTCCATTATCGTAATCAATCTTGGTGCTGTGGAGTTGGAGATGCTGGAGATGCAAAAGGGAAAAAATGACCGGTTGGTCCGGAATGTCAGGAAAATGATTGCTGTCCGAATCCATGAAACTTTAGAATTAAATAAATTCCTGGTCAAGGGGAATCTGCCGGAAAATTACGATCCCTTACATAAAGACGGCTGCATAGGCCGCCAAATAGCTTCATTTCCCCAGCATAAAAAACTGACTTTCGCAAGCAGGCCAACAACCGACGAGGAATTTGTGCTGCTGCTGATCGACCTCGATCAGCAAGGCTTAAAAATGATTAGGGTATTATCGAAGTATGGGAATGATAAGGAACTGCGGTCGTTTGCCAAAAAGATCAGGAAGCATTTACGTGCGGAGATGGGTGAATTATCAGGCTATTATCATCGTAGCGGCAGGCCTGCCATAAACAGACTGGAACATTTCTAATGGCGTATCATTCGTGAGTAACAGACAAGAACATCGTCGGGCATCAGCTTTTGGCTTAAAAGCTAATGCCCGACATTTAGATTACTACCAGTTTAATTATTGTCTATGCCAATTCCAGAAAAGCAAAGAATTAAAAAGTCGGCTCCTAAAAAGAAAAAGCCCTGGACAGCCGGCAGAATATTTAAAGAGATTATCTATACGCTTGTGTTCTTGCTAAGCCTGGCGGGTATTATTGCTGTTTTATGGGCGGCATTCCATACGCATTTGCATTAACAGTACCGATCATGGCGAGACTCCACCGATCATCACTTTATTGCGGTATGACATAAGTATTGAGTTGTACCTAACAAATTATGTAATTCTTTCCCCGAATTATGTAATAGTCATAAAAGAATGAGGCGTAATTTTGTAACCATATATTTAATTCAAGAATGACAGCAGCAACCCAAACACTTACTTTTCCTGTGACCGGCATGACCTGCGCCGGATGTGCAGCGAGTGTAGAATCAATGATCAATGCACAGGAAGGTGTAGAAAAGGCGGAAGTTAATTATGCTACACAGTCGGTAAAAGTAGCCTTTCATCCGGCTTTAGTACAACCCTTTAGCTTGCAACAAGCTGTACAATCTGTTGGGTATGATTTAATCATTGATACGGTGAACGGGCGGGAAAAACAAGCAGAAGCCCAGCAAAGTCAATTGAATAAATTAAAGAAGAATATCATTTGGGCCGGGACATTAACGGTTCCGGTTGTATTGATCGGGATGTTTTTCATGAATTTTCCGTATGGAAATTACATCATGCTGATCCTGACTGCACCCGTATTATTCGTTGCAGGCCGGAGTTTTTTTATCAATGCCTGGAAACAGGCCCGTCACGGCAGAGCAAATATGGATACGCTTGTCGCGATGAGCACGGGAATCGCTTTTGCATTTAGCTTTTTTAATACCGTATATCCCGAATTCTGGTATCGGCAGGGACTGATGCCGCACGTTTATTTTGAAGCTGCTGCCGTAGTGATCGTCTTTATTATGCTGGGCAAGCTTCTGGAAGAGCGGGCAAAGTCTAATACCTCTTCTGCTATCAAAAAATTGATCGGGTTGCAACCAAAAACTGTTTTATTCATCACTGACAAGGGAGAAATAGAAACGCCGATTGCAGAAGTTCAGGTAGGTAACCGTTTGCTGGTTCGCCCAGGTGAAAAGATCCCCGTTGACGGCATCTTATTTGAAGGGAGCTCTTTTGTTGATGAAAGTATGATCAGCGGTGAGCCTGTCCCGGTTGAAAAAAAAGCAGGTGATAAGGTATTTGCCGGAACAATAAACCAAAAAGGCAGTTTTCGCTTTACGGCCGAAAAAGTGGGAAGCGCAACGATGTTGGCCCAGATCATTCAATTGGTTCAGGAGGCGCAAGGTTCAAAAGCCCCGGTTCAAAAACTTGTCGATAAAATTGCCGGCGTGTTTGTACCGGTTGTCATGTTAATTGCGCTGCTGAGTTTCGGAGCATGGCTTTTGTTCGGCGGGCAGCACGCCCTCACCCAGGGCCTGTTAGCTATGGTAACGGTGATGGTGATCGCCTGCCCCTGCGCTTTAGGGCTGGCAACACCTACCGCTGTTATGGTCGGGATCGGTAAAGGAGCTGAAAACGGCATCCTTGTTAAAGATGCTGAAGCCCTGGAACTTGGCTACCGTGTGAACGCTGTTGTTCTCGATAAAACCGGAACATTAACAGAGGGCAAACCAAAAGTAACAGATCTGGTCTGGACAAAACCGGCGGAAGAGAACAGGTCATTTCTTGCAGGAATTTTGCTGTCCTTAGAGCAAGAATCAGAACACCCTTTGGGAGCGGCTGTAGTTGAATACCTCAAAGAGATGGACGTAAAACCTGTTCCCTTAGCTTATTTTAAAAGCCTTACCGGACGCGGAGTAGAAGGCTTGCAGGATGGAAAGCCTTATTTGGCCGGGAGCCCCAAGCTGGTTAACAGCATTAACATCCAAATACCGGATGATCTGAAAAAGCAGCAGGATTTGTGGCAGAATGCCTCGAAGACCGTTATCTATTTTGCAGACCATACATCGGTCTTAGGTATCATCGGTATACAGGACAAGTTAAAAAGCAATTCCGCGCAGGCGGTAGAAGATTTGAAAAAACAAGGCATCGAAGTTTACATGGTTACGGGCGACAACCGGCAAGCGGCGAATAACATTGCAGCTGTAGCAGGGATCGATCAGGTCATAGCAGAAGCATTACCTTCAGATAAGGCAGACTTTGTTAAACAATTGCAAGCCAAGGGAAAGGTCGTAGCTATGGTTGGCGATGGTATCAATGACAGCCAGGCACTGGCCCAGGCTAACCTTTCCATCGCGATGGGGCAGGGTTCAGATATCGCAATGGATGTTGCGAAGATCACGTTGATATCCCCCGACCTTACGCAAATCGCTAAAGCGATAAAGCTTTCACGGTTAACGGTTCGTACGATAAGACAAAATTTGTTTTGGGCATTTGTTTATAACCTGATCGGCATACCTATTGCGGCCGGACTGTTGTATCCTATCAACGGATTTTTATTGAATCCGATGATCGCCGGGGCGGCTATGGCACTAAGCTCCGTATCGGTGGTGAGCAATAGCCTCCGGCTGAAATTATCAAAAATTAACATTTAATATAAATCAAATAACATGGAAACGTTCAAATTCAAAACCAATATTAACTGCGGTGGCTGCATAGCATCTGTAACCCCATCATTGGACAATTTAAAGGGTATAGATAAGTGGGAGGTAGATACCGCTAATCGCGATAAGGTACTTACCGTACAGGCAGAGGGTTTAACTGCCGAACAGATCATCGAAAGTGTGACGGCAAAAGGCTATTTTGCACAAAGAATTGATTAGCAAAGGTGTAGACAGAAATCCTGCTGCGATGCCAGCAGGATTTTAATTTTAAAGAAAAATATTTAGTCAAGAACAATTGTAACTTTTTTGTGTAGTAATAATAATGAAAAAGTTTAGTGCATTGATTTTGGCGGCCTTATACCTGATGTTAACATCAGGGGTATCAGCCTGCTTTTTTCATTGCTGTACCGATGCCGGCCCCGGTTATATTAACCATGGTTCCGCATTGTCCAAAACAGATTCTTGTGACGATGATCATTGCTGTGACGAGCCTTCGGGAGATTCCCCTTCTCAAATAAAAAGTCAGCATTGCACTTGCTGCAACCAGCAAAACTTGTCGATGGTCAAGGAAAATGTTAATGGATCAACGGAATTGCAGTTAGAGGTATTTAAAGTTCAACTTCATCAGATTATATATTTTCAGGATTGCGTTGTGCGAGCTACTACTGAGCAATTCAAATGGCCTATAGCTAAAGCACCACCTGATGCCTCAAAGCCATTTATATATATTTTAAATCGTTCTATCCTCATTTGAGTTCAAGCTGCCGCACCCCGCGGATGGTATTTTAATGTTTAATCGTTAACCGCTTGAAACTCGAACATGATCCTTCATATAAAAAATATGGTTTGCGACCGTTGTATTATGGTCGTCAAACAACAAATAGATAATCACAATTTTCTGGTCTCTGACATCAGCCTTGGCGAGGTTCAATTTCACCCCGAACCAAATGAGGAACAGATGCAACAGATCGCCTCCTCATTAAAAATACTGGGCTTTGAAATCATCGATAAGGAACGTGACCAACTGGTAGAAAAAATTAAAAACACCGTTATCAAGCTGGTCCACCATTCAGACCTGACCGGCGTTTATCAAACCCTCAGCAGTATACTTGCCGAAACCCTGCAAATGGATTATTCTTATCTGAGCCGTGTATTCTCCGATCACGAGGATGTAACCATTGAAAAGTTTATTATACAGCAAAAGATAGCGAAGGTGAAGGAACTACTGCAATATGGTGAGCTGAATATGAATGAAATAGCTCATATGATGGGTTATAGCAGCAATGCACATTTGTCTAATCAATTTAAAAGCATTACCGGTTTGACTCCCAGTCAGTATAAATCAATTGATAAAAATGACAGGAAACCACTGGATAAAATTTAATACCATCATGAAAATCACCATTAACCTATTAATCATCTGTCTGCTTGGATTTAGTCATTCAGCCAGTTGTCAGCAGAAAAAAATGCGCATGACCGATACCACCATGCACATGAAAATGCCGATGCCTGCCTCCAAGAAAGTTACGAAGAAACCTAACAAGTCGACTCCGGCTGCTCATCATATGCCCTCAAAAAACACCTCAGGAATGCCAGGGATGAAAATGGATGGCAGTTCAGCTAAGGCTTCTGGCGTTAAAAAAAGAAGTAATGCAATGCCTGGAATGAAAATGAGTAAGAAAAGTATGCCCGGAATGGATATGTCGGGACAAAATACGATGCCCGGAATGAATATGAAGGAAAAGACTGCAATGCCTGGAATGAACATGCAAGATACCGGTATGAAGCATATGGATATGAAAGATCAAATGAAAATGAGCGAAGGGATGCCGGGTATGCATATGAAAGGGATGACTAAACAGGGAAAGGACACCATAGGCAGTACCTCCTCTACCCTGAATGATCATTATATTCATGCCGGAAAACGGGTAAACTATGACCTCTTTATAACGGATACCATTGCAAATTATACCGGAAAACCGGTAAAAGCGATGGCGATAAACGGCCATATACCAGGCCCTACGCTTTCGTTTACGGAAGGAGACACAGCATATATCCGTGTTCACAACCGGATGAAAACGGAAACGTCTATTCACTGGCATGGTGTTTTAGTACCCAATCAGTACGACGGCGTTCCTTATCTCACCACTGTGCCAATCATGCCGGATTCCACCCATACCTTTATTATACCTCTCCGGCAAACCGGAACATTCTGGTATCACTCCCATACAGATTTGGACGAACAGTCCGGCCTTTATGGCTCCATTGTAATACATCCTCAAATAAAAAGCAAAGATTACCCCGAACAGGTGATGCTTTTTTCCGACTGGACGGATTATAAACCGAAAGAAGTGCAAAGGATGTTAAAGCGGGGAACCGACTGGTTCTCCATTCAGAAAGGAAGCGTTCTCAGTTATGGCGGAGCGATCTCAAAAGGTTACCTGGGCGACAAACTAAAACTGGACTGGATGCGTATGCCGGCAATGGATCTGGCGGATGTCAAATACGACCGGTTCCTGGTTAATGGCTACACGGATCAGCAACTGTCCAAATTTAAACCGGGTGAGACGGTTAGACTACGGATCATTAATGGTTCCTCATCCAGTTATTTTTGGTTGAACTATGCGGGAAGTCAAATGACGGTTGTCGCGGCGGATGGCCTGGAAGTAAAACCTGTGACGGTTGACAAGATACTGATCGGAACAGCAGAAACCTATGATGTACTTGTCAAAATACCCTTAAAAGGCAAATACGAATTCCGCGCGACCTATCAGGACGTATCAGGGAAAGTATCGGCTTGGTTAGGGTCTGGTGCTGAAGTTAAAGTTAAAGACATTCCTCCCGTACCCTATTATAAACTAACCCACACCTTCAACCGGATGATGAGCCAGATGAATATGCCTATGAATTCAGTGCCCAGCTCAAAAGTAAAAAATGACGGCCTGCAGTTCAGCAAGAGTACCGGCGAAATGAAAATGGACGGCATGGATATGGGTGATATGAAAATGGATAAAAAAGCAGATAAGCCTACGCCTGATAAAAGTGAAATGAAGATGAATGGAATTGACATGAAGGGCGACTCAAGCATGAAAAACATGGCTGGCAATAAAACAAAAAAAATGCCCGTGAAAGGAATGAAACCCGATATGGGTGACCAGCAGAAAGACATGGGTAAGATGGATATGGGCGAAATGGGTATGGGGGGCATGGGAAGCATGAATATGACTGATGACGGCAAAGGCACGAAGATGGGGCCGGGCGGTTCCATGTTGCTGGGATTAGGTGGTGAAGGGAAGATACTGACCTACGATATGCTTCAGGCAAATAGTTCAACTGTAATAGAAGGCTCTCATACGGTAAGAACGTACCATTTATATCTGACCGGAAGTATGATCCGTTACACGTGGTTGATCAACAATAAGGCTTTATCGGAAGCAGACAAATTATTGATCAGAAAAGGTGAGATCGTAAGGTTTGTTCTACATAATACCACGATGATGGAGCATCCTATGCACCTGCATGGGCACTTTTTCCGGGTTTTAAACGCCAAGGGCGATTCTGCGCCGCTAAAGCATACCGTCAGTATTGAGCCTATGCAGGTAAAAACCATTGAATTTTTAGCGGATGAAGCGCATGATTGGTTTTTTCACTGTCATACCTTATACCATATGATGTCCGGCATGGCCAGGGTGGTCCGTTATGAAGATAACCCAAGCAACCACGAGGTTGCCCCCTATCAGAAAAATAACCCCTTGTTAAAAGACGACCGCCGCTGGTATACCTGGGGTATGGCCTCTTTTCATTCGCAAACAAGTGTAGGGTCTATTTTCATATCGAACACCCGTTATGAATTCAACGCTAATTACAGGTTCAGCTACGATGGACGGTACGAAATTGACCCGCGTTTCCAGCGGTATCTGGATAATAACCAGTATTTGGCTGCTTATGTAGGCGGCAACTTCGAGCAGACAGAAAAAGGTAGGCTGTTTCGTCGTAACGGGGATAACAGCGCAGTTGCCGGTGTGCGCTACCTTCTTCCGCTTTTCTTACAAACAGATGCGCGTATCAGTAGCAAAGGGCAGTTTCGCTTCACGATCAGCCGGGAGGATATACCGTTGACCAAGAGACTGTACATGGGGTCATCCTATAATACAGATAATGAGTTCCAGGTCGATACGCGTTATATCCTTACCAAAAACTTCGCTGTTTCGGCAAGTTACGACAACCAATATGGTTTTGGCGGAGGCCTGACCATCATCTTATAGTATTTAACATCTAACATAAAACAAATAAAAACTAAGCTATGAAAACAACAATTTTAATGATCCCGCTTTTGGCAGCTAATGCCATTAGCTTTAACAGTACTAAGGGTGCGTTTGCAGGTAACAGTCCATTTGCAACAAAACCGGTTATTATTTTTTCGGCACCTGAAATCAAAACAAGCTTTCATGGGGAGGAGCTGATGGAGGTAATGAATAAGATGATGAAAGATATGGAGGCACAGCCGATGAAAGGCATAGTAGACCTCGACTTTGCGTCTATGTTAAAGATCCATCATCAGGGAGCTATTAATATGGCTAAGGTCGAACTCCAAGACGGCAAAGATGCCAAGTTGAAAGCAATGGCCCAAAAAATCATCGATGACCAAACGAAGGAAGTTTCAGATTTGGACCAGTTAATCGCTTCGTTGCAAAGCACTCCCAAAAACTATGACCCTATGAACAAAAGTGCCGGACCGGCAAAAGCGATGCAGGATAATATGATGTCTATGATGAAACCGGGCCATATGTCGATGTCCTCAGTGGACCATGAATTTGCAGACATGATGATTAAACATCATACGGACGGCATTCAAATGGCAAAAAGTATAATAGCCTATAGCAAAACAGACAAGCTACGTTCGATGGCACAAAAATCCATCCCACAGCAAGGCCAGGATATCAAAGGGTTTCAGCAGTGGAAGACCAATCATAAAGGATAAAATTCAGCAATTCATTTTAAATACACTACCATGAAAATTCTATTTAAACTTTCCATCTTAACCGCCTTTGTCGCCGTTTTTAGCGCATGTAAAAAAGATAGTAACCAATTGCAGCTACAGGGGCATGACCAAAATCAAATGATGGGCATCATGCACGCTACAATGGCGAAAATGGATACCTTAAAAATGACCAAAGACCCGGATAATGATTTCGCGCTGATGATGCGCATTCACCACCAGGGTGCGATAGATATGGCCAACCTCGAACTGCAAAGCGGAACCGATGCGACCATGAAACAAATGGCTCAATCCATCATTACAGCTCAGCAGGCAGAGATAGCGCAATTAACATCGTTTTTAAAATCACACCCGGCACACGGCAACGACCCGGATTTCGACATGCAACAAATGATGGATATGCAAAAAGGCATGAAACAAGCCGATCTACAGATCATTAACGGAAGGATCGATCACGATTTCGCCATCCTTATGATCGGGCATCATCAAACGGCAACAGAAAATGCACGATTAGAACTTTTGAAAGGCTCGGAAAGTGCTATGAAGACGATGGCTCAGAGTATTATAGACAGCCAAACTAAAGAAATCAGTCAGTTCCAGGATTGGTTGCTGGCAAATGGGAACAAATAGCTCCATCATTCATATAAATCTAACTACTAACTATATAAACGAAAAATTATGTCACATCAAAAATTCAAAGATTGCATTGATGCTTGTGTAGCGTGTGCGGTTTCCTGTAGCCATTGCGCTACCGAATGTTTAAAAGAAGAAGATGTCAAAATGCTATCTAAGTGCATACAACTCGATCTGGAATGTGCTGCCATTTGCCGGTCAGCTGCCGAGTTGATGAGTTTAGGCAGTGAATATAGCGCGCATCTGTGCCGCATCTGTGCCGATGCATGCAAAGCCTGTGCCGAAGAATGCGAAAAACATGCGCATATGGGTATGGAGCATTGTAAAGAATGCGCCGAAGCCTGCCGCAGATGCGCTGAAGCTTGTGAACAAATGGCTACAGCCGTTTAATTTTAAACTAAAGGTGTGCTGTGAAGCACGCCTTTAGCTTAATAGGTGAGCAATTTTATTCTTACGTGAGTACTGCTAACCAGCAAATATTTCAGAGATAACGAAATGAACTGGATAAGCTTTTGCCGGGATGCAAAGCATATTTTTTAAAGGAAACGATGTCAAATCCATATCAACAGGAATTTATTCAGAAGCTTGAAAGGTGTACTCTGCTTTGTGCATGCTATGTTGCTCAAAATCTGGGGCAGGACCCCTCCCGGGTTACGGGAACGGGAATACACATGGCTTTGGATTGTGCGTCAGTTTGCAAGGCAATGGCGGAAGAACTGACGCTGGAAGACATCATTACCTTACACTTATGCCAGGTGTGTGCATTCATCTGTAACTCCTGCGGGGAAGAACTTGAAAGGCTTGACGGCATGGGTATAGCATATTGCAGTGAGTGCAGTAAAGCTTGTTATCAATGTGCGCAAACCTGTCAACAAATTCTGTCCCGACCTGATAGCATAATTGAAGAACAACCTATTCAAACTTAAAACAGAAGTACAATGGAAAAGGAAAAAAGCGAAACCGCAATCAAATCCGGCGGAATACAAAAGGAACTGATCGTTGTTTCAGGTGCCAGTGGGTTGATAGGTACCGCGCTTATTGAAAAGCTGGCTTCAAAATTTCTTATTGCTGGATTAGACAATGCCGGCTATCCTTTTCCACCTGCCGAAGCTGAATGTATCTGTGTTGACCTTACCAGTGACCAAAGCGTTGAATTCGCTTTTGACCGGATTCGCTATGCTTACGGAAACAGGATTGCGTCTGTAGTACACCTGGCAGCGTATTACGACTTTTTAGGTAAGCCTTCTGACTTGTATGATAAAGTGACAGTCAAGGGAACGGAAAGGTTGTTAAACAACCTTCAGAAGTTTAAGGTAGACCAGTTTATATTTTCGAGTAGTATGCTTGTATATAAACCATCATCTCCTGGTGTAAAAATGGACGAGGAATGGCCGCTTGAACCCAAGTGGGACTATCCAAAATCAAAGGTGGCAACAGAAAAAGTTCTGAATGAGAAAAGGGGCAAGATACCGGTCGTGACAATGCGTATAGCCGGCGTATATAATGAACAGGGCAATTCAATACCCATTACTAACCAGATACAGCGCATTTACGAAAAGCAGATCAGTGCACGGCTCTACCCTGGCGATGTAACTCATGGCAGTACGTATGTTCACCTTGATGATCTGGTTGATTCCATTGTTAAAGTCATCAACAAAAGGAAAGAGTTGCCGCCAGAAGTCATCCTGAATATCGGAGATGACGAAACCTTATCTTATCAGGAATTGCAGGATATTATCAGTAAAGCAATTAATGGCAAAAATTCAGAAATCATTCATATACCGAAGTGGTTTGCCAAAGCCGGCGCATTTATGTTAAATCTTTTTGGCAAAGCATTTATTAAACCCTGGATGATTGATTTGGCGGATGATCATTTCGAGCTGGACAGTACTAAAGCAAAAAAAATGATAGGCTGGCGGCCAAAAAATGGACTACGTAATACTTTACCACAAATGGTTAAAAATCTAAAAGCGGACCCTGAGAAATTTTATAAGGTAAATAAATTAAAAGAGTAAATCCAATAAGTTTTGACCAATTACTAATCATATGAAGCAGCACGATCATTCTTCCATGTCGCCGCAAGGTGAAACATTTTCCCATAAGCAGCTGGCAGATCAAACAAAAATGATCGTTGAACACTACAATAACTTATATTGGACACATGCTACAAATGTCCTGCTCGGGTTTTTTCTTATGGCAGCGCCTTTTACCTTTGGTTATAAAAGCGCCGCAATGACCTATAGCGATTTGATTAGCGGGGTGCTTTTGATTGTCTTTAGTCTGCTTTCGGCTAACCCTTTCCGGCTTTGGGCACCATGGGCTTCTACAATGGTTGGTTTATGGCTCCTGTTCGCGCCGTTGGTTTTTTGGTCACCCGACGCATCAGCTTATATAACTGATAGCATAGCTGGTATCTTCGCCATTGGCCTATCCGTACTTATTCCGGAAATGCCAGGTATGATGCAAATGATGATGACGATGCCATCCGGGCCAGATACGCCTCCTGGCTGGTCGTACAATCCTTCCACCTGGCTGCAGCGCACGCCCATCATTGTATTGGGCTGGATCGGATTTTTTTGTTCCCGCTATTTGACGGCCTATCAATTAGGTTATATTCATCAGGCCTGGGACCCGTTTTTTAGCATGGGAACAGAAAAGGTTTTAACCTCCTCCGTTTCCAAATCTTTTCCGATTTCTGATGCCGGGCTGGGTAACCTATCCTACACCATAGAAGCCCTCATGGGTTATATGGGGATGTCGAACCGATGGCGAACGATGCCCTGGATGGTTAGTTTCTTTGGTATACTGGTTATTCCATTGGGTGTTGTCAGCATCGTGCTGATTACTTTACAGCCCGTTTCGGTTGGACACTGGTGTACCATCTGCCTGGTTACTGCTATCGCTATGGTCATAATGATACCACTTACTTTGGATGAAGTCGTGGCTATGATTCAGTTTTTGAGTAAGCGTGTAAAAGGGGGAAAGCCTTTTTGGCGTACTTTCTGGATGGGTGATACCATCAAAGGCGGCAGTAAAGATGTCCGGACCCCGCTTTTTACAGATTCTATCTCCAAAACGCTTCCGGCGATGGGCTGGGGAATAAACTTGCCCTGGAGTTTGTTATTATGCACAGTAGTTGGATTGTGGTGGATGTTTTATCCGGGCAATTTTGATATAACTGGTAAAGTCGCTAATTATTTTACCACGCTTGGTGCGTTAGTGGTCACTTTTTCCATAATTTCTATGGCAGAAGTTGGTAGGGCTTTAAGGTTGTTAAATATTATTTTTGCATTATGGCTTATCACAGTCATGGATTTTATGAAGTACATACCTCCTTTTCCACTTTGGAATGCTAACATCACGGGTGTAGCACTGATCGTTTTAAGTATACCAACAGGAAAGGTAAAGGAGAAATATGGAACTTTTAATAGATATATTTTTTAAGGGACATAACACGTTCACAGCTAATTTTAAATCATGAGACGAGATAGAAATAAGCATTTGAAAATCTAATATTAACTGAAATGTTCATCATAATATTTCTCAATGCCTTCCCCGATCAGATTTGCGGTTTCCTGATCAAATTCTCCACCTGCCAGGTCCCAGCTTTTATCTTCATTACTGGTAACAGCGCCTATGGTTTTTCCATTCAAAGAAATCGTAAATATTCCCCCTTCATGGTTAATTTCGAGGGTTTTGGAGTAGGTATTAAAACATAAAGGCGCTTTAATAAAAAAATGATTTTCCATGGTGTTTTGAATAATAGTTTATATCATCTCCATTAAATTAAAACGAATACCTCTATAATAGGTTTTCCATAAAAATACGTTTTTGGCAGCGGAGATATTAGTATTGGATACAATTTATATAAGAAACCATTCAACGATTTGCGGGGCTTCAATTCCTTGATTCATAGGTAAAAATTGGTTACAACTATTGGCTTGACAAATTGTTTCATAATCTACCGAGGCCATCCTTCCGAAACGAAACGATGCCCGGCAGTTATAACAGGTATCTCATTAATTAAAACATTAATTATTGTAACTTGTAAAAGCACAATAAACAGCTTTAATACACGTCTCAATATATATTCCATAGAAATGAAAAAGATTAAAAGCGGCCTTATTTGGCTTTTTAAATTCCTATTTATAAAAAAATGTTGCCGTTAACTTCAACAGTTATCATTAGTTCGACAGCAACCCAATCTATAATTTTTACGTACTGCTAATCAACTTAACAGATTATCAAACCTGCCTTAAGTGAATGGTTTTACAATTTGTTTAGTATTAGTCAAACCGGATGTATAGATGATATCACCTTATCATGAATACTAATTTAGGTTTCGAGCAGAATTACATCGCTTTGCGGCAAATAGAGAAACGGATCTATTCTGATATAGAAGTTTTGTTGTTACCTCATATTGCTCGCGATCATGTCCACTATAAAGAGTGGAAAATCAGAAAGCAATCCTGCAGTTTATTGATCTCCTATCTTAAAAGGAAAAGAAAACCCATAAAAATTCTGGAAGTAGGTTGCGGTAATGGCTGGCTTTCTGCGAAGTTATCAGAAATTGGACAATCAGAAGTAACCGGTTTAGATGTTAATCGGGTCGAAATCAATCAGGCGATAAACGTTTTTAGTAAAAAAAATCTAAAATTCATATATGATCGTTTTCCGTCCGAGCATTTAGAAGGACTGAAATTTGATATTATTGTATTTGCAGCTTCGATACAATATTTCAACTGCTTTTCGGAGGTTATAAATGAAGCATTTAAGTGTTTGACAGTGCGTGGTGAAATACACATAGTAGATACGCCTTTTTATAAGCCAGACGAGCTAGCAGATGCTGCAAATAGATCAAAGAAATATTTTTCAGGCTTAGGACATGCTGAAATGGCCCATCATTACCATTATCATTCAATAAATGATCTCTTAGAATTTAATCATAAAATCTTAGCAAATCCCAGGAAATTATTCAACCGTTTGTTTAAAAAGATCAAGTTTCCCTGGGTAATGATCAAGTGTTAGTTCAATACAAAAAACCGCTTATTACTTAAAGTAAACACTATTCCCATTTGTTTTATTCAATTAAGATGATCAATATTTTGAGAAGAATAATGTCATTTGACATTTAATAGAGAGTTCTGCTATCTTAGTGCATCAATTCTAAACATGAGCGAACATTTACAATCTATTATTACGCAGTATAAGAACGATCAGGAATCTGTTTATAATACCTGGTTTATCAATAATGAAGATCGGCTTAAAGCATTCCGGTCCATCCGCAGAGGTGTTTTGCAGGTCATTGATGATATTAAGAGAAAACGTTTCGGCAATGACTTTAAAGGCACTTCCCTGGAATTTGTGTTGAGTTGCATCACGGAGCAGAAGCAAGTTTTTGAAGGTGCTTCGCATCCTTTTTATTGGAAACCGAAGCTGCGAATACCGGATATTTACGAAAACGAGGCTAATAAAGTAGCTTTCGGTCAGTTTTTGGAAAATTGTATCAATGCAAAGAATGAAATTCAACTTATCCAGGAAATCGAAAAGCTGGATGCTTTAAAGATCAAAGGGCTCGGCCCGGCAGTAGCCAGTATCCTATACTTTTTGCATCCAACACTTATTCCTCCGTTCAACACGGCGATCATCAATGGATTTAATTATTTGTTCAAAGACAAAAAAAAACTGGGAAGTTGGAGCGAGTACCTGAAGATCCGGGAAGTCATCATGGATATGAACCGTAAATATTGTAATGAGCTTTCCATGGACACCGGTGCTTTTGCCGGCTTGTTGTTTGAGATTGGAACGCAAAAACTGCTGTTAGGTAAGGATGAATATTTATCAGAAACTGAACGAACCAGGCTGGAAAAATTAATTGAAAAGCGGCACAAAGACAAAAGGGCAGAGACAGAGGACGAACATTTACATAACGAAATGCAATATCACCTGCTCAAGATCGGGCATTCGTTAGGGTATGATGTAATAGCCGCCTCTAATGACCGCTCCAAATCATGGAACGGAAATAAATTTACTTTTATTTCCCTGGAAGAATTTCCGAGATTGAATCTTGAAAAAGAAGTATTGAACACAGTCAAACTCATTGATGTGCTGTGGTTCGCTAAAGGCACGGCCAAGGTGATCGCCGCTTTTGAAGTTGAAAAGAGCACAAGTATTTATTCGGGGATATTACGATTGACAGATTTGAACTGTAGTGTACAGGACGGCGGTGAAGTATTATATTTAGTTGTCCCCGATCAGCGGGAAAAGGATGTTATTATGCAGCTTTCGCGGCCCTCTATTCGGAAAGGGAATATGCAAATGAGCTATATCTGTTTTTCTGATCTGCGTCAATATTGTGATGCAATCTGCAAATTAGGGGAGGATCATCATAGCATGAAAAAGATAGCGAAATGCGTTTGTTAATCGCAATAAGCGTGACCAGAGGTAATTATGTAATTTATTTACCAAATTATGTAAACATTTATAAAAATAGTTATGTAGATTTGTTCGGAAAATGAAAAGTAAGGCACTATTTCTTTTAACTGTTTTTTTACTGAACACGCTTGCCGGGTTCAGTTGTGCGCTCCATATGAATATGGAAGGTACGGGAAAAAGCATGTTGCATGAAGAGAGTTTGCACGGCGCCCATCATGATCACATGACAATGATGGCTCCTCCAGGGCCCAAAAGCGATGGTCCGCAACTTGAGTCAAAAGCAAATCCTTGCTGTCAGGAAATGTCCAATAATTTTGCGACTCTGGCCAAGCTTATTCCGCAAACTGAGAAGGTTTCTATTCAAATTCCATTTATCTCTGCAGGATCATACTACGGTTTCCGTTTTCTACCCGCATATGATTTGGATGTGCCTTTCAATTACCTGATACCTCAAAAGCGGCCTCCGACGCGGGGCATCCGGCTTATCATCCGTAGTTTTCAAATTTGATTTTTTTTTAATTTTAGTTGCTTGTTGACATGGTTAGCCATGCCCAAATTGTTTATTAAAAATTAATTAAAATCAAAATGAAAAAAATATTTCTTTTAGTTGCATTAGTTGCAGCTACTTTTACCCAAACTTTCGCTCAAAATAGCGCAAAGCCATCTGCACTTGGTTCTTTATTGTCATCGTATTACGATGTTAAGAACGACTTGATCAAATCCAACAGCACCGATGCAGCGACACATGCTGCTGACTTTCTTAAAGCGGTGAATGCTGTTGATATGAAATCATTGCCCGCAGCTGATATGAATGCCTTTATGTCCTTTCAGGACAAGTTAGCCTTCGATGCCAAGCATATTTCAGAAAGTAAGGATATCGCCCATCAGCGCGAGCATTTCGCCAACTTCTCTTCCAACTTCTTTAAATTGGCCAAGGCGGTAAAACTGACCGATCAGGCAGTTTATTACGACTATTGCCCGATGAAGAAAAGTTATTGGTTGTCTGCAGATGCATCGATCAAAAATCCATATTTCGGTAGCCAGATGCTGACCTGCGGTAAGGTTACTGAAACCTTAAATAAATAAATTATTTCCCACTATTTAATTGATATACCCGGAGCATTTTTTTGTTCCGGGTGTATCTTAATTTCAATTTAAACGATATGAAAAATATAATCATTGTTTTGGCCATCGGCCTTACCACTTTATCTATAGCCGCTTGTAATAACAATTCAAAAAAAACGACTGCGCAAGCGGGTAATGATACTACAGCTGCGGCAGCTGCAACAACTACCGAACCTAATTCTTCAAAATCCGGGGTCGATGCTAAAACGAGTGCTTCGGTTAAAGAGATGGTTGCGAATTATTTACAACTGAAGAATGCTTTAACCACTGACAACACTAACGATGCGGCTACTGCCGGCAAAGCATTATCGGAAGGTTTCGTAAAACTCGACAAATCGGTATTGACCGCAGACCAAAAAAAGGCGTATACAGACATAGCTGATGACGCGAAAGAAATGGCTGAGCATATTGGCATAAGCGGAGGCAAATTACCGCATCAACGCGAACACTTTGACATGCTGAGCAAAGATATGTACGATCTGGTGAAATTATTTGGAGCGGGCATGCCTTTATACGTGGACCGCTGCCCGATGTTTAATGATAAAAAGGGTGCAATCTGGCTAAGCGAAACAAAAGAGATAAAAAACCCTTACCTGGGTTCGTCAATGCCTACCTGTGGTTCGATCAAAGAAGAATTAAAATAAAAGTATGAAGCGTAAAGTTTTAATTGGGCTGGGTGTCGTCGTCATTTTATTTATTGTCATTCAGTTCATACCCGGGCAATACAACCAGAGTAAACAGACCTCGGCGAACAATATCGCTCAGGTATATAGTATGCCACAGGACGTACAGGCGATTTTAAAGAAAGACTGTTATGATTGCCATAGCAATAACACCAATTATCCCTTTTACGCGCATTTGCAGCCAATGCGGCTTATGCTGGACAGGCATGTCCGTAATGGCAAGGATGAATTGAACTTCGATGAATTCGGAACGTATTCGGCGAGAAAGAAAAGAAGCAAGTTGCGGGCAATCAGCACAAGTTTAGATGAAGGAACTATGCCCCTGCCTTCATACCTGATTATTCACCGTGATGCTGCACTTAACCCGCGAGACACGGCTTTGATCAAAAATTGGATCAGGAAAGTCAACGAATAAAGTAATGACTAAAATAGCCAGTCAGTCGCGGAAAGGCTGACCGGCTATATTGTCCTAAATATGAACATGTAAAGATGAAAAAAATATTAGTAATTGTGGTACTGCTTTGTTTAAAACAGCTGGCATTCGCTCAAGGCGATATGCAGAATATGGCTGGTATGGAAAAAAAACAAGCGGTTACCTATACCTGCCCGATGCACCCGGAAATTCATGCTTCAAAGCCGGGAAATTGCCCGAAATGCGGCATGAAGCTGGTCAAAGAAAAAAACAAAACCGTTGCAAAAAAGGACAATGGTATGCAAATGCCTGCGAATCCTACTACAAAAAAAGCAGGTAGTATGGATGGAATGAAAATGGGTGAAGAAAATTCTAACCCAAATCCGGAAAAATCAAGCGGCATGTCCATGAAAAACGATGGTCAGAAAACGGATAATATGGAGGGAATGAAAATGGGTGATAACGATGCTGCTTCGGCTGAAATTAAAAGCGCCAGGGCCAATTTAGGGCCTATAAAAACGATTGCTGCTGTTTCTCCTCCGCATACCGTTCGTTACGACTTATACGTCAGGGATACTACGGTAATGCTTGGAAAAAAACCAAAGCGCGCCATTGCGGTGAATGGTCAGATCCCCATGCCCACACTGACATTTACCGAAGGCGATACCGCGGAAATATGGGTTCATAATGAATTGAATGAAGAAACCTCACTTCACTGGCATGGGTTGTTTTTACCCAATAAAATGGATGGCGTGCCTTACATTACACAGATGCCTATCAAGCCTCATACCAAATATCTTTATAAGTTCCCAATCGTGCAGCATGGTACACACTGGTACCATAGCCATTCCGGATTGCAGGAGCAAATCGGTATGTACGGAGCCTTCATTATGAAAAAAAGGCAGGAATGGAATATTCCGTCGATCCCGGTGGTACTAAGCGACTGGATTGATATGAATCCTAAAGAAGTGGAAAGAAGTCTTCACAACCAAACGGACTGGTTTAGTATCCTTAAGGGAACGACTCAGAGTTATGCTGAAGCGATTCGTACCGGTCATTTGAAAACTAAGTTGACCAATGAATGGAAAAGGATGACCGCTATGGATGTGAGCGATGTGGCTTATGACAATTTCCTGATCAACGGTAAAAACCAATCGACGCTGTCGCAATTTAAGGCCGGGGATAAAGTAAGGCTGCGGATAGCCAATGGTGGAGCCTCGTCTTATTTTTGGCTAAACTGGGCAGGTGGTAAGATCACCGTGGTTGCGAATGATGGTAATGATGTAGAACCGGTTGAAGTGGACAGGCTTATTATAGCGGTGTCAGAAACCTACGATGTTGTGGTAACGATACCCGATAATAAAAGTTATGAATTTTTAGTGACCCCCGAGGACCGTACCAAACATGCTTCGCTCTGGCTGGGTAGTGGCGAAAAGGTTGCGGCTACAAAAATGCCGAAGCTAAAATACTTTGCCGGCATGAAAATGATGAATGACATGATGGACATGAAGGGCAACCTGGTAAAGATGGACGGGATGGATATGAAAAACCAGGAGATGGATATGAATACCGTCATGTATCCGGAGATTTCGGGACCTGAAAATCCTGCTGACACGATGAAAAGTAAGCAGGATATGCGGAACAGTGATATGAACAAATCCCCTGTGCCGGCCAAGGATAGCAGCAAAAAAATGCAACCGCAAGGTGGGGCTCAAAGCATGGCTGGTATGGATATGGGAAATAGCAATGCAGATATTGTAACCCTTAGCTATGCGATGCTCCGGGCACCTGAAAAAACAACCTTACGTTCAGGTCCGGTAAAAGAACTCAAATTTAATTTGACCGGTAATATGAACCGTTATGTCTGGAGTATAGATAATAAGGTTGTCTCCGAGGCGGATAAAATTTTGATCAAGAAGGGGGAAAACGTGCGTATCATTTTATATAATAATACGATGATGCGACATCCCATGCACCTGCACGGACATGATTTTAGGGTGTTGAACGGGCAGGGCGAATACGCCCCGTTAAAGAACGTGCTGGACATCATGCCTATGGAAAGTGATACTATCGAGTTTGCCGCGACCGAGCCGGGCGGCGATTGGTTCTTTCATTGCCATATCCTGTATCACATGATGAGCGGAATGGGACGTGTATTTAGCTACCAGGATACCCTGGTTGACAAAACCGACATCACCAATCCTAAGTTAGCTCAGCGTCGTTTAAACGCTGACGATCAAATGCCTCACCCAATGGCGCGTATCGGATTGGAAAGTAGCGGCTCCGATGGAGAGCTTATGTTCGCCAATACCCGTTGGAAAGCAAACTCCATATGGCACCTGGGTTTAAATGCTAAGATGGGTTACGAAAGTGAAACCATGGTTGGTCGCTATATCGGGCGGAATCAATGGTTTTTCCCTTATGTAGGATTCGATTACCATTATAAACAATTTAATCCCGATGAAAAAAATATTTTTGGCAGCGATTATAAGAACTTATTTGGACAGGTAAGCAACAAGGAACACCGTAGAACAGTGGTAGCCGGTATGGCCTACACCTTACCGATGCTGGTCATCGCGGATGCACGTATTGACGGTGATGGTAAATTACGGTTCCAATTGGGACGTGAGGATATTCCATTATCAAAACGCCTTCGTATGAATTTCATGATCAATACCGATAAGGAATATGCAGCAGGATTAAGATATATTGTCACCAAATACTTTTCCTTATCGAGTCATTATGATAGCGATATGGGATTGGGTGCAGGTTTAACAGTAACTTATTAATTTTATCTAATGCCGGCTCATGAGTCGGCATTTTTTATTTAACGGCGACAGGTTCACGGATACATTGTTCAGTATCTGCGGTGGCTATTATTTTTATAAGTCATGGTCTGAGTATAGCTTCTCCACTTATTGGGTTTACTTGAAAATATAGGCACTTAATAGCGGTCAAAATATAAAAATATTAAATAACAAATAAACAATGAGCCATCAAACATCCATCACGAAAATGAAAGCCTGTAAAATTGTAGCTATCGGCTTATTTCTGATAATAACAGCTGCGCTCAATGGTTCGGCTAGCCCTTTCTATTCATATACAAACAGCCTTCCGGTACCTGGCTTTAAAGATTCTTTTGTAGATAAAGAAACACCATCTTTTACGCTGGAAGACAAAAATGGTAAAAGGATAAAATTGACCGACTTAAAGGGGAAAATCGTACTTATTAATTTCTGGGCTCCGTGGTGCGCGCCTTGCAGAGAAGAAATGCCCGGCTTGGATAAATTGTACAGACATTTCAAGGAAGATACAAACGTAATATTCATCACAGTGGATATGGATCATAATTTGAAAAAGTCTCTTGCTTTTATGAGCAGCAATCAATTGATGCTTCCTGTTTACGTTGCAGAGACTCAGATTCCTGCAGATTTTATAGGTGACGCAATCCCTGCAACGGTTATTTTAGATCAATCTGGCAAAATTGTTTTCAAACAAGAAGGGGGATTAGACTTTAACGATGAGCATTTTATCAAGTATTTAAAGAGTTTATTAACAAAATAAGTCAACAATGAAAGATATTCACAAAGATCATCCCGGGGATATGAATAACATATCATCACCCCATAAACATGAAAATCAAGCCTCAGAAGCGACATTAAACAAAGACCCTATGGGGCATGGCAAACACGCTGCGCAAGCCGGTATGGGGATGGCGGGCCATGATCATCACGCTATGATGATCGCTGATTTTAAGAAACGGTTTTATGTTGTTTTGGCGTTAACTATTCCCGTAATGTTGCTTTCTATGCAAATTCAACAATGGCTGCGCCTTGATCTACATTTTGTCGGTTCCAATTACCTCCTGTTTGGCCTGTCAACCGTCGTCTTTATTTATGGTGGATGGCCGTTTTTGTCTGGATGGTTTAGTGAATTGAAAGCAAAAAATCCGGGTATGATGACCTTAATCGGTTTTGCGATAAGCGTAGCTTATATCTATAGTGCAGCAACCGTATTTGGTTTGAAAGGAATGGACTTCTTTTGGGAACTGACAACGCTGATCCTAATCATGCTCTTAGGGCACTGGATTGAAATGCGTTCAGTTGCCGGGGCATCGAGGGAATTAGAGTTGCTGGTACAGTTGATGCCTGCTGAAGCGCATTTGATTGATGGTAAAAACACAAGCGAAGTTAAAACCGATAGTTTAAAGTCGGGTGATCTGATCTTAATCAAACCGGGTGAAAAAATTCCTGCTGACGGCATTATTGAGGATGGGGAAAGTTACCTCAATGAGTCTATGCTAACGGGAGAGTCTACTCCGGTGCAAAAATCCAAAGGACAGGACGTCATCGCAGGTTCTGTAAATGGCAACGGTTCATTACGGGTAAGAGTAACTCATAGTGGCGAAGATTCTTATTTGTCCAAAGTAATTACCCTGGTTAAAAATGCCCAGGATGCAAAATCCAACACGCAGCTATTAGCCGATAAAGCAGCAAAATGGCTGACCATTATCGCGCTTATAGCAGGTATCGGCACTTTTGCCTTTTGGCTGGCAGATGGTAAAGACCTGGCCTTTGCCATGGAAAGAATGGTTACGGTCATCGTTATCTGCTGTCCCCACGCTTTGGGGCTTGCCGTTCCGCTTGTAGTAGCAAAATCGACCTCTCTTTCTGCGAAGCATGGCTTGCTCATTAAAAACAGGACCGCATTTGAAAACTCCCGAAAGATCAGCACGATTGTTTTTGATAAAACCGGAACCCTTACGGTGGGAAAATTTGAAGTGGCCCGGGTACTTGTGATCGACCATCAAAGCAATGACCATCAAAAATGGGAAAATGAAATGCTGCGAATTGTCGCCGCGCTGGAGCAAAATTCAGAGCATCCTATTGCCACAGGAATTCTTGCCGAGATCAAGAAACGTTCTTTGGATGTTCCCAAAGCAATAGACTTTCAGGCGATAACAGGTAAGGGCGTGGAAGCAATGGTGGAGGGTAAACACCTCAAGGTAGTAAGCCCCGGCTATCTTAATGAAAAGCATATCGCTTTACCAGAGGGATTTGAGGCTAACGGCAGCGAAACGGTGGTCTTCGTTATAATCAATGAGGTTTTATACGGCTATATCGCTTTATCAGATACGATACGCCCTGAGTCGGCTGAAGCTATACAAACTCTGCATGACAACGGGATCAAATCACTGCTATTAACCGGCGATAATAGTCAAGTCGCTGAAAGTGTAAGCAACCAGTTAAAAATGGATGGCTTTTTTGCCGAGGTTTTACCGCATCAAAAATTAGATAAAATCAAGGAATTGCAGCAAAAAGGTGAGTTCGTAGCCATGACCGGGGACGGGGTGAACGATGCACCGCCGCTGGCTCAGGCAGATATAGGTATTGCGGTAGGTTCCGGCAGCGATATTGCGGCGGAAACCGCAGGGATCGTTTTAGTAAATAGTAATCCCAAAGACATCGTTAGTTTGATCCTGTTTGGAAAGGCGACCTATCGTAAAATGGTTCAAAATCTGGCTTGGGCGACAGGTTACAATGTGGTGGCCTTGCCCCTTGCCGCCGGTGTGCTTTATAACCAGGGTATTGTATTAAGCCCTGCAGTGGGAGCTGTATTGATGACCGTTAGCACGGTCGTAGTGGCCATTAATGCAAGCTTACTAAAAGTAAAACAGTCATAAGTTATTATAGAACAATGGCATGGATTATTCAATTTACATCAGGCCTTTGCTGATCAGCGATGCGGAAAATAATTTGAAGTGGAGTATTGATCCGGAATTGTGGAAATTAACCGGTGAAAGGCCGGAAAAATACATATCTATGGATTTGGAAGTCGCCTGGTTGTCTTATGTGCTCCGAAATACGACAGATAAATGTTTTGCCATATGTCTGAATTTTCCTGACCATCATATAGGGAACATCGAATTAACGAATATTACCGACCAAGAGGCACAATGCAATGTACTTATCGGGGAAAAACTATTTTGGGGTAAAGGAATAGCGGGTAAAGCCTTATCCCTGGTCAGCGACTACGCCTTCTCCTATCTCAAATTAAAACGCCTCTACACAAAAATTTACAGTGAAAATAAGCCTGCACTTTCCCTTTTTAAAAGGTGTGGGTTTATCGCAATTGGATTAGCCGAAAATAATTTTATAAAGCTTACGGTCGATTTAGAAGATCATCAAGTTAAATTGTCTCATTAACTATTTGCTAAAATAAAAATGATAAAAATTTTCAATTTATTTAAAAAAGCGAGGGCTGAACCGCCAGTCGACATAGATTTTCTTTCTTCAAGCTATCTTCGTTATCAGGACAAACAAATTGTAATAAGCCCCCAGACGGACAGCTCAGGTCGTCATGCAGAAAATACAGCCATCAGGGTCAAAACTAACATGCCTGCGAATCCGGGATATAGTGTTTTTATTAATAAGTCTGACGAGAATATTACCGGAGACACGTCTGTCATGCCAATTCCTATGAGCATCGTGCATACCAACAAATATATTACCGTCTTAAAAGGTTTTGGGGTTCACCCGAGCGGAGGTAGATATTCAGATTATGGATTGACAGTACGATGGACCGATCAGAAAATAGAAAAAATAATTTTTCATCTGCACGATAGGGATGTAAACATTGAGTTCAGTAAATGATAGCCGAACTAATACGTACAATATCATCGGCCTCTTTTTAAACCATTAAAAGCTATTGCTATGAATTCAGATCAATTCATCCGTAGACTACTAATCACTAACTTAATTCTGCTATCGGCCATAAAATTTGCATTAGCGCAGGACCCGGTAAAAGGTAAGGCATTATTCATAGCCAACAACTGTAGCACCTGCCATAAAATAGATGAGCAAATGGTGGGGCCGGCTCTAGGCCCCATGGTGACAATGGGACACAAAGAAGATTATTTGATCAGTTGGATACAAAATAATCAGGCCCTTATTGAAAAAAAGAACCCTGAGGCATTGAAGATTTATAATAAATTCAATCAGCAGCAGATGCCGGTGTTCAGTAACCTCACGAATAAGGACGTTAAGGATATCATTTCCTATATAAGAAGCGAGTGGCAAACCATGCAAACCGCTAACAATGATATGCAAGGTAAAGGAAAAACCGGTGAGAGAAAATTATCTGCAGAAAATACCTGGCCAATTATTGCACTAATTATTACCTTGATTATTACGTTCCTCATTATTGTTATGTTAAACAAGACAATAGCTCGGCTGGAAGGCCTGTTGCTCAACAGGAAAAAAGTGTTGCCCAAAAAACAATTTTCAAAAAAGAAAAGATAGGGGGAATTGCCAATCAAAACAGCCTGTTTGTAAAAAATATTATTACGGCTTGAATTTAACGCCGATAACAACGACGATGGAATTGTTGATAACCGCATTATAAAATTTATCAGCGATCAAATAGACATTTTGTCGTCAGGCTTTTCTTAAGCAAGTTTCCAAATGTTTGTCTTTCCTGACTGATATAGGTTGAACTTATTCCCCTGATGTTGCTAAAAAGATTTGCCGGATCATTGATTTGTATTTCTGAGTTCGGTAATAGAAATAATGGCACATCCATTCCTTTTATATTAATTTAAATGACAGCAGAGTTTGGCTTTTATTAAACATTAAATGTGAGCCAGAATTACCTGCAAATAAATCGCCAATTAGCTTAACACGATTATTTAAATTCCTATCAGTTAAATTCTTAAATACTGGAACGACTATTGTTTGTATAAGTGATTACCTTAATAATAAACTGAAAATACCATGAAAAAAATTTGTTGTATGATTGCCCTAGCCGCAATCTCATTTAGCAGCGTTTATGCGGAACCAAACATAAACTCATCTGTGAAAGCCGATGTGTTGCAAACCCATAAGAAAAAAGTTATTCATAAGAAAAAAAAGCCAATGAAAATGAAAAAAGGGACCTCGATGGGTAAAATGAAAATGTAATTGTAACACTGTTTTAAACGCCCCGGCTTACGGGGCTTTTTTATCTACCACTATTGTTGAGAGTCTTTAAGTTCTTTCAACTTGGCTATCATTAATCTGATCTCTGCTTACTGTCTTGTGATAATACCTTTCGCCGCTTCAGCTCGGACTTTCTAGTCGATCTCGACTATTTTTTGGGTAATCTTATTTCCTATTGTGTGATCCAATCGTGTGCGATGGATGTTAATCCGCTACACTCGGTTTGACGAAAGCTATTTATAGTTGTTGTTCAGGTCAAAAAATAGTTTAGTTGCGGCCAGTTTAAAATCATTTATGGCCTTGGTTCATCTCAATTGTTTTATTAAAAATACAGTGTAATTGGCAGTTGGCTCAGCGGATGTGCGTCTATAATTAACTTTCATAAAAGTTCGCTTGGTATAAACTTTTTACTTTATTGTGTGGCAATATTTTTATTCTTTATCTATATTTGTGTGTTGAAAAAAATTATTTCCATATTGCTCGTATTTGCTTATGCAATCTCTGTTTACGGGGTTTCTGTAAATAAATTTTATTGCTGCGGGCAACTTTCAACAGTCAGTATTGCTAAAATCACACAACTGAATTGTCCGAATAAGTCCGATCCATCTTGTTGTAAAACAACTAAACAAGAGTTTAAGATAAAAGACAATCATGTTTTTGCAAAGGCAAGTTCCATTGCGCATATACAGTTCGCCGTAGTAATTGCCGAGTATTTTATCCAAATACCTGCTGAAAGTATAGGCATCAAAAATGCAAGGGCTTATAATAGTCATGCGCCGCCAGCTACTCGGGATGCGCTTTATACGCTGTTTTGTACCTACAGAATCTGATTTCCTTCTCCTCATTTCTTTCGATTTAATTGAGCATAGAGCTCTTAAATCCACCAATCTCTTTTTTTATTAATCAAATTTTGCTGCAAGCCCATGCAGTGAGATACTTACTTAAATTTAAAAAAATGAAAACTATCACATTTTCAATAACATTGCTTGTATTGTTGTTTTCAAAAACACTTGTTCAGGCTCATAGCTTCAATGCTAATAAAATTCTTTCCAATAATACTGCTATTGCCGTCGCTCAACAGCATCAATTAGCTGATTATAAAGTTGTGGACCGAGGCGTCATTATCATTTACGAACGTGAGCGGCCCGGAGGTAAGCTAAATCTTTTTAAACCCGTTGTAACTTATTACTTCAGTTTGAAAGATTCTGAAAAGATATATTTGCTTAACCTGGAAAATTTGAAAAATATATACAGGGACGGTAAAGCTTTCGACTTGATAGATGGCAACTTTAGGACGGATAATGATTTGTTTTTTTACGACCCTTATCATCATCAGTACCGGATCAATTATTATCTCTCAAAAATCAATCATTCTTAAGGGATGCCCGTCTATTTATCCATCTTGAATTAAAAATATATGAAAAAAGTAACCCTGATAGCTGTGGCCATTCTTTTCTCCGGTGCAACGGTGTTTGCTGCTGGCCTGCCTGTCAAAGCTGTATCTGACACGACTAAAACAAAAAAGGTAAAGCCTGTAGCGAAACCTGAGAAAGTACAATACACCTGCGGTATGCACCCGGATGTATTAAGTGAAAAACCTGGCAAATGCCCTAAATGCGGCATGGAACTGGTAAAAAAAGAACCGGCGAAAAAGAAAGCTGAAACCATGAAGATGTAATTCATTTCAATACTCCATCCCGGTAGCCATCAGGATGGAGTATTGATTAAAACCATTAAGATGATCAATCAACTTATTACCCTGTCCTTAAAGAACAGGTATATCGTATTGCTGGTCGCCGTCGCACTTTTTGGATGGGGAACTTATGCCGTGCGTGAAAACCCAATCGACGCTATTCCTGATCTATCCGAGAACCAGGTGATCGTTTTCACCGAATGGGGAGGCCGCAGCCCGCAGATCATGGAAGACCAGGTGACTTACCCGCTGGTAAGCAACCTGCAGGGGATTCCTAAAGTTAAAGCCATCCGGGCCACCTCCATGTTCGGGATGAGCTTCGTCTATATTGTCTTCCAGGATAATACGGATGTTTACTGGGCGCGCAGCCGGGTACTGGAACGGTTAAGCTATGCGCAGCGCTTGCTGCCGCAAGGTATTACCCCAACATTGGGGCCTGATGGAACCGGTGTTGGCCATATCCTGTGGTACACGCTCGATGCCAAAGGAATAGATCTCGGAGAACAGCGGGCCTTGCAAGACTGGTATGTTAAGTTGGGGCTGCAAACCGTGCCGGGCGTTAGCGAAGTTGCTTCTTTCGGCGGCTTTGAAAAGCAATACCAGATCAATATAGACCCGCATAAACTCAATTATTATAATATTCCCTTATCACAGGTGCTGAAAGCTGTTAAAAGCAATAACAATGATGTGGGCGGCCGCAAGTTTGAAATGAACGGCACCGGGTATATCGTCCGCGGCCTGGGCTATATAAAAAACTTGCAGGACGTAGAAAATATTACCATCGGAACCATCAAAACCGTACCGGTCAGGGTAAAAGACGTCGCGACCGTTCAAATGGGCGGCGATCTGCGCCTTGGCATATTCGACCAGAACGGCGAAGGTGAGGCGGTTGGTGGAATTGTCGTGATGCGTTATGGCGAAAACGCCGATAAGGTTATTCATGCCGTAAAGGATAAAATGGCCGATATACAAAAAGGCTTTCCTCCAGGCGTGAAATTTAAAATTGCCTATGACCGGAGTGAATTGATCGAAAGCGCAATCGGATCTGTCAAACATACGCTGATCGAGGAAATGATCACGGTGTCAATCATTGTGATCCTGTTCCTATTGAGTTTGAAAAGTGCGCTCAGTATAATTATTCAAATCCCGATTACCATCGCGGCCAGCTTTATCCTGCTCAATGCCTTTGGTATTAGTTCCAATATCATGTCGTTAACGGGTATCGCATTAGCTATCGGGGTGATCGTAGATAACGGGATCGTTATGGTCGAAAACTCGCACCGGAATTTATCCGCTGCACAAGAAAAAGAAAAGTCATGACTACAGCAGAAAGAATTAGAATTATAGAAGCATCCTGTAAACAGGTGGGCCGTGGTGTGTTCTTTTCCACGCTGATCATTGTCGCTTCCTTTCTCCCGGTATTTATGCTGGAAGGACAGGAAGGTAAACTGTTTGGCCCTTTAGCATGGACAAAAACTTTCATATTGGCTATAGATGCGGTCCTTGCGGTTACGCTGGCCCCGGTATTGATTTCCTTTTTTCTGAAAGGAAAGCTGAGTTCAGACGACCGTAATCCATTGAACCGATTTTTGGAACGCGTTTACAGGCCGATACTCAACTGGTGCATTACCTGGCGCAAAACCACTATAGGTATCAACATCATCGCGCTATTGATCAGCATACCGCTCTTATTGAGTCTTGGTAGCGAATTTATGCCGCCGTTAGATGAAGGAACGATCCTGTTTATGCCGGTTACATTACCAGATGTGTCCAACTCAGAAACCAAGCAACTGCTGCAAATACAGGACCGGATCATTAAAAGTATACCGGAGGTAAAGAATGTACTAGGAAAAGCTGGCCGGGCGAATACAGCAACCGATAACTCGCCGATAAATATGGTGGAAACCATCGTCTTGTTAAAACCCACCAGTGAATGGCGCAAAGGCATCAAAAAGGAAGATATCATCAATGAACTTAACGGAAAATTGCAAATACCGGGTGTAGTGAATGGCTGGACACAACCTATCATTAACCGCATCAATATGCTTTCTACCGGTATCCGAACCGATGTGGGATTAAAAGTTTACGGTCAGAACCTGGATACGATCTATTCTTTGTCTAATCAGATGAAACAGGCTTTGCAGGGTATTAATGGTGTGAAGGATCTTTATGTTGATCCGATCACTGGTGGTAAATACCTGGATATACAAGTCAACAAAGATGCCATAGGACGTTATGGCCTAAGCGTAGATGACGTGAACGAGGTTGTAGAAAGCGCATTGGGCGGGATGAATATCACACCAACGATTGAAGGGCGCAGGCGCTTCAGCGTTAACCTTAGACTGGCACAAGACTACCGGAGTAACCTGGAGGAAATCAAGCGCACCTTGGTTCAAACGATGAATTATGGCCCGATACCGCTGTCTTCCGTTGCAGATATTAAGATCAGCGACGGGCCGGCAATGATCCAGTCGGAAAATGCCTTATTGCGCGGTACGGTATTATTTAATGTTCGTGACCGTGACATGGGAAGTACGGTAAAAGAGGCACAGGACAGGCTGAACACGATGGTGAGAAGCTTACCTAAAGGTTACTTTATCGAGTGGAGCGGCCAATATGAAAACCTGATCCGGGCTGAACATACCTTAAAGCTTATTCTTCCTATTGTACTGGTTATTATTTTTGGCTGCCTGTATTTTGCTTTTCACTCCATCCGGGAGGCCTTTTTTAGCCTGATCAGTATTCCGTTTGCGCTTATCGGGGGCGCTTACATGGTGTATTTCTTTGGCGTGCATTTGTCGGTAGCAGTAGCAGTGGGCTTTATCGCCCTGTTTGGCATAGCGGTAGAGACGGGTATCGTCATGGTAATCTATCTCAATGATGCCATGCAGCAACTGGTCGTATTGAAAGGAAATAGTAAGGTAACCATAACCAAAGAAGATCTTCGGATTTACGTGATGAACGGCGCGGTAAAACGTTTACGGCCTAAACTCATGACGGTTTGTGTGGCTTTGTTTGGCCTGGTACCCGTGCTTTGGGCAACCGGTACCGGCTCCGATGTCATGCTGCCTATCGTGCTGCCGATGATTGGCGGGGTATTAACTTCTTCCACGCATATTTTACTGGTTACCCCATTGATCTTCCTGATGGTCAAAGAATACGAATTGAGGAAACATGGCAAGCTGGAAGTATTGGAGGTAAAGGAATAATTATGAAAACGAAATATCACATCACCTATATAGTGCTTATCTGCTTTGCAAGCCTGACAGCAGAAGCTCAGGTTCAGCGCTTGCCTTTAGACAGCGTACTGGCGCGTATAGCTGCTAATCCTTCTTTGCAGGCGTATGATGAAAAAATCAGGGCACAGGATGCGTATGCTACAGGAGCGAAAAGCCTAGATGCACCAAAGATCAGCGCAGGCCAATACCAAACCCCTTATCAGATCAATCCGAACACGGGGTCCTTTATGATCCAGGCGGAGCAGATGTTCACTAACCCGGCCAAACTGCGGGCCAAAGAAAATTACATGAAGGGAATGTCTAAAGTAACCGCCGAAGACAAGAACTATATGAAAAATCAATTGATCGCCCAGGCCAGGCAATATTATTATGAACGAGTTGTGCTGGAAAAAAAACTGGCTTTATTGCAAAACACACAAAGCCTGCTGGAATATATGCTCAAGGATGCGAATATCCGGCTCACCTATGGTAAGGAAAAGCTGCCGAATATTTACAAAGCCAAAGCAGACTTATATCAGCTGGATAATACGCGAGAACAATTAAACAATGAGATCAGCCAAAAAAACATTATGCTCAACACGCTGATGAACCGTGATAAGCAAACGGTGTTTACTGTCGATACTACTGTCGTTCTGAAAGATTATGAAACTAACGTTACCGATACGGCAAGTCTCGCAAATGCGCGCAGCGACATTAAAGGGATCGACCGGAATATTGATTTACAACAATTGAATGCTAAAATGGAATACAGCAAGCGCAAACCCGATTTTGGTATCCAGGCGGGGCATATGTTTAGCTACGGAGGAATGGCTAACCAGTATATTTTAATGGCTTCTGTCACCATACCTATCGTTCCCTGGGCATCCAAAGAATACAAGGCCAACCTGAAAGGTATCCGGTATGAGGTAGCTGAATTACAGCAAAAGAAACTGGATATGCTGAACCAGGCCGAAGGGCAGCTGGCCGGTTTAAGAACGGATATGAGCAGCAAAAAAAGACAACTCAAAAACTATAACCAAAATATCATTCCTGCCTTGCAAAATACCTATAAAACATCCTTGCTCGCTTATGAACAGAATACCGGCGATCTGCCATCAGTATTGGACGGTATTAAAGGTTTACAGTTGGCCAGGATGGATGCATTAGATCGTTTACAGGAACTTTTACAATTACAGGTAGCTTATGAAAAAGAAAATGAAACCCATTAGGATCATATTGACCGGCCTCCTGTTAATTACGATGCTGATCAGTGCCTGCTCGGATAAAAAGAAGGTCCCAGCTACTGTACAGGTTACAAGCGATATTAAATATACCTGCTCCATGCATCCGCAGATCCTCGAAGATCATCCGGGCAATTGCCCGATCTGCGGCATGGCGCTGGTTAAAAAGTCAGGTCAGGCCGGTGCGCAGGCAGGCATCAGCATGAATACGGTATTGCAACCGGTTAATTCATCCGTAATAGCGAATATTACTGCCATTACCCCGGAAGAAAAGTTAATCCCAACCCAAATCGCGGCCCAGGGATATCTTGATTTTGATAACAGGACATTTAATAACATTGCCGCACGCTTTTCGGGACGTATCGAAAAGCTTTATATCAAATATGCTTTCCAGGAAATCCATACAGGTCAGCGGATCTTTGATATTTACAGCCCGGATATGGTTGTCGCGCAGCAGGACTTAATTTACCTGATAAAGAACTCATCCCAGGAAACAGCTTTGATCAATGCGGCCAGGCAAAAACTTTTGTTACTGGGAATGACAACAGCACAGGTGGAACAGGTCATCAAAAGCGGTAGGCCGTTTTATAGTCTGCCGGTGTACAGTCCTTATGACGGACACGTACACGATATGCCGCATAGTCAAATGACAGATACTGCAAGTACAGAATCTCCATCAGATTTCGCTAACAATCCTCCGCTTTCCATCAAAGAAGGTATGTATGTAGAAAAAGGGCAGAACATTTTTAATGTTGTTAACCCTCATCAGTTATGGGCGATCATTAAGATCGACCGCTCTGCAATTGCCGCCTTAAAATTAAACCAGCCAGTCACGATAACATTGCCGGATATGCCAGGAAAAACGATTAGGGGCAAAGTCAATTTTATTGAACCAACCTTGCAAAACGGTGATAAAACCACCAGCATTCGGGTTTATATTGACAATATGGATCATGCGTTGAAGGTACACAGCCTGGTTACAGCTAACATACAAACCGGGGAAATAAAAGGTTTATGGATACCAAGATCCGCATTACTAGACCTGGGACGAACGCAGGTAGTGTGGCTAAAAAAAGGCGCATTATTTAAGGCTCATCAGGTAAATACGGGGATTGTAAATGGCAATGAAGTACAAATTGTAAAAGGCTTATCTGTTTCAGATAGCCTGGCATCAGATGCTCAATATTTAACAGACAGTGAAAGTTTTATTAAAACATCAGGCAATGAATAACAGGATCAAACAACATATATGGCTAAAAGCATTGCGTTTGTTAGCTTTTTCCTTGCTGATAGCTGCGCTGTTTACCGCCTGTAAACAAAAACCCCAGCAGGTGGCAAAAACGCAAAGTAAGGCTTATTACACTTGTTCCATGCACCCGCAGATACACGAAGATCATCCCGGCAATTGCCCGATCTGCGGGATGAAGCTGATCAAAGTAGAACTTGCCGGGGGCAATAGCAGTACCGACATGAACACGATTAGGTTAACTGCTTCGCAGATCCAGTTGGCCGGTATCCTGACAGATACGGTCCGGGATGAAAATGTCGGAAATGAAAAAACGCTGACAGGGACGGTAACCACCAATGAAAATACAGCAGCAGAATTGAGCGCCAGGATTGCAGGCAGGATACAGCAATTATTTGTGAGAACTACCAGCGAAAAAATATCGGTGGGCCAGCCTATATATTCCATTTATAGCGAAGACCTGCTGGAAGCCGAAAAGGAATACCTATTGGCGAAACAACAGCAAAAAGTACTGCATAATCCGGATGTGGATTATCAGCAACTGATCAGTGCTGCCGAAAATAAATTACAGCTATGGGGCTTATCTCCCGCACAGATCAGGAACTTAGCGGCTCCCGGAAAAGTTTCTGCGACGACAACAATTTTAAGTAAAATTAGCGGCACCGTTAGTGAAATAGCCGTTCATGAGGGAGATTATGTAACCGAAGGGATGTCCATACTCAAAACACAAGCGTTAAACAGCTTATGGGTAGAAGCGCAATTGTATGCTGGCGAAGCCGGGAATTATAAGGTGAATGACCAGGTTAGTGTTTCATTTCCTGACCTGGGAGGACAGGTTATTGCCGGTAAGATTGAGTTTATTAACCCTGAATTATCTGATGCGTCCAAAGTGGATTTGATCAGGATCAGTATTCCTAATCCGCAGGACTTAATAAAGCCTGGTATGTTGGCCTATATCACTATTGGCGGGACAGGTAACCGTTCTTTAGCTATACCTGCTTCTGCTATTTTAACTGATGGCAAGGGCAGCAAAGTATGGGTCAGAAATACGGATGGCAGTTTTTCACCTAAAATGATTATAACAGGTTCGGGAAACCAAACTTATTTACCCATAGTTTCAGGTTTAAATCCTGGTGATAGGGTCGTTACACAGGGTGCTTATTTGTTGAATAGTGAAGCTATTTTTAAAAATGGTAGCGATAATATGGCTGGTATGAAAATGTAATCTCGAATAAGGAATCAACAGCGAAAGATTGTCTAATCGAACTGAATCTTTTTAACTGCTGGTTATTCAACTTTGGTTGCCGCCAGTCTGCGGAAAGTTAAGAAAAAATGGCAATAGTTATCTAATCATTAACGGCGCACTTTATTTGAAATAAAGCGTGCCGTTTTTATCAATCATAAATAAATTTTAAATGAAAGAATTCATGAAATAATGCTCTTAATAGTTTAATCACATCGTTTTTTCATTAGCCATCTTTCTTATGGCGCTTCATAAAAAACAGGGCTATCGCTAAAAATGCTATAGAAATAAGACCGCCATATAAAAAATCCTTTCCTGCAAAATGGCTGCCGGTGTAGCCTGCTATAGGGTACGCAATAGCCCACCACAAATGGGAAAACGCAAAATGTGAACCGTAAACTTTACCCTGCTCATTTTCTGCGGTATTTTCACCGATCAGTGTTTCTGATGGCATTTCCGCCAAACTTTGCCCCAAACCTGCAAAGACCCATAAAACCATCATGATAGGAAAGCTAACGAAATTCGTAATGGAGATCGTTATCGCTAAGATTAAGGCCCCTAAGATCAGGGATATGCGCCTTGTCTTTGTTTTGTCCAGGCTTCCTGCTACAAATGCCGCGATGCTGGCACCAATGCCAAATGCGGCCATTACCCAACCGTAATGCTTATCATCTAAATGCAAGCCGCTTTTGATGTGACCGACCGAGTTAACCAGTATTTGAGCACCGGCAAGTGCAGAAACAAACTCAATGATCAGCGCAAAGCGTATAATAGGATTGCCGAATAGCAGTTTTATCCCTTTAATTACATCCTGCCAGGCAGTAAACGTCTTCTGGGTGTTATCTACTTTCTTTTGCAGCTTACCTGCAGGCAGCATCAGGATCAATACGCCAGCTATAATAAATGAACCCGCATCGATAAAAAAAATCTCCCTTGCGCCGAACCAAATTGCCAGGATGCCCGCTAGGCCGGGCCCTAATACACCTAATATTTGGAAAGTTGCCGTAGATAAACCTACAGCCTGCCGATAATGTTCCTTGTCTACCACCTGCGGAATCACCGCGCGGTAAGTTGGTGTAAAGAAGGCATTGAACACGTTTAACGCAAATACTAAGGTATAGATCTGCCATTCGGCTTGTACGAATGGCAGGCTGGCTACGATACCCATACGAATAAAGTGGGTCGTGACCAATATAGTCTTTCGGCTTACCCGATCAGCCAGAACACCGACGAACGGAGAGAAAATAATAAATGCGGTTACCCGCAATGTCAAAGCGCTGGCCAAAATGATCGCCGATTTTTCTTTTCCAAACTGGTAAGACAACAACGCTAATCCTACCCAGGTCACCGCATCACCCAATAAACTGACCGACTGGGCGAAGTACAAGCCTGCGAATACTTTATTCTTTAGTGCCACGAAAGTGTCGGCAAAAGCCGAGAGCCAGTTACGGCTTTTGCTGTTATTCATCTTCCCCGGTATTCTTCATTTTCATTAATAAACTGTAAGCTCCTTTGATTACAAAGGTCTGGTTGCGCAATTCTGAACTATTCGCCAGTAATTCTACATAGCCATCTTTAGCTATCCCCGGTTTTATTTCTACGATCTCATAAGCGTTCTTTCCCTTTACCTTAAAAGCGTAACTTTTGTTTTCATAGTTTACAATGGCATCTTCCGGTAGGGTCAACGGACGATTGGCATTAATTTCAATTTCGGCATTCATGAACGTGCCCGGCAAGAGGTCTTTATCATATTGCTTAAAATGGCAATGCACCACCGTTTTACGCTGATCGGTCAAGTCTTTGCCAATCAGTACAATTTTACAGCGGTATTTTTTTTCCGGGTTGCTGTTGGTATAAGCCATCACGGTTTGCCCCTGGTGCAATAAGGTTACATCTTTTTCAAACACATCCAAAGCTAAATGGATGTCCCTTGGGTCAACGATCTCGAACAAAACATCGCTCGGATTAACATATTTACCAATGTTAACGTTCACTTTGCTCACAAAGCCATCAATAGGTGAATGGATAGCTGCGCTTCTCGTAATAGTGCCATCTGTTACTTTAGCCGGGTTCATACCGATTAAACGCAGCTTCTCCGCCAACGAACTGACCATGATCTTCTGGCTTTCATAATCCGCCTGTGCCTGCTGAAAGATCTTATCGCTATTGGCTTTGCTGACGTTCAGATCACGCTGGCGCTCAAAGTCCTTTTGCGCAAAATTCAGTTTGGCTTTGGCGGTTAAAAAATCCTGCTGTAGTTGGATAAATTGCTGGTCTTCCATCATTGCAATAGTTTCGCCACGGCTTACGTGCATACCCGGCAACAGCTTACTTGATTTTAAGTAGCCACCCATTGGGAAACTGATACTTACCATATTTTGTGGTGGCACATCAATGGCACCGGTAACTTTTAATGAGGTCGCTACCGGGCGATTACCTGCGTGGCCGGTATCTATGCCGGCGGTTTTGATCTGCGCGTCGGTGAGCGTAACAGTGGTCATGTTTTCGGTCTTTGGCTTCTCCATGGTTTTGGTTGCCGTTTTGTCGACCGTTTTGCCACCGCAGGAAAACAGCGCTAATGCTGCTATGAGCGCCGTAGTCTTATAAAGGTATGTTTTAGTTGCTGGTTTCATTGGTTCTGTTTTGAAGAGCGTTAATTTGAATAATGGCCTGGTTAAGATTATTGACCGCATCAGTGTATTCACTGCGTAATGCTGTTGCCTGGTTAATGAGCAAGGTATATTCAAGATAATTGACCTGCCCGGCCGTAAATTGCAGGTTGGCCGTTTTTAAGATCAGGGTGGCATTGGGCAAACCTGTCTTTTCATAATAAGCGGTCAACTTTTGGTATTTGACGACTTCCGCCGCCGCCTGTTTATAGCGGTTTTGCAAAGCCTGTAATCCCGAAAGGTAATCTATCTGTGCCTGTTGTTCTTTAATACGGGACGCACTGATTTTATTCTTTTGCGCACCGAAGAACAAAGGCACCGAAACACCTAACTGAACGGATGAAAAGCGATTGCTACCATCATAAGTCCGGTTTATCCCGTTTACGGTTTGTATACCGTTAAAGCTTTGGTTATAGTAACCCATGTTTAGATCCGGCAAGAGTTTTGAACGCTCTAAAGCAGTTTGTGCCTTGCTGACCTGTTGCTGCTGGCCTAACAACAATACCTGCGGATGGTTGCTAAATGCTGTATCTGTTGCCAAAGGTAAGGGCAGTTTCAGTTCCCTGGCTTCCGGCTGGTAATCCGAGGCTGTATTGAGCAGTACACGGAAACGGTCATCAGCAATTAGCAAATCGGCGTTTACCATTTCTGTTTGGCGGGCGATCTGTCCCCGTTGCGTTTCAGCCGTTGTTTTCTCCAGGATATTACTTTCCCCTTTATCAAAGCGTAGGTTGGCGTTTTTAACAAATAGCGCATAGGTACTGTCTGCACTTAATAACAAACTCAATTTCTGTTTCAGGTAGAGAATGTTATAAAAGCTTTCGGTAACTTGCCGTTCCAGTTCTTTTTTTCTGACATTTACATTCAGTTCCCCGGCCTGGTATTCCGCATGGAGCAAAGCTTTTTGCCGGGTGTAAACCGTAGGGAAATTAACAGACTGCACTACCGATAGGCGGTTGTCATTATAAGCGCTATTAATCTGGCCGTATTCGCCAGTAATATTGGTTTTGGGAATCGTAACGCCCGTACCGGTAATTCTTTTCAAATAATCAGCATTCAGCCGTTCGCTTTTCAGGTTCAGGTTATTTTTAAAGGCGGTATCTATCGCCGCCTTCAGGCTGATCGGTGTTTGTGCTTTCGTGCTTCCGGCGAACAACCCTAAAGAAGTGAGTAAGACGATCACCGCAGATTTAACAGGTATTTTCATGGATTTTCCTTTTTCAAACAGGATATACAAAATAGGCAGCACGAATAAGGTCAGGAACGTCGCGGTTATTAAACCGCCGATCACTACCGTAGCTAAAGGACGTTGTACTTCGGCACCTGCGCCATTACTTAATGCCATTGGAAGAAAACCTAAAGAGGCCACCGCGGCGGTCATCAAAACCGGCCTTAAGCGTAATTTTGTACCTTCAAATACAATGTTTCGTAAATTATCCCAGCCATCTTTTCTAAGCCGGTTAAATTCAGATATCAGCACCAATCCGTTTAATACAGCTACGCCAAAAAGGGCAATAAAACCCACGCCGGCACTGATACTGAACGGCATTCCTCTTATTACCAATGCGATCACCCCGCCAATTGCCGATAAAGGCACGGCGGAGAAGATGAGCAGCCCTTGTCTCATCGAACCGAACGCGAAATATAGCATCAGGAAAATGAGCAATAAGGACACCGGTACGGCGATCATCAAACGCTGTTTGGCTGCGTTCAGGTTCTCGAAAGCACCGCCATAGGTGGTATAATAGCCCGGCGGCAGCTTGATCTGGTTGTTTACCTTCTGTTGCAATTCTTCCACAATACTTTGCACATCCCGTCCCAAAACATTAAAGCCGACAATTATCCGCCGTTGCGCGTCTTCGCGCTGAATTTGGTTCGGGCCTTCTTCGATCTTTACATCGGCGACCTGTTGTAAAGGCACCTGGCTGCCTGTGGGTGTAGGGATCAGCATATCCTGCACATCGCTTAACTGCTTACGTTGTTCACCCGCCAGCCTTACGACCAGGTCGAATCGTTTTTCGCCTTCGTAAACGGTGCCGCTGCTTTGTCCTGCAAATGCGGTATTAACCACCCTGTTAATGTCTTCTACATTCAGCCCGTATTCGGCAATAGCGGCACGTTTGTAACGGATAACGATCTGGGGCATACCGGTAACCGCTTCCACATAAATATCCCGTGCGCCTTTAATACCCCCGGCTATAGTGCCCAACTTCTTAGCAAAGATGGCCAGTGTATCGAGGTTCTCACCAAAGATCTTACAGACCACATCCTGGCGAGCACCGGTCATCAATTCATTGAAACGCATTTGTACCGGGTATTGGAAACCAAAAGTAACACCAGGTACTGCTTCCAGTTCCTTCGACATTTTTTCGGTGAGTTCATCAAAACTTTTGGCATTTGTCCATTTGCTCTTATCCTTCAGGATCACCATCATATCGCTGGCTTCAATGGGCATCGGGTCAGTTGGTATCTCCGAACTGCCCGTTTTACCGACCACCTGTTCCACTTCGGGGAATTTGGATAGCAGTATTTTAGAACCTTGTTTAATTGCCTGCACCGAAGTTTGTAGTCCGCTGCCGGTCAATACCCTGGTTTCTACCGCAAAATCTCCTTCTTCAAGTTTAGGTATAAATTCACCGCCTAATCGGGTCAGTACAAATACTGATACGATGAAGGCAATAGCGGCAATGCCAATGGTCATTTTAGGGTGTTTGACAACCCTTACTAACGCGTAATGATAATGCCGCTGGAAAAAATTCATCATCTGATCTGACCAGTTCATCGTATTCTTTTGCTTACGGCTTAAAGATAAACTGCTTATTACTGGTACATAGGTCAGGGAAAGGATAAAGGCCCCGATTAAAGCAAAAGCAACTGTCTGTGCCATCGGCTTGAACATCTTGCCTTCAATACCCTGCAAGGTGAAAATTGGTATATAAACGATCAGGATAATAAGTTCTCCAAATATGGCCGCGTTGCGCATCCTTGCCGAAACGCTGATCACGTCGTTATCCATTTCTTCATGACTGACCGCGGCCCGCTTTTTCAGGTGAATTTCGTGCATGATGGCTTCCACGATAATGACCGTACCATCGACGATCAGGCCAAAATCAAGTGCGCCCAAACTCATCAGGTTACCCGATACGCCAAAGAGGTTCATCAAAATAACCGCGATTAGCATGGCCAGCGGGATAACTGAGGCTACGATAAGAGCCGCCCTGAAATTGCCCAGAAAGATGATCAGTACGATTAGTACAATGGCAATACCCTCTAACAAATTATGTTCTACCGTACCAATGGCATTATCTACCATCTTCGTACGGTCAAGAAAAGCGTCGATCACGACACCCTGCGGTAAAGTCTTTTGGATCTGCACTACCTTATCCTTAATGTTTTTGATCACTTCGTTGCTATTCGCACCTTTCAGCATCATAACGACGGCACCGGACACTTCCTGCTGGCCGTTCCAGGTCATTGCACCATAACGTGTCGCATGATCTAAACCTACTTCACCAATATCACGGATTAACAGCGGTGTGCCGTTGGGCAGGTTTTTCACCACAATGTTCCCTATATCTTCCAATGAACTGACTAAACCCTCACTACGGATAAATAGCACTGTAGGTCCGCGTTCAATATAAGCACCACCCGTATTGTTGTTGTTCTTTTGCAGAGCCGTGAACACTTCGCCGATGGAAATATTATTTGCTTTCAGGCGTGCCGGATCAACTGAGATCTGATATTGTTTAAGGTAGCCGCCAAAACTGCTCACATCAGCAACGCCGGGTAGGCCCAACAACTGTTTACGGACGATCCAGTCCTGAATAGTGCGCAAGGCCATCGCATCATATTTCTTTTCGTATCCGGCTTTGGCGCGGACGGAGTATTGGTAAATCTCACCCAAACCAGTGGTTACGGGTGCCATTTCCGGTTTGCCATATGCTGTTGGGATTTGGCTGGCAATATCGTTAAGCCGCTCGGAGACTTGCTGCCTTGCCCAATAGATCTCCGCTTTTTCATCAAACACAATGGTCACCACCGAAAGGCCGAAGCGGGAAAAGCTGCGGATTTTTTTTACATCAGGAATATTACGGCAGGATTGTTCAATCGGAAAGGAGATGAAGCGTTCCACATCAGGTGCGCCCAATGCGGGGGCACGGGTGATGATCTGTACCTGGTTATCGGTAATGTCAGGTACGGCATCTATCGGCAAGCGTTTCACTTCGTAGATACCAAAACATATCAGGCCGAATATAAAAAGGCCAACGATGAGTTTATTCCGTACGGAAAACTCAATAATTTTATTTAACATTTAGAAAAAGATTACTGTTAATGGTCGGAAAAAAATACAAGGCATAGCCTTTCGCTGTAAAAACAGCGTATGTTAACAGTCTGCAGGAGGGCCGCGAAGTATAGTTTCGTTAGTCACCCAACCCGGAGGGTAAGGCTCATCGGGGCTGACAACCGGCTGGATATACAGGGTCAGCGGAAATCCTCCAAAAACCAAATCCGGCTTAAAGATCAATACCGGCACGAGGGCTTGTAGACCGTCTAAATGATAAGTTTGGGAAGAAAATATATGGTCTACTTTCGCATGTTCAAGGACATCGTTATCATGATGTTCGATGTGATCATGATGATCCTCGTTATGATGATGTGCACAAATATTATGATACAGCAGCAGGACAAGTCCTGTCATTAAGAAAAATCTGCTGATCCAAAGCCTCATACCACAAATATAGTATATATCGCACCGTTTGGCTAAAGGCGGCAAAATATGGTTCGTTGCGTAAAAGAAATATTTGTTCATAACACAGGCTATTTAAGGACTTTGGCGTAATCGATCAATTTGCCGCCGGAATTTTTGATTAGCTGTACAGCCCAGCTGGTAATAACGATAGCGCCGATCAATCCGCTTGCCGCGTCAAGCCAATATAAATTGTAATACCAGCCAAACCCCAAAGTCACAATAGCCGTTAGGCTGGTTAATCCGTCCGCCAGTACATGAATATAGGCGGCCCTGATATTATCGTCATGATGCCCGTTTCCCTGATGCAACATTCTAGCGCTAATTGCATTTACGATCAAACCGATCACGGCGACAATGATAGCTTCACTGAATTTTACCGGCACCGGGTGTATCAACCTGTCAATTGATTCGATAGCCATAATAATGGCGATGATCTGTAAAACGATGGCGCTTGTGAACCCTGAAAGTGACAGCACCTTGTCTTGCTGGAAACTATGCCTTCCCGACTGCCCGTACCTGCGGCTAAAAAGGTATGCGAGCCAGGTAAGCCCAATGGCGAATACGTGGGTAGACATGTGCCAGCCTTCGGCTGTCAGTGCCATAGAATTGGCATAGTATCCGACTCCGATCTCCAGTAACATGGTAGCTACCGTTAAGTAAACAACCCATCGGCTGGTATTTTCATAGTCTATGGTATGCTCATGTACATCCATTGTTTCTTTGACTGATTTTGTATGGGCCACTGTTTCGTTCCTTGCCAGCAATTCCTGCAAATCGTCCCGGTTATCACTAATCCATTCGGTACTAACCTCCAAAGGATTTCTTTTCGATACTCCAGTTATGGTTTTAGCAGGATATCCGATATAAAAAAAACCAAGCAATTTATCTTTGCGTTGTAAGTCAAAGTACGGTTTGGCTTCTTCGAAATAAGTGATACCTGCACTTGTCCAATACGAACCTAAACCATAGGCGGTCACAGAAAGGAACATGTTTTGCACAGCGCAAGCAACGGCTTCTATTTCTTCATTCTCGGGAAGTTTTCCGGTATCGTCCCGTCGCATACCGATGGATATCACATGAGAAGACATCAAAGGATATTCCCGCATTTTACGATGCCTGTCCTCGTTGAAAGATTCTCCGGCAAACTGATTATAAAGGCTGGCCTGCAGATCGCCGAAATATTTCAAACCCTCACCTGAAAACACTTTAAAGCGCCAGGGTTCGGTCTGTTTATGGTTAGGCGCGCGAATAGCATTCTCTAATATCTGCCTGACGATCTCTTCGGGCACCTGTTTGCCTTTAATGTACTGATAAGGATAAATACTTCTCCTGTGCTTAATGATCTCATTAAGCTGTCTTGTATCGTAAGGTGTTTGTATTGATTCTTCCATGTAATTTACAGGTACAAAATTATCTTTAAGACAAATGCCTACATAGGTAAAAAACCGGCTTTTTTCGGTACTTTTGTTGATGCCACTATTTCAGGATATAGAAATAATATCAAAAGAGATACATTCATCAGTCTCTCCGATACATCGTCACCACTACTTTGAGTTATTGTATATCATGGAGGGTAACGGGGTGCATACCATCAATGATAATCATTATCAATACCAGAAAGGAAACCTGTATCTGCTAACGCCGGAGGATACGCATACCTTCAAAATAGAGACAAGGACATACTGTTGTATCATAGACTTCACCAAAGAACTGTTTTCCAAAAGAAAGCGCAAGGAGATGGATCGGGCGGAAATTGGTGAGTTCTTTATCAATATGGAATATGTTTTTCATAATCACCAGAACACGAAAGGCCATATCGAAATGGCGAGCGAGGAAGCGGAGCTAACCGAAAAATTGGTATTCCAGCTTACTGCTGAAAAAGAACACGACCGAATTTATAGTGGCATCATTATTCAGAATATCGTTTTTCTACTACTTAACCTGATCGCAAGGCGGATACAGGAAAATATTGCGGGCGAACTAAAAAACAGAGGTTTAAAGAATGTTGTTCATGAGGTTACAACGTATGTTCAGCAACATATTTATGATAAGGATCGGCTTAAAATAGAAATGCTGGCCAAAGCATTTCATAAAACACCTGATCATTTGAACCGCAATTTTAAACAGCAAACCGGATACACATTAAAAGCTTACATCAATCAATACAGATTAAATCTTATAGAATCGCGTCTGCGTTACAGCAGTTTAACGGTTTCTGAAATTGCTGACGAAATGGGCTTTACAGATGAGAGCCATTTGAATAAGATGTTTAGGAATAACCATGGTCAAACCGCCTCTGCTTACCGAAAAGCCCATTTAAGCTAAACAGAATTTCAGCTTCGGTCGTCAAATAAACAGTTCATTTTAACATTTGATAATACAAGCGGAGACACATGAAATTGCGGAAGCTGCAACGCTATTATGCGGAAATTCAGGTGCTTTGTCCATATCACATTTAGTTTCGTTCCCGGGAGTTTGCTAAATGGAATGAAATTTCTTAATTTCTAACAACAGGGCATAGCTTTTAAAAACGAAAAGTGCGACGAATCAAATTCTGAATTTGTTTTTTTATACCTTTAGCCTGGAAGTACTTCATGAGAAAGATCTGTGCTTTAATAATGACATCATTTTACCTGTTGCTTTCAACAGGCGCTTATGCATGTCTGCTCCATTGCGCGACGGATTATTTTTATGTTCAATTAGCAAAGAATGGTGAAGCGTTTGTTTCGGGCAACGATCATACTCATGATGAAAAGGAAAGTGATGAGGACTGCAAAAAGGGCGATTGTAATTGCTGCTATCACCATGGCACCTATGTAGTCAAAGAAAATGCAAAAGCCCATGCTCATTTTACCTTTCGACCTGCAGATGTGGCCACTGCAATTCTGCAAGCTGATACCGCTCTGTATATCCCATTACATATTACGAGTAGGATCAGCTGGCCAAGGCCCACAGGGCCGCCTTTTCTGCACAGCCAACCGATCTATATTTCCAACAAAGCTCTTTTGATCTGATCCAAGCTAATGCCGGGCTCCCGGCCAGGATACCTATTATCTCATTTTTTAGCTTGAATTATTATCATGACCTTACATTTAATTTTAATTGCGGCTCATTTCCGGTTGGAAAATTGGCCCTATATACCTGCGTTTTTAAAACAAGTTGGGAAAAATATAACTGATGCAACTGTATATTATCCTCGTTTATATTCTTTAATTAACGGCAGTAGCCCATGGTCGAACCTTAACTACTGCCTGGGAGTATGAATCAGCACATTGTTTATAAAATTCAAAAGAAATCAGGCGGGCTTGCCGCGATCAAAATTGTACCCGTAACCATACCCGGTTTCAATAACCGGACCAGTATCACCGGCGTTTTTCAATTGTTTTACTTCCTTTCCAATGGCAACCCAAGAACGGCAGAATTAGATATGGATACTTACATGGGTTTTGCAGGCGCTATTACCTTCTTTAACGAAAACTTTTTCGAGTGGCGGTACGATGGACAAATCCTTGAGGAATTGGAAGTTGCGCAATTGGTAAAGATCATTCAGGATCATGTGGAAGAGTGGTTCGACCAAGCAGATAACCAACCGGTTTTAAAGGAAGAAGATCTGCATGACCCGGAAAGTGCCTTTTACATGAGCGATGCGCAGCTTGCTGCGATCATGGAACATCCCTTATATGATATCTCGCCTTACTTCCTGTTCGGCCCTGATGATAACGTGATCGGGATCGTACAGAATGGGCCAGGATTTGACATTCATATCAACGGAGCCATCGTTGCTCACTTGGAAGTTTTCGAGGAAGATGATTATAAGATTGTAAACGGGGAGATCATCCAGGATGGTCTAACTGGAGAGATCGTTAGAAGAATAAAAGCGGTAAGGGATCTATAGAAAAGCTTTACTTTGCCAAAAACACTGCGATCTATTAAACTTTGCTAATTTAGGGTATCCGTAAAAGCGGATGCCCTAAATTTTATCGATACTCTTGAGTGAACATTCACAATCTGTTATTACCGAATATATGAACGATCAGAAGTAGGTTTATAACACATGGTTCAATGGTGCTTACTTGTTGAACAGAAAAGCGATATTCAAAAATGGAAATGATGTGTAAAATAAAGAGGTGAGATTACCTAAAAAGTGTATTAATTGGCTTTACGTAATCTGTCAGCCAGATCATCTGCTAATGGACTACCTTCAATGGCCTTTACCGCTTTTTCTATGTTATAGCAGAATCGGACAAATTCTACCTGGATGTCATTTTCAAGAGTCAGCAACACATAACAGCCGCGGGGATCTCCATCTTTAGGTTTGCCAACAGACCCAATATTAATCACATGCTTTTCACCAATGATGCGGTGGTAGGGCTTGTGGGAATGGCCGACACATAAAATGTCAGCTTTGGCTTCGATCATCATATCCAGCACATAGGCTTCGTCTGTATCCTCCAGGACATATTCATTGATACTGCGGGTGCTGCCGTGCGCCAGTACAATATTCAATTGGTCATTGTTGAGCTGATATTCCAGTTTGATATGCGACGGTAAAGTATTAAGATATTGCCGATTATTTGCCGATACCAGTTCATAAGCATAGCCTTTACTTTTTTGGTCATGGTTACCCGCCAATGTAGCGATACCGCGCCTACGTATTTCGGCGATGATTTCATTAGGCCAGATGTTATAGCCGATCATATCGCCTAAACAATAAACCGCATCTACTTTTCGGCTGTCCAGATCAGCCAGAAATGTTTCAAACGCCGGTAAGTTGGCGTGTATATCAGAAAAAAGTGCGATCCTCATCTTAGCCGTTCCTTAACATATCTGCATACTCATTGGGTAGCGGGCTATCTTCAACCGCTTTGGCGGCTTTTTCAATATCATAGTCAAAGCGCATAAATTCCACCTGTATGCTATCCTTATCCATTTTTGAGCTACTTTCATTGATGTTTAATAATACATAACCGCCGCGCGGGTCTTTATCTTTCGGTTTGCCTACCGAACCGATATTAATGGCCTGATAATACTGGTCGTTCGCCTCCAGTATCCGATGGTAAGGTTGGTGTGTATGGCCAAAACACACGACATCCGCATCGGCCTGCTCCATAATGCGTAGCATACTTTTTTCATCCCTGTCCTCAAACAGGTATTCATTCACTTTGCGGGGGCTGCCATGCACAAAAAGCACATTCAATTTATCATTGTTCAACTGGAACTCTAAACGGATATGGGCTGGCAGTGTGCGCAAATAAGCCCGCTGCTCATCTTTCACCACCTCGTTGGTATAAGCGATAGATATTTTGCCTAAAGCTTTTTCCTCGTCTGTTTTATAAGCACAGCCGCAATCATCGCTGTGTCGTCCGATACCGAAGTCATAATTGCCGGTGATGCAGGGTATATTGCGTTTACGGATCTCATCAATAACCTCATTCGGCCAGATGTTATAGCCTACCAGGTCACCGAGGCAATAAATGGCATCAGGCTTTTGTAATTCAACATCAGCAAAAAAAGCTTCCAGCGCCGGTAAATTGGCATGTATATCTGAAAAAAGGGCGATCTTCATTATTGAACAGGCGTTAAAGTTTTAGCGGTATAATATTTCTTTCGGAAGTAAAAAGCGAGGTTTACCAAAGCGATCAGGGCAGGTACTTCCACCAAAGGGCCGATCACACCGGCAAAGGCTTCGCCGGAATTGATGCCGAACACCCCAATGGCAACAGCAATGGCCAGTTCAAAGTTGTTACCCGTAGCTGTAAAAGCTATCGATGTTGAACGGGAATAGTCTGCACCAAACGACTTGCCGATAAAAAAGCTCAGCACGAACATGATGGTAAAGTAGATCACCAATGGTATTGCGATACGGAGTACATCAAACGGTATCTGAACGATCAGGTTGCCTTTCAGGCTGAACATCACCACGATAGTAAACAATAAAGCGATGAGTGTTATCGGTGAGATAAAAGGCACATATTTCGTTTGGAACCATTCTTCGCCTTTTAGTTTGATTAAAGAGTAACGGCTGATCACACCGGCGGCAAAAGGGATACCCAAATAAATACCGACACTTTTAGCGATCTCACCAATGGTGATGTTCACCGCTAAACCCTTCAGTCCGAACAGTGGCGGCAACACAGTTATAAATACATAGGCATAAACACTATATAGTAATACCTGAAAGATGCTGTTCAATGCGATCAGTCCTGCGGCATATTCCCGGTTGCCCTCAGCCAATTCATTCCATACCACGACCATGGCGATACATCGGGCAAGGCCAATTAAGATCAATCCAACCATATAAGCCGGATGGTCGCGTAATAAAGTGATTGCCAAAATAAACATCAGTATTGGCCCGATGATCCAGTTAAGGATGAGCGAGGCGCTCAATACTTTGGTATCCCTGAATACCTCGCCCATGTTTTCGTATTTTACTTTTGCCAATGGCGGGTACATCATCAGGATCAAACCAATCGCCAAAGGGATATTGGTCGTTCCGCTGGAAAACGAGTTGATAAAGCCAGATGATGAGGGAATAAAGTAACCTACGCCAACACCAATGGCCATAGCCAGGAATATCCAAAGCGTTAAATAACGGTCAAGGAAACTGAGTTTTTTGCGTTCGGCAACCGGGGTACAGTTGTTTGCTGACATAATTTATTGCGTATATCGTGTTTTAATATGAATAGAGTGTAAACTACTTCCAGTTTTCTTTGAATTTAGAAGCGGCAAAAAGCATTTCCGCTGTGATCAGTTTGGCCTGTACCTCGTACTGCTCATCGGTCGCACCTGCTGAAATGGGCGAATATTTCAATTTAACGGCGAACTTATCAGGGCTGGCCAGCAGCGATGCCGCGCTTTCCTGTGCCAGTATATGAATTGCCTGCGGATTTGAGGGCGAACTTTCTAAGGTAACCGAACCACCCTGGTCGTTATACTTGGCTTCATCGCCGCTTACTTTAAAGCCGAGTTTTGCGAGTGTCGGTGCAACTTTAGGAGACGCGGCTGCGCCAACAACAAAGATTTTCACATCATTTATACCGTAAGAAGCCAGCGCAGCTTTTAGCACGGCCTTGGCAATAGGTGCGCTAAAGCCATCATTGCCCACAAACTCGACGATCACCGGCAATTTTTTGCCTTTGGTAACAATACCCAATTGCTGGATGCCACCGAGTTCATCCTGACGGTCATTTGTAATAGGGGTATTTTTTTTGAGCAATTTGAAAGTCTGTGCCAGCTCAGCATAAATAGGGTCACCGGCAGGTGCGAAAGCCGAACTTACAACCAGTAAGCCTGCTAAGAAAAATAGGGATAAGTTTTTCATGATTTTAAGTTTTATGGTTTAATTGGTTTATTGCTATTTAACGATATATAAGAGTAAAAAAGGGTTAGTTAACGTGTTCGGCTACAAAGTTGGCTGCGTAAATTTTAATCATATCTCTAACCCGGCGAAACTCGGCCATTACTTCTTCGGGTGTGCCGGTAGCTTTGGCCGGGTCGGGAAAGTTCTCGTGAAAGCGTTCGACCTTACCGGGAAAGAACGGGCAGGCTTCATTCGCGTTATCACAAACGGTGATCACCTGGTCAAATGGGATGGCGATATACTCATCCACATAATTAGAAGTGTGCTTCGAGATATCAATATGATCTTCGGCCATCACCTGAATCGCCTTTGGATTGACACCGTGGGTTTCAATACCCGCGCTGTAAACATTGGCCTTGTCACCTGCAAAATAATGTAGGTAACCCTCGGCTAACTGGCTGCGACAGCTATTGCCGGTGCAGAGTACTAATATATTTTTCTTACTCATAATTCTTTTTTCATAACAATGGCCGATACCGGGCAAACATGGCTGAACTCGGATGATTGCTGAACCTCGACTGGTACTTCTTCGCGCGTTATTTTGCTATACTTCTTTCGCTCGAAGTAAGCTGGTGCGGTTTCTGTGAGCAGATATAAAGCTGTAAGGCTATTCTTTTTACTTATGCTGTTCAGCCGTGCTAATAGTTTACCTGCTATCCCGGCACCTCTGTGTTCAGGATGCACAGCTAAAGACCTCAGTAATCCGTTATTTCCATAAACTTCTACACCGGCTACACCAACCACTATACCGTCCTGGATGGCAACAATAAAGTTATCCAGCTTTTCGGGTAGGTCGGCTACCGGCAGCTTTTCAGCCGCCAGCAATTCGATCATTTTTTCTTTATAGGGTTGGGCCTTGTCGATGATCATTTTATAATATTTAGCAGCCGCCCCCTCCCGGTGTGCAGCAAGCTTCCGCTGGTGCAGCAAGGTTGACTAATTGTACTTTAGGTTTTTCCACTACCGCAGGTGTGCAGCACTCTTCACCTTTTTCAGTCGTACCGCAACTACCGCCACGACCGATAGCTTTACATTGTACCGCATCAGGGCGCAGGTCAACAGTCAACGCGTTGCCGTCGATTATCATTTCATTTGGGAACATCTGGCGGGTATCAAACGCTGAATTACCAAACTCGATCTTTACCGTGCCGTTAGGATTAAGCGGCAACATTTTTTCTACGATATCAACAATAGACAAAGCCTTACCTACTTTCATGGAGCGTTCCTGTTGTTCAGCATTCTCTGGTACCCATAACTGCACAATGATCTCCGTCCAAGCGTTCATCACACCACCACAATCTACTGAAGTGATCGGCGCTTGTTTGATCTCGGTAATATGATAGGCTGCATCTACCAGTTTGCCCTCTGCATATTGGAATTGCAGGTCAAGGTCGGGATGCTGTGATAAGGTGTCTTTGAAGGTTTTCCAGCTGATCGCTTCTACTTTATTCATGGCTTTATGGTTATTATATTATTGCAATATTGCGATGGATTTAATCAAATTTTTTTAACAGCAGGTCGCTTTCAGATCATAAGCCGCAAAGAAACCACTCATCTGTTCACGCAGTTCATTCCAAACCGGCGGGTTGATGCAGTAGCATACGCTAACGCCTTCAATCGTTCCCTGTATCAGTCCGGCATTTTTCAGTTCTTTTAAATGCTGCGAAATGGTTGGCTGCGCCAAGCCCAGCTCATCTACCAGGTCGCCGCAAATACAGGTATTAGATTTAATGATCTCCTGTAAGATAGCGATACGGGCAGGATGCGCGATAGCTTTAAGCATCACTGCTAACCTGTTCTGTTTTTCGGTGAATATTTCTGTTTTAGTTAAGCCCATACTTTATATTGCAATATTACGATTAATAATTCAATTATCAAATTAATTTTTACTTCAGTTTCATAAATCCGTAAGTAATTTATTAAATAATTTATATATGCTTTGAGTGGCGAAAAAGCTTCATTCAAAGGAAAAGCAGTAAGTGAGGCGCGATAGTATCCAAATAACGTTTGGTATAAATTTAAAATCTTAAATATCTTGCAACGTTCACCCGGAATTCAAAACGAAACTCATCAAAATTTCGCTGGCCCGGACTAATTATTTGTGAAGAACCGTTTAAAAAGTGTTTGGCGTATTCGACATGGAAGTTTACCAATTTATGTGTAAAAGGCAAGTTATAATTGAATCCTAACCTGATTGCCTGTTCTGTAGCGGTCTGGACCCTATTTGACAAATTAACAAGGTCATACATGGCAAAGGGAACCAGATCGCCTGTACTTTCTTTATCAAAGAGCTGAAATTGCAGCATCGCATAGCCGCCTGCAAGATTTAAACCCTGATCTGAATAACGGGAATAAATCGTTTCATATTCAAACGTATATAAATGCTCGCCAAGGCTATTGGTATAATCCAAATTGTTTTCAAAACTGAATTTATTCCCGGTAGCGGGTGTGCTCCCAAGCGAAACCTGGTTTATTGCGGACGCAAAAACAAAACTTCTGTTGGTAATATCAGCTGTCCGGTCAATGGCAATACCCACGTTTAATCTTTCGGGGCATTTACCCGTTGGGGTGATTAAGGTTTTTGTTACCTTAACGGCTATATCTTTCCAAAACTGGTACCGTGGCGTATCCGTGTTCATTGAACCCCGGTTATCCTGCATGGCAAATTGCAGAAGCATAGTAGGATTAATTTGCTTTTGTATTTGCAAGCCCCACTGCACGCCGAAATTATTTACGGAGCCATGTTCTTCTAAGATCAGACTTCTATTAATGGTGGGAAGATTGCCTGACGAGAGGTTATCTTCACGAGAAAGGATGTGCGTGTTTTCACCAAAAAGTATTCTGAATTTATTGGGGTCGTCCGCATTTTGAAAAGAAATAAATAAATTTTCCCAATCCTTAAAACGTTTGGTCGCCTGGAAGAACTTATTGTCGGTAAAGTCCACCTCATAAAATAATACCGTTCTATACTTCTCGCCATTGATCCGAAAGTTATAAGCCGGAAGTTTAAACTCCATACCCTGTCTTACCCGCCTGAATGCGGGATAATCACCAGGTGAAAACAAACTTTCAGCATAAGCCCAGGTTGTTAAAGTAAAATCCCCCTGTTTATACTGCAAACCGGAATCCTTATCGTATTGAAAAGGATGTGGCCGGGTTGCGCTATCAGTAAAAGTAACTTTTTTAGTAGTATCTGCCGTTTGCGCATGAAGCAGCAGACTAAAAAATAGCAAGGGGACCGAAAGCACAACTGCTATCCAATATTTGAACCTTCCCATTATTTTAGGTTGTCATAATCAATCCTGATCTTTGCAGACAGTGGAAAGGCCTGGCAAGTCAAAATTTGATCGTTTTTAATATCTGTATCGCTTAGAGATGTGTGCTTTTTCATCATAACCATCCCTTCAACGAGCTTTGCCTTACAGCTTGAACAAATACCCTCTCTACAGGAATATGGCGCGTTGATCCCGTTCGCTAATAATACATCTAATAGGATTTGATCTTTTTTACAACTGGTTTTATGGTTGCTTCCATCTAACTGCGCGTTTAAACTGGCTCCGACGGTATCAATATCTTCTAAGCCGGTACCTGCCTTTAACAGATCTTCGGCATTACTGATGGATATGAATTTTTCCAAATGAATTTTAGAGGGCTGTATTTTATGGTAAGCTAATTCCTGTTCAACTAATTCCATAAATGGCGAAGGCCCGCACACATAATAGACGGTATTCGCAACCGGCATGATTTTCCATTTATGCATAAATTGAACTATTTTATCCTGGTCAAGCCTACCCGTTAGTGCACTCCATCCCACAGAGGCGGCACTTAAAACATGGGTGATAGTCAATCTTTCCTGATAAGACGCTTCTAACAGTTCAAGTTCTCTTTGGAATATAATAGAATCTAAATCCCGGTTTGCATAAATCAGGGATATGTGGGAATCGGGCTGTTGATGTAACAGAGATTTGATAATGCTGTATATGGGCGTAATACCGCTTCCGCCAGCAAAAAATACAAAATGGGTTGGGGCGATTAAAGAATATTCTTTAAAAAAATTACCTGATGGCGGAAGCACAAGAAGTTCATCGCCAGGCGTAATAGTATCGTTTAAAAAATTAGAAACGATGCCATCTTTAACCCGTTTGATCGTAAAGTAAAGGCCGTCATCGGTGAAAGGAGAACTTGAAAGCGAATAAGCTCTTTTATACTCGTCACCGTTCACTGTTAATTCTAACTGTATAAATTGACCTGGGATATAGTTGAATACATTTTTTAGGTTCTCAGGTATCTCCAAAACAAATGTTTTTGCATCGGTTGTTTCGCTAATTACTTTTGAAATGCGCAGCTTATAAAATTTTGATGTTTGTCTTTTTTTGATCACGTAACGAACCCTGAAATAGACTGCCGCCAATAAAATTAAAAAGCAGGCCTCACTGGCCAATTTTTCCGCATCCAAATAATCAACCGGCCTATTCTTTAATTCCGGGTCCATCACGATACCGTGTATAATAAAAAGCAACCCGGTTGCATAAGATATTAAATGGATGTTTTTCCAGGCGCGAAAACCAAGCCGGTTTTTGATAGCTTTTTGCGTAGTCAAAATAACCAGAACAATAGCAAACATGGAGATAGTGCCTAACGCCACATATAACCTTTGTGTTGGCGCATGAATAGGAAAAACAATATTAACAAACGAAAATTTTGTTGCCGGGTCAAAGAGCAATAAAACCGGGTGCAGTAATACAATGGATAATGCGATGTAGGCTGTCCAATTATGCCAGTTATAAATACTGATGCTTTTTAAGGCCTTTGGTAGTTTTTGATAAAGAGTTGCCCGTTGATAAGAAGTACTGATCAATATACCGAACAGGTAATTGACGGTAAATATGATTGTAGCTGCAATACCCGCGTCAGCAGATAATTGCAGAAATATTGAATCTGACATAGAGGATGATTTTAAGATTTCCAGAAGATACCTGCCGTATGAACGGCAAGCGCATATTATAGCAGGAAATCAAAAATCAGATACGGAAAACGGAGTATTGCAGAAACAACCTTTCGGGTGGTAGAAACCGGGAAAGATTAAAGATTTTTTTAGGATTAGTTTCTGTGCAGTAGTGTAATGAAATGATGCTAAATGCAAATAACAAAGGTAGGAGAGCTAAATGAACAAGGACTTGAACATCATTTGGCTTTTCTATTGCAATTTTAAATTGTTGTTCCTGTTTAAAATTGGCTTTGCTTTCTTCATGGTCAAATTCTAATACAGATGACAGGTAAATAATACCAGCCAGGAGTAGAAAGAAGCTAAACACTCTGTTTTTCACAACACAAATATAACTTATCGAAGTCAAATTTAGATCTAACAAAATTTATTAGCCTTAAAGGTGTTAAAATCTGTAGGCCAATATTGCGTAGCAGGTATGTCAGCTCCTCAATTCAGCTAATTTGGTTTTATTTCAAAGCGCCTTGTTGACATAGGCGTTTCAATATATGGGACGGTGGGTTTAAAAGGTTGTTAATTTATTATATAACGGCCAAGACACACAATTAACTGTTAGCCAGGACATTGTTAATGGAAGTCTTTATCGCCGTAACTTTCCATACTCCCTATCGCTTAATAACCCATTTTTATATGTTTTATAATTGCAAAACTGCTATTTATTTGCGAACCACTACGAAAACCGTAGCTGTTCGCAAATAAACGATAACCTATTGCAAATTCAATCTTAATACTAAGTTTGCATAACACTACACTATCCGTAGTAAAATGCAAATCAAAAATTCGACAACATCAAGCCCTTCTTATAATTATTTAGAAGGCTATTAAACCTTTCGTTTATATCCTAATATTTACTATATTTAACCAACGATTTAGAATCATTTATCCATTGCGTGATTCGTAAAGTAGTTGATTTTTTGAAAATATAATTATTTGAAATATAGGCAGTTATGAACGATGTTCATGACCCGTCCATTCCGCTAAATATTTTAACAAAACATCAAAAGGCCTTTAATCAATGATTAAGGGCCTTTTTGTTCCCATATACTTCAGACATCTTGCTAACACTTATACGATAGCCCCTAATTCCGCCGGGGTAATCATTGCACCATTTAAAACAATCCCAAATCAAAAAAGGGCATCAATCTACTGTTTTACTGATATTGATCTTTTTAAGATGAAGCTTGGACTTATCAGTGAGAAAATGCAGCAGATCTAAATAAAAGCAAATTCACCCTTATTGAAGATTTGAAACCCACAATTCTTTTCCTCAAATCCGATAGATTGACGAGAATAAAAGCATGTCACTTAACATCATATTTACTAAGCTTGCCCTGACGCCAGGTATAAACCTCATAATAATGTTTCCGGAAACCATTAACTTCTTCAATGAGATATTTGTCGGCCCCCTCAATAAGGGCTGTAACTTTTGGCCGGAAAACAGGCGGAAGTTCATTCAGTGTTATGGCATGTTCTACCTCAAAACCTTCGTCATATTCTAATTCGAGTTTAAAATCACTCTCTTTCCATTGAACACTGGTTTCCAAGCCTCCGGATATAGTAACGATGCTGATGCGCAAATTACCCGAAGCAATATCTCTAACTGCGCCATAAGTCATAAAACATCCCGAGATCACCATAGCTGCATATCCGATTTTTTGAAACAGTCGGTCACTGATTAGAGGCAGTACATATTTAACCGCGAAAGACGAAATAACTGCTGCAATCGCTATTATTACCCCATAGATAACCGAATTGTTAGTCAACAAGCCAAAAGAAGCATATAAACCCAGCTTAATCAGATGAAGGATAACTTCATTGGCAGCCCGGGTTGCCACAATCTCCTGTTTGGAAAGGCCATAAGTAAGATAAAAACGATTAAAGATAAGCCCAACTGCACCCGTTAAGCCCGAAACAAAGCCGGTAGCCAAACCTATTAACAATACTGCGACATTGCTTTGATGCTCCCGAACTTTAAGTACAGGTTGTTTTTTGAAAAGCGAAGAGAGGTTCCATAATAAAAATAAACCCAGCAATAATTGCAGAAATACAGGGTTTACATAGGTAAGTAACCACGCGCCAAGCCAAACTGTAGGAATAGCTGGAGGAATAAACCATTTGACCAAATCCCAACGTATTGATTTCCACATAACGGCTACCCTTGATAAGGAACTGGAAGCAGTACCGAGCGATAACGCGACAGGTATCTGCGCATTCGGAACTACCAAACCAAGAACAGGGATCAGGATCATGCTTGCTCCGCCGCCACAAACCGCGCTTAGTATAAAAGCCAGCAAGGCAATTATAAATAATAGAGAGATTGTCAGAGACATAACGCTAAAATAAGGGAAAGGATGCTGAAAAATGAATTTGATGAACGCAAAGTGATATTTCGTTCATCAACTACACCCACAGATTTTTTTTGAATTCCTCCTGACTGAATTATATCCCGTTTAATTTTATTTTTGATTGACTTGTATTTGCTTTTACAGGCTGATCAAAATCAGCCCGAAGCATTCGTTTTAGCTAAAACGGAATTTCAAATACGATCTGTCATTTTATGATTAAGGAGACTACATGAAGAAAATCGGATTTTTATCATTTGGACATTGGTCTGATCATCCTGCTTATAATACCCGTACGGCAGGTGACACATTGCTTCAATCCATTGATCTGGCTGTTGCAGCTGAGGAAATTGGCATTGATGGGGCATATTTCCGGGTGCATCATTTCGCGCGCCAATTAGCATCGCCCTTTCCACTACTTTCGGCTATTGGTGCTAAAACCAGTAAAATAGAAATTGGGACGGGCGTAATTGATATGCGATATGAAAATCCCTTGTACATGGCGGAGGATGCCGGCGCCGCCGATTTAATTTCGGGTGGACGATTACAATTAGGCATCAGCAGGGGTTCGCCGGAACAGGTGATCGATGGCTGGCGCTATTTCGGCTATGAACCGGCCGAAGGAGAAACCGATGCGGATATGGGACGTACCAAGGCCTTAGAGTTTCTGGATAAATTGAACGGTGACGGATTTGCTGAGCCTAATCCATACCCGATGTTTCCGAACCCTCCAGGCTTGTTGCGCTTAGAACCTTATTCTGAAGGGTTGCGCGAACGCATTTGGTGGGGAGCAGGCTCTAATGCAACAGCTATCTGGGCCGCCGAAAACGGCATGTACCTGCAAAGTTCTACCTTAAAAAATGATGAAAGCGGCAAACCCTTTCATATTCAGCAGGCAGAACAGATCAGGCTTTATAAAGAAGCCTGGAAAAAAGCAGGCCACGAAAGGGAGGCGAGGGCTTCGGTGAGTCGTTCCATTTTTGCCCTGGTAAACGATCAGGATAAGCAGTTATTCGGCCAGCAAACCAACAGTTCCGATAAGATCGGTTACATAGAAGCCAACAAACGTGCGATTTTTGGAAAAAGCTACGCTGCTGAACCAGATCAGCTGATCAAAGAATTAGCCCAGGATGAAGCTATCCAGGAAGCAGATACCTTACTATTGACAATACCTAACACGTTAGGGGTTGATTATAATGTGCACGTGCTATCTTCTATTTTAAAACACGTGGCACCCGGACTGGAATGGCGTTGATTTATCAATATCACCCCAACGGGCAAAAAGCATTGATCAATAAACCACTTCGATTGCTTAATTAAAAAGCAACGGAATAAAATCAATCTTAAAATTTCCATTAAATAAAAAAGGCCGGACAACTCTCGCAGTTATTCCGGCCCTACATCTACCTATGAAAAACAACCCTTTGAGAAGGGTAATAAGCTATATTCAAACGAGGTGCCAATCTTAAAAAATGCCTTCAATTGCCTAATTGGCAGCTTTTTAAAACACCAACCATCCTCAATGTGTAGAAATGACACCCTTAACCGGGAATTAATTTCCCAATGGTTAATTTTGGCAGATTTTTATTTAATTATCAGGCAATACATGTAGGGGCAATAAAAAAGGCCGGAACACTCTCGCAGTATTCCGGCCCTACATCTACCTATGAAAACAACCCTATGAGAAGGGTATTAATACTTATTCAAACCCAGTGCCAAATGGAAAACATGCACTCAAAAGCCCCAAAAAGCACTTCTTAAATTACATAGCATATAAAGTGTGTAAATACATTCCGTGGATAGTGGCGTTATTTTCCCAAAAGTTAAAATTCCTGGCTTGATCAATTCACAGACACTCCAAACCTATTATGTCACTTTTAGATAACCATTCTCACTGTCCACGTGCTGCCAAAGATTAACAGCTTAAACAATACTGCAAAAGCGATTTTTAAAAACTGGTAAATAAAAAAGGCCGAAACACTCTCGCAGTATTTCGGCCCTACATCTACCTATGAAAACAACCCTTTGAGAAGGGTATTAATACCTATCCAAACCCAATGCCAAATAACAAACACGCCTCTAATAGCCCCAAAAAGGCATTTTGACACGATAAACTATAAAAAGTGTGCAAATACATTCCGGGATTAGTGGCATTATTTTCCCAAAGGTTAAAATCTTTCACCCCGATCAATTTAAGGAACAATCTAAATCTGTAATATCGGCATTAAGCCCCTTTTGCGGTTTCATGTCGGCGAAAAAAAAGAATTAAGATCTTACCTAATACACAACAGTAAAATCATATTTTCAAAAGCGGTAAATAAAAAAGGTCGAAACACTCTCGCAGTATTTCGACCCTACATCTACCTATGAAAAACAACCCTTTGAGAAGGGTATTAATATTTATTCAAACGAAATGCCAATTGATAAATTGGGGCATATCAACTTAAAAAACAGCTTTTTAATATTGCCTATTCGTTAAAATGTAGAAATTTTACTCAAACATGGGCGCAATTTCCCCACCCTGGGAAATACACATATTTTTCAAACAATTTCACACTTTAAACACTTATACAGAAACCAACCCCTCTAAACTTTGTTAACCCAACTATGGACTATAATGTATATTTACTGGCAACCGATCCTCTAAACCCCTGCAGGGATGTGATCCACTCCAGGGATACACGGCTCAAGGTAAAAGTTTACTGCCTTGATGAGGAACGATTTAGTCCGGATGATAACGAGATACAGCTTTATGGCTATGCCGATCATAAGCTTTATGCCTTTGAAACTGTTAACGTTGAAGCCGAAGACGCGCTTGATTTAGTAGGCGCCATACAGTGGTATGCCAATTATATCGATTTCCCGAAGATGGAGATCCTGCCTGAAGACCCGCGGCCGCGTGCCCAATATCGCGATGTTAAGTAAATAACAACCTTAATATCTGTAAATCAGCATACTATTTTTATTTAAAATTTTATTTGGACAAATAAACACAACCTCCTATATTTGCAGTCCCAAAAGGAAGGGAGCTTAGCTCAGCTGGTTCAGAGCATCTGCCTTACAAGCAGAGGGTCACTGGTTCGAACCCAGTAGCTCCCACAGAAAGAAAGCCTAACAGCAATGTTGGGCTTTTTTATACTACTATCACCTGCAAATACTTTATAAAAGTTCTTGCATTATTTGGCAAAGTGAATTATCTTCGCCACTCGGTTTTACCAGCTAATGGTAACATCAAAAACAAAGGGAGCTTAGCTCAGCTGGTTCAGAGCATCTGCCTTACAAGCAGAGGGTCACTGGTTCGAACCCAGTAGTTCCCACAGAAAAAGCCTAACAGAAATGTTAGGCTTTTTTGTTTTAACCTAAGAAACTGTTTAAGTTTGATTTAGTTGTAGGGACGCATAATTGCGTCCCCCGCATGCATTTTACTATAGCAAGATGACATGCAAAGCTGCTTATCCTACAGGAAACGCTATTATGCGTCTCTACCTGAAAAAATCTTGAATCGTTTTTAAACAGGCTCTAACTACTGGCTAATATTTCTTACCCATATTTTAGTTTCGGCAGCTCAATATTCAAATACACCGCGCAAACGTTTGCTTATAACAAGAGGCTTTTAATGCCTTTTTATGCATGATATACGGCGCCTCTCCTAAATTTTTTTGATTAAAAAAACGCAAACGTTTGCCCCCCAATCATAGTGGCAAGCTTAATACACTTGTCAACGATCACTTTCCGCTTATATTTATGCTTATGAATTTCACACATCAAGCCTCAAGAATTACATTCCTGATATCTTTCCTTGCTATTTTTATTATGCTCAAATCAACAGCGCAAGTAACAAAAGCGCCAATAATGGGTTGGAGCAGCTGGAACAATTTTCGCGTTAATATTGATGAGCAAATGCTAAGGCAACAAGCTGATGCAATGATAACAAGCGGTTTGTATGATGCGGGATACCGCTTTATTAATATTGATGACGGTTACTTTGGAGGCCGCGACGCGAATGGGAAATTATTTGTAGACACCGGTAAATTCCCATCAGGAATGAAAGCACTTGTTGATTACATTCACTCTAAAAAACTTAAAGCAGGTATTTATACCGATGCGGGAAAAAACACCTGCGGTTCGATATGGGATAAGGATGAGAAAGGCGTAGGATCGGGAATATACGGACACATTGAACAAGATTGTAACCTGTTTTTTAAAGAGTGGGGCTTTAACTTTCTTAAAGTGGACTGGTGTGGAGGGGAAGTCTTGAAGCTTGATGAGCAAACAGAATACATGAAAATTATTTCGGCAACAAAAGCTATTGACAGCAATATTGTTTTCAACGTTTGCCGCTGGAAGTTTCCCGGAGAATGGGCCATCAACAAAGCGGATTCATGGAGAATATCCGGAGACATCAGCGCGAAGTTTTCGTCTATCCTCGCGATCATAGATATTGACACAGGATTAGATAAATATGCTTCATCCGGCCATTACAATGATATGGACATGCTGCAGGTAGGCCGGGGTATGAGCTATGACGAGGATAAAACTCATTTTTCTATGTGGTGTATGCTTAATTCGCCATTGCTGGCCGGAAACGACCTTCGCACCATGTCTAAACAAACCATCGACATACTTACAAACAAAGAAATAATCGCATTAAATCAAGATCCTGGCTTTAAGCAGGCGAAGAGGATATCTCAGGAAAACAATATTGATGTTTGGGTAAAGCCGCTGGGAGTAAATGGCGATAACTCGTGCGCCATTGCGATCATGAACCGCGGTGATCATGAAACCGCTTTCGATTTGTCGGCAGAAAAGGTTAACATCAATTCCAAAAGCAAACTGCGGGACTTATGGCTGCATAAAAACCTTGGGCAGATAGGCAGATCAAAAAAAATCACTATCCCCAAACACGGCGTTGTTGTTTTGCGAGTATCCCAAAACATATAACCGTTGTTACGTCCTAAGAATCGAAATCCATAAGTCAAGTTCCGCTATCAAGTGTAAATTCAAGAGGAAATGGTTAGAGGTGTAAAACGATCTATTAAAAGCCCCTATTCTTAAAATCAGAACATTTTAAGGCGATGATACTCAAAATCGCCGAATCCTTAACATGAAGATTACTGATAAATAACGGGACAGGCCTTTATATAACGCGTATCAGTCACCTGATACAGCAAAAAACGGGCGACCGCCTCGCGGCTAATGGTTAACCGAGGTTTCGGCTTTCCACTTAAACTAACTTTCACCGGTTTATTCCGATTGAGATTAACCAACCCAACCGGGCGAACCGCAGTCCATTCCAATCTGCTATCTGCCAGCAAATTTTCCTGCAGACCATGATCTGTGTAAGCTGGGCCTATATTACTGCGATCAATCAACCAGCGAAACCATCCGGGTATTTCCTGCCGCGACTCGTTAACTCCCCAGGCCGACGTAACGATGATCCGGCGTGGCGCTTCTTCCCCGAAAGAGATTATGTGCTTAATCGTTTCCGAAAGCAGGTCCACCGGCGTGCGGAGTTTTGCCCATGGCCAGTCCGATGTGCGGGATATATTCAACGTACTGATAATAGCCTCACAACCAAAAGCCGCCTCCTTTAACCGCTCCGCATTGGTAGGTAAACCCTCAAACAGATACAAAGCCGACGAGCTTGATTTTACTTTACTGCAGTCACGTACCAAAGCATGTACGATGTGACCTTCTGCAAGCGCCAAACGCAACAAATGTGCACCGGTACGACCGGTACCGCCCAGGATAAGGAGGATTGCCATGAAACTATAATTTTATGGGTGATTGTTACAGCATAGGTAAATATCGATAGAATTGTAAACTTTACCCCACAAAAAAGGGGCTGCCTCCGGCAGCCCCTTTTTAATAAACCAGGATTATCCTACAAATTCACCTCCGCTAATACCGGGAAATGATCTGATGGGAATTTACCATGGTAGCTGTCGCTCAAAATCCCCCATCTTTTAACATCCACTTTACCGGTTGTAAAAATATGATCGATTACACCGTTTGATTTTAAAGCCCTTCCAAATGAGTTAAAAGAGGCGTTAAACTCGTAAGGCTGGGCAGCCTGGCTGTAAGTATCAACCAAATAGTTTGAGGTGGCCAGACGCTGGTACCAGGTGCTGTTATGATCGCCATTCAAATCGCCGGTGAATATGGCATTTTCGTTGCCGGCAATTTCTTTGATCTTTTTCAGGATCAATTTACCACTTTCCTCTCGGGCTATTTTTCCCTGGTGATCAAAGTGCGCGTTAAAGAAATAGAATTTCTTCCTGCTTTCTTTATCCTGCAGGTATACCCATGAGCATATCCGGTTGCAGCAAGTCGCATCCCAGCCTAAACCCGGTTTATCAGGTGTTTCAGACAACCAGAAATCACCTTTCTTTAATAACACAAATCGGCTCTTTTTAAAGAAGATGGCCGAATGTTCGCCGGCATCCTTACCGTCATCCCTGCCTAAGCCATAACGCTCATATTCGGGCAGGGCATTATTTAAGTCATCCAACTGATTTTTTAACCCTTCCTGGGTTCCAAAAATATCAAACTGATGGAAACGGATCAGCGCGGCAGCAACCGGCGCACGGTTCACCCATAAATTGCCGGTATCCCTGGGGTTATCAAACCGTAAGTTGAAAGTACCTGCAATTAAATGTTGTGCATGGCCTTGCATACATACCAACGCAAATAATACGGCAAATAAATATTGTTTTATTTTCATGATTATCTATGTGTTTGATTATTGTTCCCAACCTGGGTTCTGACCTAATTTAGGGTTCTGAAGCCTGTCGGTTTCAGGGATAGGGTACAGGTAAAACTTGTTGTCCCATTTACGCTGAACGGTTGTTAACCAGGTAAGCTCATTATCGCTGCTAAGCCTTTGCGGATTTGCCGTACCGCCGGTTAAAGTAGCGGCAACGCTAACATAGGTTACACCCGAAACCTGGTTCGCCGGAAGCGTAGTATAAAAGCATACGTCAGGCTTACCATCTTCGTTCAAATCAAGCGGTACATCCAGTGCAGGCACATAGAATCCGTTCCAGGTTTGGTCCATCAGTTCGCCGCGTTTCCATCTTACAATATCATTGAACCTGAAACCTTCAAAGGCAAGCTCAATACCACGTTCACGCCTGATCTCTAATAAAGATGGATCGGAAATAGCCGGGAAGTAATTTGCTTGCAGGTATTTATCAGCAATAACCGGTTTGGTAGCTGTATTACCGGTTATGCCCGCCCTGCGGCGTAAAGCGCCAATGGTAAGGTTCCAGTCGGCATCGGTAAATGTACCCAGCTCGGCTTTTGCTTCAGCATAATTTAACAATACCTCGGCATAACGCATAAGTGGAATTGAGTTGGTATTGCGCGATCCGCCATCCATCGAGGCATCGTCCTGCGTTAATTTAATAGGCTGATAACCGGTATAGGTATATGAAAATACCGGAGGGGCGGCCTGTTGCGTTGCACCATTTAAACGGGTGTAATTACCCATACGGATAGTTTGCTGCAAACGCATGTCGCGGCCTTTTACCTCCTGTGCAAATGGCATAGTTTTATAGCCGGGCTTATCGGTAAACGGTGTGCCATCTATATTAAGATAGGTATTTACAAACGTACGGATAAAGCTTAACCTATCGCCGTAAGTGGCGCTGGTCCAATACCAGTTTGAATCGTTGAAGATACCCAGTGCAGGATCAGAAATTGCGGCAAGGATCACCTCCGATGCTACCGGAGCCTGGCTGGTGAACAATTGCCTGTATGCTTTATCGGTACCGCCTGCGGTGTTCAGACTAAAACCACCTTCGTTCATTACTTTTTGCGCGGCAGTAACACCCTGATTCAGCAAGCCATCAACCGATGCCTGTAAACCATACTCATCGTGGTATTTTCTGAAGGTGCCTTCAAACAAGCAAACCCTTGATTTAAACGCGTAAGCAGTGTACTTGGTAATAAGGCTCCTTGTATTGTCGGTAGTGTTAATATGCAAGCCTGCATAGTCAAGGTCGGCAAGTATCGAGTCGACAACAAGCGTTCTTTTGTCCCTGCCGTTATACAAGGCCGGATCATCAACCTTCATGGTTTTGCCAATCCATGGCACATCGCCAAAACGTTTCAGTTTATCAAAATAGAACCAGGCCCTGAAAAAGCGCGCCAAACCAATAAAATGCTGACGCTGATCAAGCGAGATAGACGGGTTTGTACAGTTTTCGATAAAATAATTAATGTTACGCAAGCCGCTCCAGCTCCAACCACTACTTTGTCTTGGGCCAAAGGCTCCCGGCCTTAAAAAATCCGGAACCGATGTCCTGGCGGCGTAATCGGCCATCGCGTCGCCGCGTACAGCATCGCCCGCGGTTGGCAGGATATCGTAAAATGAGTTGGCATATAGTTGCAGGCCGTTTATACTTCCAAAAACAGCGCTGTTGGTGGCGGTATCTTTTGGTACCTGGTCTAATTTTTTACAGCTAACTATAATCAAGCTTGCAAAAAGCATTGCTATGGCTAACTTAATGTGTGTTGCTTTTATGTGAAACATATGGAATGTCTTTAAAATTGTCGTCTGCTATTGATTAAAATGTTGCGGTGAAACCCAGGGTTACGCTCTTAAGTATCGGGTAGTTATTTCCGTTACCACTGTTACCATCGGTAAGTACCCTGTCAGATCCGTTGATGCTTTCAGGGTCGATATCTTTGGTAATTTTATAAAGCGGCGACCATGTTAACAGGTTCTCGCCCGAAAGGAATACACGGAAGTTGTTCAGCTTAATCTTCTGGATCAAACGCAATGGCAGGTTATAACCTATCTGTATGTTTTTCATGCGCAGGTAAGCCGCGTTTTGCAGGTATTTGGTTTGCGCCTGGGTTAACTCGCCCGAGCCATTTTGTGCCGAATAGCCACGGTACCTTGGGAAGTATGCATTAGGATTATCTTCTGACCAGATTTTACCCAATTGCGATTGCGGCACTTTATTATAAGGCCTGTTGTATTGTCCCCAGAAAACACTTGCTTCAGAGCCCGGATACCAGTCGCGTTTGGCAACGCCCTGGAAAAATGCCGAGAAGAAGAAGTTGTTCCAGTCGGCATCAACACCAATGCCATAAGTATACCTTGGTGTACTATTGCCTATAATGCGTTTATCACCAGGTTTATTTACAGTTTGATCGCCGTAGTCAATTACGCCATCGCCGTTCAAATCTTTAAACTTGATATCGCCCGGTAAAAGCTGCCCGGTAGTTGATGCTTTAATAAGGGTTTGTTTTGGCGAGTTGGCAATGTCCTGTGCAGATGTGAAATAGCCTGCTGTTTCAAATCCCCAGATCTCACCTACGGTTTGACCTGCGTAGTAATCATTCAAACGCTTATCCGGGTTATTGTATTTGGTGATTTTGGCTGTATAGTCGGCCAGGGTTAACCTCAGGCCATAGTTAAACGGTTTTGCTCCTGCATTAAACTTGTCGCGCCAGGTTACGGTTACTTCCCAGCCTTTTGTTTTCAGGTCGGCATAGTTTCCTTTAGGCACATCGGTACCAAAAACAGCCGGCAAGGTCATACCTACGGTAAACATGTTGGTAGTTCTGCGGATATAACCATCGGCAGAAATATTCAAACGGTTTTGCAGCATACCCAGATCCAAACCAAGGTTTTGGACGTTTGAGGTTTCCCATGTTAAACCATCTGGCAATACACCCGGCTGATTGGTTTTTTGAGGTAATACACCATTCAGGATCCTGCCCGATTTAGAAATACTGAATTTTTCCTGGAACGCGTATGAACCAATGCTACCATTACCCAACGAACCGTAAGAAGCCCTTACTTTTAAATTGGTGATCAAATCTTTCGATACCTTCCAGAATGGTTCATTGGAGATTTTCCAACCTCCGGAAACTGAAGGGAAGAAAGCATAACGCTGATCGGCAGGGAATTTTGACGAACCGTCATAACGGCCATCTACTTCAACAAGGTACCTGTCTTTAAATGAATAGTTTAAACGATAAAAGCCACCTACAATATCCCACTGGTCCCAGCCGCCTGCAGTGCTGATTGACTGGCCCAATGCCAGGTTAATATCCGTTGCATCGTCAAAAATTAAACCGTTACGCGTAACGTCCAGCGATTTTTTTGTTGATTGCTCGAAGTTAAAACCAGCCAATGCTTTGAAATAATGGCCGCCTTTCAATTTAGGCTCAAACTCGCCATAAGTGTTGGTGGCGATGTATTGGGTACTTTGGCTATAATTTTCAAGGTCATTATAGGCAGTACCTACGTATTCAATTACGCCCGGTTTACGGCTATAAGCAACAGGTACGCGTTTACGGGTTTGGCCGTTGTCGGTATTCTGAAACGTGAAATCGCCTTTAACACGGAATGTATTGTCAAAAAAACGGGCTGTGAAACCAGTGGTATTTCTAAACACCCTGTTATCAAAGTCGATGCCGTTTTTACCATAAAAATAATCACCTACCGAGTAAGCGGCAGAATAAGTAAGCGTACCGTCAGGATTAAATAAAGGCACCATGGTATGGCCCTCATCCTGAATATTTCTCCAGATACTACCACCTTCACCTACGTTTAACGGGTTATGGTATTTCATATTGGAGTAATCTGCGTTATTATAAAGGGTTAACCATGGATATACTTGTAATGATCCTTTAGCCCTTAGGTTATACATCCTGTAATCATCAGAATTATAGCGAAACAAACCATCCTGTGAATAGTAACGACCGGTGATCAGGAAGTCGGCTTTGTCACTGTTACCTGAGATAGCGATGTTATGTTCACGGGCTTCGTTATGATCCTTGTACAAAAGCTTATACCAATCGGTATTGCCATAATATTCATATTCGCCGGCGCTGTTAACTATTGTTGAAGGCAACGACGGATCAAGCGAATGCTTTCTGAGTTCTTCCAGGTAAGCCGGAGAAAACTTAACTGTTTTATTGATATTCTGTGGTGTTTGCGAATAATCATTCCATGCACTCCAGGCATCATTAAACATTTTAGCAAAGGTGTAGCCATCCGTAACAAACTTAGGCACGGTAGTAGGGCTTTTAATGGAGTGGTTAAATGAATAAGAAACAGATGTTTTGTCTGTAGATGGATTTTTAGTAGTGATGAGGATAACACCAAAAGCAGCCCTTGCGCCATATATAGAGGCCGAAGCCGCGTCTTTCAATACCGATATCGAAGCCACATCATTAGGGTTGATCCTGCTCGGATCGCCCTCAACACCATCAACCAAAACCAGCGCGTTTCCTCCCTGACCGATAGAGGTAGTACCCCTTACGTTGTACGTTGGCGATTGGATAGGCTTACCATCAAGCGGCACCAGGTTAAGGTTGGGGATAACCCCCTGTAAGCCCTGGGTTAAATTGGGCAATGAACGATTTTCAAGCACCTTTGAGGTAACCTGGTCAACAGCACCGGTAAGGTTCTGCTTCCGCTGTGTACCGTAGCCAACAACCAACACCTCATTCAATGTGCCTGATTGGGCCACCAATGTTATAGGTTTAAGCTGTGTAACCTCGCCCGATTTTATTTTAACTCCGGGAATTCTTTTCGTTTCGAACGAAATGAAACTTACCACCAGGGTATAATTTCCGTCATCGGCACTTATGGAAAAATCGCCGTTGATGTCGGCCTGTACACCTCTGCTGGCTTCCTGCAGCATAACGGTTGCGCCGGTTAATGGCACGCCTTTTTCATCAATAATTTTCCCGGTGATTTTACCTAAGGCAGGCTTTGGTGGTTCTTTTTTAAAAAGGGTAACGGTACCTGATATTTCTTCTTTAAAAGCGATATCGGTATTTTCAAAAAGACTTTTTAATATATCAGCTAAACGCTCGTTATTAAAAGACTGGTTTTTAACCTGCACATCGGCCAAAGCAAGTAGCTTGGGATCGTATGCAAATTCAACATTACCGGCAATTTCAATTTTTTTAACAGAACTTAATAAGGTTTCTTTTGCGAGGGAAACGCTAACACGTTTCTCAAAAACCTGTCCTGTACTTGGGGCGGCTATCAATACACCTGCGCCCGCGATAATAATGGTGTAAATCAGAAAAGTGATACGCATGGCTTTAGTTAAGCAACGTAAGTTTTTTTTCATACTTTTGAGTTCTTAGTGGATTTTTAACGGAGAAACTAAGGGCATAAGCAAATAGGGCTCAATCTATTAGCTTTGCAATCAATGGCCGGTTCTGCTACAGACCGGCTTCTTTTTTTTAATACATGGTTACATCATTATTTTTCCTCCTGCAGCTGTTTTTGTGGATGGAACATATTAGCTTCATGGTTTCATCAATTGTGCGCGAATGGCTGATGATGATATTGTATTTATAGGTATCTGTAAGCTTGTTTTTACTGGTGAGTTTTACCCCGTAGATGTTGTTGACGGTTAAGGCCAGCTCCTGGAAAGAAGCATTGCTGAGGGTGCTTTTACCCTCTACCCAACGCCTGCTTTTTTCGCCGTTATAGGCGCTCATGCCGTATGTGTGCTCCTGTAATGAATAGGTAGCCCTTTGGTTAGGCCCCAATACAGCCATTTTGCCTTGCTTATCGCTCACTTCTACATGGCCGGTGCGCAGGGTTACGGCTACGTAGTTTAACAATTTGTATGCTTTAACATTGAATGATGTACCCAGCACCTTGGTGGTTATGCTATTGGTAACTACAAGGAAAGGATGAGCCGGGTCGTGCTTTACTTCAAAATAAGCTTCGCCTTCATCCAGGTAAATATTACGGGTTGCCTTTTTCTCAAAACCATCAATAATCCGGATGCTCGACATGGCGTTGAGCCAAACGGTTGAACCATCAGGCAGCTCCAGCTTTTTCACCTGCCCTATGCCGGTTTTGAAAATGGCGTAGCTTGGCTTTTGCTGCTCCTGCTGTTGCTGCGCAATTTCCCGACGCACAAGCAGCCCTGCAATAGCCAACACAATAATTGCAGCGGCAGCCGCGTACCTGATAATATTTAACCTTCGTATTTTGGGAGGAGGGTTGCTGTTTACCCGTGCTCTCGTGTAGTTGTAGATCTCGCTTTTAAACTGCTGCTCTTGAGCGAAAGGCAGTGACTCATCAATATCATCATACGATTGATACCATTCATCAACCAGTTTCTGCTCCTGCTCGGTAGCTTTATTTTTAAGGTAGCGGTCAATTAATTTTTTAAGCTCCGACGAGTCCATTCAGTTTTGTGCGTTTTTTACTGACATGTTGCACAAAGCCGCTTTTATTACTTCTATTTTACATCAACTTTCTGTTAACTTTGTGTAAACAGGATTACGAGACAAACAAAGCAGTTAATATAACGATCGGGGTATTCAACTTTAAGGCGGCGTTTTAAACGTTTCAGGGCTTCGGTAATATTGTTTGATACCGTTTGTTCAGCGAGATTGAGGTTCTCCGCGATTTCTTTTACCGAATAACTATCACTACGTAACAGGAAAGCGCGCTTCATATTAACCGGCATATCTTCCACTTCTTCACTTACAATTTTTTCCAGATTGAAGTAAGATACCAGGTTTTCTTCTTTGTAGATAATATCATTAATACGGCTTAAAGCATTTTCCATAGCATTCTGCCTGATGGCTTCAGAACGGAAATGATTTAATACTTTACGTTTTACCGCGCCAAATAAAAACTGCTCAAGAGATGTGTTAACCTGTAGTTCGCCCCGCTTTTGCCAAACATCAATCAACAGGTTTTGCACAATATCTTTCGCGGCCTCGTCATCTCCTAACCTTGTCCGGGCAGCTATAAAAAGTGATTTCCAATAGCGATTGAACAATACATCAAAAGCGGTGATGTTATCGTCCCTAAGCATTTCCAACAGTTCATGATCAGCAGGAGGAGTATCAAATTGTTGCATCCGCCAAAATTAAACAACCTACGTAAAGTAAAAGTTAAATAACACACTGATCGTCCAGATTGGTTAATTACCTTTTGAAGTAGCAAGAAAGGCCTTAACAGCATCGGCTGTGACTTGAAAAAAAGCAGGGCCTGCAAGCAGCGTTATTTTAGCCATGGGTTGAAAAGCCGTAAGCGAGTGCCCTTTTAAAAAGCGCTCGGTTTCATATGCATTTATAGCGCCTTTAATTACGTTAACGGCTACCACACCCGTTGGTGAGTCAATTCCGGCATCTTTTAAATCGCTGGCATGCGAGTAACTGCTCACTCCTAAACGCAGGGCTTCGCGCATCTCTACACGGCCAACGCTTGTCATCAGTTCCGGATTGAAGGTTTTTCTGTCTCCAAGACCAATGATCAGTAATTTTTCGGCAGGCATGCTACCAACAGGTGGTGTAATGAGTATGGTTTCCAATGCACGACCTTCAAACTTGCCGCTTTTTCGCAATTCGGTAAGCATTCCTTTTAAGGCATCATCTACATGCACCAGGCCATTAAGGTTGCGGGGCAAGGCAGGAGGTGAATTGAAAATATCCCCTTCGGTATATTGAAAAACACAAATTACCTGCAGCGGAGTTTGTTGGTTGGATGGCGCCTGAACAGCGGCAGCTATTGTTACACTATCTATTTGTCCCAATACTTCAGATGTGCCCGGCGCAGCCAGTTTCTGGGTTTGTGCAAAACCTGTAGCCGCACCTGATAAAACCAAAGCAGCCACTGCAACCAAATACCGAAGCAACTGGCGTAATCCTGCACGTGTATTTAGGGTTGATTGTTGGGGTGTTGATATAGCGTAATTCATAAAGTAAATATTTAAATTGATTGAAGTATTATATTTTGATCCTTTGCTGATAAATCAAAATTGAGTAAAACGACCAAGCAATAAAATGATGTAGATTAAGAAATACAAGATCTCTTAGGAGTTGCTTAAAATTTATAAATGCAGATTACAAGCAGGCAAAACTTCATTGCCGTTGGTTTTAACCAACGGGATAATGAGTAACCACAAGATGGCTTCAGCCCAAATCCGCTTGCATAATTAGGCTAAAGCCAGGACTCTTCAGCTTTTTTACCGTTGGTTAAAACCAACGGCTATGAATAATTTGTATTTTAAATGGCTTCTTAAGAAACAGCTGAATCGATTATCAAATCCAAATCAAACTTTATGGTCTGTAATGACAGCATCACCCGCATCGCTTATAGCAACCTCACAATCTTTTACCGATATATGGTGCTTAAACTGACCGATGGGTTCAATCCAGTCTCTTGAAGTAAACACCGGTGCCTGTATCTGAACAGATTCCACCAGGATCTCTTCGCCGTCGAGCACAAGGCGCCAGCATTCAGTTTGGCCGTTGCTGTTTGTATTATAACGGATATGTGCCAACTGCACTTTCTTATGCATAAACGTATTAGGGTTTTCGCAACAAACGGCCAATTAAAAGGAAAAGTATTTACTATCGATGTACTTCGGCAATCCATCTTATTTGTTACGTATATCAAAATACTTAGCCATAAGGCTCCTGTAGTTTTCGCTGGAATTAACCTAAATATTAGGCATTTTTTGTTCTTTTGCCTCAGTCTATGCAAACATTAAAGCAGTTACAAAACGGAGAACTAAAAGGGGCCGTATCACTGAAGCTATCTGAACAACTTTCAAGCTTTCCGGCCGAAATTTTTGAATTGGCAGATACGCTGGAGTATCTTGATCTCTCCGCCAATAAACTGAGCTCGTTACCTGCAGATTTTGGCAGGCTCAAAAAACTGAAGATTTTTTTCTGTTCAGAAAACCAATTTACGGTTTTGCCCGAAGTATTGGGTGATTGCCCCTTGCTGGATATTGTAGGCTTCAAATCAAACCGGATAGAAACTGTACCACCGGCTTCGGTTAATCCAAATCTTCGCTGGTTTATTCTTACCAACAACAGTATTACCAAACTACCTGCCGAAATAGGTAATTGCAGCAGGATGCAGAAACTGATGCTTGCTGGCAACAAATTAACGGAATTACCGGCTTCACTTGCCAATTGCCGTAACCTGGAACTGCTCCGGATCTCTGCTAATCAGTTAAATGAGTTTCCTGAATGGCTCTTGTCTATGCCTAAACTATCATGGCTGGCTTTTTCGGGTAATCCGTTTAGCTACAAACCCATGGTACAGCCGCTTGAGTTGATTGACAGCCATGAGCTGGAAATTAACCAGTTGCTTGGAGAAGGAGCTTCGGGTATTATCTCTAAAGCTACCCGGAACCACGATCATGAAATTAGCGAGGTTGCGGTTAAAATATTTAAAGGAGCAGTTACCAGTGATGGCCTGCCCGAAGACGAAATGAACGCCTGTATCACCGCCGGCAATCATGAAGGATTGGTAGAATTGATTGGCCAGATCAGCAATCACCCCGAAGGAAAAAAAGGCCTGGTGATGAAACTTATACCGCAAACTTTTTACAACCTGGGCATGCCACCCAGCCTGATAAGCTGTACACGCGATGTTTTTAAACCCGGCATGGGCCTTTCGCCTGTACACATTTTAAAAATTGCGGGAACCATTGCATACGTAGCAGAGCACCTGCACAGCAAAGGCATCATGCACAGCGACCTTTACGCCCACAACATTTTGGTTGATGATGATGCTAACACCCTATTCAGTGATTTTGGTGCGGCCTGCTTTTACAATCATTCGGATACGGAAACCGCAAAAAAGCTTGAATTACTGGAAGTACGGGCTTATGGTTGTTTACTTGATGACCTTATCAGTTTGTGTAATGAAGCAGATTCGCTGTTAGTATTAAAACTTGAAGAGCTCAGAGACGCATGTATGAATGAGAACATGGAGAACCGTCCTTTATTTTATCAGATAAGATCTCAGGTCGCCGGATTAAAATAACCTGCAAAAGCCCGTATACTTCCGTAAGTTTTAAGAGGTATTTACACCCCTCTTAACCTTTTCTCCTAATATGGAAGATTAGAAAGTAACCCAACGTATTGCTTTTTTAGAAATATTTGAACGAAAAATGATAATTTTTGCCAATCCATCGATACATTTATCCTATTCGTCGGTTTTTTTTTGATTTTAACAATCCATGTATTAGATTTGCAGCTATTTCAATACAAGGTTACCACCTTGATTTGTGATAAGGTTTAGGTTTAAAGCCTCCAAGCAGCGAGTGCAAGGAGGCTTTTATTTTTTAATCTTATCAATAACGCATCAACTAAAGTTTTAGTGTTCAAACAAGCATAAAAAAGTATTAAGTCTGAAGTTTTTAGTCTTAAGTCTTGTTTACCAACACTACATACTGTATACCAATAACTTACAATCCAAAACACAGCCACAAATCTGAGTTTGGCCATTTAACAACATATCCGACTTTGAACTTAAAACTAACGACTTGAGACTTAGAACCCGGGACTTATGATTTACTTATTTTCCTTCACAACCTCAATTAACCAGGTCACCAGGCCTATGAAACCGGCAATGAATAATCCGGCACCGGCGCCACGCGCGTAATCGTCCCAATTCTCGGCCGGGCCACTGGGAATGGCCATCCCTGCCGAAAACAGGATAATACCTATTAATAAAAGATAAACAGAGCGTTTTGCTTTATTTTTCATCGGCGTAAATTAAAAAAATCATTTTTAATTTCTGTATTTTTGCAACCTCTTAAAAACGAGGTGAAATAATAGATGTACAAGGAATATAAGCAGTTAAATTTATCGCAAACCGGCAAAGAGATACTGGACTTCTGGAAACAGAAAAATATTTTCGAGAAAAGCATTACCAGCCGTCCGGCGGGTAACCCTTATACTTTTTATGAAGGGCCGCCGAGCGCTAACGGTATGCCCGGTATTCACCACGTAATGGCGCGCTCTATTAAAGATATTTTTTGCCGTTACAAAACCCTTAAAGGCTACCAGGTAAAACGTAAAGGCGGCTGGGACACCCACGGTTTGCCTATTGAGCTTGCCGTTGAAAAAGCTTTGGGCATCACTAAAGATGATATCGGCAAAAAAATAAGTGTAAAAGATTATAACGATGCCTGCCGCAAGGAGGTAATGCGCTATACCGACGTTTGGAACGACCTGACCGAAAAAATGGGTTACTGGGTTGACCTGAACGATCCGTACATCACTTATAAAAACGAATACATTGAAAGCCTTTGGTGGATACTGAAGGAACTGCATAAAAAAGATATGCTGTACAAAGGTTATACCGTACAGCCATATTCGCCAAAATCAGGCACCGGTTTGAGCTCGCATGAGCTTAACCAGCCGGGCACCTACAAAATGGTGAAGGATACCACCATCACCGCGCAGTTTAAAGTTAAACGTGATGGTGATTCGGAGTTTTTGTTTAATGGCGTAGATACAGAGGTATTTATCCTGGCCTGGACAACTACCCCATGGACACTACCTTCAAACTGTGCCCTTGCCATTGGCGAAGATATCACCTATGCTAAGATCAGCACTTTCAATCCATACACTTACCTGCCGGTTTGTGTAGTATTGGCTAAAGATCTGGTTAAAAAATATTTTAAAGCCGAAGGTGAACAGGCGTCGTTTGCCGATTACAAAGGTGGCGACAAGATCATCCCTTGGAAAATTGAAGCTGAAGTAAAAGGCAGCCAACTGGTGGGTATCCACTACGAGCAACTGATGCCTTATGTAATTAACGAAGATCTGGAGAAAAACGCTTTCCGTGTTATCCCTGCCGATTTTGTTACTACTGAAGATGGTACCGGTATAGTACACACCGCGTCTGTTTTTGGTGCGGATGACTTCAGGGCCTGTAAGGAAAACAACGTACCATCGGTAATGGTGAAAGACGAAACAGGGAAGGACGTTCCGTTAGTGAACAAACAAGGCCGTTTTGTTGATGAGGTTACCGATTACGCTGGCCGTTACGTTAAAGAAGAATATTACACTGATGCTGAACGTGCCGAGGAAGGTTTTAAACCAACCGACGTACTCATCTCTATCAAATTAAAAACCGAGAACCGCGCGTTCGACGTTAAGAAATACGAACACAGCTACCCGCACTCATGGCGCAGCGACGAGCCGATATTATACTATCCGCTTGACAGCTGGTTTATCCGCACCACAGCGGTTAAGGATAAAATGGTAGAGCTGAACAAAACCATCAACTGGAAACCGGAATCAACCGGAACCGGTCGTTTTGGTAACTGGCTGGAAAACCTGGTTGACTGGAACCTTTCGCGTTCACGCTACTGGGGCACCCCGCTACCTATCTGGCGCGAGGAAAACGGTGCGGAAGAGATCTGCATTGGATCAATTGCTGAATTAAATGCAGAGATCGAAAAATCGATCAAAGCCGGTTTTATGCCTGAAGGCTTTACGTTGGAAGATATGCACCGCCCTTATGTTGATGATGTTGTTTTAGTATCGTCAACCGGCAACAAAATGTTCCGTGAGCCCGACCTGATTGACGTTTGGTTTGATTCGGGCGCTATGCCTTATGCGCAATGGCACTTCCCGTTTGAAGGCCGGGAAGAATTTAAAAACGCTTACCCTGCCGATTTCATTGCCGAAGGTGTTGACCAAACCCGCGGTTGGTTCTTTACCCTGCACGCTATTGCCGTAATGCTGAGCGAAGCAAGCGATGAGGTAAAAGCTATCAACGAGCAGGTGGGCAATAAAGGTATCGCGTTTAAAAACGTGGTTTCAAACGGCCTGGTGCTTGATAAAAATGGCAACAAAATGTCTAAGCGTTTAGGCAATGCCGTTGACCCCTTCGCCACCATCGAAAAATATGGTGCCGATGCGGCCCGCTGGTACATGATCAGCAATGCATCGCCGTGGGATAACCTTAAATTCAATGAAGAAGGTATAGATGAAGTTAGGCGTAAGTTTTTTGGTACGCTGTACAACACTTACTCGTTCTTTACATTATATGCCAATATTGATAAGTTCACTTACAGTGAACCTGAAATAGAGCACAGCAAACGCCCGGAAATTGACCGTTGGATCATATCCCTGCTAAACACACTGAGCAAAGAGGTTGACGGTTACTATGCCGATTTTGAACCTACTAAGGCAGCGCGTGCTATCCAGGAATTTGTGGATGTGCATTTCAGCAACTGGTTTATCCGTTTAAGCCGTCGCCGTTTCTGGAAATCAGATGATTCTGAAGATAAGCTTTCTGCTTATCAAACTTTATATACCTGCTTAATCGCTATCAGTAAGCTGATGTCGCCAATAGCGCCGTTCTTTGCCGATAGGTTATATTGCGATCTGAACGCTGTTACCAGTAAGGAAGAGTTTGAGTCAGTACACCTGGCTTACTTCCCTGAGTACAACAGCGCACTGGTTGATGCCGAGCTGGAAGAGCGTATGCAGCTTGCACAGGATGTTTCATCATTAACACTTTCGTTACGTAAAAAGGTGAATATCAACGTGCGCCAGCCTTTGAGCAAAATTTTATTGCCAATACTGGATAAAAGCTTTAAATTACACGTTGAGCAGGTTAAGGACCTTATTTTGTCTGAAACTAATATTAAGGATATCGAGTATATTACCGATACCGCAGGTTTCATCAAAAAGAAAATAAAGCCAAACTTTAAGGCCTTAGGCCAAAAAGTAGGTAAGGATATGAAAGTTGTAGCCGAAGCCATCACAAATTTCACCCAGGATGATATCGCCGCGTTAGAAACTAACGGCAATATCCAGGTACTTGATGGCAAATACGAAGTATTAGCTACCGACGTAGAAATCATAGCCGAAGACGTTCCCGGATGGCAGGTTGCAAATTTGGGAAAACTAACCGTGGCTTTAGATGTTACCATAACCAACGAATTAAAACAGGAAGGCATTTCGCGCGAGTTTATCAACCGTGTGCAAAATATGCGTAAGACCAAAGGATTTGAAGTAACTGATAGGATAAACGTGCAGGTAAGCAGCAACCCGGTGATCAGAGCGGCCGTGGAGAACAATTTAACCTATATTTGCGCCGAAATTTTGGCCGACAGCATTGTGTTTGTGGATGATATCACCGTGGGTGAACCTGTTACAATTGACGAACAAGAAATATTGATTGCTATTAGTAAAGTATAATGAAACAAGAACAAGAAAAAACCAGATATTCTGAAGCTGACCTGCAAGAATTTAAAGGGATTATCCTGGATAAAATGCGCATTGCCCGCGAGGAATTAAACTCATTGGCAACGTCATTGAGTTCGCCTAATGCCAACGGCACCGATGATACTGCCGGTACTTACAAAACATTAGAAGATGGTTCGGCCACGCTTGAAAAAGAGCAGATAAACCAATTGGCCGCGCGTCAGAAAAAATTTATTGAGCAGCTTGAAGCCGCTCTTGTACGTATTGAAAATAAAACTTACGGTGTTTGCCGCGAAACAGGCAAGCTGATTCCGAAAGAGCGTTTACGTGCCGTTCCGCACACTACCCTTTCAATGGAAGCTAAATTAAAGCAATAAATGAAGGCTGCTTATACCAAACCTTTTTTAACTGCTGCTTTTATTATCCTTGCCGACCAGATCATCAAAACCTGGGTTCGGGCGCATATGCACATGGGTGAAGAAATTCACCTGCTGGGAAGCCGGGGCATGTTGCGTTATACCGAAAACAATGGCATGGCCTTTGGCTTAGAGTGGGGCGGCGATGCAGGTAAACTGGCTTTAACGCTGTTTCGTATTGTTGCGGTTTGTGGTATAATTTACACCCTTGTTTATTTAATTAAACACAAATACCATCGCGGCCTTATCATGAACGTGGCGCTTATTTTAGCCGGCGCTATGGGTAATATTATCGATTCAACCTTTTATGGCTTGATGTATAAATATGCCCCTTTGTTTCACGGTAAGGTTGTTGATATGTTTTACTTTCCGCTGTTGCAGGGCACATATCCTTCGTGGTTCCCGTTTTGGGCGGGCGAATCGTTTGAGTTTTTCAGGCCGATATTTAACCTGGCCGATGCATCCATCTGTGTAGGCGTAATTATGATATTACTGTACCAGAAACGCTATTTTAAACACGAAAAGCCCGAAATAGCCAGTCCCAACAGCGAGATGGTTGAGGAATAGATTTCTAATAAACTTGATATATAAAAAAAGCCGCGATGAGCGGCTTTTTTTGTTGAACTGCGATATCAACCATATCGCACTATTATATTTTCTGATTCCCCGGAGGGGATACCTATTTGTAGAAACAACATCATATAATCTTTTTGCCTCGTAGAGGTTACCCTAAATTTTCCTGATAAAACCGGAAGGGTAGCACCTACCGGCGCAAAAAGCTATTTTTATTTGTGCTTTCATAAAAGAAATGTCACTTCGATAGAGCATGCGGTGGGTATAAGCGTAGTGGCGAAAGAGAAATCTTATGCGCCCTGTATAGCAGCATACGTGGTGTATAAGATTTCTCCTTACGCTGCCGCTCTGCCCCCTGCTGGTTCGTTCGAAATGACAATACTGTATTATCGGCTTACTTCAATTTTTCCAGTGCAGCTTTTACCCTTGGTATCAAAGCTTCAATTTCGTTAAGTGGTGTTGCACCAACCGAAGCGCGGAACCAGTTTACGTCATCGCCTGTACCAAAGGCCGAAAATGGCACAAATGCCGCTCCCGCTTCTTTGATCAGGTAAAAGTTAATATCTGCCGAATCTTTCAGCACTTTTCCATCAGGTGTGGTTTTGCCGCTGTAGTCAATTTTCAGGGTCAGGTAAATCGCGCCCATCGGTTCAATTGAATCAACATTTAATCCGCCGGCTTTCATTTCCTGGAAACCTTCATGCAGGGCGGTAAGGCTGGCCTGGATCTTTTCTTTAAGATCGTCAAGATAGCTGTTTACATCAGCCTCATTGGTTAAAAATTTTGCCATAGCCATTTGCTCTGGCTTTGGCGACCATGCCCCCATGTGGCCAACAATAGCCTTCATGTTTTCGATAACCAACTCCGGACCAAAACCCCAACCTACACGTACGCCGGTAGCCGCAAAGCATTTTGAACCTCCGTCAACAAAAATGGTGTAATCTTTTAATTCAGGGCGAAGGGTTACCGGATCGTAATGTTTATGCTCGCCGAAGGTTAATTGAGAGTAGATTTGATCGTACAGTAAATACAATGGTTTTTCACCGGCAGCGCGACCCTTGTTTTCGGCAATTACAAGGTCGCAGATCTCTTCCAGGTCTTTTTTGCTGAACATAGTACCGGTAGGGTTCAAAGGCGAACACAGGGCCAGTAATGCAGCTCCTTTTAAATGCGGACGGATATCATCTGCAGTAGGCATAAAATTATTTTCCGGAGCGGTCGGGATGATCACCGCGTCTGCGTTTAACAGATCACTGTAGTGATTATTGTTCCATGACGGTGCAGGGAAAACCACTTTCTCACCGGGGTTAACTACCGCTAAAAATATAGAATAGATCAACGGGCGTGAACCGCCTGAGATCAGGATCTGGTTTGGGGCATAATCAAGACCTAAACTTCTTTTCAAAAAACCGCTTACACTCTGACGCAGGTCAAGCATACCATCGGCAGCAGGGTAGTTGGTTTGGTTATGATTATAAGCATCAATGATCTTATCCTTTAACGGGGTTGGGATAGGATAAATATTTGAGTCGAAATCGCCGATAGTAAGGTTGGCGATATTTTGGCCTTGTCTTTTTAATTCATTGATCTCGCCGGCTATCTTGATGATCTCCGAGCCATGTAAATTTTGAGCTAATAACGAAACACTCATGGGTTTATGTATTTATGAGCGGCAAAGATAGCCGATTGAGGTGAAAGGTGAAAGGCCGGAAAGAAGGTAAAAGCTGAAAGGCAAAAGGCAAAAGGCAAAAGGTTTATTACGCCATCATAAAAGAACGCCTTTCGCCTTTGACCTTTCAACTAAAAGAAAAAAGGTCAAAAGCATTAAAGAAAACCTTTTGCCTTTGACCTTTCGCCTTTAACCTTTAAAAGCTTTATAAATATGCTTTACGCAACTTTATGATCCGCATCCAGTGCATGAGTTTCATAACGGGATAAACCGGATCTATCTCAAACCATTTTGCGCCGAAGTTTGGCTTATTAGGGTGTTTGTGATGGTTGTTCTGGAACAACTCGCCCAGCATTAAAAAATCAAACGGGGTAGTATTTTTTGACTTATCGCCATTATCAAAATTTTGATAACCATACTTATGGCCACACCAGTTAACAATAGCGCCATGTATAGGGCCCATTAAAAAGTGAATTGGGATAAGGACGTACATCCAGGGTTGTGTGGCAAATTCTACATAAAACAAAATGTACAAAATACCAAAAGATATACGTGATACCGCTGATGAACCGATGAAATCAATGGTTTTCCACTCGGGAATATTACCCTTAAAACGCTCCTCCGGCTCCTTCAGCTTCCGCACATGAAGTCTATAGCTCTTAGCTGTATACATCATCATTTGGAAAACATCCCTAAAAAAGTGAGGTGAATGCGGATCCTTTTCTGTATCACTGTAAGCATGGTGCTCACGGTGCATAATAGCATAAGCCCTCGGGTTTAAAAACGATGAACCCTGGCAAATGTAGGTCAATAAATAAAACGTGCCTTCGTAAAATTTATTGGTAGTAAACATTTTATGAGATGCATATCTATGCAAAAAGAACGTTTGGAAGAAAAGCGACAGGAACCAGTGCGCTATGAAGAATATGATAATAACCATTGAATTGTAGAAAATAGACTTTTTTATAATCTTTCCAAAGATACAATTTAAAGCCGTATAAAGTTTTTAATATGTAAATAATGCTAACAAGGGCAACAAAAAATGCCGTTTCGGTTATTAAAACGGCATTTTCAAAATAAAGTTATTTACCCGGAAATATTTAAAAAAACCATCTTGTCATTTCGAACGAACAGTGATGGGCTATGGAGGTGGCCGTGAGGAGAAATCTTATACGCCAAGCATCACAACTTGCCAGCTCTATCGAAATGACATTTTTGCTTACACTTATATTAATTCAAATTGCTCTGCCAGCAAGCGGTATGATTCCAGCCTGTCTTCAAAATTTTCGGTAATGGTAACAGCCATAATCTCATCCACCTCATAATCATTGGCAAGCCAGCTTAGTTTCAGCTTCAGTTCGGTAGGCGAGCCGGCTATTACACGGTAACGGTTATAGCGGATCCGATCCTGCTCGGCTACAGTGTATTCCACATCTTTCACATCATCATAACTTAGCGGCACAATGGGACCTCCCTTTTCAAACTGTAAAAAACGATGATCCATTACGGCCTGGTGCTGTCTTACCTTTTCAGGATCTTCCGAACAGAAAATAAACACAGCCACATTAGCCTCCGGTTGTTTCAGATCATCCGATGGCTGAAAGCGCTCCTTGTACATTTTAACACTTTCGGGTCCGCCGTTAGGGTTAATAAAGTGTGCAAAAGAGAAGCCCATACCAAAATGCGCCGCAAACAAACCGCTTTGTCCGCTTGAACTCAGCAACCACATATTGGGTACAGTTTTTACCTGCGGAATAGCCCTGATACGCGCCTGGATAGTTCCCGGCTCGTAAGTATCATGAAAGTAATTTTGCAGGTCGGCCAACTGTTCCACAAAGTCCTGTTCCCTGAACTGGTTTGATGGGTTAAGCGCAGATGCCGTAATCCTGTCGGTACCAGGCGCACGGCCCATGCCCAGATCTATCCGGCCGGGGAACAAGGCCTCCAGCATACGGAAGTTTTCGGCTACTTTAAGCGTGCTGTGATTGGGCATCATGATACCGCCCGACCCCATGCGCATGTTTTTTGTTTCGCCTGCCAGGTGGGCCAGCAATACCTCGGGGGTAGAGCCCGCTATAATACCCATATTATGATGTTCCGAAATCCAGAAACGGGTATAACCCAGGGTATCGGTATATTTTGCCAGTTGTATGGTTTCTTGTATGGCCTGCTCGGCAGTAGCGCCTTTCCTTATCGGCGACTGGTCAAGCACGCTCAGTTTTATCTTATTTGTGCTCATATGTATTGTGAACACAAAAATAAGCATCGGGTTGCAGGCAGGCTTTACATCCCGGCTTTTATGGCATTGGGATTACTATTGCATCGTCATGTCCCGGATCACCCGGTAGGCAACGGCAATCACCGTTACAACTATTGAAATGTACAGAATATTTTTCCCTTGCCTGCGGTCGGCTTCACTGTAAACAAAAACTTTTTCGCCGGTGGGTAATGTTTTTTTGTGTGATGAAAGCATCCAGCCAATAAAAATACCAAGTACACCACCCATTAAGGCGAAGATATAACCGATAATCACCCATTCGCGCTGCGTGCTTTCCGGAGCCTTAAGTTCATCTATCCTGTTTTGATTGATCTCGGCTAATTTCTGATCGCTTACGTCAACGTCCCTTTCGGCAAGCAGTTTGCGTGCAAGCTGGTGGTCAAACGAGCTCCACTCATCGGCTTTCTCCAATATCTCCATCAATTCGGCATTGGTAAAACTGAAGAGATAATAACTCTTATCAACATGTTTGATATCTTCAGCCTCGCTGGCATTGAGTAATTCGTTGGCTCGGGTAAAATCATCAGCGCTGATCTTTACCCTGTATTCCGTTGAAAGCTCAGCACTGGCAGCAAAAGTAGGGTCAAAAGAGAATCCTCCTTTTTCGGTTTGATGCTCGATACCGGCTTCTTCAAGCAAATCGGTTAATGCCTGTGCCAAAGCAGGGTCATCAAATTTTTTAAATGTGATAAATTCAGGTTGCATAAACAGGTTTTATATAGCAGGCGTTTACAAGCCGTTTCGCGGCACCCAGGCCTGGCTTTTGATGAGCCATTTACCGCTCACTATTCTTAACACAAATGAAAAAGCGCCCTGTTCTTCAAAATGTTCGCCGTTTACGAGACCGGTATACTCAACAGGAGCTACCAGGTAAACTATTTCGTCGGTTTGCTGAAAAGTTTTGATCCGCTGCAGATCGACTTTAAAATCGCTGATCTTAAAATCCTTAACAGCCTTTTGTACCGAGTTGATCCATTGCACACCGGCCAATTGTCCGTTCCATGAAAAAGGGGGCTGTTCATCGGCTACAACCGCGTTAGGGGCATAAAGATCAGTTACGGCCTCGATATTAAAAGTACCGGATGCCTTTATTACAGTTTCCACAACCTGGCGTACCTCCGGCCTCAGCTTAGCAACAGTATCGGCAGGCAGCATTGTTTTTACCGAAGCTGCCATAACAGGCAAACTGCTCATAAACATGCACAGGCATAAAAGGGGTAATAAATGCTTTTTCATGATCTTAACAATTTCACACGCTATAATATTAAGGCCGTTCAATATACGAATAAGCCTGTGTAAAAATACGTTCTGCTTTAAATCAATATCAATCGGGTATAAAGTATTCTACCCTGAGCAATCTGTCTCCATTATGGCTAAACCAAAACATCCACCTGTCCTCTATTGCCGGCTGGGAAACGTCAAGGCCAATTACCTGGTATTTATCCCTATCTGCTCCTGACAACTCTTTTTCGGCTGTCTTCGGAAAAACTTTTTTGAAATCGGCTAACGTTGTATTATAGCTTAACCTGATTTTATCACTCGTAAAATAAAGCGCTGTATCTTTGCTGAAATCTATTTGTGTAAATGCCAGGCTGTCATTCATCATTTCAAACTGCAGCCCTTTATAATACACATACTTAAACTTCTCTCCATTAAAATAAGAAACCGATATGTCTTCATAATTAGGTGCTACAACACTATCGGGCTTACTTAAAATTTTAGAGGTAGCCGTAAAGCTCGACAGCATATCTATTTTCCCATTTAACTTTACTTTATGCCAGTCAAGATATTCGGTATTTCTCGTGGTATCAGTTTTGGAAGCTACTACACTGTCGCTTGGTTTATCATTAACTTGTTTTGCGTTTTGTTTGCATCCTAAACCCAGTAGTACAATTATCCCTAACAGGTATTTCATTATTATTTTGTTTTGTTATTCATATAGTCGATGGTCAGATTACACAAGGCTTTCACACCAACACCAAACCCGCTTTCATCAATATAGAAATCGGGCGTATGGTGTGATGGCGCTTTCAGCGGATCACCACCTTTTGGCATCCCACCCAAAAATATAAACAAGCCCGGTACTTTTTCCTGGTAAAAGCTAAAATCTTCGGCGCCGGTTACAGGCGGGCGGAGCAGCACATTGGCCGAGCCGGCGGTTTGCTGCAGGCTCGGCAACATTTTTTGTGTAAGCTCCGGATCATTATAGGTAACAGGATAGTGGCTGCTGTAAGGAATTTTTACAGTCGCGGTTGCTCCCATGGCATCTGCGGTTTTGGTGGCTATTTCCGTCACCCGGGTAATCAGCATTTTTTCGTCGGCCGGGGTGAAGGAGCGGAGGGTACCCAGCATTTCTACCGACTCGGGAATGATGTTTGAACGGTTGCCACCCTTTATAGCGCCAATAGTTACCACCGCCGGATTTTCGGTTACGTTGATATTACGGCTCACTATGGTTTGCAGGTTATTGATGATCTGGGCCGATGTTACGATGGGGTCAACGCTCGACCATGGGTACGCCCCATGCGCCGACCGGCCTTTTACAATGATCTGCATATCATTAACCCCGGCCATGGTGCCGCCGGGCCTATAAGTAATTTTACCCACTTCTGTTTGAGAATTTATGTGCAGGCCGAAAACCACATCAACTTTAGGGTTTTCCAGCACACCTTCTTTTACCATTTCCTCGGCCCCGCCTTTTTGTCCTGGCTCAACACCTTCTTCGGCCGGCTGAAAAATGAATTTTACGGTGCCATGCAAATCGGCTTTCATTGATGAAAGCACTTGCGCAACTGCCATCAGGATAGCCATGTGCGAATCGTGACCGCAGGCATGCATTACACCAACTTCCTGTCCGTTATAGGTAGTTTTTACTTTAGACGCAAAGGGCACAGGCGTGCGCTCAATAACCGGTAAGCCGTCCATATCTGCCCGCAAGGCTACCACCGGGCCCGGATGCCCACCTTTCAATACCCCAACTACACCGGTTGTGGCCACACCCGTGGTGACCTCAATCCCCAGCGACTGTAAATGTTTAGCGATAATAGCCGATGTACGCACTTCGTGATTACCCAGTTCCGGATGTTCATGAAAATCGCGCCGCCAGGTTACTATCTGTTGCTGCAAGGCATCGGCTTTAGTGTTTACCTGCGCGCGCAAATTGTTTTTTTGCGCCACGGCCGGCAGCGCGAACACGCATAGTGATAAAATAAGGCTTGCTCTCATATAGGTTATTTAGTGACTTAATATAACCATAATAGTTTGAATATGGTAGATTGGGATGAGAAGCAGACCCAATATAAAAACGGAGAGGGCATGTGCCATTCCTCTCTTGAGAGTAATAGTCCATCTATTGACAATTCCCGCCCTTGGGAGGGGTGCGTTAGGATTGCGTATTGGCAGGGAGGGGTTTATACGCCATTTAGCTAATAAGCCTGTTGATGAAACCCCTCCCTACACCCTCCCAGGGGAGGGAATCGCACAGCCCAAACCCTTAAAACCTTCCGACTGTCTTTTGATGGGCTATTACTCTCTCAAGAGGAGAATTAAAAATCTCCTGTTTAATACCCTCCAACATTTTTATTACCTTAAGCCCCTCATACCAACAAAACATCTGCACAATGGCACTTCTAAGCAATTTAGGTAACTACAAAAATTTCGGGCTATTGATTATCCGCATCGGGCTTGGCATTATGTTCATTTATCATGGCTTCCCTAAACTGATGGGCGGTGTAAATAGCTGGGAACACCTTGGCGCTTCCATGAAATATGTGGGCATCCATTTCTGGCCCGTAGTTTGGGGATTGCTGGCAGCAGTTACCGAATGTTTTGGTGGCTTCCTGCTTATTATCGGGCTGGCTTTTCGCCCGGTTTGTATACTGTTGCTTATCAACCTTATCGTAGCCGCGCTAATGCACCTGGGTACGGGTGGCGGGCTCGGCGATGCCGCTCATGCTATTGAAGACGCTATTATGTTTGCAGGTTTAATATTTATTGGGCCGGGCAAATACAGCGCAGATAAGAAATAATACTTTAACCAATAGTCATCATATAGCCATATTTAAATTTTCAGTTAAAACACCTACCCATTTACAAGAAAAATACGGGTTGATAACACCATATTGATATTATATTTTTATAGAAAAATATCACAAATCAATATGAAAAAACAACTATTATGGGGCGTGCTGCTATTAGCGGCGGGTTTTAGCTCATGCCGGAAGGATTCGTTTAAACCTGTTAATGACGAAAGCGGCAAAGGGAAAGCAACAAAGGTAAACACCGGTCAGCCAACTTACACTTATGCTGATTTAGTGCTACAGCCAAGACAGCCAGGAGAAAGCTTTGACACCTACAAAGGTGTATGGTCGGGGGCAGAAGTGAAAATGATAGGAACACCTATTTGGAACCAGGTTGCGTATCCTACATTGGTAAATGGAATACCTGGCTTAGATGCGTCATATGGAGTTTACAGCAATGGAAATATGATTTCATCAAGTGTCGCTACCGGACAGGATTTCTTTATTCTATCAATAGGAACCATTGCCTTGCCAGACCTCCAGGCTTTCCAAAAGGACATCGATAATTATACGAAAGCCCGCGATAATTACGAAAAACTTGGCGGACAGGGGCAAGTTCCTTTGGCATCCGATTATATAAAAGATTCTTATACAAGTGGCATGGGAGGCTATGTGACTGTTACAGGCAAGCTCATCAGGGTAACAACCGGTTCACATTGGGCGTTAGCTTCGGTAAGTTATCCTACTCCAACACCAGCTGCACCAACGGCGCCTAAATTTGTCGGCGCGGTGCCTGACCCCACTGATAATACTATTGTATATGATGTTTATGGCAATAATGGCAACATTTCAATAACTAAAATATTTAAAGGCGGCATTGAGCAAGGCATGTCTGGCGGTTTCGGCACAGGAACTTATAATTTGGTAAGCGGAACAATATACCATGTATCGGTAACCATTTACCGTGCTAACGGAACATCGTTCGTATTTAACGGCAATCTTGACATTTCGTAAACTATAATTATTTACATAAACAATATCACAAATCAATATGAAAAAACAACTATTATGGGGCGTGCTACTGTTAGCGGCGGGTTTTAGCTCATGCAAGAAGGATTCGTTTAAACCTGTTAATGACGAAAGCGCCAAAGGAAAAAGTACAAAGGTAAATGTAGCTCAACCACCGTCATCTTATTCAGACTTGGTTTTGCAACCAAGGCAGCCAGGGGAAACCTTTGACACCTATAAATGTGTATTTGCGGGAACTGAAGTTAAAGTGATGGGAACACCTACATGGAACCAGTCGGCATATCCTACGTTAGTTAACGGAATACCTGCATTAGGTGCATCTTATGGCGTTTACACTAATGCAAATCTAATTCTTGCATCCACAGGTGTAGGACAGGATTTTTTCTCGCTAAGTATTTTTGGAATAAATGGCCTTGAATGGGGCACGAAATTTCGGGACGCCCTGGAACTGTATCAATATGCAGTGGCCACTTATACCCCCTCCTCAGGTGCTCCATATCCATCTCCCGATACTTTTATAGGAAGTGATTTTACCAGTCATGCAGATACATATACCGTTACAGGCAAGCTCATCAGGGTAACTACGGGGTCGCATTGGGCGTTAGCAACAGTTGATTATCCTACTCCAGCTCCGTCAAGCCAGGTTATTGTCAACGATATATTTTTCATTCAGAATAACATACAGTATTCACTCAAAATTTCCGGTAATACGATCACCGGGGTAACATCAGTAGCCGGAATAGCCCCGCCATTTACTCAAATTCCGGCAAAAGGAGCAAGTGGGTCATGCATCGCGATAGATCATAACGCAAATTATAATATTAACGTTACTGTTGCTATGGGGGATGGCTCAGTAGTTAATTACCAGGGCGCAGCACAAGGAGGCGTTTAAGTTGTAAAACACGTAACCTTTAAAGCAGAAGAATAAAAAAGCCGGCTTCCTGATAACAGGAGCCGGCTTTTTATTTGCTCAGAAGAAACAATAAATTATCTATTCATTGCCTCACCCAACTGTTTCAAATAAATCTCGTCAATATCACTTGAACCTGCGGCCGACATAAACTTGTTCAATTTATCCACATCAGCAGAAAATGCTTCTTTTAATGCTTTCTTTTTCAGCACCAATTTAACCGGCTGTCCGCCATCTTTAACAACATAATAAAAATCCTGATCGATATATTCGTCATAGTTATTACCTGTTGATGCTATACCATTAGTAGAAAAATCGGCTTTATGGAACTTGGTGGCTACATCCTTATATATTTTATATTTAGGGCCATCGGTAATTACTTCAACATAACGCTGAGGCGTAATAGCCGGAACCTTTACAAATACGTGATTGATAACTTGTTTATCAAACAATACGAATGATTTAAAGCTGTTACCGTCAATCTGGAGAATTGTATTATTATCCTTGTTCAACATCAGGTTACCACTAATTTTATCGTAATTGAACAGGTAATGTGTATTCTGGACTATTGAATCGGCAGTACTAATTACATATCCGTGCACCCATTTGTCATATAGATACCGGCTGCCTTGAGTAGCATCCTGATGGTTTGTTACTGATATATTACCGGCTTGAGTATTTAATGCCCCCGCGTGCGTACTAAAGGTGTCGAAGTTATTGGTGATACTGGTATTAAATTTACCACCAACTACTGCCTCATTTTTACCTTGTAAAACTATATTATAATTCTTTTGCTGATCCGGCATAAAGGTATAGTCTTTATGCCCGCCCGCAAGCACAAGTATCTTAGAGTTAGGCTGTACTTCCATATTAAACACCCCTGTCGAATCAGAATATGTTGCTTTCTTATGATCTACGTCAACCAGGAAAGCGTAAGGTACATTTTCACCCTGTTCGTCATTAACCCGCCCTCTGATATTTTGAGTTTGCGCAAAACTTGCTGTACTAACGAGAATAGTTAGCATTGAAACCATTGTTCTTTTCATTGTGATAAATAGTATTAAATTCTTACCTAATTTATAAAATACTTGATTATAATCAAGCACTTAAAAAAATTTACATGTAACAAATAGCTTGTTATTAAATAAACTTCTGCACCATATCATTTAGTATACAATTGATGCCTAAATGTTTATTTAAAAAAAAGCCCTGTTACCAAATGGCAACAGGGCTTTTGATTGAGATAACATCAAAATTATTTTTTCACCAGTTTAATCTCCATAATACGCGGTGCGCCGGTATTATAAGCAACATTTATAGTAAATGTTTTTGTAGCCGGATCATAAGTATTTGTTTTACCAACAGGAATAAACAACGGTTGATAAGTACTTGTAGGAGTAACGGTATTATCTGCGTTTACTTTCAAATCCAAATCTGTTTTCAAATCGGCCAGTGCACCACCGTCGATAGAAGTTGGACCAGAAGTACTCATGGTAACATCATAATCAAAAGTGAAGTCACCTAACGTAGGGTGATGCCTTACACCTGATGCGTGATACACACCATCATACTGGTTTTTAGCCTGTACGTAAAGAAAAAGTGTTTTGTAATTGCTGATCTGCTGTCCGCTTGCATCAACAATGGTAAGTGGTAACACATAATTCTTTAAAAGATCAAAATTTTGAGTAACCACGTTCACATTAACGATAGCTGTACGTTGATTTGCAGGCACAGTAGCAGAAAGTGAAGGAATAGTGTAAAAAGCAGTTGGCAACTGTGTATAAATAAGCGGATAAGTAGGCTCGGCAGTTGCTCCTGTTGGATCATTTGCAGCGGCAGTACTATCTGCTTTATACTTAGCAATGTTAGTGTTATTTAACGCAGTTAAGGCAGCTCCATCTACAGCTAAAGTTACTTTTAAAGAAGTACCTAAAGGCTGAGGCGACGCCACGTTTATAGTAACCGGTATAATTTGCGCTGCTGCCTGTAGTGGTAATGAATAAGCGGCAGTTTTACCAAGCCCTTTATAGGCCGCCAACGGTAACTCTACCAAAGTACCAGCTTTACTGAAATCAGTAAAAGTACTTTCGCTCTTTAAGCAAGAGCTTAAGAATACTGTCATAGCTGCCAGTATCGTATATAAAGTTATATATGTCCTTTTCATGATTTTCTTAATATTAATTACTTGTTATTTGTTGAGCCCAGAAAATATTTGATGTAAACTGGTTGATAGAACCCTGAGCCTGAACGTTGCTCGCATTTTGTGCATATTCAGATGCCGGGTATAAAATTCTCCTCGGGATATTTTTCACCGTTACGCCAGTGTAGATAGAAACCGGTACTTTAGGGATACCTGTTCTTCTGTATTCGTTATAAGCTTCAAGGTTACCATATCCGTTCAAAGACGCCCATTTCTGAGTTATAATAGCCTGGATTTGTTGTGCCAGGGTTGCACCAGAACCACTTGGATAGGCCACACTTGCTTGTGCTGCATAATCTGAGGCCTTAGCATCTGCATCTGTTGTTTGAAGAACATACTCAAAAGAAGCAGTGATACCAGAATTATATAAGGTTGCAGCGCTACCACTAATAACGCCACGTGCTGCAGCTTCTGCTTGCAAGAAATATGATTCAGAAGCAGACATGATCACAGCATCCATAGAAGGGGTTTTTAATAAACCATATTTATTAGATGCATTTGAACCATATAAATCAGAACGTCCTATCGCACTTGCTGTAATTGGCACTAATGTACCAAAAGTATTACCTACAAGTTTACCACCTACAGGAGCATAAAATGCAGGCCCGCGGTCGTCAGCAGTATTGGTGTAAAAATCGGTAGCAAATACGTTTGCGGTTATAGGCGCTGCATTGTTAGATCCAGACTGGCTTAAACCATAACTCCCCCAAAAAGGGCTTTGCTTGCCATCAACATTTACGTAACCAGGATTAACATTAGCCATAGTAGTTAAGAAACCTTCACTAAGGTGATTTGCCATTAAGGTTTTGGCTGCTGCTGCATCAATAACATTAGGAACCTGACGTAATACCAAACGCAATTTTAAAGTATTAGCAAATTGCACCCATTTTGTCATATCACCGGCAAACATCACATCGGCATTGCCTGGCTTAACAGCTACTGAAGTTGAAGCATTTTTGATAGCGGTAATTGCATCATCAAGTTTGGTGATCAATTTCGCATAAATGTCTTTACCATTTTCGTATTTAGGTGTAAGGTTTTTAGCACCCTGAAACGCTTCAGAATATGGGATATTGTTGTAGTTATCTACCAGTGCCTGGAAGTTATAAGCTTCCATGATTTGAGAGATAGCTGAGAAATAAACCTGAGCCGGATCGGTTCCAGATTGTTTAATGATATAATCGTAGTTGGCAAGGTTCAGATAAAACTGGCTAAACACTTGATAATCGGCTGTGGTAAACTGGTAAGTAAGCAAAGAGTTGCTTGGTGCATAACCCGCAGCAGGCGACCAATACCCCATTAGGTAACCTTCAAGTGTAAAACTTGTATTTATGTTACGAGCAGTAGTTACTAAAGCTCCGGTAAGCACAACTGATGCAGGACCTGTTGTTGGCTGGTTCGGGTTGTTAGACTGATCCAGGAAGTCCTTTTTACAACTGCTAAATGCCGATGCTAGCAGGAGCAATGAATATGCTATATATTTTCTTTTCATGATTATGCGATATTAAAATTTAACGGTAAGTGACGCACCATATAACCTCGTTGGCGGCGTTTGATTTTCGTTAGTTGTACCTACAGCATTTGAGTTATCTATGCTATACTCAGGATCGGTCCATGGGTTACTTTTAGGCCTGAACAGCAACAGGTTACGACCAACCAAGCCGAATTGCAGGCCTTTGATAACTTTTTGGTTTTTGATGAAACGATAAAGATCAAAGTTTAGTGCAACCTCTCTCAATTTCCAGAATGCGGCGCTGTTTACGTAAGTACTTGTTGCATTGTAGTAAGCAGAGCTGGTCCAGAAACCGGTATTTCCATCAGGAATTGAAACACTTGTATTTGGCACATAAGTGTTGGCTCCTGTTTGGATCACAGAGTTTGGATAGATAAAACGCTGACGACCAGCTGAAGCAGATACCGCTGAAGTACCGGTAAAGTTTAAGGCCTGACCTACGATGTTATTAATAAAGTAGCCACCCCTGTACTCAGCAACAGCTGATAATGTAACAAATTTATATTTGAATGCAGTGGTGATACCTAATATAGCTTTAGGAGCAGCATTGCCCAAAGGAACAACGTTAGCTGTTAAAGTAGGTAAACCGGTAGTTCCGTTAACTACTACATGGCCTTGTGGGTCACGTACAAGGTCGGTTCCTTTGATATAAGGGAAAGGCTTTCCAACAATAGCATAGCTATTACTTGCAGCACCACTGTTATATAAAAGTTGGAACTCGTTAGTACCTGGCTGAAGTGACAATACTTTATTTTGCAATAAGCTTAAGTTAGCACCTAAGTCCCATGAAAAATCACCTGCTTTAACAACCGGTGAACCTTTTAACTCAAACTCCCAACCGTAGTTCTCGACTTCACCTAAGTTTTGTACAGAAGTTGCATAACCAGAAGCTGGAGATATAGCTACAGGGAAAGTTTGGTTTTTAGTGTGTGTATTGTAATAGGTTGCGGCTAAATATACACGGTTATCCAGGAAACCTAACTCCAAACCAACCTCTTTCTCATATGAAAGTTCTGGTTTAAGGTTTGGATTATTAAGTTGTGCACTTAATGATAGAGCTGGTGTAGAGCCGAAGGGCGCACCTGCCGTTGACGCAAACACGTTTTGTAATGAGTATGGGTTGATGTCAACCTGACCTACTTTACTGTAGCTACCCCTTACTTTAGCATATGATAAAGTTTTTTTGTTTTTTAATGCAGGGATAGCATCGGTTAATACAACCGTTAATTTAGCTGAAGGGTAGAAGAAAGAACGGTTAGCCTGTGACAATAATGAACTTTTATCGTTACGGCCGGTTACCTCTAAAAATGCCCAGTCTTTGTAAGCGATGTTCAAGTCACCAAAGTAACCGATCAGGTTTTGCCTGTATTGTGCTGTTGACGCCAAAGGCTCACCAGTTCTGTAAGCAAGATTATAAAAATTATTGATCAATAAGTTGTTGGAACCGTTGGTTACAAGGTTGATGTATTTGGTATAAACTGTATTACCTAATAACAAGTTACCGGTGAAATCACCAATTTTATGTTTAAAGGTTAAGAATAAATCGCCTTGTAAACGAGAATAACCGGTACCACCATCACCAAAATAGGTTGCATCAGCCACACTACCCGGTTTAAACTTCAACTGAGAAGCGATGTTTGAAGTACCAAATGGATCTGAAACTGCATAAGGGCTAAAGTCAACTTCGGCAATTGTGCCTTTAAATTGCTGCCATCCGTATGACATAGACACCTTGTAAGTTGCATCAAACCATTTTACAGGGGCAACTTTAAAAGATGCATTACCCACTAACGCGTCTTTTGTAGTTTTTTGGCGAGAGTTAACAGTTTGCCAGTAAGGGTTTGGATAGTAAGCATTGTAGAAACCATTTACATCGCTGAATTTATCATTGATGTTCTGATAGTTTCTCAAGTTTACGTTAGCTTGCTGGTTCAATACGTTCCAGTATACACCCCTGCCCTGGAAGAAATCCGGACCTGCAGTGTTAGTTGTTGTTTTGGTATAACCAATAGAGTAGTCGGTAGTGAAAATACCGTATTTCTTCATAGCGGCAACCCTTAAACCGGTCCTTCTGTTACGGTCATTAGGAACAACACCTTTGGTATACACATCCTGTGCAGACATGTAGAAACTGCTGTTTGCATCGCCTGTTTGATAAGAAAGGTCGTTTTGCTCAGTTAAACCAGTGTCAAAGAAAGCTAAACGAGGATCTTTACCAGTTGAAGCATATTTAACGCTTTGCACGCTTCCATCTGCCAACGGCACACCTAACTGAACAGTTGAGCCATCAAATTGTGGACCGTAAGACTGGTTTTCGTAAGGCACATATCCATAAAAACCGGTGTTTGGATCAATAACCTCACCTGCACCACCACCAAATTGTCTTTGCAATTTAGGGAAGTAAGAGAAGTTTTCAATTTGAGTTGAGTTTGAATAAGTAATTGTTGGAGTACCTGCACCACGTTTGGTAGTGATCAAGAGTACACCGTTTGAACCTTCAGAACCGTAGATAGCAGCAGCACCTGCACCTTTCAGTACAGTAACGTTGTCGATATCGTTAGGGTTAATCTGGTTAATGAAGTTACTTGATACCGGTGTACCATCAACAACAACCAAAGCCTGGTTGTTACCGTTGATACTTCTGTTACCACGTAGCACGATACGAACGTCAGGATTAACACCGTTGTTTACCGTGTTGATCTGTAAGCCCGCAACTTTACCGGTCAAACCGTTAGCAATGTTGGTTACTTTTGATTCTGTTAACAATTTACTGTCAACAGTTGTTGAAGCATAACCAACCGCACGGGCTTGTTTTTGAACGCCATAGGCCGCCTGCACAACAACCTCCCCCAACTGCTTAGCAGCGCTAACCATAACAACATTAAAATTGATCCGTTGAGCAGAAGCAATTTCCTGTGTTTCGTAGCTGATGAACGAGAAAACAAGTGTTGAATTTTCCGGGATGCTGAGAGAAAATTTACCGGCTGCGTTAGTTTGGGTTCCGATTGTTGAACCCTTTACTTTTACTGTTACCCCTGGGATGGGTAGGCCGTCATCCTTGGCCGTAACTGTACCAGTAACTGTACGATTTTGCGCGAATACTTGCGTCATAGACAACACAAGTAAGCACAAACTTACGAGTAGAAGTTTTTTCATTTCGTTAATAATAAGATCAGTTAATAGTTAATTAATCATAAAAGTAATGTTACGTTATCAAAAAGTCAAGTAATTTCTTTTAAAACGTCATTTTTTTTTCAAAAAGCCAAGTTTCAGCTAAAACAATAATAATTATAGTACTATGTATTGCATAATACAATCTAAAACATATATCTTTGTATTATGATCGTCGAAAACACCCAAACCCAAATGAGGAAAGGCATACTGGAGTATTGCATTCTCTCCATCATAGCTAAGGGCGAAACATATGCGTCAGACATAATTGCTGAACTTAAGAAAGCCCAACTGCTTGTAGTTGAGGGTACTCTGTATCCTCTTTTAACCCGCTTAAAAAATAACGGCCTGCTCACCTACAACTGGGTGGAGTCGATTTCCGGGCCGCCCCGAAAGTATTATGTACTCTCGGACGAGGGTCGCGCGGTACTTGAACAATTGGATAAAACCTGGCAGGAACTGGTATTTGCTGTTCAAACAGCTATCGGTGACAGAAAATAGAAAAACCTACTAATTCACTTTAATCATGAACAAAACAATTATCATAAATATAAACGGCATGGTTTTTCACATTGAAGAAGATGCCTACGAAGTGCTGAAGAACTATATGACGGATGTAAAGCGTCACTTTTCTACTTCGGCCGATAGCCTGGAGATCACAACCGACATTGAAAACCGCATTGCCGAAATGTTTAACGAAATCCTGGCGCGCGATGCCAAACAAGTTATTGTTGAGGCCGACGTACAGGAAGTTACCGGGCAAATGGGCAGTGTGCAGGATTTTGAAACTGCCGAATCTGACAGTAAAACCTCAGGCAGCAATCCTTTTGAATATAATACCGAACGCCGCAGGCTTTTCCGCGACCCGGATGACCATCTGATTAGTGGTGTATGCGCCGGTATCGCCAATTATTTTGACATTAACCCGGCCTGGGTACGATTAGCCTTTGCTATCATGGTTCCGTTTGCCGCTATGGGCCTTGTTATATATATTATATTATGGATGGTTGTGCCAAAGGCCATTACCCGTGCCGACCGAATGGCCATGAAAGGCGAAAAACAAAACCTGAAAGGCTTTAAAAGGAATTTTGAAGAGGAACTAAGCACCGTACGCGAAAACCTTCAAAACTTTAAGCATGAGGCCAAACCTTTCATTTACCAGGTGCGTGATCTTATCAGCGATATTATTGAACACCTGGCTGCTTTCTTAAAGGGCACCGGCAGTTTTCTTGGTAAAGTAGTGGCTGCTGCTATTTTGTTAGCCTGTCTTGGCATGACCATAGCGCTCATTGTTTCGCTTGTGGCGTTATTTACCGCAGGTAACATGGGCATCTATAATTTGTTCCCTTTCAACATAACTAATCACCAGGCCAATGGCATTTTTATGCTGAGCGCCTTTTTAGTGCTGTCGATACCTCTATTAGCCGTTATATTAACAACCATTGGCTTTTTGTTTAAAAAAGTTTCCTTTAACCGTTCCATTGGTACTGTTTTGTTATGTATCTGGTTAGCCTCGTTGGGCGCAGTTTCATATTATGGTGTAAAAACTGCTGCCAGCTTCCGCGAGGGTGGTAAGTTTACCCAAACCATTAAGATTAAGCCAACTGCTAATAATACCTATTACCTGCAGTTGAATGACACCAAGTATTTAAGCAATGAAGACAGCACCCGCCTCAGAATAAATGAGCGCTTTAAAGGCATGATCATTTTAGATGACGACTTTAATGGTGATGACATGCCAAACCGTAGTGTTAACATCGATATTGAAAAAAGCGACGTGCCGCAGCCGGTACTGATCGAAACTTTCAGCGCCAGAGGCACCAATCTGGAGGAAGCTCTGATCAACGCGCGCAGTTCATCTTACCGTTTTGAGCAAAAAGATTCGGTATTGAATTTTGACCGTCACCTGGAAATGCCAAAAGGCTTTTTATGGCGCGGACAGGAGCTGCACCTAACCCTGAAAGTTCCGCTGAATGCCAAAATCATTATCGATCAGAAACTTGACCGCAACATCAACTTTAATATATACGAGTGCAAAAGCGAAGGCGACGGCATTACCTCGGCCACTTATATCATGACCGCAAACGGATTGGAATGCAAAGTTGATCCTATAAAGGCTGCCAAATTAAAAGCCGATAGCCTGAAAGCGCTCCAACAACAGGATACAACATCGGCAAGTCCCGATACTTCGACAGTACAAGCACGATAAAACATCATCCTATGAAAACAATATTTAAATATATAAGCCTGCTAATTTTTAGCGGGCTTATTATTCCTTTTTACTTCCTGTTGCAACAACAAGGCAAATCGCTTGTAAACAACCGGATAGCCCACCATTCGTCAAACCTTGTTTGTGAAAATGACATGCCAATTACCTTTAGAATTATTAAGGATATGGCAAAAAATTTAATGCCTGCATTAAAAAGTGAAAATAATCTGTAACCAACACCCCTGTTTTTGCATCTTAATGTAAAAAGCAACACAATTACCATTTCCGGGTAGTCCGGCAATATAAATTTAATAAAGTCAAAAAAATGACCTCCGGGTCAGGTGGGATTGTTTTGCCAAAATTTAAATTAAAAAACATGAACACTATGAAAACAATCGCTTATATCTCATAATTACTAACCCCTAAAACCGGTAAAACACGCCGGGAACTAACAAAAACTTGTTTACAAATTTTAAAAAAGAAGCAATTCTTTTCATGGCATTGTATTGCCCTTACTTTCTAAAACAACACCAAAAATGAAAACTATCATACACAACATATTTTATACACTGCTGCTTGTTGCTATCAGTTGCAGTGTATCCCTTGCGCAGCAGGCGGCGCCTGCCACAAAGGTATCAGGCGCCCTGCTCAATGACCAGGGTAAACCGCTTGACTATGCAACAGTAAGCCTCCTGCGGGCATCCGATTCAACCGTAGTTAAGGGCGCACTCAGCAATGATGCCGGGGTTTACGTTTTTACCAACATCAAAGCGGGCAATTATTTAATTAAAGCAACTGTTGTTGGCTATCAAAAAGCGGTAAGTAAAAGTTTTACCGTACCGGCTAATGCATCGCAGGTTACAGCACCTGCTTTAAACCTGCGTACCGGCAGTACCGAATTAAAGGCCGTAACCATTACTGCTACCAAACCTTTAATTGAGCGCAAGATAGACCGTACTGTAATGAACGTTGAAAACAGCGTGCTGGCAGCCGGTAATACCGCCATGGAAATTTTGGAACGTGCCCCAGGTGTTACTGTAGACAAGGATGATAACATCAGCCTGAAAGGTAAACAGGGTGTAACCGTAATGATTAACGATAAACTAACATACCTTACCGCTGCTCAATTGGCCACTTTACTGCGCTCAACTGATGGCAACACCATTAAATCAATCGAGATCATTACCAATCCATCTGCTAAATATGATGCCGCTGGTAACTCGGGCATCATCAATATCAAGCTAAAAAAGAATACACAATCGGGCACAAACGGCAGTATTACTGTTGGCGGTGCAAAAGGCCAGTACTGGCGCGATAACAGCAGCCTTAACCTTAATCACAAACAAGGTAATCTTAATGTATTTACTTCACTGAGCAGGGGCGACAACAAACGCGGACATGACCTCGGTTTAAACCGTGTGGTTACCGATAGCCTGGGCAATAAAACTTATTTTAACCAAAGATCATTAATGCCGGGCAGCAATCATTATAATAATTATCGCCTGGGTGCTGATTATGATCTTACGCCAAAACACACCATCGGCTTTGTGGTAAGCGGCTATTCAAATTCCGGCGCCGACAATAACGATACTAAAACCATTATAGGCAAGCAATTTGGCGCTGCCGATTCTTCTTTACATACCACATCGGTAATTAAACAAACGTATAAAAACTTTGCACTTAACCTTAATGACAAAATTAAGATAGACACCAGCGGCCAGGAAATCAGCTTCGATTTGGACTACTCCAAATTTAAAAACAATTCCAACGCGTTTTATTATACCAACTATTTTAAAGAGGACGGAAGTCAGCAGCATTTTCCGCTGAATTTAAGCAACCAAACACCATCAAACATTACCATATATACCGGCAAGGTTGATTATGCCAAACCTCTTACTAAAACCATAAAGCTGGAAGCCGGTGCAAAATTCAGCAGTGTTAAAACTGATAACGACCTTCGTGCGCAAAAACAGGACAGCGTTACCATGGCTTATTTAAACGATACTACGCGCACCAACCGGTTCATTTATAATGAAAAAATAAGCGCTGCGTATATAAACCTTAACAAACAGTTCAAGAAAACATCGGTACAAATAGGTTTACGTGCCGAACAAACCCGGTCGACAGGAAATTTAATTGGTTTTACACCGGTTAAAAGAAGCTACCTGAACTTTTTCCCGAGTGTATTTGTTAATCAAACCTTAAGCGACAAACATGAAATGAGTTTTTCATACAGCCGCCGTATCGATCGTCCGGGGTATGATGACTTAAATCCGTTTGTATATTATCTTGATCCTTATACCTTTTCAAAGGGTAATGCTTTCCTGAAAGCACAATACACACAAAACTTTGAGCTTAATTATACTTATAATAAAACGGTTAATGTGAGCCTTGGTTATAGCCGCACATCTGATGCTATTACCGAACTGATACTATCAGAAGGCAATAAAACCTTCCAAACAAATGATAACCTGCAAACTCAAACCGGGTACAACATCAATGTAAACACTCCTTTCACCATCACCAAATGGTGGGAAGGTAACGTTAATGCAACCGCGTTTTACCTTGGCTTTAAATCAGATACACTGGCAGGTTCAAAATTCAGTGATGGCCAATGGGCTCTCCAGGGGCGTACAACCCAGACATTCAAGTTTGCAGGCTATCGCTTTGAGGTAATGGGCGATTATCAGTCCTCCTTAACCTACGGCATCTACAAAATCAGACCACGTTACTCAATAGATATGGGTTTGAGTAAATCATTCATGAACAAAAAGTTCAATGTTAAAGCTTCATGCGATGATATCTTCAACATCCGCCGCAATGATCTGAGCAGCCACGTGATCAACAACAACTTTGATATTAAACAAAAGAATGATACCCGCGTAATGCGCCTTACTTTCACCTACAACTTTGGCAACAACTCCATCAAAATGCGCGAACACCGCTCCGGAGCCGATGATGAAAAAGGCAGGGTAAAAGGGAATAATTAGCCCCCGGCCCCTAAAGGGGAGTTTTTTGATTAACATATTCTTAAAATACAAAAGGCAGGTTCCCGTTTTGGGAACCTGCCTTTTAATTATCAAATAGATGTAGCTGCTCCCCCTTTAGGGGGCTGGGGGGCACTACTGCCCCACCATAAACACGGCGTTACTGAATAACAGCTTCCCGTTTTCCCAGAAACTGCGGAACAGCGGATCATCAACCATATAAACTATTGAGCCACGGCCCATAGGTTGTACGCCGAGGAGCAAGCCATTGTTGATCTTCTTCTTTGATTCGTAACCCACAAAGCCCGATACATAACCATCTTTTTTTATGGTGCCTACGTTCCAGCCGTCTTCGTCGCTAAACAGGTCATAAATATCATCATTCAGCTTTAACGAATAATAATAGTCCGGCAAACCGAAGCCAAGTGGGTGGGTATTGTCGAGCTTTAGTTTATATATAGCACCGGGAATAGAAGAACTGATGGCCGTGCGCTCACGGTCGCCATATAGTTTAACAGGTTTGTCCTTTTCCTTATCTTTTTCTTTATCGTCCTTTTTCTCTTCTTTCCGTTTGAGCAGAATTCCTTTTTTATCTACCAGTAACGATACTGCATTTTCTATAGCGATAAGCTTACCGCCATCGCGAACCCAGTTTTGAAGTTTCTCCGAAGGGAAGTCATCATAGCGGCCATCAGGGAAAATAGCTACATCAAACTCTCCAAGTTTAGCGCGACCAAGGTCCTGGTAACGGATCAAAGTAATAGGGTATCCTATCTGTGCTTCAAACAAATGCCAAACTTCACCCATGGCTTCTGAGTTAACACCATCACCCGCAACCAATAAAACCTTTGGCTGGCGGATAGCCCTAACTGCATCCGACCCAAAATCCGATCCTTTATCAACAAAGCCTGTTGAAATAGCAGTGATCTCCTGGTTAAGCGAAGCCGCAGTTTGGGTTACGATCTGATCAAAATCGGCATTATCATTTCCTGCACGTGTTACTATCAATGATCCGGCTGTAAATTGCTTTCCGCCTACCTCAAAAGGTTTCTCGGCATAGCGCACCTTGATCTTCTTTTTTAACAGGGCGGCTAAAAATTTCACATCATTAACCGATTGCCATGCCGATACATAGGCATAAGCATGCGTATTGGTTAATGGGCCCGGTTCAGCCACATTCCATTTTGCATTAGCCGGTTTAAATGATTCTTTTACGCCATAGGCTTTCAAGCCATAAGCATAGGGCAGTGACCATGCGGTGATATCATAGGTAGCCGAATCCGGGATAACGGTTTTAGGTTCAAGCAGCACATGCAGCAACACCGCTTTAGGCTGATAGGCATTAATTACCAGGTCATTCGTGCCAACATTATATTGCTCCGTTTTTTGTGTGATATAGTTAAAGCCTGTTACCGTTTTATTGGCTAAACCAAACCCATACTGGATACCATTACGCTCCAACATTTTTGCCAGCGCATTTATTTTATTATTGTTGTCGTTTTTAAAAACATAGGTCTTGTACTCGCCCGGAGGATTGTTGCGGTTGTTATCAAAAAACTTTTTGTACTCGTCCAAAAGTTTTTGTGTGTTTAGCGAGGCTATCTCCAATGTGCTCAAGCTTGTTGAGTGGTGATGCGCAACCCGCTGCACCAGAGTAAGGGTATCACCGGCACGTGTAACCACGGCCAAACCCGCGCTGATACCACCCTGCTCATAGGTCATCCCTATAGAACCATTATATAAAGGATAAGTATCACCATAAGAAGGGTACAGCAAGTCGAACTCATATTTGGTAAAATACATCCAGCCATTCTGATCAAAATACTTGGCGTTGTTTTTACCAATTGTAACCTGGAACTGACGCTGCCATTGGGTAATATCCTTATGGTATGGCTCGGCAGCGGGAGCAAAATAATACGGCGCGTTATAACCCTGTTCATGATAATCAACATGCACCTGTGGCAACCATTGATTGTATAAACCTACCCGGGCCTGGGTTTCTTTTTGCTGCTGCCAGGCCCAGTCGCGGTTAAGGTCAAAGTAAAAGTGGTTAACCCTGCCGCCCGGCCATGGTTCAACATGCTCGCGCGAAGTTGGGTTAGCATCCGGCGCGGAGCCGACTACCGAATTATAAAAGTTCACATAACGGTCGCGGCCATCGGGGTTTAGACATGGGTCGATAACCACGACCATATTTTTTAGCCAGGCTTTGGTAGCCGTGTTTGCGGGATCAACCAGGTCAAATAAAGTCCACATGGAGGCTTCACTTGATGCAGGCTCATTACCATGCACGTTATAGCTCAGCCAGGTAACAACCGGCATAGATGTGCTGCCGCCGCCGCTTTCAACACCGGCCAGTTTAAGGTTATTATGACGGATCTCTTCCAAACGACCGATATTCTCGTCGGATGCTATGAACATGGCTAATAATGGCCTGCCCTCGTTGGTGGTACCAAACTGCTGCAGCTTCACATTCTTTGATGCCGAGGCCACATATTTAAAATATTCGACAATGCGATAATGCGGGGTAAAATGCTCTCCCAGCTTATACCCCAGAAACTCCTGCGGCGACTGGATCTTTTGCGCGAATGCCGAACAAAAGAAACCCATAAATACAAAGAAAAGTAAATGTCTTTTTATCATATATTATATAATAATGTGTGGGAGAAAAGAGATAAGCTAATATGCACAAAATATTGGCAGATGTGCAAATTGTTTAGATGTGGAAATTTCAGATATGCAAATGAGAAAATGTAATTGTATGCAGCTTTCGGATAACAGGGAAATCGCTTTTAAACTACGGGGCACCTAACGGAGCCTTAAAATTTACTTGAAACCTGCTATAAACACGTTACCCCTCTGGGGTATTATTTAACTCCGTTAGGAGTATCGTGTTTATAGCAACACAAACTACGGTGAATTGGCTCCATAGGAGCCTCGTATCAATTATTCGGATCAAAGCGATTCCTTTGTTTCTGATAGAAAAATTTGCGCATCTGAAATCTGTACATTCTCATATCGCTCACTTATCATTTGCACATCTGCACATTCGCACATCTGAAATTTAAATGAAATCTGCACATTTGCATATCTGCACATTTGAAGCATATCAACAAACATGACACCTATCCAGGCCCTGCAAAAATATTTTGGTTATAGTGCTTTCCGGCATGAGCAGGAAGCAATCATTCAAAATATACTTAAAGGGCAGGATGTAATGGCACTAATGCCTACCGGTGGTGGTAAATCGCTATGCTACCAACTGCCTGCTGTATTGTTAGATGGCCTTACCATAGTAATATCTCCGCTTATCGCGTTGATGAAAGACCAGGTAGATAGTCTTAATGTGAATGGCATCCCGGCAGCTTTCCTCAATTCGTCATTAAATCCCGAGGAGACAAGGGTCCTGGTTAACCGTCTTCGGAACAACGAGATCAAACTGCTTTACCTTGCGCCAGAGCGCTTGTTCAGTGCCGAAAGCAAGGAGAATAAAGACAACAAGCTGATCCCTTTTTTAAAAACGCTGAAAGTAGCGCAAATAGCAATAGACGAGGCGCATTGTATCTCATCATGGGGCCATGATTTCAGACCCGAATACCTGATGCTTGCCGGGCTTAAGGAGGAATTTCCGTCGGTGCCGGTTATCGCGCTTACAGCTACGGCCGATAAGCTCACTCAGAAGGATATACTTGAAAAGCTTAATCTTAAATCGCCGGCCATATTTGTATCCTCATTTAATAGAGCAAATATTACTTACCACGTAACGCCGAAAAAGAACAGCTTTAAACAGCTAACCGCCTTTTTAAATGAGCATAAAGATGAGTCGGGCATTATTTATTGCCTCTCCCGGAAATCTACCGAAGCTTTGGCCGAAGATTTAAAGGATGAGGGCTTTGCCGCCGAGGCTTATCACGCCGGGCTAAGCAACGAAATAAAAGCCCGCAACCAGGAGGCCTTTTTGCGCGATGATGTAAAGATCATTGTAGCCACCATTGCCTTTGGTATGGGTATCAATAAATCAAACGTGCGCTATGTGGTGCATGTCGATCTGCCTAAAAACATTGAGGGCTATTACCAGGAAACCGGCAGGGCAGGACGCGACGGCCTGCCATCCGAAGCTTTGCTGCTTTACTCGCCGGGTGACGCCATGAAACTGCAGGGCTTCGCTAAAGTTGAAGGTAACGAGCAGCAAAGCCGGATCATGCTCAACAAGCTTAATGATATGGTAAAGTATTGCCAGCTGCTTTCTTGCCGCCGACAATACCTCATGAAATATTTCGACGAGGAATTTCCGGCCAAATGCGGCTCATGCGATGTTTGCCTCACCGAATACAAACGTTTTGATGGAACCCTGATTGCTCAAAAAGCGCTCTCGGCAGTTGCCCGGTTAAATGAGCGTTTTGGTGCAAACTATGTGATCGACTTTTTACGGGGATCAAAAAGCGACAAGATCCGCGAGGAGCATAAACAGCTTAAAACCTACGGCATTGGCGCCGATATCAGCAAGGCCGACTGGCAACACCACATCCGTGAACTGGTAACCATGGGATACCTGCAAACCGCGGGCGATGAATACCCGGTTTTAAAACTTACCGCGTTAAGCGCCGATGTTTTAAAAGGCGGACAAAAGGTTGAGTTTATTGAAATAGAAAAAGTAGAAGAAGTTCATCACGAAGAAAGCCTGCCACATGAAGCTCCGTTGTTTAACCGCTTAAGAGAGGTTAGGCGTGGTATTGCCGAGAATGAAAATGTGCCGGCATATGTTATCGTATCTGATGCCACATTGCAGGAAATGGCCACCTACCTGCCGCAAAGTTTGGATGAGCTACGATTAATATCTGGCTTCGGCGACATCAAGCTGGCCCGCTATGGCCGCGAGTTATTGCAGCCTGTTAAGGAATATTGTGCAGAGAAAAGCCTCGGTTCAAAAATAAAACAGAAATCACCTAAGCGCGAGCGTAAGACGAAATCGACAGGGCAAGTCAAAACTTCTTCGCGAAACAGTGATACCAAAGCCGAAACGTTTAATCTATATCGTTCCGGAAAAACGATTGTGGAAATAGCTGCTGAACGCGGTTTCACTACATCTACCATAGAAACACACCTGAGTTATTATGTACAAAACGGCGATCTGGATATTACCGAAATTGTTCCGCAGAAAAAAATAGCTGCTATTGCTGATGCTGTCGAAAGCTACGGTGCTGAAAGGCTATCGCCCATAAAAGAGATTTTAGGCGAGGATTATAGCTACGGCGAGATCAGGGCAGTGATAGACTGGATGAAGAGGTAGGAATAATTTTTGTTAAGTATTTCCGATTGACAATAATAAAGCGCGGCCCTTGTGCGATTCCCCTCTTGAGAGGGGTGTAGGGGTGTGTTAATCTTCCTATAATCTACTGCTTGCATAACACACCCCTGCTTTCGCTCACACCTAACGCGCCCCCTCTCAAGAGGGGAATTAGTCAACTCCGGTATTAAACTTATTTAAATGATGTATTTTTGATTTATTCTTGCCATTAAACACATGACTACCACAACCCAACTATACGATATATATCTCAAACATCCCGTAATCAGCACCGACACCCGGAAGATCATTCCTGGCAGCCTGTTTTTCGCGCTTAAGGGCGATAAGTTTGATGCCAATACCTTCGCTCAAAAAGCAGTGGAGGCCGGTGCCGCCTACGCGGTGATCGATAATCCCGATTACCAATTAGGCGAACAGTATTTATTGGTTGATGATGTGTTAACAACTTTGCAGGACCTGGCACGTCACCATCGCCGTCAGCTTGGTATCCCGGTTGTTGGGCTTACCGGCACCAATGGCAAAACCACCACCAAGGAGCTAATCAATGCCGTGCTATCCCAGCATTTTAAAACCCAGGCAACACAAGGGAATTTAAATAACCATATTGGCGTACCGCTTACCATATTAACTATTGATGCCAGTCATGAAGTGGCGGTTATTGAAATGGGCGCCAATCATCAAAAAGAGATCGAGCTGCTTTGCGGCATCGCTCAACCTTCGCATGGTTTAATTACCAATGTAGGCAAAGCCCATTTGGAAGGTTTTGGTGGTGTTGAGGGGGTGAAGAAGGGCAAGGGGGAACTGTATGATTTCTTTAAAAAGTCCGAAAGTCCGGAGGTCGGAAAGTCGGAAAGTGGGAATGTTGTTTTTGTTAATAGCGATGATACTGTTTTAATGGAGATGGCAGATGCCCGTCATCTTAACCATGTTATTTATTACGGAACCGATGCTATTGATAACCTCATCAGCGGCGAACTGTTGGAAAACTCTCCGCTCCTGACTTTGGAGTGGACCAACAATAAAACCGGCGACAGCTATAAAGTTAAAACCCAGCTAACCGGCACCTATAATCTGCCCAATATTTTAGTAGCCATTTGTATTGGTGCCTATCTCGGCTTACCGGCCAATGAAATTAACTCCGGTATCGAAGGCTATCAACCTAAAAACAACCGTTCGCAAATTGTGCAAACGGCTACCAATACCCTCATTTGCGATTACTACAACGCTAACCCAAGCAGCATGTTTGTAGCTATCGAAAACGTAGGCAAAATAGAAGCGAAAAGAAAGGTGCTTATTTTGGGCGATATGTTTGAGATGGGCTCCGAAGCAGCAGTTGAACATGCCGCAGTTATTAAAAAGGCAATGGATACACCGGTTGATGAGCGGATTTTTATTGGCAAAGATTTTTTAAGCCAAAAATCAGAAGCCGGAAACCAGGGCGCGGCAACCTTTTATGAAACTGCCGAAGATGCTATTGCCGCCTTAAAAGCGCAGCCAATAAGCAATTCTACCATACTGATCAAAGGATCAAGAGGAATGGCTTTGGAGCGGTTGGTGGAGTTGTTTTAATATATCCTTATAAAAAACGTCATTGCGAGGAACCATCAGGCGTGTCCTGAAAAAAACATGATGAAGTATAGCATATTTCTTTTTCGATGGTGTGCGCCGGGCGCGTTAGTGATAGGAGCGGATACCGTCCGTCAGCTGACGGATAATGCCTGTGTAGTATGAGCGTATAGCACGGGCCGCAGGCAACGCCCATTTTTACAAAATTGAATCAAAAAATATCATTAATAATCAACAACCCACAATCGCACCACCGTAAGCTACTGACTATCAGTATTTTTTTGATATCTATTATCAATTTGGGCGTTGCCTGCGGCCCGGGCTTTCCGTTGCAAGTCCTCGCTTAGTCACGCCCAAATTCCTACACACGCTGTGGGCTTTACACTACAATCTCTAACGCTGCCCTACGCACCATAAACGCAAACCAAAAACTATTTATTCTTGCTTAACGTCATTCCGATTTCTTTCAGGACACGCCTGATGGTTACTGGTAATGACACGAGTTTGATTTTCTACCCAAAAACTATTCCCGCCTTAAACTATCAACCGGGTTAGCAAGCGCGGCTTTAATGGATTGGACGCTGATAGTAATAAAGGCTATTAAAATGGCTATCACGGCTGCTAATGCAAAGGTTGTCCAATTTATACCTATGCGATACGCGAAAGCGTCAAGCCAGTGATTCATGGCCAGCCATGCTATCGGGAAGGCAATAACAATGGCTATCAGCACAAGCTTAATAAAATCTTTAGCCAACAGGGTAACCACGCTGCCTACCGTTGCGCCTAAAACTTTGCGCACACCTATTTCGCGGGTGCGCACCTGTGCTGTAAAGGCCGCTAAGCCAAGCAGACCAAGGCAAGAGATAAAAATCGCGATACCGGCAAAATAGTTAAACAAAGTTCCTTCACGCTGTTCTCCCTGGTAAAGTTTGTTAAAAATCTCATCCAAAAAAGTATAGCTGAACGGGAACTGACCATTGTATTGCTTAAATTGCTTTTCGACAGCTGCTATAGCTTTGGGAGCACCCTCGCCGGTTGTTTTTAAATATAAGGAAGCATATGTATCCGGTGCATAAAAAAATACCATCGGGCCAATTTTTTCGCGCATACTGGCAAAGTGGAAATCTTTTACAACACCGATGATAATCCCTTCGGTTTTACGAAGCCTGAAACGTTTGCCTATAGGGTCTTTCATTCCTAATTCCTTGATTGCAGCCTCGTTCAGAATGTAATGGGCCGAATCACTCACCGAACCTTCAAAGCCACGCCCTGCCGCCATTTTTATTTTAAAGAAGGAGATAAAATCTTTATCGATACCCTGTGGATGTACAATAAATGTTTGCCCGGTAGCTTTTCCATCCCAATCGGTATCGCCAGAAATACCTCCATTGTTAACAATATTACCCGTAGACCGGGTTACAGCTTCAACGCCTGGTTGTTTCAACAGCTCCGCTTTTACGGCATCATAATGGCCTTTCATATCCCGCATCCAAAGACCAAACACATGGCTTTTATCATATCCTAAATTTTTCGACCGGATATAATTGAGCTGACCGGTGATAACAATGGTACCGATAATCAACACTACCGAGAAGGTAAACTGCACCACTACTAATATCTTGCGGAAAAGAACATCACCAATGCTGTTTGATATTTTGCCCTTAAGCGCCTTTAATGGCTCAAAAGATGATAGCAGCAAGGCCGGATAAATACTGGAAAGCACAAGTGTAGCGGCTATGGTTCCTGCGATAACAAACCAAATATGATAATCGGAAAGATTAAACACCAATTGCTTACCTGCAATTGCGTTAAAAACCGGCATTACATTATAAATTACCAGCACTCCTAAAACCGCCGAAACTGCGAACAACAAAGCAGTTTCAATCACAAATTGCATAAACAATTGTGTTTTGGCTGCGCCGATGATCTTACGCATGCTTATCTCCTTAGCCCTTAGCATAGCCCGTGCAGTTGAAAGGTTAACGTAGTTGATACAGGCTATAACCAGTATTACCAAAGCTATAACGATAAAAATCCGTACTGTGCTGATGCCTCTGTCGGTACCATCGGCATTGTAGAGATGCATTTTGGTGGCAGGTAGCAGGAGGTAATCGGCATCCGTATCTTCAGGCTTCCGTTTTAAGTGAACCTTATTCAAATCTGCAGATAGTTGTTTTAACGAGGTACCGGGTTTTAGCTGCAAATAGGTTTCGTACGAGTAATTGCCAAAATCATGGTTCAGGTCATCTTTATAGTTAGTGAACATGTATTTGACATGATAGCTCATAGGCATGATCATATCATAATTAATGCTTGAGTTAAGCGGAAAATCATTAATCACACCCGATACCGTGAAATTCTCTTTGTTATCCGCCACAATAACTTTTCCCAAAGCATCTTCATTTCCGAAATATCTTTTTGCTGTACTCCTGGTGATCACTACAGAATTATCATTTGTGAAGGGCTTTACGTTGCTTCCTTCAATCAGCGGGAAATCAAAAACGGTAAACAACGATGGATCTGCAAAGCCAACAGCCTGCTCATTAAAAACCTTATCCTGGTATTTAAACAGCGAGAAAAACCAGTTATTGGTTAAGCGAACCTGATTTTGCACAGCGGGTAGCTCCTGTTTGGCCAGCGGCCCCATGGGGGCAACCGTAACCTGCCAAATCTGCTTTGATGCACCGGTACCGCCAAAAAGTTCAACCCGGTAAATGTTTGATGCATTTTTGTGAAAACTGTCAAAACTAAATTCGTCCTGCACCCAAAGCAGGATGAGGATGCCAATGGCAAGCCCCACAGTTAAACCTGCAATATTGATCACCGAATAAAATTTATTGCGAACGAGGTTACGCCAGGCGGTTTTGATATAGTTCTTCAGCATAAAAATCCACTTTATTTCATAGTGTAACATGCAAAACAGTGCCAATAATTCAAATTGCTACATATCAACAACTTACACCACAATCAGAAAACATTATCGTTCGGATACGGACAATTGGGTGTTCATTTATGTTACGGCTTATGTATGAATTAGTCCGGGGATGGCGAGGGGCATCAGCCCTCAAAGGCGGGAGTTATGATATTATGATTAACCAGGATCCGCATCAGCATATCAACCGAAAAATCGCGGGTAATGTCGATACTGATAAAATCGGTTTCTCCATTTTTCACCTCGCAGGCATCGCGGTCAAAATACAATACCAACCCGCGCATACTGCCCGAGATAATAACAATACGCTCGTTATTAATAAGCTTAAAGCTATTGCGCGTACGCTTAAAAAAGCTGCAGAGGTTTTTAATATGCCTATACGTAAGTAATGAAATGATCATGCCGTCAGCTTTTAATAATGGTGGCCAGTCGCTGCCTTATAATGATTTCCTTAACAGCAGCGGGCAGCAAACTGTTTAATAAAACAAGTACCCGGTTTATCATACCCGGGATAATTTCTTTTTTCCCTTTCAACAGGCCATCTATCGCTATACGTGCTACGTGTCCCGGCTCCATAATGGTTGCCTTTGATATGCCTTTGAGCTTATTATTCATCACCAGCAGTTCGGGCTTGGTATTAATACCTCCAGGGCTAAGCAAGCTGATCTTTACGTTTGAACCATGCAGTTCCAGCTGTAAACATTTGGTAAAATACCTGATAAATGATTTGGTAGCGCCATACACCTGTTTCTTGGGTACCACAAACAAACCGCCCAAACTGCCCACATTTAATATGTATGAAGTAGAGGCAGCATCGGCCTGGGCCAGGAATAAGCGTGTAAGCAGTACAGGTGTAATCACGTTCAGTTCAATTTGTTTTTTGTAGAAACCAATGTTCAGATCCTCAAACCACGACCAGTTGCCCAAACCCGCATTATTAATAAGCAGGTGGGCTGTAATTTGCTCATCACTAAGGTAATTAAAAATTGCCGGGTAACTTTCTGCAAGTGTTAAATCAATTTCAAGATAATTCACCTTAACCTCAAAGTTTTTGCGGATAAAGGAAGCCAATTCAGGCAAACCGGAAGCGGGTAATGAAACCAATACCAGGTTAATATGGCGCGATGCCAGTTCAATGGCAAACGACTTGCCCAGTCCTTCGCTGGCTCCGGTTATGATGGCTGTTTGAGTGATCATGGTTCAGGCTTGTTTTAGGTAATTAATTGTTTTGTGTATGCCCTCGGCAAAAGGAGTAATGCGGTAACCCAGTTGTGCTATGGCCTTGTTGCTGCTATACTTCTGATCATATTTTAAACGCTCGGCAAACTCAGGCAAAAAGAAGGGGCGTAAACCGGTAAGCTGTGTTTTGAGCTTTTCTATATGACTATAAAATTCAATCGCCTTTAGCGGCAGGTGAATCAACCGGTGCTGTTTGCCGGATACCTCACAAACGGTATTGAAAAAATCGTTAAAACTGATATCCTCTCCACCCAAAATATAGCGTTCTCCGCTTTGGCCTTTATCCATAGCTGCAATATGGCCATCAACAACATCACTTAAAAAAGCATAGTTGGCTACCTGCTCACCACTGCCGGGAATAAAGCGCCATTTGCCGCGCATATAGGCCGAAACCATTTTGCCAACTGTATTGCTTTCGGTAACCGGCCCCTCGCCATAAACCCGTGAAGGATTTACCGTAACTACTTGCATCCCGTGTTTTATAAAATTTTGTACCTCAAGTTCGGCCAGGTATTTGGTACGCTCATAGGCTATGGGAAAACCCGCAATCCGCGGATCATTTTCGCTCATCGGATGTTTAACCGTTGGGCCCCATACACCACAGGTAGATGTATAAACCATTTTTTGCACACCTGCATTGGCTGCAACTTCAAGCACATTTCGGGTGCCTACAACATTGGTTTCATGATAATCATCGGGGTTGCGGCACCACATTTTGGCCATAGCCGCGGTATGGTACACCTGCTGGCAGCCCTGCATAGCCCTGCCCAAACTTTGCCGATATAAGATATTGCCCGTAACCGGCTCAATGTTTTTATGCTTTATTAAATACGGATGATCGGTATTGCGGCATAGAGCTTTAACCTCGTAGCCCTGCATAGCCAAAATCAGGCTAAGCTGCCTGCCAATAAAACCTGTTGCACCGGTTACTAAAACTTTCATACAGGTATTACAACCGGATATAGGTTTACCCCTATCCGTTATAGCTAAATTTTTCAGAATGATTAACTATTAGGTTTAATGGCAGAATTATTTAAATTTGAGATAACTATCAAACAAGCCTTACCTAAAATGAACATGTACCAGGACCCACACAGCACTTTCGCCGGCTTTTCACCCGAAGAAATGGGCTTTTTACAACATGCTACTCCTGACTTGACCGAAAGCCAGAAAAAATACTTTTACATGGTGTACAGCAACAAGCGTAAAAATTCGCAGGATATATTGTTATTTACCTTGCTGGGTTTTGTTGGCTTTGCAGGTATACAACGCTTTGTATTGGGGCAAATTGGCATGGGTATCCTTTACTTTTTAACAGGAGGTCTTTGCGTTATAGGTACTATTGTCGATTTGATCAACAATAAGTCGATAACTTTGGAGTATAATAAAAATATGGCTTACGAAAGCTATCAGATGGCTAAAATGAGTAGTTAAACAAGCCATTATTTATCTCTAAACTTGCTTAATGAAATTATCCGCCTTAACCGCTTACCTTGAAAGCTTAGCCCCGCTCAACTACCAGGAAGATTATGATAATTCCGGTTTAATAGTTGGCAATCCGGACCAGGAAGTGAGCCAGGCCCTGGTTTCGCTTGACTGTACCGAAGCCGTGGTTGACGAAGCTATTGCCACAGGTTGCCAGGTGATCATATCGCACCATCCTATAGTTTTTAAAGGGCTTAAAAAATTTAACGGTAAAACGTATGTAGAGCGGGTGGTTGAAAAAGCCATTCGTAAAGGCATTGCCATATACGCTATTCATACCAACCTGGATAGCATCATGACGGGTGTTAACGCCCGCATTTGCGAAACTTTAGGGCTAAAAAATACCCGGATCCTGCTTCCTAAATATAACCTGATCAAAAAACTGGTTACCTATGTGCCCCTAAGCCATGCTGATGCCGTACGCGACGCCTTGTTTAGCGCTGGAGCAGGCAACATCGGCAATTACAGCGAAACCAGCTTTAATGTCGAGGGTACCGGAACATTTAAGGGCAATGATGCCGCTAATCCCTACGTTGGCGAAGTTGGTAAACGTCATAAGGAAAATGAGGTGAGGATAGAAACTGTTTATCCAGCCAATTTGGAAAGTAAGATCCTGATGGCGCTGATCCTGGCCCATCCTTATGAGGAGGTGGCTTATGATCTTTACAATTTAACCAATCAGCATCAGCAGGTTGGCTCCGGAATGATTGGCGAACTTGAAATACCAATTAACGAGGAAAGCTTCCTGTTTCATGTAAAGGATAAGATGCGTACCCATGTGATACGCCATACTAAATTAATAGGCAAACACGTTAAAAAAGTAGCTGTTTGCGGTGGCTCGGGAGGCTTTCTACTGAAGCATGCCATAGCTGCCGGAGCCGATATTTTTATCACTGCCGATTACAAGTATCATGAGTTTTTTGATGCCGAAGGAAAGATAGTTATCGCGGATATCGGACACTTTGAGAGTGAACAATTTACGCAACAATTATTGTATGAAATAATTAGGAAAAAATTCCCTATCTTTGCCGTCCGTTTAACAGAAGTAAATACAAACCCCGTCAAATATTTTATTTAATGGAACAAACCGTAGAACAAAAGCTTAAAGCTTTATACGAGCTACAAACTATCCACACCAAGATTGACAGGATCCGCCAGGTAAGAGGCGAATTGCCAATGGAAGTTGCAGACCTTGAGGACGACGTTGCTGGCCTTGAAACCCGCATCCAAAAAATCAAAGGTGAACTTGACGATGTGGAAGATGACATAGTTACCCGTAAAAACCTGATCAAAGAAGCTCAGGCAAACATCAAAAAATACGAAGGCCAGCTTAACGAGGTTAAAAACAACCGCGAATATGACGCTATCTCAAAAGAAATTGAGATCCAGGGCTTAGATATACAGGTTAGTGAGAAGAAGATCCGTGAATACGGCTTCGAAATCACCAACAAAACCCAGGTTTACGAAAAAGCACTTGCCGATCTGGAAGCCCGTCAGGCCGACCTTGACGCTAAGAAAGAAGAATTAGGCACCATTACTGCCGAAACTGAAAAAGAAGAAACCGAATTGAACTCACAAGCTGCAAAAGCAATGGATAACATTGAAGAGCGCTTGTTAACTGCTTACACCCGTTTGCGTCAAAATGCAAAAAACGGCCTTGCAGTTGTAACTATTCAACGTGATTCATGCTCTGGTTGCTTTAACCAGATCCCGCCTCAGCGCCAGTCAGATATCCGTCAGCGTAAAAAGATCATCGTTTGCGAGCATTGCGGACGTATCCTTGTTGACGAGCAAATGGCTTTAGAGGTAGAAGAAGCATAAGCAACCACTTATAAAGTTAAATATATCAAAGGCACCCGGTGGGTGCCTTTTTTGTTGCGCTTATTTAGCCGATATTTATTGCATGCCTAAAAACCGTATAACCTTTTTCATATTAATAATATTAACCATTATACTGGGTTTACTGTCCCGGCACTTTAAATTCATCCCATTATTTATAGGTGATATTTTATGGGCCTCTATGGTTTATTTTATCATGCGGTTTCTTTTTATCAACAAGCCAGTTAGATTCAATGTAATTGCCGCCTTAATCTTTTGCTTCGCGATAGAGTTTAGCCAGCTTTATAAAGCGCCCTGGATAAATGACCTGCGACACACCCTCTTTGGCAGGTTGGTTTTGGGCGAGGGCTTTCTGTGGAGTGATTTGTTGTGCTATGTGATTGGAGTAGGAATAGGTGTTGGGGGTGATTTTGGAAACTTTTACAATCAAAAGTTAATCCAGAAATGATAAAACTGGAGTTGTTCGCATTTTGCTTTCTATAATGTCTCTATCGCGTGTTACAATAATCCAATTCTTTCTATTCGCCAACTCGATAAAATAAGCATCATTATAGTCTACATAATTGGTATTTTCCATAATAAGATCCATATTGATTTGATTGAAGTCATCCGGAAAGCGATTGAAGATTTTGAGAATTGCTTTTATTTGAGAAGTTAAAGCCGAAATATCTGCTTTGTAATTTTCAGACGGTCTGTAATCTTTTTTTAAAGATATCTTTCCTGAATTTGCCGGGATTCTTTTAAACTCGTCAAAGAAGTCTTTAAGTACCTTATTGTGAAATTCCGAAATAACTAAAGACGTAGTATGTAAACCGGCTCCAACGCTTTTTGCATTACTAATAAACTTCGATATTTGACTTTGTTGACGGCTGTTATAATTACCTATAGGAGCAAAAAGAAATAGCAAAACACTATTATCAATTAAGTATTCATGACTTTGCTTTGGATCAAAATCTTTATAGGTGTAGATTTTACTCATCTCCGTACAAATCATCCATCCGCTCCTCGAATGATTTTTGGTCTTGGAAATAATCTTTCGCCCGTTCAATTACCTTCCTTAATAGAGCTCTGTCTTCAATTGGCAGGTTAACAATTTTCAGATGCTCGTTTAAATCCTTCGACTCAAATTTAGAGTACAATTGACCAATTGCAGCATTTAAAAAAGCTGAAGTAACAACTTCAATTCCATAAAAATCAAGCTTTATATCTTGTCTTTCCAATAGCCCCCTATTAATTAAAGAAAATATAGTGCTACCCGCATCCGGACTGAGTGCAGTATCACTTTTTATAATCTCTTTTAGATTTAATATCATAAGCTTTCTTGTAAAATTATTAAAAAAAATCATCCCAATCGTTTTTTTCCGTGTTTAATATGTAAAAATTCGGGTCCTTCAATAACAATTCAATTGTCACTATTGTTCCTGGAAAGTCTATTTCTAACGAAGATGAATTTACTTTACCTTCGCACACTTCTACAAAACCATCAGCTGATATAAATTGCAGCGTTCCCTTATTTAAATGAATCAAGTCTTGTAATAATTTCAATCCCAACCCTCCTGGTATAGCAGCTGTTTTAGTGGTATTTCCATCTGTTAAAGCCCACCTGATTGCGTCTATGCCACTTTTATTTTCTGCTAAATAATTATTAACATTAGCTTTTATCGTTTTTCCTAAATCTGTAAACGTTAACACTGCCTTAGGAGTATTCTTTCTTAAATAAACCTGTCCGCAGCAATATATATATTCGCATTCTCCATGAGTTACAGCATTTAAACAAACTTCAAAAATATTTCTTATGATCTCTTTTTGAGCTAATGGACTCATTTTGGGCATTTTCTGCTTTTCAAATAACTCTACTTTAAAAAAGTCCTTCGCAATACTTTCATCTTCCATCTTGAATCTTCGATAGGGAACACTTGTCTGAAACAAATTAGGAGAACTAATGCTTGAAGCAAAGTTTTGCAAAAAGCCATTCCTACTAATAGCACCTCTAACATTGCCTATCAAATTTTTAATGCTAATTCTATTTCCTCTTTCGATGCAAGAATCTAATATATTGCCTAAAATAGAACACAAGTTGCCTTCAAAGAAATTACAGGATTCAAAATCGATAACTATCTCCTGATTTCTCAATAGAAGTGTGCTACCTGCCAAATTTGCAAAAAATTCAAACCCATATTTATCACCGGCAACTTCTCGTGGAACAAGAAATAAATTATCGTCCATTTTCTATAAATATAAATTCAAGCACGTTAAGATAATGAGTAATTTAGATTAAATCAACTTGCCGAACATCTAAAACATACTCGTCTGTTTTCCTTTCCTTGGTACAAATAAACTATAGTCGTATTCTGGCATCTGCCTGTCGCCCATAAAGCGCTTACAGGCCATTTTAAACATTTGGTGAATGGATTCGGCCACTTTACCTTCGCCGCTCATCCTACGGCCGTAATCGCTGTCATTTAGCTGCCCATCGTGTGTTGAGCGGATCATGTTCAACACTTTTTCCGCCCTGTCCGGAAAAGCTTTGTAGATCCAGTCGCTGAAAATTTCGGCTATGCTACCATTCAGGCGCACCATCGTAAAACCGGCGGCTAAAGCCCCCCTGTCGGCCGCCGCTTTGATGATATTGGGTACTTCGTTGCTGTTTAACCCCGGAATGATAGGCGCCGCCATTACCCGAACCGGAATGCCCCTTTCCGATAGTTTCTGCACAACTGCCAAACGCCCCGTTGCGGTAACTGTGCGAGGCTCCAATTTTTGACGGAGTTGTTCGTTAAGCGACGTAATGGATACATTTACATGCACCAGGTTCAGCTTGGCCATGTCTGCAAGCAGATCGATATCCCGCAGGATCACGTTGTTTTTGGTGATGATACTTACCGGGTTTTTATATTTCCAAAAAACTTCCAATAACCTTTGCGTTATCCCCAGCTTGCGTTCAACAGGCTGATAGCAATCGGTATTGCCCGAAAGCATGATGCAAACCGGCTGGTAATTTTTTTTGTTGAAATATTGCTCCAGCAATTCCGGGGCATTTGGTTTAATAATGATCTTCCGCTCAAAATCAAGCCCGGCGCTAAAACCATAATATTCATGGCTGTTACGGGCATAACAATATATGCAACCATGCTCGCAACCCTGGTAAGGATTGATGGAATACATATGGCTTAAATCGGGACTGTTGGATTCGCTTACAATTTTTTTAGGTGTTTCTTCAAAAAGCTGTGTATTGGTATTTTCAAGCAACGGCTCATCAATACCCTCGATATGATCAAGTACATACTTGTTTTTCAGAAACTTATTGTGCGTGTTTACCTGTGCCCCGCGTCCTTTAAAAAATTCCGGATTTTCCTCATGTGACATTGAACAAATTTGCTAAATTAATTAGCAAATTACAATTCAATCAATTTATTTTTTATGCTGTATAAAACCAGTCCTACGCGGCTCTTGATCTGGAGTTTTTCAAAAAGCTGATCGCGGTAGCTATCAACGGTACGCACGCTGATATTCATAGCCTCGGCTATTTCTTTATAAGTAAGCTCGGTTCCCGTAAAACGAAGAAACTCAATTTCGCGCGGGTTGAGTTTGATATTCTCTAATTTGCTGTTGAAATTGGTAATCAGGTGACGGGTTACAAATTCCGGGTAGTAGAGCTCACCCTGCGAAACTTTCAGTAGTGCATCTTCCACCTCATAAGGTTCCGAATCTTTAAGCAGATAGCCTTTTACGCCCATTTTAACCATAAGCAACACCTTTTCGGCATCCTCAAACATCGATAAAATGATGATCCGCACACCGGGATATTTCGAGCGGAGTATCTGAGCCGCCTCTACGCCATCCATAACCGGCATGCTGATATCCAGCAATACGATATCCGGAACGGTACCACTCTTAATAGTGTTTACAAGTTCCTGTCCGTTTGCGGCCTCAAATAGTATGTTGTATCTTTTAAAATTGGTTACAAGAGCAGCCATACCACTCCTGAAGAGTTTGTGGTCATCAACTAAGGCTATTTGAATGGGTTCCTTTAGCATAAATTTGTTGTACCAGGGGATTGAACGACAATTTTATCTGACAACCCTTACCAGGCGAACTGGTAATAATTACATCCGCGCCTACTAAAGCTGCCCTGTTTTCAATGTTCCGTAACCCCGAACCGCCCTTATTTTCAACCTTTTCGGCATTGAAACCAGCACCATCATCTTCGATGAGCAAATTAAACATTTGTGCAGTATAATACAAACTGATTTTAAGGTTAGCCGCCTTAGCGTATTTCAGGGTGTTATTTACCGCTTCCTGAAATATGCGGAATATTACCAGCTCGCGCTGTTCACCCATACTGTATACATCCCCTTCAACAGTAAAAACAGCGTTGATAATACCGCTGCGGGTTAAGCGCTCCGTTTCTGCTTCAAGTACTTTTATAAGCCCAAGCGAGGTGATATGCTCAAAGCTCATACTCTTTGAAAGATTTCTTAAATCATTAATAGTTTGCGAAATCAATTCCCGGTTTTCGTTTACGCGGCCTTTCTTTTCTTCGTCCAGGCTATTGTTGAGCAAACCAAGGCTCAGTTTTACAAATGATAAAACCTGGGTGATATTATCATGGATTTCCCTGCTGATGTCATTGAGAGTTTGCTCCTGGATCTCAATCTGGGTTTTTAGCATCTCCTGCTTAAACGAAGCTTTCAGATTTTCGCGCTCAAGCAAGTTCTTGTTCTGCTTTTTTTGATATACCATCATAAAGCTAATCATGAACACGCCCAGCAAAAGCAACAGGGCGGTACCAGCAATTATTACGAGGATAAATTGTTCTTCCTGAAAAAGCATATAAAGGAAAATGAAAATAGGCCGTTTATGATTAAGGAATTTAGGTTTAACAACGTCATTGCCAAAAGATAAAAGTGATAATTGTTTTTATACACCATAAAGCTAAAGCAAGCGTAATAAAAGGTCATTGCCAGATAAAAAAAGAAGATCCCCGTTATCGCTAAAAACGGCGGATGGGTGATCAATTCTATATATTCATCGTTATCGTCATTTAGCAATCTGTAGTAATAGTTACAAATGAGCCAAATGCCGAATAAATTTTGCACAACGATTGCTATGGTTGCTCTTTTCCAAAAACCCTGGATAACAAATATGTCAACAAGCGAAAACAGCACGATAACACCCATAGCTATATACCCCTTTCGCTTGCGTTCCTCATCTTTACCAAACGACATAATAAATATCGAGTAGAATACAAACTCCAGTATGTCGTCAAAATTATTACACCAGGCGTTGGTATGGTTAATAATCTGAAACTTAAATACGGCCGGATGATTATAAATCACATCAAAAGCTAAAAGCGGTAAAAGCCACTTAAACCTTCTATCAAGCGATTTATACGCAAAAAGGCAGCACATTAATGCCACCACAAACATCACGTAATAAAACCAATCGAGCATGAATGCTAAAATAACATATAATAGCATTCATGCAGCTATAATTTTATCAGGCTACCGGACAGGCAGGCGGGCAATCTCTGCCTGACTTTACCATGGCAAGCATATTCGCTGATTTTGCAATCTCATTATCGGCCTGTATGGCGTCAACGTGCTCATTTGGCCTTTTACCGGCCACTGTGCCTACAATAGCAACCGATGTTTGATGAGGAGCATCTTTATGATCTGCACCGTGCACTCCAAAATGAAGCCTCACTCCGGTAGCTTCCGGCGGCAGATTGTTAACAAACTCTTTCAGCTTATCTATTGGGAGCCATGTCGATTCCGTATCGTTAACACCATGATGCTTATCAATAACTGCTTTGCGGGTTTTTTTGTACCTCGCAACCATTTCTCTCGCTGTCTTTAAGTCAATAGAGTCCATATTATCAGGGGATTTAAATTAAGCCACCAAACTAATCAAATAATATAAAACAACCTACCCGTTATTTCACGGTTTTACACCCCGTTAAAACACGGTAAAGAAAGGATGGAAAGGAGGGAGAAAAGGATAGAAAGGTGAAAGGGAAAAGGCAAAAGGTGTAAAGAAGAAACAGTGGATTAATCAAATCCACTCAATCCTTAAATCACGAAAATCAAGGTTCAGATTAACCTTCCAGCATAAAAACAAATAGCTCTTTAGGGCCGTGGGCTCCTAAAACCAGTGTTTTTTCAATATCGGCGGTACGGCTCGGACCGGTTACCGTACTGATCATGGATGGCAGCTGGTTGCCATATTTGGCTTTGATGAGTTTAAAGCCATCTTTCAGGTCCATAACCATTTGCGAGGTATAGGCCAATACAATATGCACCGATGGGTAGATACTCAACCTGCGGCCGGCCGTGTTTCCGTTGGAAAGCAGGATACTGCCGTTACGGGCAATTAATGCTTCGCAAAGGGTAAACCCAACTTCGGCCTGTTCAAAGTCTTTATCGGTTTCGTAGTGGGGGTATTCAAACTGGTTCAGGATCTCCTGCAGCTTGGGTTCCCAGCAGTAAATTTTATGCCATTTGCGCTCTTCGGCAAGGGTGAGCAGGTTTTCAATAAACTGCAGTTCATCTTCACAAAAAACAAACTGACCTGCCACATTGGTAAACTGCTCGGCGAAGATCACCTCGGGCATTTCTTCGGAAGGAGGGTAAAGGGGAAGATCTTCCAGTTGAGGGTATGGGTTATCCCTTTTTTCCAAAAGCGCTTTCCTGATTTTTTTAAGCAGTTTTTCTTTTGATGTGGTGATATCCCTCATGGTTACAAAAAAGCAAAGCCACCAGCTTGGCCGGTGGCTTTGTATTATTATTTAAAATTAAAGTTTTGGATCTTCGCTGTCTACTCTTGACAGTTCAGGATTAGTCAGTGTATCAGGAATAGCGTTGTTATCCACATCCGGGTTTAACGCGGCCTCGCCGTTTACAAACTTATCATAGGTAGTACGCTCGTCAAACGGACGCTTGCCTAATATCTCTTCCAAATCACTCTGGAATAATACTTCTTTTTCCAATAGCTTTTGAGCTATTTTTTCCAAACCATCACGTTTCAGGTTAAGCAGATCTTTAGTTTTTTGATAAACCACATCAACCAACTTACGCACTTCATTATCTATCATTTCGGCAGTAGTATCAGAGTAAGGTTTGTTAAACTGGTACTCGCCTTGTGGATCGTAGAATGATACGTTACCAACGCTATCGTTCATACCATAAATTTTGGTCATGGCGTAAGCAAGTTTGGTTATACGCTCTAAGTCACTCAAGGCACCGGTTGAGATCTTACCGAAAACGATATCCTCGGCAACACGGCCACCCATTGATACACTCATTTCATCAAGCAGCTGCTCGGTAGTGTATAAAAACTGCTCTTTTGGCAGATATTGGGCATAACCCAAAGCGGCAACACCACGAGGAACAATAGATACTTTAACCAATGGATCGGCATGTTCCAGGAACCAGCCGGCAATAGCGTGACCAGCTTCGTGGTAAGCAACAATGCGTTTCTCTTCGGGAGAGATGATTTTGTTTTTCTTTTCCAAACCGCCGATAACACGATCGATAGCATCCTGGAAATCGGTCATATCAACCGACTCTTTATTTTTACGGGCAGCAATCAGCGCGGCCTCGTTACAAACGTTAGCAATTTCGGCACCTGCAAAACCCGGGGTTTGAGCCGATAATTTTTTGGCGTCAACACCGTCAGATAATTTGATAGGTTTAAGGTGAACTTTAAAGATCTGCTCACGGCCGATCAAATCCGGTTTATCGATAGATACCTGCCTGTCGAAACGTCCCGGACGCAATAACGCTGAGTCCAGTACATCCGGACGGTTAGTAGCAGCTAAGATGATGATACCCGAATCGGTACCGAAACCATCCATTTCAACCAATAACTGGTTCAGGGTGTTTTCGCGTTCGTCGTTACCACCTACTATATTGTTTTTACCACGGGCACGACCGATAGCATCAATCTCATCGATAAAGATGATACAAGGCGCTTTATCTTTTGCCTGGCGGAACAAATCACGTACACGTGACGCACCCACACCAACAAACATCTCCACAAAGTCTGAACCTGAAAGTGAGAAGAATGGCACCTGTGCTTCACCGGCAACGGCTTTAGCAAGCAAGGTTTTACCTGTACCAGGCGAACCTACAAGCAGTGCGCCTTTAGGAATTTTACCACCCAGGTTGGTGTATTTTTTAGGATTTTTAAGGAAATCCACAATTTCCATTACCTCTTGTTTGGCTTCTTCCAAACCGGCAACGTCATTAAACGTAACGGTTACCTGGGCTTCTTTATCAAACAGGGTAGCTTTTGATTTACCGATATTGAAGATCTGGCCACCCGGGCCACCGCCCGAACCACCGCTCATCCTGCGCATGATAAAGATCCATACACCTGCAAATAAGATCACCATAATAACACCTTGTACCAACCAGTTTGATAACAGGCTTTCGTGGCCCTGCTCAAATTGCAATGATACTTTCTGATCATCTGGTACATCTTTCTGCGCATCAGCAATTGATTTTTTCAGACTCTCGTATGAGGCATCTGTAAAAGTAAACTGCGGACCGCTGCTGGTGCTTGTATTGAAAAAGTTTTTGTCTTTAGATACGTTATTGGCAAAATACGGCTTTGATAAGCTTTGTTGTTTGATATAAACATCGGCCATTACCAAATCACCGCTTTTATAAGCTACAATTTTCTGAACATCATTGGTACGAAGCATGTTAGCTTCAAACTCCTGGAAAGTAACCGGTTTGCCCGATCCGCCGTTTAACAAGGCCGGGATCAATAAAAAGGCCAGGATAACAATACCATATAACCACATGATATTGAACTTTGGCGGTTTTGGAGAGGGCTTCTTGTTCACAATTTTTCGGATAGGTCTTGGATTTTCTGATTTAGAATCTTTAATATCTTTCATTTCTTTTAACGAGCTCAAACTTACAATCTATAATTTAAATTTTACGCGGTAACAGTAAGACTATGCGTTGAGCCTTTTTGTGACGGATGTTTATGCACTTTTATAATATTTAATATCTGCATCGCCCCACAAATCTTCCACTCCATAAAACTCACGTTTATCGGTCCTGAACACATGGATCACAACATCCACATAATCAAGCAGTATCCACTCGCCATGCTCAATTCCCTCTTTGCGCCAGGGTTCGGCTTGGGTGGCTTTGAAAATTTCATCCTCAATGCTATTTGCAATAGCTTTTACCTGTGTCGACGAATCAGCATGACAGATTACAAAATAATCTGCTACTGAACTGAAAATATTACGAAGGTCTAACCTAATAATATCATTGCCTTTTTTTTCCTGGATACCATGTATTGCCAGTTCTGAAATATAGGCAGATTCACTTAACACTTTGTTTTTTACCATCAAAAAGAATTAGTTTTGAACGTTTTTGAGTATAAAATTATTACACTTTGCAAAATAACATATTTTCAGGATTATTTGTTGGTCAAAATTTAGTAACAATTAAACAAGTTGACTCAACAAATAGTTTTCTTAAAAATCTACTGTCAAATTCCACGCCAGTACCCGAAGGTACGGTCATTATGGCAGAAGAGCAATATGCCGGCCGTGGCCAGCAACAAAACACCTGGCATAGCGAACCCGGAAAAAATCTCACTTTCAGCCTGTTACTAAAGCCCCATTTTTTAGCCGTTGGCGATCAGTTTGACCTGAACCGCGCAGCAAGCCTGGGCGTGTATGACGCATTGCAACCTATCCTGGGTGAGCAGCTAAAGATCAAATGGCCTAATGACATCTATTACGGCGACAGGAAACTTGGCGGTATGCTCATTGAAAATACCATACAGGGCGGGCAGCTTAAAGACTCGGTTATTGGCATCGGCTTAAACATAAACCAGGAAAACTTCCCTTCCGGGGCATCAAATGCCACTTCTGTCAAACAAATCTTACAAAAGGATTATGAATTAACCCTGTTATTATCGGAAATTTGCAACTGCCTTGAAGTATACTATCTGAAACTCAAGGCTGGCGAGGTTGATTTTGTAAGGAATACTTACTTAAGCCGACTATATTGGTTAAACGAGGTTAAAAGCTTTGAGTCAAACAACAGAGTTTTTAATGGCACTGTAAAAAATGTATTGCCAAACGGCCTGCTGGTAATTGAAGATACTAAGGGGCAGCAATTGGAGTTTAACCTCAAAGAATTGAAATTTTTAAACAAATAAATAACTTAAAACACAAATGAAGAAACTATTGGTATTGGTAACCGCGCTTATCATCAGCGTTGGCGCTTACGCCCAGATCGAATCGCCGGTGAGGTGGTCATACGCGGCAAAAAAAATGAATGATAAAGAAGCTATTGTATACTTAAGAGCAACTATACAAAACGGCTGGCACATTTATTCACAAACAGTAAAAGACGGCGGCCCAATAAAAACTTCATTTGAGTTTACCCCATCAAAATTATATGCTCCTGTTGGCAAAACTTCTGAACCAACCCCTATCAGCAAATACGAAAAATCATTCAGCATGAATGTGAGCTATTTTGAAAAGGAAGTTGTTTTTAGCCAAAAAATCAGTTTAAAATCGCCCAAAGCAACAGCGGTTACAGGTAAATTAACCTTTATGACCTGTAACGATATGAAATGCCTGCCACCAGAAGATGTTGAGTTTAATATTCCTTTAGGTAAATAATTCAGCACACCTTAACAGTAGTCATGAAATTATTAAATAGAGGCGCTTCCCTACGCGCCGGGCTCATCACATTAATTACCCTGATCATTCTTAATATAGCGGGAGCTAACCCGGTTTATGCTGTGCAGGCAAAATCTGCCGATACTACCGCATCAGCTGCCGGTATTACGTTTACAGATATCCCAACCGCTGCCGACAGCTTAGCCATCAGGAAAAAACACGCTGATTCGGTAAAAAAAGCGGAAGCGGCCAAGGCATCAAAAGCAACCACCACCGCTTCAAAAACAGCAGAAAAGCCAAAATCACTTTGGCAGATCTTTATTGAAGGTTTACTGGGCGGCTTTACAGCGGTAATTTTGCCTTGTATCTACCCATTACTGCCTTTAACTGTAAGCTTTTTCACCAAAAAAAGTGGCAGCAGAGGCAAGGCTGTTATGCAATCACTTATTTACGGGGTGTCAATCATCGTAATTTATGTTACGCTGGGCTTGCTGATCTCTATAATTTTTGGATCGGACGCGCTTAACGAACTGGCCACTAACGGCATATTTAATATTTTCTTCTTCCTGCTGCTCATCGTATTCGGCATTTCCTTTTTGGGTGCGTTTGAAATTACCCTGCCAAGTTCGCTGGCCAATAAGCTGGATGCAAATTCGGATAAAGGTGGCCTTGCAGGTATATTTTTTATGGCATCAACACTGGTTGTTGTTTCGTTTTCGTGCACAGGGCCTATTATAGGAACGTTGTTGGTTGACGCAGCTTCAAAAGGCGACAGGCTTGGCCCAGCAATGGGTATGTTTGGTTTTTCGTTAGCATTGGCTTTGCCATTTACCATATTCGCTTTATTCCCTTCGGCACTTAAAACCCTGCCAAAATCAGGCGGATGGCTTAACAGCGTAAAGGTTGTACTGGGCTTCCTTGAGCTGGCATTTGCATTGAAATTTTTATCAAATGTGGATTTGGCTTATCACTGGAACTGGTTTGACCGCGAGATCTTTTTATCGCTATGGATAGCCATCGGCTTACTGATTGGGCTTTATCTTATTGGTAAGATCAAGTTTTCGCACGACAGCGATGTTAAATACCTAAGCATCCCGCGCACTTTCCTGGCTATAATTACTTTCGCGTTTGTTATTTACATGATACCAGGCTTGTGGGGAGCGCCTTTAAAATCAATTAGCGCGTTTTTACCTCCGGAGGCTACCCAGGATTTTAACCTATCAGCTATTCCTGATGGTTCCGGCTCATCGGCAGCAGCTCCCTCAGCGGTTATACCAGCAAGTATTGGTGAACGTAAGTATGCTGCAAACTATACCCGCATTAAAACCAAAGGTTTAGATGCATGGTATGATTATGACCAGGCCTTACAGGTTTCAAAAGCTTTGCACAAACCAATCCTGATTGATTTCACCGGCTTCAATTGTGTTAACTGCCGCCAGATGGAGGCCAATGTTTGGTCGGACCCACAGGTTTTTAGCCGCTTGAAAAATGATTTTGTATTGCTGCAGCTTGTAGTTGACGACAAAGTTGAACTACCTGCTTCTGAGCAATTTGTGTCAGAGTACAGCGGTAAAAAAATCACCACGCTTGGTGGCAAATGGAGCAACCTTGAGGCCCAGCGTTTCAATGCAAACTCGCAACCGCTATATGTAATGCTTGACAGCGACGGCAATTTAGTTAAGGATGCATCAGGTGCCGAAATAGCGCCATCACCTGCAAATTACAACATTGCAAGCTATCTTAAATTTTTAGACAGTGGCATAGCCGCTTACAAAAAATAGGGATCGAGTTAAAAAAATAAATGTAAATTCGCGCAAAATTCAAATTCTGCGTTTTATTGGTTAGGCGCGGGGTTTAAATAAAAACAATATTTACAACCCTAATTAGTTATGAATAGGTTAGCCTGTTTATAACCAACACAAAAAAATGACTCAGATCAAAAATATCGGCGTTTTTACTTCAGGTGGTGATGCACCCGGAATGAACGCTGCCATAAGAGCGGTTGTACGTGCCGCGATGTATTACGGAATTGAAGTCACGGGTATTCGCCGTGGTTACGACGGCATGGGCAAAGGTGATTTTTTCACCATGAACCGTAAATCCGTTTCAAACATTATTCAGCGTGGCGGTACTATACTTAAAACCGCAAGATGTGATGATTTCAGAACCCCCGAAGGCCGTAAAAATGCTTACGAACAACTGGTAAAAAACAAGGTTGATGCATTGGTAGCCATTGGCGGCGACGGTACTTTTACCGGCGCTAAAGTTTTTGGCAGCGAATATGATATTCCGGTAGTTGGTTTACCAGGTACTATTGATAATGACCTTGTAGGTACCGATTTTACCATTGGTTATGATACCGCCATTAACACCGTTGTTGATGCCGTTGATAAGATCAGGGACACTGCCGAATCGCACGATCGTTTATTTATTGTTGAGGTAATGGGCCGCGACTCTGGATTGATTGCTTTACGTACCGGTATTGCTACCGGCGCCGAGGCCATCCTGATCCCTGAAAGTAAAACCGGGCTCGAAGGTTTATTTAACCGCCTTGAGTTTGGCCGTAAAGACAAAACATCACGTATTGTAATTGTAGCCGAAGGCGACGATACAGCAGGTGGCGCGTTTGAAGTTGGTCGCCTGGTTCAGGAAAAATTCCCTAACTATGATACCCGGATCTCTATTTTAGGCCACATACAACGTGGTGGTGCACCAAGCTGTATGGACAGGGTACTGGCAAGCCGCGTTGGCGCTGCTGCCGTTGAAGCTTTAAGAGACGGACACCGCAACGAAATGATCGGCCTCATTAACGGAGAAGTAGCTTATACGCCATTTGAGCATGCCATTAAACATCACCAGGGTATTGATCCTAACATGATTAAGCTGGTTGAAATGTTATCTATGTAATTTCAGCTAAAACGATAAATAAAACAGCCCGGGCTACTACTTAGTCCGGGCTGTTTTATTTGGCATGGTGCTGTCAACAACAAGCCGGATAGCGGCATCAATTTCGGCGCTCACGGTAAACAGATGGGCTATGATCTCTTTATTTTCGGGATTATAAAAATCTTCGCGATCCATTAAACCTATAAGGCCCAGCATACTTGCTACCGGTCGGCGCAATTCATGCGAACTTAATGAGGCGATGTTTCTTAAACGCTCGTTTTGGTCAACAAGTTCTTTCTGTATTTTGAGCCTTTCGGTAATATTATGTCCGAAGCATCCCGCGCCAATGATATCGCCGGCAGCTGTGTAGATGGGGTTAAAGCTCACCTCAAAATATAAGCTCTGTCCGTTCGCAGGATCAATACTTTCACTGATGATTGAATAACGCTCACCATTTAAGGCGCGGTTATAATAAACCGTCCAGTCGTCAATTATTTGCCGGCTAAAACCCTCGTGTTTATAAGAATATTGGCCTCTATAAGGTTGTACACCTGTTAAATAAGTAACCTGCTCAACATAAGCCTGGTTCATATAAAGGTAGCGTAATTCCTTATCAACCGACCAGATATGATCCTGAGTGTTGTTGATCAGCGCTTCAAGGCTGTCTTTTATTTGCAAAGCCTCTTCCCGCATTTGCATTTGCGGGGTAATGTCCCGGCCAATGCCCTGTACTTCAAATATATTCCCTTCGTTATCGGCTATGGAAACAAACTCCCATTCGGTATCATGAAGTGTGCCGTCTTTAGCAGGCTTTTTGTGAATAAGCCTGATGATCTTGCCGGGATTGTTAATACAATTAGAAAAAGCTTCCTCGCACAGATGAGCCTCCTCCGGAATGGTTGTTTTTGAAAAGTGATGCCCGATAATCTCATCCACGGCATATCCAAAGGTTTTCAAAAACTGGCGGTTAACAAAGGTGAATTTGCCATCAATACCTATCCTGATCAAAAAATTGGTTTGCGAATTAATAAGCGAATCTAAAAATCGTTCACGCAGGCCAACTTTTCCCAAGGATCCCGGGGTTGAAACAACAGCCAGGGCACTTGTGATATTACTTAATATGATCTTATGGCCGGTAAGCCCATCAATAGTAAGTGTTCTTTTTTCGGTTAGTTGTTTTTGATTTGCTTCCAGGTGATAAGTCATCTGGATCGACTCGCCGGGGGGCAACTCAGCGGTAAGCCGTTTAATATCGGCCAAAACCTTAGGCTTTACCAGGCCATTCAAAAAATTGGTATTTTGATGAAGATGCTCAACCCCTACACCAAAAAGGCTATAAAAGTTTTCGCTTACAAACAGGTATTTCTGTTCGTCAAGATCAAAAACAATGGTACAATTTCCTTTTGCAGCAGGGTTTGGGTTAAACATGGAAACAAGCCGTATTTATTTAAAGGTATAGCTATTTATATGATAAACAAACAACTACAATAATTTTTCGGCAACCTCTTTCCAGGTATTTACCCTTTCATAATCGGTAAGCAGCATGTTATGCGGCGAGGTATAAAGTATTTTACGGCCGTTAAATGTGGTGAAATTTTTGATGCGGTCGTCAATCATGATATCTACATCCAGGATCTTGTGCCCGCAAAAAATAATGTTTGTCCATGAGATAAAAGGAAAATGCTCTTCAAGCCATGCCTGTTTATCCTCCAGCGAGTATTTGAATTCCATAGCAGCCGATGCTATATATACATCATATTTTTCATGCAGGGCTTTCACCACTTCCTGCGCATCGGGCATTACCGGAATATCCCTGAAAAAGCCACGCTCATTAATATATACGCGCAAAGTTTCGCTTAGGTGGGGCGGCAGGATCTCTCTAAACTCCTTGCCTTCCATATTGCCAAGGATGATTTCTTCATTGTGCCTCTCTTTATACATGCTGATGAATTTGCCAATGGTATCGGCAATAACTTCATCCATATCAATTGCTATACGTGTTTTCCTGGTGATACTCATGGCGGGTAAGTTCCGATTTTTTTGATTTACTGCAATGTTAAGTTTGAAAAAACGACAATTGATCAGTAAAAAACTACCGTTTATCATGCAACTCCTTAAGCCACACAGCTAAAAGATAAATAATTAATTATCAGCTATTTTTAATTGTGATAAAAATTAATACCTTTGCATCCCCGCAGAAAGAACTCCGGGGATAATGTTGAATACATAAAAATTTACAATGGCAACTAAGATCAGACTACAAAGACACGGTAAAAAAGGTAAACCTTTTTATTACATCGTGGTAGCAGACGCACGCGCTCCACGTGATGGACGCTTCATTGAGCGTTTAGGTTCATACAACCCAAACACTAACCCAGCAACTATCGACATCAACTTTGACAAAACTTTAGATTGGGTTAACAACGGTGCCCAGCCTACTGACACTTGTCGTGCTATCCTTTCATACAAAGGTGTGCTTTACAAAAAACACTTACAAGGTGGTGTTAAAAAAGGTGCTTTAACAGAAGAGCAACTTGAAACTAAATTTGCTGAATGGCTTGACCAGAAAGACGGCAAAATCACCGGTAAAAAAACCAGCCTTAACGTTGCTAAAGACGAAGCCCGCAAAGCTGCTTTAGCTGCTGAAGCTAAAAAGAGCGAAGAAAAAGCTGCTGCTATCGCTGCTAAAAACGCTCCTGTTGCTGAAGAAGAAGCTCCTGCAGAAGATGCAGCAGCAGAAGCTGAAAGCGCAGAATAATTATTTGATTAAGCGTACAGAACGCAGGAATAACATTTATCTTGAATCTTTACGTTTGATTTCTTAAATCCGGATAATGGCGAGGCTAACAGCTTCGCCATTATTGTTTAACTCATTTTATATGAAAGCTGAAGATCATTTCAGGATAGGTACAGTTTTAAAAACCAAAGGCCTGAAAGGCGAATTGCAGATATACGTTGATTTTGATGGTATTGAAGATATTAAGTTCAATGCTGTATTTATTGATATTGCCGGGAAGATGATCCCTTACTTTGTATCATCAATAAAGTACCTGCAAAAAAGCAACGCCTACCTTAACCTGGAAGACGTTGACACCATAGAAAAAGCCTCGGCACTGGTTAAACGGGATATTTACCTGCCCAATAAACTGAAGCCTAAAAAGAAAAAAGGTGAATTTACACTGAATGATGTGGAAGGCTTTATCGCCATAGATGAAACCCATGGCGAATTGGGCGAGATCTTAACTGTGCAGGAATATCCGCAGCAATTGATAGCTACCGTTCAGTATAAAAATAAGGAAGTACTGTTTCCGCTTAACATCGAGATCATTAAAGGTATTGATGTTGAAGGCGGCGAAATTTATATCGACCTGCCCGAAGGCCTGCTGGATATTTACCTGGAAGGATAGCGTTTTGAGATGCAAGACTTTTAGAAGTAAGAAATAAGAATTTTAAAACCGATGCCCGTGTCCCCACGGGCATTTTTATTTAGAAGCAATTTAATTCATTGCCGTTGGTTAAAACCAACGGCATAAAAGACTGAAGAGTCCTGGCCTTAGCCCAATTATACAAACGGATTTGGGCTAAAGCCTCTCCGTGCAACTCACTACTCCGTTGGTTAAAACCAACGGCAATGAAGTTTTATCTACCGGTAAGCGATTGTTTTTAATTGTAGAGACGCATAATTGCGTCTCCCGCATGTAATTTACGATAGCAAAGAGAGATGCAAAGCTGCTTGTCCTACAGGAGACGCAATTATGCGTCTCTACTTGAAAAAATCTTTAACCGTTTTTAAACAGCGCTGAATGATTTAAAAAAATATTTTGTCAAATATATTTGACATTTGTAAAGTTTGTTTTACTTTTGGTAAGCCAAACTTTACAATTATGAAATCACGATTCTTATTTCCGTCAAAAGCCCGGTTCCTGGGGCTGTTTTTATTTTTAGCAGGAATCGCTTTTTTTATTTATTCGCAAAACAGCTCAAATCAAATCTTCGTGTGGTATAATCTGCGCCCCACTGCACAGAGCTTTACGGACGCGGCCAGGGATGAATGCTTCGACGATGAGATCCAGCTATTCCTAACCTTATCCGGCTTAATTTTATTAGCCTTTTCAAAGGAGACTGTAGAGGACGAGCACATTGTACAGCTTCGTTCCGACTCGTTACAGTGGGCTGTATATATAAATTATATAGTTTTCGCTGTAGTGATCTTCGCTTCCTACGGGCTCAGTTTTCTTATGTTCACTATGTATAATGTATTAACTCTGCTGGTGTTTTTCATTATCCGTTTCAGGTGGAAGATCTATTTACTCAACAGGGGTTTAACAACAGAGGTTAAGGAGGCCATACAATCATGAAATCACGCTTTTTATTTCCGCACTGGTTCAGGTACTTGGGGCTGGCACTTTTCCTGATCCATATCCCCATCGTAATGTTTAAAAAAGAGATGGGCTTTAGTATGCATGACGAACCCGATAGTGACAACCTGTTTAACAGCCATCACATCTTTTTCATGACCACCACGCTGCTCATGGCCATCGGCTTATTCTTTATTGCTTTCGCGAAAGAGCGCATAGAGGATGAACAGATCTTTAAGCTCAGGCTCGATTCATTGCAGTGGGCTATTTATGTAAATTATATACTTTTGGTGGTGAGTTTAATTTTAAGCAAAGACACCGAACATATTTTGTTTTTAAATTTATTGGTACCGCTTGTGTTTTTCATTGTGCGTTTCAGGTGGAAAATTTTCCAGAACAACCGCCTCATCAATAAGGAAGAGGGGCAGGCATGAAAAATAATATCAGGGTTGAACGCGCCATCAAAAATATAACCCAGGCCGAGCTTGCGGAACTTATTGGTGTATCGCGCCAAACCATTAATACCATCGAGAGTAACCGGTATGTGCCATCAACAGTGCTGGCTTTAAAAATAGCCCGCGTATTTGGCAAACCGGTTGAGGATATTTTTTCTTTAGACGAAGAGGATTAACCAAACCAATATAACCATGGCAACAAAACCAAGTTTCGCGCCGCAGTTAGCCATTCCGCACGGCGTAACCGACATTAGCTTTTACAGTAAAGCCTTAGGTGCAGTCGAGCTCAGGCGTTTCAGCAATGATGATGGCAGCATTCATGTGTCAGAACTATCTATAGATGGCACTATCTTCCACCTGCATGAGGAAACCGAACGAACGGCTGTACTTTGCCCGGATACCGTAAAAGCTACCAGCGTTACTATCGGCCTTTTTGTTGACGATGTACATGCTGTTGTTGAGGCCGCCAGGCAAGCCGGCGCAAAAGTAGATTCTGAAGTAACGGATTGGGATTACGGTTACCGCCAAGGCGATTTTATTGACCCATTCGGGCACCGATGGATGATTGAGAAGGTTATTTAACAAAATAAATACATTTAAATCATGTCAATTGCGAGCGAAGCGTGGCAACCGCACGAGAGCATATCCGCTCTGTACAGCATGCGATTGCTTCGTCGTTCCTCCTCGCAATGACATAATTTTAGCGTAGATTTTATCATTTTAACTCAGTAAAACCATGGCAAAGCAACCCAACTACGGCAACGGCAAGATATGTTATGTTGAAATACCTGCCATCGATATAGCAACATCAGCAAAGTTTTTCCAAACTGTTTTCGGTTGGCAAATCCGAACCGACAACTATGGATCCACTTCATTTGATGATGGCGTGGGCGAAGTAAGCGGCATGTGGGTAACCGGTCGGGAGCCGATGGGTAAGGCCGGTCTGCTGATCTCCATTATGGTTGATGACGCCGAAGCTACAGTTAAACTGATAGCGGCTAATGGCGGCATTATAACCCAACCTATAGGCAAAGATTTTCCGGAAATCACGGCGCATTTTACTGACCCGGCGGGTAATTTATGGGGGATCTATCAGCATAGAGGATGAACTAAAGAAGCAAGACTTCAAGAGTAAGGAACCAAGACGATTTCGGAGAGAAGACATTTTTCAGTAATCTTGCATCCTGATTCTTTTATCCTGAGTCTGAAGAAAGTATGCGTTTCGATATCATCTCTGTCTTACCCGGTTTGCTTGAAAGCCCTTTTGCACATTCTATTTTGCAGCGTGCGCAGAAAAAAGGAATTTCTGAAATTGTAGTTCACAATCTGAGGGATTATGCTACCAATAAGCAAAAAAGCGTAGATGACTATCCTTACGGAGGTGGCAGTGGTATGGTGATGACCATCCCCCCATTTGCGGCATGCATCGAAAAATTAAAATCTGAGCGGGAATACGATGAGATCATCTTCATGTCGCCTGATGGCGAAACACTGAACCAGGCTATCGCCAATCAGCTTTCTATCAAAAAAAATATCATTATCCTTTGCGGTCATTACAAAGGCATCGATCAGCGCATCAGGGACATTTACGTTACCCGCGAGATCTCGATAGGCGATTATGTACTTTCGGGCGGAGAACTGCCCGCAGCCGTACTGGTTGACGCCGTGGTGAGGCTTATTCCCGGTGTATTAAGCGATGAAACATCGGCCCTGTCTGATTCATTCCAGGACGACCTGCTGGATGCCCCGGTTTACACCCGCCCAGCCGACTGGAACGGCCACAAGGTACCCGATATACTTTTGGGAGGCAATACACCCGAAATTGAAAAATGGCGTCACGAACAAGCTATAGAGCGTACCAAAGCGAGAAGGCCTGATCTGTTGAATAGGGGTGAATGATTTATTGGTGAGTGGTTCATTAGGTTGGATTAAGTGAGTGGTTATTGCATTTTGAATAGTTGATTTGGTGAGTGAAGAATGGTTAGTTCAATACGCCAACCACCGACTTAATCGATAATCTCAACTCACCGGACGGCACCCACTCACCTAATCCACTCAATCAACCACTCACCCGAAAAACAACCACTCACTCAAAACACAAACCAATTTCCTTAAATTAGATTGCAACCAATTAATGCATACTGCATTATAGTAGCGTTGCAGCTATGAACCCTAACCACACCGAAGCCCAGCTTATTGAACAATGCCGTACCAACCCGGCTGCTTTTGGGCAGGTGTTTGACCGTTGGTATAAACCGGTGTTTGGCTATATCATGCGGCGTTGCGGCGATTATGACCTTTCCCGGGATATTGCTGCCGAAACTTTTCTGAAAGCATTTTTAAAAATAGGCTCATTTAAATGGAAGGGCATAAGCCTGTCGTCATGGCTTTACCGTATTGCTACTAACGAACTTAACCAATATTACCGCAGCAGCAAATACAAACCCGAATCATTACAGCAATTGCTGGAAAACCCGCAGATGGAAAAACTGCTGCATGACCATGCCAGTGACGAACGCGAAATGATGGAGCAGGAACTAAAAGCTTATCGCGATTATAACCGCATCCGCGAAAACCTGCTTAAACTGGATATCAAATACCAGGAGGTGATTTCATTACGCTACTTTGAACAGAAAACCAATACCGAGATCAGCGAGATCCTCAATAAAAACGAGGGCACAGTAAAATCACTGCTTTCGCGCGGATTGGAGAAATTAAGAAACATGCTTTAACCACTGCAACCAAAATCAATTAATGCATTATAAGGGTAATTAACATGAAAGATCAGGACGAATTTTTAAAGCAAATGGAAAATTTAAAAGTACCCGATGTAAACCCATCCCAACACCTGGATGTGGTAAAAATGGCCATTATGAACGCCGGGCGTTCGGCAGCCCTGGGACTATGGTTGGTAATAGTCCCCTGCTATTTTTTGATATGTGTATTCATGTATTATCACTTCCACATTAATGCAAACTGGTTTAGCTCCATGTTCAGCATGATGGTTCAGCTGGAGAAGGTACCCTATATCGATTATATCGGTCCGCTGGTATTATTTATACTGCCTGTTGTTTGTATAGTGATCAACCTGTTGTCCATTATCCACGTACAGGTTCAGCAAATAGATCCCAACAGGCCTAAGGTAAAAGAACTCAATATCAGTATCCGGTTAAAACTATGGAACATTGTATTGATCCTCATCAGCCTTGCCATTGTGTTGGTGTTCATCAATTTCGCCATTACAGAAAACATATCCATCAAAAACTAATCAACATGAAATTAAACTGGTTTACCCGCAAAGGGATCATCTACCTGCCTGTATCCATTATTGGCTGGGTTATATTAGCCATAGCGTTGACTTATGCAGTTTTTACATTTATTGATATTGACAAACACTCACATTCGGTAAGCGATACGCTTATCAACTTTGTATTCAATTTGCTATTGACTGGGCTTATATATACACTGATTGCGTATTTTACAGAGAAGAAGCCTGTTACTGTGACCATTGAAAAATGAAAACCGATATTGATCTCCATATGCAGCCTTACGAAGTTTTAAAACTTTGTAAGGCTGCATAAACCACAACCAGCTGTGAATAAAAAAACTAAATGTGGAAATTTTTAAATTTGACTTTCATTTATTGAAAATAATCCCTATACTTGCAATCCGATTTTTACGGGCTAAAAATCGCATTAAGAGCTTAAAATCATGGATTTAGTAAAATTTGTTGAAGAGCAATCAGTAGAAAAAAAGCAGCTTCCATCCTTCAAAGCTGGTGATACTGTAAGTGTTCACTATAAAATCAGAGAAGGAAATAAAGAACGCGTTCAGGTTTACCAAGGTGTGGTAATTCAACGTAACAGCGTTGGTGTAAGCGAAACTTTTACTGTGCGTAAAGTATCAAATGGCATTGGCGTTGAGCGTATCTTCCCTGTTAACTCTCCAAACATCGATAAAATCGAAGTTAACAGTGTTGGTAAAGTTCGTCGTTCTAAACTGTACTACCTGCGTGCCCTTACCGGTAAAGCAGCTCGTATCAAATCAAAACGCGTTTAATTTACCCAACCGCTTAGCGGTATATAAAACACTAAAAGGCCTTTCTGAAAGAAATTTCGGTAAGGCCTTTTGCTATATGAAGGTTTTTGAAGTTCAGATGGTGTAATCTATTGAAATTCAAAGACGAAGGCATTTTTCAAGGCTCCATAACCATCCATAGCGCAACTGCCGCGGGCTTGTAACCCGTGGTTGCCATGGCTTAAGCTTTCAGCTTCAACCATGCTGAATTACAGGTACACTATCGCTAAACCCGCGACAGCCTATTTACCATTCCAATAAGTAAAAAATTGTCATTTCGAGGGAGCAGCGCGGGCCTCCGTCATGGGGCGAAAGAGAAATCTTATACGCCTTTTTAAGTCCTCTGTAATCGTCAAAACAAGGCGCATAAGACTTCTCCTCACGCCATCGCTTTATCCTTACTCCCGTTCGTAGATGACAAATGGCTTTGTTATATGTAGGCTGATCGACGCGTGCAAAATATCCAGGCACAAAAAAAGCAGATGAGTTACCCTCATCTGCTTTTTTATAAACAGTATATGCTAATTATTCACTATCCGCTTCTTCAGCTGTATCGTCAGCTTTTTTAGCTTTCGGAGTTGATGTTTTCTTCTTAGTAGTTTTCTCTACAGCATCTTCTTCAGCAGACGCGCTTTCAACAGCCTCAGGGTGATCAACTACTAATGATGGTGCCGGGGTAATACTATTCATGGTTGGTGCTTCTTCCACCAATACTGCGGGCTCAACTGGCGCAGCAGGCGCTTCAGTAACAGCAGCAGGCTTCTTAGCTGCTTTCACCGGCTCCGGGTCAACAAGCTCAGCTAATACAGTACGACCACCTTTTACCACATCACCAATATTTACTAATATTTTAGTACCAAGCGGCAGGAAAACATCCACCCTCGATCCAAATTTAATAAAGCCAAACTGCTGACCCTGATCAACAATATCGCCCTCTTTTACATACCATACAATACGACGGGCAAGCGCACCGGCTATCTGCCTGAACAATACGGTTACACCTTTGCTGTTTTCAATAGCGATGGTAGTACGCTCGTTTTCGGTTGATGACTTAGGGTGCCAGGCCACCAGGTATTTACCTTTGTGGTATTTAAAATAGCTCACCACCCCTGCAATAGGATTACGGTTTACGTGCACATTAACCGGCGACATGAAAACCGACAGCTGAATACGTTTATCTTTTAAAAATTCAGTTTCTTCTGTTTCTTCTATCACTACAACCTTACCATCGGCAGGGCACAGGATTGTATTTTCGGCTGTTTCAATATCGAAGAACGGGCTGCGGAAAAACTGCAGGATGATCAAAAATAAAGCACCCGAAAAAATGTAAACTATCCATTTTAGGGTATGCGCGGTTGGCATGTAAAACTGGATCAGCGCATTTAAAACAAAAATGAACAGGATAGTAATAGCGAGTGAGGTATAGCCTTCTTTATGTATGGTCATTATTTATATGGTTTAATACAAAACTACTAATTTGAAATTAAGTACAGGTATGCATATACAATTGGCGCGGCCATCAACAGGCCGTCAAACCTGTCGAGCAGGCCGCCGTGGCCCGGCAATATGCCTCCTGAGTCCTTTACGTTCAGGCTTCGTTTGAACATGGATTCAACCAGATCGCCCATGGTGCCAAAGTTTGAGATAATGAGCGACATGATGATCCAATCAAAGCGATTGTACTCTGTATAAAAATTGCTCAAAATATATGCCGCGAAAGCGCAGATCAGGATACCGCCGATAAAGCCCTCCCATGACTTTTTAGGTGAATGCCTCTCAAACAGTTTATTACGGCCAAACTTGCTGCCTACCAGGTAAGCCCCGGTATCGTTACTCCACAACATAATTAAAAAGCCGAGAGGTACGTGAAAGTTAAACACACCGTCGCCACGTGTAAAAGCCATAGCATGGAAAAACATAAACGGCACCACGGCCATTAATAAGCCCAGGTAAGTAAACCCGATATTGGTGAATGGCGCCTCAGATTTTTTGTACAATTCGCCTATCGGAATAAAACTAAGCAATATCGGCAGCAGTATAATATATTTATAAGCCGGGAAATAGCAATTAGCCGCGAAAAAGAAAAACAAGGTTACCCCGGCAAGCGCGCCTGTAAAACGCTCGGGCTGCATGCCGCCTTGTTTTACCAGCTTATAAAATTCCAGTAAACAAAACAGACTTAATAACAGGTAAAAAACACTAAATACATAAGAGCCTAACAAATTAGACCCAATCATTACGATAATAAAAAATAAGCCAGTGATGGCGCGTTGTTTCATATATTAATTTGATTGAGGATCATGATCTCAATGGCCTTACTAAAATCCTCCTGGTGAATATAAACCTCAATTTCGCCAAAATTGCGGTGCGATGAATCCTGCTTATTAAGCAAAACGGTGTCAATATGATGCCCGGTAAGCATCTGCTTAACAATTTCTGATTGGTAAAAATTAGTTGAAGTAAAAATTTTAACCCAGTTTTTTTCCATTTAACTCAACAGCGGGCTTTTTCCTTTAGCAGTATTTCTGTACATAAAAAGCAAAATTAAAATAATTATTACGCTTAACGCATAGCTCTGATAATTAAAAACGTGCTGATCATTAGGATCAAGCGTTATACGTTTTTGCGAATACAGGTACAGGATCACTACCTGGGTGGCATTATTTAAAAAATGTGCCCAAACGCTTGTCCAGATGCTGCCGCTCCACATCACAAAATAGCCAAAAAATACGCCCAATGCCACACGCGGCAAAAAGGTAAAAAACTCCATGTGGAAAGCACTGAACAATATGGCCGTGATCCAGATAGCCGCATGCGGGTTTCCTGTCCACCTGATCATGATAGTTTGCAAGCAACCCCTGAATAAAAATTCTTCGGCAATGGCAGTCAGCAAGCCAACAACCAGAACAGCGAAAAGCATATCTGATACGGTCTTCATCTGCAGCATAGCTTCCGTAGCTTTTTGGGCCTGGGCCTCCATAGCACGTAAAGCATCTTCTAAGCTCTTTAACGGGGCCGGCAGTACCAATTTCTGATTAACATTTACCAGCACTTCCATAACCGGCGATGAGCAGATCATGATAGATAGGATCAGCAGCAACAATACAGGTGGAAATTTGGGGGTAACTTTCAGATAATCTACAGGCTCCTTTACTATAAAACGCGCAAAAATTACAGGGGCCAGGTACAGCGGCAAGGTAGTGCTGATGATCTGCAATGTCCACAAAGCCGCGCCAACATGCGGGTTGTGCACATTAAAGGTAAAAGTATCGGTAAGCGTTTGTGTTCCGAATATGGCACCAATAATCCCCGCGGCTATTAAACTACAGACAATCAGCAGCCCGATAGTTAGGGCAATCAGTATAATAAATTGTAAAGACGGCGTTATTTGACTTCTCTGTGGCTGAGGCACTTGAATTGGGTCTTTTATCATTCGATGTAAAATTCGTATTTTTGCAGGCTAAAGATAAGGATGTCTGTAAAAATAGGAAATATTGATTTAGGAGAGTTCCCGCTGTTGCTGGCGCCGATGGAGGACGTGAGTGATCCGCCGTTCCGTTATGTGTGTAAGCAAAACGGCGCGGATATGATGTATACAGAGTTCATCTCCAGCGAGGGCCTCATCCGCGACGCGGCAAAAAGCAGGCAGAAGCTTGATATTTTTGAATACGAAAGGCCTATCGGTATCCAGATCTTCGGCAGCGATATCGATCACATGCGCGAAGCTACCGAGATTGCTACGCTGGCAGGGCCCGACCTGATGGATATCAACTACGGTTGCCCGGTAAAACAGGTGGCTTGCCGTGGTGCAGGTGCAAGCCTATTGCAGGATATTGATAAAATGGTTGCCATGACCAAAGCGGTTGTTGAGGCAACACATTTACCGGTAACTGTTAAAACCCGCCTTGGCTGGGACGATAACACCAAAAATGTTTACGAAGTTGCCGAACGCCTGCAGGATGTTGGCATCAAGGCGCTTACTATACATGGCCGCACCCGTGCGCAGATGTATAAAGGCGTGGCCGACTGGGCGCTGATAAGGGATATCAAGAAAAACCCGCGTATAAAAATCCCCATTTTCGGCAATGGCGACATCGATTCGCCCGAAAAAGCCGCGGCATGGCGAATGGAATATGAGGTTGATGGCATGATGATAGGTCGTGCGGCTATCGGTTATCCGTGGATTTTTCGCGAAATAAAGCACTATTTTAAAACCGGCGAATACCTGGATAAGCCCACAATTGCCGAGCGCGTTGCTGCATGCAAAGCACATTTATACAAATCAATAGAATGGAAAGGGCCAAAAACAGGCATTTTTGAGATGCGCAGGCACTATTCTAACTACTTTAAAGGGATAGATCATTTCAAAGAGTTCAGGATGCGTTTTGTTACTGCCCCTGATCTTGAATCAGTTGACCAGATCCTGGCCGAGATTGAAGAAAAATATGCCATTGAAATGGCTTAATATTTGCTCCCTTTCTATATATTTGAAATAAACGATACTTGTCACATGGTTACCACTATTACTGAGGGTGTTAAGGTTTCCATAGAAACCATATATCAGCCGGAGTATTCAAACCCGGCAAACGATCATTTTATGTTTGCCTATAAAGTAAGCATCGAAAACATGACCAACTACGCCATCAGGTTGATGAGCCGCCATTGGTATATATTTGACTCAAACGGTGCAAAGCGTGAAGTGGAGGGTGAAGGTGTAGTGGGCCAGCAACCGGTTATTGAACCGGGCCATACGCACGAGTATGTGTCAGGCTGCAACCTTAAAACCGATATGGGCAATATGAAAGGCGAATACCACATGGTTCGTATGTTGGATAATGCCAATTTCAATGTACAGATCCCGGAATTTTATCTGATAGCGCCTTACAGACTGAATTAAGAGTCAAGACAGCAAGATTCAAGAAACAAGATTTTAAAATATGAAGCCCTAACTGAATAAGCAGTTAGGGCTTCTTTATATAATGTACTTTGGGGGCAATTGTTAGCTTAGCGTTGTCTTTCCCGGTGTGGGGCCGCCTGATGCCGCGCGGGCACCTGCCTTTGTGGAGTTCTGGCCCGTTGCTGATTTACCGGCCTTGGCTGATTACCTTCAGGCCTTTGTTGATTATTTACCGGTCTTGGCTGGTTGCTAACCGGATGATCGGTACTTTCTGAAGGGCGGGGCCTTGCGGGATTATTGTCGGCATTGCTCCTTGAGGATGGCCGGGCATTGTTTCCGTCAGATGCAAAACGGTTTCCGTTAACCCTGTTCATAGCTGTAGTTACCGGCTGTCCGTTATTTACCTTAGCAAACTGGCTCCTGTCTTTAACCGCAATCTGCCGGTGACTAACCTGATCTGACGTTGGTTGCAGATGCGCATCCCTTTCAGCCGCGCGGTCCTGCGGTCTGGGCTGAGCAGTTACGCCACCCGGGCCGTTAAAGCTGTTGTTATTAACTGTAACATTATTTACAACCGTTTTATTGATATAGGTATTATGCACAACCGTATTATTAACATTCACAACGGCTGTATTGTACTGAAATGAATTACCGGCCCAACGACCGCCCACATAGCCGGTGCCAACATAACCGTAGCCATAGTTTACACCACCATAAAATCCAATATGCGGCCCCCAGTAGCCTTCATGGAAAACATATACAGCACCATTGTATCCCCAGTAACCGGGTGTCCATAAATATCCAACCCTTGGCGGGCTTACCCATACGCCGGGAACCCAATAATATCCACCATCCTGGTCATAAGCCCAATAACCGGGAGTCCATAAATATCCATCAACAGGACAAGGGGGTTGTGTATATGTTGGCAAAACAGGCGGAGCGATATTAACTGATACACCTACACTGATTTGCGCATAGGTTTTAACCGATGCTATTGATATGACCAAAAGCACCATAAACACACTTACTATCTTTTTCATAATCTCGATTTTACCCAAACCTACCTGTGCGACATGAACATTGCATTAAGTTTTGGACGGTTAAATGAACGGATTATGAAGTTAGCCTTAGAGACAGCAAGAAGTCAAGAGTCAGGAACCAAGAAAGAAACAGAAACAAGAAGTCAATATCTAAGAACCAAGAAAGAAACAGAAGCAAGAAATCAAGATTCAAGAACCAAGAAAGAAGCAGAAGCAAGAAGTCAAGATTCAAGAGCCAAAAAAGAAAACTCTGAAAATAAAAAAGCTCCAACCGAATAATCGGTTAGAGCTTTTTTGGTGAATGTCAACCTAAAACATTCTTGTTTCCTGGCTCCTGCTATCCTGCTTCTGTCTCGGCTCTTGAATCTTGACTTCCTGACTCTCTCTTAATTCCTTCTGTTATTAAACAAAAACGAAGCATAGTAAACCAAAGTTGCCAAAGCGCTCAGCGCGGCTACTACATAGGTCATGGCGGCCCACCATAGGGCATCCTTTGCCATTTCATGTTCCTGACCGGTTTGTACTACAGCATAATTATTATCCAACCATGCTAAGGCACGACGGCTCGCATCAAACTCAACCGGCAAGGTTATGAAGCTAAAAAATGTAACCAGCGCCAATGCGGCCACACCTACGGCTAAAACATAAGGACTCCCGGAAAAGAACAGCAACATAATGCCGATAAACAAAGTCCACTGGGTAATGGTTGATGCCACATTAATAGCGGGTACCATAGCCGAGCGGAAACTTAGCCAGCCATAGGCTTCGGCATGCTGCACGGCATGACCGCATTCGTGCGCGGCAACCGCGGCTGCAGCTATACTCCTGCTGTAAAAAACATCGGTACTCAGGTTAACTGTTTTTGTTTCGGGGTTATAATGGTCGGTAAGTTGCCCTTCAACACAAATTACCTGTACATCAAATATGCCATGAGCGCGCAGCATTTTCACGGCTACTTCCTGGCCCGATAAGCCCGACAATAAGCCGATTTCAGAATACTGCTTAAATTTACTCCTGAACCGCCATTGTACAATGAAGCTTACCAGGGCAACAATAATCATCAGGAACCAGGCCGAGTTAGGCGCTATGTATCCCATAATTAATGAAATGTGATTCATATGATTGATAAAATATATTTAAATAAAACTAAGTAGTTTAAAACACTATAAACGTTACAGCTCCTGTTCAAAAATTATTCCGCTTTACTTAAAGCACCGGTAAATCATTACCTTTTTGTGTCCCGATTACTTATTTTTGATATCAATGGAGCCATCATTTTCATACTGGGAACGCACCGCATTTACCGATAATGCCGATGTAATTATCATAGGCAGCGGTCTCGTGGGCTTAAGCGCAGCGCTTCACTTAAAAAAACAGCAGCCGGCGCTAAAAGTTTTGGTATTGGAACGAGGCTTTTTACCATCCGGCGCCAGTACTAAAAACGCTGGTTTCGCGTGTTTTGGTACAGTTTCGGAGCAAATTGATTTAATAAATCAGTCATCCGAAGAAGAGGCCATGCGCCTGGTTGCTTACAAATGGAACGGGCTTCAGCGTTTAAGGCAAAACCTGGGCGATGAGGCGATAGATTATTATCAACATGGCGGCCACGAACTGTTCATGAATCATGAGGAAAACCATGCTCAGGAGTGTATCGATCAGATAGATCATCTCAATAAATTATTTCAGCAAGCCATTGGTCGGGCTGACATTTATGCAGTAGCGGATGAAAAAATTGCAGGATTTGGCTTAAAAAAGATAAAGCATATCATCTACAACCCGTTTGAAGGGCAGATCCACACGGGAAAAATGATGCGTACTTTGTTATATAAAGTTTATGAGCTTGGCGTATTAGTACTTAATAATTGCAGTATCTCCGGTATTGAACAGGAGAATGACCATATCAGGTTGAACACCTCGCAAGGTATTTTTAAAGCAGGTAAAGTGATCCTGGCTACTAACGCCTTTGCAAGCCAGCTTTATCCAGAACTTGATGTGGTGCCGGGTCGCGGGCAGGTGATGGTTACCCAGCCGGTTCCGGGGTTGAAACTTAAAGGCACTTATCATTTTAATCAGGGCTATTACTATTTCCGCAATATCGATAACAGGGTACTGTTTGGAGGAGGCCGTAATATTAACTACAAAGCCGAAGAAACCTGGGATTTCGGCCATACCGATGAGGTAAAACAACAACTGATAACTTATCTGAACGAAGTGATCCTGCCAGGACAAAACGTAGTGGTTGATTACTGGTGGAGCGGCATCATGGGTTTTGGGCAGGAGATCAGCCCGATAGTTAAACAAATACAGCCCGGCATTTTTTGTGCTGTAAGGTGCAATGGCATGGGGGTAGCTATGGGAAGTTTAGTGGGCGAGGAAGTGGCGGAGTTGTTGTTGAAAACATTATAATATCCTGCCCGCAAAGGCGCGATTTTTCTTCTCCGGTTAACAGGACACTTCTTAGTGCACACCGCACAAAAATTTGTTACTTTTGCCCTTATTGCTATACTAATTTATGAGCGAAGAAAGATCACTGAACTTTATAGAGGAAATTGTTGAAGAAGACCTGGCTGCCGGTAAAAACGACAACCGTGTACTTACCCGTTTCCCGCCCGAGCCTAATGGTTACCTGCATATTGGCCACGCCAAGTCAATTTGCCTTAACTTTGGTTTGGCAAAAAAATATAATGGCCTTACCAACCTCCGTTTTGACGATACTAACCCAGTTAAAGAGGATGTTGAATATGTTGACAGCATTAAAGAAGATGTAAAATGGCTTGGCTTTGATTGGGCCAATGAACTTTACGCTTCTGATTATTTCGACCAGCTATACAACTTTGCTGTCGGGCTGATCAAAAATAACCTGGCTTACGTTGACGACAGCACTGCTGAAGAAATTGCTGCTCAAAAAGGTACGCCAACCGAACCGGGTACACCAAATCAATACCGCAGCCGCTCGGTTGAAGAAAACCTGCAGCTGTTTGCCGACATGAAAGATGGCAAATATCCTGATGGAGCCAAAGTACTTCGTGCAAAACTCGACCTGGCAGCACCAAATATGCACCTGCGCGACCCATTGATGTACCGCATTAAACACGCCCATCACCACCGTACAGGCGATAAATGGTGCATTTACCCAATGTATGATTTCGCGCACGGACAGTCGGATGCTATTGAGGAGATCACACACTCTATCTGTACGCTGGAGTTTGTACCTCACCGTCCGCTATACGATTGGTTTATTGAACAACTGCATATCTTCCCGTCAAAACAATACGAGTTTGCCCGCTTAAACCTTAACTATACGGTGATGAGCAAGCGCAAGCTGCTGCAACTGGTTAACGAAAACTTCGTTGATGGCTGGGACGATCCGCGCATGCCTACTATCAGTGGTTTACGCCGTCGTGGTTATACGCCGGCTTCTATCCGCGAGTTTTGTGAGCGTATCGGTGTAGCTAAACGCGAAAACATGATCGACGTTGGTTTGCTGGAGTTCTGTATCCGTGAAGATCTGAACAAAACGGCATGGCGTCGTATGGCTGTGCTTGACCCGGTTAAACTGATCCTGGATAACTACCCTGAGGGCGAAACCGAAGTTATGCATGGCGAAAACAACCCGGAAGTTGAAGGTGGTGATGGTGGCAGGGATATACCATTCGGTCGTGAGCTATGGATAGAGCGCGAGGACTTTATGGAAGTAGCGCCTAAAAAATTCTTCCGTTTAGGCATTGGTTTGATGGTACGCCTTAAAAACGCCTATATCATCAAAGGCGAAAGCATTGTTAAAGATGCAGATGGCAATATCACCGAAATTCATTGCAGCTACCTGCCCGAGTCAAAATCAGGCAATGATACCAGCGGCATCAACGTAAAAGGCACCATCCACTGGGTAAGTGTTGAACACGCTAAAACTGCAGAGGTGAGGTTATACGATCGTTTATTCCAGGTTGAGGACCCATCAAACGAGGATGGCGACTTCAAGGACTACATAAACCCTAACAGCCTGCATGTACTATCAACCGTGTATATTGAACCAGACCTGGTTAATGCCGAGTTAGGCAAACCGGTTCAGTTTATGCGTAAAGGCTATTTTACTTTAGATAAAAACTCAACTCAGGATAAATTGGTATTTAACCGCACCGTTACGCTTAAAGACGGCTGGGGTAAGAAATAAGCCCCCCGGCCCCCTAAAGGGGGAGTTTTTGATATAAAAAAGCGATTGAGCCAAAACTCAATCGCTTTTTTATTGATCTCATCACAATGAGTGCATCTTATTTCGCCCAGTTACCTACGGTAACCACCTCTGCCTGACGAGGGAATATCTTAGTGATTAACAACTCATGTACTTCATTATCAGTATCCGCGCAGCAATCTGTAACTATGGTAAGTTCGTAATCCTTATCAGATGCTTCACGAACGGTTGATAGCACCACACCGCTGGTGGCAATACCTGTTAATACGAGATGGTTAATGTTAAAACTTCTCAATACCACTTCCAGGTCGCTGCCTGCAAAGGCGCTTACGCGTCGTTTGATAACGATCAGTTCACCATCGGCCGGGGCCAGCTCCGGGATCACCTGCATAAACTGGTTCATATCGGCCCCGGCAAAGCGTTGTTTAGCTGCCGAGAAGCCCTTGTTGCGGCTGCTTACCTCGGGTGCGCCCGGCCTGAAACCAACCACTACATAAATTACCGGGATGTTTTTGCTACGGGCTGTAGCTATGGTTTTTTTCAGATTGGCAATAAGTGATTGAGCATCGGGTATTGCACCTATAATACCTACCTGCATGTCCATAACCAGCAGGGCTGTATTTATTGTATTTTGTTCCATTTTATGTTCTTATAGTTTATCAAATTTAAGGCCTACTTATATCGGCCGCTTTATTCTTTATCCTTATGCTGAAAGTGGGCACTCAACCACAAACTAAGCACGGCAATCCCCAGGAAAAACACGACTAACGAAGTCACATTATCAACGCTCACGTGACCCGTTGTGAACAACAGGAAACCGATAATAAGGTTAAACAATGCCCAGGTTACATTTACGGTAGCTGATGAAAGTCCTTTGCCAGGAGGCTTGGCAAAAGGTGTAGGAAATCTATTCCCGGAAATACCGCTAACAAAATGCGGAACAACATTAGCGAGGAATGCTCCCGCGAAGAAACAAGCTATATACTGATACCAGATCATATTCAAAATTTTGATGGCAAAATTGAGGATTATGATGCACGTACACCTGTGACAATAATCACAATCGACAAATCAGTTTTTGGAACGAATGCGACTTAAAGTTTCGCGGGTGACACCGATATAGGATGCCAGTTGCGAGAGCGAAATGCGTTGAAGCAATCGCGGGTTATTCTTTTCGATAAAATGGTACCGTTCGGCAGGGGTGTAGATTTTAAAGAGTTCACTGTGCTCTTCCGAAGCCAGCAACAGTCGTACTGCTACACGGCGTACAAACAACGCCATAAGCGGCAGATCAATATGCTTAGAAGCGATTTTGTCCCAATCAAAAATATAAACTATCGCTTTTTCACCAGTCTCAATGGTGTACTCGGAAGGATTACGGGATTTAAAGCTCCTGAGGTTGGAAGTAAACCCTTTTTCAAACGTAAAATTGAGATTAATAACAACGCCATCTTTATTATACCATGTGCGCAGATAACCTTCCTCAACAAAATAAAAATGCCGGCAAACCTGCCCTACCTCTAAAACCGCTTCACCTTTTTTTAATTCGTGCCGGGTAACACAATTCAGCAACATCGATAAGTCCTCGTCTGGCATATCCACAACGGCTTTGATAGCATTAATTAATGGTTCGTTATCCATTTAGCGATGTTCGAATGTTGTAAAGGTAGCAGAAAATGAGGATTATGGATCTAAAGGGCCGACTTCATCTAAATATGCATTTACTTATTACATAATCACTTCATTGCGAAGAACGAAGCAATGGCGAACTGTGCAGAGCTGCCATACTAATCGAGGATTGCTTCGTACCTCGCAATGACGTGTGTAAACAAAAAAGGGCCTAAACATTTAGGCCCTTTCGCTATAAATAACAAATATTACTCTTTACTTTCCAATGCCGCGGCAGCCGGTTCATCAACAAACCACTCTACCTCGCCAGATATCGAATCAATAAGCTGAGCTGGATACAGTTCAATATCCTCGTCATCTTCCAGTATGTGTTTTACAGCTTCGGCTTTACCTGCTCCGTAAACTAAAAACGCTATTTGGGCTGCGTCATTAATAAGCGGTGCGTTAAGGGTAATGCGCCATACCTGCTGATCTTCCAGCCATACTTCTTTCACACCGGGCACACGATCATGCAATACAGGTGTATACGGGAATAGTGATGCTGTATGTGAATTATCGCCCAGACCTAATAATACCAGGTCAAAACTTGCTTCATCATCGTCAAAAAACGCAGAGATCACTTCCCAGTATTTAGCGGCTGCCTCGGCAGGTCCAAATGATGTTTCAACCGGGAAAATTTGTGCCGGGCTTATCATCAATGGCTCAAACAAGGCCTTTTTAGCCATCAGGTAATTGCTGTCTTTATGATCATGGGGCACGTTGCGCTCATCTCCAAAAAAGAAGAAAACCTTTTCCCAGTTTACCTGGTCGGCATAGGTTGTTGAAGCCAGCAGTTCATATAGCTTTTTAGGTGAGCTGCCGCCCGAAAGCGCCACACTGAACTTGCCGTTTTTGTTGATAGCTTCCGTAGCCAGGGTAACAAAATGATCGGCCAGCCCGGTTAATACTTCATCTTCCGTGTTATAGATATTCAGTGTCATTAGCTTTTTATTTTTTACCGTTTACAGGTAAGGTGAACCAATTATAGCCATCGCGGGCAATTAAAGCTTCAGCAGCTTCTGGGCCCCATGAATCGGCAGAATAATTAGGGAAATTCAGGCTCTTTTTGCTTTGCCATGTATTCAGGATAGGCATTACCAGTTCCCATGCAGCTTCCACCTGGTCGCCACGCATAAACAAAGTCTGATCGCCCATCATGGTATCCAATATCAGCGTTTCGTAAGCTTCAGGAGCCTGGTTGGTATAAGTACCTTTATAGTCAAACACCATATCAACAGCGTTTAATACCATATCAATACCAGGGCGTTTAGCCTGAACCTGTAAACGGATACTCATCTCTGGCTGTATGCTGATGATAAGCCTGTTTTGCTGCCAGCTTTCTGTTGCTTCGGCAGGGAAAATCTGGTGCGGAACATCCTTAAACTGGATGGTAATAACCGATGATGACTGGTGCAGCCTTTTACCTGTACGCAGGTAGAAAGGAACACCTTGCCAGCGCCAGTTATCGATGAAAAACTTAATAGCCGCAAAAGTTTCAGTATTTGACTCTTTGTCAACTTTTGGTTCTTCACGGTAGCCGGGCACTTCGCGGCCTTTCATCCATCCGCTGCCATACTGGCCTCTAACAGTCGAATTACGAACGTCTTCGGCTGTAAATTTGCGCATGGCTTTCAGCACGTCAACTTTACGGTCACGTACCTCATCGGCGCTGAAGCTTACCGGTGGCTCCATTGCGATGTGACAAAGTAACTGCAACAAGTGGTTTTGGATCATATCCCTCATAGCACCTGAGCCATCGTAATAATCGCCGCGTTCTTCAACGCCCAATTGCTCAGTAACCGAGATCTGTACGTGCTCGATATAATTACGGTTCCAAAGCGGCTCCATAATGGAGTTGGCAAAACGGAAGGCCATAATATTCTGAACGGTTTCTTTGCCCAGGTAATGGTCAATACGATAGATCTGGCACTCGTCAAAAATGCTTTTTAACAATGCGTTCAGGTCTTTCGCTGTTTCCAGGTCATGACCAAACGGTTTCTCAATGATGATCCTTACGCGTTTTTTATCTTCAGCCAGTTTAGCTTTTGATATGTTCGTCGCGATGATAGGGAAGAAATTAGGTGCTACTGCAAGATAGAATAACACGTTTGCCTTGGTTTTCCACTCAGCGTTGTGTTTTTCAATGCGTTTGCCAAACTCTTTGTATGTTTCAAAATCGTTAGCGTCAGATACCTGGTAGTAAACGTTTTTTACAAACTCCGCCCATTGTTTATCGTCGGTTTTACCGCTGCGCGAAAACTGGTTGATATCCCTGTGCAGGTTCTCCCTGAATTGCTCGTCGGTAAGTTTGGTACGACCAGTACCTATAATAGAAAATTGCTTAGGCATCCAACCGTCCAAAAACAGGTTGTATAGAGCCGGTGCAATTTTACGTGCATTTAAATCGCCTGTACCACCAAAAATGATAAATATGGTAGGTTCTGATTTAGCTGTTGTGCTCATTGTTGTGTTTTAATTAAAACCGTTAATTAATCGTTTGCCGGAGCCCATTGTGTATGGAAAACGCCTTCTTTACCGATAAGCTCATAAGTGTGCGCGCCAAAATAATCACGCTGGGCCTGGGTAAGGTTTGAAGGCATCCTTTCGCTGCGGAAAGCATCAAAGTAACTTAATGCCGAAGCATAACCCGGAGTAGCAACACCGGCAGCAATTGTAGCCGATAATACTTTCCTGATGCCCGGTAAAGTTTCTTTAACAAGTGCCGCTACATCACTGTCAAGCAACAGGTGCGGCAATGCTTTATCTTTATTATACGCGTTGTAAATATCATTCAGGAATTCTGAACGGATGATACAGCCGCCTCTCCAGATCTTTGCGATTTCGCCAAGGTGAAGGTCGTAGTTAAATTCTTCTGACGCTTTAGTAAGCAGGTGCATACCTTGTGCATAAGTAAGGATGCTGGTAAAGTAGAAAGCCTGCTCTAAAGCAACCAATAACTCTTCTTTGCTGCCGTTAAGCCCTATTGGATCGTTGTAAACGGTTGAAGCTTGTTCACGTAACGATTTGTATTTAGAAAGGTCGCGCATTGATACTGAAGTATCGATGGTTGGGATAGGGGTTACCAGGTCCATAGCCACCTGCGATGTCCATTTACCGGTACCTTTAGCCTTTGCTTCGTCCTTAATATCATCCAACAATAAATGATCGGTACCCGGAGCTTTGTATTTGAAAATATCTTTAGTAATATCTAACAGGAATGATTGTAAACGACCTTCGTTCCATTTAGCAAACAGATCGCCAATTTCTTCGTTGCTTGCTTTTAATCCTTTTTTCAGGATCTCGTAAGTTTCGGCAATTACCTGCATGATACCGTATTCGATACCGTTGTGCACCATTTTAACAAAGTGACCTGACGCGCCAGGGCCAATGTAGGTAACGCAAGGCTCGCCATTAACTTTAGCGGCAATGGCTTCAAAAATAGGTTTCATTACAGCATAAGCATCCTTATCGCCACCCGGCATCATGCTCGGGCCGCGGCGGGCACCCTCTTCACCACCAGATACACCCATACCAAAGAAATGAAGGCCTTTAGCTTCCAATTCTTCAACACGGCGGTTGGTATCGGTAAAGTGCGAGTTACCGCCATCAATCAGGATATCGCCTTTTTCTAACAACGGGGTTAATTCCTCAATTACGGCGTCAACAATTTTACCGGCAGGTACCAGCATCATGATAGCCCTTGGCGTGGTTAAGCTTTGTATAAACTCTTTAACATCGGAAAAACCTTTGGCTTCCCTGTCGCCAGCTTCCTGGTTTAATGAATCTACTTTACCGGTATCTTTATCGTGTCCGGCAACCGCGAAGCCATGATCGGCCATGTTCAGCAGCAGGCTGCGACCCATAACACCCAGGCCTATCATACCAAAGGCGTATTTGTTTTCTGTTGCGCTCATTTTGTTTTGAGGTTTTCTTTTTTAAGTGTTTCTAAAATTTTCTTGGTGCCTTCAAGGCTGGTATGCTGAAATGCACGGATACCCAGTTTTTGCGCTGTATCAACAAACATTTTCCTGTCGTCAAAATACACGCATTGTTGCGGCGATGCCTGGGCAATACCCATGGCCAATTGCCAGATACCGGGATCGGGTTTACGCATTTTCACTTCGCATGATGATACAAAAGCATCAAAACACTCATGTAGTTTAAATTTGCGTACACGGTAATCGTTCAGTTCTTTACCCTCGTTGTTCACCGATATAATACGGAAGCCGCAATCCTTTTTCCAATCCTTTAAAAATTGCAGCATCGGCAATTCAACAGACGTAGAGTAGATAAAATCCTTAAAATCTTCGCGTACAAAATCCCTTGGGTGGTTAAATATCACCGTATCAAGGTATTCATCAAGCGTGATGCTGCCAATTTCGTATACGTTGAAAATAAAGTTGTGCAGGGCGTTAACCTCGGCGTAGTCGAGTTTAAAACGTTTGGCCGCTTCTTCACGGGCCTCATGTCCCCATCCGTTTGACAGCAGAATGCCGCCCACGTCAAAAAAAAGGATCTTCAGATCAGCAACTTCCATAGATGTAGTTTTTATTGAAGTCGGGAGTCTTTAGTCTTAAGTTCGAAGTCAAATTATTCCGACTTCGAACTCAAAACTTTCGACTTAAGACTCAGAGCTTAATTATTTGTTTTTTTGTACTTCGATAGCATTCAACAGCTTTTCAAATGGCTTGTTGAATTTCTCGATGCCTTCGTCTTCCAGTTGCTGGGTTACAGCAGCCAGATCGATACCTAAAGAAGGTAGTTTTGCCAGGATCTCGGTAGCTTTATCTAAACCTGCTTCCAAAGTGTTTGCTGCAATACCATGATCACGGAAAGCGTCAACAGTTTCCAAAGGAACGGTATCAACAGTATCCGGGCCAATTAATGCCTCAACATATTTGGTATCTTTAAACGCAGGGTTTTTGCTACCGGTACTTGCCCAAAGCAAACGCTGTGGCTGTGCACCTTGCTCAGCAAGTTTTTTCCACCTTTCGCTGCTGAATACGCGTTTGTAAATTTCATAGGCTTTTTTTGCCGACGCGATAGCAACTTCACCATATAATTCTTTTTCGCCTTTAGCTTCGATGATTGGGTCAACAACCACGTCGATACGGCTCAGAAAGAAACTTGCTACTGATGCAATGTGTGCGATTTTGTGACCGGCAGCTAAGTGCTCTTCCAAACCTGCAATGTATGCTTCAGTTACTTCTTCGTAACGCTCTAAACCAAAAAGCAGGGTAACGTTAATGTTGATACCTTTTGCAATTGATTGCTGAATAGCGGCCAAACCCGGTTTAGTGCCAGGGATCTTGATCATTACGTTTTCACGGTCAACTTTTTTCCAAAGTTCTTCGGCTTGTTTAGCAGTACCTTCGGTATCTAAAGCCAAAAACGGAGAAACTTCAAGGCTTACATAACCGTCAACTTTGTTTGACTCTTCGTAAACACCTTTAAACAGGTCGGCAGCAGCCTGGATATCTTTAACAGCAATTTCAAAAAATAATTTTTCGTTGTCGGTTTCGGATTTAAGAGCAGCGATATCAGCATCGTAATCAGAACTGCTGCTGATAGCTTTTTCAAAAATTGCAGGGTTTGAAGTAACGCCGCGTACGCCGTCAACGTCAATTAATTCTTTAAGTTTTCCTGAAGAGATGATCTCACGGTCAATAAAATCAAGCCAGATACTCTGACCAAAACCATGTATCTGCGCTACATTATTAGTTGCCATAATGGGGTTCGTTTTTGTTTGTTAATTATTTTGTTAAAAGCGCGATGAAGGTAGCAAAAATTACTACCAAATCGGTCTGTTATGTAAAGTTCTTAATAAGAATGCCCTTAATTGTAAGGTTTATATCATACTTTGTTAACATATCATTGTTAAGCCGGAAGTTCTAAGTCTTAAGTCAAAAGTCTTGTTTTTCCTGACTTCGGACTTGCGACTTTAGACTCCTGACTTCAGACTAATTATTAGCCGCCATAATGATATTCAGATCAAAGCCGATAAAAAGCCCGCTTTCAATTACTCCTGTTATCGATTTAATATCCCGCTCAAAACTTTTACCGATCTCATTAAACTTAGCATCCAATACCAGGTTGCCATTTTCTGAAATTATCGGGCCGTCTTTACCTTTTGCAGGGCGAATAGTTAGCTCCGTTGCCCCCAAACTTTTCAGTTCCTTTTCAACATAAGGCAATGCTTGCGGAAAAACCTCAATAGGCACCGGAAATTTCGAGCCTAACTTATCAACCATCTTTGATTCGTCGACAATGATATAGCTAACCGCACTTGAGCTGATCAGCAACTTTTCTTTAAACATGGCCCCGCCACGTCCTTTAATCAGGCTCTTATCCGGATCAACCTCATCGGCACCGTCAAACAGCCAGTCGGGTTTATGCTCATACAGGGTAGTTACAGGCAAACCCAGTTTGGCGCAGAACATAGTAAGTTCAACCGATGTTGGGATAGCCTTTACATTCAGCTTTTCATCTTTTACCCTTTGGGCAATAGCCACCAGTGCCAGGTACGATGTTGAGCCTGAGCCAACACCTATAATATCGCCATCCTTAACTTTTGCCGCTATTTCTGCAGCTACCTTTTGTTTGCCTTCGATATTGATGATCTTATCGGCCCACTCCAGGTTATTTATCAGGTTGCTGTTCCAGTTCATTTTTTATTTAGATGTGAGATTTGAGACATGAGATTTGAGATAGGAAACTTAGCCAGTGGCAAAATCTAACATCTCACATTTCACGCCCCAAATCTATGTGTGTGAGATAAGAAATCTTCCGCCGCGGGCAAAATCTCAAATCTCACATCTAATATCTCAAATCTATAAAAGCGCCTTAGCTCTTTTAACAACGTTATCAACAGTGAAGCCGAAGTGTTTGTACAGATCTTCAGCCGGGGCCGATTCACCAAAAGTCGTCATGCCCAGCATATCGCCTTCGTCGGTGGTGTATTTATGCCAGCCCATTGGTGATGCCATTTCAACAGCCAAACGTTTTCTGCTTGCTTTAGGGAACACCGACTCTTTGTAAGCCGCATCCTGTTTTTCAAACAGCTCCCATGATGGCATACTTACCACACGGGTTGAAATACCTTCTGCTTCCAGTTTTTCCTGCGCCTGCATTACCAGTGCTACTTCAGATCCGGTCGCGATTAAGATTAAATCAGGGCCTTTGCTGCCTTCTGAAAGGATGTAAGCACCTTTTTCCAGGTTTTCGGCTTTACCGTATTTATCCTGATCAAGGATAGGTAAACCCTGACGGGTGAATACCAATACAGTAGGACCGCCTTTTTTCTCGATGGCAACACGCCATGCATGAGCGCTTTCGTTAGCATCAGCCGGACGGATCACGGTTAAGTTTGGTATAGAGCGTAAAGAAGCCAATTGCTCGATAGGTTGGTGGGTGGTACCATCCTCGCCCAAACCAATACTGTCATGGGTATAAACAAAAATCGGGTTTATTTTCATGATGGCAGCCAAACGGATTGGCGGGCGCATATATTCAGAGAACATCAGGAAGGTAGCACCGAAAGGTAGCAAGCCTTTGGTTAAAGCCATACCATTTAAAGCCGAACCCATAGCATGCTCACGGATACCGAAGTGGAAGTTACGGCCTGCACGGTTTTCTGATGTAAATGAATCGTATTCTTTCAGATTAGTTTCGGTTGATGGGGCAAGGTCAGCCGCGCCACCAATCAGGTTTGGTAATGCAGGGGCAATAGCGTTCAATACTTTGCCTGACGCCTGGCGGGTTGCCATTTTAGGGTCTGAACCTTTAAATACCGGCAGTTTATCTTTCCAGCCTGCAGGTAATTCGCCTTTAGCGGCAGCTTCATATTCAGCAGCTAATTCAGGGAATTTAGCTTTATAATCGGCAAATAATTTGTTCCATTTTTCTTCAACGGCTGCACCACGGGCACCTTTGGTGTGGTAATAATCCAACACTTCGTCAGATACGTTGAATGACTTGTCAGGATCAAAACCGAAGAACTGTTTTACCAGTTTAATTTCGTCGGCACCAAGCGGCGACCCGTGTGAACCTGCAGTACCTGATTTATTAGGGCTACCGTAAGCAATTAGTGAACGAACACGGATAAATGATGGTTTTTGAGTTTCGGCTTTGGCGTTAATGATAGCCAACTCAAGTGCATGGGTATCATTAACATCGGTTAAATCCTGTACATGCCAGCCGTATGCACGGAAACGGGCGCTTACATCCTCATTAAATGCAATATCGGTGCTGCCTTCAATAGAGATGTGGTTATCATCATATAAATAGATCAGGTTACCCAATTGCAGGTGACCGGCTAATGAAGCTGCTTCTGAAGTTACACCTTCCATCAAATCGCCATCGCTGCAAATGGTGTAAATATTGTAGTTGAACAGCTCAAAACCAGGCTTGTTGTAACGTGCTGCTAAATGTTTCTGCGCTATCGCGAAACCAACAGCATTAGCAAAACCTTGGCCCAGCGGACCGGTAGTTACTTCAACGCCCGGAGCCAAACCGTATTCCGGGTGACCGGCAGTTTTGCTGTTCAACTGGCGAAACTGTTTGATATCATCTAAAGAAAGATCATAGCCGGTTAAATACAAAAAGTTGTATTGTAAAATACAGGCGTGACCGGCTGAAAGGATAAACCTGTCGCGATTTGCCCAATCAGGGTTTTTAGGATTGTAGTTTAAAAACTTTGTCCATAAAACGTGGCCCATTGGCGCAAGCGCCATAGCGGTACCAGGGTGGCCTGAATTTGCTTTTTGCACGGCATCGGCTGCCAATACCCTTACGGTATCTATTGCCAATTTTTCTATGTCTTTTTGGTTTTCCATTTTATTTATCAGGTATTGTAGTTAGTGTTAGTTTTCTGTTTACTCGGTAGGTGTTGCAAGTTTGCGTTTGGTTTTGCTTTCGCTTTCATCGTCGCGCCAAAGCCTTGCTCCTCCTTTGATACCATCGGCATTGGTAACTATCTTCATGTTTTTATCAAGCTTAAAAGTAAGCTCGTCTGAATTGCCGCCGCCAATGTATAAAGTATCGTAATTAAATACGGTTTTCAGTATTTTGAAAACCTTCTTCATGCGCTTGTTCCATTTTTCTTTGCCTTCTTTTTCCAAAGCCTTCTCGCCTATATAGTTATCATAGGTAATGCCCTCCTTTATCGGAAGATGGGCCAGTTCAAAATGGGGCAATAAATGACCGTCCATTAACAAAGCGGTACCAAAACCGGTGCCCAGGGTTATCACCATTTCAAGGCCTTTACCTGCTACTACACCAAGGCCCTGCATATCGGCATCATTTACTACCTGCGCAGGTTTACCTAATGCTTTTTCCAGTTTTTTACTCAGGTCAACATCAGCCCAATAATCGGTACCCAGGTTTGGCGCGGTTTTAACAACCCCGTTTTTTACATAACCCGGAAAGCCAACTGATATTTTATCATATGCCGGAAAATCCTTTACAAGGGTGTTGATAGCTTTTATAACATTATCAGGATTTGCAGGAGCGGGAGTAGGTATCTTATCATACTCCATTTTTAAATCCCCTTTTTTATTCAGGATAGTGGCTTTAATGTGTGAACCACCGATATCGATTGAGAGAACCCTTAGCTGGGATGGTGTTTTTTTCATTTAGCGTAATTTATTTAGCTGGTTAGCAATTTGGTGAAACCCTTAGTTCCCAGCGCATAAATATCACATTTTAATAATATCAAATTGTTAAATAATCTGATAAAATCAATTTATCGTCCTTAAGCAACGAGGTAAAGTTAGCGCTGCTTTTATTTAACAAGCCAATTTTTAAAAGCATTTTTACTTATGCGTGGCAAAATCAGTGTAATTAACGTAAAATGTTAATAACGTTGTAAAATTTTTCAGATAATTAAATTGTTAGTACCTGTTTTAAGCGTAAAAGTTTTCCCTTTCCATACAAAAATGCCGGATGTACCTTTCGGAAGCGTTACGTTTATATTCCATTTTCCATTGTTAAACAAATATTTGGCATAAACCTTTCCGTTTGGATGAGGTACTTCGGCACGGATGCTTTTAATCTGCCCCAAATGAGGCTCAATTTTTACTTTGCTGAAGCCCGACGCATAAGTATCTACTCCTACAATAGTGCGGTAAAACTCGATGTTAGGGCTTGCACCCCAGGCGTGGCAGTCAGAACGGTTATGGTCAAGATCCGAGATCTCGGCCCAGGTGGTTAAGCCCATTTTGATATTATCCCGCCAAATGCTGAGCCAGTTCAGGTAATCATCGCCCAGGCCACCTTTTACCATGGCCTGGTGCAGGTAGTATTTAAAATAGATGGTGCATTTGGTAAGCGTGGCATCATTCAATAGTTTTAAACTGATATCATGTGCGCCTGCACTGTTTACCATGCCAGCCAATACAGCTATTGAATTGGTATGCTGAGAGAATAGCTGCTTATCCTCGGTATCCGCATAAAGCATTTTACCTGCATCCCAATATTTGTTTTGGATAGCGGTTTTCAATTGCGCCGCTTTGGCTTTGTACATTGCAGCAAACGCGGGCATCCCCATTTTTGCTTCCATCTCGCCGGCTTGTTGATAAGCCCACATCAACTGCAGATCTAATATGGCCGATGTACCTTTGGCGCTTTTAGGAGCCTGACCAAAATCCCAGCCTTTATCGCTCACCCAATCAACAAATGTCCAGTAGGGCGTGTCTTTTAGCGAGCCATCTGCCTGTTGGTATTTGCTGAAAAAGTTGAGTACATCACGCATGCCTGGCAGCTTATCTTTGATAAACAAACTATCGGGGCGATACATCCAATAATCATGCAGCATACCTATGTACCATAACGAAAAAGTGGAAATAATTTGAGGCGAGAACGAAGGATGACGACTTAAGGTTATCCCCTCGGCCAGCCGCGAATGATCCATCTGATTGATGGCATTGCGTACCAGGCGGTCGTCGCCACTATTATAAAAGGATACCAGCGCCTGGATGCGGGTATCACCAACATATTGCAGCTGTTCGTAATACGGGCAGTCGGTATAGGTTTCTCCGGCGCAAAGGCGGGCGGTGCGCCAGCCAATATCCAGCATCTGTTGCATTTCGGGATTAGATGTTTCCAGTTTGGCATTCATTTTAAACGGATATCCAGTGAATGTTCCGTAGATATCGTCGATGATCAAAGGTTCATCTTTGGTAGTTATTTTTACCTCGATATACCTGAACGTGCGCCAGGTTAACGTAGTGAATGAATTGCCCGTAGCCCCATCAGCAACAATGCTATCCCTGCGGCCAACAAATATCTTTCCGTCAACATCATTACGATTGCCTTTAACTGTCCCTTCGGGACCAGTCAGCGTTTTAAATAATGATTCGGTATAACTAATGCCGATGCCTGCATTTTTCCCCTTGCTGAAATTGAGTGTTACAAAGGCGTTGGTTAAATACGTTTGATCGAGCAGCAAAGTAGCAGAGGTGTTTGCAGGAATAGTGACCGCCGTTTTGCTTGCCGGAAACGACGGCGGAACAGTTACACCATCTGCTTTTCTTAAAACTGGGATCCTTTGCAGGGTCATTTCCATGGCGGGTATGGATGAAGGTACCAACATCCAGCCAAAGGCATTGGTAACACCTTTAGGGTTTCCGTTATCAATGCGGATGGCGTTTTTCCAGTTGCTATCATCAAGTCCTGTGGTATTCCAGTTTTTTATGGATTGGTTCAGATCCACCCGTTCGCCTGGCCCCGCTACATAATAAGGATGCCAGCCGATACCGGTAATGGGTTGAAATGATTTATCGCGGATGCATTTCCAGGTTTTATTGGTGTTGATGATCTCTTCATTCGGGGTATCGCCCTGCATAATAAAACCAGTTTGCAGGGAAATCTGCGCCTCGGGCCTGTAATCGCCATCGTTCCAGACTACCGCGGCTATGAGGTTTTTACCAGGCTGAAGATATGGGGCCAGATCAACCGTTTCATAGTTCCAGTAATAGGTATCCCCCCGCGCAGGGCCTAATGAAACCAGCGTTTTATTTACGTATAGTTTATAGCGATTATCCGCAGATACATGAACCACAAACGACGCAGGCTTAGCGATAAGCTCAATATCCTTCCTGAAATAATAAACCCCGTATTCCTTTAAAGATTCCTGTGGAACGGTGATCCACGATGCTTTCCATTGATATTTCAACAGACCCGGATTTGTGGTTTGTGCATACGTAGACGCTGTAATTAAAAGAAAAAATACAAAAAAGCCGCGCTTAAAGAAACTCATCATGAAATAGTGTGGTTTATAGGTGATTGGCAATTGCCTGCACAGCTAAATTACAATTAAAGCTGCATTATTTCATACGGAGTTTGCTTATTGATTAACCCTACTGATAGTGGATTATTTCATAATTCCTTTATCTTTATTTTTTACAAACCTAAAACTATGGATGTATTAGCCGTCTTTTTACTGGTGATTGTCATTATTATGATGCTTAATCACAAAGGCAGTTTAAACAATAAGATCAGGGAACTTGAATTTAGAATATTCGAACTAAAGGAGATTATTGAAAAACTGAAGATAACCAGGCCTCCGGTTACCGAAGACGTAAAAAAAGCAGAAGCATCGGCACCTGTTATCACTCCGCCTCCTCCTGTTGCTCCGGTTATACCTGAGCCTGTTGTTGAAACCCCACAACCACCTGTTGAAGCAGAGATAAAACCAGAACCTGTTACGAGTCCAAAAGTTGAAAGGCAGCCTGAGGTTATTGAAGATAGTTTTTCAATCATCAATCGCCCGGTAAAAACACGCGATTATGAGCCTATAAAACCTATAACGTCAAAACCTTCCTTCTTCGAGCGCCATCCCGATCTGGAAAAATTCATCGGCGAAAACCTGGTCAATAAAATAGGTATAGCCATACTGGTACTGGCCATAGGCTTTTTTGTAAAATACGCTATTGATAACGATTGGATAGGCCTTGTTGGCCGGGTGGGCATAGGCATAGTTTGCGGCGGTATTTTAATAGGCGTTGCCCATATGCTCCGCAACAGCTATAAGGCTTTTAGCTCGGTGCTGGTAGGCGGCGGCCTGGCTGTATTTTACTTCACCATAACGCTGGCCTTTCAGCAGTTTCACTTGTTTGGCCAAACAACTGCATTCATCATTTTAATTGTGATCACCATTTTCGCGGTGGTACTTTCCTTATTGTATGATAAGCAGGAGTTGGCGGTAATTGCCCTGGTAGGCGGTTTTGCAAGTCCTTTTATGGTGAGTAACGGCAGCGCCAATTATAATGGCCTGTTTATCTATCTGCTCATATTAAACACCGGCTTACTCATTATTGCTTATTATAAAGCATGGCGTATACTTAATATCGTATCATTCGGGTTTACGGTTATTGTTTTTTCGACCGTGCTTTATACCCTTACGGCCGCCACTTATCATATCGGCTTTACTTTTGCCAGTATTTTTTACGCGCTTTATTTTGCTATCAACATTGCCAACAACGTACGCGAAAACAAGAAATTCATCGCGTCGGATTTTAGTATTCTACTACTCAATACCGGGTTATATTTCGCGACGGGATTATATCTGTTAACAATGATGCATGACGAGCAATACCGCGGTTTGTTTTGCGTAAGTCTCGCGGTTGTAAATCTTGTGTTGTCATACATACTTTTCCGAAACCGTAAGGTAGATATCAACATTCTTTACCTGTTGATTGGCATTACGCTCACATTTATTTCGCTGGCAGCCCCGATACAACTGCATGGGCATAGCATTACGATATTCTGGGCGTCGGAAGCGGTGCTATTATACTGGCTTTACCAAAAGTCAAACATCAATTTAATGAGATATACTTCGTTATTGCTGTGGATAGCTATGTTGCTAAGCTTATTGATGGATTGGGAGCAAATTTACGGAAATACCAATGTAACGCTTACCGTCATAGCCAACAAAGGATTTATTACAACTCTTTGCGCAGCCGTCAGCTCGTTTCTGCTCGCGGTATTAATGTTTAAGGATACAACTGAAGCAACCGGCAGGTTCAAGGTAGATAAACGCGTTTTCAGTATTACAGGGCTTGTCTTGCTATATTTAAGCGGCTTGCTGGAAATCAACCACCAGTTCGTAACCAGGTTCCCATACACCGATCTGAATATTTTATACATGATGGTTTATACACCTGTATTTGTATTTATTTACTACGTGGTATCGTTTAAAATAGCCGTTATCAACTTTACTGATAACCTGAAACTTGGTTTGCTGTTAGCCTGCATTACCATTTACCTGTTGTTGACCCCACTGTTTTTTAACCTGCAGCATGTTATGCTCGAGACAGGTAAAGTACCGGCCGCCCATTTCATGGCGCACTGGGTAGGCGCAATATTTACCGGCCTGCTACTATACCGTGTTATCGCGTTAACCCGTAAAAATGAAAAAGCCGGCATCATCACCTTATTTACCTGGGTATTGAGTGTAGCAGTTGTAGTATTTTTAAGCCTTGAAGTAAGCCTGATGAGCAACCTGTTATTTTATAACAAGGTAAATTCTATTGACAGGATAGAAACGGTTTATATAAAAACCGGACTGCCCATACTTTGGGGCCTGCTTTCCTTCGCGCTGATGTGGCTGGGAATGAAGCATAAACAGCGGGCTATGCGCGTGGCCTCGTTAACGTTATTCTCCATTACATTGCTTAAATTATTTTTGTTCGATATCAAGAACATCCCGATATGGGGCAAAATTGCAGCCTTCTTTTGTCTGGGTATTTTGCTGCTTATTGTTTCATTCATCTATCAAAAAGATAAAAAAAATACAGCTACCGATGAAGCTAACAAACCTGAATAAGCTAACGCTTTCTATCCTGCTGCTTTGTGGCATAGTATTACCGGCATCGGCACAAAAAAACTTTAAATATAAGGCCACGCTGCAAAATATTGACAGCACAGGCTTTTACCGTATTGGTTTGCAACCTGCATTGGTAGCCAAGGCCAAAGTCGATCTTTCGGATATTCGCATTGCCGATTCTAAAGGCAATTTTGTGCCATACATACAAGCCGGGAGCCTGCCACAAAAAAGCCAGAAAAGCTTTGTTGTTTTTCCGGAGATCAGCAACACGCCCAAAACCGATACCAGTACCGTTTTTATCATCGAAAATAAAACCGCCCTGGTGCTCGACCGCCTTTGGATCAGGTTGCAAAACACTGCTGTAAAACGTAAAGTGAACCTGCTGGGCAGCGATAATCTTAACCAGTGGTTTGCTATCCAGGAGGATATTCCGCTGCAGGAAGCTATCCAAAACAGCGAAGGCACCTACTTACAATTGCTGTCCTTCCCGGCAAGTAATTACCGCTATTTGAAAATCCAGGTAAACGATAAGAATAAGAACCCTGTCAAATTCTTGCAGGCCGGCATTTACACCGAGTACGCGTCGGCAGCGCAAAGTTATACTGCCATAGCACCTGTAAATATTATCCGCGCGGATAGCAATAAAGCTACATTTATTGATATCAAGTTAAATGATAACTACCAGGTAAATAAGCTGCATTTCAATATCAGCGCGCCTAAGTACTATAAACGCGGCGTAGCGGTTTACCAGTTCGTGAACAATGGCAAAGAATTGATTAGTGAAGCAGAATTATCATCAGATAAAAATCCCGACCTGCTGATCGCCGCGAAAACCAATCACCTGTTAATTGAAATCAGCAATGGCGATAACCAGCCGCTGAGCATTGGTGAGATTAAAGCTTATCAATCCGAAGAATACCTGATCAGCTATTTGGAAGCCAAACAAAGCTACCAGTTCCTGGCAGGGGACTCATTGGCACAAGCACCGGAATACGATCTGAAATTTTTTGCCGATAGTATCCGCAGCAACACACCTGTTATTAAACATGAAGCTGTTGTTAAAAACACCGGCTACGCGGCGGCGGTTAAACCAGCTGGTAAAGATTACACGGTGTTGATCTGGGTAGCGATCATAGTATCCTTAGGGTTGCTGTTGTTTTTGACTTTGAAGATGACTAAGGAGGTGAAGAAGAAGGAAAATAATAATTGATAGACTCTGCTGTTCTGCTGTTCGAAGTCTCTGACTTCGAACTCGTATGCCTGTAGTTTGCAACTACAGGAAATCACTGTAGTCTGAAGACTACAAACATAGTCGTCCGAAGTCAGAGACTTCGGACAGCGAGATAATTGATGGACTTCGTGTATTAAGCGTATTAACAATCTTCAGTCAGCAATCACCCGTGTATTCAATATCTGCCGCGTAGTTTGCTCTCCTAAGTTTTTGTTCAGCATCTCAATATAAGGGCCGATATCTATTAACGGCCAGTCCGTTCCGAATACGATGTGATCTGTGCCAATTTTTTTTATTTGTTTTTTAAGCGCGATCAGCTGGTGCCAGGTTGTATTCCTTTTGACGGATTTGGTATGGTTACTATTTTCATCGAGCGGGAAAACAGCGCTGACATCAAGGAATAAATTGGACCCAGGCTCTTTATTTGAATGTAAATAGGCAGATATAAGCCTTAGTGCTTTATCCGATTGCCTGTCATACCCACCCCAACCTGCCATGTGGGCTATAACTACTTTAGTATTTTTTGCAAAAGGCAGTATCTGCTTTAACAGTATTTTAGTGTTTGCCGCGCCCTCCCACTTTTCGCTATTGCGGAAATGAACAAGCAACAGCAGCTTGTATTTATTGGCAACAGCAAATACCTTTTGTAACTGCTTAACCTGGGCTTTATCAAAAAGGTTGACCTTGCTATTAGCAAAGTGAAGCTTGAGACCGGTAAAACGTTTGGTGACCGCGCAACGCTCAATCTCTTTTATGGCGTAAGGTTTTAGCGGGTTAATACTCATAAAAGCTTTCAACCGGTCAGGGTACTGTGCGGCTTGCGCGGCAATCCAGTCGTTCTGCTTTTTTACTTCCAGGTATTCATTTTTTACAGGCGTTGCCGGCGAGCCGAACCAATATGCATTTGAGATGATCCAGGCCGAATGAAATTTTGCCTTATCAAGCCGCCCGATGATGGTATCGGCATCAAAGCAAAGCGAATCCATTTTTGTGGCTTTCAGGTGAAAAGCCTTTAACATACGATATCCCAATTGCACCGTGGCAGAGTCCTGCAGGTGCACATGGTAATCTGTGTAATAATTTGGCTTTACCTGCGCCTTTAAATTAACTGCCAGTACCAGGAAAAATATCAGGGCAGCTGCTCGCTGCGAATAATGCTTCATTAAACCTAATGTAGCTATTTATATCGGTTGAATTTTGCACCAGTCTTTCTGTTACCCCCTGATACTTAAAATATCATGCACCGCATGTTCCGCCTTTTCATACTGAAATTTAAAACCGCTATCCAGCAAACGTTTGGGAACTACCCAGCGGCTTTTTAATATCAGTTCAGTTTCAGTTCCGATCAGCAATGCGCCGGCCTCAAGCAGCCATTGGGGAGCAGGTAAACCGAAAGGTGCGCCATAAGCCTCGCGGATGATCTGCATCATGTCTGTGTTCCTGGCAGCTTCAGGGGCAGTACAGTTAAATACTCCATTTAATTCGGGATGATCAAGCAGCCATTGGGTGCTGCGGGCTACGTCATGCTCGTGTACCCAGGCCATGTATTGCTGCCCGTCGCCTTGCTTACCACCAAGGCCAAACCTTACCAGGTTAAGCAACCTCGGAAAGACGCTGTCGCTGTGGCCAAGTACAATGCCCATGCGCAGGGCAATTTTACGGGTGTGGGGCGTATCCGTTTTAAAGAAAGTGCTTTCCCATATATTGCAAACATCGATAGAAAAGCCATAACCGATTTCACCGGTTTCTTCATCCTGAGCATGGTCTTCGGCATGGCGGTAAATAGTAGCAGAGGTTACGTTGATCCAAACTTTTGGCGGATTAGTCATTTTATTGATCACCCGGCCCAACAGCTCGGTTGGCACTACCCTTGAACGGATGATCTCGCGTTTATTTTTTTCAGTATACCGGCAGTTTACATTTTTGCCGCACAGGTTGATCAGCATATCTGCCCCGGTAAGGTGTACCGTCCATCCCGCCTCGGTTTCGCCATCCCAAAGGGCGGTGTGTACATTGCCGTCCACCGGTTTCTGTTTCCGGGCAAGAATGATCACTTCATCTGCCAGATCACGGTAGTATTTAGCCAGCACAGTACCGAGATAGCCATTGCCACCTGCCAGTACAATTTTTTATAAGGTTTCATGATCAGTTAAGGTTTAAAATGAGCAGTAATAAAACAATACGGTAGGTTACCCAGGTAATGGTAAGTACCCAGCCAAGTCCCAGCAATTTGGTGCGGCGGATATGTTCTAAAAACATCAAACCCGCTACTGCCATAAAATACAAGGTATAAACCAGCGGCCCAAATTGAAAAAAGCGACTTACCACCAGGCCAATCAAGAGCAATAAACTGCCTGCAAAAGAGATGGTCATCATATTACCGAGATAGGTCCACAGGTTTCGGCGGTCAAAACTGCAGATCGCGGCACCCTGGAAAAGGATCTGCCCGCCACAGATCAGATATTCACGGTAAGGATTGCCCAAAGGCACCATCCCGACAAGCAAATGTGCATAAGCCGTTAAGATAAACCCGGTACAAAACCAGGTGAACAGCAGGTACAATAAGCGGTAATGCAGCTTAAAGGTAGGCTGGTACTCAAACCCGGTTTCTGCGGCCGGAATAATTACCCGGCGGTTATATGATATAAAAGCATATGCCTTGCTCATAAGCCAGACAAATGGCTTTAAGGCAAATAAGGGGGCGAGTACCGGCCATGAATTAGCAATAACTTTAAAAAGGCTCTTAATACCATAAGTAATCTCACCGCTTTCAAGATCGATCAAAGCTATTTCATTAACGGCCCGTTGCCTGTCATAAACAGGGCAGGTACCCGCATGCGCTTCCTGGTAAGCAGAACGGCCATTGGCGTCAAGCATACCGGTTTTTACAAACGCCCCGGTATAAACACGGCACATGGGGCACTCGGCATCAAACAGGATCATATGATTTTTAAGCGTTTTCATAACTTTCAGTGTTTTCTGAAACAAATATACAATATATTTTAAACTTTCAATAAATACTGAAAATTAAATTTCAATAAACATGTTTCGCTCCTCTTGCAAAATCAGATCTTATCTATAACTTTGAACAACAAAGTACTTTTGATGAAAGAACAAGATATTCATGCAGAGTTAAGTTCCATCCGCGATCTGATGGAGCGGTCGGCCAAATTTATTTCGCTTAGTGGCCTTTCGGGCGTAATGGCCGGGATCTACGCGTTCATTGGCGCGGGGATAGGATATACTTTGCTTCAGGGCCAGTATGCCGCACTCAGAGAAGGCCAGGTCTTTATTGAAGAATCGCTGATCATTAAATTATTTATCGTAGCCATAGCTGTACTTGTACTTTCAATTGGTACCGGCATCTGGCTATCGATACGTAAAGCCAAAAGAAACGGTCAGCCGTTTTGGAACGCCGGCAGCAAGCGCCTGCTTATTAATATGGCAATTCCGCTGGTAAGCGGCGGTTTGTTTACCATAATATTGGTTTACCGCGGCTATTACGGCATTATAGCGCCTGCTACACTGATATTTTATGGCATGTCGTTAGTTGCCGGAAGTCATTATACATATTCGGGGATTAGAAGCTTGGGGATATTGGAGATTTTATTAGGTTTGCTTTGTGCCGTGATGCCGGGCTACGGCTTAATTTTCTGGAGTGTTGGTTTCGGTCTGCTCCACATTATTTATGGTACAGTAATGCATTTTAAATACGATAAGTGAAGATATCATTAGATCAGTTTGATAAAGCCTTTGAAAACCGCATCCGCCTGCAAATCATGAGCGTATTGGTTGCCAACGAAAGCTATGACTTTAACTCGCTTAAAGAATTGCTTGACCTTACCGACGGGAACCTGGCATCGCACCTGAAAGCTCTTGAAAAAGAAGAATACATCCAGGTGGAGAAATCTTTCATAGGCCGCAAACCCAATACGCGCTACCTGGCATCCGAAAAAGGGCGCGCCGCATTCAGGCTGCACCTGCTTGCCCTCGAAAATTTGATCAAACAGCAGAAACTATAATTTTTTTATTTATTCACTTTGAAATACAAAGTGAATTTAAAACAGTTGATTCTACCTAAACCTAATCACTATATCATCCGGCATTCCCAACATTGGGAGTGCCGGTTTTTCTTTCAGCTCAATGCATCTGTTTACAGGAAGCGTAAAACAACTTCAATAATTTTCTTACTACTTTTACATGAAGCATCTGGTTATTTCAAGCAATACATAAAGTACATCTCCCATGGAATTTCAAAACTTATTGATAGCAAATAAAGAGCGTATTCAATACATCACCATCAACCGCGAAAGCAAACTGAATGCCCTTAATAAAGATACCCTTGCCGAACTGCATACTGCATTTGCCGAGGCATTTCAAAATCCGGACGTCGGCGGTATCATCATCACCGGAGCCGGACCAAAAGCGTTTGTTGCCGGTGCAGATATCAGTGAGTTTGCGGCACTGGATGTTGAAGGAGGGGCGCAGCTTTCACGCAAAGGCCATACCGAAGTTTTTGACCTGATAGCCAATGGCAATAAGCCTGTAATTGCGGCAGTAAATGGCTTTGCTTTAGGCGGAGGACTTGAGCTGGCTATGGCCTGTCATATCCGCATAGCATCCGATAACGCTAAAATGGGCCTGCCCGAGGTAACTTTAGGACTGATGCCCGGTTACGGCGGCACACAACGCCTTACCCAACTGGTTGGCAAAGGCAAAGCTATGGAAATGATCCTCACTGCCGATATGATCACCGCTGCCGATGCCTTGCAATATGGCCTGGTTACCCATGTAACTACTCCCGAAGAGCTGTTAATTAAAGTCGAAGAAATCCTGAATAAAATATTAACTCGCGCTCCGTTGGCACTTGCTGCCGCCATTCGCTGTATCAACGCCGCATATACCGATGGGGTTAACGGCTATGAAACCGAAATAACAGAATTTGGAAAAAGCTTCGGCACCAAAGATTTTAAAGAGGGAGTGGCTGCCTTTATGGAAAAACGCAAAGCGGAGTTTAAAGGGGAGTAGAAAATTATTCTCGCCCAATCAAGTGCCTATGCCATATCCGTTAACTTGAGGCAAAAAAGGGGGGATTGCGCGATTCCCCTCTTGAGAGGGGTGTAGGGGTGTGTTTCTGCTTTGATAAGCCAAGCGCACAAACACACCCCTGCTATCGCTCATTCCTCCGCGCCCCCTCTCAAGAGGGGATTCTTCAAAATATTATTTAACTAATCCTCGACTATCGCATTTTAGGAGCGTCCACATTCCCGCGTTAACCCTACCAATATTTCTTATCCATAAGCCATGCTGCCAGATCTTTATTATAATTAAAGTATGAGTCTAGCGGCATTTTAGCTGCATTCAGAATAATTACCGGCACTTTTATCTCATAAACAGAACCATGGCTTCGGTACGTTTCCGGCAGATCTTCTTCTGCACCGGTTTCCAGGTCGCCAAAAACGGTGGTCGAATCGCCAAGTACAACAAGATCGCCTATCCGGTTCGGCGGAAGATGATATTTCTTAGCTGCCTCGGCGCGGGTTAGTACCGTTTCAACACCTTTAATTTTATACAACGCCTTTTTAACCTCCGGCAGATCGCCATCTTTATTCAAATAAACATAAGCAGCGCCACCAAAACCACGGTGATGCTTTACATATTTATCTTTCTCAGGGCTTAGCGCCAGTTTAATATCAACGTGCTGCAACTGCAACGCTTTCTTCACATCTACACAACGGCTTTTGTGGTTTACATCATGATCGGCAGTGATGAGTATGGTTGCATCAGGTGCCGTTTCATTGATCTGGCCTATCAGCTTATCAATATTAGCTAAATGCCTGATAGAATTACTATCCGCAGGTGCCCAGGTATGCATCGGGTAATCGGTAGTATGGATATAGATGCAACGGATATCTTTACGGTTTTTAAGCAAATAGATACCTGCTTTCATTGTCCAGTAATTTACTTCGGCACTGTAAATACTTGCAGGCGTGCCTATCTTATTTGTCCATGAGGTATCGGCTGTTTCCGGCGATACTACAATATCGGTCCCCTCGGGCAGCAGAGTGGTACTTTTCTTTTTACTGGAGATCAGTGCCGACTTAATCCCATCCGTTTTCAACTTTTGAAAAATGGTAGGGGCAAGCACCAGGTGCTTATCTTCCATGTATTCTTCCTCACCTTTGTCATTTAAAAAAAAGTTTCCGCTGATGCCGTTTACCTCCGGAAAGGTACCCGTACAAATTGAAGTATTGTTGGCATTGGTAACTGTTGGCATTAAAGCGCTAACCTGTTTAAAAAAGCCTTTGGTAATCATCGCTTTTAAATGCGGCATAGGGGCATTATTAAAATAACTCATGCCAAAACCATCCATCATAATGATCACAACCCTTTTACCATGGTTAAATTGTTTCTGTTGGGCCAGGCTTATTTGTCCGGTCAACAATAAGATAAAAGCGATTATATAACGGCAGGTATTTTTCATGATCATTTTTTAACGAAAATAACCCGCTCAAAACCCATCTATGTTAATAGGAAATAATTTAACCGAATAATGATCTGTCCTTAACACTAAAACACCCTAAACGGCCGATTCTGAAAGTACCTTTTGAAAGACATTTTGCCATTTCACCCAATTTCACGCAGAATTCATCATTTTCAGGCTCAAAACTCCATGTTAAGACAATGTTAATTTTGACAGAAAAACAGCAATTACAAGGCCATTTGACAATATCCTGACCAAAATACCAATAGGGTCAAAAAATAAATTACTATCAATCAATTGATTAAATACTCATGACTTTTGGATGAAAAATCGAATCTGAATTATGCAGTTAATTTGCTTCGTGTTTCAAACAACATATATCAAAAACACAACAATAGTTATGAAAAATTTATTCAAAGTTTCAGCTTTAGCCCTTGCATTTGCAGGCTTAGCTTTTGGTGCAAAAGCACAAACATCTACACCTACTACCCCATCTACAACATCAACTACAACTAAAAGTGGCATCCGTTATAGCATAGGCGTTGAAGCAGGTTTACCTGTTGGCAATTTCAAAGACAACTACAAATGGAACTTAGGCGGTTCTGTTCAGGCTGATATCCCGGTTGTTTCAAACCAATTATTTGTTACTGTTAACGCAGGTTATAACAATGTATTCGGCAAAAACAACATAGGTGGTGTTCAAGGTCTTGATGCAACTGATTTCCACTTAATTCCGGTTAAAGCTGGTTTGAAATACTTCCCAATCAGCAATTTCTACGTACAAGGTGAAGCCGGTGCAGCATTTTTGTTAAACAAATCTGACGTTAATGCTAACAAATCAACAGCGTTTGTTTATGCTCCACAAATTGGTGTACAATTCCCGGTAAGCGCAAGCAGCTTTATTGATGCAGGTATCCGCTATGAAGCTACTACCAAATACGCAACAGGTATTGATCAAAGCAAAGTGAACTTTATAGGTTTACGTGTAGCGTACGGCTTTTAATATATGGCCCTACAAATACCTTGACATAAAAAAGGGGAGCTCATTCGGGCTCCCCTTTTTTATTGTTTTTTTAATTCATATGAACCTTAATAATTAAATAAATCGTATAAATTAGCACATTGTTTGTATTTTGACACTTAATAAGACATTTACCGCACAATAATTGCTGAATATGAAGAGGATCCTCATCATTGATGATGAAGTTAATGTTGCGTTATTGCTATCGAAGTTTTTAACGCGAAATGGGTTTGACGTTAGTACCGCATCAAGTGGTACGGGGGGTATGGAGGCGTTGAAAAACGGTGAATATCAACTTGTACTTTGCGATTTCAGGCTTGAAGATACCGACGGGCGCGAAATGCTCCGTAACATTAAAATCCAGTATCCTAAAACTGGGGTTATTATCATCACCGGCTATTCAGACATTAAGATGGCTGTTGAGTTGATCAAAATGGGGGCTTATGATTATATCACCAAGCCGCTATATCCGGATGAGATCTTAAATACCATAAATAAGGCTCTTGAAACTCACCACGCACTGGTTGAGGTTGATGAAGAGCCACAGGCTGCCATTGTACCTGAAAAAGCAAAGACCAATACCGTTAAAAAAACTGTTTTTGCCGCCGAATTTGTTACCGGCACCAGTCGCGCCTCAAAAGAGCTTGCCCGGCAGATTGAACTGGTAGCGCCAACCAATTACAGCGTTATTATTTTAGGCGAAAGTGGTACAGGTAAGGAATCGGTTGCCAAAAGCATCCACCTGAACAGTCCGCGCCATAATCAGCCGTTCATTGCCATGGATTGCGGTTCGTTAACCAAAGAGCTTGCTGCAAGTGAGTTTTTCGGTCACGAAAAAGGTTCATTCACGGGTGCTTTATATACCAAGATTGGCCACTTTGAAATGGCTAACGGCGGTACGCTGTTTTTAGATGAAGTGGGTAACCTTTCATATGAAATCCAGGCCGCATTGCTTCGTACCGTACAGGAACGCAAAGTTAAAAGGATAGGCAGCACCAAGGAGATTGATCTTGATGTGCGTATTATTATAGCCACCAACGAAAACCTGCAGGAAGGCATCCAGAAAGGCCGTTTCCGTGAGGATCTTTATCATCGCTTTAACGAGTTCAGCATTTACATGCCGCCTTTGCGCGAGCGTGGACACGATATTATATTACTGGCCGAGCACTTTCTAAAAATAGCAAACCAGGAACTTGGCCGCAGTGTCGAATCCTTTTCGCAGGAAGTTGTGGATTGCTTTATGAACTACCGCTGGCAGGGTAACATCCGCGAGCTTAAAAACGTGATCCGCCGCGCCGCGCTTTTGGCCGAGGGCAACGAGATTACGCTTAAAGCATTGCCGCTTGAAATGTCCACTTATAAGTTATCATACGAAGCACCTAATCATTACACGCAACAGCAACCGGCTGCTAAGCCGTATGAAGCTCCGGAGGTTAAGGAAACCCGTCATGATCTAAAAAACGCCGCGCTTGAAGCCGAATATGAAACCATCATCAGGGTGCTGAGGGAGGTTAACTTCAATAAAACCAAAGCCGCCGAGATCCTGAACATTGATCGTAAAACCCTTTATAATAAAATGAAGGCCATTAACCTTAAATAGTAATATGGGGGCTAATGAAGATAAAAACGACGCCGAAGCCTTGCGCAAATTAAGGCATGATATAAAAAATCAACTATCAAACATACACCTTGCGCTTGAGCAGTTGCGGTACGAAATACCTAACCCAACGTCGGATTGTTTGTTTTACATGGATACCATAGAGATAAGCTCAACCCGGATCAATACCCTGCTTAACAATACCAACTAAAAGGCGTTGCAATTAATACTTGAAACGCCAAAACTTTTTGGCGTTTTTTTGTTTTAAGCAAATATCAACACAACAGCCTAAATGTCAGTATTCAACTATAAACAACGCAATAACATCATCCTGGTAAGCATTATTATACTGGGCTGTTTTTTACTTTACGCAATTAGCGGTTTATTTAGTTCGATACTTGGTGCTGTAGTATTGTTTACCATTTTCAGGCCGCTGTTTGTAAACCTGGTCGAAAAACGCAACTGGAACAAAACATTGGTAGCCCTGCTCATCATTTTCAGCTCACTTATTGTTATCGTTATCCCTTTCCTAACGCTGAGCATCATGATAGTGGGCAAAATTTCAAGCATCAATATCAAAGACCTGCCTATTGACCAATGGACATCAAAAATTGATGCTTTTGCGGCATCTAACTTAAATCAGCCCCATTTTGCTGAAGACACCCTTCAAAAACTGGGGACTTTTGGTACGGGCTTGTTTCCATCAATATTAAGCAGCGCAGCCAATATCATCATAACCCTGCTGGTATTGTACTTTCTTTTGTATTTCATGCTCACGCAAATGCGTGAGTTTGAGGCCGGCTTATTAAAATACGCGCCTTTCCGCGAACAGCATGCATTAAAATTTGCCGCCGCACTACGCGATTCTACCTATTCCAACGTTTTAGGACAAGGTATAATTGCCGCCACACAGGGCTTTTTGCTGGCCCTGGGCTTTTACGCACTAAGTATTCCGGATGCTGTATTTTGGGGGGTAATAGGGGCATTCATATCTTTTTTACCTGTTGTTGGGGCGCCAACCTTGTGTATTCCGGCAAGTATTATATTATTTGCACAGGGGCATAACTGGCAGGGGGTGGCAATACTTGTTTATGGCTTACTGGTTATTGGCAATATTGACAATGTTTTACGCATGATCATTAACAAGCGTATAGCCAACACGCACCCCATAATTTCAATAATCGGGGTATTTATTGGCTTACCTTTGTTTGGTATCCTGGGCCTGGTATTTGGCCCGGTGCTGTTATCATATTTTCTGCTGTTGCTGGAAATCTATGAAACAAACCGTATGGCGGCCGATAGGCTTGAGCGGATAAACAGTAGTGTATAAATTATACCGTACAGCCCTGAACAGTTTTGTGAACACAGGGTAAAATTTATTAATCAGATAAAAGTTAATTTATACTTAAATAAAAATAAATGCGCCAAATACACATATTTGGCAGGATATTTACGAGTAACTAATCAAATGTTCAACTTTAAATTATATTACAATGAATGATAACTCAAAAGTAGTTGTTGCATTGCTTGCCGGTTTAGCAGCAGGGGCAGCGTTAGGCATTTTGTTTGCACCTGATAAAGGAAATGAAACCCGCGACAAGCTTACCGAATCGTTAAAAAACCTTGGCGAGTCAATAAAAGATACTGCAGCTGCTGAAATTGACAACCTGGTTGGTTTAAAAGACAAAGTTGTTGAAAACATTAAGTCGAAAATCAAAGGCGCTGAAGAAGAATACCAGGATGACCTTGAGCACGCATAAGCATGTATAACACCAATCCCGGATGTGGATGAACACCATATCCGGGATATATAACCTTACCTATGGAAGAGAAAAAAGATACCCAACCACCATTACCACCCATTATTGACCAGTTAAAAGAGTACGCCGAAACACGGTTTAAGCTTTTAAAATATGAAGCAATTGAAGGCGGATCATCCATTTTGGCAAGTGTAATTGCCGATGTGGTAGTTGTGATCAGCATGGTGCTGGCCTTTCTTTTTGCCAGTGTTACGCTCGGTTTTTTTCTGGCCGATGTTTTTCACTCCTACTGGGAAGGTTTTGGATGTGTAGCCGTCCTTTACTTTTTGATAGCCATGTTTATCAAGATATTTAAACGACACCTTGAAAGGCCGCTTATCAACATCTTTATTCAAAAAATATTTAAACGATAAACCATGGATCTTCATATCACAAACGTAAGCGATCTGCAGGCCGAAATATTCAGGCTTAAAGCACTCGAAAAACAGCAAAGCGTTGCGCTTAAAGCGCGCTTCAATAGTCCATCGGCTATTTTTTCTACCGCGCTCACACTGTTCCCGCGTTCAAACGATACTGATGGGATAAAGGGTACCAGCTTCTTTCATCCGGATATTCTGAACCTTGTTTCCAGGTTTATTATCCCGCTTGCCTTAAACAAAACTTTATTTAAGCATTCAAATTTTTTGGTAAAAACGCTGGTTGGCCTTGTTTCGCAAAAAGCGTCAAACTATGTTAATGAGGATGCAGTTAGCGGTATTTGGGATAAAGCAAAAGCATTATTTAGCAAATTCATCAAAAAGAAAGAGGATAAGGAATACAAACCGGCACCATATGTTAAGCCGGTAGGTGGGGCTGCGGTATAAATCCTTATTTCGCCCGGTCTGATAAGCGCCTTGAGCCTCAGTTAGGTTTAAATTCGTAAAATTGGTGCTTATTAGATATTTTTGCGCTTTATTTTAAAAATTAAAGTGGGAAAAGATAAGATAAGACGTTTTGCCGAGATTGAAACCTTTAATAACGTACTGCAATTAGATGCCGGCAAACCTTTTAAAGGCCAGTGGAGCCGCGAGTTTTTTAAGAACGATAACCCGGTAGTGCTTGAACTTGCCTGCGGTAAAGGCGAATACACCGTAAACCTTGCCCGCATGTTTCCCGATAAAAACTTTATAGGTATCGATTATAAGGGCAACCGCATCTGGCGCGGCGCTAAAACTGCTATTGAAGATGGTGTACCCAATGTTGCCTTTTTACGTATTCAGATTGAAAACCTGCTCGATTATTTTGCTCCCGGCGAAGTTGATGAGATCTGGATTACCTTCCCCGACCCTCAGCCCCAGCTAAGTCGCGAGAAAAAGCGCCTCACCTCACCACGGTTCCTGGATAAATATGTGATCATCCTTAAGCCAGGTGGCTTTGTTAACCTCAAAACTGATAACGATGGTTTGCATGCCTACACTGCCGAAAAGATAGACGAGCTTAAATTGAACCTTCATGTGAAAACAGAAGATCTTTATCATTCGGAGCATGCCGATGAGGTGTTGTCTATCAAAACTTACTACGAGAAAAAATATTTACAGGATAACAAGAACATTAACTACCTTAAGTTTTCATTCCCGGTAAAAGCTTAATGGAAGAGATTAATTTTTTTGAAAAAGTATACCAGGTAGCCCGCCTCATTCCACCGGGACGGGTAACCTCTTATGGCGCTATAGCGGCTTACCTTGGCACCAAAGGTTCATCGCGTATGGTAGGCTGGGCCATGCAGGCAGCCGGAAATGTAAAACCACCTGTACCTGCCCATCGTGTAGTAAACCGTCAGGGATTATTAACAGCGAAAGCTCATTTTGGCGGCAACCGTATGGCCGAAATGCTGGAAAGCGAAGGCGTAAAAGTTATTGACGATCAGATCCAGGATTTTAAATTGCATTTCTGGGACCCGATGGTGGAACTGGCGTTGTGATGTAATTCCTTTAAAATCAAAACCATGTCATTGCGAGGCACGAAGCAATCGCATGCTATACAGAGCGACTTTGCCTCCGTGCGATTGCTTCGTGCCTCGCAATGACCTGGTTTTCTAAGCCGCCACCCGGCAATCATTTTTATTTTAATATCACACCGTAAACTGCAGCAATTCCATCCTGTTTCCAAATGGGTCAATAAACGAAAACCGGGTGCGACCGGGAATAATCGGTTCTTCCCAAAACTCAACGCCATAACTTTCCAAATGCCGGCGGGCTTCGGCAATATCGGTAACCTCAAAGGCTGTATGGCGCGATGTACGGGGCAAGGCGTCTTCGGTACTTAAATGAAGTTGGATATCCGCTATTTGAAACCAGTAGCCTTTTGACTTAAAGGCAGGCCGTTCTATGCGTTGCAAACCCACAACATCTGTGTAAAAAATCATTGCTTCTTCCAGCCGTTCCAGCGGAACACAAACCTGGATATGGTCGGCGCGTTTAAAGTTGATCATAAGCCCCTCTAAATCTCCCCTAAAGGGGAGACGTTTAATAATAATTATTTAACTAAGTTTTATGATAATATTAGGCATCATGTTCGGCAAAAGTAAGCACATAGCCGTTATTATCTTTTATCGAGAACTCGGTAGCGCCATAAAAAGTAGTTTCAAGACCTTTTAATACGGTTACCTTTTCCTTTATTTCTTCAAAAAACGCACGGATATTTTTAAGGTTGATATATAACAGTAACGAACCTCCGTCGGTACGCTGTATATCAGGCAGATCCTCGCCCAAACTATCATACGTCTGAAACATCATGATTACACTGCCATTGGTCATCATGGCCCAAACCAGATCGGTACCGGTTTCAGGGACACTCATGGTAACTTTGAAACCTAACAGTTCATAAAAACTGATGGTTTGGTTAATATCATTTACAAAAATATTGGGCGATAAACTTTCCATAATTAGCGCGTAAAAATTTTGATTAGCGGCTATAAAAATAACGATCCGCTCTTTCAAATGCTAAATATTTTAGCTTAATTAGCTTAAATTTTATTAACAAACACAACATCCCGTGGGAAAACTTGTAGAAGAATTTGACGCCTATCGCTCTAAGATGAACGAAAGGATCATGGAGACCGCCAATACCAACATCAAACGCTTTTTTGCACTCGATACAACCAGCTACGCCGAAGGCGCGCTTGACGTTAAAACCAAAGAGATGCTTGGCCTGGTAGCCAGCATGGTTTTGCGTTGCGACGATTGTATCAAATACCACCTCGGCAAATGTCACGAGGCCGGCGTTAATCATGATGAAATGAACGAGATCTTCATGATAGCCAACCTGGTAGGCGGCTCAATTGTTATTCCGCATTACAGAAGAGCAGTTGAATACTGGGATGAGTTGAATGAAGTGAAATAAGTATACAACAGCTTCGTTATAAGGAAGAAGCAAGCATAATTAACTAAGATTGCTTCACCCTTATAACAACGCTGTTTACCTAACCTACCACACCATGTACAAACCTCACCCACGCAGAAAGCTGTTCAATATTGACATGTTTCCAATGGTCAATTTATTATTGATTATTTTATTGTTTTGCATATCTGGCTATCGTCCTTCAACACCTTATCCTATCCAAATCAATTTGCCAACAGGGCATTATTTTAATACTGCGGATCCGGAAAGCTACATAACTACTATACTCATAGGGCAAAAAAAGCTAATGTTAAGGTTTGATGCAGCGGATGTACGAGAAGAAACACTAAAGCAAATGGGAGGTAGACACAATACCGATTTCACGCCGGCGGAGATAACTAAATTTGGCGAAACGGACATTATCGGAACACCACTGGTTCAAATCAAAAAATATATTTCGAGTTATTATAACGCTGCGGATTATTACAATCAACCGGGGTTAGCACTCGATGAATTAGCCGAATGGATAAAGGAATCGCATAAGGCTACTTTCGAAAAACATAACAGAAGATCGCGTATTTTCATCATGGCCGATGCGGAAACTCCATACCCTGTGATCAAAGATGTAATAGCCATGCTGGGGCAGCAAAAAATCAACAAATTTTCAATCATTTATTCCTACCTAAGACCAATATAATGAGCAATCAAACCAACAACCCAACCCGCTGCTCCTGGGCAGGCACTGATGAACTATATATTAAATATCACGACCAGGAGTGGGGAAAAGAGGTTCATGACGACCATACCTTTTTTGAATTCATGATCCTTGAATCTGCGCAGGCAGGGTTGAGCTGGATCACGATCCTGCGCCGTCGGGAGGCTTACCGTAAAGCGTTCGCCAATTTTGATGTACAGAAGGTGGCAGCCTTTACTGTGAATGATGTTGAGCGCCTGCTGCAGGATGAAGGCATTATTCGTAATCGGCTTAAAATACAAACCTCCATTAGTAACGCTAAACTGTTTATCGATATACAAAAAGAGTTTGGCTCTTTTGATAAATACCTTTATAGTTTTATGCCAGGGGGGAAAGCCATCATGAACAACTCTAACGCAACACCGGCAACCAGTCCCGAGTCTGACGCGATAGCTAAAGACATGAAAAAACGTGGTTTTAAGTTCTTTGGCACCACTATTTGTTATGCTTTTATGCAGGCCACCGGTATGGTTAATGATCACATTCCTACCTGTAGTTTTAAACAAACAGACGCTAATTTGTATTAGCGTAATTCATTAAAATTGGTGTACTTTGCAGGAAACCATTACCTGCGCTATTGGGTGATGATTGCCTTTTCGGTATAATTCGTGTTAAAATAATTATGAAAAAACTATTTCTTTTGGATGGCATGGCCCTCATTTACCGGGCTCATTTTGCTTTGAGTAAAACACCCCGGTTTACATCAAACGGGTTAAACACTTCGGCAATGATGGGGTTTACCAATACACTGCTCGATGTTTTGAAAAAAGAGGCCCCCACCCATATGGCCGTGGTTTTTGATACCGAAGCACCAACCGAACGGCATACCGATTTTGAAGGTTACAAAGCCCACCGCGAAGCCATGCCCGAAGATTTGGCAAAGGCTTTACCTTATGTTATAAAAATCATACTGGGCTTTAATATCCCGGTTATCACATCTGATGGATACGAGGCCGATGATATCATCGGTACCCTTGCCAAAAAAGCCGAGCAAAAGGGCTACACCGTTTATTGTATGACGCCCGATAAGGATTTCGGCCAGCTGGTGTCAGACAATATTTTCATTTATAAACCCGCCCGTATGGGTAACGAAATGGAGATACAGGGTGTTAAAGAAATATTGGCCAAATGGGAAATTGAGCGCGTTGATCAGGTAATAGATATTTTAGGCCTTTGGGGCGATGCGGTAGACGGCATCCCGGGCATTCCGGGCATCGGCGAAAAAACAGCCAAAACGCTTATCAAACAATACGGCTCGATGGAAAACATCTTTGACCATAGCCACGAATTGAAAGGCAAACAGCGCGAAAATGTGGAGCAGTTTAAAGATCAGGGGCTGATGTCCAAAAAACTGGCTACCATATTACTGAACGTTCCGGTTGAACTGGATGAAGAAGGTTTGGAAGTATGCGCACCAAGTAAAGAATTGTTAGAGCCATTGTTTGCTGAATTAGAATTCCGCACACTTGGTCGCCGCGTGTTTGGCGATGATTTCAGTATTACGGAGTTAAAATCGGCCGGCACACAAACTGATCTGTTTGGGGCTCCGGTAGCAACCGGACGTACTACCATGACTGTTGATGTGGAAGACATCCATGAGGACCTTACTATCGCCGCCAAAAACATCAACAATACCCCGCACGAATATCATCTGGCCGATACTGCCGAAAAACGTGCAGATCTCATTAAAATATTAGCCCAACAGCAAACTTTTTGTTTCGATACCGAAACTACCGGAACCGATCCTAATCATTGTGAGTTGGTAGGCCTGTCCTTCTCCGTTAAACCCGGCGAAGGCTGGTATGTACCGGTTTCTGCCGATCAGGTTGCTGCGCAAAACATTGCTACCGAATTTAAAGAAATACTTGAAAACGAAAACATCGGCAAAATAGGGCAAAACATTAAGTTTGATATCCTGATGTTGAAATGGTACAACATTGAGGTAAAAGGCCCCCTGTTTGATACCATGCTGGCACATTATATTATTGATCCGGATACCCGCCATAACATGGATATCCTGTCAGAAAATTACCTGGGCTATAAACCGGTGTCCATCACCGAGCTTATTGGCGCCAAAGGCAAAAACCAGGGCAATATGCGCGATGTAGAGTTTGAAAAAATAAAAGAGTACGCAGCCGAAGACGCTGACATCACCTTACAACTCAAAAATGTTTTCGAGCCGAAATTAAAAGAGGTTGAAGGCGAAAAACTGGTGAATGAGATAGAACACCCGCTGATCTATGTACTTGCCGATATGGAGTACGAGGGCGTAAAAATAGACCATGATACCCTGCGCGATTTCAGCAAGCAATTGGAAACTGACATAGCCCAGTACGAAAAAACGGTTTATGAAAAAGCAGGCGTAAAATTCAATATCGCGTCGCCAAAGCAATTGGGCGAGGTGTTGTTTGAAAAATTGTTGCTTGACCCTAAAGCCAAAAAAACCAAAACCGGTCAGTACCAAACCGGCGAGGATGTGTTGCTTTCTTTAGCCGCCAAAAGCGATATCGTGCGTGATATCCTTGATTTCCGTCAGCTTCAAAAACTAAAATCAACATACGTAGATGCGTTGCCGCAGATGGTTAACCCGAAAACCGGCAGGGTGCATACCTCGTATAACCAAGCTGTTGCCGCCACAGGTCGTTTAAGCAGCGTGAATCCCAACCTGCAAAATATCCCGATCCGCACAGAGCGGGGCCGGGAAGTGAGGAAGGCATTTATCCCAAGGGATAATAACCACACCATTGTATCTGCCGATTACTCGCAGATCGAGCTTCGCATTATAGCCGAGATTAGCAAAGATCCGAACATGATGCAGGCCTTTATCAATAACCACGATATCCATACAGCCACCGCTGCCAATGTTTACGGTATCGGGCTTGATGAGGTAACCAGCGATCAGCGCCGCAATGCAAAAGCGGTTAACTTCGGCATTATTTATGGGCAGTCGGCTTTTGGTTTATCACAAAGTTTGGGTATTCCGCGTAAAGAAGCCGCCGAAATCATAGAACAATACTTTGTACAGTTTGCAGGTATTAAACAATACATGAGCGATACCATGAACTTTGCCCGTGAAAACGGATATGTATGCACGCTGATGGGACGCCGTCGTTACCTGCGTGATATTAACTCGGCCAATGCAACCGTTCGTGGTTTTGCCGAGCGAAATGCCATCAACGCCCCAATACAGGGCTCTGCAGCCGATATGATCAAGATAGCCATGATCAACATCCATCGTGAACTAAAAGCTCAAAAACTGGATACCCGCATGACCATGCAGGTACATGACGAGTTGGTGTTTGACGTGCCGCATCATGAAGTTGAAATTGTGAAACCAATCATCATGCACAACATGAAAAACGCCATCAAAACCGAAGTACCTATCATGGTTGAAATTGGAACAGGTTTAAACTGGCTGGAGGCACATTAATTGCCCTGCCCGTAAAGGTAGATTTCTAAAATGTCATTGCGAGGAGGAACGACGAAGCAATCGCATGCTATGCAGAGCGGTTCTGCCTCTGTGCGATTGCCGCGCTGCGCTCGCAATGACATATTAAGCCATATTGCAGTTAAACCGATAGCCAAGGTGCCTAATTCATATATCCCGTCTGTTTCCAATCCCCCCTTTTACCTATCATTTTTACAACTATAACATCTTAACGATAATAATATTTCAGCGCTTTTTATCTAAATTTTTAAAAACTATATTAATTCTCATAGGTTTCTCTTTTGGTAATCTTTGCTTAAATTGAGCCAATAAAACCTGAATGAAAATATACCATTTGAGTGCTGAATGCTATCCCGTTGCCAAAGTTGGCGGGTTGGCAGATGTTGTTGGCGCATTGCCTAAGTACCAGAACCTTGCAGGTTTGCAGGCTGCTGTTGTTTTGCCTTTTTACGACCGCAAGTTTACCCAGGAAAACGATTTTGAAATTGTTTTTGCCGCGGCTACTTTACTTGGCAACCGCCGTCTTTTCTTCGAGATCCTGAAAGAAAAAACAAATAAGCTTGGTTTTGAACTTTATTTAGTGAAGATCCCAGGTTTACTTGATAGAGAAAATGTATACAGCTACCCCGATGAACGCGAACAGTTCATTGCCTTTCAACTGGCGTTTTTAGATTGGATCAGCTATTCGCAGCAAACGCCCGATTTGATCCACTGCCACGATCATCATACAGGGTTGGTACCTTTCCTGCTTTATCATTCAAAACTTTATACACGATTGGCTCATACGCCAACCGTATTTACCATACATAACGGCCAGTATCATGGTGCTTTCGGATGGGACAGGCTTTCATTGCTCCCCGAAATCGATCTTACCAAAACCGGCCTGCTGGACTGGGCGGGTGGTATTAACCCACTTGCCGCCGCGGTTAAATGCAGCTGGCGTTATACCACTGTTTCGCCAACTTACCTGCAGGAACTTACTTATAACTCAAACGGGTTAGAATACTTGTTTTATATTGAACGGGCAAAGGGCTCCGGTATCATGAACGGCATCGACACCGAGGTTTGGAACCCTCAAACCGACCCGATGATCCCAACTAAATTTTCGGCTAAAACATTGGCTAAAGGTAAAAGGGCTAATAAAGAGGCCATTTGCAAGCGCTTTGAACTTGATCCTGAAAAACCATTATTCACCTTTATTGGGCGTTTAGTTGTTGAAAAAGGTGCCGACCTGCTGCCTGCCGCAATTGAGCGCAGCCTGCTGGAGAACGAGGGCGAAATAAACTTTGTGATATTAGGGGCCGGCGACAAGGAAAACGAACTGGCGCTACTTCAACTAAAAAATAAATACCCGGAACATTGCAATGTATTTATTGGCTACGATGAGTCGTTGGCTCACCTGATATATGCCGGGGCCGATTTCCTGCTGATGCCATCACGCGTAGAGCCATGTGGCCTTAACCAATTATATGCGCTGCGTTACGGCACTATGCCTATTGTACGCACAACAGGAGGCCTCAATGATTCTGTTATTGACTTTGGCGACGAGGGCGGATATGGTATCCGCTTTGTACAAGCCAGTGTTCAGGATATTTGCCACTCCGTGTTCAGGGCCAAACAACTTTATCAGGACACTACGAAAATGCAGCTGCTGCGCAAACAAATGATGGCGCTTGATTTTTCGTGGACACGCTCAACACAACAATACATTGAACTATACGAAAGCTTAAAACTCACTATATGACATCCAAAGTAATTTCCATTGTGCTTGGTGGCGGCCAGGGCAGCCGCTTATCACCGCTAACCGCAACGCGGTCGAAACCGGCAGTACCAATTGCGGGTAAATATCGTTTGGTGGATATTCCCATTTCAAACTGTCTGCACTCGGGCATTACACGTATTTATGTGTTAACGCAGTTTAACTCGGCATCGTTAAACAAGCATATCAAAAACACTTATCACTTCAGTAGCTTTAGTGATGCGTTTGTTGATATCCTTGCGGCGGAACAAACGCCATCAAGTGTGGCCTGGTTCCAGGGTACGGCCGATGCGGTTAGGCAAAGCTTACACCATTTGGCGGTACATGAGTTTGAGTATGTTCTGATCCTTTCTGGCGATCAGTTATACCAGATGGATTTTGAAGATATGATCAACCATCATATCGAAACCAATGCCGAAATTTCAATTGCCACCATTCCGGTTGATGCAGCTGATGTTCCAGGCTTTGGTATCCTGAAAACAGACGAGAACAACATGATCACCTCGTTTATCGAAAAGCCGAAAAGCAATTTCGAAAGCTGGGCATCAGAAGTTAGTCCGGAAATGCAGGCCGAAGGCCGTGTGTACCTGGCATCTATGGGTATTTACATCTTTAACCGTAAATTGTTGTACGATTTACTTGAAGGCAACGAACGTACCGATTTTGGTAAAGAGATCATCCCGCAATCAATTGAAGGCCACCGCGTAGCCAGCTACCAATACGAAGGTTACTGGACAGATATCGGTACTATTCCTTCATTTTTTGAAGCCAACCTGGGCTTAACTGATAATATCCCTAAGTTTAACCTGTTTGATAAAAACCCGATATATACCCGTGCGCGCATGCTGCCGCCGTCAAAAATATCTGGTACGCTGATGGAAAAGTCTATCGTTGCCGACGGTTGTATCATCAACGCCAAGCAGATCACGCATTCGATAATCGGTATCCGTACCCGTATTGGTGTTAATACCATTATTGAAAACTGCTACGTGATGGGTAGCGACAACTATCAAACCCTGGAGCAAATTGCCGAATCGAAAGAAAGTGCTTCGCCAATTATGGGTATTGGAGATAATTGCCACATTAAAAACGCGATCATCGACAAAAACACCTACATAGGCGATAACGTAACCATTAACTGCGGCGAAAAGCTTGAAGACGGCGATTATGGTACACACACGGTGCAAGATGGTATTGTTGTGGTTAAGAAACGAGCTATAATACCAAGTGGCACAGTTATTTAATTAAAAAACAAGAGAAAACAATTCATAGTTAATTTGTTATAATAGGTACAAACCATTTAAAACATAATCAACTATGAAAAAGGCACTATGTATGATTGCTTTAGCAGCAATCACTTTCAGCAGCGTTTTCGCTCATGGCACATTAGTTCGCCCATCCAAAGGCGTTATGCAAACTGATACTACCAAGAAGAAATCGAAGCCTAAAAAAATGAAAAAAGATACCATCATGAAAAAAGACACCATGAAAATGAGGAGGAAATAAGTCTTTAGTCATAAGCCGGAAGTTTAAGTCCGGTTGGTATCAAACAAGAACCGCCCCGGCAAATGCCGGGGCGGTTCTTGTTTATAATCGTCATGCTGAACTTGTTTCAGCATCCCACATGCCAAGTCTACACCCTGTAATGAGAATCTGCTTCGTGGGTTCCCGAAACAAGTTCGGGATGACGTGTGTTTTACAAATCCAAAGTTTCACCAATAGCCGGCAATTTCAAATTCAAACCGGCTTTGATAAACTTCTCAGCTACCTCATCTTTATCAATTTTGATAACCGGGAACGAATCATAATGAACGCCAATAATGTTTTTGCAGTTAATGAACGCCGCGGCTTTAATGGCATCATCTGCGCCCATGGTATAATTATCGCCGATAGGCAAAAATGCCCAGTCGAGATTTTCATCGGCCAGCAGCTTCATATCATAAGTAAGCGCTGTATCTCCTGCAAAATAGATCACTTTACCTTCAGCATAAATTAAAAAGCCTGCAGGGTTGCCACCCGGTGAGCCATCGGGCAAAGTGCTTGAATGCACGGCGTTCACCATTTTAACACGACCGAAATCGAAATTAAAGCCGCCGCCAATATTCATTCCGTGTACATTTTCGATGCCTTTAGTGCCAAGCCAGCCGGCAATTTCGGCAATGCAAATTACCTTTGCGCCGCTGCTTTTAGCAATCTCCAAAAGGTCGGCCACGTGGTCGCCATGTCCGTGCGATACCAGGATGTAATCAGGTTTAATGCTGTGAATATCGATATCTTTTGCCAGTGGGTTAGGGCTTATGAACGGATCGAAAAGTAATTTCTTTCCACCGGTTACAATCTCAAGGGCGCACTGGCCATAATAAGTAGTTTTCATAGAATATTATTTTATGATCTGATCAAAAGTAAACACTTAATAACAGCGATTTGATTTAGTGGCAGAAAAGTTACAAATATGTGTTTGAACAATAAATAACAATTTTTAATTGTTCCGGAACAAGTTATTAAATACAAAAAGCCGGGTTTGCTGCAACAAACCCGGCTTTTATATCATTCGGAAAAATCCGTATTTACTTAAGTGTTATACCTGTTTTACCCATGGTACCGCCATCAGCATAAAGCATAATGGTGTAAGTGCCTTTCTGGAATGGAAGGGTTGGGTTAATCCAGTCGATGGTGTATTGTGAACCATCATCCTTAAAGTCGATTGATGTTTTGTAAGTGTATTGCAGGTCCTGGCCGTCGGCGCTGAAAGTACCTGAATCTGGTGCGGTGATCAGGTTACCGGTTGGGTCAATCACACGCACATAAATATCGTGCATTGCTTTTGTAGCCAGTGTATTGCTTGCAACTGTGAAATTGATTTTCAGTTTTTTAGCCGGGTTTGCACGGGTAACATCCACCTCTTTACCGCTGCCCCTTATCTTATAAGCTACAACATCTGATGTGGCCAGTTTAAGCGCCTGGGCAACTTTTACTTTAGCGCCAAGGTCTTCATTTTGTTTGGATAGGGTATCTACCTTTTTGGCAACCGTTGCCAGGTTTGTTTTTAAGGTGTCCCTTTCGTTGGTAAGTGAGGTGTTTTGTTTTTTAAGTTCTTCGATATCCGCGGTATATTTGGTTACAAAATAGCGGAGCTGTTTAACATCTTCCTGAACTTTTGCAAGCTCCTGTGCGGTAAGTTTACCTTTAGCCAGTTTGGCCCTCAGAACTTTAATGGTCGACTTTAACGAGTCGTTTTTTGCCGTTAACGCAGCGGTCATTTTGGCTTTGCCTGCGGTGACCTGTTCAACCTGCGATTCAAGACTGTCAAGCTCAGTTTGCAGCCTCGTTTGCTCATCATGCTGATAAACTATTTTTTTATCGGAGTTGTTTTTTTGCAGGTACAGGTACACATCGGTACCCAATAAAGCAAGTACTACTACAATAAGAAAATAAATGACGTTTGAGTTTTTCTTAGGTTGTTGTTGCCCAGATTGGTTTTCCATAGCAATTAAATGTTAAGTTTTAGCATAGTTAAGCAAGTGGTATAACAAAAGCTTAGCTATTGTGTTTGTTTTTGGCGAAATATCAACTGTTAATTGATGTAAAGCGCTATCCTGCAAGCATATACAGGTTGTTTATTTCTAATGGTTAACATAATGAACGTTAAAACAATAAAAATATGATTTAAAAAAAATTATTACATCAATTGTGTTAGGCGTGGGGCTAAAATAAATACAAAATGTTTAAAACACAATAAGGCTTCAATTTTTATACTTCATAATAAACCTGCTACGTTATGAGTTTATATCTTTGCAGCTTTCTAACTTAATATTATTTAATGCATATATACCAACGGTTCATACTCCTTTTTATACCCCTGTTTACCTGTTTATCAGTTAATGCGCAGCCGGCAGAACTTGTACCAGCCCCGGTTGACGTAAAAATGCAACCCAAGCGCGAATTCAGGGGGGTATGGATAGCTACCGTTGTTAATATCGACTGGCCAACCAATTCCAAATCGCCGTCAGAAAAGCAGAAACAGGAACTTATTGATATCTTAAACTCGCACCAGGAAACCGGAATTAACGCGGTTATGCTACAGGTAAGGCCTGCTGCCGATGCCTTTTACGCCAAAAGCCGCGAGCCGTGGTCAAAATATTTAACAGGCAAACAAGGCCAGGCCCCGAGCCCAAACTATGATCCGCTTGAGTTTGCTATTACCGAAGCGCATAAACGCGGTATGGAGCTGCATGCCTGGTTTAACCCATACAGGGCAACCTTTGATGGCAACTTTGCAGCGCTAAGTCCGCAGCATATTACTAAAATCAAACCCGAGTGGTTTTTTACTTATGGTGGAATAAAAACCTTTAACCCCGGCTTACCCGAGGTGCGCGACTATATTGTGCAGGTGATACTGGATGTTGTGGATAATTACGATATAGATGGCGTACACATGGACGATTATTTTTATCCATATCCTATTGCCGGGCAAAAAATAAACGACGACGATACGTTTAAAAAATACGGCGAAGGTTATGATAACATCAAAGACTGGCGTCGCCACAATGTTGATTTGCTGATAAAAATGATTGCCGACAGCGTGCACGCGCATGATCCCAATATCAAATTCGGCATTAGTCCGTTTGGCATCTGGGCCAATAAGGCACAAAACGAAGAAGGTTCGGAAACCAACGGCGGCTCATCTTATTATGAAAACTATGCCGATACCCGCAAATGGGTTAAAGAGGGCTGGATAGATTATATCAATCCGCAGCTTTACTGGCAGATAGGTAACCGCGCTGCCGATTTTCAAAAACTGTTAAGCTGGTGGAGCGACAATACCTATGGAAGGCACCTGTACGTAGGTCAGGCAGCTTACCGCATTAATGAACGCAAGGTGCAAGCTTTCAGAAATCCTTCACAGCTACCACAGCAAATAGGGCTGATCCGTGATAACCCGAGGGTGCAGGGCAGTGTTTATTTCAGTTCTAATTCGCTTACCAGTAACCCGCTTGGCTTTACCGATTCATTACGTGATAATTATTACCAATACCCGGCCCTGCCACCGGTAATGCTCTGGCGCGACTCGATACCGCCCAATGCCCCGCAACAGGTTACCGCTAAGGCTGTAGGCAAAAGTGTGGCTGTAAGGTGGCTTACGCCAACCTTAGCTAAAGATGAGGAACCTGTTTACGGTTACGTGATCTACCGTTTTAACGATGGTGAAAAGATAGATATCGACAATCCTAAAAATATCCTGAAAATCAAATATGACCCAACTCTGGGTTATGATGACAATACCGTTATTAAGGGTAAAACCTATTTTTATGTGGTCACGGCATTGGATAGGATGAAGAACGAGAGTGAGAGATCTCCGACTATTGCGGTTACGGTGCCGTAGAGCAAAGTTCTTTTTCATTGTAGGGCGAGACTTGTGCGATTCCCTCCCCTGGGAGGGTGTAGGGAGGGGTTTCATCGACAGCTTATTTGCTAAATGGCGTATAAACCCCTCCCTGCCATTACACAATCAGCCGCCCCCCTCCCAAGGGAGGGAATTTGAAATTCATTCAAAGCTCTATCAAACCCTTTTCTTTCAATTTATTCAGGTATATATCAATCTCCGAATCGCCCATACCAAATATGCTTTCAGCTTTCCAAAAGGCGTGGTAAATTTCGATTTTGGTTTTGGCGCCGCTATTGTAAATATCCAGGAGTCTTTGTTCGATATAAGTCAAGCCATCCGCATTGGTTTGCATACGTTTCAGGTGGGCTTTCAACGCGGGCTTAAGCAATGGGACACCGCCCCAAAAGGTATTTTCATTGAGCCATTTTTCTAATCCTGGCAGATCGTTATTAACGTATAATCTCCAGGCATCAAAGGCCAGGCCAAGCTCCCATTCGTTCAGCCGTTCACGGGCATCGTATAGCTCTTCAAACTGCTCGCCGGTTAGTTCACCAAGGCCTTTCTTATTTTCAAACTGAACACAATCTGCTAAACAGATGAGATAAATAGCCGGGGCCGACATATCGGTTTTCAGCGAGAGCATTTCCAATACGCCCAAAAGGTTCACCTGGCAGTGCAAATCAAATTCAAACCATAAATTGATCTCTTTATACTGACTGCTCAACTTGCCAAGCTCATCCAACACTTTATGCTGATAATCATCCTCGGGATCATTAAACGCTTTGCCGATCCATTCGCGGCGGGCGTTCCAGAAACTGGCCGACAAAATATCTTCCTGCAGCGGTCCTTCAGAAAACACCTCACGCCAAACCATAACATCGCCATCGAGCCCGGTTTGATCAAAGCCATCTAACGCGGCATCGCCATTTAATATGTGTAGGATAGTGTTCATAAAAGCTAAGTTAAAAATAATTAGTCCCTCGAATCTTCAAAGGACGAGTTTTTTGATTTGTGATGACAATTGAATACAAGAATTGCTGTTTAAGGTTTGCAAAACCCTGTAGTTGCGAACTACAGGCATAGTTGTCCGTAGACAGAGTCTACGGACAACTTATTGCTACAAATCCATTGTCTTAGCAAACAAAAAACCCCGCCTGGGTAGGCGGGGTTAAACATAATTAACTATTTATAACTGATTGAAAAAATCCTTGTTTATTAAGAGCAGCCCATAGAGTTGCCGCAGTTTAAGCATTTGTAGCAGGTGCCAGAACGTACTGTGGTATGCCCGCAAACGTTGCAGCTTGGCGCATCGCTTTGTACGCCCATACTAACGTCGAAAGATAAACCTTTTCTTTGAGGATTGGCAGAATTATCCAAGGATACCTGATTGTTGGTAGTTGGCTGATATACATTACTTTCGTCCGCGTTAAAAGCATCATCGTCCATTTGCGGATTGCCGAGTATAGTTCCCTCAGTTATTACATGTACAAGGTCGGTACGGTTCTGATACTCATAACCCAGCATCCGGAAAATGTAATCGATAATAGAAGTTGCGCTTTTAATGTTAGGATGGCCGATAACCATGCCCGCAGGCTCAAAACGGGTAAAGGTAAATTTCTCCACATACTCTTCAAGCGGCACGCCATACTGTAAGCCAACCGAAACAGCAATAGCAAAGCAGTTCATGAGCGAACGGAAAGTAGCACCCTCTTTGTGCATATCCACAAAAATCTCGCCCAGGGTACCATCCTCGTATTCGCCGGTTCGTACAAATACATTCTGACCGCCAATGTTGGCCTTTTGTGTAAAGCCACGACGTTTATAAGGCAGGTTCTTTTTCTCCACCACACGCGATAGCTGACGCATGAAAGCCGTATCCTTTGATTTTTCCATAATGGCCATGGCCGCTTCAATAACCTGTTCCGGGGTTAGGTCGGCAAGTTTTACGTTGGCCGCTTCGCCTAATACTTCTTCAACGGTATCCAGCTTATCATCAGCTTCCTCCTTAACATCCGATTTGGTTGACAGCGGTTGCGACAATTTACAGCCATCGCGGTAAAGCGCATTGGCTTTTAGGCCTAACTGCCAGGAAAGCTCATAGCAGTCCTTAATCTCTTCAACCTTGGCCTCGTTTGGCAGGTTGATGGTTTTAGAAATAGCCCCTGAAAGGAAGGGCTGAGCTGCTGCCATCATTTTAATATGACCATGAGCGTGGATATAACGCTCGCCTTTGGTGCCGCATTTGTTAGCGCAATCAAAAATCGGGTAATGCTGCAGCTTCAGGTATGGAGCCCCCTCAATGGTCATGGTACCGCAGATATACTCATTGGCTTCGGCAATCTGTTTTTTATTGAAACCTATGGCTTTTAATAAATTGAAATCAGCTGCGTTGTATAGCTCGGCAGCGATGCCAAGGCGTTTCAGGCATTCTTCACCCAGTGTCCAGATATTGAATGCAAAACCGATTTCAAATGCCGATACCATTGCCTTGTCCAGTTTTTCCAGTTCATTATCGGTAAAACCTTTGGCTTTAAGGGTATCTATGTTGATGTGCGGCGCGCCTTTTAAGGTTGCAGCACCCTTGGCATAATTTACGATGGAGGTAACCTCATGCTCCTGGTAACCTAAATTACGCAGGGCTTCGGCTACGGCCTGGTTAATGATCTTGAAATAACCTCCGCCAGATAGCTTCTTAAATTTAACTAAAGCAAAATCAGGCTCAATACCGGTGGTATCGCAATCCATCACCAAACCGATAGTTCCGGTTGGGGCTATAACGGTAGTTTGAGCGTTGCGGTAACCATATTTTTCGCCCATCTCAACCGCTTTGTCCCAGGCATTGCAGGCTGCTGAAAGCAGGTAGTCAGGACAGATCTTTTGATCGATACCCGGAGGAGCGATTTCCAGATTTTCGTAGTTCTCGGTTGAGTTATAAGCCGCGTAACGATGGTTCCGCATAACACGCATCATATGCGCTTTGTTATCATTATATCGGCTGAAAGCTCCCAGCTCACGGGCCATCTCGGCCGAGGTAGCGTAGGCAGTGCCGGTCATGATGGCGGTAATTGCCCCGCCAATAGCGCGGGCCTCATCACTGTCATAAGCAATGCCGCTAACCATCAGTGCCGAACCAAGATTGGCGTACCCCAAACCAAGCGTACGGTAATCATAGGATAGTTGCGCTACCTCTTTAGATGGAAACTGCGCCATCAGCACAGATATTTCCAGTACGATTGTCCACATGCGGCAGGCATGTTCAAAACCTTTTACATCAAACACACGGGTTTGCGCATCAAAGAAATGGGCAAGATTGATGGATGCCAGGTTGCAGGCTGTATTATCCAAAAACATATATTCCGAACACGGATTGGACGCGTTAATCCTGCCGCCTTCAGGACAGGTATGCCATTCGTTGATAGTACTGTCAAACTGCACTCCCGGATCGGCACAGGCCCAGGCTGCAAATGAAATATCATCCCACAGTTTTTGGGCGGATATGGATTTAACCGTTTTGCCGCTCATCCTGCTGGTTAAATTCCAGCTTGAACCGGTTTTAAGCGCATTGAAAAAACTATTAGGAATCCGTACCGAGTTATTGGAGTTTTGACCGGATACCGTGCGGTAAGCCTCACCCTCATAGTCGGAAGAATAACCAGCCGCAATCAGCGCGGCTACTTTCCTTTCTTCTTCCACTTTCCAGTTTACGAAGCTTTCAATTTCTGGGTGATCAAGATCGAGGCAAACCATTTTAGCTGCGCGGCGGGTTGTACCGCCCGACTTAATAGCCCCGGCCGCCCTGTCGCCAATTTTCAGGAACGACATCAGTCCGGATGAATATCCTCCGCCGGATAGTTTTTCGTTATCGCCACGTATTTTGGAAAAGTTGGTACCTACGCCCGAACCGTATTTAAAAATGCGCGCTTCACGAACCCAAAGGTCCATAATGCCACCTTCATTCACCAGGTCGTCATCCACAGAAAGAATGAAGCAGGCATGCGGCTGCGGGCGCTCATAAGCCGAGGTTGATTTGCTAAGTTGCTCTGTAACCGGATCAACAAAATAATGCCCCTGGGGCTTGCCTGTGATGCCGTATGAGGTATGTAAGCCGGTATTGAACCATTGCGGTGAGTTTGGCGCAGCCAATTGCCCAACAATGGTATAAACTATTTCATCATAAAATATTTCAGCGTCTTTAGGTGTGGCAAAATAGCCGTAACGCATGCCCCAGTCTATCCAGCAGTTGGCCATGCGGTGGGCAACCTGTTTAATGCTTTTTTCGGATCCCGTTGTACCGTCAGGTTGTGGCACCCCAGCCTTACGGAAATATTTTTGAGCCAGTATATCAGTAGCCACCTGCGACCAGCTTGCCGGCACCTCAACATCGTTCATTTCAAACACCGCGTCGCCGGAAGGATTGCGGATAACCGACGATCGTTTTTCATACTTAAACAGATCATAAACATTAATGCCTTCTTTGCTGAAATAGCGTTCTGCTTTGAGTCCCCTTACTCCGCTTGCCGGGGGCGTGTTCCTGGTAATGTTTTTAGCCATAGCTTTTCCTTAATTATGATAAAATTAACTGAGTAGATGCAACACTAAAAAAGGTTCAGGGGTTTTAACTCAAATCTATTAGTATGCTGAATAGCATAATAGTCGGAGTTTTCCACAAGCTGATAATAAATGAGGCGTATGAACTTTGGCTAATTTGCAGGGACTGTTTTTCAGTTGCTTACGGTGTTAATAACTAAGAATTGAAGGTGTTTTTGTTGGAGAAAGGGAAGCGTTTTTAATCATGTTCAGTGACAGTGATTTAGGGGAACATAAGCTTCATCGTTGTTGTGCGAAAAAGTTTATAAAATCGCGAATTCGACATGCAATAAAAAATTAAATCCACATGCGAGGTTTTTTTAGGTTATTTTTTGGAAAAATCGTTGATTGAGCGGCCTAAAAAGGGCCTTTTTTTTCGCTTAAAAACTACTTTTTTTTGATGTCTGGTTTAAAAAATACCTTTCATAAGCCTTTTAAAAGCCTCACAATGCAATGATAATTTTTTTTCCTTACTAAAGCAGCTAAACCAGCGCTTAAAATTTAAAGTCTTATAACACAGTAAACAAGGCGCAAATTGCCCAAAAAACAAAACTTTCCGCGCAAACGGACGTAAAAATGCGCCTATTTGATTTAAACTGATAAGTGATATGGATATGTAGCAGCTTTAATATAATTCCCTATTTTTGGAAAGTCAAAAATATTGTATTCCCAGTTGTTGCCGCTCAAAATTCCAACAGTTAGAACACGCAACACAACGCCGGAGATACGCCGAAATGGTGTAGCTGTGCTTTTGCGTTGTGTTTGGCCGTTGGAAGCCATGAGCGGGCGAAAGATAAACCACAGTTACGCCATATTTTGTTCCTTTGAAGCACTCCCAGCTAAAGGTAAGTTATATTGAAAAGATTTTGTCGCGGCCAATTACGTGCTCTGCCGATAGCTACGCTTTTTTTATGAAAATATGGGATGACAGCCTAATTAACCTCCAAGAACAGGTATATGTACTTTTTTTAAATTCAAGGAATGAAGTAATTTCATGGCGCTGTGTAAATACTGGAAGTTCAAAAGCCACAACATTTGATATAAAATTTACCCTTTCATGCGCATTAAATTGCATGGCTACAAACATTATAATTGCACACAACCACCCATCTGGAGAGCTTCGCCCATCGATAACAGACTATCAAGCTACAGAACGCTTAAAAATGGCCGCCGAACTCTTAGATATACATCTATTAGATCACTTAATTATAAAGACAAAAGGATTTTATTCTTTGATGGATAATAAAAAAGCCTCTTCAATTTGAAGAGGCTTGATATAACTTTAATTGACATATCGCTTTAAAGAATCCCTCCATAAAAGGTAACCCAGTCCATTTAGATGCAAACTATCTCCACAGTCATACAGGGAATTTAGTCCACTGCCTTTTAAAAAGGCGTTATACAAATCGATATATTCGCATTTGGTCTCAAAGGCTAACGTCTTTAATTTCAAATTCAGACTCTTAATATCGCTTAAAACTGGCGTTTTTGCTTGGTATTTATTCCAGTTGGTAGGAAATACACTTTGTAGGTAAATAGCTGTGTTTGGCGAAACAGCTTTTGTTTTCTTTATGACCTCTCGAATTTCTTCACTTACAGAATTCGGCGAAGCGCCATTTAACAAATCGTTTATACCAACCTGAATAAATATCTTTTTAGGATGTTTATCAACTATAAAATCAATCCTATCCAGTACGGATTTCGTGCCGTCCAACGCTATGCCTCTATTTTTACAATGAGCATTATGAAAAGCCTCCGCAACCTCAAAAAATTGCGTGTGACTATCACCAATAAAAACAATTGAATTACTGTCCACTTCAAATGTTCGAAATTCAGAGCTTCTAATTTTCCAAAAGATATTTTCATTTTTTATGCTGATTGGTTTAGGGGCTAAACTGTTATAAAATTGAATTTTTCTAACTAAGTAAATACCTGCTAATGGCAAACAAAGTATATTCACAACAATTGATATTATAAGCCCTTTTCTCATAAAGCAAATATAATTTTTATAGCTCGTTATACTAACGTTACTTGTTTCCATGCCTGCCACGCATTAGCATACCCGCCCCTGATATACATTGCAGCGCCACCGTCATAACTTGAAATTTCCTGTTTAGCAAAACCATTCAGCCCGGTTTTATTGGTTATCAAAAAGCCGTTGATAGGAAACCCATTATCTGTCAAACCAAAATCGTAGGTAATACCATCAGGGTAAGAATTTGGCAATGTCGATGCGGCGGGATTATTAAACCCTCTATTCGTTAGCGGATTTACTACACCAAAAGGAACTATTTTCCAAGTTGACCAACTGTTAGCATATCCGCTTCTTACATACATAATTGGGTCAGCCCCCCCAATATTCATTAAGGTTTGCTGAATACTGGTTAAGCTACTTTTGTGACTTACCAACGATCCGTTTATCGGCCATCCACCATCGGTGGTTACAAAATCATAACTTATACCGATTGGATAATACGAAAATGGTTTACTCATGGTCGGTGCAGAAAAACCGCCGTCACGCAATGGACTGTTCCTATAGTATTTAGGAAATAAAATATCATAGGTGGCGCATGCTATCAGCACTTTGAAAGATTTTGCAGGGTGTATTAACTCGTTCGGGCGGCCAGCATCGTAAGCGCTAATATAATCTTGTCCATTTCTTGCATCTTGCCACATAGCGTAAACGTCCATGTAACAGCAAGCATATTTGCGGGCAAGAGTTCTTAAACCTTTATTATATTCTTCGTTAAATATTTCTCCTTTATGACCCAAATTATCATCGGTTGTCGTGCTCATCGAACAAAGGACTATTGACAATTTTTCCTTTGTGTAGTTTGCATTTCCACGAATAGTTGATAAACCAGTGTCGATTTTATCAATTAATTGGCGCGGCGTTATTCCTGCGGTATCATTGATACCCCACCTGATAACCAAAACATCAGGATTTGCGGCCAAATCGGCAGCCAAATAAGTATCTAACCAATCCTGCGTGGTTTTTCCACCTTGACCATGATTTAGAAAGTTGATAGCCGGAATTAAATCCCTGCTGGCCAAATCTGTCATTACAATGCCAATGTTATAATTAGCTTCTTCTCCGCTTATATCCCCGAATGTTGTACTATCTCCAGTTAATACGACATTAATAGGCGTGGGCGCGGTGGTGGCGGCAGATGCTCTGTTGGCTATTAGTTTTTTGTGGAAGTATGATAAATATTCAGTCCCGAATACGTGTTGAAATTTATCCGCGTAACTATTTAATTGCTGTTTTCCTCCATTGGCGTTATTTTTCAAAATACGAACATTACCGTTTATTGGCGTTCCGTATTTATTATCATAAGCAGCGGAAACAAAAAAATCTCCGCTATCTTCAATTACATTCTCACTAAGCAATGCGTTATTTATTGCTGTAAGATCATCCGACACGCCATCGCCTACAGCGCCGTAGTCAACCCTAAAAGATTTGATTTGGCCGGAGGGCTCCGACGAGCCACCACCGCCGCCAGACGGCGCATTTATCCAGTGTGTGTCGCCGTCAGTCGCGGAGTTCTTAGCTAAAATTTGACCAGCAGCGCCACCGTTTGGAACGCCAACACCCGCCGGGCCTTGTGCTCCGTCAACTGGCGCGTTTATCCAATGCACGTCACCATCGGTATTACTGTTTTTGGCAAGTATTTGTCCGGCTGTGCCGCCTACCGGGATTTTAAACAATGCAGTTATTTGAGCCTGTAATTTACCCAGCGCCTGCAAAACGCTATCCGTGGCAGCCACGGCAGTAGATGTACCAAAACCGATACCAGTTAAAATGGAGTTTAAAACCCTTGTAACGGTAAAATACTTATTTGTTGCACCTTCGGGCACGGCATCAGTAGTACCGGGTGACGCAACGATTTGAATATAGGTTGAGCCACTCCAGCGGTATTCGTTATTGTTATCTATGGTTATATAAATTTTACCAGCTTCACCCGGTGAAGGCAATGCAGCGAAATTGGCAAACTCCAGCACGTCATCTACGTAACTGGGTAATTGATCTGCCGAAACTTTACCCGTTTCATCTAACCCGGCGTATCCATTGGCTACGTTTTTGTTTGCCACGTTTTCGGCTGTGTATCCTATACCTCCGCTTTCTGCCAATTCATTGATTTGGAGTTGCAAATCTTCATCCGCCGCCGCTCTGGTAGTTGCTTCGGTTTGCAAATCTTCGGTTGCCGCCTTTCCTGCTAATGTATTAGATAGGTTGGTGATCTTGCTTACTGGTATCGAATCTTCGTCTTTATGCCAAAAGCTGTCGATAAGCGAAGCAAATTGCCCCGCCGTTGGTTTTGCACCTCTTAAAAAAAAATTCTTTAATGCGTCTCTTGTCGCCATCTCTCTGTTATTTAGGGGTATTAAATTTGAAATTAAAATGTGCCTGGGATTGGTTCAATCCACATACCTGTTATGTAAGGGTTCACTATCTTCATTGGCGCTGGGTTTGCGCTACCTGTTTTGGCCGTTCTGCCAAAAATCTTTGCCCAAAGCCCCCTTCCGCTACCGCCACTTAATCTGTTATCTTCAATGAGCGTCCCGGTCTGGTCTGTGATAGAAACGTATTGTTCGTGGTCATGCTCAATAAGATTTTCCAAAGCCATAGTTACCGTCTTAGAACCGCCCGGCGCGCCTACTGTTGCAAAATCGGCATCATCTGGGTTGTAGTGCATCGGTAGACGGCCGCGCCAGCCTTCAACCTCCCGCCAGCCTGTTGGTATAGCTTCTTTAGTGCCTTTCCACCAGACCATACCACCAACGCCAGCAAATGGCCTTAAAAGCCCCTCTACGCGATCAAGCCGCGCCAGTACTCCTTCGGTTGTATTTCGTTTAAAGTTCGCCCATAACATCGCTGTAGTGCCGTCATCACCAAACCTTGCCGCACGCACATACTTTACAACGCGCGGTTGGTTATCCTGAAATACAACTGTGGTAGCGTTTTCCTGAATTATAACTTTGGTTTGCTTAACACCACCAACAAACGGCAATATTTCGCCATTGATAACTACCACGCCATCGCTTACGCTTGTGCCCGCAGCATCACACCCGGAAAGGATTGCAAGAGGCCCGGCCAGCGCTGCCGTTTGTGCGGCAGTACCGATACAGTCCTGTATAAACTTCATTACTCCCTGATCAAACGGAAAGCCCCCCGGCTGTGTAAAATCATATCTGTTCATATTGTCCTGTATATTAAAAATCGTTTAGAGGCCAGCTTGTAATATTTCACTTTGGCTTCCATTTCTATTAAATCCTGATTGCTTAATGTGATTGCTTCGGGCACATTTACTATAAAATCTACCCCGGTGTCTGCGTAATCACCTTCATTGTGTAAAGGCACGCTGCCTAAATAAAGCGGCTTGTTTTCGTCTGGTTGAAAAATGTAAATCCTGTCAAACGCAAAGCCGTCATCTATGTAAATGCGCCGCTCTATGTTATCAAACCTATCGTTGAGCATCGCTTCAAGGCTAAACACGCGGCTGTCATGCAATACGTTGTACAGATCGGCGGAGCGCTTGGCTAAAAAGATATTATACATGATAACCACGGGCGTACACAATGCCCGCAGCCATGCAAATAACTTTGCCTTACGCTTCCTCATAGGCAGCATAAGCATTACCCACCTGTCATAATTGATATTAAACATAAGGCACGTAGGTTATAGTAAATCCGCCATCAGTAACCCGCAGGTATCCGGCATCTGGGATGTACCTTTCGTTAATTTCTTCAAATGGCCTTAAACCATATTGCGCCTGTGCGCTGGCAAGGGAAACCAGTTGCACACCATCAACAAGCTGTATCGCATCTGACAATCTTGTTTTGGCAAACTCCCCGTTAAATTGCAGGTTCTTTAAATAGTTATTAACAGCATCAATAACAGGCGCTGTGCTGGCCGCGTCTATTCGCTCTCCAGCGGCGTTTAAAACAAGGGGGTCGTAATAGATGCTCAAAACAAGTTTTAAGCCATCAGGCGGCAGGCTATCAATATTTACACGCACTCCGGCATCTTTACAACTTTTGATGTAAGCGACAAACGAAAGTTTTTCCTGATCTGTTAACTGTGCATAGTCATCATCAATCAGTTTAACAACTTTCATTCTCAAACTGCCGTCATCGTTTTCAACTACAGCGGCCTGCTCGATTATCTTTTGCGCGGCGATTGCAGCATCGTCTAACCCTACGTTTGCATATTTGTCACTATCTGGAATTAAAGCCTGTCCATATTGAAAGCGCAACGCTAAATCACGATACCAGCGTAATGTATGCGGCTTTAGTAGGGCCAGCAAAGCTTCGATGGCGGCACGGTGCTTATCAAAAAGCGTGTCAAGCGTCCAAATTACAGATGCTACGATGTAAGCCCAAAGCTTGTAATCCGCTACGGCGCTTGTGCTGTTTAGTTCGCTTAATTTTTCATCGGCATAAACGCGGTTAATTATTTGCTTATACCAGTAATCTATCGTTTGTGCCATTAGGAAACTATAAAGTCGTATTCAATTGCCCAGAATTCCACGCCCTCTGGTAATAGCGCCTCCAGTTCTGTTGTGGCAGATGCCGGAGAAATTTTGTATTTCCTGAAATAATCCGCTACGTCTTGTACAGCGATGGCCGGGGCGGTAACAATTGTACCCGGTTTAACTTCGTCGGTAACGTCAATGCCCATTAATTCGGCGGCCTCAAAAATGCTATCAAGCGTACCGCCGCACTGAATAGCAATATCATGCGGTGTTTGCCTGGCTTTTATTTCAACTTGCATAATCAGCGTCTATATTGAGTTTACCGCTTACAAAGCCCATCCCGTTTACCTTCATTCCATCCGCGCTATATTTAATGCGGATTTCGCGGAGCAAATCATCTGTGCTATCATCGTTTAAAAACCTTGATAAACCGACCGTTGCGGTAGGCGCTTGTTTATATTCGCCGGGGTCTGATAGCAAGATCTTTTTTTGTTGTTGTTGATTGCTTTCTCCCTTCGCAAAGTCACCTCCGGCAAACAGACAATCGCCGTCCTCATCTTCTAAATAATCAATCATTCTATTTTGCCGTTAAATGTGCCGACTACTGGATTAGTGCCAGCGGTTAAACCATCTATGTAAATCACAGCGCCAGACTTTACAAACGTTTCTATAGCGCTTACGAAAGCATTTAAAAAAGTCTCCAGATTTTCTTCGGCTGTCCCTGTATCGTTCTGGGAGGCCTCGTATAAATCTTTTAAATCCTGCTTAAGCTTTACCGTATTTAAACTCATTTTAAAAGGTTGTTAACTCTGGTTAAAAGCTGTTTTAAAGCGGCTGCGTCTTTCGCTGCCGCAATTGTCAAAACGGCGGCGATCAAATCCGTTAAAATATTTTTTAGCGTTTCGTCGCCTTTACTTATCTCAACGCCTCCAGTGTCAATGGCTACAGATGTAGTGCCCACGGTTACCCGCCAATCCGTTATTACATCGCTGGCGATAATTATAAAATCATCAACGTCCAATTTTGCTACAAGCACAGCCGAACCAACCGAGGGCAATACGTCGACACTGTGCGAATTACTCACTATGGCACGTAGCCTGATATTTGGTAATTCTATGCCGTCCAGATCAATTGTGCAGGTATACGCCTCGTTATCCACATCTAAAACAGTTGCGTCATAGATAGCGGGAGGGCCTCCGGCGTGGGCGGCCTCCAAAAAGTCTTCGCGCAGTTTTCTTAGTTTTTCAGACATCTAAACGATACGTTATTTCGGTTTTGCGGCGTGCACCACGAACACCGAATGTTACTTCTATACCGGGCACGAAGTATGTACCCGCACGCGCCCCGTCAAATCTTTTATCTATGATTGTACCTTTCCATCCCGGCTGGCAGTAAGGTTGTAAAAAGCCGGTAATTGAGCCTTCGTACCCATCATACTTAAGCCGCTTTAAAAAACCGTCTGCCTTCGTTTTAAGGTAGTTTTCATCATTGCTAAACGGTATTATTCTTTCGTAAATAGAGCCGTTTAGGTCGCCAGCTTCATATAAAATATGTTTCCCGTTTTTACCTTTTGTTTTAAGGCGAACGCGCACCAGATTATCTTTAGCCAGCCTTTGTTTTAAATCTTTTTGGTTGGCGGCGCAGTTATATCCAATGCTATATTTAACCTCTGCCAGTGTACCCGTTTGGCCTGCGGCGGTATTTGTAGTACGTCCTTCTTGAATGCCAACATAGAGCACATTATCATCAAAGTACACAGTAAGCAGCATACGTTTTTGAAAGTCCTCCAACACCTTTAAACCATTCTCATTTTTTATGTAATAATTGGTTAGTTTAATGGTTGGAATATCCGGGCTAAGTACTATATCCGTGCCTTGAATTATTCGCGCTAAAACCTCTTTTACTGTGGTAGGTTTGCTCCAGCTTGCCAAAATATTTTGGTTGCGAAGCTGCCACGCATACCCCTCAATCTCGATACTTACCGGAGTGGTTAGGTTAACCCTACGGACGAACCCGCGAAACTCATTGCGCAAATCGCCATTATATCCGAGGTCTATACTCACTTTGTCGCCTTCGGCAAATAGCTTCCCGGTTTGCACGCTGGAAACTGGTAAATTTTGTACCGCTTCCTGCACACCCAGCCCTACAACATTCAAGGCGCTATTTATGGTGTTTTTAAGTGAAACAATACGCCCCAGCCCCGGTATTTTTAGCACGGCTGTGCTTACAATCATGTTAACGTTTTTCTTAATCGTTAACTCAATTACACCGCCCCTGAAAGTGTATTTACCAATCTTAATTACGCTGTTTAATACAAACGCCATCAGTCTACGTATAAAGTAAAAATGGTATCGCTTTTCATTGCGAGGGTGAAATCTCTAACACCTATTACCTTTGGTTTTTCCGGCAATTGCATGTCCTTAATCAGAACATAATCGCTGTCATGCAGGAAAATGTCAGTATAAGCAGATTTAAGCCTTACAGGCTTATTGTATACAAATACATCATTCAGCATTTTAATTTGATCGTCTGGAAACTGATTGTTTATACCGATCAAAAAGCCTTTGATTGTAATTTCGTATGGCCTATTTCCTACAATCTCGTTAATGTCGCCGTCCAGTTCGGTCATGAACTCTTCAACAATGGTTTTAGCCCGGCGAATACCTACCACGGTATAAGGGAAAACATAATCTACGCCGTCTACCTCGATAGTAACAGGGCAAAACACTTCGTAGCCCAGTGTATCGGCAGCGCCATAAAGCGCCTGCCCATATAGGTTAGTTGTTTTTCGGGCGTTCGCGCCGATCTGTGGCAACTCTGCTGGCTGTATGGTGTCTGGCAGACCCGCAATTTTCGCGGGCTTGTAACCATGTACCTGCTCGAAAAGCTCTTTTAAATCAAATGCGGTGTTTAATGTTGCTATTGCCATTAGTTAGATGGTATCATTGAGCCGCCAGAGTTTACAACCTGATTGAACATATCAATAAACATTTGCTCAATCTGATCTTTACCCTCACGTAAGTTTGTTGTATGGATTGTTATTTGATCGATGCCCTGTTTAGCTATCTGAATGGTGATGTTACGCACTCCGCCGCCAGATATGCCCTTTGCGGTATCGGCTACGCCTTCAGGTGCTCCAGTGCCAGCGCCTTTGGCTTTTGGGTCAAATTGTTGGGTCATCCAGTCCATTGCAGAACTGGCAGCTTTTTTATTGAATTTTAAACCAACCTGCGACCACCCGGCAGCTATGGCGCTCTTATTTTGATTGTAGGCCGCCAAGTTATCAGCCTTTTGCATGGCTCTCTCCTGCCTCAACTTGTCAATCTCTCTACTGGCATCGGTTTTTATCTCCATTGTAAGCGCTTTGCCCGCTCCGGAAAAATCGCCGCTCATAGCCAGTTTTAGCGCCGTTATAGCATTGGACACCATGCCAGTTACTTTTTGGAAGATGTCTTTTATCTTCAGAAAGAATAAATTTCCAGTGAAAAGCACCCCTTCAAAAAAGTCTTTGAATGATATTCCCACATTGCTACAAAAAGCCTTGATGATAGTCCAAAGACCGTTGATGCTTTTACCCCAACCATCAAAAGCCTTTACAACCCACACCACAGCGCCAACAACTAACCCAATAAGAGCAACAGGCCAGTAAGCGGCTACCGCCAATATTCCTTGCCAGATGGCCGCCCTTTTCGTGTAAATTGTGTAGATACCCCAAGCCAGCGTCATTGCACCAATGGCAGCCGCAATACCATACATTAAAGGCTCGTTACCCATTAGCCCGGATAATATTGTAGTAACGCCACCCAAAACAGGAAGCAACGCCGTGCCAATTGTTCCCGCTGCCGTACTCAACGCCCCGGTAAAAGCCATCCATTTACCTGTTGGCGTTTCGCCCATTTTTTTCATGCCATCATGAAAGCGGCCCATCGGCCCGGTAGCATACTGGAAAGCGCCAATAATGTCCATAGCGCTTATTTTACCTTCGGACATTTCCTTTTTCAACACCGCCATGCTTTTGCCCGTCTTTTCGGCCATAGCTTGCAAAGGGTTAAATCCGGCGTTTATGTACTGGAGCAAATCTTGCCCAGTAAGTTTTCCGCCTGCCTGGGTTTGTGCAAGCGCCAACGTTAAGCCCTGCATTTTCTCCTTATCGCCCATAGCAACATCACCCAACATTTTAAGCTCTGGCATGATGTTTTTTGCAGCTACCCCAAAACCTAATAGGGTTTTAGCTTCGCCAAAGGTTTCATTACCGTATATGGTATCATTGGCAAAGCCCATCAAATTACCGTGCAGCTTATTGCCCTGTTGCTTTCCCGCCATAACCTCAAAGCTTGTCCCGGCCATTTGCCGTTCCATGCCAGCTTTAAGCGAGGTAACGAGGCCAGCCCCGGCAAGCGCCAAGCCTCCGAGCACCAAACCAGTGCCAACCATGTTGCCGCTACGTGACCGCCCGCGATTTTCCAAAGCGTCACGCCTGTTCTCCAGACGTTCAATTTCGCGGTTGGCGCGTTCAATCTGGCGGGTATCCAGCGAAATGTTACGCGTACGGGTTAACTCATCTATACGGCTATTTAACTGATCTATTGAACTGCCAACGGTGCGCATGCGGTTAGTTACCCGGTTTAAAGAACCTTCGGTAGTATTAGCAAAACGCTGCATTTGGCCAGATGCCAAATCCTTAATTTTTACCAGAAATTCTACAATATTTGCCATTACATGCGGTTGTTTGCTTTGGCTTCTTGAAGCCTAATATCTTCTACTTGCTTGTACACCTCCGCCCAGCGTTCGTCGGATAATTTAGAGGGGTCGTAACTGGTATGATAGGCTATGAGCGTATCCACATAGCCTATCCAGTTTGCGTTTATATTGCCAGAGGTCGCCTCTATAACTTTTTTAGCTGTGCCTTTTGCACGTCCAAAACACCTTGCACCACTTCCATCACTCCAAAGAAAACAGCATCAACATCGCGTATCTCTTCGTCGCCTCCCAGCCATAATTGACCGAGAACAATTTCAGTATAGGTAACAGGGTCAACTGTGCCACCCTTTGCGCTTAATTCGCGCATGTCTTCGCGTGTTGGTCGGCGGATGTATGCGCTATATTCTTTGCCTTCGTACTTCGTTTCAATACGAGCAATTCCGTTTTTATTTTCGGCTTTCCATTGTGCCACTTTTTCGGCAGACACACCAGCCGGATAAACTATTTCTTTTTCGGTTTTCATCGTTTTAAAGGGTATTTAAAGGGTTTTATTAAGCGCGTTTGTATCGCATTGCCAGCCAAGGCAATTCAATTTCCATCATTTTAGCGCCCTGCTCCATTGCCTCTTCCAGATCGGTAAATTGTAGACCCAGAATGTTAATAGAGCGCAAAGGGCGGTTAAATGCCTTTCTGTAAACTATGGTAGACGTGATTAGCTGATAAGGCACATCGGTAATGTCTTCGTAACCTGCCGCCTGCGCCACATCATTAAGCTTGTCTACATCTCCTTTCAAAAACTTAAAAGAGCCGTCCCGTTTGATGTTGCCAGTTTGGATGCCAAACGCTTCCTCTCCAGCCGCAAATAAATGCTCCGTTTCTTTGCTTTTTTTTATTTTGAAGCCGCGCAAACCGCGTATGGTTGTACCCAGTACGCTAACGGTCACGTGTTTCCACTCCAGTTCTTGTGAATCCAGATAAGTTGCCATTGATTATTAATTAAGGTTTGGATTGTAAAAACCCAGTTCAACATCTATTACTTTGAGGTAGCCTTTGCGGCGTATGCGCAGTTTAGTTTTAAACTTGCTGGTAGCTGTGATTTGCTGGTTTTCGTCGACGTAAACAACCGGGTCGCCGCTCATACTTGCGCTCATATTTAAATTAAGCGCTGCAACGGTTACCCCTTCAAGAGCCTTTAAAACGACAGGCTCGATATTGTTATTGTCATCTAAATCAACATCATCGTTAATCTCGTTACAGTAAACTTTATAGGCGATTATCGACGCTTTGTCAATCACCCGGCCCGTAGCTAAATTGGCGTAATCATCGCTTTCGGCCACGCACATTGGGTCATTGCTGAAATAGAAACCAGCAGAGCCGTTCGGATAGGTTTTAACCGTGATAAAGCCAGCGTCGACAAGCTGATCTATTTGTTTGTACCATGCTGCCTGTGGATTATCTGTATCCTGCAAAATAGGCAAGCCACCTATAAAGTATGAGCTAATAGGAAGATCGCCGTCTTTTACTTTACCGATACAAACGTGAGGCGCGGTGCTGGCTACTTTACCCAAAACCAAACCCATTGATGTAATGCCATCGTTTGCAGTTCCGCCGATCACCAAACCAACATTATTTGCGGTCATGGTTTTAGGCGTATCAATGGTTACACTGGTAACATCATTAACCCTTGCAGCAATAAGTATGCGCAAAGGGGTATGATTTTCAAACATGGCGGTAGCGAATGTTTTCGCTACTGGCACAGCCAGCGCAACATCGCTATCCAAAAACTTTGAAACCGTAGGCACGTAACCCACTGCCGGAGTACGCGCAACACCTAATACCCTGATTGTACCCTGTGCGGCGTTAATCAGCTTTTTAATGCCGTTTTCATTATTGATATTGCACACATCAACAAGCGAAACGGCAGCGCCTACAAGCATAATCCAAACCGGGGCGTTTAACGTGCCGGGGATGCTGTAGAATTCTGTAACAAAACGGTATGCTTCCGGCTCCGCTTCGGCGGTTACGCCCTGGGCTTTCGCGTCATCAACGCTAATAACTTTAATTGGAGCTAAAAGCCCCAGTATGCCAGTGCCGGCCCCGGTTAGTACATACCCGGTTAAGTTGTCGTTAGTTGAAATACTGCCCCCTATTTGGCCGTTTGCAAGGTTAACATTTGCTTCAGGTATCATTAGTTAGCTTCTCCTTTCTCTTCGACAGCCGCCTTAGCTTTTTGATCTTTAGTGATAAGTCCTTTTTGTGTTGGAGTTCTTTCGGCCTCCGGCGTGTTATATGCCACCTCCAGAGCAGACACGCCCGGCGTTTGCTCCGAATCTGGCTTCGCCCCACTTTGGCTGGCAATGTCCATAATAAGCGGCGCTATCTTTTCGGCAGTCGCCTCTGCTATTGGCCTAACCTGTGCAATGGCAGCGGCTAAAGCTTCGTGTACAAGATTGCGGGGTGTTTGCTCTTCGTGTGCCAAAATATTTGAAGGCGGCACAATCACGCCGCCGCACTCCGGTGTAAACCCTCCGCCTTGTGTTTGCAAAAATTCGCTATACGGGCCAGCTATTGAGGGATGCAAAGGCGCAACAGCAGGGATGATTTCACCGCCCAAACCATCGGCGAAAGTTTCCGGGCTGTAGTCTTCCAAATCTTCGCGCGAAATTTCCAGCACATTTTTATCAAACAGGCGCTGCGCATGCGACTGCGCCGCCAGATCATATAAAAACGGCATGCCATCAGCGGCGATAAAAACAACGTCTACGCCGGGGTGTGTTTCAAACAAAGCCCTTAGGCGCTCATTTGTCATATTGTTATCAATCATTGCGTTTTGGTGTTAAAAGGGCGGCAGGGCATTTGTGTTATTGCCGGGCTGGCTGGCCCTGCCGTTTGCCTTTGATTATTTAATAGGGGGTTATTTAATACCGAATACCTGCTTGAAATAAAGCTCAATAAGGCTTACCGATTCACTCCATGTTACCTTCCCGTCAGATGCAACCATGATTAACCGGGCTGCCAAATTGTGGTAAAAGCCGTTTTTATCTGCATCATCGCTGAAATGAACCTTATTTAAAATATCGTTCAACAGCACGTTTTTATCTTGCGGCGGGTTTGTCTCCAGCCAGTTTTTAACAAAGGTCAATCCGGCCATTGTGGGTACAATCGCTTCATCAATCAGCGCCACGATTTTGTTATCCAGCGTGCCGGGTATTAAATCGGTTACTAAAATGGTTACGGGGCTTTCAACCACCTTTTTAACATTATTTACAATGTCAATTACGTGGTTAATAGTATCCTGCGAAATGTCGATGGCAGGCACTTGCACAACCACATCGTTTGAAGTTTTCTTTTTAAACAGGGTAGCCCATGCAAGGGCAATAAAACTTAAAATAGATTTCATGTATTTAAAGGGGGTTTAAAGCGGTTTTAAAAACAGTTTAGCTTCTTTAGCGCGGCGGTCGGTTAGCACCTGTGATACTACTTTCTTGCCTTCCTTAGTTACCTTGTTCCACCTGCCAAACTCTGCGGCGGCTCCGGCAAAGTCGCCAGCGTTTAACTTTTTGAGTAGTGTGCTCACTGCAAGCGCACCTGTGTTATATTGAAAGCTTAATAGGGCATCAAACTGGTTTTGATTGATTGTAACCTTAACCAGATTGTTAATTTGTGCGGCAAACCCTTTTAGCTTGAATTCCAGCAGATCATCAGCACACTCCCTGTTTGGCAGGGTATCGCCTTTTTTAACTGGCTTGCCGTTTGCATAGTGGGTATTACCCCAGCCAATTGTCCATACGCCTGCTATATCCTGATAGGCTTTTAAGCGCAAACCCTCAAAGCCTTGTATAAGCTTTTCGCCATCGGCACTGGCGGCGTGGTAAGCGCGGGCCGCTACGGTTTTTAAATTACTGATAAGGGCCAGAGAGCTGGCGGCAACCTTGTTAGCCATTATATAAGCTTGTTAATTTGTCCTTGATTTTGTTAATCCATGCGGTTTTGTCTTTACCAGTTATTACCGCAAGGTTTTCGAGTATGGAGATGATATTCTCAAAAGCGATCTGTACAATCAGTACACTTTGCAGCCAGTCGAAAACGGCCGCCATAAATTCTTTGTGCCTGGCTAAAAAATTTTCTTGCCAGTGATAGGGAACGGCAATTATTACCAGATATATGAACACCTTAAAGGTGAAGCGCGAAAGCCTCAAACTACTAAACTGTTGTTTGCTGATATGCGATGCAGCCAACCCGCTTGCAAGCTCCATTATGAACGCTGCGCTCATGGCTATAAAAGCCGGGCCGCTTATACCCAGCGTTGCTTCAACAGCAGGGAAAAACATTGCTGTAAAAGCCGTAATACCGGGATACAAAACACTTAATACTAATAGCGGCTTTGTAAGGCTATACCGAACAGAAGGCGCAAGACTTTCAAAGAAATTGATTAACCCATGATAGTCGTAAGTTGCCAACATCTGCACAAACCAGCCTTTTTTCATTTGGGATTTTGAGTTGAATAAAAAGCCCGCCACGCATTGCAGCGGGCTTTTTGATAGTTATTAATTGGGGATTAGTGAGCCGCTAAATAAGCGTCGATTTGCGCCTGTGTTGGCTGGCCTTGTACAAGCAATACAATACCTCTCCAGTCCGCACGGCGGGCACGACCACCAACACGTTTTAAGAATGAAAACAGGTCACCATAATAAACCGGGTTGCCGTATTGGTCAAACATTTTCATGTCGCCGTTTGCAGTTTCCACAGCATCTTTATACCAGAACAGAACACCTTCGCAGTCTGTAGCCTCTGGCGCAGCGCCCGGCGCTTTGATTGTGCCGTCTGCCGCAATTGTAAACACGTTACTACGCTGCATAATACCGAAGCCATTTGATTTACCCAACAGGCCGTTACGGCGCTCATCTTCTGTAGCAGCTTGCATATAGGTTGCGGTTACGATGCTATCAGCCGGGTACGTTTGAGCGTGCAGGTTAGCGCTATACAGGGCGTACATTTGGCCCTCAAACCAACGGTTTTGGGTACGTAAAAATGTAGCAGCCCTTTGCTGATCTGAAAGCGAAGCGGAAAAGCGGTAGCCAGTCGCGCCGGGGGCGGTTGCTTGCACAATTGGGCCGGTAGTTTTAATAATACTGGTTGCAGGTAACACCGCGCCTGTGTTTTGGTCATGCGTCCAGTTGTACAGCATTTCTTCTGCAATGGTCTGCGATAACTGGTTTTTGTCTTCACCTAAAACACTTTCGCGTTTATCGTATGAAAGCTCTACAGTTTCGGCGTTTGAGATTAGAACGGGGTCGGTAGTGAACTCATCAATCAGGTATAACACATCGGTATCGGTACGCTTACGAACGGTTGCACCACCCTGCGTAAAGGCACGGTTTTTAACAACATTACCAGCGCCACCAGATTGAGGGATATGCACCGCCCGGCCATTCACATACTCATCGGCATTGAAAGAAAAGCGAATAAATGCGTTATCCTTAAAAATGGCTTCTTCAATGTGATTTTCCCAGATTTCTACCTGCACGGCCATAAAGGCAAACCCAGGCATTTTAACGCAGTTTAAAAGACTGCCAGTAGCAACAGCGCCGATTGCGGCAACCGGAGCAGCAGCGGCAACGGATATGCCACCCAGTACAAAAAGGATAAATAATACAGCCACGTTGTACAGGTAGTTAACGCGCTTTAATTTTTGATTAAACATGATTTTAATAGGGGTTAATTAGAAACTTAAGTTGATTTTAATAGGGGTATTGTTGATGATTAGCCTTTGTACTCTTTGCCGAAATGCTCCAGATATTTTGCTTTGAAAGCGTCCAGACTTTCAGCCTTAAGCTTCACAAGCGTACCTGCTTTATCCATCTGGCTATATGAAAGCTGTGCGTACCATACGCCACCGCCTTGCTGGTTTTGTAGAGTTTGCGCCAGCGTGGTACTGCCCGGCATGCTATTTAAAAGCTTGATTGTGCCGTCAAAATCACGCTCTAAAGCTGCGCGCCAATCGGCTTCAGCGCCCGGCAAAAACTTACCCGCGCCCCCGTTACCAGTGCCGTTAAGCTTGATTGCTTCGTCTACTTTTGACTTGTTAGACAGCTTGATTTGCGCTGCCAGATCGCCTTCCGCTTTGGTTAACTTGCCTTGTATAGTTTCCTTTTCGGTAGTTAGGGTTGTGATCTCGTTTTTTTGATTTGTAGACAGCGTTATAAGGTTTTGAACTGCCGTTTGAACTTCTACATCTGTAGCGGTTTCTTTCAGTTTAAGGCCCAGCAGTATTGCTGACTGCACATCGGCGCTAAGGGTAATTAACTTCATTGTTGGGGTATCCTCTTTTTTAGTTATTTGAAGGTTATTGAATAGGGTTATTAAGCCGTTTTGGGTGAGGTCTGAAAGCTGGATTAGGTTTTCATCAGCGTTGTAAAGAGCGCATGGTAATGCATCGTCGTTACCCCCGATATCCACACAGCTAACCTCGAATAACTTGCCTTTGGTTACAGTTGGGCCGATCTGCCCGGCCACCATTAATTGAGGGTCTTCGCTCCACTCAAGTGGAATTACCCCGGCGCTTAACATTCTCAAAGTACCATTCTCATACTTGTTGAAAATTGCCATTGCGAAAGTGTCAGTTTCGTCAAATTCCAGCGCGCAAGTAATCTGGTCGCCTTCGAGACGAAGGTCAACAGCGTTACCAAGTGGCAGTACTTCATCTTTACTTAGCCCTCGCGGACGCTGGTGCATCCATAGCGTTATCGGGTTCTTTTCATACTGCGTTAAATCGAGGCCCTTTGTAAGGATTCTAAAAAAGTAGCAGTTAAGTGCGGAGGTCGTTATTACATACCGCTTTGATGTTCTTTTCATTTAATTTTTTTCGGTCGTTTTCATGATTATTTCGCGCACTTAACGCATACTTTTTGCCTGCATTTGGGGGAGCTTTCAGATTAGTTTTTCATTTGTTTTGTTTTCGTTTTGTGGTGCAAACGTAAGGCGCATTTTTACCGAAAAAAAACCGCATAATTTGTTGATTAACATAGTTTTACCTTACGATAAAAGCTACTTACATCATCCATTTTTCTGCTTTTATATTGTATAAAAAAGGGTACACTTTTGCGTCATAACCCCCCGTTATGGCAGAGAAAAAAAGACTATCAAAAGCAGAAATAGCAGTGCGAAAAGAGCTTGCTAAAAACCTGTTTACTAAGGATGGCGTGACTACCCAAAAGGAGTTGGCGGAGCGCGTAGGAATTAGTGAAAAGTCAATAGGAAAGTGGATTGCAGAGGAAAAATGGGAGACTCAACGCGCAGGTATTTTGATGACCAGAGAGGTTGAGTTAAAAAGGCTTTACAAACAGTTCACTAACCTAAATGACGCTATTGAAAAGCGCGGCAAAGGCGCTGACTTCCCCGACAGCAAAGAGGCGGATATTTTAAAAAAATTAACCGCATCTATCAGGGATTTGGAAACCGAAGTGAGCCTGCAAGAGGCGTGCGAAGTGTTAATGAAGCTTATAAATTTTGCCCGGACTGAAAACCTTACAGAGGCAAAAATTATAATGAAGTGGGCTGATTTAATGATTAAAACCCTCGTTAAATGATAAAGCCCGCTGATAAACGGGCTTTAGTTAATTGGGATGTTTTTGTAGACAATATGAACCGGGCCGCCCCGGTTGATTTGACAGAAACCCCCTTGCAAAAAGCGGCGCGTATTTCCGCGCTGGAAGCCTACCCGGAACACTGGTTTCAATATTATTTTTCAAAGTTTTACACGGCAGAGCCAGCACCGTTTCACCTGCGCAGCACCCAAAGGGTTTTAAATAATCCTGAATGGTTTGAGGCCCGCCCGTGGAGTAGGGAGCTTTCAAAATCTGGCCGTACTATGATGGAAGTTTTGTATCTGGCAATGACAGGTAAAAAACGGAATATCATATTAGCCAGCAACAACAGCAGCAATGCTATACGCCTGTTACTGCCATATAAAACCATACTGGAAAAAAACAGCAGGTTAATCAATGACTATGGTGTGCAGCAAAGTATTGGCAATTGGAAAGCCGACGAATTTATAACACGAAACGGCGTTGCATTTCGCGCCCTGGGCGCAGGCGAAAGCCCGCGTGGTACGCGTAATGATGAGATACGCCCGGACTGTATTATAGTCGATGACTTTGATACCGACGAACAATGCAGAAACCCCGAATTGGTTGAGCAGGCTTACGACTGGTTAGAGCGGGCGTTAATCCCTACGCGCTCCATTTCTGTGCCTTTGTTGGTGATCTTTAACGGCAACATCATTGCCGAAGATTGTTGTATGCTCCGCGCTATGGCCGTGGCTGATTTTTACGAAATCGTAAACATCAGGGACGAAAACGGCAAAAGCACTTGGCCCAATAAAAACACGGAAGCTTACATAGATACAGCGCTCCGCTTTTTGAGCTACAAAGCTATACAGGGCGAATACTACAACAATCCCATCACAGAGGGTAAAGTATTCAAAGAGATACATTTCAAAGCCATACGCCCTTTAAAGGAATATAGATTTTTAGTAAGCTACACCGACCCCAGTTACAAAAGCGGGCGCAAAAACGACTTTAAAGCCACCTGCTTAATGGGCAAGTGGAAAGATGAATACCACGTAATACGCCAGTACTGCCAGCAAACTACTACCGCAAATATGCTGGCGTGGCATTATGAAATAATGTCGCTGGTTAACGGCGCTGTACCGCTTTACATGCTCATAGAATGGCCGTGGATTGATGACAGCTTAAAACTGGAGATAGCCAAAGCCAATAAGCATTTTAAACGCAGCCTGCCGCTAACACCCGACCCCCGCAAAAAGCCCGAAAAGTTTTACCGCATTGAAAGCTCACTGGAGCCGATCAACCGAAACGGAAAACTCTATTTCAATCAGGCCATAAAGGACACCCCCGACATGAAAGCATGCGAGGCACAATTTAAAGCACTTAGCCAAACCAGCCGGGCGCATGATGACGGCCCGGATAGCGTAGAGGGCGCAAAAGCCACAATAGACAGCAAAACAATAAGCAACACCGGAGGCATGCAAGTGCTACCACCAATCAAAAACAGCAAACGAGTTTAACATGGCATTTATCAGCAAAGATGACTTAACCAGCCTCATGTATGAAGAGGATATGGACGCGATAACCGAAGGCAAAGACGAAGAGATAACAGGCGACACGGGCGCAATAGCGATTGGCATCACCGAAGCAAAAGGCTACTTAAACAGGTTTGACACTGCCGTATTATTTGCACGTGAAGAGAATGAGCGCGACCCGCTTTTAGTAGAGACATGCAAATCGCTGGCGCTTTATTACCTAACAAAAAAGTGCGCACCAAACCAAAATGTAAAGGACATACGGGCCGCCGCAAATGACGCGCGTATCTGGCTTGCTAAGGTGCAAAGCGGCAAGCTTACCCCCATTGGCTGGCCGCTTAAAGCCGCGCCGGAGGCTAACACTTTCTTTCACGTCTCCAGCTACCCAAAACGCAAAAACAATATTTAAAACCCTTTTAATACCCCTTTAAATGTCAAAGAATAAAAAGCATAGAGTTAAGCTTGCGGGCATTATCCCAACGCCACAAAAAGCGCCGCGGTCTATAACAGTTGACAAAGGCACGGCAGCGCGGCAATATTTGGCAGCCAACGGCGTAGCGGTTAACCAACCTATCAAAATAGATGTAAGAGCACCAATACGCCGCCCGCTTGATTTAGGCGTATGGCGAAACGGCCAAAAGCAGTTCGATAGCATCTTTGCCCCGCGCCGGGTAATCCTATATGATTTGTATCTCGATATAATGAGTGACGGCCATATCATTGCCGTTACTGGGAAACGTATCGACGCAATCACGACGGCTAAATGGCAATATGTAGATAAAGACGGCAATCCGGTTGATGAGATAAATGAACTTTTGGATAGCCTGGGTTTTGCCGATCTGTTAACTGAAATTTTGAACGCCCGCTTTTGGGGGTATTCAATGATAGAGTGCAATATCTATAAGGATACCGAAGGCCGCTGGCAGATGATAGCCGACCAGCAGAACCGCAAACACATGCGCCCGGAAACTGGCATTATCACCACCGATCAAAACGGAGACACTGGGGTAAACATCAGAGAAGGCCGCTTTGCACAAACAGTTATGGAAGTTGGCAAGCCGCGCGATATGGGCTTGCTGATCTCTGCCTCTATGTATGCCATTTTAAAGCGTAACAATTTAAGCGATTGGGCAAACTTCGTTGAAGTTTTCGGCGCTCCTATTATGGATGCCGAGTGGGACGGGTTCGACGAAGACCAGCGTTTAAAATTATTGGCGGCTATTGCTGCAATGGGCAATAGCGGGCGACTGGTTAGACCAGCAGGGACAAAGGTTAATTTCTTCCCAAATACCACCACATCAAACGGGCAATTGCAAAAGAGCTTTCACGATACCTGTAATGAGGAAATAAGCAAAGCCCTTTTGGGCACAACCGAAACCACGCAAAGCAGTAGTTCGTCGGGTTATGCGCAGGCTAAAGAACATGGCAGGCAGGATGATGATAAAAAGGAAGCTGATAAAGATTATGTACGCAGGCATTTAAACAGCTTCTTTATAAAGATCATGCGGGCGTTTGGCTTGCCTGTAGTTGAGGGCGGTAAATTCATTATTCCTGAAGGAAAAGAAAAGGTTACCCCGACCGACCAAATGAACATGTTTGTGCAAATGGCAAAGGATTTAGGCATGCCAATTAATCATGATGACGTGTACCAATTGGCGGGCATGAAAAAACCGGATGACTACGAAGCGCAAATGGCGGAGAAAAAAGCCCTTACAGATGCTTTAACGAGCGATTTTGAGGAAAATGGAGGCAAAGAAAATGCAAATACCCCCCAATCTTCAAAGGAAAAACAAGGCAAAAAAGGAAGCAAAGACGACAAAAAGCCGGGGAACGTGAAGCTAAAAACCCGTGAAAAGCTGGCATTATACCTACTTGATTTTTTCGCATAGCCCCGGAAGTAACGGGGCAACTTAAATTATCAGACCTGTACACTTATTGCGATTGCGGTCACGATCACGTTATCAAGCTTGCTGCCGGGGATGCCCGCGACATCTTGAATAAATTTTTATCAGATGTTCATTCAGGCAAATTAACCGCCGACAGCATACAGCCGGACTATTACAAAAACCTGTCTGCAAAACTGGTTAGTGCCGTTGCCGAAGGACTGGGAGGTAAAAGCTTTGGCGGCGATGACTACCGCAACAGTTTAAAAACCTATCTGGAGCATAATGTATATGCTTTCAGCGCCGCTAAAAGCATGGTAATGCTGGAGCAGTTCAATAGGTTTTTACTTGACGAAAATGGCGAAATAAGGCCGTTTGCAGAGTTTGCAAGGGAATGCGACACTGTAGACGTGCTGTACAACAAAACTTATTTACAGGCCGAATATAACAACGCCATAGCATCGGCACAGATGGCGGAGAAATGGCAGGGGCTACAGGCATTTAAATATTTAGAATACAGGACTGTAGGGGATGACCGGGTACGACCTGAACACGCCCAACTTGACGGCCTGATATTAAAAAGCACCGACCCGATTTGGAATAGGATTTACCCGCCGAACGCATGGAATTGCCGCTGTACGGTTATACCTGCCGCCGATACGGATACGCCAACCGACCGCGACCACGCCAAAGACCTTGAAAGGAGTGCAGATATACAGCCGTATTTTAAAGGCAACGTGGGCAAAGAAAAGGTGATTTACAAAGCAGGCCACCCATATTTTAAGCATGGCCGGTACGGCAAGTTAAAAGAGCTTGACGCAGAGAAAAACTACGGCATGCCCGGCATAGACAAGATTTATGCAAAGGGCGACTTTCCGCCGATCTCCTACATGAAGGACAAAGCCAGCGGTTTAGATTGGTGGATGCAGCAAACAGGCGGCGAAGTGCGCGGCTCGTTCGATGTGATCGCAGCAGATGGCGTAACCGTACGCTTTGATAACGCCTTTAGGAACCATGTTTTAGAACAAAATCGGGATGACAGGTACAGGATATTGAATAAAGCCCCGGACGTACTTAAAAATCCAGATGAAATCTGGAGCAATATGGTTAAGGGCAAACCTTCGCTAACCTATATCAAATATTACGATAAAGCCCCTGTAGTTGTACATGTGGATGCAGACAGCACGGTACGCAGTTCGACAATGGTCGAGATGCAGCATAACGGCAAAATCAACACCGCCGAAATGATTAAAATACGCAAAGGCATACTAAAATTTAAGCAATAAAAAACCGCCTGTGCGGCCCTTTAGACATTCAACTCAAAAGCGAACCTAAAGCACACAGGCGGTTAATTATGACGCAAATATAGGAAATTATTATAACTGTGGAAGATTTGAAAGCTGATTGCCTAATGCTGCCGCTTTCTCATTTATAGCCTTTTGCATGTTAGTATAAACCTCCTGTTTGTCTTTATCGTTCGCGTTTGCATATAAATCAGCAACGGCCTCGGTTAATACTTGTACGGTTGCTTGTATACGATGAAGACTAACTAAGAGCTCCATGTTTACCTGTGATTGTGTAAGTGTGGTTGCCATAATATTTTTTTTTAAATGTAATAATTTCAATTGGAAAGCAGAGATTTTATACGACAGCAGCGCCGTAACGCCGGACTAATAGCAACATATATAAATGACATTGCCCCCAGCATGGTAGTGCGTAAAACACTACGGTTTATTGATGGCAATTTCCGGGCGCAGGGCTGGCAGGGCTCAACCTTTCAACCGTGGAAAAACAAAAAATCAAACGAGGGAAAGAAAAGACCTGGTCGAATTCTAATTATTACCGGGCGCTTACGCAGGGGCGTTAATTATACCACCAATGGCCGGGGCGAAGTACGTTTTTACAACAATGTAAAGTACGCTCAAATCCACAATCAGGGCGGCACTATCGATACCACAGCGCACGTACGGGCATTTAGCCGCCGCAGGTTTTACGTTGATGAAGCCAGCGCCCCCGGCGCACGTAAACCCAAAATGGTTAAAACCCACGTAGGCGACAGTCAAGTAAAGGCACACACCCGCAAAATGAAAATAGTGATACCACAGCGCCAGTTTATGCCCTACGAAGATCATAACAGTCCGGTACTGGATGCCAGCATTACAAGGGAGCTAACACGTGAAATAAACAAGATTTTAAATAGATAGATATGAATGATGATGTGATGATCGCCATTTTAGGCAATGTGTTTTTAGCTGTACAAAATCGCTTGGCAACGCTGCCAGAGCTAAAATTTATAGATCAAGATTTGGGGCAACTTGAAATAGATGAACAGGGAGAGCGTGAAAGCCCCGTTGCGTTTCCCTGTGCGCTTACCGACTTTTTAGAGTTGCGTTATACCGACAACTCTAAAAACCAACAACAGGGCGAAGGCGTGCTGGAGGTGCGTATCGCATTATTGGCCTACACGGCGGCTACGCACTATTATAAAGACACTCACAAGTTAAAGGCATTGGGATTTTGGAACTTAGAACACCGGGTAAATAAGGTATTACACGGCTGGAGCGATGACAGATATTTTAACCCGCTTAGCCGGATAAGCTCCAGTACAGAGCGGCGGAAAGATAACATTAGGGTACGGGTTATCCGCTATAATTTTGGCTTTGTAGATAATACCGCCATACCAGTGCCAGCGCAAACAGTACCGCGTCCTGATCTGGAGACAAGCACAGAGGCAGCATAAAAAAAGCCCGCTATTGTTAGCGGGCTTTTTGCTATTTGCAGGGTGTAACCAGTGCATGATCGGCGATATATACCGTTGCATTAGTGCCGTATATTTTACATTGTATAAGTTCGTCATCTGCTTCCAAATCTTTCATAAACTTAACACCGCCGAATAAAAAGCTACTTTTAACTTCGACCCTTTTTAATGTTGTTTCCATGTTGACAAAGCTATTATGCGGGGCATTGTGTTTTTTACGGGAAACCGCATAGGGTAAAAAAAAGCCTGCTATTTGTTAGCAGGCTTTTCTATTTCTTTTGCAACTCTATTTACCCATATTTCAGAAAAACGATCTTCCAAAGGCTTTTGTATGAGAGTGTATATATTGCCTTCCGGGCCAATCATAACAGGATAATCAAATTTTATACCTTCAACCTCCTTACCACCTATAAATATGCGCACATCGCGCCATTGTACTTCTTTATTTTTCATGCCTTGAAATTATACGCCTTCCCATTCTCTCAAACGCACACCGAGGCCATAGCGAGCAAAGCCAACCATTTTGGGGGAAATAAAAATCAACAAACTTTTTCATATCTGCGCTACTGGCATTTTTCAAAGCGTTTTCATATTCCGCACGTAAAACAGGTGTATAGTCCGTTTGCTGTGCCTTTATGGCTTCTAAGAATTCGTTATAACCCTTTATTTCAGGGCGAGTTTTATTTCCCATTTTCTAAAATTATCCGCTGTTCGCTACGCACCATTTCGCCTTTTATATTTTCGAGGTAATGATGTAATAAGTCAAATTGATAATTTGAAGCGTTATTTAGGTCACTAAATACGTAGCTAAAATCATTCCCTTTTCTTGTACCTACCATCGCTAAAATATGTTTGTCTTCGTAAAAGCGGATTGTCTCGAAAAAATCTTTGAAATACTCCGCAACGATTGACTTAAGATTACTATCCATGCCGTAAATATATTAAAACCAGTTATAGTGAGGTAATTGCTTTTGAAGGTATTTGCTATCGGCTTTCAGGTTTTTAAGCTCTTCGATAGTGTCACGCTTGCGCATGATGATTTGGGCCAAAGTAGTTTCACCCAGATAAAATTCTTTGTTAAGAATTTCGATAGCCACATCGTAACGCAGGCCCTTGATTTTATAATGAAAGTAAAGGCGACAGGCTATAGCAAAATCACGTTCCTGCGTATAAACGCCTTTTACGTGTTTTACGTTGGTTTTATCTAAAGGGTCGCTAAGAAGGTTTGTAATAAGTTGGTGGCCGAGTTGCATAGATTATTAAGATATACAAATATACCACCACAGAAAATTTTCCGCAAATTTCAACCGCACCAACCGGGCATAAAAAAAGCCCCTTTAAAGGAGCTTTAAACAAGGTTTAAAATATTATTCGACTATCCTTAAAATTGGCCGTTCACATATTCCGGCTTTTACCTCAAAATCGATCACCGCAATGCTGTTTTTCTGGTAAAAAGATCTTTCCGGGTTATAGATAACAATGCGGGCTTCATACCCCGGCAGGCACTTAACACCAAAGATTTTCACCTCTTCACCAGCCGAATGGAACGGGTTATTAGCAAAAGGAGAGGCAATTATTTGCACTAAAACACCGCGAAGAGGTAGGGGTATTTGCATTATTAAATCTTCGCGGCGCTCGTTTTTACCTTCTAAATACTTTATTCCGGTTGAAATTTGGCTGATATATTGGTGTGCTATCTCGTAATTTAATGCCAGATTACCGCCTCCGTAAGGCATCTGCACAGGCTTGTTTCTCTCCATTTTTAATAATATTTCCACGTTCAACTATCTTCCCCAGTATTATTATGAAGTCCCCCGGCTTAACAAATACTGTAAAGCCTCCGGGGTATCTGTGATAAAATTCTACCTTGCTAACCACGTACCCAACATATCTGCAAATAAAGTAGGGAGCATTGGAAGCATACGCATGCCTGAATTTTACATGGCTGTATTTTTTACCTACTAAACGGGCCGCCATCCAATCGCCGCCCGCTCTGTACTCCAGTTTTTTTCTTTCGGCTTCCATCAGGTCGAAAGGCTCTTTTTTTAGCACTAAGTCTAAAACGCTACCGTATATCTCTGCCATAATCATTAAAGAGCCTTTAAATACGCCACGTAAACGCTTTCAATCATTGTAACCGCCTTCGGTAGCTCCCGATAATTTAAATCGTCCAGAGGCTTTTTAAATCCGCTTTTGTTTATGCACCATTTATCTACCTCCGCCATATCGATTTTGCAAGTGCCTGGATATGCCAGCGCATTTCGTGGGCTATGCTTATGATCTTTTTGCGCATTTTGTCGGCGGGTGTTTCTGTCGGTATACCGCAAGCCTGCTTTAGAGCCTTTTGAAGGGATAATGTTTCCTTATAATCCATAGCCCTTAAACTTGTAGTACGCCCATTGCTGTGAATTAAACACGCCTCTTCTTTATCATTTTCGTCGTAACCGAGTTTATTTAAAAGGTTACGGGTATATTTTATTTGTCCTGCGTTCATATTAATACCCGAAAAAGTCATTTTTTTTAATTCCGAATGGTGCATCAATCGTTACATTCCGCCGCTCAAAGTATTTTAAGAAGTCTTGAATTTCCCTTATATCTTTTTTACTCAAATTATAACATTGAATGAAGCTTTGCCCCTCTTTACCGTCCAAACAGACTATTGCCCAGCTACCACCATATCGCGGGTTATAATCAACGCCGACATGAACCGCACTGAAAACTATGTCCATTCTTGATTGAAGTTCTACAATGGCTCGTCGTTGAGTCTCTATTTTATAATCGACTTTTTCCAATCCCAACCATTGCAGTATTATAGCACGAAATTTGTTCGATATTTTTCCTATGCATTTTTTCATTATGCAGCCGTCCTCCAGTCCGTTTTCCAATATTGTTTTTTGATGTAGTTTTCGGGGTTCACTTTTGCAACCCCTGTACGGGTTAAGTATCTGAAATATGATGGCATTGCATTAAGAGCCGCAATCTTGTCACTGTCTTTTAATCTATTCCATAGCGGCTCACATCTATGCGGGTGTATTTTTTGGCCGTATGCTTCCCAGAATATTTTAAAACTTAAGTCCTGCGTTAACTCAACCACGGTAAACGATGGGTGTATGCCCGGCATTTCTTTAACCTGTTCAACCAAAAGCGGGATTCGCTTTAGCATAAAAACGAGTTGTTCCGTGCTTAATTCAGCGCTGCACACATATTCTACCAGCAATCCCGTTTCATTATATGTAAACTCTACAGAGCCTTCTACTCCTTTAAAACTTAATAAATATTTAGTCTTCACTTGTCACCTCCTCACTTTCAAATATTTCTTTTACTGTATTTTCGGTTTTGTTCTTTTTATCTAAGGCAGCGAAAAATTTAGGCTCTAATAATCTGGCCCGCTGTTCGTAGATAACATACTTTTCATTGCCTCCAAACCTATTTTTTAACGGCTCTGCGATGTAATTTTTAACCAGAATGGTAATGTGTCCCAAACGCGCAATGTCCTGCGCTACGCTGCCTTTAGGCAGCTTGCCGGATGGCTCTTTATGCGAAATCCAGATAAAGCCTTTTTTCTTGAACTTCTTAAGCAGGTACTTAAAATCCTCTACCTTAAAGTCGGTAAACTGTACGCTGTCAATTACAAATATGTCGGCGCTGCCGCGTTTACCCACTTTAGTCACCAAATCGTCAAAGTAAGATGTATTTTCATCTTTATTCCCGTCCGGGTCGGTTAATTGGAAATATTCGGCAACCTCAATCATGTTGTTACGATTAACACACAGTTGCAAATCGTATCCGTGCCCCTGTTCATAACTAACCCAGTCAACAGATAAACCAACCAAACACAGTTCTTTTACAAACTGCATTACGGCCTCTGTTTTACCTTGCCCACTATCCCCGTAAAATGTAATATGTGCGTTTTTGGGTATCCTGCTAATGGTGTGGCGATATTTGCCTAACAACTCAATTGTGTCGTATTTCTTTTGGTTAATTTGAAAAACCCCTATGGTGTTCATTAACTGAATAAATTATTTATGTCTTAAAAAAATTACTGGCAATGTGCTTTTTAACTTATCTGGATATTTAGGATTGCCACCATCTTTAAGACAATAGGCATAATAAAACCCCTTTCCTTGCCCTGCTGGCTCAAACTCTCCTGTTATCTCCCACACTTGCTTTTTCTTATCACTCTCTTTATAAAAGCGGTCGCCCGCCTTTAAATTTTCTATCGTTGTTTTACTGCCTCTGTTCATTTATTCGCTTATAACATTAATGCCGAAGGCTGCGGCCATTTCAAATTCCATTTTTGCGCCCTTACTATCTCCCCAGCATGGCAGCATATAAATGCAATCGGCCATCATTAATAGAGTTGATGCCATGCGCATAGCTATTTGCCAATCACAATCAAAAGGGATGAAATCGCAGGGGTTTAATACAATGAAGCCACGGCCCTGCAACTCGTTTTTCATTTTGGAAAACTTGTGTTTTACTGTGTGCTCCGCTAATCCGGTTACTTTTCCGGCGATGTAAACCACCTGCCTGCTACCACGTTGGGTTACAATAATTGAGGCCAGTTGAACCAAAAAATCAATTTTGTTTTGAAACTGCGCTGCCTCACTTGCTGGCACTGGGAGGGCTTTAGGCTCAATGTATCCTTCCGGGGCTAACCTACCGATATAGTCCTGAACGTGATCGCAGTAAACGCAAACGCGCTCATAACGATCTCTATCGTGTAGTATTTCTTCTTTATGTTCCCATGGCGTATACATATGACTGCATCGCCTTTGCTGCCATTCCTTAGCTGTTATTGACGGCTTGTTGAAATATTCTTGTTTTGACATTTTATTAGGTTTTAAAATCAATAGATACCGCCCGGATGTTACCGGGCGGTTACTTAAAGGTTATTCAAATGGGTTTAAAAGGGATTTTAAAGCCACATATTCTGGCATGTCAAATTCTGGCAATTGCTCTTCAATGTATACCACAAAGTCTTTTGCGGCGGCGGCGATAGTGGCAAGCGTGTTGGATGCGTGCATCACATTGGCAAAATAAGGCTCCAACATTAGCGAGTGCGCCATCCATCCTGCGTACCAATGTATCATGATTTTATTTTTGAAGTGCTCTTTATGTGCTCCCTCGATATCAGCGGTGCAGCCATCGGCATAAGCGTTTGCAGCGGCGGTTATATCCTCTTTGGTGATCTCCAGAGCAATTGCCTGGGTTTTCAACTCGTTGCGTTCGTTTTCCATTATGCTGCGGCCTCCACCTCTTCACTGTTAGCGTCCTTGTCTTCTTTTTTAGGCTCCACAAAAAAGCTCTCTGATTTGGTTACTTTAAAACCGCATTTGGCAAAGTGGTCATTTACCTTAATGTCGGAGCGTTTTGCTATCAGTTCATCTTTTGCGATTACTTCGACAGTGCGTATATAATCAGGCAGGTGTTTTTTTACCAGAGCAATAACAGCCTCCATTTTAAAGCCTTTTAAAAGGGTTATTGCAGGTGTGCCAGTCCTAAACCCGATTTTACCGAAGGAAAAAATCATTGATCTTTTTACTGCAAACTCTGATTTGTTCGCCATGGCATAAGCCTTCATTATGGCAAATGAGCCATTCTTTATGGCCTGTAGCTCCAGCATGCGTTTTGCCTTCGCATCCCTTAATTTGTTGATTTCAATTTCCAATTCGGCGTTGATTTGTGATTGCTCTGCATCAGCAGCCGCGTACACGCTAAAAGCCTCTGTACATTCTTGTTTTGTGATAATTTTTGCGGCATCTGCCTTCGCTCTGTTCGTGTTCTTAGCCATTGTTTTTGGTTGTTTATTAAAATAATTGTCTGTTGATTTCATTGATTTGGGCCGATATGAAGTTTTTCTCATATATCATCGTTGGCGGAAATGTATAGCCGTCGAAGTATGCGAAATATGCCATTGCCTCTTCGGGGGCAAGCGTTATGCTGTATCCGCGCGGCAGCCGGGCTTCAAGTTTAGCCCGTAGCTTCCTGAATACTTTTAACAGCATCATGATTATTAATTTGTCTTTCGCCCGTACTGGTTTAGCTGGAAGTATGAAGTTTTGGAATACTTCAAAAAGTGCCTCTGCTTGCTGTTGGGTAAGGTTTAAAGTCATTTTAAAGTGTGTGCTTTTATTAATTCGTATTTCTTTTTTAACTCTGGATATATCGTTAGCCAATCGTCAAAACGCTTCAAGGCTTTGGTAACATTTTCAACTTTCATTTCAAAGCTTATCGCTATTTCGGTATTGGCTATTCCCTGCTCTGAAAGCATTTTATAAGCCATATAGCGGGCCATCGCGGGTTCACCGTTTCCGCTTTGCTTCTGCAACATGCGCTCTTTTCGCATTGGGTAGTGTTTGGCTACGCCATCAATCACCCTTTTAATTTTTCTATCCATTTACAGTTGATGTACAATTTTTGGTTTATAGGTTATTTTCTTAAAGGCATCCTGCATAACAGGGCGGGGCGGGGTAAATTCAAAGCCTTCAACGGCGTGTACTATATCATAATATTGCCCCCGCTCCGCTTGTGTCAGCTTTCGGACTTCATCTACAAAGTCCATATCTACCGTATGCCAGTGATTGCGCCACCAGCCCCAGAACAGGGCGGTTTGAGGCAGGCTTTTAGCCATCAAATTATCACCCAAATGCAAGCGCAGGTAAGCGAGGCCGTGATCTATTACATATTCGCCGTACTGCTCTTCTGTTAAGCCTAATAGCTTCATTACCTTCTCTCTGGTTACGGCCTGTATAGTTACGGCCTGCTTAATTTTGTTCATTTTAGTTAATGTAAATTTGGGTAGTTGGCGTGTAAATCAATTCTTTTTGCACCTCCCTACCTGCTGTTATTACCACTCTAACAACCCATATCTTATTCATTTCTTTTTTAAGTTTCCGGGGTATCCTAAACCTTTTTTCAAGATGAACCTTTAAATTGTATTTCATTTTAATTAGCTATTATGTTAGATATATAAACCACTTCGACACCTACTGCTATTTCTCTTCCGCCGATCTCTTTAAACAGGTAATCGATGTTATCCTGATAGAAACCAAACTCCGTTAAATCCCTCACCACGGAGCCTGTAAGCTCAATTAACGGTGCAATCATTTACCAATACCCTTTTGTTTTATGGCGTGTACTAAGCGCTTTACACGGCGTAAATCAACCTCGTTATTATCGTTGTCGCTTTCGCTGATGATGTACTGCATTGCGTTAACCACTTTGCCTTTTTGCACGGTTGTATCTTTGTCGTTGATACCATTTGCCCGGATGATATTGCAGGCATCGGCGTGGCTGGGTGCTGGAATTTCAATTACTTTACCGCCTACACGGCTTAATAACTCATTGTAGCCCATAGTACCACGTGCTACGCCATTATCAATGCGGGTTTTAAGATTTGGCGTGCCTATGATGGTGATACCTACCTGATTTTCCAATGAGTTATAAATGTCAATTGGTAACACAAACACATCGTTTTTAACCTTTTCAAATTCGTCGACAATGAAAGACGGACTTTCAAGTTTGCGGGCAACTTCTACAGTTTTATTAAGCAAATCGGTAATCCTGTGCGAGTTGAAATTTACGTGCATGCTATTTAAAAGCTGTTTTAAGAAGTCGCGCTCTGTAGTGTGGCGATGGCATTTCACATAATAGGTATGCGGGTTTTTGTCCCTGAAATCATCCATTGCGTAGGTTTTACCGCCGCCCGGATTAGTTACCAATGCAAATACATTGGAGTGCAAACGGGCATCGTTAAAGTAATTGGTAAGCTTTTTATAAGGCTCTGTGTCGGCGTGTAACCATTGCAAATCAAAGTTCAAACCGAGTGCTCCAGATATGGAAAACCATAGCTGATCGGAGATAAGCGCGGTTTTATCATTTATGATATTGCTAATAGTGGCGTTTGATACTTTGAGCGTTACGCTCAATTTTTTCGCGCTGCCGATTAGGTTGATTTGTTTGTTTAATTCCGCTTTTATAGCGTCCTTTGTGCTTTGATTAATCATGATTTCGTTTATTAACGGGGGTTAATGATGGAATTAAAAGGCTGTGCCGCAGGGGCGCAGCCTTTTTTGTTACATTTCGTCGTAGATACTTGATATTGCGTCTATGGTATTTTCCAAATACATTGGAGTTTCGTAGCTGGTTAAAGCTTTTTGCGCCTTGTGGTTGATGGCCTTTGTTAATACGCTGGCTTGTATGATGCTTTGAGCGTCAATTCGTTCGCGCTGTAGGCGTGCGTTCCTGTCTTCCACGTAGTTTGAAAGTTTTGCAGCAATCCGGGTTTTATCCTCATTCTCTGCGTTTATCCGGGCACGGTCGCCCTCTTTGTAATCGGCAATGGCCGAAGGTTTAAACTGGTAAGTGTCGGCTACAAAGCGTATTCCCTTGTTATCAGTTACTAAAACTTGTGACATATCCGCAGGGTCGTAAATAATCTCAACACGTTTATTCACCTGCTCCGGGAAATAAATGCCCGGTATATCAAAGCTGAAATTCTGTTTATTTAGTTGAAAATTGATACCTTCAACCGACAGCCTGACAGGCTCGTTAGGCTCATGCTTAACGCCTACAAGCTCCAGCTTACGTTCTACCGAAATAGCCCTTGTTTTTGAAAACTCACTGGCGTGGTAATCTTCCAGCCATTGTTCCTGACGGCTTTTGCCAGTCCCTTCTACAATGCTATGACGCATAGTATTGATAACCATTTCTATCACTTCAGGCGCTTTGCTTTTATCCGGGAAATTAGCGGCACGTTTTTGAAGCGCATCTGTGTTAGGGCGTGATGTAACACTGGTAGCGGTGATGTTAGCGCCTGAATAGTTCGGGAACACCTTTAAAACCTTATGAAGCGGCCTGCCGAATACACGCTCTATATATTTTGATTGTGCTACCTGGGCGGGGAAGTATATTGTTTCACCTCCCATTTTAAAGAATGTAGCCAGTTCGCCTTCTAAGTCCCTGTCAATGCTCCATTTATCCGACTTTAATTGGTGCCAGATGTGCGGTTTGCCTGTAAGCTCTGCAATGTGGGCAATTGCGTTGCGGCACGCCTCTTTTATCAGTTCGATAGTTACAGTTTCGCCAACTGCATAACCCAATGGATAATCATTGTGACAGTCGATTATTACATACATTACAGGCCTCCAGTAGTTATTTACTACCTTTTTGTTTTTTAAAACGCCCTGTTTGTTTTTCACTTTCACGTACTTAACTTCTTTGAAATACAAGTCGAGCACGTTATCATCGGAGTTAATTAACATTAGCGGAGCGGATGGACGGGCCTGCTTAACATGCTTGCTGTATTTGCTATAGGCAGCCGCTTTTCCTTCGCGTGCCATTACAACTTGATAATCAAGGTTACGGCGGTGATAGGCTACGGCATGGTGTGTAATAGTTTCCATGCCATTTTGTACCGCCCAAAGGTTATAGCTGGCCGCTATCACTTCGTCGCTGTGTTTATTATCAAGCTCAATAAGCTTAAGTAATACGTCCTGTGCTTTTTGACCTTTTACTTTCGCCCGGTTATCGTTGCTAAAGCGAAAAGTTTCAATAAGGCAGTTAAAACCGTCCTTTTTGTAGCTTTTTATGCGCTCCTTTAAACGGGTTTCGTAAGAAGGTAAAGCCACATTTTGAGCCTTGATTACATCGCCTGCGATACGCCAAAAGGCTTCCATTTTGATGTTAAAATCCCTTTTAAGGGCTTGTTTGTCGGTGGTATAATAGATAATACCGTCCATATACGTTACCGCTTTTGTGTATTTATCGCGGTATTCTGTGGGAAGTTTTGCAGAATTCGGAAGCGTATAGTTATTGTAAAAGTCGAATGCCTTTTTGTTCCAATTTAGCTGCGCCCATTCTGTTAAAGGTTGCTTTACTACATATTGGTACGGGTCGCCGTATTTTTCAATAACTTTCGCTTTGCGATCTGCTGGCAGGGTTTCAAAATCTATTAAAACCTCGCTGCCGTTGCCACCACGGCCATAAACAATAAGCTTTCCACGCTTCTTATCGTTTTTGTAGGTATCCGGGCCGAAGCACTCCACATATTCAGGGTATGTGAGGCAAAGCATAGTTCTATCGTTATATTTCATTGATTAATCTGGGGGTTTTTGCAAGGATTATTTACTGATCTGGCCGGGGGTAGCCATGCGGGTTTTACGATCTTCGCAGAGAAAAAACTCTGTAGATATTGGTTTCCCATTTGGATTAGTATAACTATACAACGTTGCAAGAACCTTGTAAACTCTACGAGGCACATTGCGATCACAAACAATTACCGGGATTGTATCAATGATAGATTTATAACTGTAGTCTTTCCCAACCCTCACATAGGTGTAATGTTGCTGGTTTAAATACTCTGTGTCTGTAAGTGGTTTCTGCTGTGCTTTAGCTGCAAATGGCAGTAATAAGCTGATTAATAAGACTTTTTTCATTTTTTTAGATGTCTTCTTTGTTAATTAGAGATTTTACTTCGTTTACCAGATATTCAAAACCATCTGCCATAAGGGTATCAGCCTGTTTTACTCTTTTGGCGGTTTCGCTATTGTCTTCCCGATTCCCTACACGCAGTTTCTTTACATAACTTTCGGATACATTGCTGATTTGTGCGATAACCCGGGCGGGTATCGGCATTATAGCCGGGTGGCTAAAATTGTTGCAAGTGGTTTTATTAGCTGGTGAATAATCCATATTTTGTGTTCGATTAAGAACACAAATGACAGAATATTTTCTGTAATTAGCAAAACATTTACAGAATATTTTCTCTATTACATATGAAGACCATCGAAAGAATTAAGTTATTTATTGATTATAAGCAAGTTAGCCTCACTAAATTTGATAAAATGTTAGAGGCTGGGACGGGGTATATCGGTAAACAAATTAAGAAAAACGGGTCGGTAGGTAGTGATATATTAGAGAAAATAATCTCTGTTTTTCCTGATTTGAGCGCTAATTGGTTACTGACAGGGGAAGGAAAAATGATCAAAACGGGCGTTTTTGATGCCGATACCCCCGCCACTGGTATACAATTTGCTTCACAAAATGCGGGATATATTGCACATACCCCAGACAGTACAAAACGTTCGGGTGTAACAAAGCTGGCAAAAAGCGACCCTCCAACTGACCCCCCAACTACGTTTTTGACCCCCAGAATTATATCTGTGAACAATGACAAGGAAGAGAATATTCTCTATGTCCCGGTAAGGGCGGCCGCGGGTTATTTGAAAGGTTTTAGCGACCCTGATTTTATGGAAACCCTGCCCGCTTTCAACCTTCCGGGCTTAAATAAAAGAACCTACCGCGCGTTTCAGTTGGACGGGGATAGCATGTATCCAACCTTAGAAGATAAAGAGATTATTATAGGGGAGTGGGTAGAGAAAATAGAAGACATCCGGGAAGATCACGTACACGTTTTAGTTACTAAAAACCGCGGTGTAATCGTTAAAAGGCTGTTAAATAGAGTAAAAGAGCGCGGTTATATACTTGCAAAGTCTGATGCAATGGACAATAGAAACCAGTATCAGCCATACGAGGTTTACCCAGATGAGATACAAGAAATATGGTACGGCGTTTCCCATATCAACTTTAAATTTAAGCATCCGACAGATATGTACAAGCGTGTTAATAACCTTGAAGCCGACATGGCCGAAATAATGCGCATCCTTAAAGCAGGGAATATATTGCCCGGTGGAATTAACGGGCTTTAAAAGGCTTTAAAACTCCATTTAAAATGGAAGCAAAATTGAACCGATGGAAGCAAGTCGAATTCTTTCAATTTTTCAAAAAGTGCCCTAATCGTACAAAAAACGGACTTTTTTATAGTCTTAATTGTTGCAAGTGGTATTAACCCCCTTATTTACTGGCTTGTAGCTGGCGCAAGTATGTAGGGCTGGCCTGAGCGACGGCTACTTGTGCCTTCGACGCTGGAATAGCGAGAAAGCATAAAAGGCACAAGCAGCCTTTGCCCTTATTCCCTGCCCTACATGCTTGCGCCAGCAAAAGGAGAGCATCGTTATACAGCAAAAAGCCTCCGGAGTACTCCGGAGGCTGTGGTTAATTGTTATATTAAGATCAGTCAACAATTACATCTCTAAAAAATGGTCGAAAGTATCGCTGCGGATACCCAGCCTTAAAGTTTCTAACGGAATGATATCCGTAGGGGCTATGTTACCCAGGCTCACGTTGGCGCCAATCAGTTTAATAAACCAAACCTGCTGTGCCTTTTGAGGCGCTTCCCAAATGATAGTTTCTTCGGGAATCTGGGTCAGGATCTCATCAACTAAACCCTGGCGTACTTCGCCCGAATCACGGTAGATCCCTACATTGCCGCTTTCGCGGGCTTCGGCAATAACCTTCCATGAACCAGCCTCAATTTCGGCACTCATCAGTTTAATCCATTTATACGGCGCGAAGATCTTTTGAACATCTTTTGAGCCTACTTCAGATATTACAGTAACCTGTTTGGCCAGCTCGCTGATGTATTTACATTTTACATCATGCTCAATGGTGATGGACCCGTCAGATACTTCGCAATGTTCCAGCTGGTATTTATCTAATAAACGGCGGTAGTCATCAAACTGGTTACGCACAATAAAAGCCTCAAACAAAGTACCGCCAAAATAAACCGGAATCCCGGCCTCGCGGTAAAGTTTCAGCTTTTGTTCAAGGTTAGGGGTAACATATGATGTAGCCCATCCCAGTTTTACAATATCAGTGTAGGCGCCACCAACTTCAATAAAATCTTCAACCTGGCGTAAACTAAGCCCCTTGTCCATAACCATGGTAATGCCTTTATCACGTGGTTTAGCTGTACGTTCGGGAAGATGATTGATAGTGTAGTTCATTGTGAGTATTTGTTATAGCCTATAACTAAAAGTTCTAACGAGGCAAAGGTCGCAACAAATATGCAGATGTGCAAATTTCAAATGTTAAATGATCTTAAAGCTCATGGTAAATTCATGTTGTTGGTTATGGTGAGTGGTTGATTAAGTGAGTAGTTAAATGTAATGTGGCTTTTCTGGCGGTATAGCGGTAGTTGATATTCCTAAAACACGAAAGACGCACAATGTGCGTCTTTCGTGTTTTAGTTTATTTAAAAGGCAGAACTATTCACCTAATCAACCCAATCAACCATTCACTCTCCTTACTTCGTATACCTGTTAATGATATCCACAATTACTTTATTCTTTTGCAATTGCGGCAGGTAATCAAACAGGATATAGTGCTTTTCCGGGTCGGCAGCTAAGGCATACTCAAGGTTGTTAAGGGCTTCGTTGTACTCGCCTTTAGCAAACAGGTAGGCCACCATACGGTAGTAAAGCTCGGCAGCTTCGGGGTTATTTTTAATGGCCTGCGCTATGATCTCAATAGCTTCATTTAGCTTTTGTTGCTCATAAAGTATTGATGAATAGTCCAACCAGGCGTCAATGTCCAGCGGGTTTAACTCCACCACTTTCTCATAAGCTTTTTCCGCTTCATCTAAATGGCCAAGCTTATATTCGGCATCAGCTATGGCAAACCAATAGTCGGCATTGGCAATATCCAGGTCGAGCGCTTTTTTGTAAAAGTGCAGGGCCTCAAAATAACGCTCTTCAAAATCAAGGGTAACACCAATCCCAAACCAGGCATCGGCCAGCTTTGGATCCATTTTTACCGATTTTTTGTAAAAAGCACGGGCATCATCCATTTGCTCCAGCTTTTCGTAGCATTCGCCAATAGCGCAATAAGTATCGGCATTGGGCTGCTCATACTCAAAGGTGTGACGGTAAACCTCTATCGCTTCGGCATATTTTTCGAGGTTAACCAGCGCGTTACCTTTGTTGAAATAGGCCGATGCAAAACTGTCCTTAATTAATATGGCATAATCGTAAGCATCGATAGCTTTTTCAAACAGGCTTAGCTTGGTATAGGCGTTGCCTAAGTTATACCAGGCCGCGTAGCTATATGGTTCGTTATCGATATATTGCTGATAAAACTGCACGCTTTCCTGCTGGTTGTCCATTACGTCGTAGCAAAAAGCCAGTTCGTAAAGGGCATCCTGGTTTTCCATGTTTTGCTTAAGGCAAAGCTTAAGGTAAGTAATGGCAGTATCGTAATCGCCCATGTTTTGGTAAACGTAGGCAATGTGCAGCAGGATCTCGTCGGTTTCTTCGGCAAGGTCAAGGGCCTTTTCGTAGTTTTCCAGCGCCTCGGCATAACGCTCCAGGCTTTCGTACAGGTTACCACGGATGATATAGATATCCGCGTCCGATGCTTCAAGCATAGCAGCTTTATCCAGCGCGGCAAAAGCCTCCGGTACTTTGTTGCTTACCACAAGCAGTTGAGCCTGTTTAATCAGGAAAATTGCCGCAAAAGGGTGCTGATTTCGCGCGTACTCTGCTACCTGTAATGCCCTGGCCGGATCATTCTTTTCGATGTAGTAGTCGATAATGTTCTCAAACGCCTGGGCATCAAAAAAGTACAAGTCCTGATTTCTGATCATTTCCTCGTACCGTTCTACCGAGAATTTTGGGTCTTCGGTAAAACCAAATTCAAATTCTTCTTCCATTCAATTTTGTTTGCAGAACATCCGCTTTAGGTTGACAAATTGCCTTGTAAAGACTTATTAAGTGTCAAATTACAACAACTAACTTCCAAATTGCAATTTAGTTTTCAACATTCAAACATTGTTAACAACTGTTAAATACAAAGCATTGATAATTAATAGCAATGGATACAACAGGCAACGGATGAGTGATTCTGAAAAATTTGCCCTAAAGATTTCTACCTTTGACAAAAGTAACAATTATGGAGCCTAATATTTCAGATATCCTAAAACGTTTACATATAAACGATATTAATGAAGCCTTTAGTACAGGCGGCAACTGGGGCAGCAGCGCTGGTGCCACTGTAAAAGATATAACATCGCCTGTTGACGGTAAAAAGATAGCTTCGGTACGTATGGCAACCGAAGCAGATTACAATCAAGCTGTTGATCAAGCTGCCAAGGCGTTCAAAACCTGGCGTGAAACCCCGGGACCTAAACGCGGTGAGATTGTACGCCAGATTGGCGAGGCGCTACGTGCCGCCAAACAGGATTTGGGTACTTTGGTATCATATGAGATGGGCAAAAGCCTGCAGGAAGGCCTTGGCGAGGTACAGGAAATGATAGACATTGCCGATTTTGCCGTTGGCCTTAGCCGCCAGCTATATGGTTTAACCATGCACAGCGAACGTCCGGATCACCGCATGTATGAGCAATACCATCCGCTGGGCATTGTTGGCATTATTTCGGCTTTTAATTTCCCGGTGGCGGTTTGGAGCTGGAACTCATTACTGGCCTGGGTTTGCGGCGATGTATGCATCTGGAAACCGTCCGAGAAAACACCTTTGACGGCTATTGCCTGCCAGCATATTGCACAGGAAGTTTTTAAAAAGAATAACATTGAAGAGGGCGTTTCATGCCTGGTTATTGGCGACCGTAACATTGGCGAACTTATGGCGGCTGATACACGCGTCCCGCTGGTTTCCGCTACAGGTTCAACCCGTATGGGTAAAGCTGTAAGTGCCGCCGTTGGCGCAAGGCTTGGCAAAAGCTTGCTGGAACTTGGCGGTAACAATGCCATCATCATCAGCGAAAATGCCGATCTGGATATGTCGCTTATCGGTGCGGTGTTTGGGGCGGTGGGTACTGCCGGGCAGCGTTGTACCAGTACCCGCAGGCTCATTATTCACGAAAGTGTTTACGACGCTTTTAAACAAAAACTGGTTAACGCTTATAAACAGATCCGGATTGGTAACCCATTGAATGAGCACAACCATATGGGCCCGCTGATTGATACCGATGCTGTTGCCCTATACCTTAACTCGATTGAAAAATGTAAAGCCGAAGGTGGCAATTTTGTAGTTGACGGTGGTAAGATGGAAGGCGCAGGTTACGAGTCGGGCTGTTATGTAAAGCCATGTATAGCCGAAGTTGAAAATCATTTTGAGATAGTGCAGCATGAAACCTTTGCACCTATCCTTTACCTGATAAAATACAGTACCATTGAGGAGGCCATTGAATTGCAGAACGGCGTTCCGCAAGGGCTGTCGTCGGCCATTATGACCAATAATTTGCGTGAGGCAGAACAATTTTTGTCATATGCTGGTTCTGACTGTGGCATTGCCAATGTTAACATCGGCACATCGGGCGCCGAAATTGGCGGTGCTTTCGGCGGCGAAAAGGAAACAGGCGGTGGCAGAGAGTCCGGCTCCGATGCATGGAAAGTTTATATGAGGCGGCAAACCAATACTATAAACTATTCAAAAACGTTGCCTTTAGCCCAGGGGATAAAGTTCGATTTGTAAATCAGCTCTTTGTCATTGCGAGCGAAGCGTGGCAATCGCATACTATACAAAGCGGCCATGCTTCCGTGCGATTGCTTCGTCGTTCCTCCTCGCAATGACATGATTTTTTGTTTTTGCGTTAGGGATAGCAGCGGATACCGGCCATGAGCGTAATGCCTGCAGGCGTATGAGCGGATAGCCCGGCCGGAGGAAACGCCCTGAAATAAAAGGGTCAAGATTTACCGATGGGAGAAAATAAATAAAAAATTAAAAGAATAAATTAAACTTATATCTGATAGAAGCCGTTAAAAAAGGATTTAACTCAATAGTTTAAACAGCATTCCTGCAAGAACAAAGTGATTTTGCACTGTGCATAGCCGATCCGCCAATTGGGGATTGCTTCGTACCTCGCAATGACGCTTTTTTAAATGCTTCTAAAGAATTCTATATACCATATAAACACTGTTCATGTTCAAATTTTGTAAGTACGTAAGCGCAACCACCTTATCAGCAGCATTATTAGTTAATTTACCGGCATCGGCACAACAGGCACCCGCCGCCGATCCAGCCCCGCCAAAAGCATGGCACCTGCTTGATTTAAAGGAGACCGGCTTTTACGGCATCAGCTTAAAGCAGGCTTATTTGTTTTTACAAGGCAAAAAAAGTAAGCCCGTGGTTGTCGCAACTATCGACAGCGGTGCTGATACCCTGCAAACAGACCTGAAAACAGTGTTATGGGTAAACAAAAAAGAAATTCCGGGGAACGGCATCGATGATGATCATAATGGTTATGTTGATGATATACACGGCTGGAACTTTTTAGGTGGACCGGGCGGCAAAGCCGATTTTACCCAAACCACCGAAGAAGTACGCGAATACAATAAGCTGAAAGGTAAATATGCTTCAGTTACCGACTCGACAGCCACCGATAAAAAGGAGTATGCCTACTGGCTGCGTGTTAAAACAGTATATGATTCTACAGTGAATAAAGCTAACAGCGAGATTGGTCAACTTTCGCCGGTAATGAACGCGCTCATGGTTACCAGCGGGTATATTAAACGTGGCCTTAATTTGCCTGCCAATGGTACCTTTACGCAGGCCGACCTGGTGCGCGTGAAAGCCAGCAATGATACCTTGAGCCAAAGCAAATATGTTTGGGAATCGGTATTTGCGCAGGAGGGGGCCAACTCAACCAATGCCAAGATCATTAAAGACCTGAGCGAGTACCTGGCCAAGCTTAACAATGATATTTCGCCCGATCTTACATCACGCAAACGCATTGTGGGTGACGATCCGGATGTTATGGACGGTAAGCCATATGGCAATAACCTGGTAAAATTTGCCGATGCAGCACACGGCACAGGCGTAGCCGGACTGATTGGCGCTGTACGTAACAACAACTACGGCATTAACGGCGTAGCCGACAATGTAAAACTAATGATCATTAAAGCCGTGCCTAACGGCGATGAATACGATAAAGATGTAGCCAATGCTATCCGCTACGCGGTTGACAATGGCGCCAGGGTGGTTAATATGAGCTTCGGCAAAAAGATCTCGCCTCATAAAGAATGGGTTGATGCAGCCTTTAAATATGCCGCATCAAAGAATGTACTATTGGTAATGGCTGCAGGTAACGACAACCAGGATATGGATACACAGCCCGAATTTCCGAATGATACTTTTTTAGACGGTTCATCAACCGATGCTGACAATGTGATCAGCGTAGGCGCTTCAGGGCCAAAACTTGGTCAAAACCTTGCAGGTGATTTTTCTAACTACGGCAAAAAAAGCGTCGACATTTTTGCCCCAGGCGTAAAGGTAACATCTATTACTACCGATGCAGAAGTTGACACCGAAGACGGCACCAGCTTTTCATCGCCAATAACAGCCGGCATAGCCGCTTTGATATTAGAATATTATCCTAACCTCAGCGCTAAACAGGTAAAGGAAGCCATTTTAGGCTCGGCTACACCACTTACCGGCACCATGGTTTTGAAGCCCGGCAGCAAAACTGAAAAGGTTGATTTTACAACACTTTCAAAAACAGGTGGTATTGTAAACGCTTACAAAGCGTTACAACTTGCGTCAAAAATGAAACCCGAGGTTCTGGTCAATTAATTTTATGATAATTAAGAAGATAATTCCGCATGAAAATCTTCTTAATTATCAAGCTTTTAGCTTTCGCCTTTGGGCATTTACCTTGGTGAAAAGTCAAAATAAAAAAACACTTTCCAGTTATGGTATTTTTCCCTACATTTGCGGGCTAATTGTTGCTCATTGAAATCGCTTAAGAAATATTCGATTCCCTTTACGGGGCTTAAACTGGGGAAACACCAGTTTGAGTATGACATACAGGATGACTTTTTTGATGAGTTTGAATACTCACTGGTAAAAAAGGCAACCCTGCACTGTGAGGTTGAACTGGATAAGCAGGAAACTATGCTGATCCTGAACTTTAAGATTGACGGTACAATTGATACTACCTGCGACAGGTGTTTATCGCAATTGCCTCAACAGGTTGATATTACTGAACAGCAGATAGCTAAATTCAGTGATGAGGAGATTGATGAAGACGAAGAGATCATCACCCTTGGTAAAAACGATCATGAGATTGATATAGCCGGGTTGATTTATGAATACATAAACGTTGCAGTACCGTTTATTTCGGTTTGCGACAACGAGGGCGAAACCCCTTATTGTGATAAGGAAATGCTTGACAAGCTGAATAAGCTTTCGGCAAATGATGAACAAAGTGAGCAAACAGACCCACGGTGGGATGCGCTCAGGAACATGAATAAATAATTAATATTAGGATATTATGCCACATCCAAAGCGGAAATTTTCGAAATCAAGGAGAGATAAACGCAGAACTCATTACAAAGCGGAAGCTCCAACTTTAACTACCTGCCAAACTACAGGCGCTGTGCACTTGCCACACAGAGCATACACTGTTGATGGTAATGTTTACTACAACGGTAAAGTTCTTATTGAGAAAGCAGCAGTAGCATAAGTTTAATTTTCTGCAAATGAAGATTGGCTTAGACATTATGGGCGGTGATTACGCTCCCAAAGCAGCTGTTTTAGGAGCTATCGAAGCTTATAAAACTTTATCCGCCGACCAGAAACTGGTTCTTATTGGCGATAAGGAAGTTACAGTAAGTATTCTTCAGGAAAATGGTGTAAGCCCCGATCACTTCGAGTTTGTACATACAACCGAAGTTATTGGCATGGGCGAGCATCCTACCAAAGCTATTGTCCAGAAGCCTGACTCCAGCATATCAGTTGGTTTTCAACTGCTTAAAGCCGGCGAAATTCAGGCCTTCTCGTCAGCTGGTAACACCGGCGCTATGCTTGTTGGCGCCATGTTCAGTGTAAAAACCATTCCGGGTGTTGTACGCCCGGCTATGACTACTATTGTACCCAAACTTAAAGGAGGTTTGGGTATTTTGTTGGATGTAGGTGCCAATGCCGATTGCAAACCCGATGTGCTTGTTCAGTTCGGGGTACTTGGCAGCTTGTTTGCCCAAACCGTTTATGATATACCTAACCCACGGGTTGCGCTCATAAACATTGGCGAAGAAGAGGAAAAAGGCAATTTACTTTGCCAGGCTACCTACCCATTAATGAAAGAAACAAAGTTGTTTAACTTTGTTGGCAATGTTGAAGGACGCGATCTTTTCAGCGAAGGTACCGACGTGTATGTATGCGATGGTTTTACCGGCAATGTAATATTAAAGCTTGCCGAATCGTTTTACGTTATAACGAGGAAGAAACAGCTGAAGGACGAGTTTTTTGACAGGTTTAATTATGAACAATACGGCGGTAGCCCAATACTGGGTGTAAATGCCCCCGTTGTTGTTGGTCACGGCATCTCGAGTCCGGAGGCTATAAAAAACATGGTCCTTTTGTCAAGGAATATGGTAGAGAGTAACCTCGTTGATAAAATAAAACAAGCATTCCAGTAATTTTATAAAGATGAGTAAAGTTCATGCCGCTATTACCGCTGTACATGGTTACGTTCCCGACTATGTATTAACCAACCAGGAACTGGAAACAATGGTTGATACAAATGACGAGTGGATAACCAGCCGTACCGGTATCAAAGAGCGACGCATATTAAAAGGCGAAGGCCTTGCTACATCTGATATGGCGGTCCCTGCCGTTACCGAGCTCCTTAAAAAACGCGGTATCGGTGCCGATGAGATCGATCTTATCATCTTCTGTACTACCACCCCCGATATGATATTCCCGGCTACGGCCAACATTTTAGCCCATAAAATAGGCGCAAAAAATGCATGGGGATTTGATTTGCAGGCAGCCTGCTCAGGTTTCCTGTATGGCTTAACCTCGGGCGCGCAGTTTATTGAAAGCGGCAAGCACAAAAAAGTATTGGTTGTTGGCGGCGATAAAATGTCGGCCATTGTAAACTATAAAGACCGTGCTACCTGCATCATTTTTGGTGATGGCTGTGGTGCTGCCCTGCTTGAGCCAAATGAGGAAGGCAACGGCCTTATCGATTCTATTTTAAGGAGCGATGGCGCCGGCGGCCAGTACCTTAACCTTAAGGCGGGCGGTTCATTAAAACCGGCCAGTCATGCCACTGTTGACGCGGGCGAACATTATGCTTACCAGGAAGGGCAGGCGGTGTTTAAATTCGCGGTAACCAATATGGCTGATGTTGCACATGAGGTTATGGAGCGTAACAACCTTACAGGCGATGATATTGCCTGGTTGGTACCGCATCAGGCCAACAAGCGCATTATCGACGCTACTGCAAACCGTACAGGTATCAGCCCCGAAAAGGTGATCATTAATATTGAGCGTTACGGTAATACTACCAACGGCACTATTCCACTTTGTTTATGGGAATGGGAAAGCAAGTTTAAAAAAGGGGATAACCTTATTTTAGCGGCTTTCGGCGGTGGCTTTACCTGGGGTTCTGTGTATTTAAAGTGGGCTTATTAATTTGATGTTAGTGTTCCAGATATGGAACAGATGGAACACCGGTAAATCGGTGTTAACTGCATCAAAAAAATAAAACATCTGTAAACGGCACATGTTATCTGCTTATAAAAACATATAAAACTGTTCAATTGTGATATAATTGAACCTCTGATTAATTAACTAACGTATAATTTGCAACAAAGGGCATTTGCACATCAGTACATGGATTTGCATATTTGCACAACGGGAATTTGCACATTAATTGTATAACTTAGATATAAACTTTGTCCCAAACCAATTAATCCTTCAACATGGATATTAAACAAATTCAGGACCTTATTCGCTTTGTTTCCAAATCGGGCGTGAACGAAGTATCAATCGAGCAAAAAGATTTTAAAATCACAATAAAAACCAACGAGGTACAGCCTACGGTGGTTCATGCTACTATTCCGGCTGTTACACAACCTGTTACTCCGGTATTGCCATCTGCTCCGGCCCCAACACCAGTTGAACCTGCTGCACCGGCCGCTCCGGATACATCGAAATACATTACCGTTAAATCGCCAATGATCGGTACTTTTTACCGCTCATCAAGTCCGGATAAACCTTTGTTTGTTAACGTTGGCGACGAAATAAAACCAGGTACTGTAGTATGTATCATCGAAGCTATGAAACTGTTCAATGAAATTGAATCAGAAGTTTCGGGCCGTATAGTGAAAGTACTTGTTGATAACGCTTCACCTGTTGAGTACGATCAACCACTGTTTTTAGTAGAACCAGTTTAATTGTTAAGTTGATTAAGTGAATGGTTGATTAGGTGAGTAGTTTTACTGCTTTATAAATCAACCTTTCATTGTTTAAGCTAATTAAGTGTTTGATAACCTAATCAACCACTTAACTCAATCAACCATTAACTAACATATACTTATGTTTAAAAAAATATTAATAGCTAACCGTGGCGAGATCGCCCTTCGTGTTATCCGTACCTGTAAGGAAATGGGTATTAAAACGGTTGCTGTATATTCAACTGCCGACCGCGATAGTCTGCATGTTCGTTTTGCTGATGAAGCAGTTTGTATCGGTCCGCCGCCAAGCCGCGATTCCTATTTAAATATTCCTAACATCATATCGGCTGCTGAGTTAACCAACGCGGATGCTATCCACCCTGGTTACGGTTTCTTGTCTGAAAACGCTAAGTTTTCGGCTATTTGCGCTGAGTATGGTATCAAATTTATTGGTGCTACTGCCGAGCAGATCAACCAGATGGGTGATAAAGCTTCGGCTAAAGACACCATGAAAAAAGCCGGTGTACCTATTGTTCCCGGTTCAGATGGTTTACTTTCTGATGTTAAATCGGGCATTGCTATTGCCAACAAAATTGGCTACCCGGTTATACTGAAAGCTACCGCCGGTGGTGGTGGCCGTGGTATGCGTATTGTTTGGAAAGACGAAGAGTTTGAAAACGCCTGGGACTCGGCCCGTGCCGAATCAGGTGCAGCCTTTGGTAACGATGGCCTATACCTTGAAAAATATGTTCAGGACCCGCGCCACATTGAAATACAGGTTGTAGGCGACCAGTTTGGTAAAGTTTGCCACCTGTCTGAACGTGATTGCTCTATCCAGCGCCGTCACCAGAAACTGGTTGAAGAGGCCCCATCGCCTTTCATGACCGAAAAACTTCGTAAAAAAATGGGTGAGGCTGCCATTAAAGGCGCCAAAGCTGTAAAATACGAAGGTGCCGGTACAGTAGAGTTTTTGGTTGATAAAGACCGTAATTTCTACTTCATGGAGATGAACACCCGTATCCAGGTTGAACACCCGGTTACCGAAGAGGTAATCAACTTCGACCTGATCAAAGAGCAAATTAAAGTTGCTGCAGGTATCCCTATCTCAGGTAAAAACTATGAGCCAACAATGCATGCCATTGAGTGCCGTATCAATGCCGAAGATCCGTTTAATGGTTTCCGCCCGTCACCAGGTAAAATAACCAATTTCCACTCTCCGGGTGGTCACGGTGTACGTATCGATACGCACGTTTACTCAGGTTATGTTATCCCTCCAAACTACGACTCAATGATTGCTAAAGTTATTTGCGTGGCCCAAACCCGCGATGAAGCTTTAAGCACCATGGAGCGCGCTTTGAGCGAATTTGTGATTGAAGGTATTAAAACCACTATTCCATTCCATTTAAAATTATTGAAGGATCCAAACTTCCGGGCCGGTAACTTTACCACCAAGTTTATGGATACATTTGAGATATAATTCAAACTATCTTCATAAAATATTACGTACTTAGCAAGATAGCGTTTATACAGCGGTATATATTATAATGAGCGACAGCAAGATCATCAAGGCCATAAAAGATAAAGGGAAAACGTTAGAGGCAGAAATGTCGTTCTTTGATCACCTCGAGGCTTTAAGGTGGCACCTCGTAAGAGCTTCAGTAGCCATTGTAGTATTTACCGTTGTTGTTTTTTATTACTACGACTGGATTTTCAGTACCATTATTATGGGTCCCAGCAAGTCAACCTTCTGGACCTATCGTATGCTTTGCAAACTTGGTGCCGCGCTTCACCGCGATGGTTTCTGTATTGATAACGTAAATGTACACCTCATCAATACCGAAATGGCAGGTCAATTTACCCTGCAGATCAACTCTTCGCTTATCATCGGTATTACCTTAGGTGTTCCGTACCTGATATGGGAAATATGGCGTTTTATAAAGCCTGCCCTTCATGAGGCCGAGCGTAAGGCCGCTACAGGCTTTGTTTTTTATGCCTGTATTCTTTTCTTTTTAGGGATTACATTCGGTTATTTTGTGATCACCCCAATGTCAATCAACTTCCTGTCGAGCTATACTGTTAGTACAGCCATTCAAAACTTGTTTGATATTGACTCTTATATTTCATCGGTAGCCACGCTTACGCTTGCTACCGGCGTGGTTTTCCAGCTGCCAATATTGGTTTATATACTGGCAAACCTGGGCATTATGACGCCTAAGTTTATGAAAGAAACCCGCCGTTACGCTATTGTAGTGATCCTGATCATTGCCGCGGTGGTTACCCCTACACCAGATATGCTTACCATGACAGTGGTTAGTATTCCGCTATTCGTGTTATACGAAGTGAGTATAGTTGTAGCAGGCCTTGTTGAAAAAAGAAAGATTAAAAAAGAGCTGGAATTCAATAAGGGTAATTAATCCTATTTGACAACCCGCGCCTCTTCAAATGTTCTTCTAACGACAACCATCGCAAATAGGTGAGATCTGCATATTTTCAATTGGATTATTCGCCGTTTCGCGCCGAAGCAGATTAGCCTGTTTATAACAAATTATTTACCTTTAAAAAGTGATAAAACGTTATACTTTTGATAAATGATGCAAGGATTAAAAATCGCTATCGGTTCGGATCACGCCGGGTATGAATACAAACAAATTTTAACAGAAACACTTTCATCTATCGAAGTAAAAGACTTCGGCACTTACTCGTCCGAGTCGGTTGATTATCCTGATTTCGCGCATCCTGTAGCCAACGCAGTTGAAAGCGGTGAGTGTGACCTTGGCATCCTGATTTGTGGTGCAGCTAATGGCGTTGCTATAACGGCCAATAAACATCAGAACATTCGTGCGGCTATTTGCTGGAAAGAAGAAATTGCCGTACTGGCCCGCAGCCACAACAACGCCAACATAGTTTGCGTACCGGCCCGCTTTGTTACCCCCGAAGAAGCAAAGGTCATAGTTACCACATTTTTGAATACTGAATTTGAAGGCGGCAGGCATGCCAATCGCGTAGAGAAGATAGCCTGCGTTTGACAGGTGAAAGGATAAAGGCGAAAGGTAAAAGGTTTTTAACTGATTACACAATTTCACCGCCGTGCAGTTGCAGCTACCTTTCGCCTTTGACCTTTCACCTTAAAAAAAGAACTATTAACTAAAAGAATGAATAAATTACCATTATTGCTTATCGCGCTGGCCTCGGCAACTACGGCCTGTGCACAGCAGAACGCCACGGCAATGAAATACGCCGGGCTGATCACTGCCGACGATGCGAAAAAGCACCTCAGTATCCTGGCTTCTGACGCCTTTGAAGGCCGCGAAACCGGTAAGCCTGGTGCCGAAAAAGCCGCTAACTATATAGCCGGCGAGTTTAAAAAATTAGGATTGCAGGCCCCTGTTAACGGATCATATTTTTTTGATGTACCTCTTACGGAAAATGCGTTGAAAGTAACAGCATTTACTGTTAACGGTAAATCATTTGAGTATGGTACCGATTTTTATTTAGGCGGCGCATTTCCGGATAAAAGCACAACTGTAAGTGATATCGTTTTTGTTGGCTACGGCACCGATGCTGAAATTGGTAATACCGACCTGGCCGGCAAAATTGTGCTTTGGATCAATGAAGATAAACCGGAAGCAGGCACTACACCAAACACCAGCTACCGCATGAGCACTGCGCGTACTAAAGTTGTCAAAAACTTACAAAGTAAAAACCCGGCTATCATATTAGCGGCTAACCCCGGCATTGCAGCAGCTTTAGCCCGTTTTGGCAAAAGCGTAACAAGTCCAAGGTTAACTATTAAGGACGAAGCGGCTAAACCGGCGAATACTAACGCCCCTGTATTTAACATTACCGCGGTACTGGCCGACGAGCTGGTAAAATCGACTGGTAAAACTTATGCCGACCTTAAATCTGCGTCGGCAGCGGCAACTACACCGGCTGCTATTATAAAGGATAACGTAGTTGTAAACTATGTAACCACTAAAAAAGATGTAAAAGCGGTTGACGTATTAGGTTACATGCCAGGCACCGATCTTAAAGATGAAGTATTGATCTTTTCGGCACACTATGACCATATTGGTTTAAATCCTGATGAAAAAGCTAAAGACAAAGTTAACAACGGCGCTGATGACGATGGCTCTGGCACTACCGGTATTTTGGAAATTGCCCGTGCTTTCTCAAAAGCTAAAAAAGATGGGCATGGCCCTCGCCGCAGCATCCTGTTTTTAGGTAACGTTGGCGAAGAAAAAGGTTTATTAGGTTCTGAATATTATTCAGATCATCCTGTATTCCCGCTGGCCAATACCATTACCGATTTAAATATCGATATGATCGGTCGTGTGGGCGAAGAGTACATTGGCAAACCCGATTCCGCAAACTATGTTTATCCAATTGGTTCGGCTATGCTGAGCAAGGAGTTACATGAAATTGGTGAGAATGCCAACAATACTTACACCAAATTAAAACTTGATTATAAGTACGACGATCCTAATGATCCTAACAGGTTTTACTACCGTAGCGATCACTACAACTTTGCAAAACACGGCGTACCAATCATCTTCTACTTTAACGGCGTACATGCTGATTATCACCAGCCAGGCGATGAAGTAAGCAAGATCAACTTCCCGTTGCTGGCTAAACGTGCTCAACTGGTATTTTATACCGGATGGGAACTTGCCAACCGCGACAAGCGTCCCGTTGTGGATGCAGCTGCTGGGAAATAGTGAGTGGTTGATTGGGTTGATTAAGTGAGTAGTTGGCAGCCGGTGAATGGTTGACTAAGTTGATTAAGTGAATGGTCAATCCAATTTAGAATATATTGTAAGAGGCGCATTATATGCGCCTCTTTTTGTTTTAGGAAAGTTTTAAATATTACCTGTCCTAAAACAACCACTCACCTAATCAACTTGGTCAACCACTCACTAAATTAAAACCTTCTGATATATTATCTGTTCAAAAACAACCACTCACCTAATCAACCCTATTAACCAATCACCAAAAAACAAACCATTCACCAAATTAAAAACAAAATCCTACTTTCGCATATATGGGAGCAATCGCTGAAGAATTTTTGGTAAAATCGGAAGAGAAGGCATTTGATGCTGATCATCGCCGTATTATCAACTTCAATATCGACCGTTATGATAATGCGGTGTCCCGTGGCCTATCACGTATTATCAATTTAGATAATGCCAAGAAAAAGGGCCATGTGCTCAAATGGAAGGTGATGGAAAACCTGGACAAGTTCCTGCCGGAATTTGAAGCCAATTTCCAGAAACGCGGCGGCAAAGTGATTTGGGCCAATGATGTAGAAGAAGCCCAGCGTGAGATCCTGAACATCATTAATAAAGCCAATGCCAAAACTGTAGTAAAATCCAAATCGATGGTTACAGAAGAAATTCACCTGAATGAATTTCTGGAAAGTAACCACATCGAGTCATTAGAAACAGATTTGGGCGAGTATATAGTTCAGCTTTTAGGCCAAAAGCCATACCATATTGTTACCCCGGCCATGCACCTGAGCAAGGAGGATATTGCCAAACTTTTCCACGAAAGGTTTGGAACCCCTATTGATGCTACGCCTGAGCAAATTACGCTGAAAGCCCGTGAGCTGCTTCGCGAAAAATATGTACAGGCCGATGTTGGCATTACCGGAGCTAATTTTTTACTGGCTGATACCGGCAGCATAGCCATCAGCGAAAACGAAGGTAACGCGCGTCTTTGCACCACGTTACCTAAAATCCATATCGCTATTGTGGGTATCGAGAAAATCATCCCTTCAATAACCGATCTTGATCTGTTTTGGCCCATGTTATCTACCCATGGTACCGGGCAAAACCTGACTGTTTACAATACCATATTAAGCGGCCCCCGCCAGCCAAATGAAACCGACGGTCCCGAAGAAATGTACGTGGTGCTGTTGGATAATGGCCGAACCAACCTACTGGCAAAAAAAGACCAGCGCCAGGGTCTTTACTGTATCCGTTGTGGGGCTTGCCTTAACGGTTGTCCTATTTATAAAAACATTGGCGGCCATACCTACGCTACTACCTACAGCGGCCCGATAGGATCTATCATTACCCCTCATACACGGGGCATGGAAGATTTTAAGCACCTGAGCTACGCTTCAAGTCTGTGCGGTAAATGTACCGAGGTATGCCCCGTTAAGATCGATATCCACAAAATGCTGCTCCTTAACCGCCGCGATGCCGTTAACGAAAATCTGGTAACCAACAAAGAACGCTGGGGTTGGGCTATCTGGAAAAAAGGAATGCTTAAACGTAAGCTTACAGACTTTTTTGGCGGCGGCATGAAAAACTTCCTGCTTAAAACTTTCTTCAAACGCACCTGGGGACATCTGCGCGAGATGCCAAAAGTGGCTGACAAATCATTCAGCAAGCAATGGCAGGAAATGAATAACACTCCTGAAGAATAGCACTATGCGTAAAATAATATTAAATCTTGCTGTAAGCCTCGACGGCTTCATTGAAGGCCCCAACGGCGAATACAACTGGTGCCTTGCCGATCAGGATTATGGCATGACCGAGTTTTTAAGCAGCAGCGATGCTATTTTCATAGGCCGTAAAAGCTATGATCTGCTCATGAGTACCGATCCGGAAATGTTTGGTGCTTTGAAAATGTATGTATTTTCAGATACGCTTCAACCTTCAACAAACCCCAACACGGAGATCATTAAAAGCGTCGACTTCAAATCGAGGGTTGAAACTATCAGGGATCAGCCGGGTAAAAACATATGGATGTTTGGTGGGGCAAGCCTTGTTTCCTCTTTTATTGAGGAAGGCTTTATTACTGAGTTTCTACTTTCGGTACATCCTGTTATTTTGGGAAGCGGCAAACCATTGTTCATGGGTTCGAAAGATCGTATCGAACTTATTTTACTGGGAAGCGAACAGTTCTCGAGCGGGCTGATACAGCTTAGATATACCATCAAACCAAAGTTTGATTTAGGTATGCTGGATGGTATGTAGCTTTTTGAAAGCTAAAAGCAAAACGCTTAAGGCCGAATGCCTTTTGATAATCTAACCTAACAGTTCATTTAGGCTAAAGCCACATATTGATATATCAAGATCCGTCCCATAAATGGGACGGCAATGAAAAAAAATTATTTATGCCCTGCTTCATTGCCGTTGGTTTTAACCAACGGATAAGTGAAATAACTAATGCGGGCTTTAGCCCAAACCTCCCGCAGGAGCAATTCGCTACCCCACCTGAATTACTACATAATCCTTTTGCATCCTTTTTACCTGCTCGGCCATGCGTTTGATGAACAGGTAATTTGCTGTGCCGCCTATAACCGCGCCCACAACGGGTACCAGACGTTCGGCGGTACGGGTACCTAATATCACGAGCATACGTTCGGCTATACCTTCCATCATGCTCCTGGTGATGGCTACACCTGCCTCTACCCGGACCGACGTTGCCACTAAAGACATAAAATCGTCGAAACCGTTATCATATGTACCCCTGTAATAATACATGATACCCATGATAGCCCTGAACTGTTGGGTAATGAGGTTAATAAAATCAAAAGGGATCCCCGCTACAAGGGTAAACATGCCTCCGCTCCCGGCCATAGCACCGGAGCCTGCCGCAAGACAGGCACACTGGTTAATAAAACCTTCGAGGCCCAGCTTATCAACACCGTTTTTTATTTTAAGCTGATCGATGCCCTCAAATATTTTCCTAAACCCTGTGTGGGCAAGGTTTTCGGTATGCAACCTGATATCAGTACCTATTTTATTGAGTTTGATGAGTTTCATTGTATGCTGATTAATATCCGGATTATGATCCGGCACATATCAGTAACAACGGATGTCAACAGCTGTTTTTGTCAACGGCCCGAAATAGAAATAATAATTTATCCCTGTAAATTTATATAGAGTGCGAAGCTTTCCTGTCTCTTGATTCCTGCCGTCTTGACTCTAAACTCACTTCCATTTAAAGCTCTTAATCATCACAGCCATATCCTGTTTAATAAAATTAAGCACCGGTTGTATAGAATCCAGGCGAGGTTCGCTGTTAAAATATAATGCCCCGCGGATATAGTTATGCACACTATCGGTCAGGAAAAACTGGGCAGATGATGCAGCATTACCATCTATAGTATAATAGATGCCATAAACCTTTTTATCGGCATAATGAATGATGCCCTCATCAATGGATGTGGCTTTTACCGTATGCTTAAATGCAAAGGTACGCGCGTCCTCAACCAATTGGTTAAACTCCTTTTTCGAAGTAATAGGCTGATAACTCAAATGCAGCGTAGCATTAAATTGCGGAAACTGCATATTTACCCAGCAAGGTTTGGCATCGCGTTTTTTATCCGGTTCGATGTAGGCGTATTTAGGATAGGTAAAAGCATATGGACAACCCGTCGCATAATCCTGGTACTCCTTTTTTGGGAATGGTATGCGATAAAAGCCACGTGGCTTAGGTGCATAGTCATGATTGCCACTACTACAAGCTGCCAGAAACAATAATGCCGCTACCAGTAAGGTTAAATACTTCATGGGTGTTTCTCTTTTGAGTTCCAGATCTCCCACGATTTTTCGGCCTGCAAAACCAGCATTTCGTAGCCGTTTTTAGTTGTAGCCCCGCGCTCGCGGCCTTGCTTTAAAAACAGGGTTTCTTCGGGATTGTATATCAGGTCGTATAAAACATGATCATCGCCAATAAATTCATAAGGGATAGGCGGGCATTCGTCAATATTAGGATAGGTTCCTAAAGGGGTAGTGTTAATAATGATCTTATGCTGGGTGATATGATGTGGCTTAAGATCTTTAAACAAAATATTATCCGGGTGGTGCGTGGGTTTGCGGGTAATAACTTTATAGCTGATACCCAAATTTTCCAGTACACACTTTACAGCCTTTGCAGCTCCGCCATCACCCAAAATCAGGGCATCATCGTTACCATCGCCAATTAAAGGTTTTAACGATTCCTCGAATCCGTAAATATCGGTGTTGTAGCCTTCCAACCTGAAATCATGGTCTTTAACCCCAATCTCGCCCGAAAATGCAGCTTCAACCGGACTTTCGGCTGTTACCCTGATGCAGTTCACTGCACCGGCTTTGCGGGCGTCATGCTCTATCCAATCTAAAAAAGGCAACACATTTATTTTATGCGGAATGGTTACGTTAAGGCCGCAAATATCAGGATGTTCATCAAGCAGGTCCTGCAGATCTTTGATATGTTCAATCGGGTAAAGATCGTAGCGTGCATCTGTAATGCCTTCGGCTTCAAATTTTTCGGTAAAAAACATTTTTGAAAATGAATGGGAGAGCGGAAAACCGATTAGTCCGTAGTGTTTCATGGTCAATTCTATAACAATACCAGCTGCTAAAGTAATCAAATAAGCTTTAAGCCGGGCATATACCTTTTATATGGCGTAATATTAACACCAAAACAAACAAATTTAACTATTGATTTAAAACCAATGCCCGTGATTACCTTATAAATAAATATTATTTATAAGGTAATTTATTTCAAATTAATTAATTCCAGTTTTCGATAAAGTTGTAATTTGGACACATTATCATGACCCCTATTACAATTTCAACCACCTGTTATTTCAAGAGGCTACTCCTCCCTTGTTTAATTATTTTTTGCTGTTTTACTGCCGGCCGGGCGCAAAACAAACCTAAACCAGATAAGGAACCGATACTGAAAACGCTCCGCGGCATGAAAAGCCAGGATTCGGCCGCAATACTTGCAAAAAGGCTTATCGATTCGGCAAGGAAAAATAGTAACCAACCTTTTGAAGCCAGGGTACTATTGGCACAAGCATACCAGGCTTATGGTATAGGCAACGAACATGATGCTTTAACATTTGGACGTGAGGCCACCAAACTTGCTACCCCTACAGATTCGCTCACTTACGAAAAAGCTCCCATCATGGTGGCTTATATGCTTAGCCGCGAAGCCAAAACGGTTGAAGCATTAAATGTAGCTTTCAAAATATTAAAGGAATGTGACGGCCGCGGATGGAAAGGTTTAAGTATTGATTGCCGTGCCTGCATTGCCGACATCTACCGGTCGATAGACAACCCTAAACAAGCCCTGCCTTATGCCGAGCAGGCTGCCAAAGATGCCCAAAGTTTAAAGGATACCGCAGCCTATATTTTCGCACTGAGCAATATTTCCAACATACTTTCCGAGCGCAGCATGTCATCGCCGGCAAACCTGGCTAAGGCCATACAGTTGATGGAGCTGGTGCTGGATAACAGGTACGCGCATTTCCTTTCGGATTTTAGCATAGCCCGTTACCAGGGCAACCTGGGCCGACTTTACCTCATGACCAACCAGGATAAAAAGGCCGAAGAGATTCTGATGCAATCATTGGAGCTATCGCGTAAAGGGGATTTTAAAACCCTCGAAAAGCATAACCTTAACGAGCTTATGACCATGTACGTTGATCATAAGGATTTTAAAAAGGCAGTGCAATATGGCGAGATGGCCATTGCTATCCAACCGGAGGCGCAAAGTAACCTTACCATCCAGAAAAATATCTACAACCATTTAACAGATGCCTATAAAGGCCTTGATGATTATAAAAATGCCTTTAAATATAACAACCTTTATCGCAAGCTTAATGACAGCATCAACGCGCTTGATAAAGTACGGGACGCAGCCGAACTGGATAAAAAATACCGGGCAGATAAACGCTTGCTGATAGCAGCCAACCAAACCAAGCTGGTTGAAATTCAGCGCGATTTTTTAATTGCGATTGCATTGATCATAGCCGTTGCTTCAGTTATTGGTTACCGGTGGTTTATACTTAAAAAGAAAAGAGAGGCTGCTTTACTGGCCGAAGAACACAGTCAGCTGGAAAAGCTGGATGCCATGAAAACGCGCTTTTTTGCCAACATCAGTCACGAGTTACGCACACCGCTTACTTTGATTATGGGGCCGGCCAATCAACTGATGGGTTTTAATAATTATGCCGATGAGCAGCGGGGAATGTTGCAAACCATATCAAACAATAGCAAAAAGCTGCTTAACATCGTCAACGAGCTGCTTGATCTTGGTAAACTTGAAGCCGGTAAGTTAACCGTGAATCCAAAACCAGTCGCATTGGCGTCGCTGATAAAAGCCTTATACCAGGGTTTTGCATCAGCTGCCGAATATAAAGGGATCAACTACAGATTGGTTGACTCCATTGATCCTGCACTTTTTGTTTCGCTTGATCAGGAAAAGTTTGAAAAAATAGTTAATAACCTTATAGGCAATGCCATCAAGTTTACGCCTCACGGAGGAGACATCACCATTACATCAACAGTAAAACAGGATAAAATAGAATTTAGCGTAGCCAATACCGGGACAGGCATTCAACCCGAAGATTTGCCGCACATATTCGACCGTTATTACCAAGGCAAACGGGATAATGCCCCGTTAGAGGGAGGAACAGGTATAGGCCTTGCTATTGCGCGCGAATTTACCGAGCTGATGGGTGGCCACATTTCTGTAGAAAACAACAGGGGCGAGGGCGTAATGTTTAAAATCGGACTACCGCTTCATATTACCGGAGAAATGGCTGCCGGGATAGTTCCCGGCGAAAGTGGCCTTAAAGCTAACGAATATTCCTCTGTAAGTGCTACCGAACAGCTGATCATGCTGGTAGAAGACCATCATGAGATGGCAACATATATTGCCGATATTCTGCGCCCTATATATAAGCTTGTTACAGTGAGCAACGGGAGCGAAGCATTGAAAAAGCTGCAGGAACTGCCTGCTACCCCAAGCCTGATCATATCGGATGTAATGATGCCCGAAATGGATGGCTTTACCTTGCTTGAAACCCTTAAACAAAGTGCCGAATACTGCAGGATCCCCGTGATTATGCTTACAGCACTGGCCGATACGCGCCATAAGCTTAAGGCGCTTCATACCGGTGTTGACGATTATCTTACCAAGCCGTTTTTAAGCAGCGAATTGCTTGCACGTACAGCCAACCTGATAACTAACGCAGCCGCCCGTGCTGCAGCAACCGTCGCTGAATACGACGAGTTAGCCACCGTCTCTAACGAATCACCAATTGAGCAATCATCGACAGAAAATGCCGACCAGGTACTTTCGCCTGCTGACCTGTTATGGTTGGAGGAACTGGAAACTATGGTACGCAAACATACCGGCAAAACCGACCTTACCCTTGCAGGGCTGAGTTACGAACTTGCTATTAGCGAGCGACAGTTATTCAGACGGATAAAATCAATTACCGGGCTTACACCTAATAAATATATCCGCGCCATCCGGCTGCAAATTGCCCGTGAAGCTATTGAAAGCGGCAAGTACCGTACGGTTGCCGAAGTATCCTATGCCGCCGGTTTTGATACGCCCGCGTACTTCGGCAAATTGTTTAAAGAATACTATGGCAGGGATGTTAACGAGTTGCTTTAAACTTATATATCCCTATCATTCTAATTATCCTTTTTAGTTTTCAGGCATTTTTTAACTTAAAGTGTGCTTTTTTAACGTAAATGGCGGTTTTGTGAAGTTAAATGGCAGTTTTGTTATACAACTTTTAGGCAGCTTTGTGACATACAATCCCCCCTGAATAATGACTGTTACTGTTAATGAAGATAAGTTTATTGCCCAAAACAATAACACCAATACCATACCAACCATTGGTAAAACAAATACAGCGACGTGCCCACGCTGTAAAAATAAATTTTGCGACAGGATAAAAAGAGGCTCAATTGTTAAGCTATTGCTTCCGTGGCTTTCAGTAAAACGTTACCATTGCACCAAATGCAACAATCGTTTTTATAAACGCTCGTAAGTATTCCGGCTATTTGAAAAAACATCTACCTTTTATTTTTTAGGATAGCAAAAGAAATCGGGCCTTTTAACCTTAAACCTAAATTGTGCTTGATTTTAATTGTGCTTTGCCGGTTACCTTCGGGTGGCCGGCATTGTTTTTTACAGGCCATCCCTCAACAAAAAAGCCCGCCAGTTATCCCGGCGAGCCTTCTTCATTAAAAGTAAGATCCTAAATATTGTTATTCAATAACACTTAATTTTAGTGTATTGGTTTTTCCTTGTTTAATAATAGGAGTAGAGGCTGTGTTAACAACGATATCGCCTGTTTTAATCAGGTTTTCAGCTTTAAGCATGTTATTAACATCGGCAATAGTTTGGTCGGTACTTTCCAACTGATCGTAGTAGAATGCCCTTACACCCCAAACAAGGCTAAGCGCGTTAAGCAACTGCTTGTTTGATGTAAAGATATAAGTACTTGCTTTAGGCCTGTGGCTTGATATTTCAAATGCAGTATAGCCTGATGTAGTCATTGAAACAATACCCACCGCGTTGCTTTGCTCAGCAATGTGTACGGTTGACTCGCAAAGCGCGTTGATCAGGAAGTCTGGAGATGCAGGATCCTTAACAACCGCTTCTTTAGGGGCATTGAAAGGATAGCCAAGCTCTTCAACGTTACGAACTATCTTAGCCATAGTTTCGATAACGATAACCGGAAACTCACCAACAGATGTTTCACCGCTTAGCATTACCGCGTCGGCGCCATCAAGTACAGAGTTTGCAACGTCATTCACTTCGGCACGGGTTGGGCGCGGGGTAGTAATCATTGACTCCAGCATCTGGGTAGCAACAATTACCGGTTTTGAAGCAGCGCGACATTTGCGGGCAATCATTTTTTGCAGCAATGGCACTTCTTCAAGCGGCATTTCAACACCCAGGTCACCACGGGCAACCATTACACCATCTGTAGCGGCAATAATGGCATCAATATTTTCAATGGCTTCAGGTTTTTCAACTTTAGCTATTACTTTAGCTGCAGAGCCGTTACGTGCAATAATACGTTTAAGGTCTACAATATCTTCGCCTGTACGAACGAAAGAAAGACCAATCCATTCAACATCCTGTTTAAGGGCGAATTCAAGGTTGATCAAATCCTCTTCTGTTAAGCTCGGGATAGATACTTTAGTGTTTGGCAGGTTAACACCTTTACGTGATGTTAAAATACCACCGTGAATTACCTCACATATAACTGTATCAACTTTGTTGGTTTCAATAACCCTTAATTGCAGCTTACCATCATCAAGCAAAATAATTTCGTTTGCCTGTACATCCTGCGGGAAGGTATCATAAGTAATGTAGATCTGCTCATCGTTACCAATGCACTCATGTGTGGTAATTTTGATGTGCGTTCCGTTAACTAAATGAATACCGCCATCCTTTACCAGGCCTATACGGATTTTAGGACCCTGTAAATCGGCAAGGATACCTACGTTGGTTTTGTATTGCTCGTTAATTTCACGGATAAGATCGATCACTACCTTATGATCTTCGGGCTTACCGTGCGAAAAATTAAGACGGCAAACGTTAACACCTGCCTTGATCATCGCTAATAAAACATCCTTTTTAGCTGATGCCGGCCCCATGGTGGCAACAATTTTTGTTCGATTATAGTATAGTTCCATATTATTCGGGTTAAAACTGGAGGGTATTTAATGATTGTAAAACCGACATTTTTTAAATTCGGCGCTAAAATAACAGATTTTCCCGTGATTTTATTTTTTTTGGATCAATCTTTACTGCCGCAACTATCTCCGGTATTTTATTGAGCGAAGAGATGATCGTATCAAGCTCATTATCATCTATATAGTTACGTATCATTAAAAAATAGTCGGCACTTTTTATTTCAGGCACCAGGTAACCGTCTGAGCCTTTATTGCCAATAAAGAAGAAATCCGTTTCGGTGGTTTCCCAACTGTAGCGGTATAATGAAAACAAAACAGGATCAGCCCCGGGGTAGATATCCACTTCGAGGTCGTCGTTTTTTACGAAATTAAAATTCAGGTACTTATTGATAAGGAAACAAACGCGATAGTCCTTAAGCGACGTTGTTATCGCAATGAGCACAAAATCAAAATCGATCTCAAACTTTAAAAATTTCCTGTTCAAAATCATTACTTTTACGCCGTCAAAATTACTAATACAAACTGTTTCAATAAAATTTTGTTTAGAGAATTATATTGTAAAAGTTTTAGATTTGTTTATTGACAGAATTTATTTTTCTTTGCACTGAATTTTTATTAATCATTAAACTATAAAGACTATGTCTGATATCGCTTCAAGAGTAAAAGCTATTATCGTAGAAAAACTGGGTGTTGACGAAAGTGAAGTTACGCCAGAAGCGAGTTTCACCAATGATCTTGGTGCCGACTCGTTAGACACCGTGGAATTAATCATGGAGTTTGAAAAAGAATTTAACGTGGCTATTCCTGACGATCAGGCTGAAACTATTGGTACTGTTGGCCAGGCAGTTGCTTACCTTGAAAAAAACGTTAAATAAGAACTCCCTAACTGGATTAAATGGAGTTTAAAAGAGTTGTAGTAACCGGGCTTGGAGCACTTACTCCTATTGGTAACACCGTTACAGATTACTGGAACGGACTGATCAATGGAGTAAGTGGCGCTGCCTTGATTAAAAGTTTTGATACCGAAAAATTCAAAACTAAGTTCGCGTGCGAAGTGAAAGGCTTTGACGCGGATGGTTTTTTGGGCCGTAAAGACGCCCGTAAATTGGATCCCTTTGTACAATACGCCTTATATTCAACAGAAGAGGCCGTAAAAGACGCGGGATTAGATTTTTCGAAACTGGATACCAGCCGCATAGGTGTTATCTGGGGTTCGGGTATTGGTGGTTTAAAAACTTTCCTTGACGAGGTTATGGCCTTTGCAAAAGGCGATGGTTCACCACGTTTTAACCCGTTCTTCATCCCTAAAATGATAGCCGACATAGCCCCTGGCCATATTTCTATTAAATATGGTTTGCGTGGCCCTAACTTCACTACCGTTTCCGCGTGTGCTTCATCAAACAATTCACTGATAGATTCATTTAACTATATCCGTTTGGGTAAAGCTAATATGTTTATCAGCGGTGGTTCTGAAGCTATCATCAACGAAGCCGGTATTGGTGGTTTTAACGCTATGCATGCATTATCAACCCGTAATGATGATCCGGCAACGGCATCACGTCCGTTTGATCTGGACAGGGATGGTTTTGTGGCCGGCGAAGGTGCTGGTACCATTATTTTAGAGGAATTAGAACATGCTAAAGCCCGCGGCGCTAAAATATACGCCGAAATGATGGGTGGCGGCATGAGTGCCGATGCTTACCACATGACAGCCCCTCACCCCGATGGCTTGGGTGCTGCTTATGTAATGCGTGCAGCCCTTGAAGATGCTAACTTAACCCCTGCCGATATTGATTATGTGAACGTTCACGGCACATCAACCCCAATCGGTGACCCGCAGGAAGTTAAAGCGATACAGGACGTGTTTGGCGAAGATATCTACCGTATCAACATCAGCTCAACCAAATCAATGACAGGTCACCTTTTAGGTGCTGCCGGCGCGGTTGAAGCTATTGCTTCGATATTGGCATTGAAACATGGTATCATTCCACCAACCATTAACCACTTTACCGACGATCCTGCCTTTGATCCAAAGATCAATTTTACTTTCAATACCGCTCAAAAACGCGATATAAGGACAGTGCAGAGCAACGGATTTGGTTTTGGCGGCCACAATGCTTCTGTAATATTTAGAAAATACGAAGATTAATTGTGGTAATTTGATGCCTATCAATCGGTTCTACAAACTATATATATCCCCTAACCGGAAATATGTTAAAATATTAAAGAATTTGCTCGGCTTCGTGCCGGGCAATTTGTCTTTATACCGCATGGCTTTTCGCCATAAGTCGGTAGCGCAAAACATTAAGAAGGGGGTAAAGAACAGCAACGAGCGCCTGGAGTTTCTGGGTGATGCTGTATTGGGCAGTGTTATTGCCGAAGTACTTTTCAAATTATACCCTTATGAAGATGAGGGCTTCCTGACCGAATTGCGCTCAAAAATAGTGAGCCGCGTAAACCTCAACGCGCTCGGTAAAAAACTTGGCTTTGATAAACTCATTGAATATGATAACCGTATGCTTAACTCAAGCAGGCAGGGTTCATTATTGGGTGATGCTTTTGAGGCCCTGATTGGTGCAGTTTACCTGGATAAAGGGTACGACTTTACCAAAAACTTCCTGATCAATCATATCATAAAACCACATATTGATATCCACACGCTGGAGCAAACTGAAACCAATTTCAAGAGCAAACTCATTGAATGGTGCCAACGCCATGGTCGCGATATTATTTTTGAACTGGTAACTAACCAGGATGGCGAAAGCACCAAACTTTTCACTGTACAGGCTAACGTAGATGGCGAAGTAATGGGCTCGGGCAAGGAATTCAGCAAAAAGAACGCTGAAAAACTTGCTGCCGAAAAAGCCTGCGAAGCTTTAGGGATCTGATTCAAAAACCCTTATTGATTAAAGCGGCGGTTGCTTCTCTTTCTTAAGCTGCACCGGGCCTTCACCAAGTTTAACGGTTGAATCCGGTACGATAAACGTAGGGCTGTTTAACCTCTCCAGCTTCTCTTTTTCGCTGCTGTTTTTGTAATACTCATACGCCCGTATGGTATGCTTAATCAGGTCGTAATCTGTCCAGGCTTTGATATCCTTATAGGTAGGCGTATAGTAATTCATGAATTTACGGGCAAGGCTGTCGGTAGCCAGGCCGGTATACTGTTTTACGAACGGAATGTTGTAATGCTTATGAATTTCGGCCTGCTCCAGTTCGCTTTGAGCGTTTTGGGCAAAGCGACGTGCACGATTAGGTGTTGTACCCAAAAGCTCGTAAAGACCGGTTACCGGGTTACTCAGGAAAGATAATACCGGCGGCTTTCCGTCGTAAGTACTACCTTGTTTCTTGTAATCTCTCAGAACCTCGTTTATCTCCTGCCTTTTGGTTTGGCCAACAACTTTTACTTCATCAAGCTTAATTATTGGCTGCATGTAAACAGGCATATCGCTATTATTCAAAACCACTACTTTTTGCGGAGTATAGTCGTCCCGGGAGAAAAGCAAAGTATCGCCAACACGGGTTTTTATGCTAAACCAGCCAACATCATCACTAAGTATCAGTGTTTTGGTATTCAGATCTTTAACAAAAACTTGTCCAACACGCTCGTTGGTCACCTTTTTGGAGATAACACCCTTTACCGTAAATTCCTGGGCAGAAGCATAAACGGACATAAGGCATAGAACGCCTGTTACAAGCAGGTATAAATAGTTGCGCATCAGTGATAATTGAACGTAAATATAGGAACTCTATTTTACAGCAAATGTGAAAAAGTGTTAAAGCGCTTCGCGTTGATGGTTAGAGGTTAGAGATTGGAGGTTAGTTTCGAAACGCCCAGGAAGCTAACGCCAATCTTTTACCATCAATCTCGATGTCCCGATACGCCTTTTCCAAGTGGAAAACACTAATCTCTAACCTCCAACCACTAATCTCTAAAATTACTATCTTTGCGCATGATAAAATCCATGACAGGGTATGGAATTGCCAGTTTTGATACAGGCAATACAAAATATACCGTAGAGGTTAAATCCCTGAACAGCAAATTTTTAGAATTATCGCTTCGTTTACCGAAGATTTTTGCCGAAAAAGAGTTTCAGCTGCGTACCGATTGCAGTAAACTCATCGAACGCGGTAAAGTTAATTTATCTATTAACACCGAGCAGGCAAGTCAGGCGGTAAAAGCTGCAGGTATTGATAAAGATCTGCTAAAACATTACTATAACCAGCTTAAGGCGGTAAGTGAAGAGCTTGGCGAGCCGGGCGGCAACTTGCTTGAGCTGGCCTTAGGCTTACCCGAAGTTGTAAAATACGAAGAAGATACCATATCCGAAGATGAGTGGAAATCTGTTGAGAAAACCTTTCAACAGGCCATGGCTGCTTTCCAGGAATTCCGCACGCAGGAAGGAAATGTTATTGAACAGGAAATTAAAGGCCGCATCAGCACCATTTTGAAAAACCTGGAGCTTGTTGAACTGGAAGACCCTAAACGGGTTCCATTAATTCGCGAGCGTCTGGATACATTCTTAGCCGAAGCTGCAAGCCGCGAAGCTATCGACCAAAACCGCTTTGAACAGGAGTTGATATACTATATTGATAAGCTTGATATTACCGAAGAAAAGGTAAGGCTGAAAGCGCATTGCGAATACTTTATAGAAACCCTGAAAAATGCCGACGCAAACGGTAAAAAACTGGGTTTCATTTCGCAGGAAATTGGTCGTGAGATCAACACATTAGGCTCAAAAGCCAACGATGCCAACATCCAGAAACTGGTAGTAGGCATGAAAGAAGAGCTTGAAAAAATTAAAGAACAACTGTTAAACGTATTATAGTATAGTCATTGAGTCATCAGGTCATTAAGTCATTGATTGCTTTACCGGCGGTTTTTGAAAAATGATACAATGACTTAATGACGCAATGACGTATATAATCAATGACCAAAGAAGGTAAACTCATCATATTTTCGGCTCCGTCGGGTGCCGGTAAAACAACAATTGTACATCATTTGCTGGGGAAAATCCCTGAGCTTGAATTTTCAATTTCGGCCACCACGCGTGAGCGCCGTGGCGATGAAGTGCATGAGAAAGATTACTACTTTATTAGCAAGGAAGAGTTTTTGCACCGTATTGCCAAAAAACAGTTTGTTGAATTTGAAGAGGTTTATACCGGTACTTTTTATGGTACACTCCGCACCGAAATTGAGCGCATTTGGGCCCAAGGCAAAACAGTAATATTCGATATTGACGTTGAAGGCGGTTTACACCTTAAACGTAAATACGGGCCACAAGCGCTGGCTATATTTGTTCAGCCCCCATCGCTCGAGGTTTTAATTGAAAGATTGACCGGCAGAGGTACTGATAGCGAAGAAAAACTGAAAGAACGCTTCGCTAAGGCAGAAAAAGAGCTTAAATACGCTCCACAATTTGATATTATACTCAAAAATTACGATCTTGAAACGGCCTGCACAGAGGCAGAGGATTTAGTGAGCGCGTTTATTGGATGACCGTTGGCAGTTGCCTGTTTGCAGTTGGCAGTTTTTAAATGGGAAATTATAAAGATTTACTGCTTTACAAAAAGAGCTTCTCTTTAGCTATGGAGATCTATACGATAACAAAACGATTTCCAAGAGAAGAAATGTTTTCGCTAACTGATCAAATCAGAAGATCATCCCGTTCTGTAAACATTTGTACCATCGAAGCTTACCGCAAACGACGTTTTCCTAATCATTTTGTAAGTAAACTTACAGACGTTGATATGGAAAACAGCGAAACTCAAGGCTGGCTGGAATTTTCGTTGGCTTGCGAATATATCACAAAAGAGGTTTACGATAGATTGTATTTACTATCTGACGAAATAGGAAGACTCGCTCAATATATGATTGATAACCCTGGGAAATTTGGAGCAGGGCTATAGGTTCTTTTCTTATACTTATGATAATAGTTGCCGTTGCCCAACTGCAAACTATCAACTGAAAACTGCTGACTGAAATGAAAATAGGCTTACTGTTTGGTTCGTTTAATCCTATACACATAGGGCATTTGATAATTGCTAATTATATGGCAAACCATACCTCGCTTGATAAGGTATGGCTGGTGGTATCACCCCAAAATCCGCTAAAAAAATATGGCGACCTGATCAACACTTACGACAGGTTGGAAATGGCTCGGTTAGCTACGGATAACGCAACCAATATTACCGTAAGCGATGTGGAACTGAAACTGCCACAGCCATCATATACCATTGATACCCTTGCCCATTTAAAGGAAAAATATCCGGAACACGAGTTTGCCCTGATAATGGGGTCTGACAATCTGGGCACGTTACATAAATGGAAAAACTATAAGCTTATCCTACGCGATTACCGCATTTTTGTATATCCGCGCCCAGGCTACGAAAATGCCGAACTGGCCGATCATCCATCAGTTACCATTACCATGACGCCGCTCATGGAGCTGTCGGCAACATTCATCCGCAAATCCCTCGCCGAAAAAAAGAATGTACAATATTTTGTACCTGACCCGGTGTTGAAATTTATTGAGAGTAAGAGTTTGTACAGGTAGTCGAAGTACATTATCTATAAAATATCCCAGCATCCGTGTCCTCACGGGCGCTTTTTATTACATACAAGTTGACCGTGAGGACACGGCCAAGCGGAGAACGAAAAGCGTCATTGCGAGGTACGAAGCAATCGCGAACTGTACTCATCAACCCATCATTGCGAGGTACGAAACAATCGCGAACTGCACAGGGACACATGCATAGCCGCTCTGTAAAGTCGGGGATTGCTTCGTATCTCGCAATGACGAGTGTATAGAAATACGAAGTAATTTCTTAATCCACAAAGTGATATAAAAACACAACATCGCCGCTAAAGGCAGGTTTACGCTGGTCTTTTATTTCCATTTCGATGCTCATGGTAGCTTTGATCACGCCACGCAGGTTTAACAAACCAGCCAGCTTTACTTTCAGGCGCACCTCACTATCAACTAATACCGGCTGGGCAAAACGCAGGTTTTCGATCCCATAGTTAATTTCCATTTTTAGGTTGCCTATAGTTACGATTTCTTTCCACAGGTGAGGAATGAGCGAAAGCGTAAGATAGCCATGTGCTATGGTTGATTTAAAAGGACTTTCAGTTTTAGCCCTTTCAGGGTCGGTGTGAATCCATTGATGATCAAGCGTAGCATCAGCAAATTTATTGATCTGCTCCTGCGTAATAGTATGCCATGATGATACACCAAGGTCATTGCCTACCTGCTGTTCAAACTCCTGAAAATTATTAATTACAATCATACTGGTTTAATGATAGTTAGGGTGTTCTGTTTTGAAGCCGCAAAGGTATAAAATCTAACCAGTTATTCGCCCAGTAAAGCTTTCAGACTTTCAAGTGTATCGGCTTCTTCTTTGGGCTTATCATGCCGCCATCGCAAGATCCTCGGAAAACGCAACGCTATTCCCGATTTATGCCGGGTTGATTTATTAATCCCTTCAAAACCTATCTCAAACACCAGTTCGGGTTTTACGGTACGTACAGGGCCAAATTTTTCGATGGTGTTGCGTTTGATAAAATAATCAACTTTGTTGATCTCTGCGTCGGTAAGCCCAGAATAGGCCTTAGCGAAAGGCACCAGCTTATCCCCATCCCAAACGGCAAAAGTATAATCGGTATACAGATCGGCCCGGCGGCCGTGCCCTTTTTGAGCATAGATCATTACGGCATCAACCGATAGTGGGTCGATCTTCCATTTCCACCAGTCGCCCCGTTTACGGCCAACCTGGTAAGCAGCACTTTTGCGTTTTAGCATAATCCCTTCGGCTATCATAGCACGCGACTGTTCCCTGATACTGCCCAACTGCTCCCAGGTTTCAAAGCTAATCAACGCGGAAATCCGGAATATTTCGGGGTATTGTGTTTCGGCCTGCAATCTTTCCAAAATCTCCCGCCTTTCAGCTTGGGATTTGTAGCGGATATCTTCTCCATTATACTCCAGACAATCATAAGCGATTACGGCGACGGGGCTTTCCTCCAATATCTTTTTACTCAGGTTTTTCCGACCGATACGGGTTTGCAGCACATTAAAAGGCATAGGTAAACCGTTCTGAAAACTGAGGATTTCTCCGTCAATCACTGTACCATCGGGCAGCGCGTTCAGGAAAGGATGCAGTTCAGGAAACTTTTCGGTGGCGAGATCTTCGCCCCGACTCCAGATAAAAATTTCATCGCCCCGCTTTATCATTTGCGCCCGGATGCCATCCCATTTCCATTCGGCCTGCCAGTCGGCGGCATCGCCAAGGGCAATACCTACTTCCGCGGGCGTTTTTTGTTTTTCTGAGGTTTCCTGTATTGGATAGGCTAAAAAGAATGGGTAGGGGCGTGAAATATTTGCCGCGGCATCCTGCTCTTCCATCAGCTGCGAAAACGGGTAGGTTTCGGGCAGCCAACTGCCCATTACACGATGGGTAAGTACAGCGGGCTCCAACCCGGAGATATCAGCCAGCGCCTTGATCACCAGATTTTGCGATACGCCAACCCTAAAACTTCCGGTGAGCAGTTTATTAAATACAAAGCGCTCCTGGCTATCCAGCATAGCCCACGACTCCATGAGCCACTCCTTTTTTTGCTCCTCTGTTTTATCGTTAAGGGCATTGATCTCGGCTATCCATTCGGTGAGGGTTTTGCTGCTGCTTGTGTTGCTTTGCGGCATCAATAGGGCCATGGTTTCGGCCAGATCACCTACTACATGATAGCTTTCCTCAAAAAGCCAGGCCGGAATATGCGATGCCTCAATAGCCCAGTTACGTACAAGTGTTGAATTGATCTGCCGCTTTGGTCGCCTACCGGTAAAGAGGGCGAGCATGTGCATTTTATCGGTATCTGGCACGGTATTAAAATAGTCTTTTAATACTTTAACCTTTTCATTGGTTTTGTTGGTTTCGTCAAGCGATAAAAAGAGTTGCGCGAATGCTTTCATGAGATACCTCCTACCCCCTCTAAATCTCCCCCGAGAGGGGAGACTTCACTTGAAGATTTATCATAGGTTTCAGGCTCCCTTTCTTCTGATGAAGGTTGAGGTGAGGTATCTTCCTCTTCGCCACCATAAAGCGTATGCACCTCACGTGCGTTAAAACCTATCTCACTTAAATATCTTGAAAAAGTGGCGGTGTAGCCGTGGGTAAGATAAACACACTCACAGCCCGTGGCGTCAATAGCACTGATGAGGCCATCCCAGTCAGCGTGGTCAGAGAGTACGAATCCCCTATCGGCAGCACGGCGGCGTTTGGCTCCACGAATAGCCATCCAACCCGAGCAATAGCCAAAACTATAAGGCTGAAACTTGCGCATCCATGTCGTGCCCACCGATGAGGGCGGCGCTATAATAATGCCTTTCCTCACTTCTTCCTTCGAGCTCTCCTGTGTGATCCGTTCTGTTGGATTTAACAGCACACCATTGCGGCGCAAAGCTTCATTGGTATTTTCGATAACACCATGGGTATAAACCTTGCCGTTAAACAGATCGAGGTTTTGCAAGATTCGCTGCGCTTTCCCTAATGAGTAACCAACCAATACTGTAGCTAATCCGTTATCAAGGTTTTGGCGCCACCAGCTATTAATCTCGCTAAATGTTTGTACCTGCGGTTTCCATTGATAAACCGGCATACCGAACGTACACTCGGAAATAAAGTGATGGCATTTAACCGGTTCAAAAGGTGTGGAGATGCCATCGTTTTCTACCTTGTAATCACCGGAAACCACCCAAACCTCACCTTTATATTCAACCCGGATCTGTGCCGAACCAATTACATGCCCTGCAGGATACAATGATATGCTTACACCATTCTTTAGTACGGTTTCACCATACTCAACCGTTTGAAGATTGATTTCGCCAAGGCGATACAACAACACCTCACGTGAAAGGTGGTGCGCTAAATAGTGTTTATGCCCCCAATAAGCATGATCGGCATGGGCATGGGTTATCACGGCATCATCAACCGGCTTCCAGGGATCGATGTAAAATTTGCCTTGCGCACAGTAAATTCCTCTGTCAGTAAATTCAAGCAGCGGTTTTTTGGCCATGATGTATAAACTACTGATAAGCAAATTGGTTTGCCCCCAGCCCCTAAAGGGGAGTTTAAAAACTCAAAAACGATGTCATTTCGATAGAGCTGCGGGCGGGAGAACGAGCGCCGGGGCGAAAGAGAAATCTTATACGCTTTGCAGGCCACCGTACTTGGCGTATAAGATTTCTCCTCACGCCGTTACACACAACCCTCCCGTTCGTCGAAATGACATTTTTTTAAAGACTGCTTGAGGCTTACTTAAACCACAACCTCGCCTGCTTTTCATCTACCTGCAAGCCAACCTCGCGTCCTAATACTAAACTATTATTATCCGGGATATGCCCTGCCGAGAAATCAAAACATACCGGGTAATCATAGCCTTTTACAATATCCATCACTATCTGTGGCACAGATTGGCCGAAGGGGATATCATTATCTTTAATATCTGTAAAACCGCCCACTACCAAACCGGCAAGGCTTTTTAATTTACCGGCCCTGTCCAACATCCGCAGCATTCTATCTACCGAATAAAGGTATTCGCCCACATCTTCTATAAACAGAATTTTTCCGACATAGTCTAAATCAGATACTGAACCCGCAGATGCTACCAATAAGGATAAATTACCGCCGATTATAATGCCTGTAGCCTCGCCGGGCTTGTTGGTATCGTGTGTTGTAAATTCATAGCTTAACTCTTCGCCAAAGAGGGCCCGCCTTAAAGTATCTATCGAATGTTTGGATGCGTCGGGAATATTAACCGGCATTTGCCCGTGGATGGTTTGCGCTCCATAGTTGGTAAACAGATGAGAATGCAGAATTGTGATATCGCTAAAACCAATGAGCCATTTAGGATTTTGTGCAAAGCGACTGAAATCAACTTTGTCAATCATCCTAACCGTTCCGTAGCCGCCACGAGCCGCTATAATGGCTTTGATACTGTCATCATCAACAAAACGCTGCATATCGGCCGCCCTGAAATCATCATCCCCTGCAAATTGGTGAAACGAAGCTTCCACCGTATCGCCTAATACAACTTCTAATCCCCAGCTTTGCAACAGCGCAATGGCATCTGTCATAGGATTAGGCAGCTTTTTTGCCGGGCAGGTAATGGCAATTTTATCGCCTTTTTTAAGGTAAGGTGGGTGAGTTTGAACCATGATTTTAAAGATTGAACGATTACCTTGATAATAAGAGACAAAAAATCAGGAAATCCTTAAATCATGAGCATCACGGTTCGGGCATTTTTCCCACTTAAATCAATTATCTTTGCACACTATTTACCAAGGCGATATTTAATGTCACAACTCAACAAATATAAACGATTCACCATTACATCGGCCCTGCCTTATGCCAACGGCCCCTTACATATTGGTCACCTTGCCGGTGCATATCTTCCGGCAGATATTTTTGTGCGGTATTTAAGGCTAAAAAAGAAGGATGTAGTGTATATATGCGGCTCGGATGAGCATGGCGCGGCCATTACCATCAAAGCCAAAAAAGAAGATACTACCCCACAGGCTATTATTGACAAATATCACAAGCAAATAAAAGAGAGTTTTGAAGAGTTCGGGATCGCTTTTGATATTTATCATCGTACCTCGTCGCCTATTCATCATGAACTGAGCCAGGAGTTTTTCCTGAACCTGTACGAAAAGGATGAGTTTGTTGAGAAATTTTCTGATCAGTATTTTGATGAGGATTTCCAGCAGTTTTTGGCCGACCGTTATATCATAGGTACCTGCCCAAATTGCGGCAATGAAAATGCCTATGGCGACCAATGCGAACGTTGTGGTACCTCCCTTAACCCAACCGACCTGATCAACCCGATATCAACCCTGAGCGGTAAGACCCCGGTATTGAAATCGACCAAGCACTGGTACCTGCCGTTAGATAAATACCAGCCATGGTTGGAGCAATGGATTGACGAGAAGGAAGGCAGCTGGAAAGTGAATGTTTTTGGCCAGTGTAAATCATGGCTAAAATCGGGCCTGCAACCACGCTCCATGACCCGTGACCTTGACTGGGGTATTGATGTACCCTTAGCCGAAGCTAAAGGTAAAAAGCTTTACGTGTGGATGGATGCACCTATCGGCTACATTTCGGCCACCAAGCAATGGGCTATTGATAATAAAAAAGACTGGAAATTATACTGGAAAAAGCAGGCTGACGAGCAGGATGATGCTTGTCTGCTGCATTTTATCGGCAAGGATAACATCGTTTTCCACTGTATTATTTTCCCTTCTATATTGCACGCTCACGGCGAATATATTTTGCCTCAAAACGTGCCGGCCAACGAGTTTTTGAATTTGGAAGGTGATAAACTTTCTACCTCGCGTAACCACGCCGTTTGGCTGCATGAATACCTGGAAGAGTTTCCGGGCAAACAGGATGAACTGCGCTATGTGCTGACATCAATCCTGCCCGAAACCAGCGACAGCGAATTTACCTGGAAAGATTACCAGGCCCGTGTAAATAATGAACTGGTGGCTATTCTGGGTAACTTCGTGAACAGGGTAATGATACTGATGCACAAGTTTTACGACGGTAAAATTGAGGCGGATGCCGACAGGATTGAATTTACCGACGAAAGCCTCAGCACCGGAATTGGCGAATATTACGATGAGATAGAGAAGAACCTTGAAGCTTACCGTTACCGCCAGGCGTTGCAGGCCGTAATGGATATGGCCCGCTTAGGTAACCGCTACCTGACCGAAAAAGAGCCATGGAAAACTATCAAAACAGATCCTGCCGCCGCCAAAGAAGCGCTGCACAACTGTTTGGTGCTGATTGGTCATTTAGCTACTGCAGCACAGGCGTTTTTACCGGCTACAGCTAAAAAGATCATCACCATGCTTAATCTGCCTAACGAGCCGATAGCTTATGATCAGGAAATGTATTTCAACAATGGTCACCAGTTAAACCCTGCGGCTTTGTTGTTTGAAAAGGTAGAGGATGATGTGATTGAAGCTCAGCTTAAAAAACTATCAGATAAAAAAGCCGCTGCCGTTCCGCCAAAATCGGCAGATGTGCAGCCTGCAAAGGAAAACGTTAATTACGAAACCTTTGCTACCATGGATATCCGTACCGGTACTATTTTAGCCGCTGAGAAAGTTGCAAAAACCAAAAAGCTGCTGAAACTGACCATTGACACCGGCATTGACGAGCGCACCGTAGTATCGGGCATTGCCGAATACTACGAACCGGAAAACATCATCGGGCAAAAAGTGAGTATCCTGGTAAACCTGGAGCCAAGGGAGATCAAAGGCATTGTATCGCAAGGTATGATCCTGATGGCCGAAAACAGCGAAGGCAAACTTAGCTTTGTTGCCCCAACCGAAGATTTCCACAACGGCGCGGTAATTCGCTAAATGTGCAGGTTTCAAATGTGCAGATGTGCAAATGAAGTCTGTTTTAAATTTTGAATTTTAAGGTGTGATTTTTCAATGAAAAATTGCACCTTTGCAAACTAAATAAAAGATCAGCCTTTTTAAGGTTGATCTTTAAACGGTCCCGTAGTTCAACGGATAGAATAGGAGTTTCCTAAACTCTAGATATGAGTTCGATTCTCGTCGGGACCACATTTTAAGTCAAAAGCCTTTAGACGGAAGTCTGAAGGCTTTTTTGTGAAAATATTATTGGTTTTTTCGTTTGCATGGGAAGAAAGCAACTCTTAAATTGCTTTGAAATATCTATATAATTGGCTATTTTTAAGTTAAAACACTTTATTGGACAGAATAAGCTACAGATATTCTTGTATTAGAATTGAAGAAATGCTATGATTAGTTTCTTTAATGAGTCCATATTTTTTAGTTCGCACTCCCATAAGATAAGGACTTTCCAGCCATCCTGTTCGAGCAGTTTGAGTGCTAGATTATCACGGGATCTATTTTTTTCAATTTTTTGAACCCAGTATTCTGTGTTGCTGGCAGGTATCCTATTACCCCCTGCACAATAATGACCATGCCAAAACATCCATGAATAAATATCACTTTTTTCCTTTTGGTAAATATGATATCCGGCTTGCCTGGTAAACTGACGTTATGGAGGCGATATCTATAGCCCAGTTTGTAAATAAGTTTCCTGACAAGTATTTCTGGGGCAGTGTTTTTAGATTTGACCGCCCGCATGATGCGACTTCTTTTTTCCTTCGTTTCCTTCACTTATTGAAGTTCGATAAGCAAACTTGGATCAGTTTCAAATTGCATAACAATCTCGTTATACTTGCCTACAAGATCACTAACCGCAATAGTTCTACCTCGCTCATCAAACTTCGCAAACTCATAAAGATTAAGTGCAATAAATTGTTCGATTTCAAAAACATCAATCCTGGCAGCCAGATTCGCGTTTTCTGCAAGTCCCTCGGCTAAGGTTATTCCTCTTTTGGTAGTCACTATTATAGGACGATGTCCCCTTTCTAAGTTATCCTGACAGCGAGAAATGATCGATTCTGTAGGAGAAGTTGTTACATGTAAAGCGACATTGCCAATAAAGAAATCACCATTTCTTCCGGTCTGCGCATCCGAAGTGGAAAAACTGTTATGAGAAAAATGCCCGATACCTAAAGCACAATCTAATTTTGCTCCAACAAGGTGTTGCAAAATAGCACCCACATAATATACACCCTGCGAATCTTTTTGACGAGATTCCGCCTGTTGAATTAGATCCCTAATCATACTTCTCAAGCTTTGAGAATTGTCTAGTCTAATCTTGAGAGGTTTACCTGAGAAAAATATTTTTACCTTTTCGATCCAAAAACGTTCGATAACCTCGAGTTCATTCTCCGAAAATGTGTTCAGAAACCCTACATATTCACGCATATTGCCAATACTACCACGGCTGGTTCGGCCTCCCTCTTGCGCCAATACTTTATCGATACCATGTCTTGCCAATATACTTTGAACCGCACCTTTTCCTAATCCGTAAACCTGTCCCCCTCCTTCTGTCAATAGCAATTCTGCATCTAATGGTAGCCCTCTTTTTTTTGCATGCTCTGTTATCACCAAAGCGACGCTAAGTTTTCCTTTGGAATTAAATTTATGATCTACGTAAAACCTATCCAATTCGCTATTTAGTGTTGACATGCTCAAGCTGCTTTTTGGGATTTCTTAAGGTTTAAAAGAATCGGTTCTAAAACATGTCGACTTAAAAAACTAACAACAGGTACAACCACACCGTCACCTGTTAAATGATAAGCGTCATTATATTTTGGGGGAAGCCTATAGTCATCCGGCAATCCCATTAACCTTGCAGTTTCTCTTGCCGAAATTAACCTAGATTGAACAGATTCGTTATCAACAAAGATCATTATTTGGCGACTAGACCCACCTGAGGGTGTTCTCAAGCATCCCGAAATATTATCAAATCTTACTTCAGCACGTTGTACTTTATTCCCGTTCTCGTCTTTTCTTGTGCGCTTATATATAGTCCCTATTTTGGGCTTTCCAAATTCTTTAACCTTTTGCAGCTTAGATAGGTTAGCGCGGCTCATTAAACTAATCAATCGTTGTGTTTCCGCAGGAGAATGCCACTTAACACTTTCAGGGTTTTCTTCTATGCAATCTAATAAAGTGCTTTTTCTCTTTGTAGGATAAGGAATATTCCACCAAATCCATGATTTTTTTGCAGCCTCTTCCAATTTTTTTTGTGCGTTAATTAGCGCTTTTGTATGCCATTTCGAATCAGGCTCTGTCCTTGTCAGAAATGAAACATCAATCAAATCTTTTTGTACGCCTATAAAGAACAATCTAGGCCTTGACTGTGGCAGAAAGTCAACTGCGTCTACGACCACAGCCCCAAAAAGATAATTTTCTTTTTGCATAGCACTGCAAATTGCGGAGAAGTCTTTACCCTCATGTGAAGTTAAAGCTCCACAAACATTTTCTAAAACTACGATTTTGGGCACTCTGTTCTCCAGACGCAATTTTTTAATAAGATTCCAAAAAGGCCAGAATGTTCCAGACCTAGCACCTTCGAGACCAGCCCCAGCACCAGCAGAAGATAAATCCTGACAGGGAAAAGACGCCCATGTCAGGTCAGCCAGATTACTTAGATTCTCTGTTTTTATATTTGCTATATCGTCAATTTTTATTTCACCCTCGCCCCAATTAGCTTTATAAGTTTCGGCTTTTTTTTCATCAATATCATTAGCAAAAACGCATTCCCAGTTATCTCCTAAGCCAGCCCTTGCCATCCCTCCGCCGCAAAAAAACTCATAAAATTTGAAAGGTTGATCCATATATCTTTTTAAAGCTTGAAAATATTGATATTAGGATAATAAATATCCAAAGAATAATGTGGTAAATTTAGATAATTCTATTCATTTTACTTTACACCACGCTGTGTTTCTATTGACATATCGTCAAATTGGGGAGCGTTTCTGCTATAATGCTTACCACGGGCTAAACGGTACCATAGTTCAGCGAATAGAATCGGTGTTTCCGAAACTATAGATCTCTATTCGATTCTCGTCGGAAGTACTAAAAGACAAAAAGCCTGCAAATATTTGCAGGCTTTTCTTTTTCACGCGAAATGCACTTATCTTACCCCTGCTCAATCTGCTTCAAGCTATCCATCTTTTTATAAGCTAAAAATCCTTTGATATCCTCAAAATGTTCGCGGACGCGTTTATTGCCAAACTCAAATACTTTTTGTACCAGACCGTCAAGGAAATCACGGTCGTGGGATACCAGGATCAGCGTTCCATCAAAATCTCTTAGGGCATCTTTGATGATATCTTTGGTTTTCATGTCCAAATGGTTGGTTGGCTCATCCAGGATCAGCACGTTTACAGGTTCCAACAGCAGCTTGATCATGGCCAAACGGGTTTTCTCACCTCCTGAAAGTACTTTTACTTTTTTGGTAGTATCATCGCCGCTGAACATAAACGCGCCCAAAAGATCTTTGATCTTTACTGTGCCATCACTCAATGGGATCTGGTCGATGGTATCAAATACGGTTAAATTCTCATCTAACAACGATGCCTGGTTTTGGGCAAAGTACCCAATCTTGGCATTGTGACCAACTTTTAGGCTACCTTCAAAATCTATTTCGCCCATGATGGCTTTGATCATGGTCGATTTACCTTCACCATTTTTACCTACAAAAGCCACTTTTTCGCCGCGCTCAATCACCATGGCCGCGTTCTTGAACACCACGTGATCGCCGTAGGTTTTTGTCAGGTCTTCAACCATTACCGGGTATTGGCCGGAACGTGGCGATGGCGGAAATTTCAATCGCAATGCCGAAGTATCAACTTCATCAATCTCGATGACCTCAAGTTTTTCAAGCATTTTCACGCGCGATTGTACCTGCAAAGTTTTTGAGTAAGTACCCCTGAAGCGGTCTATAAACTCCTGGTTATCGGCTATAAAACGTTGCTGCTCCTCGTAGGCTTTCAATTGGTGTACCCTACGCTCGGCACGCAATTGGAGATAATGTGTGTATTTGGCCTTATAATCATAGATCCGGCCCATGGTTACCTCAATGGTACGATTGGTGATATTATCAACAAAAGTACGGTCGTGGGAGATAACCATTACTGCCCTGGCCGAGTTAACCAGGAAATCTTCCAGCCATTGTATACTCTCAATATCCATGTGGTTGGTGGGCTCATCCAGCAAGATCAGATCCGGTTTCTTTAACAGAATTTTGGCTAGCTCAATGCGCATGCGCCAACCGCCCGAAAACTCGGAAGTTTGGCGGGTAAAGTCTTTACGTTCAAAACCTAAACCTTTCAATACCTTTTCTACCTCTGCATCATAATTCACTTCTTCCTGCGAATAAACTTTCTCGCTCAGTTCCGATACCTTTTCAATCAGCTTCATGTAGTCGTCACTGTCATAATCGGTGCGAATGTTGAGTTGCTCATTTACTTCGTCCAGCTCCTTTTGCATCTGGTTGGCCTCATCAAAAGCTTTCATCGTTTCCTCAAAAACGCTTACGTTATCGTGAGTAAGCAAATGTTGTGGCAAATACGCAATTACGGCATCCTTAGGGCCGGTTACGTTGCCGGTAGTAGGTTTAGCCGCACCGGCAATAATCTTGAGGATGGTAGACTTGCCGGCGCCATTTTTACCCATCAGGGCTATCTTATCATTCTCGTTTATTGAGAAGGTTACGTCGCTAAATAGGGTGGTTCCGCCAAATGAAACGGAGATGTTATTAACATTAATCACTGTATTGTAATATTGAATTTTTCGCAAAGATAAGTGAAAGACACAGAATTACGGCAGGAGAATGAAGGGATGCGATATGAGAGCGTTAGAGGAAACAACGAGGGAATATTTAACTCTGGTTCTCCAATTTCAAATAGTTATATGTAAGGAAGAATAGCAATAAAAATATGAGGTAATATCTATAAAGAACAGGAATATGCTAATTCTCTCCTTCAAAAGATTTTATCTGTTTTAATGCTTGCTTAGCGGCCGACATAAATCCTTTTGATGAGAAATGAATTCTTTGCCAATCTCCTTGTAAACCACCGTAATCAGTTACGCCTTCTTCAATTAAAAGTACTAATTTTTTATTTGAGGCTAATGCAACACCTTTTTCTTCAAGAAGCCAGGGGCTGGTAGTAAATGTACCATCTTTTTTTTCTTGATGTTTTGTCATTAGGCATAAAAAGAATTCACATTGTTTTATTCTGGCAATTATCGCGTCACTGATATATTGATTCGATTCCATTCCTGTTACCACAGAATATCCATTTTCTATCAAATGATCAGCCAAATCCTTCTTATATTCAATTTCAGTAAATCTATATGAAATAAATATTGATTTTTTTGTTACAGTTTCTGCTTTGGGTGTTGTTTGTCTTCGGAGCTGATCTAATTGATCTCTCAATTCTTCTAAAACTTTAGGAATTTCGCTTTCTGAATTAGGGTTTTTATTTATCAAATCTTCAGATTGCTGAATGAGTGTTTTAATGTTTTGATCCGACATTCTCCATCTCAAATCACTTTGTATTTTTTGAAATATATAAACCATCTCATCTTGAAAGTTTTCAATTGGCGTTTGCTTATTCAGTTTATAATAATGAGTGAATCTGCTTCTTTGTCCTCTATAAAATTCAGAGGACCTTTGTTCCGCTTTGAAGTAATTATAAAATAAAACGAAAACAATTTCAGGTAGCGTCCCTCGTACATTAAAAATAAATTTTGAAGCCTCATCTAAATCAAAAGACAATGGATCAATAAAAACAACATTTATATGCTTTGAATTTAATTCGATTTTTGCGTTTTTAATTGAAGTTGATACGTAAGTTTTTAATACATCCTTATTCAATTGCAACCGATTTTTTAACAACTCAACAGTATCGGTTTCTGCATCAATGATGAGAATGTTTAAGGGGATGTTTTCTTTCATTTTTAGATTGTCCGTTAGTATACCACCATATGCAACATAAAAACAAAATACTGTTTTTCAAACACATAGCATAAATATACTCGCGATTTTTGCACAAATGAAATCTATCTGAAAAATTAACTTCCAACGTCCGGAGTAAGGAAAAACAAGCATAACGGAAATCACGCTCTGGTATAAGGAAAGACTCAATAACTTCAAACGTTCGGAATAAGAAATTATTAAGTTTTTTGCCGAAATACTCAGTCAAAGCGATTTTCAGAGCAGCTTCAACTTCATCGTCCTCAAACTAAAATTTAATTTTTTTTGTATTTTGCCAAATGGTCTACATGCCGCCAATCCCGGCCTGCCCGTACAAGAAATAATCAGCGGTTTACAACTATCTCGACATTAAAAAATTAAGCGCTTTTTGGTTTGAGCTAACGGGAGAAACGTCAAGTTTCAGTTTAGAGAGCAGGATATTTCATTCTATAAGTATCTGTGCTATAGTTTTGGCTTGCTTTTATATACCTTATAATATTTTCGCAGGGTTGTATGTTGCAGCGCTATCCTGTTTGGTAATTGCCTGCTTCTTTTTCTATCAATATTACTATTCCCGGTATCACGGTAAAAAGCATAACAATATTGTATTTGGCTTAACTGGTCTGCTTCTTTTTTCTGTTAATTATTTTGCCAATTCGGGCATCAATGGCTCTACCGATTTAATATGGCCTGCTTATTTGTTGATGCTATTCGCCATTTCGCCTTACAGGCACTATTTAACCTGGTTAGTGATCTATATAGCGGCCTTCGTGATACTGCACATGGTGGAATACCAATATCCCGCTTTGGTTCAATATCCCTTTACTGCAGGCAAAGGCCAGTTTATCGACAGGATTACCGCATTTCCGTTACCTGTAATTGCCATTTATTTCATCATCAGCTTCATTAAGCGCAGTTATGATAAAGAAAGGGTTATTGTTGAATTAAAAAACAACGAGATCCTGCTACAAAAAGGCTTGCTGGAACAAAGTAACGCGGAGAAGAACAAACTGATGTCGATCATTTCGCATGATATGCGGGCACCACTTATTAATATACAGGGTTACCTGGAATTGCTTAACGAACACGAGCTTGACAATACTCAACGAGTGGTATTAGAAAAAGATTTGCTTGCCGCCACCAACAATACCATGCAAATGCTTACCAATCTGCTCTATTGGACAAAATCGCAAATGGAATACCCTACGGTAAACTTACAGGAGGTAAACCTTGCTTCGGTATTAAAGAGTACGCTTGACCTGGAAAAAATGCTGGCGATAAAAAAGGGTATAACTTTGACTTACGATATTAATGAAAAAATAATTGTAATTGCCGATACCGATATGCTGCAACTGGTGGTACGCAACCTCGTGAATAACGCCATCAAGTTCACCCCAAAAGGGGGCAACATCACTATAAGCGCTCAGGCATTAGCCCATAAAGTTAAATTGACTGTTAGCGATAATGGAAAAGGTATAGCCGAGGCTGAACAACAGCATATTTTCCGCGTAACATCAGATCCTTCATTTGGCACCAACAATGAGAAAGGTGTTGGCCTGGGTTTATTGTTGTGTAAAGAATTTATAGAACGCCAGGGCGGTAGTATTGGCTTTGGAAGCACATTTGGACAGGGCTCCAGCTTTTTTATTTTTATTCCGGCGAAGGTGGAATAATTTAATCGTATACAATATAAATTAAGAAGAGCTTAGCAGCATAATTTCATAAGATACCTCTAAATCTCTTCTTCAGAAGATACAAACTATATTGGATGATGTAATTAACTATACTTCTATGGACACGCTGAATAATCACACAATAAATATAATACAATGTTATAATTGCTCTAATGAGGCAAAGCGTTAGCCCTCTTCAACTCTCTATCTAATTCATTACTCCCCAATCGCTTATACAAACTCAAGAAATACTGTGAATTCCTGGCCCTGGTATTTAAAAGCTTAATACCCGCTTTTTTATTGATAGTATCTCGTTTTTGAATATGGATAAACACAGAAGTAAAATCCTTGCTTCTCCCATTGTCTAAAAACGTTTCGGGGCCGACCGAATTATATACTATTTTTAAATCCGCAGTTCTTCTTACCCTCATCGATAAAGAATCCTTATCTCCTCGTCTTAAGTACGCTATGCAATCAGAATTTGGATTAAACCGAAAAAAATATTTTCCATAAATAGTTGTATTTTTTATACGTGACGGATCGGCTATCAATTTGTCTACTTCAGTATATTTACCGGTTTTTAGATCAGTCAAAAATAACAGAGCGCTTGTATCAGGTAAGCTTTTAGTTGCGTTTTCAATAGGATATCCTGAACTCGGCGCAACTTTTTTGTCATCGATTCGCTCTTTAACGAATAGAATATATTTTCCATCATCTGATATATCATATATTGAATCTGTAAAAAAAGTTATTGGCTTGGCCGTTTCGGCAATTCTATCAACGAGATATATTTGTTTGCTATTGGCCCGAACAATACATTTTTCATAATCCTTACTAATCGAAAACTTGTCAATAACCTGATCTTTTAAAATTTCATAAATATGTTTATCTCCTATTCTGTAAAACGCCAAGTGGGCATATTTACCAGCCACAACCTTTTTCAACTTATCGGTATATGGCGTTTTCAAAAGTAATATATTGTTCGACACCTCGTTAATTTGCGTATAATTTGAAAGGTCTGCTTTCAATAAAAGCTCTTGCTTATTGTTTTCAAGATTTTTAATCTCAAGCCCATTTTTGGTAAGAAATATAATTGAGTCTTTGTTAATAGAGCACCATCCTATTGCGCTACTTTTGAGGATGCCATTTACATCTAATTCCATAATGCCCTTTCTATTCTTCACCCAACGGGCCAGGTAATTTTCTATCTTGCCATAGATAACGCTGTCTGACATATAAATTATGTCTTTTACATCGCTTATACTGGTTTTATAAAAGGATTGATCGAATCTGTATTTTTTTGATTTTAGGCTATCAGTAAGGGCGTACACCCATACAATGCTATCTCTTATACAGCTAAAGTAATCAGAGTTATACGAAAATCCGAAACCAATATCTTTGGAGATACTCTTTAGCAAAATAGAATGATGGTTTGTTTGTGCATCATATAGATTTATTTTCTGACCGGATAAGATGCCTACATAACGCCGATTTGGAGATAGTGCCATTAAACGTTTGTTGTGTATAACACATGAACGTGAGATACTGTCCTCTAATCCTATTTTCCAAATTTGGGCCGTCTTGCCGGAATCAAGTATTGAAAGGATACGATTATTGCTTAAAGCATATATAGGATTTCCGGGTAAATCTGTATAATTCAGCCTTTTAGTTTTATCATCTATCTGCTTTTTAAAATAATCGTTACTGTTATAAATATAGCCATATATACCATATGCTTTTTCAAGGTCTCCATTGTCGAGGTAACTATTTGCAACATTTAACTTAATGAAATCCTTTATCATGTTTTGCTGGCTATCACTCTTCCACAGATATAGCGCTATGAAGATACCGGCAGCAACCGTAATCAGGGCACCTATTTGGATTCGCCTTTTCTGATGAACTTTGGCTTTTTCTTCGTCTTCTTTGTTTTTTCTTGCCCGATAGCTTTTAGCGACTGCGTCGACATATTTATCTTCGCTGATTTCTAAAGCACCATCCTTCAACAGTAAAAACTCCTCTTTTATGAGATATTGTATGGCATCTTCTCTCATATGTGGCAGTTGCAATACCTTTGAATAATCTATGGCAACCCGAATAAGATTATTTAGTAACAGTTCTTCAACAAGCACCTCTATCGCCCGGGTTTCTTTATTAGTCAACTCATATGTATCAACAGCATTTCTAAGTAATTTACTATAAAGTTGGTTGGCCTTTTCTAAATCCTCCTCATCTTTCTGCTGTTTATAAAATTCTAATATTGGTTTCACAAGCCTGTCATGGCTAAGCTCATAGTATTTACCTTCATAGGCACTATGATCTTCCCTGATCAAACCTTCCTGTACAAGGGCTTTTAAAACCAGGGGATGTAGAAAATTATTTTCATATGTTTTGATTCGTATTTTGTTATCCTGATCGATAAGCTTTTCTGCTAATATTTTTTTATAAAGCGGAACATTTTCCAAAAAACCTGACGGAACAGAAGACCATACGTTATCAAAATACTCCTTTTCTATTATGCCTTTTTGCGGGATGTCTTCCTTATCAATTAAAACTTTGCCCTTCATGGCCAAAGAACGCTCAATATAACTACAGCTTAATTGAATCGTATAAGGATCAAACGTATTATCGTCCTCTACCAGTATTTGCAATAACTGCTCTATCCCTTCCGCTGTAAAATCAAACTTAGGCGACAAAAAGGCACCTTCTGCGCAAGCCGGCAACAAGATTGCTTCCCTGGCTTCCGTTTCTTCAAGAGGTTTTAAACGGTAAGTGTTTTTTAAAATATCAGGAAAGAAATCCGAGAATAAGTCAAAATAACCAAATTTGTCTTCTCTTATAACGAATAAAATTTTAACATTAAGCTGTTTATAAATAAAATCAAGATCGCTATCAATTTTATCGGTCTCCGCCACATCACCTGACTGGTCGTTATAACTACTTAAATAACTGGTGATTCTTTTATTTAGATAAGAAGGTAGGTGATTGGATAAGATCGTGTAAAGCTGTTCTTTAAAAAAATCTATCTGTCTTTGACTGTATGTAAAAAGTTCCTCAGCCTGGTCAAATATCAGTAGCAGTTTAAAATTGTTCATCTGGAATTTTTTAGCCTCATGCCATAGATCAGACCGATCTGCGTCTGCAAAAGGCAATATTATAGATGCCAGTGATTTGTTTGCTTCATTTAACTGCGCTACCGTTTTTAGCAATAGTACTCTTTCATCCTCACCTAATTTGTTTGCAATTCTATTTTCATTGGCCAAAAACCTTACTTTCACCGGAAAATAACTCTCCTTGTTTGAGGATTGGAACAACGGTATAAGCCCGGCATTGATTAGGGAGCTTTTACCTAAGCCTGACTCCGAATAAAACACAATCATGCTTTTTTTTTGCAGCAGGTCATAAAGTCGGTGAATACTTTTTTTACGGCCTTCAAATATATCCTGGTCTGTTAAGCTAAACGGTTTCGTCCCGGGAAACCTATACCTTTGAATTGTCATTACTCTTCTGTCAATTTTTCTAAAACAGTATCTATATAACCCTTAAATATTTCTTCATTAGCCAGCTGATGTTCTTCTATATTATTTAATATACGCGGCCAAATTCTATCTGTCAGAATATTTAAGAATTGGTTTATAAACAATAGGATGTAAAAATTATTCTTGCTGGCTGTCATGAACTGGTCGAAAGCCAGATAGTCATTATGAAAATCATTTTCAAGTTTATTTCTAATGGTATTTGTTTTAGATTGCCAATACTCAATGTACTTCTCTTTGTTTGTAAAATCCACATCTGGCAAAATCAATATAAAGGCCCTGTCCAAAAAGTTGTCATTTTTAAAAATGCTCCAGGCCTCATACATACAATATTCAGAAAATAAATATTTTTCGCTAACTACTATAGAAATTACCCGGCCTTGCCCTATTCGGTTCATAAAAGCCTGAATGCTGTCTTGTATAGTCAGGACACTTTTATCTCGTGAAAACTTTACTCCTGCGTTTCTAAATCGCCTATCGATTCGATCTACCCAATATTCACGCCCAGGATCCTGAGCGTCTTCCCAGGCGTAAGAAAGATATGCCGAAGTAGAAGTTTTAATTGTGGAGGTCCGCAGATGCTCAGGATAAGCTTGCAGCGCTTTATATATTTTACTAATAAACTCAAGGGAGTTAGACTTTGTAAAATTTATCCTGAAATACTTATCCATTATACTAACAGTCTCATCATCGATATCTTTCGGGGCTCCAAGTTTTATAGACTCTGATATTTCTATGTCAAAAATACTTAGCAACAATTGATAATACCAGGTTTCAAAACGCATTCCTAAAAAGATAAAGCATCTGGCCTGCTTTATTGTATTCACTATATTTTCGGGAATGGTATCCTCCTGCATTAGATTTTTAATTGTCTTAAAAAGCTCCTCATGAGTGAGTATGATAGATTGCGGCTCTTCAATGCTGCCAAATATGTTGTAAATGACGGGGCGCGCAGTTGTTGGCTTTTCTACGCCGGAAAAGGAAGGGTCTGGATAGTAACCTGGGCGAACGGAGAAATTATTCTTGGTAAAAATCTTATTGATGGCATTATCGGGCGCTACATTAATAATTAGCGGAAATGGAAGTTGCGAAATCAGATTCAAGATTACATCGTCTCCACCTGTTTCGTAAAACTGTTTTATCTCATTTCTAATCTTGGTTTCAAACAGGATATTCCCAACATGACTATTTGACTTTTGGAATGCAAATACATTATCCCTTGAAAAATATTTATAAATAAATTTCGGATATTTTTTTGCTATCTCTTTAAAATAGACCTTATAGTGCTTTTCCTCAGAATCATTAATCAACAATTCGGGCCCCAGAAACAGGATACATTTACCTCCTATTAGGGAGTCTACAATGAAATCAATCGTTTCCTGATCAATATTCTGATAAACAGGCTCTTCTGCAAAATTTTCCATAACATCACTTTTCCTGATTTTTAAATTGGTTATTTATTAATTCAGATTTATATGGGTGTTAAAATTTATTTTTAGTCACATTTTAAAGCACAATAAAAGAGCAATAATATTCCTATTGGTTTTGAAGTTAAATTAATAATATCTGATTTGCAACACATTACGAATAATTTATCAATAAAACATTTACAGTTTGACAAATACTAATTTCTATTAACTAATAGTATTGGTAGAATGATTTTTTTCAATTTTCAAGAATTAATATTTGTTGATCAAAATATTATTCTGCTTAAAAGAACAACTATTACCCTCTTCTTTCTTAAACTAAATCCCTGTAAATTAGATAACCAATTTCACCGAGTATTAAGAACCCTCTTCCTGGCACCACCACTTATAAACCGATAATTTTAAGAAAATGGAACAGCAACCTAACCAACCATCACCAGAAAATATTATGAAAATCGGCACCGGCTTTTGGGCCTCAAAAATCTTGTTAACTGCCGTTAGCTTTCAATTATTTACTACTCTTGCCCAAAAGAAATCCATGACGGCCAAAAACGTTAAAGACCTTTTAGGGCTTAAATGTACCGACAGAAATGTTTATGATTTTATGGATGCCCTAACCGCGTTTGGTTTTTTAAAGCGCGAAGGTATTTTGGATGCTGCCACTTACTCGAACACTATAGATACGGATACATTTTTGGATAAAAACAAGCCATCTTATATCGGAGGCATTCTTGAAATGGCTAATAATCGCCTATATACATTTTGGGGAAGCCTGGGTGAAGGGCTCCTTACCGGATTGCCGCAAAACGAGGCGAAAAGGAGTGAAGACTTTTTTGGTTTGATATACCAGGATCCCGAAAAACTAAAAGAATTTACGGGCGCTATGAGCGGCATCCAGATGGGCAACTTTATGGCATTTGCTCAAAAGTTTGATTTCTCCCAATATAAAACACTGATTGATGTGGGCGGTTCGGCCGGGTTGCTTTCAATTATGGTTGCCAAGCATAATGAACACATGCACTGTACAACTTTCGATCTGCCGCCTGTTGAACCCGTGGCAAGTGCTTCTATACAGAAATTTGGGTTGGAAGACAGGGTAAATACCGCCAGTGGCGATTTCTTTAGCATGCCAATACCCAGCGCCGATGTGGTTGTAATGGGAAATATCCTGCATGACTGGGACGAAGAAAACAAAATAGCCTTAATGCGAAAAGCATATGACGCGCTCCCTGCCGGAGGTGCGTTTGTAGCCATCGAGAACGTTATAGATAACGAAAGGAAACAAAACGTTTTTGGGTTGATGATGAGTTTGAACATGCTTATTGAAACCGGAACCGGGTTTGACTACACCTTTGCCGATTTTAATAAGTGGGCGAATATTGCCGGGTTTAAATCAACAACACTACTACCCTTAACCGGACCATCAAGCGCGGCTATCGCTTATAAATAATATCGCGTAAGCACGTTTTACAATTCGTAAACATGCTTCATGTTTACTGTTTAATCTATTTGGTTAGCTTTGCTCACCATGTTTGATGTCTTCGAAAAGTACTTACGCCAATGGGTTTCTATTTCTGACGAAGAGCTGGAGTTGATCCGTGCTGCAAGTATGGAAAGAAAGTTACGTAAATGGCAATCTATCCTGCACGAAGGCGAAGTTTGGAAAATCACATGCTTTATTACTACCGGTTGTTTTCGCCTGTATAGGTTTAGTGCCGATGGAACAGACCATACGCTTAGATTCGGAGTAGAGAATTGGTGGATTAGCGACCAGGAGAGCTACAATCATGAAAAACCTTCTGAATACAACATTGAAGCATTAACTGCCAGTACTGTTATCATCTGGACTAAAGAGAAATGGGAAGAGCTAAGAGAAACCATTCCCGCGGTAAAATTATTTAATGAGAAGCTTTTAGCACGTGGTTACGAAACCAGTCAGCAGCGCATATTTTCATTGATCAGCAATTCGGCAGAAGAAAAATATCTCGAGTTCCAAAAAACATATCCCAAAGTGTTTAACAGCGTTCCCCTGCATATGGTTGCCTCTTACCTGGGAATCTCGCGCGAAACCTTGAGCCGCATTCGAAAAGACTTTACACGCCGCGATTAAATAAGGGACTATTCTCCCCCAAACATTCTCTTTCTGTTGCAAAAAGCGTGACAAATGTCAACGCCATTTTGCGTCATATGGCTTCTTTTCCGAAGGCCATTACCTCTCACCTTTGTTTTGTAGCCCGGTAGTTCGGGCAAATAATTCAAACATTTTTTTTTATCATGAAAACTAATATCGAATACACTGCATCAACTGTTCCTACTCAGTTTATATCTATAAATGGCACTTCGTTCGCTTACCGTCGTTTCGGCAACAAAGCGGGCTTGCCGCTGGTGCATTTGCAGCACTTTACCGGCACCATGGAAAACTGGGACCCCAGGGTACTGGACGCCCTGGCGCGGGACCGTGAGATCATCATTTTTAATAACAGGGGAGTAGCGAGCACCGGCGGAGAAACACCCGACAATATAGCGGCCATAGCTAAAGACGCGGAAGCATTTATTGACGCGCTTGGTTTGGAAAAGATAGACCTGCTGGGTTTCTCTATGGGGCGCATGGTAGCTCAACAATTTACGCTTGATAGGCCCGAGCTCGTTAATAAATTGATCTTACTGGGTACGGCTCCACGTGGAGGACACGAGATTGATGATTTTACGCCTGAAGTTTGGGCCATTTTTGCCAAAGAATTTCCTTCAGAATATGAGATCTTACTGGAAACCCTGTTTTCACCAACAACAACCAGTCAGCAAGCCGCTTATAAATTTCTGAACCGCGTAAAAAATGGCAGAGTTGAAAATCGCGACAGCAAGATCAGCGAACAGGTAGCACCTGCACAGTCGGCCGCAATTAAAGGCTGGGCCAATATCAACCCTGGCGATTATACTTATTTAAAGGCCATTAAGCAGCCTGTGTTTGTGTTAACCGGCCACAATGACATTATATTCCCAACGGTCAACTCCTTTTTGCTGCAACAAAATCTGCCCGACGCGCAGCTGATTATTTATCCGGATTCAAACCATGGAGCACAATATCAGTTCCCCGACCTGTTTGTTAAACAGCTAACTGACTTTCTTAATGGCGTAAAATAATTGCGAACATCAATTTAGCCTTTTACAAGGCCACATTCTGTTGCAATTGCTTTTGAAAGCAATAATTCTATGACCATCCCGGGGCCTTCAGATTAATTCTAAAGGCCCTTTTTTGTGGGGACGATACTACCAATGTCAACAAAGAAATTTGCCTAATATTTCATTAAAGGTTTCTGGCTTTTCCATCATCGGCGCATGCCCACATTCGGGAATCATAACAAGTTTTGAATTGAGTAAATGGGTGTTAAATTCATTTGCGACATGAGGCGGGGTAATTTGATCGTCCTCGCCCCATATCAATAAAACAGGTACCCATATTTCAGGAAGACGCGAAAGCACATTATCTCTTTGAGCCGACCTGGCAGTTCTGACAGCGCACTGGCATTTCAACGGATCTGTAGTGATTTGCATCACCTCAGACACAAGCTCATCGGTTGCAATGGTAGGATCATAAAATGTAGCAGCCACTCTTTCCTTAATATATGTATGATTTCCCCGTTTAAGGTAACTGCCCACCTGGGTGTTTTCATAAAGTCCGGAACTGCCGGTCAATATCAATTTAGCTACGTTATCAGGGTGACGATGAGTATAAAGTATAGCAATATGTCCACCAAGTGAATTACCTACCAGGATAACATTTTTCAGGTCTGCCGATGCGATCATCGTTTCAAGAAAATTAAGGAGATGCTCCAGGTTGTTTTTAGGGTTTTCGTATATAGGCAGTTTGGGTATATAAATATCAAATCTATCTTCAAAATGCTTAACAACTCTTGTCCAGTTGCTTAGGCCTCCAAATAACCCATGGAGTAATATCATGCTTTGCTTCATCTGTTTTTTAGACAAAGCTATTCCCCATAATAAACCTATTTTGTGATTCTGGTCACAAAAGCCGCCAGGTTATTTTAGTAGGTATAACCTTGCCCGGCTTAAGGCTTCCCGGCTGATATAGAGGTAGCGGGCAATATTGGTAAGCGAAATTTTTTGTATAATGGCAGGGCGGCGCTCCAGCAGGTACCGGTAACGCCTCGCAGGGCTTTTTAACGACAGGATATGCTCGTGCTCTGATTGCTGTTCAAGTATCTCCTGGTATAACTGCAAGTTTACATGCAGCAGGTTTATATGCAGATCATAAAGAGGCTGCATTTTTTTGATATTGATCTTCAAGATCACCGCGTCTTCAAGTGCCGTAATACTTACCGCAGAAGGGGCCTTTTTATTATAGCTTTCACAATTTGCCAGAAAATCATCGGGGAATCCGAATTTGATGATCTTCTCGTTACCGTCGTCATCAAGAATAGAGAATTTAAACAACCCGGATATAACAAAGGCCGAAAAGCGGGCCACCTTCCCGTACTTTAAAAACGAATCGCCTTTTTTAATATGTTTAACAACAGCCATTGAATGCAGTAACTGCCATTCCTGGTCGGTTACTATTGGATATTTTTTCTTGAGCTGCCCATACCATTGTGGTAATTCGAGTTTCATTAAAATATGTTTCCGTTAATATGCTAAAAAATAAACAGACACTTTGTACCTGTTACATAAATTCCCGTAAAAAGCATCCTGCTTCATTCTACAAATCAAGTATAAAACAATTATTGTTTTGTAGTTTCAGCGCCATAATTATTCTTTACAATCACTGAATATTTTGAGATGTATGTTAAATGTCTAATTTGGCCGTATACAGAAATGATTATGACAAAAGAAAAACCCGAATTTTGGGAGAAAAGCTTTGTGGAAAAGCAGGAAATGTGGGGATTTGAACCATCAAAGTCTGCTGTATTGACAAAAGAGTTTTTTGTTGAGAAATCTGTAAAAAACATGCTCATCCCCGGCATTGGTTATGGCCGGAATGCACAGATCTTCAGAGAGAACGGCATTAACGTGACCGGAATTGAAATATCAAAAACAGCCATTGAAATGGCCAGAAAGCATTATAGAACTGATATGGCTATCTATCATGGCTCCGTAACCGATATGCCATTTGATCATAATCAATACGATGGGATATTTTGTTATGCTTTAATTCATTTACTTGACAGCGACGAACGAAAGAAACTGATAGCCGACTGCTATAATCAGTTAACTGATAATGGCTACATGGTTTTCACGGCGATATCAAAGGAAGCCCCAACCTATGGACAAGGAAAACTGATCAGCGATGATCGTTACGAGATTTTTGAAGGAGTCAGGATGTTCTTTTACGACCGTGAATCAATCGCTGCCGAATTCGGTGGAGCCGGTTTGTTTGAGATTGTGGAAGTAATCGAAAACTTCCCCTTCTTTTTAATTAAATGCCGCAAGAACAAATAATAGATATTATCTATACAAAAGCCCCCACAATATAAGCGGAGGCTTTTTCCCAATCAATCCGCAATATCAAATACCTATTTCGGTGGTTACAAAAACCTCACGGCTCTCCAATAGCGGAACAATTTGCCCTACAACAATGGTTTGAAAGTGTACTGATCCGCGATGATCCGCAACAGCCGCTTCATCTTTATAAGCTTCAAATAATAGCAGCGTATTGGCATCGGTAGTGCTTTGGTTGATTTTATAAAACAGGTTGCCTTCTTCTGCCCGGCTTTGTTTGGCAACCCCGGCAAGTAAGTCGAGCACTGTGTTTAACTTCCCTTCTTTAACTTGCCATTTGGCAAAAACATTAATGGTTTGCTGGTTCATTTTTTTATGTTTTAAAATATCTTCTCCTTTTATCTAAAATAAAAGGAGCGGGCTTAATTATGCTTCTAAAATTTTAATTACGCTTTCGGCTACACCTTTTGCCGATGCCGGGTTTTGGCCGGTAACCAAACGCCCGTCGGTAACTACATAAGCCTGCCATGGGGCGGTAGCACTGTAATTAGCACCACGCTGTTTCAGGGCATCCTCCAATTCAAACGGAACATCTTCTTTGGCGTAGTTTTCTTCTTCGGCTTTGCTGAAACCGGTAACATTTTTACCGTCAATCAGGTAGCTGCCATTGTTCAATTTCACGTTGATCAACGCCACCGGACCGTGACAAACTGCGCTTACTACACCACCTTTTTCGTACATACCCGATAAAATGTTTTGCACTGCAACATTCTCAGGCATATCTACTACAGGAGCTAAACCGCCGGGAACAAATACCGCGTCATAACCGGCTATTGACACCTGGTCTATTTTTTTTGTATTTCTCATAGCATCGGCACCCTCTCCGTTCAGGAAAGCAACGTTCAGTTCATCGTCCAGTTCAACCATATCTATCGGGGCTTCGCCGCCATTAACGCTGTATACATCAATATCGTAGCCCTGCTTTTTAAACGTTTGGTAAGGGTTGGCAACTTCGGTAAGTAAATTTCCGGTAGCGCGGTTGTGTGGACCAATTACACTTGCACTTGATACTACAAATAAGATTCTCTTTTTCATGGCTTTAAAATTTAAGTTGTTAATAATGGATGTTTGTTTTGTTGTTTGATTTACATAACAAATGTCCAAAATTGGGGAGCCCCGATACAAGGAAGCAAGTCACAGAAAAAGTGTGATCCGGATCACACTTTCGAGAGACCTACGCAGGCAACAACAACTTAAAATATTTATTAACAGATAATTAAATACAGAATCCAACAAAATCGAATCGCATGGCCGCTATTAAACTTTACTGTTGGAATAAAGCCTGCTTAAAGTTTCGCGGCTAACACCGAGATACTCGGCTATATACTTTTTAGGGATCCTTTGCATCAGGTGTGGATAAAGCCTGCCGAACTCTTCATACCGTTGTTGCGGCGAGCTGGAAAGCAATGATATGATCCTTCGCTGCAACGCTACATAACCATTTGTAAGCTTTACCCTAAAAAAATGTTCCATTTTGTGCGATTCGACGGAGAGGGTTTCACGGCCGTGCAGGGTGAGGCAGAGTACCTCGGCATCTTCCATACATACAATGTTGAGCGTGGCTTTTTTATCTTTAAAATAAGCCTGGTAATCTGCCATCCACCAGTTTTCGCCGGCAAATTGCACAATGTACTCCTTGCCGTCGTTATCCAGGTAAAACATCCTGAAAACGCCCGATAGGATCAGGTATTCAAATGTAACGGTATCGCCCTCCTGGGTAAGGTATTGATGTTTCTTTACTCTTTTATAAGTAAAAAAAGGTTTTACAAATTCAAACTCCTCATCACTGATCGCGATTATTGCTTCGATATGCTTGCGGAGTTTATCCATTAGTGAGGTAGTTCTATAAATATTGCCTATGATGTATCGCTGCCCGACGCAAGGGATTTAAATATAGGCAAATTCAGGCATTTGGGCACATCGGCACCCACAATTACAGATCAAGCAATTGGCACGCTTACCCCTTTGTTTTGCTTAACCTTCTTCTAAACCTGGAGGCCAGCGATTCCAAATCCCGTTTTTGAATATCCTCAGGCCTGTTAAATTGAGATAAAACAAGAGTTCTGGAAAGTTGAATGGAGCCGTTAGTGGTTCTAACCAGAACCTCATCCCCACGTTCGGTATGGTTCTTATAATTTCCGATTTGAGCGTTAATACCGGCAAGACGCATCAATAATTCAACTATAGCATAGAGCGGCAGTTTGCTTTGCGACATATATTACCAATGTTGTTTAATACTAAGTTAAGTATATTTTAACAATTAGTAAATACCGAAGCTTACAATGCTATAATTTAACATAAAATTTATATGGCTCCGAAAAATGGAAAGTCCTTGTTGTTATTCTTTATAATCGGCAAAATAAAAGATGTTGCCATTGTTATCCACAACAGCAAATTGCCGCAAACCCCAGGGCATCATTCGCAACGGGCCGTTTGGATGGATGAGGCCCAGTTGCTGATATTCCTCATAAAGCTGCTCGATATCGGTCACATAAATATAACAGCCCATATTACGGCAAGCTTCCTTATCATCGCAGGGGAATAAATGCACATTAATACCATCCCGGGTAAATATTAAATATCCGTTATGGCTATCACTAAAGGTAAAGCCTAACTTTTCAGTATAAAAATCAATTGTTTTAGCTTCATCCAGCGAGGCCAATATAGGTGTCGAGCGTTTAAACATTACCGTAGCTTTCGAATTACACAGCCCAATTTACAACTCTCACAGCAATCAACCAATAATCTCTAAATGATGCTTCCTATACCCCAAGGGGCTCTTACCTGTAGATAGCTTAAATATCTTATGGAATGATGCCACATCGCTAAACCCCGAATCAAAACTGATTTGGGTAGCGTTTTTATCTGTTGATATCAACTGCTGCATGGCATATTGCAGCCGGTAGTAGGTAATGGCTTCGGTCAGTGTTTTTCCGGTTGTTTTTTTATAAAATTTGCAGAACGCGTTTTTGGTCATGCTGCCTACCTCGGCTACTTCATCAAGGCTTATCTTACTCCTGAAATTATCAATAATAAAACTTTGCACAAGTTTTAGCCGCTGATGCTCTATCCCCTGCGGGCTGTAAATCACCGGCTCGGCATTTAAGTACCGGTACGATGCATGGCCGGTTAAATTATCAAGAATATTTAGCAACAGGATAAGCTTTTTAAACGGATCATCCACCTTAACGAGCGCCAGCATCAGATCAATAATTGCCGTTGTGTCCTCGCCACTAAAGTGGATGCCGTGAAAACTTTTATTGAGCAACTGCACAACCTTCCAGGCCGATTGGTTCTCAAAGAAATTGACCCCTAAAAAATCGATATTGAACTGGATCACTACCGATTTCGCGTTGATCTCCTCGTTATGTAAAGTCGTTTTCCAGCAATGCGGCACATTGCTGCCAATCAGCACCAGGTCGCCCTGTTGATAGGCCGACATGTTATTGCCCACAAACCGGTTGCCTTCGCCTTTCAGAATAGCCGTTAACTCATATTCGGGATGAAAATGATAGGGTGACTCAAACTCATGTTGCTCAAACAACCTGGCCAGAAACGTGTTTTTGTCATGACTGTTTAGAGCTTCTAAAGTAGGCTTGATCATCGGTGCCGGATAATTTTGATATACAAAGTAACCAAATTATCCTATTTGTGCTGATGTTCACTGATATATTCGGCGCTTTTGGATCTGTCGATGAACAACTTTAACGAGTCAATTTCGGCGGATTTGTATGGTTTAAAATCACCACTGTAAAGGTCATGCTGCCATAGTTTTTGCTCCGGATCGCCGGGGCGGTGGCCCCATGGTAAATTAGTTTGCGTTTTGCCGTTAACCAGTCCCCACAGGTTACATCCTACCTTATACTGATAAAACACTGGTACAATTTCGCTCACGGTAGATTTCCATGGCCGGTTCATCCACTCGGTATTGATCATAGGGCGATTGTATTGCTTAAGCTCTTCTATGGTTTTGGTAACATGTTCCTTATCGCCATAGTCATGAAAAGTGATCAGGTCTACATTGTCGGTAATGATCTTGTTCAATCGTGGATTTTGATCAAAAATGCCAATGGTTAGCGGCTGCGAAGGATTTACTGCCCTTGCCCAAACAATAGTTTTTTTAAGCAGGGGAAAGGTAGCTGTGCCTAAACCACCGTTTGTAGGTTCATTATACAAGTCCCACATTAAAATGCGTTTGTCGTTTTTAAACCTTGCAATTACCTCGGTTACATATTTCTTGAGCTTTGGATGTGTGGCAGAATCAACCACCATGCTATGCCCCGGGCTTGGCGACCAGGCCCAGGCATACCAACCCATCAATGGCTCGGGCTGTTTGCCTGTTTTAGGATCGTTGGTAATACCGAATGAACAATCATCAAACAAAGCCGGGATAAATTTGATATGATGTTTATCGCATATCGCCATAAATTTATCTAAAGTGTTTATGAAATATTTAGGATCATCGGCGTATACGGCATATTGCAGCACGGCCCTTAACGAGTTCATACCCGATTTTTCGGCCAGTGCCAGCTCCTTATCAATAGCCGCTTCATTAAAAGTTGTTTTATCCCACATGGCGGTATAATTGATGGCATAAGCCGGGATATAATTAAAGCCGCAATACCAGGGCTGCTGGTTGTACCAGGCCCAGATACGGGCTTCCGGCCAGCGTCTATCCGGGCTTTGTGCAAAGCAGTTTGAAATGCAAACGATTAATATTATCTGTAAAAAAAGCTTTTTTATCATTTTAAAACGGTGATCAGGTTTATCAGTAAGCTAAAGGGTTTAAGTGTGACTGGGCTGCGTCGCCTGCGTTTAAGCCGCCGAGCCAGCGATGCCGGTCGTTTTCCTGGTGTTTGTTTTGCGGCTCGGTTACGTGAGCACCATCGGCATAATAAATAATGGTCATCACCTCGCGGGTGGTATCTTCAGAACTATTACCCGGCGCGTTATGTAAAGTCCAGCCGTAATGCCAGGTAGCATCGCCGGCCTGCATGGTTTCGGCGCGGGTAATAGGATAGTTCTTCTCCCTGATGTGTTTTTGCAGCGATGTTTCAGATTCATCCGAGATCGGAATATTTTCTGCAAAGCCATTTAGGTGCGATCCTGAGGCGAAAGTGAGCATGCCCAGCTCAACATCAATATCCATTAGCGGCATCCACATGGTAACCGTTTTACTGGTATCCAGCGGCCAGTAATACTGATCCTGATGCCATGGTGTAAAGCCACCGCCTGCCTCTTTAAACAAAGCCTGGTCATGATAAATACGCACATGTTCAACACCCAACAAATCCGCGGCAATTTTTGCAAAGCGTTTGGCGAGGGTAAATTCCTTCACGTTATCATCAACTTCCCACAGGTTCATGATCTGGAGGAAAGCTTTGCCATAAGTATCCCTGTCTTGCATGGCCCGGGTTTCGGTATTATAGCGGTTTACAGCCTTGTTAATCACGTCGCGGTAATGGGCTACCTCATCGGCCTGTAATATGTTTTTGATAAGCACATGCCCCTGCTGCCTGAAATCATTAATGAGCTCCGCATCCACATTAATAGTGCCGTTAAGCATCGGTTTTTCTGTCTGGATCATGGGAATAAATTAGGTTATAATTGGTTAGCGTGACTGATACCAAGAATCAGCATGACAAAAAAAGCGGATTTAATGCGGTAGGGATATGTTTAAATTATTCAATCAGTATTGAATATTATCCAACATTCATTTTTGATTGATTTTTCAGGCTAATATCAATAACTATGTAGTGTAATTATAAACCAGCGATTTCATAAACCGGCAATCCGGCTAAGTAATAAAACCATGAGAAAAATATATCAGGCTATAACGTCAATCATGTTATGCGGCTTAATGCCCAACACGGCATCGGCACAAACAGGTTATGTGGTGAAAGATAAAGTAGCCAAACAGGTAAGCCAGTTTAATTTGAGTGATGTGCGGCTACTTGATGGCCCCTTTAAACATGCCATGGAGAAGGATGGGGAATGGCTGCTTAGCCTTGAGCCAGACCGTTTTTTACACCGCTTCAGGGAAAATGCCGGACTAAAACCCAAAGGCGAGATTTATGGCGGCTGGGAGTCAAGGGGCGTATCTGGTCATTCACTGGGGCACTACCTGTCGGCTTGTTCCATGATGTATGCAGCCACCGGCGATGTAAGGTTTAAACAAAAAACCGACTATATAGTTACCGAGCTTGCCGAGTGTCAAAGGGTGCGTAAAACAGGATACGTGGGCGCTATACCCGGTGAAGATAAACTTTTTGACGAGATAGCCGCGGGGGATATCCGTTCGCCGGGCTTTGACCTTAATGGTGCCTGGGTGCCGTGGTATACCGAGCATAAAATATTAGCAGGTTTGGTTGATTCCTATTTATATACAGGCAATCAGCAGGCTAAACAGGTAGCCATTAAATTTTGTGACTGGATAGATACCAAGTTTAAAGACCTTACCGAAGCGCAATTTCAATTGATGCTGGATTGTGAGCACGGCGGCATGAATGAAGCGCTGGCCAACGTTTATGCCATTACCGGCGATAAAAAATATCTCGATCTATCAAACCGTTTTCATCACAAACGCATCCTTGATCCGTTGGCGCAACAGCAGGATGATCTGGCAGGCCTTCATGCCAATACCCAGATCCCTAAAATAATTGGCTGTGCCCGCCAATACGAGCTTACCGGCAACCCGGCCGACCATGCCATTGCCGATTTCTTTTGGAATACTGTAGTACATCATTACAGTTACGTTATCGGTGGCAACAGTGATCATGAACGTTTCAGCGATAAGCCCGACTATTTATCAGTTCATTTAAGCTCTACCACTACCGAAACCTGTAACAGTTACAACATGCTGAAGCTTACTGATCATTTGTTTGGCCTTGATCCGAAAGCTGTTTATATGGATTATTATGAGCGCGTGCTTTATAACCATATCCTGGCTTCGCAAAACCCCGAAAATGGCATGGTGCTGTATTACCTGACACTGGCATCAGGTACGCAAAAGCAGTTTGGTACACCTGATGATTCCTTTTGGTGCTGCACCGGTACCGGGATGGAAAATCACAGTAAGTATGGTATGGATATTTATGATAAAGACAATAATGGAGGCCTATACCTTAACCTCTTTATCCCATCTACCTTAAACTGGAAAGAGAAGGGAATGCTATGGACCATGGAAACAAGTTATCCCGAAAGCGGAACCATTAACTTTACCCTTACACAATCTGCCCGGAACCAGCAAATACCGCTGCACATCCGCTATCCTAAATGGGCGGTTAACGGCGTAAAATTATCTGTTAATGGGAAAGCCATTGCAGTAACCGCCAAACCGGGGAGCTATATTACCGTTAACCGCACGTGGCGAAAGGGAGATAAAGTTAAACTCGTTTATCCTATGAGCCTGTACACCGAAAGCATGCCCGATAACGCCAATATGAAAGCTTTCCTGTATGGCCCACTGGTTTTGGCGGGGCAGTTGGGTAAAGCGGATATTAAAAAACGCGACATCCCGGTATTTGTGGCCTCCGATCCAGATTTAAACCAATGGATTAAACCGGTTGCCAATAAACCAACCATATTTTATGCCAGTAACCAGGGCAAACAGGTAATGCTTGAACCACTTTACAAAGTATATGATCAGAAACAGGCTGTTTACTGGGACTTTTTCAACAATGACGAATGGAAGTTAAAACAGCAACAGTTTGATGCCGAACGCAAGGCCGAAGATGAACTGGCCGCCAACACACTCGACCTGATCCGCGTAGGTGAAATGCAACCCGAACGCGATCATAACTTTAAAGGTGAACATACCAACACCGGCGAAATTGACGGAACCCATTGGCGCGATGCCACAGATGGCGGCTGGTTTTCTTTCCAACTGGATACCAAAGGAATTACAACCGCTCAACTTCAATGCCGGTATTTTGGCGCGGATGGAGAAGGCCGGGAGTTTGAAATCTTGGTAGACGGGCAAAAGATAGCTACAGAAAAACTGGTTAAAAAAGCCGCTCCTGAACTTTATTCAGTAAACTATACTATACCGCCAGCTTTGCTTGTGGGTAAGCAAGGCATCGCTGTAAAATTTCAGGCTTTACCAGGAAAAACAGCGGGCGGCATATTTGGATGCAGATTATTGAAGGTGAAATAGGGGTATTAAACGGTTTATGACGGTCAGCATAATGAAAACTATTTAAGCGTGGGTGTCATGTTCTATTATCATAAATTTACCGCCATGAAAAAACTAACCTTTTTAACCTTATTTGTCCTGCTCAGCAAATTTGGTTTAGCGCAAAATTTAAACAGTATGCAATGGTACAGTAAACCCCAAAAATCATCAATAGAAGGCAGTACGCTACACATGACCGTTGACCCGGCAACCGATTACTGGCGGGTAACACATTATGGCTTTATCAGGGATAACGGCCCTTTCTATTTTACCGAACAGGATGGCGATTTTGAGGCAAGCGTAAAAATTACCGGTGCCTACAAGGAGCTGTTTCATCAGGCCGGCCTAATGGTGCGGATAGATAACAAAAACTGGATAAAAACCGGGATAGAATATGTTGACGGTGTTCAAAACGTAAGCGCAGTAGTTACCCGCGAAGTATCAGACTGGTCGGTAGTGCCAAGGCATGACAGTCCTAAATCTGTTTGGCTGAAGTTGTTACGCAAAGGCGATTTTGTGGAGATCAAATATTCCTTTGATGGCGAAAAATATGACATGCTCCGCCTGGCTTATTTCCCGTCAAATGTAAAAGCGATGATAGGCATGGTTGCAGCAGCACCCGGCAAACAAAGCTTCGATGTTAAATTTGAAGATTTTAAAGTGGAGAAGGTAACGAAGTAGTTTAAAAAAACAAGATGTTTTATCCTTTTTAAGCAGGAGGCTCCTATGGAGCCTTTTTGCCGTTATGTATTGGGACTATAAACATGGTACTCCTACGGAGTTGTAAAATTCAAATAAACTCCATAGGAGTACCATGTTTGTAGCAATAAAGCACATAGTAAAAAACGGCTCCAGCGGAGCCTCCTATCAGCTATCTAATTGATTTTCGTAATCAAGGAAACTAAATTTGATATAAAATACTACCTTTGCCCCGGTAACCAACCACTCCCTCTATGTGATAAATAATTTCTTTCAGGACAAATAAACCAGTGCCGTTGCTACAACGCCCCGCTGTAATTATTCACCTTTTTCAAGAAAGAAATTATGCTTATTCTTCACGATATTACCTATATACACTCTAACCGTGATCTTTTATTTGCCGGTATTGATCTCGTAGTTAACAAACATGATAAAATAGCCCTGATAGGCAACAACGGCACCGGAAAATCAACCCTGCTTAAAATCCTGGCCGGAAATTTAAAACCAGCCACCGGCGTGGTTAAAACTGATTCGCGACCTTACTTTGTTCCGCAGATCTTCGGGCAGTATAACGACTTTACCGTTGCCGAAGCACTGCAAATAGCTGATAAGCTGCATGCCTTGCAACAGATCCTCGACGGTAATGTAACCGACGAGAACATGATCATCCTCAATGATGACTGGGCCATTGAAGAACGCTGCACCGAAGCGTTTATTCATTGGCAGCTTACCGATATTGATCTGGCGCAGAAAATGGGTTCGCTTAGTGGCGGGCAAAAAACAAAGGTATTTTTGGCAGGTATAGCCATTCATCGTCCGGAAATAGTTTTACTGGACGAGCCAAGCAATCACCTGGATAGTGCCGCGCGTGAGCTGCTTTATAACTACATCCAAACAACAAATAACACACTGCTGGTGGTTAGCCACGACCGTACCCTGCTTAACCTGCTCAATACCGTTTGCGAACTCAGCAAACGCGGTATAACCGTTTATGGCGGCAACTATGATTTTTATGCAGAGCAAAAAGATATCGAAAGCGAAGCCCTGAACCAGGATGTAAAAAGCAAGGAAAAAGCGCTTCGTAAAGCCAAAGAAACAGAGCGGGAATCTATGGAGCGGCAGCAGAAACTGGACGCCCGGGGCAAAAAGAAGCAGGAAAAAGCAGGTGTGCCCACCATCATGATGAAAACCCTGAAAAACAGCGCTGAAAAAAGCACATCAAAAATGCAGGGAGTGCACGCCGAAAAAACCGGTACTATAGCACAGGAACTGAGCCAACTGCGTACCCGCCTGCCCGATATCGATAAAATGAAGATGGACTTTGATAATTCCGCTCTTCATAAAGGAAAAGTACTAATAACCGCAAAGGACCTGAATTTTGGATATGCAGGTGAAGTGCTGTGGAATCCGCCGCTCAGCTTTCAGATCACCAGTGGTGAAAGATTAGTGATCAGAGGGGCAAACGGTTCGGGCAAAACTACGCTCATAAAAATGCTGCTGGGCCAGCTGGAACCACAATCCGGCATGATGGAACGGGCAAAAGTTAAGGCCATTTATATCGATCAGGATTACTCGCTGATCAATAATAAATTCAGCGTTTACCAACAAGCCGAAGAATTTAATTCCGGCGCACTGCAGGAGCATGATATCAAAATCCGCCTCAACCGGTTCCTGTTTACCCGCGAGGATTGGGATAAACCATGCAGCGCCCTTAGCGGCGGCGAAAAAATGAGGCTGATGCTTTGCTCGCTAACCATCGGCAACCAGGCCCCTGATATGATCATCCTGGATGAGCCTACCAATAACCTCGATATTCAAAATATCGAGATATTAACCGCGGCTATTAGTGACTATCGCGGTACGCTGATCGTAGTATCTCACGATGAATATTTTTTAAAGCAGGTAAATGTGGAGCGGGAGATTTTGATAGGGTGATAAAAAAAGGAGGGCTTGTGCGATTCCCCTCTTGAGAGGGGCGGAGGGGTGTGTTTTCGCGCTGATAATTCAATCGCACAAACACACCCCTGCTACCTCTCTTTCCTTCGCTCCCCCTCTCAAGAGGGGATTTGAAAGTTGTGGTTCAATTATTAAATTTTCCTAATTAATCACCGCGCCATCCTTAATCTCATCACTGGCGTTCTTAAGGATGGTATCATTAGCTTTCAAATTACCGAACACCTCGGTCGAGTCATGCCTTGTAAGCCCTTCCTTGATATCGGTTAAAACGGCTTTGCCATTTTTTACGGCGACCACATATTCCCGCTCGGTAGAGCGGATGATAGCATTATTGGGAACCAACAGTGATTTTGCACCCGACAACATCGGGATCTTTACTTCGGCGTACATGCCCGGTTTTAATATCCCCTGATGGTTTTGCACATCTATTTCAATAGCTTCGGAACGCATACTTCCAAGGGCATTGGCCGAGCGACTGATCTTTGCGGTTTGTTCCTGTCCGGGCATGGCGTTAAAGGTAAATTTCACCTGTTGTTTCAGGTCTACTTTATCTACATAATCCTCGGGGATATAAACCTCCAAACGTAGTTTACGGGTATCCTGCAAAATAAGCATAGGCAGGTCTGTACCCTTACCTGGAGCTACCAAAGCACCCGGCGATACGTTACGCTGAATGATCATGCCGTCAAACGGGGCACGAATGTTCAGGTAATCCTGCATGGTACGCACAGATGCTACGATAGAGCTTTCTGAACGGGCCATGGCATCATCAGCCTTCATTTTTGACAGCGCGTTATCGAGCTCAAGCGGCGATACCGAGCCAGGCTCTTTAGCGGCTTCTTTTAAGCGCTGATATTTTTCCTTGCTGGCAACGGCATTTTCCTTGGCCTGCATATACCTTGAGTCGGCAGCCTGCAGTTGTGATTCCATTTCCGGCGCCTCTAAAGTGACCAATAATTGTCCCTTTTTAACCAGTGTACCACGATCAACAAAAACAGTTTTAACAAACCCGTTTACTTTCGGGAACAGGTTAACTTCGTTATAAGGCTTTAACTGGCCGGGCAACCGGGCTTCGCTTGACAGCGCCTTTTCAGATACCTTCCCGGTTTCGTATTCAGTTGCTTTTGGAGTGGATTTTTTGTTTTCTGTAAGGTCCACCGGTTTTTGATTGCCTGCACATGCGGCCATCAGGCTGATACTGCTTAGCAGTATGATATATTTTAGTTTCATGATATTAGCTATTGGAAGTTTCAAGTTGTTGCGGTTGGTTAACGTTTACATCCTTTAACAGGGATGGAGAATCATAGGTAGTTTTTTGCTGAACCCAGGCAAATACCTGCGGCAGTATAAACAGTGCGGCCAGGGTTGAGGCAAACAAGCCACCTATTACAGCACGGCCTAACGGTGCGGTTTGCTCTCCGGCTTCGCCCATACCCGATGCCATCGGGACCATGCCGGCCATCATGGCCAAACTGGTCATGAGGATTGGCCTTAACCTGATAGAGGCACTGGTAATGGCCGCCCTTGTGGAGTCCCTGTAATCGAGCCTTAATGTTTCGGCATTGGTTACGATCAGGATGGCGTTTGCTACAGATACCCCTGTAGACATGATCATCCCCATATAACTCTGCAGGTTAAGCGTCGACCCGGTAAGCAGCAATGCTGTTAACGAGCCTAATATTACCGCAGGTACTGTTGATAATACCGTAAGCGATAATTTGAACGACTGGTAATTGGCAGCCAGTAGTAAAAAGATCACCAAAATGGCAAACATCAAACCGTTCTGCAAGCTGTCAAGTGTTTCTGTCAACAAGCTCGACATCCCTTTAACTTCTGCTATCAAACCTTTAGGAGGCGCACCAACCGATTTAATTACTTCCTGTACGGCCGCGGTAGCTGTACCCAAATCCTTCTTATAAATATTAGCGCTCACGGTTAAAAAACGGCGCGGACCTGTACGGTCATATTCGCCGGGAACATAGTTAACCTTAAAACTGGCAATATCACCAAGTACGGGTGTGCTTTGACCTTTTACCAGCGGGATCTCCTTCAGCTCATCCATGGTGTTCATCACATACTCCGGAATCTGAACCTGCACCTGGTAGGTATAGGCCGATTTATCATCAAGCCAAAGGTTCTTCTCGGTAAAACGACTTGATGAGGTACTGGCCGTAACCGAACGGGCAACATCTTTAATATCCAGTCCTAACTGGGCAGCTTTCAACCTGTCGAGCGTTATAGCCACTACCGGGAATTTTAATGGTTGGGTGATCTGCACGTCCCGCAGATAGTCTATCTTTTTAAGGCCAGCTAACACTTTATTCGCATAACCCTCTATCTGCGCCATATCTTTACCCGCTACCCTTATTTCGATAGGAGTAGAGGCACCCTGGCTCATGATCTTCTCCGTCATGTCTATAGGTTCAAACGTAACGCGGAGATCGGGGATCCTCGATGCTATATTTTTACGCAGGGCATCTTTAAGCTCATCCATATTGATGTGATAATCTTCATCAAGGTTAACCTGTAATACGGCTTCATGCGTACCGGTATTAAACACATAAAGGTTACTGGTACCGTAGCTACTGGGCACAATCCCCACGTATCCGGATGTAATAGCCACATGATGATTAACCGTACTATCAATGATTTGCAATACCTGTTTCAGTCCATCTTCGGTACGTTCAAGCCTTGTACCATCCGGCTCTTTGATCCTGATCTGGAACTGCCCGTTATTAAGTTTCGGCATCATATCCTTACCAATGGTAACAAAGCAAATACCGGCGAGGGCAAGCACCACAACAAGGTAAACAGGCACTATTATGCGTTTATTAGGCATCCATTTTTTGAGAATGTTCATGAAGCGCATTTTTATCTTTTCAAACAGGTCATTTTTTTCAGGATGCTCTTCTTCCTGCTGCAGGTGATGGTTCACCTGTCCTTCCTCTGGCCTATCCATAGCTTCGCCTGCATGGGCATGTAGTTTGCCATGCTCGTAATGCTGATAAGTTTCGGCTTTGATGAGCCAGTTGGACATGATGGGCACCAGCGTTTGCGCTATGATATATGATACGATCATGGTTAAGCCGATGGATAACGACAGCGGCAGGAACATGGCCTTGGGCACGCCGTTCATCATAAATGATGGCGCAAACACAGCCAGGATACAAAGTAGGATCAGCAACAGCGGGAACGAGATTTCCTCACAAGCATCAAAAATTGCCTGCGCCTTGCTTTTGCCCATTTCCAGGTGCTGATGAATATTCTCAATGGTCACGGTAGCCTGATCAACCAGGATACCGATAGCAAGTGCCAGACCGCTCAGGGTCATGATATTGATAGTTTGACCGAATAAGCCGAGTAACAATACCCCCAATAAGATAGATACCGGGATGGTGATCACCACAATCAAGCTGCTTCGCCAGTCGCGCAAAAACAGTAATACCATCAGGCCTGTAAGTAAGGCGCCTAAGCCACCCTCGGTTAACAAACTTTTTACGGCGTTTATTACGAATATAGATTGGTCAAACTCGTACGAGATCTTAACGTCATCAGGCAAAAGGCCCTGAATTTCCGGGATTTTCTTTTTCAGGGCCTGTACCACGCTCCAGGTACTGGCATCGGCGGTTTTTACCACCGGCAAATAAACGGAGCGTTTGCCATTGATCAGGGCATAGTCAACCGTAACGTCGGTAGCATCGGCAACACGGGCAACGTCTTTTACTAAAATGGGCACGCCGTTTTTGGTTACTACAGGTATGTTGCCAAACTCATCGGTTTGGTTAATCAGCGTGTTAACCGTAGTTACAAACATGGTGTTGCCTAACCTCAGGTTACCCGACGGCGACATCACGTTAAACTTAGCCAACGCGCTCACCACCTCATCGGGGGTAAGGCCATAACTTCTGAGTTTGTTAGGGTCAACGTTTAGGGTGATCGACCTTGCGTTTGAACCAAACGGCGGCGGAGCCGATAGCCCCGGAACTGTTGCAAACATTGGCCTCACCTTGGTGGCCGCCATATCGTAGATATCCTTCAAACTGCGATTGGGAGCAGATAGCACCAACTGACCTACAGGCAACGAGGAAGCATCAAACCTTACCACTTGCGGGGGCAATGCTCCTGGAGGGAAAAAGCTCATTACACGGCTTACCTGCAAGGCTACCTGGGCCTGTGCTTCGGCCATATCGGTGCTTTCGTAAAAGCTCAGCTTCACCATGGTTAAGCCCTGGATGTTTTTACTGGTGATGCTCTTGATACCGTTTACGTACAGAAACTGATCCTGCAAACGGGTAGAAAAGAAGCCCTCCATTTGCTGGGGCGACATGCCCCCGTATGATTCAATTACATAAATGGTGGGGAGGTTTAATTTCGGGAAAATATCTATTGGTATATTGATAGCACTAAGCACCGCGAAAATGAGCAGGCTCAAGGTAACCACCACCGTTGTGATGGGCCTTTTAAGTGCGGATGTGACCATTGACATAGCTAAATTATTTTAAAAGGTTTAATACAGAACTTACCTGGTTTTCGGTAATAGCTTTCTGGAACAGCGCGTTCGCGTAAGCATATTTAGCCTGTACATAATCTGTTTCGGCGCGGTAAAGGATGTTTAGCGCGGCATTGAGTTCGATAATATCGGTTAAGCCGTTTTTATACAACGACAGTTTTTGGCGATAGCCATCTGTCGCGGCTTTAAGCTGGTGGGGGATCTCCAGCAAACGTTCATGCGCAGTTTGCAGCTCAACATTTGATTGGTTGGCGCTCACTGCAAGCAGTTGTTTCTGCTCTTCCAGCTTTTTCCGGGTATAATCGGTATTGGCGCGTTGCGTTCGCAATTTTAGCTGACGGCGACGGATATCAAACAGATTATAGGAAACGCCTATACCTACCAGGTAATTGTTCCTGTCGAAACCCCAGCCGCTACTCAAACTGTTAAAATGATCGTTAGCATCGACGCTTGAACCACGACCCCAAACAGCGCCCTCCAACATTATTTTAGGGTTATAGCTTTTCTTCACCAGTTCCTCGCGTTGCAGGCTATTTTGGTATACAGATTTATAGTAGTTGATGAGCGGGTGGTTAGCTGTATCGACTTCTGAGGGTTGCAAACTATTTTCTGTACCGATGAGGGTCTGCTCAAAAGTAGTATCGGGTACAATGGTTTGATAGGGTAAGCCGCTGATAGCCGATAGCTGCAACTGAACCTGTTTTACCTGGTTATTGAGTTCGATATAGTTTAACCGGGCTTTTGACAGCTCGGCCTCCGCTATACTGGTATCAACTCCGGCACGTACACCGCTTTTGGCAAGCGATTGCACCGAGCGCCGGATTTCCTGATTGCGCCTGATATTGCGGGCCTGGATAGAAAGGAAATTTTCCAATCTTAACAACATCAGATAATTACCAATGGTGTATGCTTGCAGCTGATACTTTGAATCGGCAAACTGGTTTTGCTGTACCTGGATATCGGAATTGGCCACTCTATTCTGCGCGCCGTAAGCGCCAAAGTTATAGATCTCCCAATCGAGCGCGGCAACACCTACATTGGCCGATACCGTGGTGGTATTGCTTTCGGGCCGCACACCTCGCGAGTTTGAAGGGATAATACCAAAGCCAAAATACGGACCAGCAACGTTGTTGTTGGTGCCATAGTCGGCCTGGTAATTTAATTTAAGGTTGGGCAGCCAGCTGTTGCGGGTTTCGGTAGCCATCGCCCTTTTTATGGCTATCGCTGCCGAATCGGTTAGCAGGGTTGGAGCGTTTTGGCTTACGCTGTTGAGCAACGTTTTTAAGCTAACCGGAGTACTATTTTGCTGCTGCTGGGCATAACTGCATGCGGTTATAAACAAGCCCAGCAATAGGCAGCAACTTTTCTTTGAAATTAACATATATAAATTCCGAAAAATGCTTACCAACATTTACGGGTATAAGAGGCTAATTATAAATAATCAGCAAACCCATTACAGGCTGATACCAGTAAATGATGGAATGAATTAATTAAAAAATGAATAAGCAGGATGTAGCTATGGAAGGGATGTCCACCGCTTAATTACATCAGATCCGGAAATTACAAAGGGAAAGGTAAACGTATTGACGGTCTATCAGCAACCTAAGCGCCCTTACATAGGGTTTAGGACTTAGCTTCCATAACTGTAATATAAAAAACAGCAGGGTGAAAGACCCTATAACTGCGGTAAGCCAGTCGGCAGCTGATTTTTTTTCTTCAAAAGTGTATCTGTCAGGCCGCTGGATAGAGTTTCTTTCTGACAGGCTGCTGCGTAAGTTCTCGGTTTTACGCTTAAATATAGAGTTATAGCCGGGAGGCAGTTTAATAGCCGAATGTGTTAAACGCGGCACAAAAAAGATATGAGAGCAAGAGATAAGCAAATAAATAGCCGTTACCGATAAAATCAGCGCCGCTTTTAAATATGCAAGTTTGCTCTTTTTCAATTCTTTAACTATATACTATGCAAAAATGATAAAAAATGTGAATTTGTTTTGCAACACTATTGTTGCAATCAGCTTTTAAGGTTTAATCCTATTGTGCTAAAGCTTCCAGTTTTTTGATATCCCTATATAAAATATATAAAGGCATGATCCCGAAAATACCAAAACAGCAATCAATAAACCGCCAGTAAACAGGAATACCGCGGATAGGCCCGGCAATAAAGGCCAGCGGAAATACCATAACGCAGGCTATCATACCAAACTGTATGATCCAGATATTTTTAACCGGATCTTTCAGCGGACCAACAAACGCCATCGCGATTACCAGATGGCCAAAAGCCAGCCAGTCGGTACCATAGGCCAGGTAAGGATAGTTTTGATTGGTGACTTTTACAGCGAGATATACTTTGGTTATCCAATCCTGTAAAAATCCAGGAAATGCGGACGCGTGATTTGCCAGCCAGGCTAATTCGGTTTCAATAGGGAAGGCGGTTACGCCACTTAACACCAGGCCTATAATAAATACTACAACCCAGGTTTTTATTTTTTTGCGAAGTTCAGGTTCGGTTTTCATAAACGTAGCAAGGTAGGAAATTTATGGGAGGAGGGGGTAAGATCTCATTTGTATTGGGGCAATAAAAACCTTGTTTAAAATCATGCCTATTGCAAACGAGTGCAATTTAAAAACATGTCATTGCGAGGCACGAAGCAATCGCACGGAAGCAAGGCGGCCCTGTATAGCATGCGATTGCTTCGTCGTTCCTCCTCGCAATGACATAATTTTCTACGCTCAAAAAAGCTTCTTGCGCTCATTTATAATGAGTGCTTAAAATGGGCTTGCGTTTGTAACGCAAAGACGATGCAAAATCATTCCCCTTTAGGGGTTAGGGGCACAATACTTTTTAATAAAATTATCAGCCTTATCGCTGCCTATATTGCGGATAAAGTTCCAGTCGCGGCAAGCGCCTTCTTTATCGCCTTGTTTAAATTTTTCGTTGGCCTGGCTTAGCACGTCGGTTATAAAATCATCGTCATAGCCAAGCTGTTTTTTAAGGTTGATAATGATTGCCTCTTTAGTAGTATCGGCCTTACCTTTGTATTTGTTGCTGTAATAATTGGTTACCGCGTTTTCCAGTTCCTGCTGCGCTTTGTAGCTGGCAATGGCGCTTTGCATATCGCGGATGTTGGCTGGTCCGCAGCGTGCGGCATCAGGATCAAAACGAATGGGCTGAATAATATTGGTTGCCAAATTATACCCTGCCGGGATAACCCATTGCCCGGAGCTGAGTTTAATAACCCTTAAAGCTTCATCATCAAGGTCGATACCCGGGCCATCCTGTACTTTAGCGTCACGTACAGTACCATCTTTATCAACTTTAAACGAAACATGGATAGTACCCGAAATACAGTTTTGCCGGGAGTATTCCGGATAAATGATCTTTGCTTTCAGGAAATCATCAAGTGCCTGTGCTCCGCCTTTAAACGTGGGTTGCTGGGCAAGTACATTACCTGCCATAAAAATGAGCAATGCGATTTTGATGTACAGCGCTTTTAGCATAGTATAAATATCGACAATAAATTGGGGATTATGTTTGGCGGACTGTTTTACAATCCCTTTTTTGACATTTTCATAAAAAACAAACGCCCATAGCCCGGCAAAAACCAGGCTACGGGCGTTTCAATAATTTGAGTAAAAATTTATTCCAGCGTTATCTGCCTCCTGATACTTTCTTCAAGCGAGATGAAGGTTTCGGTACGTTGTATACCTCTTACACCCTGAATCTGCTCGTTCAAAACTTCGCGCAGGTGAGTGGTATCATGACATACTATTTTAGCAAAAATGCTCCACTCGCCGGTGGTGTAATGCAGCTCAACAATCTCTTTAATTGTTTTTAACTGCTTTACCGCTTCATTATACTGTGATCCTTTTTCAAGGTAGATGCCCAGGAACGCGGTGATATCGTATCCTAATTTTTGTGGATCTACCTCAAGGCTGGCCCCTTTTATTACACCCATCTCCTCTAACTTTTTCATCCGCACGTGTATGGTTCCGCCAGAAACAATCAACTCTTTTGCTATCTCGGTGTACGGAGTAGTAGCATTCTTCATTAATATTGATAAAATCTGGATGTCAAGATTATCAATTTCTAAATTTTGAGCTTTTCTGTGGGACATAAATTTGAATATCTATATTGAAATACAAGTTTAATTAAAATTCGATTAAAAATAAAATATTTTTGTTGAAATATTTGCAAGAAATGGATAGTCCTATTAAATTTGTATCAAGCAAAAGGGAAATGCTTAATGTTCTTTAAAAGAAAAAACAATGTTGGGTGGTGAAATTTTTGGCAGACACACCTCCTTGTCCCGGTGGCGGAGAACTTGGGAAACCCGTAAGGGCTAACCACTCTGTGAAGGTTCGAATCCTTCCCCAACAGCAAGTTTAAGATACGAAGCTTAAAGTGATAAGTTAAAAAAAAGACTTAGAACCGAAGACTTCAGACTTGAAACTTACAATACTGTAGGATGGTGAAATTTTTGGCAGACACACCTCCTTGTCGCGGTGGCGGAGAAATTGGGAAACTTTTAGCAATAAAAATAACCACTCCGTGAAGGTTCGACTCCTTCTCCTACAGCTCTTCTCATAATTTAGGTTTATAATTGGTTAGTAAAGGCCCCTGCCCATCAGGGGCTTTGCTGTTTTTATAGGTTTTCTGCATCAGCTCCCAAATTGAAATATCGTAAATTAGTGCACCAAACCAATCCACATGACACCATCCGGCTATATTCTTGAACAATCAGAAGAAAGAAAAACACTATTAACAAACCTTCACAGTATAATAATCGGCATCGATCATTCTATTGTGCCTGGTGTTGAAAGCATGATGAGCAAGGAAATGATCCTTTATAAAGAAAGGGGCATTATGAAATACGGGCTTGCGGCTGTTAAAAATTATATGTCTTTACATTGTATGCCTATTTACATGAACCCAGAGCTGCATGCCAAATACGCCAAGCTATTACCTGCGGCCAAATTCCAAAAAGGCTGCATCAACTTCAGCAGTTACGGAGAAGTCCCGCCTGATACAATTTCAGCATTGATCACAGACTGCTCCGGAATCAGTATTGCCGATATGCTCGAAAACCGAAAGAGGAAATAATCTTTCCTGTACCCATTCTCAAAAAACCGTCAAAATCACAGCAAAAAATATTGTGTCATTTTTACACATTGCATCTTGTTTCGTAAATATTTAGTTATAAATTTGGTTAGCAGCAATTTATTGCAATCGATTGAGTAGATTGCGGCTGAAACCCTGAATTCAATAACATTAAAACCAATTAACCCAAAACCCACAATAAGTCGATATGAAAAAAATCGTCCTGATGGTTCTTGTGGCAATTAGCTGCATTTACTTATCCTGTAACAAAACACGCCCCAATAAACCGCGGGTACTTATCTTTTCAAAAACCATGGGCTTCCACCACGCATCTATCGATGCCGGTATCGTAGCTATCAAAAAACTCGGAGAAGAGAATGGTTTTGATGTGGATACCACAAAAAACTCGGCCATGTTTAATGAAGATACCTTAAAAAAATACTCTACTGTTATTTTTTTAAGTACCACCGCCGACGTGCTTGATTACAGGCAGGAAGCAGCTTTTGAGCGTTATATACAAGCTGGAGGCGGTTTTGTAGGCATCCACGCTGCAGCGGATACCGAATATGATTGGGGCTGGTACGGCCGCCTGGTTGGCGCCTGGTTTTATGACCATCCCGGCATTCATGATAAAAACCCCAATGTACAACCAGGTACTTATAATATAGTTGATGCCAATAACGACGCGACTAAAGACCTGCCTAAAGTTTGGAAACGTACCGACGAGTTTTACAGTTTCCGCAAGCCATTGGCCAGCGATGTACATGTGTTGATAACGCTTGACGAAAGCACCTACAAAGGCGGTAAACGTATGGGGCTGCACCCGGCTACCTGGTATCATGACTTTGACGGCGGTCGCGCATTTTATACCGCTATGGGCCATACCGACGAAACATATAAAGAAGCCGGTTACCTGAAAATGCTGCTTGCCGGTATTAAATACGCCATAGGCGAAAACAAAGAACTGAATTACAGCAAGGCTAAAACCCAGCTGCCTCCGGATGAAGACCGCTTTAAGAAAACCCAGCTTTCAACAGGCGAGTTTTTTGAGCCTACCGAAATGACCATATTGCCCAACCTGGATATCATGGTTATCCAGCGCCGTGGCGAGATCATGTTATACAAACATGACACCCAAAAGGTAAAACAGGTTGGCTTTTTTGATGTGTACTGGAAAGCCCACGTACCAAACGTGAATGCAGAAGAGGGGATGCTTGGCCTCGCCAAAGACCCGCAGTTTGAAAAAAACAACTGGATCTATATTTACTATAGCCCTGCCGACAGTTCAGTTAACCGCCTTTCGAGGTTTACCTTTAAAAATGACACGCTGGATAAAAAAACCGAAAAAGTTATTTTGGAGGTGAAAGCCCAGCGTGATATCTGCTGCCATACCGGTGGTTCAATTGCCTTCGGCCCGGGACCGGATAAAACCCTCTTCTTCTCGGCCGGTGATAACTCTACACCGTTTGATGAAAAAGGTCAGAAATACGTAAGCAGCGGTTATGCTCCACTTGATGACCGACCAGGCCATTTACAATTTGACGCGCGCCGTTCAGCAGGTAATACCAATGACCTGCGTGGTAAGATTATGCGTATCAACCTTAAAGACGACGGTACATATGAAATCCCTGAGGGCAACTTGTTCCCGAAAGGTACACCAAAAACCCGCCCCGAAATTTATGTAATGGGCGACAGGAACCCGTACCGTATTTCGGTAGATCAAAAAAATGGTTACCTGTATTGGGGCGAAGTTGGCCCGGATGCCCATAATGACAGCCTGGACAACCGCGGTCCAATGGGTTATGATGAAGTTAACCAGGCTAAAAAAGCAGGTAACTTTGGCTGGCCATATTTTGTGGGCGATAACAAGCCGTACCATCTTTATGATTATGCCACAGGTAAATCAGGCCCGGCGTTTGATCCTAAGCACCCGGTTAATAATTCGCGCAATAATACCGGCTTAACCGATCTGCCACCGGCTCAACCGGCGTTTATCTGGTACCCTTATGGCCCATCTGCCGATTTCCCGCAGGTTGGTACAGGCGGTCGTAACGCTATGGCCGGTCCGGTTTATTATACCGACATGTTCCCGGAAGAAACCCGCCTGCCTGATTACTATAACGGCAAATTCTTAGCATACGACTGGATGCGCGGCTGGATAAAAGCCGTTAGCCTTACTCCAGAAGGCGACTTTGACAAAATGGAGCCCTTCTTCCCTAAACTGAAAGTAAACTCCATGATTGATATGGAAGTTGGCCCGGATGGCAGACTTTATGGTTTAGAGTATGGCAGCGGCTGGTTTTCGCATAACCCGGATGCCGGCTTGTTCCGCATAGATTATATTGGAGGAAACCGCCCGCCTGAAATTTCATCTTTCAAGGCTGATAAAACATCCGGCGTGTTACCGTTTACCGTTAAGCTTGCTGTTAAAGCTACCGATCCGGAAAAAGACAATGTATCCTATACCTGGAACCTGGGTAATGGCGTAACCAAGGAAACAACAACGCCATCACTTAGCTATACTTACACAACAATTGGCGATTACAAAATTACTGTTGAAGCAAAAGACGATAAAGGTGCATCGAGCAAGAGCGCACCGGTTAGCGTTTACGCAGGTAACGAGCAACCAACCGTTAGCATCAATATCAGCGGTGGTAATAAATCATTCTACCTGCCGGGCGTACCGTTCAAATACACGGTTAACGTAACCGACGGGCCGGATACCAAAGCAGTTGATCCAAAACGCATATATGTAGGCCTGGATTATATTGAAGGTTTTGACAAAGCCCAGTCTGCAGCACAGCACGAACAAGGCGAACCTGAAAACCGTGGTAAAACACTCATGCTTACCATGGATTGCAAAAGCTGCCACAAGGAAGATGGCAAATCAATAGGCCCATCATTTGTACAGGTTGCAGCCAAATACAAAAAAGACCCTAATGCAATGGCCAAGCTTACCCAAAAGGTAATCAAAGGTGGCGCCGGTGTTTGGGGCGAAACCGCGATGTCGGCACATCCAAACATTAAACAGGGTGATATTGACCAGATCATTAACTGGGTGCTTTCGCTTGATAACAGCGATCAAAAGCCATCGTTAGCAGCATCAGGTACTATCATGCCTGCTCCGCCAGAAAAACAACAGTCGGCAGCGCTGGTATTATCGGCCAAATACACCGATAATGGTGGCAACGACATCAAAAAACTAACCGGAAGCGCTATAGTATCATTAAACAGCAGCACATACCTGTTTAAAGGCACCGAGAAATTCAACCAGTTTACCGCCTTTAAATATAATGGCATGAACCTGATGATCTATCCTGGTGCTGATGGCTGGTTTGAACTGGAAAATATCGATTTAACCGGCGTACGCTCTATCAACCTAACCAACTTCTGGCAGGCTCCACCAACCGCTCCGCTTAATTTTGAGTTGAGGCTTGATTCAGAAACCGGCGCACTTGCAGGTAAAGGCAGTATGCCGGTGCCGGCCAAAGATGCCAAAGGCGGAGCTGTTCACATAGTACTTACACCGGTAACAGATGGCAAAATGCACAAACTGTTCTTTGTATATAAACCGGCAAGTAAAGCCGCTATGACAGCCGGGGTAACTTCGGTAGTATTTAGCGCGAAGTAGGTAAAATGTCATTGCGAGGAACGCAGCAATCCCCAAAAAGCAGAGAGGCTATGCAAGTAGCCCTGTATAGTTCGCGATTGCTTCGTTCCTCGCAATGACGAGTGAATGTAGATAAACAAAACGGCCCGGCAGGTTAACCTACCGGGCCGTTTTACTTTCCCCAAGTTCGTGTCCTCACGAACTTAAACTAATTATGTCACCACGAACTTCAAGCTTAGAAAATCTTAAAGCCTACGCTCAACGCCCAAAGGTTTTGGCGTTTGGCAAAGCTGTCGCTTACTTTGGTTAAGCCGCCTTCATAGCGCAGGTCTGCAGTAATGGAACCAATATCAACACCCGCGCCGGCCTGGAAACCAAGGTTGCTTTTATTAAAATCGGTTGCCGCGTTGCTGATGTTATTACCCAGACTGGTACTATGATCAAGTTCGTACGTATAAATAGGACCAGCCATGATCCGGAAATTCAGATCTTTTTCGCCAAATGATTTACCTATCAGCAAGGGTACGTTTAAGTTAGTGAACCTTACCTTACCACTAAAAGCGGTATTATTATCGTTCGATTCAAATTTACCACCGGTACCGCTCAGGTAAAGCTCCGGTTGCAAATAAACACTGTTACCTACACGGGCAAATAAACCAGCCTGGTAACCGGTGAGGTTTTTGTCGCTGAAATTATCGGAGCCGATCTTTGAAAAATTGACGCCACCTTTCACACCTAAAGAAAACTGTGCTTTGGTACTGATGCTTACTGCAATCAGTAATGCCACACTTAATAGATACTTTTTCATGTTTTTCGTTGTTAAATGTAAAGCCGTAACGCACGTAATCCTTAAAATTGTATACAGCTCTACGTTATTAATTTAGTTTGGTTTATAACCCGGCCTATATTAAGGCCGTAATAGGCAATATCAATACACGAGCCAAACATTTAAACAGTAGCAACTTGGTATTTTTTATATTTTTGCTGAAAATAAATTAAACATGGCTGAAATCAGTATTACAAACAAAGACTGGGAACGCGTAAAAATTAAAATTCAACGTAAATACAACCACCTTACAGACGAGCAGTTGAAATACAGCGAAGGACAGGAAGAAAGCCTGATTACCAAACTGATGGACCTTGTAAACCGGGATCGTAAGTATGTGGTTTTCACCCTAAAAAAGGCCCTGGTTAATATTGATACCAACCGACTGTAAAATAGACACTACGTTTATACAAACTGGATAGCTTTTTTGTATTTTTATTTTTTTCGAGGATAAATGATGAAACAGGGTTTAGTGTTCAAAAAAGGATACAAAAAAGCAGGCTTATTTGCAGGTATTGCATTGTTGGCCGCGGGCATAGTGGGTTTTAATGACGACCTGTTTCAGATCTCGAAGAACCTTGATGTTTTTGCCTCGGTTTATAAAGAGGTTAATGTTAACTATGTCGACGATATCAATTCGGCCAAACTGGTAAAAACAGGCGTCGATGCCATGCTCGATGGCCTTGACCCTTATACCGAGTTTGTACCCGAATCGGAAATTGAGGATTATAAGCTTCACTACGTAAGCACACAATACGGGGGCATTGGTGCCAGTATCTTTGTTCGTAATGGTAAAGTATTTGTATCCGAAGTTTTTGCTGGCTTCCCCGCCCAGAAAGGCGATGTACACCCTGGCGATCAGCTCCTAAAAATCAATGACGTTGACCTGAACGGTAAAGATAACGACCAGGTGAGCCAATTACTTAAAGGTTCTAAAGGCGCAGCTATCAAACTGTTTATCAAGCGCGACAATACCCCTCAACCTTTTGAGAAAAATCTTGTCCGCGATGAGATCAAACAACCCAACGTATCCTACTATGGAATGGTTGAGGGTAATATGGGCTATATCAAGCTCGATAAATTCCTCGAAAACTCGGCCGCTGAAGTTACTACCGCACTTACCGAACTAAAAAAGAAAAACCCGAACGGCATCATCCTCGATCTTCGGTCAAATGGCGGAGGCATTTTACAGGAAGCTGTTAAGATCGTGAACCTTTTTGTGCAGAAGGATGTAGAGATCGTATCGCAAAAGGGAAAAATAAAAGAAAAGAATTTTACCTACAGTACCATCAGTGCTCCGCTTGAGCCTAATTTACCATTGGTGGTATTGGTTAACAGCCATTCGGCATCGGCAAGTGAAATTGTTGCCGGCTCGCTGCAAGACCTTGACCGCGCGGTAATTATCGGCCAGCGCAGCTATGGCAAAGGACTGGTGCAGCAAACATTCAATTTACCGTACAACAGCCTGGTAAAAATCACCATTGCTAAATATTATGTACCATCGGGCCGTTGTATCCAGGAGCTGGATTATACCCACCGCAAGGATGATGGCAGCGTGGTGAAAGTAGCCGATTCGCTTATACACGAGTTCAAAACAAAAAATGGCCGCTCTGTTTATGATGGAAGTGGAATTTACCCGGATTTATTTATCAAACAGGAAAAATTTGCCAATGTTACCCAGGCACTGGTGGGCAAGCTGCTGATATTTGATTACGCTACTGTTTACCGGGATAAGCATTCCAAAATCAATGACGCCCGCTCATTCTCTCTATCAGACGGAGAATACAATGATTTTGTAAAATACCTGGCCGATAAAAACTACAGCTACACCACCGCGTCTGAAAAATTGTTGGACCGTTTAAAAACCGAAGCAACCAAGGATAAACAGTTCAATGATATCCAGGGCGAATACGAAGGCCTGAAGACCAAATTGATGGCCAGCAAAAAGAACGATCTTATCCAGCATAAAGACGAGATAAAGCAGGTACTTGAAAACGAGATAGCATCCCGCTATTATTATGAAAAAGGCCGCTACGAAACCAACTTTAAATACGACAAGGAACTTGCCCAAGCCGTAAAAACCATGCAGGATAAAGCCCAGCTGGCATCCATCCTTAAAGGCGAAGGCAGCTATAAAGTTATAGGCAAACCGGTATTGGCCATGGCAGGTAAAAAAGCCGCGGATAAAGATAGCGACGACGAATAAACTGAATATCAATCAGTTTAACATTTCACTCAACATTGTAACCAATTAGTTACCCGTTACAACATGTAACGGGCTAAACTTTTATGATTTGTTATTGTCATACTTGCAAACAAAACAATAACACAACATGAAAAAGATAATTTTAACTGCTGCCATTTTAGTAAGCAGTTTAACTGTAAAAATAGCCAGCGCTCAAATAAGCTTAAGTATTAACATTGGCAGTCAGCCTGAATGGGGTCCTGTAGGTTATGATCATGTGGATTACTACTACCTGCCGGATATTGATTCTTATTACGATATCAACGCTCATCAATATGTATATTTTGATAACAATGCCTGGGTACACGGTGCAATGTTGCCTCCACGCTTTGGAAACTATGACGTTTATCACAGTTACAAAGTAGTGGTTAATGAACGTAACCCTTGGGTTAGAAACGATGTTTACAAACGTAAATATGCTTCATACCGCGGCCGTCACGATCAAGTTGTAATTCGCGATAGCCATGACGAAAAATACCGCAATCATTACGTTGAACGTAAAACCGTACGCAGGGTTGATGTAGTAAAACATGATAACCGCGGCCATGGTCACGATGACCATGATCACGGCCGTGGCCACCGCGACTAAGTTTTTGTATTGTTATAATTTTGATTGTTTTTATGAAGGACTGTCCCCCAAAAAGGACAGTCCTTTTTGGCTTAAAATCCCTGCTATTTCGCTATGAGGGGTATTGACTTCCTTCGGCACAAAACTTGCCCACATATGTCACATTTAGGTTAACTTTTATAGTTTGTTTACTTAGGTTTAGCTATAAACAAACATTATATTCGTTACTTAGTTAACCGATTTATTGTTAAACGATTTAAATCAAATTACACTTATGAAATATCGAATATCCATTTTGGCGCTGCTCGTAGTAGCAGTATTAGGCCAAAGCTGTGTTAGCAGCAAAAAGTACAAAGAATTGGATGCTAATTACACTCAATTGCAAAACAGCACCAAAGACCTAAGCATTAAATACCAAACCAGCGAACAGGCACTTGCCGTGGCGCGCAGCCGCAACAAAAGCCTTGAAGAGCAAATTGATCAGCAAAAAGCAAACGTAACCGCTTTGCAGGACGCCTTGAACAAGTGTTTAAATTCAAGCAGCCAGGGCAATGTCAACATCTCAAAACTGGTTGATGAGATCAATAGCTCAAACCGCTATATTCAACAATTAGTTAATGCTAAAAACAAAAGCGACTCGCTTAATATGGTGTTAACCAACAACCTTACCCGCTCATTAACCCCTCAGGAAACTCAGGATGTTGATGTTAAAGTGTTAAAAGGTGTTGTTTACATCTCTCTGTCTGATAATATGCTGTACAAATCTGGCAGCTATGAAGTATCTGACAAAGCAGGTGCTACTTTAAGCAAAATAGCCAAAATTATCATGGACTACAGCACTTATGATGTGCTGATTGAAGGTAACACCGATAACGTGCCTATCTCACAGAAAAACATCCGTAATAACTGGGATTTAAGTGCTTTACGTGCCTCATCTGTAGTGCAGGCATTGCAGACTACTTACCAGGTTGATCCTAAACGTTTAACTGCCGGCGGCCGTGGTGAATACAACCCGATTGCCGATAATTCAACCCCAAGTGGTAAAGCCCAAAACAGGCGTACACAGATCATCATTACACCAAAACTTGATCAGTTCATGGACCTGATTGGTAAAGCACCGGCAGATCAGCCAGCTGCACCTAAACAATAATTTGATTAACCATCATATTCAGGCCACCTCTCTTCAGAGGTGGCTTTTTTTGTGCTGTTATTATTGTCTGTTTTTACATACAATCTGCAAAAGCTATTTTCTTGTCGCATGGGAACGGCACAATGATTTATCCAATCTTTTATTTCTAATTGCCGATCATAAAATACAGGTTTTTTAATTACCAGCGCCCTTCATTTAATTAATACAACAACAACCTGTAGTAACTAAATTATACCTACCTAAATTCAGTTCATTACACTAAGGCAGTGATGATAGTGGCATTTATTTTGAATAAATAGCGCAACAGGTATTGAAACAAGTTAAACCATGGGCTTTAACCATAGTCATACCTACATAACTTATTACACACATCATGAAAAAGATTATTTTATCGGCTGCTATATTATTAAGCTGCTTCACTGCGAAGATGGCTTCGGCACAGGTTAGTATTGGGTTAGGTATTAATATAGGCAGTCAGCCAGATTGGGGTCCGGTAGGTTACGATCACGTTGATTATTACTACATGCCAGATATCGATGCTTATTACGACGTACCAACTCACAATTATGTTTATTTTGAAAACAATGTGTGGGTACACCATAGATATTTACCGGTAAGATACCGGAATTATAACGTTTACAATGGCTACAAGGTTGTAGTTAACGAACGCAATCCATGGATCCGAAACGCTTACTACAGGGATCATTATGCCGGCTATCGCGGTCGTCATGACCAGGTTATTATCCGCAACAGCCGCGATGTAAGATACGCCAATCACTGGCGCGGAGGAGATCGTGGATGGCGTGGCGATAACGGCTGGCACGGTGGCAACCCAAACAGGGGAGGCTGGCATGGAGGTGGTGACCGCGGCGATCACGGTCATGGTGGCGAACACGGCCATGGTGAAGGTCACGGCGGAGGTCATGGACACCATTAATATACAATATATAAGTAAAGGACAGGCTTCCCCAAAAAGGAGGCCTGTTTGTTTTTTAACAGGTATTTACAATCAAATAGTAACGTTTAGCCGGTAACAGGCGTCCTGCTTTTGCTTATGTTTGTATTTTATCAAAGTAACCACTGATGTACACGCTTTCGGAAGAAAACTATTTAAAAGCTATTTATCGACTTGCTTCGCAGGGAAAAGATTTTAAAATAACACCTACCGCCATAGCCGATGCACTCAGCAATAACCCGGCATCGGTAGTGGATATGATCCGTAAGCTTACCGAAAAGCAACTTATTGAATACGATAAAAAGAAGGGCGTAAGGCTAACACCGCAGGGCTTAAAAGACGCTGTATTGATTGTGCGCAGGCACCGCCTCTGGGAAGTTTTTTTGCTGGAAAAATTGGGCTACCATTGGGATGAGATCCATGATATAGCCGAAGAACTGGAGCACATTAACGATGCCACCCTGGCCGATAGGTTAGAGAAATTCCTTGGTTTCCCCGAATACGACCCCCACGGCGATCCTATCCCCAAAGCCAATGGCAAAGTACCCAAATCATATTCTGTAACCTTATCTGAGCTTAAACCCGGCTCCCAAAGCAAGGTTGCCGCCGTACGTGATACCAGCAGCTCGTTTCTGCAATACCTGCAAAAACTGAATATCGGCATCGGCACAAAAATTCAGCTGATAGAAAAAATCCCCTATGATAACTCGCTGGTCATAAAAATTGAAGACCGGGAGGACACTACAGTTTCCCAAAAGTTTGGGGAGAATATATTAGTGGATTAATTGAGGTGAAAGGTGAAAGGTGAAAGGTTTTGCTTCGCAAAACGATAATGAAGCTACCTTTCACCTTTATCCTTTCGCCTTTTACCTCAATTAGGGTTTCCCTGTTACTCTTGATGATTCGGCAAGCTCTCCATCTACGTCTACGTCAAAGTAGAGACGATAGATCTCCCACTCGTTTTTAGGTTTGTAAAACATAAAGGTGATGCGCGCAGGTTGACTTTCGTGTTTAAGCAGGTAACTGTACAATACCAGGCTGTTTGAGGCTTTACGCTGCATGATGAGGTCTTTGCCAAGGTATTTGCCTATAACACTCCTCATAGAGTCTATTTTAACAATAAGCCCGGTTAGCCGGGTAGAATCCATCAGTTTATTGGTTTTAAAAATATCAATTACAGCGCGGGCTGTGCTTTGCTTATCGTATTCTTTAAAAAACTTATCAATATGAGTTTGTACCCCAGCAACAGCGGCCACGGGTGCCGCTGTAGTAGCGGCGGCAGGCTGAGCTTGAGCGGCGGCATTTCCCGCAATAATCAGGGCCGATACTATGAAAAATAACGGTTTAAATGCTTTAAAGTAGGTGTATTGCATGTTCAAAAAAGTTAATTTTTAAAAGTAGGTATTTTTACAAAAATATTTTTGGCGGCAACGTAAAATTTTAGTCAGGCAACACCATAGCGGCCTTTTCAAATTCAAGAAAAAAATAATCCTCCTTTAGTTTTTTATCAAGCACGGCTTTATCATTACTGAATGATGGGGCGCCCGATTCAAAATGCCATTTACCAAGATAAGTAAGTGTATTATTCTCAACTTTAAAAACAATCCGGTGAAGGTCTTCCATTTTGACAAGGCCACTGTCTATCTTATTTTTTACGTTAACCTCAAAATCAATTCCTCTAAAAACCGGTCTTGTATTATCCTCCGTTCCATACCATTTGGCTTTTGAATAGTAAAAGTTTACCACTTCATAAGTGCCTGGTTTTATAAAGAAACAGAATGGGTTCTCTTTTCTTGTTCTGGTTGCCGGTTTTACCTCAAATGAAAATAGCTCATTGGTTTCCAGGTTTCTGATCCTGATCCTTTGGTCGTAACCATTTTGCCAAAAGGTAAGGCGTTGAATAAAACTACCATAAATAATGGCCTGGTTTTCTTTTAAAATAGTACCGGCATCCACGTATTCTAATGGGGTTATTTTTTGCCCATAAGCCCACAAGCCTGTAAAAAGAAAAACACAGGCAATAAAATACTTCATATTGATAAGGCTGTTAAAGTTAGGTTTAGGGAATAGGTTAACGCTTTTTCAGAAATTCGGTCCTGAGTACTATGCTCATGCCGTCAACCTTGCAATCAACCTCTTCATCATTATCTGTAAGGCGTATCTTTTTAACAAGTGTACCTTGCTTAAGCGTAACACCTCCACCTTTTACTTTCAGGCTTTTTATTAGCGTAACCGAGTCGCCATCTTTCAGGATGTTACCGTTACTGTCTTTTACTATGAGTTCGTCCATTATTTTAGGGGGAATAGAAAAAAGAAAGAGCCCGATATTTTCATAGCGGGCTCAATTGATATTTTATTTAATAAAACGATTACTTGGTAACGTACATTACTTGTTTAACCGCTTTGATCACCCTTTCAGGGTTTGGCAGGTACTCCTGGATCAAAGTTGGAGCGTAAGGAAGCGGAACGTCGCCACCGGTAATACGCAGGATAGGAGCGTCAAGATAATCGAAAGCGTCTTTTTGTACCTTGAAAGCAACCTCGGTAGCAATTGAACCTAAAGGCCAGCTTTCTTCAATAATTACCAAACGGTTTGTTTTCTTAACAGATTCAATAACTGTAGCGTAATCAATAGGGCGTACAGTACGCAGGTCGATCACTTCGGCGTGGATACCTTCTTTTTCAAGTTCGGCAGCAGCAGCAACAACCACTTTCATGATCTTGCCAAAGCCAACTAAAGTAACATCGGTACCTTCTTTAACAACTTTTGCTTTACCCAGTGGGATATAGTATGTTTCTTCAGGAACTTCACCTTTATCGCCATACATTAATTCCGACTCCATGAAAATAACAGGATCCGGATCAAGGATAGCTGATTTTAATAAGCCTTTTGCATCATAAGGATTTGATGGAACAACCACTTTCAAGCCAGGGCAGTTAGCATACCAGTTTTCAAAACACTGACTGTGCTGTGAGCTAAGCATACCAGCGTTACCGGTAGGGCCGCGGAAAACGATTGGCACTGAGAACTGGCCACCGCTCATTGACATCATCTTGGCAGCGCCGTTGATGATCTGGTCGATAGCTACCAGCGAGAAGTTGAAAGTCATGAACTCGATGATAGGGCGTAAGCCGTTCATTGCCGAGCCGATGCCGATACCGGCAAAACCCAATTCAGAGATAGGCGTATCTATAACACGTTTTGCACCAAACTCGTCCAGCATTCCCTGGCTTACTTTGTATGCACCGTTATATTCGGCAACCTCTTCACCCATCAGGTATATATTCTCGTCGCTGCGCATTTCTTCGACCATAGCCTCTCTTAGCGCTTCTCTGAATTGTATTTCTCTCATTATCGTAAAATGATGTTTTTTTGCGAACGCAAATATAAACACTAATGTGTTAAATGCAATTAACCGTGGTATTGGTTTGATTTTTAATACATATATTTTACATTTTAAATCTCCAAAAACCTAATAGTGTCCATTTCATTCAAAAATTAACAATGGCTTATTCTAAAAATGGCAATCAAATAACGTTTTCCAACGGCAACAGCGTCGATTTTGAATATCCGGTCGACGAGATTTTTGAAATTGATGACATTTTAGTAGTTATATTGAGAATACCCAGCAATGTTCGTGATCGTCGTAATGTTTTTGCATTTAGCAGAACCGGCGATTTTTTATGGCAGATAAATGATGTGCCGCTATATCACAACGGCGATTTCTGCCCCTTCGTTGGAGCACTTATCAATAAGGAAAACGAATTTGTACTATTTAACTGGTGCGACACCGCTGTCATTATAGACCCACAAACCGGCGATGTAATGAGAAGATACCAAACAAAGTAACTTTGCTTAGATTTTGATCCGGATATTGATCTTATCAAGCAAACCGGTAAGCCATACCATTACAAACGCAAATACGATACATTTGATGAGCCCTCCGGTACCCTGGCTTAAGTATTCGGGGTAACCAATCCTGCTCATTTCATATATGGGATAAAACAAGAAAGGGACTATATAACAGGTAAATGTGTTGGTGCCCGCAGGCTCAATCACCTTAAACCAATTGTATTTATTTTTAACATCAACCAGGAAAATAAAGAAAGCATATACCACCAAACTTATACCGGTACAAATGAGCACCCATGATGGGGTATCGCGTTCTTTGGAAATACCGCCACTGAAATAGCGCACGATAAAGCCCAGGTTAAACAGGATAATGGCTATCAGGATCATGGCCACCCAAAGCATCTTCATTTCGTTATTGGCTTTGAGGCGCATGTACAATACCGAAATAAATACCCCTGCCATGGTGAAGGATTGCATGGCACCATTGCCGGCTATCCAGATATAGCCCTGCAGCCTGTCGATAAAATCAAGAAAACCGAAATGAACATCCAAATTAAAGAACATGAAGAACATCCATGCAGCCAACTGAATCCATAAGTGTCCCTCCGAATAATAGTAAATAAGGGCGCAAAGCATGTACGACCAGCCTATCAAACCTAATATGCCCCACCATGTAAAATGCAACCAGACATGCCCGGGGTCGCTGGTACGATAAAGGGCGGCCATACCGGCCAGTAACAATATGCCGAAGCCCTGCAATAAATAGCGCCTTCTTGGTGGCGTATCCTTGCTGTAATCTAAAAAGATAAAGAAAAAGCTGAATGTTACCAGGCTTTCCCAAACGGGCTTGGGCAGCAGGGTAGTGGCCTCGTTGTAGGTTTCCATATTGGCATGGAAAAACCCTATAAAAATGAGCGCGAACGAGCGGCTTACGATCCGCGACAGCAGCTTGAAATTATCGCCCTGCTTTAACCTGTTTTGAAAAGCAAACGGGATTGAAAGGCCTACGATAAACAAAAACGCGGGGAAAATAGTATCGGCCAAACCCAGCGCATCAACATTTGAGCCCGCGTGTTTTAGCCAGTTTGGGGTATTCGGAATGCCATCCAGGTCATTCACAAATATCATCAGAAACATTGTTACAGCACGGAAAGCATCAATTGAACGTATACGACTCAGAAAATTACTCATTCAGTCATGTAAATGCGCATAGCGCCGTAAATGTTTTAATTTAACGGCAATTAAATTGAAACATTACTATTACATACCTTTTTTTAGTCCCTGTCGCGGCTCAGCTTGCTAAATAAAAGTGGGTTTTCGTTAAGCTCCAGGCCCTCCCTGCGGTTTTTTACGATATGAATAGCAGTAAATAAAGCCTCGCGGAACGAGATCTCAGAAGCCTGATTTTTACCGGCAATATCATATGCGGTACCATGATCTGGCGAAGTGCGCACAAAGTTTAAACCGGCGGTAAAATTAACGCCCGATTCAAAGGCGATCTGCTTGAAAGGGATCAGGCCCTGGTCGTGATACATGGCCAGCACGGCATCAAACTGCAGGTAAGTACCATTGGCAAAAAAGCCATCGGCCGAGTATGGGCCAAATGCCAGGATATTATTTGAGCGGGCTTCTTCAATAGCCGGTATAATGATATCTTTTTCTTCGCTGCCTATCAGCCCATTATCGCCCGCATGTGGGTTAAGGCCCAATACCGCGATTTTTGGCTTGCGGATCCAGAAATCGGTTTGCAGGCTGTTGTTCATCAGCTTCAGCTTGGCCAGGATTTTTTCGGCTGTAATGCTTTCGGCAATTTTTGATACCGGGATATGGCCGGTAACCACGCCAACTCGTAAAGTATCGCTCACCAAAAACATCAGCGATTCGGCAGCGCCATCATATTGCTGCAAATATTCGGTATGTCCCGGAAACTGGAATTTTTCGTTCTGGATATTATCCTTGTTGATAGGTGCCGTCACCAGGGCGTCGATATAACCTTCTTTCAGGTCGTACACGGCACGCTCCAGCGATTTAAAGGCATATTTGCCACCTGCTTCGGTAACCTGGCCCAACTCTATTTTTACATCTTCTTCCCAGCAGTTGATCATGTTGGGCTTGCGAAAATGAGTTTGCGACGGATCATTGATCACTAAAAAATTAAGCTCATTAACCTGGGTTGCACGACGGTGAAATGAAGCCACTTTGGTATGCCCGTAAACAATAGGCGTACAATACTCATAAATTTTATTATCGGCCAAAGTTTTAATAATTATCTCTAAACCGATACCGTTCACATCGCCAATGCTGATCCCAATTTTTAATTTATCGCTCATTCTCTGTACTGATTCCACTGATAAGTTTTGATTTCACCCATTTATTGAGGCGATTCTATGAACTTTAACAGTGATGATTATTAATGATTTATAAAAGCTTAATGTTTAAAGCAAACCTTTTACCCTTAACCTTTGGCCTTTAACCTATCTTTGCACCTGCAAATAAAAGATTTTAAGCTTACAGTTCCTGATAAAAGCACAAATATGATTTAATTTGCTCAAATATTTGATTAATAATGACATTGGTAAGGGCAAAAAAACATTTAGGGCAACATTTTCTTACTGATAAAAACATAGCAGCAAAGATAGTTGACAGCCTGAAACCCGAGAGGCGTTTCGGTCATGTGCTTGAGGTAGGGCCGGGGATGGGTGTGCTGTCTGATTTCCTGCTGCAAAAAACCGAATACGAAACATCGCTCATTGATATCGATACCGAATCGTACGATTTCCTGAAAAAGAAATATCCGCAACTGGGCAACAGGCTCATCAATGCCGATTTCCTGGAACTTGATTTTAAAAGCATTTTCCCCGAAAGCTTTGCCATTATCGGTAACTTTCCCTATAATATCTCATCGCAGATCCTGTTTAAAGTACTTGACAACCGCCAGCAGGTGGTAGAAGTAGTGGGCATGTTTCAGAAAGAAGTTGCGGAACGCTGCGCGGCTAAAGCGGGCAGCAAGGAGTACGGTATCCTGAGCGTATTCTTACAGGCTTATTATAAAGTAGAATATTTGTTTACCGTAAAAGCGGGCGTGTTCAACCCACCGCCAAAAGTACTTTCGGCAGTGATCAGGCTTACGCGCAACGAAAAGCAAACCCTTGACTGTGATGAGAAGTTGTTTTGGCAAATTGTAAAAGCCGGCTTTAACCAGCGTCGCAAAACCTTGCGCAACGCCATCTCATCACTTATTAATAAAGAGAAATTAACCGACGAACCAATGCTCGAACTACGGGCTGAAAGGTTAAGCGTAGCAGATTTTGTAGCGCTTACCAACAAGGTATCGGCAACAAGGTAATTTTTTATATCTCTTTCTGCAAGGACGCATAATCGCCTCTTTACAAAATTCATCATCCGTAGATCTCTTTCAAATAAAAGAAAATGTCATTTCGATAGAGCTGCGGGCGGGAGAACGAGCGCCGGGGCGAAAGAGAAATCTTATACGCCATGCAGAATGCCCCTACACGGCGTATAAGATTTCTCCTCACCAGCCCCGCACGCCCCCAATCGGGTTCGTTCGAAATGACATGCGGTTGATTGATAATCATTAACAGGACAGCACTCCACATTATAGGCTATTTCCACCTCCCGCCTGACCAATAGCTCGAAGCTTTCTACCAACTCCCCAAAATTCCCGACCAACTCCCAAAACTTCGACCAATTGTGCCTTTTTAGCGTTTGCAGAGCACTTTCAGGGCTTTGTCTATTTATATCCATGGCTGGTATAACTCTTTTTAGCAGTCAAAATATATGTTGTTCATTTGATCATTGAAAACAACAACACAACATATTTAAAAACATTAAAACCTTAACGCCATGAAAACCTCAATAAAATTATCAGCCTTATTTGTATTATTAACTGCAGGAGTATTTGCTACCAAAGTAGCCAAAGCCGACGAAGGCAATGCCGATGTTAATCCTAAAGCAAAAGAAGTAGTAAGCTTTAAAGCCCTTGATCATGATCGCGGTTTAAAAATAAACTTTGCAAAATCTGAAAACGGAAAATCAGTTGTAAAGGTTTACAATAAAGACAATGAACTTTTATTGAAAGACATTGTGCCCAGCAAAACCGATGTGAGCAAAGGCTACGTGTTAAACGGTTTGGCCGATGGTGAATATACCATGGAGATCTACAGCAATAACCAGGTGGTTAAAAAATCAATCCACGTTTACCAGGATGGCGATCAAAAATCATTTTACATCGCTCAATAATAAAAATCACTAACTCAATATATAACAAATGCCCGGTTGATTGAACCGGGCATTTATTTTTTTATTAAAAGCTCAACTGCTACTGCAACTAAAACCTGCTACTAATTAAGTGAACCGGGCCTTTATTTTTTTTAAACAGCTCCGCTGCTACTGCAACTAAAACCTGCTACTAATTAAAATCAGTGTTTATTTCCAAACCCAAACTCCCTATAGGTATTCGGGGTATCGTCAGTATTGCTGAACGCGAAAGTGAAGGTAGCGGTCCAGTTTTCGTAATCGGCTTTTTTGTCCTGTGCCGGTTCAACGTGGGTTGAGCTGATCATATAAACCCCTTCGCGGCTTAGTTTAAAAAACACCAGGCCGTTATTATCACTTAAAAGCTTTTGCGGTATAATAGTACCATTCAGCGTACGTACGTATTGAATTACCGCGGCATCCTTCATCGGCTTGCCTTTAAACAGAATCTGTGCGGTAACATCATCTCCGTATGCCGACTTATAGGGATTCTGCTGTATCACAATCTCGTAATCTTCGCCCAGCGGTTTATCAAAGTCTTTTCCATTGGCCTTATCAACAGAGATCAGCGTTTTGGAGGATTGGTGATACCTTTCAACAAAGTATTGCTGACTGCTGGCACGGGCTTCTTCGGCCATTTTATCAAGGCCTTCGCTTTCAAGCGCCCTTATAAATTTATTCCTTTCCGATTCTGTTTCATCCTCCCTCACCAGTTCAAAAAGCGCAAGACCCGAGTTCTGAAGCTCATAGGTAAGTAAACTACTGTCGGCAGGATTGCTGCTTTTTGAAAGGTCTGTTTTTTTAGAGCCCTCATACAGCATAAACTTAGTTGCCTTTGCTTTAGCGTAAATAAATTCATTTTCAGGCTTAAACTCATTACCGCTCAGTAAATGCAGGTTCAGCTTATCGCCTTTATGCACGTAAAAATTATGTGGCAATAAGAAAAAATCCTGTGAGCTGGCCGCGAAACCGATCAGCAACAGTAACACCAAGAGTAAAATCCCCGTACGTTTCATAGTTTTTTGATAGTATCATCAAACATACAAAGTTTTAAAAACTTCAGTAGTTTTACGTTATGATTTTTGACAGGAAAAACCTCGATAATGATACTTTGCTGGCATTTTACAAAAAATTGCTATTCCCACGCATGGTTGAAGAAAAGATGCTGATCCTGCTGAGGCAGGGGCGCATTGGCAAATGGTTTTCGGGCATTGGCCAGGAAGCCATAGCAGTTGGCAGCGCCCTGGCCATGAATCCAGACGAATATATTTTGCCCATGCACCGCAACCTGGGTGTTTTTACATCCCGGGGTATTCCCTTATCAAGGTTAATGGCACAATGGCAGGGCAAACCTTCGGGCTTTACCAAGGGGCGCGACCGCTCTTTCCATTTCGGTACCCAGGAGTATAAGATCATCGGGATGATATCGCACCTTGGCCCGCAGCTTGCCCTGGCCGATGGAATTGCCCTGGCCGATGTATTATCGGGCAAAAAAAAATCGACACTTGTTTTTACCGGGGAAGGAGCTACCAGCGAAGGCGACTTTCATGAAGCCCTTAACATAGCTTCCGTTTGGAAATTACCGGTAATATTTTTAATCGAAAATAATGGCTACGCCCTTTCTACCCCAACCAACGAGCAATATAATTGCCGCGAACTGATTGATAAAGCCATAGGTTACGGCATGGAAGGTCGCCGGATTGATGGCAATAACCTGCTTGAGGTTTATAATACCATCACCACACTTAATAAAGCCATTCGTGAAAACCCACGCCCCATCTTGCTGGAATGCATGACCTTCAGGATGCGTGGCCACGAGGAGGCATCAGGTACCAAATACGTCCCCAATAATTTATTTGAATGGTGGGCAGGAAAAGATCCGGTTGCAAACTTTGAAAAGTACCTGCTTACCGAAGGGGTTTTGCTTAAAGATATGATCCCGGCTATCCGCAAGGAGTTCGCCGCCATCATCGAAACCGAAATTGAAAAAGTTTACGCCGAGGCAGATATTATACCTGATATTGCCACAGAAGTACAGGACATGTACAAGCCCTACAGCTTCCCGGCTGCAAAACCACAACCTGCAGCAGTTACTAACAAGCGCTATATAGATGCCATTAGCGACGGGCTTAAACAAGCTATGCGCAAACACCCTAATCTCGTAATCATGGGGCAGGATATTGCCGAATACGGCGGCGCTTTTAAAATTACCCAGGGCTTTGTGGAAGAGTTTGGCAAAGCCCGCATACGCAATACGCCCATCTGCGAATCGGCAATTGTAGGTGCAGGCATGGGGCTTGCCATTAATGGTTACAAAGCCGTGGTCGAAATGCAGTTTGCAGATTTTGTCACGTGTGGCTTTAACCAGGTTGTTAATAACCTGGCCAAAACGCATTACCGATGGGGGCAGGGCGTTGATGTGGTGATCCGGATGCCGACGGGCGCGGGCACCGGTGCAGGCCCCTTCCACTCGCAAAGTAACGAAGCCTGGTTTACCAAAACCCCCGGTTTAAAAGTGGTTTACCCGGCCACCCCAGCAGATGCCAAAGGCCTGCTGCTTGCCGCTATCGATGACCCCAATCCTGTAATTTATTTCGAACACAAATATCTTTACCGAAGCATTAGTGCCGATGTACCCGATAATGAGGTAATGATTGAGATTGGCAAAGCCAATGTCATTAAACAAGGCGAAAAGGCCAGCATTATTACATTTGGCCTCGGTGTACACTGGGCTTTAGAGTATGCAGATAAACATCCGGATCAATCCATCGAGATTATCGACCTCCGCAGCCTGCAACCCTGGGACCAGGAAGCAGTTGAAGCGAGCGTTAAAAAAACAGGCAGAGCGTTGATCTTACATGAAGATACCCTTACCAGTGGTTTCGGTGCTGAAATTGCAGCTCACATTGCCGAGCATTGTTTTAAATACCTCGACGCCCCGGTAATCCGTTGCGGCAGTCTGGATACTGCCATCCCCATGAATAAAGCTTTGGAAGATCAGTTTATGGCAAAGGCAAGGCTGGAGCAGACTATGGAGAGGTTGTTGGCTTATTAAAATAAACGGAATATTAAAAAAGCATCATTGCGAGGCACGAAGCAATCCCCGATTTGCAGGGCCGTCCTGTATAGTTTGGGATTGCTTTGTGCCTCGCAATGACATGATGAAGCGCTTTTCTATCAATTACTTAAAACCCAATTCGCTTCTTCATTCGCCGCTAACGTAATTACAGCATCCGGGCTTTCTATTCTCAACTTACCAGCCAATTTCAATTGCTTCCCTTTAAATACCGATGATAGATCCACAGCAAAACGCCTTGGCTTGTTGGACAGGTTCTTTAGCTTAAACCCTTTTGCAGTAATTGTATAACGAATATTGTATAGCGGATTTGTAAATTCAATTGTGCCATATCCGTTAACCTTGGGCTTAATGCTTAAATCGGCATTTAAGGTGTGCTGAATTCCTAAATAATTATCTATCAAAATGGATGTATAAACGCAGGGATATTCATAATACATATCTGCACCGTGCCAGTCTTTATTGTCAACGTAGTAAACATGGTTCATATCGTACCTTTCGCCCATGTAATAAGAATCTTTAACAGCCTCGGCAGCAACGGTTTTAAGTTGATTATACAGCATCTCGTTGTTGTTAAGCCATTTCCAGTATGAAGCATCCCACCACCAGTAACGTCCGGCGGCGCAAAGATCATAGGGGCCGCCATCGCCTATTTCATTTTTGTCATAGGCTGCTACATCTGCCGAGATAAAACTCGGGAACCGTTGAAATTCGGCCAGGTTTGAGTTAACCAGCTTGGCAACCGCCTGGGTTTGAGCTTCTGTCGTATAACCAAACATGGCAGGCAAAATATTGGCCAGTAAGTGAATGTGATTGTGTTTTACGCCGCTTCTGTCTACCCAATCCACAAACCGTTGTTCCTGCTCATCCCAAAAACCCTGTGGTAATGGCTGAACCAATTGATGGGCTATCTTTTTTGAAAATCCAGCATAGTAATCTGATTTATTTCCCCGGTTCAAAATGCTTTCCATTTGTGCCAGCAATTGAAAAGTATAAGCTGCCAACGCGCCCGACATTGTTTCCCGGCCATCTTTCATTACCTGGTCTTCATAATATACGTCAGACCATACACGCCCATACTGATCTGTGTTTGCAATAGTAAGCGCGGCGGCCTTTTCAAGGTTTTCGATGTTTTTACTGAGCCATGCAGAATCTTTGGTGGCTTCAAAATAATGGAATGCCTCTTCCTGAATTTCCATATTGCCGGTTAATAAAAACATATTGGCATTTACCTTATTATTTTGACTGTTCCTGCGGATATGATATTCGCGTTCGCCACTGGGCTGTACAGAACATGGATCTCTAAACAAACCTTCTGGGTCATCCTGCATCAATTTAAACTGAAGTTCCATCATGCGCCTTACTACGTCAATATCAAGATCAGAGGCAAAAGCCAGCCGCCCCTTTATCTGAAATTCGTGATCAACATCCGGGTATGAACCGGCATAAGCCTTAGGATTTAAGGTGCTGATAACATACCCACTTGAATAAGGATAATTTTTGGCCTTAGTTTTTTCAATTACCGATTGCAACATGGTTCCCCAGTAAAAACCGGCCAGGGTGTTTGCAAAAGCATCGCCGCCTTGTATGTTGAGGGCATAACGGTTATTAAAACAATCGCTATGCGGGCGGGCTTCGGCGGTATACAACTCAAATTTTTTGGAGTATACATTTACCTTTAACCGGTCGTTTTCAGAAACGGCCGTAACCGAGTCGCTTCCTGATAATTTGATCAAATATGAGTTGTCCTTGGAAAGCGCGTTCTGCGGCAGGATCCACAAATTTGTATTTGCGCTGATTTTACCAGAGGCGTCATTTAAAGGCAGAACGTACCATTTATTATCTTCCCGGCTCACGCCAACGCAAGTATGAGTTTGAAAAGTTAATTCAACCGGATGATTGCTATCTGAAGCAGATACTACCGAAAATTCCTTAGCGGTTTTGACCCGGGCATTTTTATCATTTAACAGAATACCCGAGGGCTTAATTTGAGCCTGACTTACAAAGCCATTTAACAAAAGGAACGCGATTAAAAGTTTTCTCATATGATTATAAATTGGGGGAGCATCTTAAAATTTGCACGTCATTTTAGACTCGCCAAATAATGCACAATCAGATAATGTCAGCTTTACAGTTATTTTACTGGTTAAAAAATAAGGCATAAGTACGCAACTTATTGCCTTTCTATTTCAGGTTTATTTGGTAACGAATATAAATGTTTATCTCTGTAAAGCAGCTTTTTGGGAAAGATTATGACAGCACCTATAGTTAAATGCTTTTACGCCGCATTAGAGATAAACTTCACCAAACTCCTTTTAGCCACAGGCAACAGCGTTTGCTCAAGTGGGAAAGTAATATCACTGTGTACATAATAAACAGCCGGGTTGGGTATAAATTTATTACGGTTAATGAGGTGCAATTTGATACTTTCGGGAGTATTGGCTATGCTTTGCTCATAGGTATCAACAAAAGATATATTGATGCCGCGGTATTTATCGTCCTTGCCCTCAAAAATAGTAATCTGGTATTCATATATCCGGTTGGTACTTTCCTTGCCGTTACGCAGCGAGAAATAGCCATGGTAAGGCATTAAAGGGATAATACCCACAGGATCGATATTAACATGCCTTTCAACAAAATCATAAATATCCCTGCCGGTTTTTATAGCCGGATCTATTTTGCCGAGAGCATAGGTAATGATATGCTCTATCTCCTGCATGCTCTGATCATCGGTGATGATCTTTTGATAGGTAAGCTTTACGGCATCAATATCGGCCTGGGATAAGCGTTGCGGAAAAGCCTGCTGTAACAGTGATTTATTCGTTTTGAAATCGATGAGGTTATTATAGTGGAAAATCAGGTCGGCCAGGTTAGGGTATAAGCGGCTGTTATCGAAATGGCTGTTAATTTCCTGCAGATAGCTTAACAGGATATATTTTTTGTATTCAAAATCAATATGACCTTCAATAAACCAATTTGCACCTAACTGTCTCATTTTTCCGCCTCCTTTTGATAGCTTAATTTAAACAAAAAACACCAACTTTGCAATATGCCCTATGGAACCCTTTATTTAATTCCCGTACCATTGGCCGATGACGCGGCCGCTAAATCATTTACGCCATACCTGGTTGATACCATAAACAGTATCAAAGAATACATTGTGGAGAACGAAAAAACCGCCCGCCGCTTTTTAAAAGAAGCCGGACTGAAAACCCCGCAAAGCGAACTCGTTATTCACGATTATGGCAAACATAACCGCGATATGGGCAACGCCGACTTTTTTAAAGGCCTGCAAGCCGGTAATGATGTCGGCCTGATGAGCGAAGCCGGCTGTCCTGGCGTAGCCGATCCGGGAGCTGAGATTGTGGATAAAGCCCATCGCATGGGTATTAAGGTTGTGCCTTTAGTTGGCCCAAGCTCCATTTTACTGGCGCTGATGGCTTCGGGCTTTAGCGGTCAAAGTTTCGCCTTTCATGGTTACCTGCCTATTGATAAAGTGCTTCGCGCCAAAAAAATCAAAGAACTGGAAAGTACGGCAATAAAGCTCGATCAAACCCAGATGTTTATTGAAACACCTTTCCGCAATAACCCTATGCTTGAGGAGATTCTGAAAAGCGGTAACCCTAAAACCAAACTCTGTATAGCCTGCGATCTTACAGCCGCTACCGAGTTGGTACAAACCAAAACCATTGCCGATTGGCAAAAGAAGGTGCCCGATCTGCATAAACGCCCAACCATCTTTTTACTCTATCACGGCAATAAATGACCATAAGCCAGCAGCATACCCCGGTTGTAATTGTAGGCGCCGGCCCATCGGGTTTGATGATGGCCGCCCAGCTTTTGCGCTATGGTGTGCAGCCGGTAATTATCGATAGCAGGCAGGGCCCAACTTCGCATTCAAAAGCGTTGGCAGTCCAGGCACGGTCTATGGAGATTTACAGGCAAATGGGCATTATAGATAAGGTGCTCATCGATGGCAAACGTGGTGGCGGTGTTCAATTTAACCAGGAAGGGGAAGAGGTAGCCGGTCTTTCACTTTCAAACGTTGGCGAAGCTCAAACAGCTTTTCCTTTTATCCAGATGTATCCACAGAGCAAAAACGAGCGGTTATTGCTGGATTTTATCACACTCAATTGCTGCCCCGTTTACTGGAATACTTCGCTGCTATCCTTAAATCAAAATACCGAAAAAGTAACCCTGCAGCTGCAAAGTGGCGAGGATAAACAAACCATTACCTGCGATTGGCTGATTGGCGCCGACGGCGCGCACAGCACCGTACGTAAGCAGCTGAACATTCCTTTTAACGGCGATACCTATCAGCACCAGTTTTATTTGGCCGATATCAAAATAGATGCAGATTTTGGCGATAAAGTAAACCTGTTCCTGTCAAAAAAAGGGTTCGCGGGCTTTTTCCCAATGCCCGATGAACGGAGTTATCGCGTGGTAGGTAACCTTCCCGATGCGTTTGATAAGAAAGATGAATTGCAAATTGAAGAAGCACTACCGCACCTGCGGGAAGTAACTAAACAACAGATCATTGTTGAGCAAACCAACTGGTTCACCACTTATCGCCTGCACCACCGCATGGCCGATAAATTCAGGGAGCAACGCTGCTTTTTAATTGGCGATGCCGCACATATCCATTCGCCGGTTGGCGGGCAGGGTATGAACACGGGCTTGCAGGATGCCTATAACCTGGCCTGGAAACTGGCCGGCATTGTTAATAACCAGCTTAAAGCATCGGTTTTAGATAGCTACGCGCAGGAAAGAATGCCGGTAGCTAAAGATCTGCTCAATACCACCGACCGTATTTTTAAAATGATCCTGTCGCGCAACTGGTTTATTAATTTGCTGAAGAAGTATTTACTGCCCGTAGTTTTAAAATGGGTATGGAGTAAACCTCATTTGCGCGAGGCATTTTTTAAACGCGTGTCACAAACCGGCATCGCCTATCGCGATAGCAGCATAAACCTTAACCTAAGCCATGCCAGCCAGATCAAAGCAGGCGACAGGCTGCCTTATCTCAAGGTTTTCGACGAAAAACGCCAGCTGGAAACCGATCTGCATGAATGGTGCAGCAAACCCGGCTTTACGCTCATTTGCTTAGGCAAACTCAAAGAGATCGACCTGTTTACCTTAGCCAAATGGATCACTCAGAACTACGGGGCCAGCCTCAACTTTTTTTACCTGCCCCCATCAACCAAAAACCAACACATTTTTGATGCTTTCGACGTCAAGGAAAATCAAAAGAAAGCACTCATCATCCGGCCCGATATGCACATTGGCTTTTTAAATGATGTAGTGGATATTGATATGATGGATAATTACCTGCTGAATGTAGCGGGGGTAGTTCATGGTTTATAGATCATGGTTCATGGTAATGGTCACCTTTGTTCACTTTGCAATTCGGCTGTTGACTATCAAGCTAAAAGCCATCCGCCCTGCAATTCAGCCATGAACTATGAACTATCATCCATGAACCAAAAATCACCTCATCACCATCACCCAGCCGCTCATCACATTGCCATTTTTTAAATCTATTACGTAATAGTATGTGCCCGATGGGATATCCTGACCGCTGTATTTGCCGTCCCAGGCTTTGGGGTAGCCGGTACTTTTAAATACCAGTCCGCCGTAGCGGTTAAATACTTGTGTAGTTGAAGTTGGATAGGTGTCCAATGCTTCAATGTTCCAGGTGTCGTTAACACCATCGCCATTGGGTGTAAAGGTATTTGGGATCACCACTTTTTTGTAAACACGCACAAATACTTCGTCGGTAGCTTCATCGCCGCAGCCGGAGTTTGATACCACGTGCAGAGTATAGGTAATGTCTTCAAGCGGTGACGCTGTTGGCTTCAGTTCAAGGCTGCTGCTCAGGTTATCGGTCGGGGTCCAGTAATAGCTTACATTTGTTCCCTTGGCACTGCCGTTTAACGTAACTGACTGTCCATGGGTAATGTGCCTGTCGGGACCCGCATTAGCTACCGGCTTTTTAAGTACGTTAACCTGAACCTGAGCGGTTGAAGTACAGGTTCCGTTACTTACGGTAACCGTATAAAGCGTGGTATCTGTGGGGCTTGCTACCGGATTGGCAATACCTGCATCAGAAAGACCTGTAGTGGGCGACCATGAATAGGTTGAGCCACCGCTGGCATTTAAGGTTACCGAACTGCCTTCGCATATTGGCTCAACCGGCGCTACAGCTGCAACAGGCTGGGCATTCACAATCACCGATAACGGAACTGTAACCTCGCATCCCGATGACGATTTAATGGTAACCGAATAATTTCCGGCAGCCGCGGCCGTCACATTATCGATGGTTGGGTTTTGAAGTACCGATGTAAAACCATTTGGCCCCGTCCATTTATAGCTTACTCCGGTTGATGCATTTAGCGACAATGTTGTGCCCGCGCATACCGGCGTATTGGCTGTTGCTGTTGATGAAGGCGGCGCCCCGACAGTCAGCGTAAGCACATTTGATGCCGACCTGCAAAGTGCCGAATTGATGTTCCCTGCCTGTGCCGTTACGGCGCGATAATAATAAGTTCCGGCCACTGTTGGTGATACGATCTGGTAGGTCGAACTGGTGCTATTTGTCCCGGTAAGATCTGTCCAGGCGCCATTGCCGTTTTTAGACTGCCATAAAACCGTATACCCGCTGGGGATAGTAGTGCTAAGCGTATAAGTTTGAGGAACATCAGAACAGGCCGCTGCGGTTAAGGTTGAGCTTGAACTGCTGAAACTTGCCGCTATGACCGGCCCGTAGGGGCGAAAAACGATATCGTCAATAGCCAGGTCGTTAGCCGGAGCACCTCCCGCGCTGTTATTGATCATCTTGATCACCACATCGCCAACACCTGCAGGCAGGGTAAAATTAAATGACTCCTGTACCCATTTATAAGTGCCACTGGTACGGGCAATGGTACCAGTATTATAACTTTGAATAGTTGTCCCATCGGTCTTTTCTATGGCGAACGTGATGTTTGGCGGACTGATATCATTGCTCCTCAACAGGTTCACCACCCAGGCCGAGAATTGGTAGGTGGTATTAGAGCATAACCCGGTAATCGTCCGTTTATAAAAATAATCGGTTAAGGATCTACTGGCATTTACTACCATCATGTACCCTCCTGTATTACCTGTATGATCTGTTGCCGACCACCAAACATTGCCCGCACCAGCAGTAGTATTTTCAATGGTATAATAACCATCACTCGGAAAATCGGCACTACTGTAAGGATAGCTCGTCGACCCAGAGTCGGCAGGCAACGCGCCAGAGTGTGTTGAGGTTCCGGAACCAAAAGTGATACTCACAACCGGATCGCCGAGGCTTTGCGCATTTGTTTTACGAACTAATAAGATGAGAAAAAAGCTGATTAGGGGGAGTAACTTTTTTGCTTCCAACGGAATACTGTTTTTAAAAAAGCGCCTGCATGTACTACTAACACACAGACGCTACTATCGCAACTATTATGAAAAGGGGTACTAATAAACCATTTATGGGGTTATAATTGGTTTATGACATAAATATGCGGGCATGGCAGCTATTCATCAATATTGTATCGATGAATCACAGTTTTGTATAGGCGAACTTAACGGGACTGATAATTTACCGGCAAATAAGGTAAACGCTCTGAAATACTTTCACTTCTGCTTTGCCCAGTTGCGCGCGAAATCGTTATAACTTTCGCTTATCGGCAACTCAACATCGGTTAGCTGAACTTTGCGGTTTTGGATGGAACGGATCTTGTTTACAGGTACGATATAGCTGCGGTGGATGCGCTGAAATTTGCTTGCGGGGAGTTTTTCCAATACCTTTTTCATAGGCATCAGTGTAAGGATGGTTTTCTCGTTGGTGATGTGGATCTTGATATAATCCTCCATGCTTTCTATATATTCAATAGTACCCAGATCTATCTTAACCATACGGTATTCGGAGTACACATACAGGCTTTCCTCCGCCGCTTCTTCGGCGGGCTTGCTTCTGTATTTGTAGTAATCGACAGCCTTTTCAACAGCTTTGGTGAAGCGCTTAATATCAATGGGCTTTAAAACATAATCAAGGGCTTCCAGTTCAAAGCCTTCATACGCGAAATTTTTATGGGCTGTGGTAAATATCACCATAGGCTTCACATCCAGCGAACGTACCAGGTCGATCCCGGTAATGTCGGGCATGTTGATATCAACAAAAAGCAGGTCTACCGGATTGTGCTTTAAAAATTCCGCGCCGGATATGGCGTCTTCAAAAGTATTAACCATTTGCAACGCCGGAAAACGGGACACATAATCGTTTATGAGCCTTAAGGCCAGCGGTTCGTCATCAATGGCTATACATTTAAGCACCATATCATTTAAGCTTGTAAAGTAAGTTGAACAATATACTCATTATTCAGACTGCTTATGCTTAATAAATGTTTGTTGGGGTATAAATGATCCAGACGCTTTTTTGTATTGTTGATGCCAATTCCCGTACGCTGATAATCGCTTTTTTGTACACCGAAGATGCGGTTTTTGCAGTAAAACGAGATTTTTACCCCCTGGATATCTACGCTGATATCAATATCAGATGGTTCATGTTTACTCACCCCGTATTTAAAAACATTTTCAACAAAGGTCATCATTACCAATGGGGCTATCTGTTTATGGTCGATATCGCCTTTAACTTCAAAATTAACTTTGGTGTTTTTGCCGATACGAAGACGCTGCAGCTCGATATAGTCGCTGATACAATCTATTTCGCTTTGCAGCGGAACAAAATCTTCGGCAACATCATCGGTAACATAACGCATAATGTTTGATAGCTTCATGATGCTATCTGCCGCGTTATCATCTTTAATAGCCGCAAGGGTATAGATATTATTCAAGGTGTTGAACAAAAAATGCGGATTGATCTGCGCTTTCAGAAACGACAGTTCGGCATTGGTTTTATCGGCCTCGGCCCGGGCCGCGCGTTGCTCCGTTAGTTGCCATTGCTGCACTGTTTTTATTGCCATGCTCAGCGCCATGATCATCAGGAAGATGAACAGGCTGGTGCTATCGAGCGGCCGCATGCGGTGCCGGCGCCACTGAGACTGCGCTTTAAAATAAGCTGAGTCAGAGCGGAAGGGCGGGCGGTCAAACGCGGCGGCGGTATCGTCCGGAGGAACACCAAAAGAGCCATTACCAAAACGCTCGCCACCAAACGGAGGGCGATGCCGCATCATCATGCCGTTCATCATTCGCCAGCCATCGGTACTGCGCATTAACTTGTCAAAAGGGCGAAGCAGGTAAACTCCGGCTAATAATACCACAACTATGACGCTGTAAATAGCATATTTCTTTTTCAGAAAAAACCTTGGAATGAAAACGTATGCGTTTGAATAAAAAAGCACCATATAGGTAACGCAAAACACCCAGTAGGCCGGCTTCTGTAAAAAAGTGGTAATGGAAGTATTGTAAAAAGCCCGGCTATTTAAAAACACCAGCGGAAAGGCCATGAATAGCAGCCATCCCGCAATATGTATCACAACCGAAAATGCTTTAAAACGCGACATTATGTAAAATAACGCATTATGTTACAGCAATAAAAGCAAGTGTCGGTATTTTACAGAATTGTGTGGATGAGTTTGGGGCTAACTAATAACAAGATAGGCACAAAACGTCATTGCGAGGAACGAAGCAATCCCCGATTTGCAGGTCATCCCTGTATGGTTAGGGATTGCTTCGTTCCTCGCAATGACGCATTTTTATTGAAACTTACCCATGAATGGTCTCGCCCTTGCCGTAATTCTGGATCACATGGGCTTCATACTCCAGGAATTGCTTCCAGCGGGCATCAACATCTATTTCTTCGGCGTATTTTTTGGCTAGGCGAATGAACATGGAGTAGTGGGTTGCTTCGCTTATCATCAGCTCGTGATAAAAGGCAGCTAATTGTTCATCATTAATATTCTCGGAGAGCACCTTAAAACGCTCACAGCTGCGGGCCTCAATCATGGCCGAAAACAACAGCCTGTCAATCAACTGAGCTTCGCGGCCACCACCCACAATAATAAATTTTCTGAGCTCGTTTACGTAGTTATCCTTACGCTCACGGCCAAGGATATAGCCACGCTCAAGTATAATATCATGCACGCGTTTAAAATGATCCATTTCTTCCTGCACCAGCAGCGCCATCTCCTGTACCAGCTCGCTCAGGTTAGGATTTTGGACAATAAGGGTAATAGCATTACTTGCCGCCTTTTGTTCGCAAAAAGCATGATCGGTCAAAATCTCTTCGATATTGCTCTCCACCACGTTCTTAACCCAAAGCGGATCGGTAGGCAGCTGCAGTTTTAAAATGGTTTTCTCGCTCACGGTACAAAGATAGTTGTTGGAGGCGAAAGGTTAAAGGCGAAAGGCAAAAGGTTGTCACTACGAAGGGTAAAAAAATAAAGGCCATCCTTTACGGATAGCCTTATTTCACTTTTTTATTGCTCTATTTTTTTGAGCTTGATATCAAAGATAACGATAGAGTTAGGCGGGATCTGGCTGGTGCCATATACGCCATACGCTAAGCGGGAAGGAGCAATAAGCAGGATCTCGCCTCCGGCAGCAATCATCGGGATACCGATTTGCCAGCCTGTGAGCAGCACATTGAGTTTATTGCTGTAATCTGTTTGCCCATTTATACTTACGCCACTAAGCAATTGCGCCGAGTAGTCGATAGTAACCGTTGCATTTGGCCCGGCATGAGTACCTGTTCCCGGTGTAATAATCTGATAATAAAGCCCTGAAGTATCCTTCGTCGCGCTGATTTCGGGATGTGCTGCAAGGTAAATTTTGATATTGCCGTCCTCGTTCAAAACGTTTTGCTGCGGATCGGCCGATTTATCTTTAAAACATGCAGACAGCACCAATAGCGGCGCCAATAACAACAGCAACAGGTTTTTTCTCATTTCAGGCTTTGGTAATTGAATTAGCTAAAACTAAGCAGATCAATTGTAAATATCAAAACCGAATTTGCAGGGATACCATCTTTAGCAGTGTTGCCATAGCCCTCCCTTGAAGGGATCACTAAAATTATGCGGCCGCCTGCTTTTAAGTAAGGCAGACCAGATTGCCAGCCAGCGATAAGGCCGCTGAGGCTTTGGTTGATAGTACCTGAATCAAATGTGGTTCCGGCCAATAGTTTCCCGGTATAGGTTACCTTAACTGTTGATGACGCGGTTGGCTTTGCGCCGGTGCCCTGTGTTACAATTTTATAATAAACACCAGAACCATCGGCGGTAGCATGAAAAGCAGTATCGGTACCGATGTAAGCTTTAATAGCGGCATCATCTGCAGCTGCCTGTTTTGAAGCGTCGAATTTGTCTTTTGAGCATGAAGCGAGGATCACCAGAGGGGCGAATACGAATAATAGAAATTTCTTCATTGAGTTAATAGTTCTGTTTTAGTTAATTTGACGGGTAAAAGCTACAGAACGCTACAACATTCAACTTATTTTGGCCGATTTACTTAAATTCTGTTAAATCTACAGTAAACACCAATACCGAGTTTTCAGGAATCCGGCCTACGCCATTAGCACCATAAGCAAGCCCCGAGGGTACAATGAGTAATATGGTACCGCCCTCTTTCACCAGCGGAATGCCTATTTGCCAGCCTTTAATTAAATGATCCAATGGACTTGAAAAGCCACTTGCCTTATCAACCACCATATCATTTAGTAAAGCCGCGGTATAATTTACCGTAACCATCGAGCTTTCGGTCGGGTGCTGGCCTTTACCTTCAGATAAAACCTGGAAGTAAATGCCCGACGAGTGTTTCTGCACTTTAAGCTGCGGATTAGCTTTCAGGTAAACGCGGATCAGCGAATCATCTGTTTTAGCCTGTTTTTCCTGATTCAGTTTAACGGAGTTATCGCATGACATCATCAGCGTAATGATAACCGCGCTTAGCAATAAAAGGTATTTTTTCATGATGGGTATCCAAATAAAAGCCCCCTTTGCAATAAAGGGGGCTTAGTTTATGTTTTGGGTTGATTAAACCGTTGTTTTAATTTTCAGCTCGGTCATTTGCGCTTCGGCAATAGTTGATGGCGAATCGATCATCACATCGCGGCCCGAATTGTTTTTAGGGAAGGCGATCACATCACGGATAGAATCCAGGCCGGCAAATATTGATGCCAGGCGGTCGAAACCAAACGCGATACCACCATGTGGAGGTGCGCCGTACTCAAAGGCATCCATCAGGAAGCCGAATTGTTTTTGTGCTTCCTCTGGCGAGAAACCAAGATGCTTGAACATCAGTGATTGCAAACCACGGTCATGGATACGGATAGAACCACCGCCAATTTCGGTACCATTGATCACCAGGTCGTATGCATTGGCGCGTACTGCTCCGGGTTCGGTATCCAGAAGATTAATATCCTCCGGCTTTGGCGACGTGAACGGGTGGTGCATGGCATGGTAACGGCCGCTCTCTTCATCCCATTCCAATAACGGGAAGTCAACTACCCATAGCGGAGCGAATGTGTTTTTATCTCGTAGGCCTAAACGGCTACCCATTTCCAGGCGAAGCTCGTTCAATTGCTTACGTACTTTATCAGCACCACCGGCCAAAATCAGCATTAAGTCGCCTTTTTCAGCACCGAATGCGGCTGCCCAGTTGGTTAGCTCATCTTCATTATAGAATTTATCTACTGACGATTTCAGGGTACCATCTTCATTGTAACGGCAATAGATCATGCCTGTTACGCCAATTTGAGGGCGTTTTAACCATTCGGTTAGTTCATCAACCTGTTTGCGGGTATAGCTTGCACAACCTTTTGCGTTGATACCAACAACCAGTTCAGCATTATCAAAAATGCTGAAGCCTTTGCCTTTTACAATATCGCTCAGCTCAACAAACTCCATCCCAAAACGCACGTCAGGTTTATCTGATCCGTACAGGCGCATCGCATCCGAATACAGCATACGCGGAACCTCGCCCAGGTCAATACCTTTTACAGTTTTGAACAGGTGACGGGTAAGGCCTTCAAAAATATTCAGGATATCTTCCTGGCTTACAAATGAAAGCTCACAGTCAATCTGGGTAAATTCAGGCTGACGGTCGGCACGTAAGTCCTCATCCCTGAAACATTTTACAATCTGAAAATAACGGTCGAAACCGCTTACCATTAGTAACTGTTTAAAAGTTTGAGGCGATTGCGGCAAAGCGTAAAACTCGCCCGCGTTCATGCGGCTTGGCACCACAAAGTCGCGCGCACCTTCCGGGGTCGACTTGATCAATACTGGGGTTTCAACCTCAATAAAATCAAGCTTATCTAAATATTTACGCACTTCCTGGGCCATTTTGTGGCGAAGTACCAGGTTGTTGCGGATAGGGTTACGACGCAGGTCGAGGTAACGATATTTAGCACGTAATTCCTCGCCGCCATCTGTTTCGTCTTCAATCAGGAAAGGAGGCAATTTGGCCGCGTTAAGCACTTCAATATCCGTAACAACAATTTCAATTTCGCCGGTTGGGATCTTGGTATTTTTACTGGCACGCTCAATTACATTACCGGTAACTTTGATCACAAACTCGCGACCAAGTTCACGGCTTTTTTCGCGCAGCGTAGCATCTGTATCTGTGTTAAATATCAATTGGGTTAAACCATAACGGTCGCGCACGTCGATAAAAGTAGTACCGCCCAAATCGCGCGATTTTTGTACCCAACCGCATAAAGTAACGGTTTGGCCTAAATGGCTGATATTTAATTCGCCGCAGGTATGAGTTCTAAGCATAGCAATGTTTTATAAAAGTTTGCTAAAGTAGGATTTTGATTTCGGATTTCGGATTTTGGATTTCGAATTTAGTAACCTGTTAATTTAAAAGTCAATAAAGCCTTATAAAACATATTTAGGCATAAAGAGATTAATAAGATTTGAAATTTTAGGAAATACTCAAATCGTAAGTTCTGAAATCATTTGAAAGCTACAGGCTAATTTACAAATTGAACTTTTTAGGGTCTCTTCGGCTATCTCTAACCGTTAAAATTTCGATATTTTCTGGAGTAATTCGATAGTAGACAATGTAATCACGAATGATTTTTATCCGGACATGCGGAAAGTCAGTAGGCCTTCCTATTTCGGGTGATGTTGCGATAATCGCGAAACTTGCTTTAAATAAATGGTCGAGCTTTAAGCTATATATGTTTGATTTATTTCTTTCTATCCAATATTCTAAAATTTCTACCCATTCCTGAATAGCTCTTGTTGACCATTTTATCTCCCTAAGCATTTATCAATCAAATTATTTGCTGCTTCATTTGTTAAAAAATTGCCGTTTTCAACTTGATCAATTCCTTCTTTAACTGCTTTAATTTCATCCGCACTCAATATGTAGATATCATTAGCTTCAGTATCAAGATTAATAACCCTTGAAATTTGATTTAATAACTCAACATCATCTGTATGATTGATTTTATCTATAAGCTTTTCCTTTAACTCAACTGCTGTCATTTTAATCCTCGCTTTTACCAAAAATACGCATATAGTTTCAATATTTTGAAACATTAAGTCCCAATTCCCGAAATCAAAACATATCTTTGCCCCAATACAATTCTCAAGGGGTGCCTTGCTTTGGTTGCAAAACAAACTACAGATTGTTTTACCAAACTGAAAGACGGGCTGAGATCATACCCAGGGAGTAAGTCATAAGTACTAAGTTCTAAGTTTTAAGTCAATCACGACTTCCGGCTAACAACTTCCGACTCACGACTTCCCCCCACACCTGATCCGGATAATGCCGGCGTAGGGATAAAGGTAAATAAGTTAAGTGTACTGCTGCTTCTCCCTGGCGTGCAGATGGTTTAACTCAAATTTTTGTTTTACACATTTTGAAAAATTTATTTGTGGCCATAATGGCCCTGCTGTCGCCTGTTTTGGCATCGGCCCAGCTTTCCATTTCGGGGAAAGTGACCAATCAATCAGGCGAAGCACTGCCCGGCGCTACTGTTACTATTTTAAATCCGCAGCAAAATAGCATTACAGATGCTGCCGGTAAGTATCGTTTCAATAATTTAAAAAACGGAAACTATACGCTAAAAGTCAGCTATATAGGATATAAACCCGTAACCATAACTGAAGCCGTCAATGCAAATAAAATTCTTGATTTTACATTAGGCTCAGGAACATTAACTACCGACGAAGTAACGGTAATTGCCACCCGTGCGGGCAAAAACTCACCAACGGCATTCACCAACCTCAGTAAAAAAGACCTGGAAAAGAACAATTTCGGCCAGGATTTGCCTTACCTGTTAAACCAAACGCCATCGGTTGTAGTTAGCTCAGATGCGGGTACAGGTATTGGCTATACAGGCATCCGGATCAGGGGTTCAGACGCGTCACGCATCAACGTAACCGTTAACGGCATTCCATTGAATGATGCTGAAAGCCAGGGCGCATTCTTTGTCGACCTGCCCGATTTTGCTTCTTCTATCAATAACCTGCAAATTCAGCGTGGCGTGGGTACTTCAACCAATGGCGCGGGTGCTTTTGGCGGTAGCATCAACGTACAAACAGCAACCCGCCGTGACACCGCCTATGCCCAGCTTGATAATTCAGCAGGTTCATACGGTTCGGTAAAAAACACAGTGAGTATGGGTACAGGTTTACTTGGCGGCAGGTTTAGTATTGATGGCCGCTTGTCGCGAATCCGTTCCGACGGCTATATCGCCCGTGCATCAGCCCAGTTAAAATCATTTTTTGTGAGTGGTGCCTATTATGGCGATAACAGTACTTTAAGGTTAAACGTATTCTCGGGCCATGAGCGCACCTACCAGGCCTGGAACGGCGTAGCCGATTATGTGATAGGCGATGATACCCGTTCGGATAACCGCACCTATAACGAATTGGGCTATATGGGCAACAACGCGTTTTATAAAGACGAAGTTGACGACTATCTGCAAAACCACTACCAGTTATTGTACGATAAAAAGTTTTCGGATAAACTATCATTCAGCGGGGCCTTACACTATACCCATGGCGAAGGCTACTATGAGGAATATAAAAAAGACGACGACGTAAGTAACTACGGCTTAACGCCTGTTATTTATGGCACCGATACCATTAAAACCACTAACCTTGTACGCCGCCAGTGGCTCAATAACGATTTTTATGGTGTTACCTATGCCTTAAAATATCAGCCTACCACAAAACTAAACTTCAACCTTGGCGGTGCTTATAACGAATACAAAGGTGCGCACTATGGCAATATTATTTCTGCCGAGGAAAGCATAGGTGTTGGCCCTAACTATCAATATTACCGTGATGATGCCAAAAAGAAAGACTTCAATATTTTTGGCAGGGCTGAATGGCATGTAGACAAGTTTTTGCTGTATGCCGATATGCAGTACCGCCATATTAATTATTCGTTTTTTGGTATCGACAAAAACCTTAACAACGCCCAGCAAACGGCGCAGTTAAACTTCTTTAACCCTAAAGCGGGCGTAACTTATCAGTTTAACGAACATAGCAATGTGTACGCATCCTTTGCGGTAGGTAACCACGAACCTAATCGTGACGACTATGTACAATCGCCTCCGCAAAACCGCCCGAAAGCTGAAAACCTGAAAGATTTTGAGGCCGGTTACCGTTTTAGCTCACCTGTTTTCAGCGGCGAGTTGAATGGTTTCTATATGTTATATAAAAATCAATTGGTATTAACCGGCTCGCTGAATGACGTAGGCAGCCCGGTGCGCACCAACGTAAAAGATAGCTACCGTGCCGGTTTAGAGTTTAGCGGAAAAGTGAAAATTACCAGCCAGTTAAACTGGGGCGTTACTGCTACTTTAAGCACCAACAAGATCAAAAACTATCAGCAGTTTTTCTCTAATTATGATAACGGGGCCCTTGTTGAAGAAACTTTTGCCAAAACAGACATTGCATATTCTCCATCGCTCACCGGGTCAAGCGTAATTAGCTACAGCCCTATCAAAGGCGGCGAGATCGCTTTTATCAGCAAATATGTAGGCAAGCAATACCTGGATAATACGATGAACCGCAATCCTGAAGGTTTTGGTATCGCACCGGATAATGCCGCTAACCCTTATGCTGCCAACCGCGTGTTGAATAGCTTTTTCGTAAACGACGTGAGGTTGAGGTACAGTTTCAGCGTACGCTCGGTTAAAAACATAACTGTCGGCCTGCAGGTTAATAATATCTTCAGCGAGAAGTATGAAAACAACGGTGCTACCTATCCGGATATTGAGGGCGGGCACGTAATTAACTATAACTATTACTTCCCTCAGGCGCCGCGAAACTTTATGGCTTCGTTAAGTTTAGGGTTTTAATTAAGCAACAATGAATCATTGGATAGACTTATTCATTGAACAAATAAAGGAAACTACCTGGCCGCAATGGCTTGCCGTGGCGCTGGGTGTTACCGAAGTGCTGCTTGCCCGCGTAAATAACATATGGCTGTACCCGGCAGGTATCCTGGGGACAGCCATATCCATATACCTGCTGATGGACGTTCACTTATATGCCGAATCGTTATTAAACGGATACTATATTGTGATGAGCGTTTACGGCTGGATCTACTGGATAAAAAAACGCAATGAGCCCCCGGTAAAAATCACTTACTCCACAAAAAACGAATGGATGATAAGTATAGCCATAAGCGTTATAGGCTGGGTGGTATTTTATTTCCTGATCAAAAACCTGCCTGCCAAATATTTCACACCTTCAAACGTACCGGTTTGGGATGCATTGGTATCTTCAACCGCATGGGCAGGCATGTGGCTATTGGCCCGCCGTAAAATGGAGAACTGGATTTTCCTGAACATTTCCAACTTTTTCGCTGTTCCGCTATTGTTTTATAAAAAACTACCCCTATTTGCCATGCTTACCATCTTCCTGTTTATTATAGCCATATGGGGATATTTTGAGTGGAAGAAACAGGTAGAGCAAGAGAGATTAGTGGTTGGAGATTAGAGGTTAGGCGGTCTACTTAAAAACAGGGATTTACAATGCATCCATCACAAAACTTAAAACCCGAATGGGTTGATATAATCAGGAAAGCAGCCCCGGCAGCCGAACAGGCAGGTAAGCTGCAGCCAGATCAGTTGGCGCTTATTTATGAGCAGGGTTGGTTTAAATTTTTAGTACCTCAGGCTTATTCCGGCTTGCAACTGGCTTTACCACAAATGGTACGATTGGAAGAAAGCCTGGCCTGGGCTAATGGCAGTTTGGGTTGGGTTGTAACCTTGTGTAGCGGAGCTGGCTGGTTCGGCGGTTTCCTTAATACTGATTTCGCGGCCGGGATCATGACTAACCCACAATTATGCTTTGCCGGGAGTGGCGCATCAACCGGAACAGCTACCATCAGCGGTGATGGTTACATCATCAATGGTACCTGGAAGTATGCCAGCGGCGCGCATCATGCAACTCATATTACCGCAAACTGCATCATCAAAAACGGCGATGAAACCGTTCTGAATGATGAGGGCGAGCCGCTGATATTACCTTTTGTTTTCGACAGGAAAGATGTGCGTGTTTTTCCGGCATGGAAGTATATCGGCATGATGGCCACCGGAAGCGATGCCTATGAGGTAACAGATCTTTACGTTGATAAAAACCGTTGTTTCAGGATCGATCCGGAGTATACGGTTGTCAACGAACCTTTATATCGTTACCCGTTTTTACAATTGGCCGAGGCAACACTGGCCGCCAACCTTTCGGGCCTGGCGGTTCATTTTCTTGACCTCTGCGCACCAGCCTTTGCTGAGCGCATAAAAAACCCAAGGTTAACCGATCCTCAAAAAGAATATATCCAACAATTACTGGCTGAACAAACCACATTGGTTAATGAAATCCGCGCCGCGTTTTATAAAGCTGTTGATAACTCATGGGACAACTTTGAATCTGTCGGTGGTGAAAATGGCTTGCAGGAGGTTAGTGTCATGAGCCGTAAACTGGCCAAAACATCAAGAGATAGCGTAGATAAACTTTATACTTATTGCGGATTATCGGCGGCGAACCCGGATACAGAGATCAACCAGGTATGGCGGGATCTTCATACGGCAGGGCAACATTCGTTGTTAACGTTTGAAGACTAAAGATATTCGCTCAGCACATTTCTTAAAATAGCTACCAGTTCGGGATCATTGAACTGGTAGTTATCTTCAATATCAAGCACAATTAGTTGTTTGCCATTTATGCTGAAGCGTTGTTTCAGTATTTCCTTATGCTTCTGTTCCATCACGAAGATCACATCAGCCCGGTCAATCATTTTTTGATTTATCCTCACGCGCGCTTTATCACTCGTACCCGCCGATGAAGCTTTGTGCTCAGGGTGGTTTCGGAATAAAGCCTCAGCCGTTGGGCTTCGCCACTGGTTTTTACTGCAAATGAAAAGGAGGTTGGGCATAGGGGATTAAATAAAAATGTCATTGCGAGGAGGAACGACGAAGCAATCGCACGGAAGCATATTCGCCCTGTATAGCATGCGATTGCCACGTCGCACCTCGGGCTCATCCCGTTTCGCTCCTCGCAATGACATGGGTTACTAAAGGACAATTAAAATACCCACATCGTTCAAAAGCTTTTTGCTTTGAGCCTTCGGCTTTCAGCTCACCTTCACCAACCTCTTAACCGTTTCAGTTACATGTGCCAGGTGGTGGTTACTGTGCCAGGCATACGTAGCAAGGCCTTTTTTTAGCGATATGGTTTCGCCCGAAGCCGGGTGTATAAATGTGCGGGGCCATTCGTTTTCGGTAAAACTTTCAAACAGGGCTACAAAATGCTGATGGATGCCCTCAAGCATCTTTAATGAGGGTTCAACCGGCAGGCGATAATCGGGCAGTAACGCCCAATCGGCCTCTTCATAGGGTTTTATGGTTGGGTTATCTTCGGTAAGGGCAAGCTTAAAACGGGTGATAGAATTCATATGACTATCGGCCAAATGGTGGATTACCTGGCGTATTGTCCAGCCCCCGGTACGGTATGGCGTATCCAGTTCCTGATAATTAAGACCGGTAATCGCGTGCCTTAACTTCCCCGGCAAGGTGGCTATATCTTCGATCCAACCGCGCATATCTTCGGCGGTGTATGAAGCCGGGGGCGCAAACTTCCCGATTGGGTATCTCATTTGTTCATCTGTCATCATAAATGTTAAAAAAATTTAAATTAGTTATTATTTTATAGTACCACAAGCTTTTGGCCTATTTTAGCGTTCTGTAGATTGTTTAATTTAACTGATGATAAAAAAGCTACTGGCTGTACTCTTAGTTTTTAACTGTACGCTATCCTTTGCACAAACCATTAAAACCGACATATTAGTAATAGGCGGAGGCGCAAGCGGTACAGCGGCGGCCATACAAGGCGCACGAAGCAAACTTAAAACCTTGCTGGTTGAACAAGGCCCCTGGCTTGGAGGCAGCATGACCGCGGGCGGCATGTGCATCGTTGAGGGCAACCGCAATTTACCAACAGGCATCTGGGGCGAATTCAGGCGCAGGGTAAGGGATTTCTACAGTAAAACACCAGGCTACGATACCGCTTATAACGCCACTTTAAGATTTGAGCCTTATACCGGCGCGGCCATCCTCAAAAAAATAACCGATACGGTAAAAAACCTCACCGTAAAATTAAACACTCCATTTACAGGCATAAAAAAAGACGGTACCGGCTGGGATGTGAGCATTTCGCTCGACGGAAAAACAACCACGGTAAAGGCCAAAGTTGTTATTGATGCCACCGAAACCGGCGATGTTGCGGCCAAAGCAGGCGAAACTTTTGTTTATGGCTTCGACAGCAAAAAACAAACTACCGAAGCCCTGGCACCAGATAATGAATCGGCACAATTACAGGATTTAACATGGATTGCCATTTTGAAAGATTTTGGCGCTTCGGCCGATAAAACTATTCCCCAGCCCGAAGGCTATGATGCCTCGGCTTATGCCTGCCTTAAAGGAAAAAATATTAAGCAAATGCTTACCGATGGCAGACTGCCCAATGATAAATACATGATCAAATGGGCCGAATGCGGGAACCAGTTCCCCGTTACTGCCGATAATTTAAAACCAGAAAACCGGGAAGCCTTTTATGTCAAAGCCCGCCTGCACACTTTGGGATTGATCTACTATCTGCAAACCGAACTCGGCTATAAAAACCTTGGAGTAGATGACGGTTTTACCACGCCCGATCATTTACCCTATATCCCGTATTTGCGCGAAGCCGGTCGTGTTACAAAAGGCCTGGTGCGGATGATGTTGGATGATGTGTACAAACCTTATAACCGCGAATCAAAACTTTATCGTACTGCAATTGCCGTTGGCGATGCTTATCCGGGCCAGCACTACACCGATGCAGGAGCTCCGAAAGTAAACTATCCGCCTTTCCCGGCTTATGGTGTGCCGCTTGGGGCTATTGTGTTAAAAGATCTCGACAATTTGCTGGTGACCGAAAAAGCCACGTCGGTAACGCATCTGGTAAATGCAAGCACCATGTACCCATCCGTACAGATGGCGATAGGGCAGGGGGCCGGTGCTACAGCAGCCTATTGCGCGTTTTTTAAAACCACTACTCAAAACTTAAACGTAAGGATAATCCAGGGCGAACTGCTCGACTTTAAAGCATGGCTTATACCTTTTACCGATATTAAGCCTAACGATCCCTATTTCAGGGCGATACAACAGGTGGGAGCGTCAGGATTATTAAAAGGAGTACAAAAAACAGAGGGTAATTCTACCCGGCTACTTTTCCAGCCCGATTCATTAGTTGCAACGGCCGAAATTAAACCTACACTGGAAGAAACCTATACCCGTGGCTTTCTATGGTTCAACAAAGAAAAGCCTGGCGCTGTATTTACTGTAGGCAACCTACTATCCTTCATCAGCGAAACCACGCTAACCGACCCGCACACGCTGGAAATTGCTATGCAAAAAGCCTGGAGAGAGCAGTATAAATTCAATTCACCTTTTGATATGAAACGCCCGGTAACCCGCCGCGAGTTTGCTATACTGGCTAACAGGTTTTTCAATCCGTTTGCACGATCGGTAGATATTGCAGGAAGAATGATGAATTAGAAGTATTTCCGAACAATTAAGCTTTTTTATTTCGCTTTGCCAGTTCAGTCTCAACATGAGCGTTAAAAGCTCTGCCTTGAGATGCCTTTTCCTTATCAAGGATATATTCCACAATCAAACGTCCCAGTTTTTGTTTACCTACAGTTGAAAGGTGGCCTGTATTACGGTATAGTATTTTATGCTTTTCGTAATCATCACATACAAGGTTAAATGGCACAACAATAGTAGAATCCTTCAGGTGGGTGTCTTTCAGCATTTTATTGGCCTGTTTACGGTATCCATCCAGGTTATGGGTGCTGCCATTATCAATAAGCAGTGAGGCAAGCTCATTACGTACTTTCTTCAAAATATCAAGGCTGTCCGTTTCTTCTTTAAAACCAAACTCGGGCATGGTTACAAAAACCGGCTCGATATTATTACGGGCCAGATCACTGATAATGAGCGAACAATAATAGGCATAAAACTTAGCGCCCATTTCGCCCTCTGCATCACTGGTGCCGGCCAAAACAATGCAATAGTCTAAGTTATGGTGCAGTATTTCGTTACTTGAAAATGGTTGACCGGGATTGGCGTACAGGTTATCGTAAATCTCTTTTGTTTTTGCTTCCGGCTGACCAAAGGCTATCACGTCTGTGTTGATGCCGCGTTTTTTAAATTCATCTCTGATAATGGTATCTATGGTAATGCCGGTGGCCCAGCTGTCGCCGATGATCCCAACACGTAAAGTATCGTTCTTATGCTTTTTTTCGGGCACAAGCACATGCCGTTTCTCAAGCGAATAACGTTGGTACAGGTAAAAACCAAAACCGGTTGTTACTATCAATAAAAATAGTAGCAGAAGCCTTAATTTTAATTTCATTCAGATATAAATTCCAATTATTGGGGGCGATAATGAAACCTCTTTTCAGAGCCACAGGATGTAAATCTACAGCTTTGAACTTTCACTTTCTACGATAAAAACAACTAAATGTTAGCTGAAAATCTCTATTTATCGCTTATATGCTTTTTCCTGTTTCTTCTTCAAATAAAGTTTCTTTTTAATGAGTATGTAAAAACATTTATACAAAATGTATGAACATTAAGTTTTTCATCCTATATTGAGCCCGGAAAATCGATTTGGGATACAAATATGTATTTGCAAATTGTAGTACAAATTACATAACTTTAATATCTGCTTAACCAATTTTAAACCCATGTACCGGAAGTTGTATTATGTGTGGCTCACAATAGCCATTTGCATGCTGTACACGCTTTACTCCTGCCATTCATCGGGCGGGGTGGCCGAAGAACAGGTTCCCGACACCATCAGCTACAACTTTAACATCCGGCCTATCCTTTCAGATAAATGTTTCAAATGCCACGGCCCCGACGCATCTCATCGCGAAGCAGATTTAAGACTGGACATTGCCGAAAGCGCTTATAAAGCTTTAAAAGATAATCCATCATCGCATGCCCTCGTTCCCGGCGAGCCCATGCAATCTGAGGTTTATCGCCGTATCTCAACTAAAGATACAACCGAGCAGATGCCCCCGGCGTCATCAAACTTGAAAAGGTTATCGCCTTACGAGGTTGAACTCATTCACAAATGGATAAAACAGGGCGCTAAATATGAAAAACACTGGGCTTTTGTTGCTCCGCACAATTACCCCGTTCCACAGGTAAAAAATACCACATGGCCTAAAAACGCCATCGATAATTTTGTGTTGCAAAAAATGGAGCGGGCTAACCTTGAACCTAATCCCGAAGCCGATAAAGAACGCTTGTTGAAACGTATCTCGCTTGATCTTACCGGTCTGCCGCCATCTATAGCATTAATGGATGAGTTTTTAGGCGATAAAAGTCCGAACGCTTATGAAAAAATGGTGGACAAGCTAATGGCAACCCCGCAATACGGAGAAAAAATGGCGCTGCACTGGCTGGATGTTGCCCGCTACGCGGACTCGCATGGCTACCAGGATGATAACTACCGCACCCAATGGCCATGGCGCGACTGGGTGATCCATGCTTACAACGAAAACCTCCCTTACGATAAATTTATTACCTGGCAGCTGGCCGGCGATCAATTGCCTAACGCTACCAAGGAGCAATTGCTGGCCACCGGCTTTAACCGCAATCATAAAATAACCGAAGAGGGGGGCGTAATTGATGAGGAATACCGTGTAAGCTATGTAACCGACCGCACCAATACATTTGGAAAGGCCATGCTGGGCGTTACGCTTGAATGCGCCCATTGTCATGATCATAAATATGATCCTTTTTCGCAAAAAGAATATTACCAGGTTTATGCCTTTTTTAACAACGTGAAAGAAGTTGGCCTGCAATCAACCGTGGGCGGGCCCGAAACCTACGCCAAAAATCCGATGATGCAGATCAGTAACGACGATGTTAAAAAGATCCTGACCTTCGTGAACAAGCGCGATACGGATAAGCTCATCGTATCTATCATGACCGATAGCGACAAGGTTAGGCCAACTTATATCCTTAAACGAGGCAACTATGATGCTCATGGCGACCAGGTAGAAGCCGGCACACCTAAGTCGATACTGCCATTTACCAATAACTATCCTAAAAACCGCTTAGGTTTGGCCGAGTGGCTGTTCAATAAAAACAATCCGCTTACCGCACGTGTGTTTGTAAACCAGATGTGGCAGGAGTTTTTTGGAAAGGGTATTGTAAAAAGCTCCGGCGATTTCGGCATGCAGGGTGATTTACCATCGCATCCCGAACTGCTGGATTGGCTTGCTATTGATTTCCGTGATCATGGCTGGAACATCAAACGACTGGTAAAACAGATCGTAATGTCGGCCACCTACCGGCAATCGGCAATTGTAACACCAGAAAAACAGAAAGAAGACCCTGATAATACCTTATTAGCCCGTGGCCCACGGGGTCGTTTGCCTGCAGAGTTTGTTCGCGATTTGGTTTTAGCCAGCAGTGGTTTGCTTAACCCAACCATTGGCGGGCCAAGTGTGAACCCTTATCAACCACCCGGTTTGTGGGAAAACGCCACATCGGGCAGGGGAATTTTGGCAAATTACAAGCAGGTGCATGGCCCTAACCTGTACCGCAGGGGGATGTATACCTTGATCAAACGTACGGTTCCACCGGCATCATTGGGTATTTTTGACGCCAGTAACCGCGACCAGTGCGAGGTAAAGCGCCTCCGCACCAATACGCCATTGCAGGCTTTGGTTATGCTCAACGACCCGACCGTATTGGAAAGTGCAAGGGTTTTGGCAGCCAAGTTGTTGCAGGATAAAAGCACATCGGCAGAAAAGATCACAAAAGCTTTCAGGCTTATCCTGAGCCGCCATCCGCAGCAAAAAGAACTGGCTATTTTAACTTCATACTATGCAGATGAGTTAAAAACCATGAAAAAGGCCGATGCTGAAAAACTACTGACTGTAGGCGAGTACCCGGTACCGCCCAATCTGGATAAAGTAACGCTGGCAGCCATGATGAAAGTGGTTGACACCATGTATAACCTGGAAGAAGCAATAACAAAAACCTGAGCTCATGGAAAAAGATTTTTTAGAAAACAGGCTTAACATTAACAGGCGCAGGTTCCTTTCAAGACTTAGTTTGGGTATTGGCAGCGTGGCATTGGGTTCGTTGCTCATCCCGGATCTGTTTAGCGGAAAAGGTGATGAAGCCGAGGCGGATTTTATCCCCGGCATACCCAACTTTGCGCCAAAAGCCAAACGGGTAATCTACCTGTTCCAGGATGGGGCACCATCGCAGTTAGAGTCATTTGATTATAAGCCCAAACTGCGCGAAATGATGGGACAGGAGTTACCGGCATCTGTCCGCGGCAACCAGATTCTCACCGGTATGACAGCCAAACAGGCTTCATTTCCACTGGTAGGTTCGTTTTATGATTTTAAACAATACGGTGAATCACGGGCCTGGATCAGCGACATGTTTCCGCATATAGGTAAAATTGCTGATGATATTTGCATCATTCGCTCGCTGAACACTGATGCCATCAATCATGATCCCGCGCTTACTTTTTTTCAGACAGGGGCGCAGCAGGGCAACCGCCCAAGCATGGGCTCGTGGGTAAGCTACGGCCTCGGCAGCGAGAATAAAAATTTACCTGCCTTTACGGTATTGCTATCTAAGGGAAAAGGAAACGGACAGGGGGTTTACTCCAAACTGTGGAGCAACGGCTTTTTAGATTCTATTCACCAGGGCGTACAGTTCAGCAGCGGCGAAGACCCAATATTGTACCTGAATGATCCTGAAGGGTTAAACCGCCACGAGCGCCGCAAAATGCTGGATAAACTGGCTGAACTTAACGACATGAACTACAAAGAGTTTGGCGACCCGGAAATAAACACCAAGGTGCAACAGTATGAAATGGCTTACCGCATGCAAACCGCCGTACCCGAAATTATGGATGTAAGCAAGGAGTCGGATGATATTGTGAAGATGTACGGGCCGGAGTGTCTCATTCCCGGCACCTATGCGGCTAACTGCCTACTGGCCCGTAAGCTATCTGAAAACGGAGTACGCTTTGTGCAGCTCTACCATCAGGGCTGGGACCAGCACAGTAACCTTCCGCAGGAAATGGCCGGACAAGCCAAAGATGTAGACCAGGCATCGGCAGCATTAGTTACCGATTTAAAACAAAGAGGCCTGTTGGATGAAACCTTAGTTATTTGGGGTGGCGAGTTCGGCCGCACCAATTACAGCCAGGGCAAACTGGAAAAAGCCAATTACGGCCGCGATCATCATCCGCGCTGCTTCAGCATCTGGATGGCCGGCGGCGGTATCAAACCCGGTATAGTTTACGGCGAAACAGATGAGTTTGGCTATAACATTGTAAAAGATCCGGTGCATGTTCATGACTTCCATGCCACCATTCTAAATCAATTAGGTATCGATCATAAAAAACTGACTTTTAAAAGCCAGGGCAGGAGGTACAGGCTAACAGATGTGGCGGGCAATGTGGTGAAGGGTATCATAGCGTAAGCCCCACCCAAACCCTCCGCTAAAGGGAGAGGGCTTTTAAAAAAATGACTGCCGCGGGATACGCTACGTCAATCCCGCGACAGCAATTAATAAGCAAAATATAAATTTAACCGTCATTGCGAGGTACGAAGCAATTCCCAAAAAGCAGAACAGCTAAGCAAATCCGCCCTGTAAAGTTCGCGATTGCTTCGTTCCTCGCAATGACATATTAGGGGTACAAATCAACGCAATCAGAAAATCAACGGTATGGAAAGAAGAGAATTTATCAAGCACACTTCAGTTTTATCAGCAGGCTTTTTTATAGCTAAAGACATGTTAGCAAAAGATAACGGGCCAATTTACGGTCATGGTAATATGCGCTACCGCATGGATAAAAACTGGAGCAAGGCCGATTCGCAGAAAAACCCGGTGAACGATTGCCACGAAATGGTGCAGGATTCAAAAGGCCGCATTTTACTGCTTACCAATGAAACCAAAAACAATGTACTTATCTACAATAAATCGGGCAAATTATTGACTACCTGGGGTCACGATTTTCCCGGCGCACATGGCCTAACCCTGTTTAATGAAAACGGCACCGAAGTATTGTTCATAACCGATACCGTAAAACACCAGGTTTATAAAACCACACTTGATGGCCGTATTTTAATGACCATTGATGTACCGCTGGAAACCGGCGTTTACAAAAAGGCCGAAGAATTTGTTCCTACCGAAACCACGATCGACAGCAATGGCGATATTTTTATTGCCGATGGTTACGGTGCGCAATACGTTACGCATTACGATAAAGATGGTAAGCTGAAAGGTTTCTTCGGTGGCAAAGGCGAGGGTGACGAGCACCTGGATAATGCGCACGGCATTGTGATTGACAGGCGTTATGATACTCCTACTTTGCTGGTCACTGACCGTACCCGCAACTGTTTTAAACGCTTCAGCATGGATGGCAAACTGCAGGAAGTGATCAAACTGCCGGGAGCATGCGTTTGTCGCCCGGTGATTAAGGGAGATCATTTGTATGCAGCCGTACTTCGTTCACCAGACCTGAGCAAGGAAAATACCGGCTTTACCACCATTTTAGATAAGAACAATAAAGTAGTATCAAACCTTGGCGGTACCGAACCCGTGTATACTGATGGCGTACTACAACCCATGAGCCAGGCCGAAAAGATTTTCCTGAACCCGCATGATGTATGTGTGGACAATGATGAGAATTTGTATGTAGCGCAATGGGCATCGGGTAAAGTGTACCCTTATAAATTCACAAGGGTTTAATTAACTGATACAGTCCGGCGTATATGAAAAGCAGCCATAAAGGTATTGCAGAGGGGGCATTGTTTGCCCTCAATATTTTCGTTATAGTACTACTCATAGCAGGCGACAGCCTGGTTGTGCCGCGCTGGCTGCAACCGGTTGGCCGCATGCACCCGCTTATCCTGCACTTTCCGATAGTGATACTGATGCTGGCTATGGTGATGGAATTTTTCCGTTACCGGGAAGAGTTTATTAATGAAAAACTGTACCAAACTTTTACAAGCTACCTGCTGCTTTTAGGTGCGCTGTTGTCGTCAATAACAGTGATCATGGGCCTGTTCCTCTCGAGAGAGCCGGGGTATGAGGGCGATACCTTGCAATGGCATAAATGGTTTGGCGTAAGCGTGGCTTTTGCCGGCTATGGCGTATATCTTATTCGTCATACCTCAAAGTATACCGTAAGGCTGGCTAAAGCCGGGGCGGTAATAACTGTTTTTTGCCTGATTATTGCCGGACACCTTGGCGGTAACCTTACCCACGGGCAGGATTTTGTTTTAGGGCCGGTGATGGATAACAGCAAAAATACCGTGCCTATTGATCAGGCGCTGGTATATAACGATGTCATTCGCCCCATATTTGAGGTAAAATGCCAGAGCTGCCATAATCCCGATAAAATGAAAGGCGGCTTAATGCTTACCGATTCGGCGGCCATTATGAAGGGCGGTAAAAATGGCAAGCTATTTATAGCCGGCGACCCGGCCATGAGCCTCTTGCTGCAACGTGTACACCTGCCCGAGACCGAAAAGAAACACATGCCACCAACCGGTAAAACCCAGCTTACCGACGATGAAAAAATGCTGCTTTACCTGTGGATAAAAAGCAAAGCCAGTTTCAGCAAAAAAGTGATTGACTTGCCAGCTGCCGATTCCTTACGGATGATAGCCGCTGCCCGCTTAAAACCCGCTGAAAGTACCGAAGAAGAATATGATTTCTCGGCTGCCAGTGAAAAAGACATCCAAAAGCTCAATAATAATTACCGCGCGGTGTATCCGTTGGCCAATGAATCACCGGCACTGGCGGTTAATATCTACAATAAAAGCACCTACAATGTTAAAGTGCTTGACGAATTAAGCCCGGTTAAAAAGCAGGTAGTTTCGCTTGACCTGAATAAGATGCCTGTAAAAGATGTCGATCTAAAAACGATCTCCAAGTTTGAAAATCTGCGCAGGCTAAATCTCAACTTCAGTGATGTTACCGGGAAGGGGTTAAAAGAACTATCCGGTTTAAAATACCTCAAAAGTATTTCGTTGGCAGGCGTTAAGCTTACTGCAGCCGAGGTAAAACAACTCATCGCCATAAAAAGCCTTAATGAGCTTGCTGTTTGGGATAGCGGCTTAAACCCGGTCGATCTGCAATCGCTTCAAAAACAAAACCCGAAACTCCGCTTGCTGACGGGCTTTAAGGATGATGGTAAAGTAATGAAGCTTACCAGTCCGCAGTTAAAAAATGCTTCGGTCATATTTAAGCAGAGCTACGCTTTGCAGCTTAGCAACCCTATAAAAGGGGCCGATATCCGTTATACTACTGATGGTTCTGCACCCGATAGTATCAAAGCAATCTCCTTTAAACCGGGCGTTGTATTTACCCAAAGCACGGTGATCAGGGCGAGGGCGTTTAAAGCCGGCTGGTTAGGTAGCGATACGGTACAGTTTAATGTTTACAAATGTGCTTACACGCCTGATAGCATCAGCTTTATCCAATATCCGGACAATAAATATAAAGGCGATGGTGCCAAAACAATTATTGATAAAGAATTAGGCGGCGGTAATTTCGGTAATGGCAAATGGGTTGCCTCACAAAAAGATCTGGCAGTTATCATGTGGTTCAATAAACCTATCGATCTGCAGTCGGTTAGTCTTAATGTAATGCGTAATATAGGTTCGCAGATATTTTTACCCGCAGCAGTTGAGGTTTGGGGTGGGGCAGATCAAAATCACTTAAAGCTACTCAGTACCCTCAAAACCGGGACGCCTGCCAAAACTGATCCGTTTGCGCTGATCCCGCTGGAGTGTAAACTAAAATCAGCTCAACAGGTATCCTGCATAAAATTGGTTGCACAACCACTTAAAATCGTACCTGACTGGCATCCGGCTAAAGGCAAGCCAGGCTGGGTGTTTTTGGATGAAGTGTTTTTGAATTGATACGGGACAGACTGTTTCCTTTCATTGGTTGAAGTTTAGCAGTAGATTTCTTCTTTATGTCATTGCGAGGCACGAAGCAATCGCACGGAAGCATAGCCGCTCTGTATAGCATGCGATTGCTTCGTCGTACCTCCTCGCAATGACATACTTTTTTTCTCCTCAAAAAAACATGTATGTCACATGCTTCAGCACCTGGCGCAATTTTTCAAGGGCAATGCTCATCTGGCGTTCAACGGTTTTTGGAGAGATATTTAACTGTACGGCAATCTCCCTGTACTTCATATCACTAAAACGGCTTAGCACAAAAATTTCGCGGCATTTTTCGGGCAGAGTGGCTATAGCAGCTTCTATTTGTAAGGCGAGCTCTTTTTCCTCAAGTCCGTTTTCAAGCGTATTACGCAACTCATCAAACAGGTTGTTTTTTTCCAGATAGTTAACGTAAAGGTTTTCTATTTTCTGGCGCTTGAGGTAATTAAGGCTCCGGTTTTGCACCATTTTGAAAAGGTAGGAACTTACCGATGCGCAAAAGGCAACCTCATGTCCGCGTTCCCACAGGTGAGTAAATACATCGGCAGTAATTTCTTCGGCAACGGTTAAATCATTTACAAAGCGGTTAGAAAACAAAGTTAACCGGGTATAATATAGCCTGAACAGGGTTTCAAACGCTTTCGCGTCACCCTGAGTAAATGAGGTTATAGGTAGTTTGTTTTCTTGGATCATTAATCCTGCCTTTAATTAATCCGAATACTTTTTAAAAAACTTTAACAAGTTACAAAAATTTTCGCTCCGTATCAAATTTAATATGGAAATAATAAAAAGCTAACCCTAAACATTCTGTAAAAAAACGGTTACGCGTAATATGAGGGGTGCATTTAGGCCGCTTACCGAATAAAATTGAAAAATATTTTATACGGTTTTGAGGGTATCTGTTTTTTCGATTGTCTTAACGATAATAATACAAATGGATAACGAAGAAGTAAAACTACTGTTGGTAAAATACATAACCGGCGAAGCAACTGTACAGGAGCTTGAGCAGGTTAAACAATGGATAAGTGCGCATCCCGAAAACGAACAGTATTTTGCACAACTGTACGAAACCTGGCACAACATGCTTTACCTGCAACCCGCGGTTGTAAATAAAGACAATGCCTTTAATAAGCTTTCAGCAGATATAGAGCCGAAGCAACCATCACGCTATGCAAGGCTCATAACCTGGGGTAAAGCGGCTGCGGCAATTGCGTTGCTAACGGCTGTTACTGCTACCTTATATACCAGGTATTCAAAAAATGTGGAGAGTGTAAGGCAGATAGCCGCCAATCCTGGCGCCATTAAAAAAATTGTTTTGAGCGATGGCACACAGGTTTGGCTTAACGCGGGCAGCAAGCTTAACTACACTGCCGATTTTGGCAAAACAACCCGCACCGTTTACCTTGAAGGAGAGGCCTTTTTTGATATCGCACCGGGCAAAAAGACGGTCCCATTTATTGTCAACACAAAAAACTATACCATACGGGACATCGGCACCAAATTTAACCTTAAGGCTTATGCCACCGATCCGTTTTTTGAAACTACGGTAGTAAAGGGGGAGGTATCTGTTGAGGGCAATATTGATAACAACGTCCACGAAATGAGCCGCATCTACGTAAAGCCGCGGCAGGTGCTCAGGATCTATTATCACCCTAAAAAAGAAAGCTACAGCTACACAGCGCCTGATACCAAAAACCTTAACGAGATCCAGGTATCGGAAATTGATTCGGCAAAGCTTGACCGCTACGACGGCTGGAAGGAAAACCTGCTGGTATTTGACGGCACTACCCTTAGCGACATAGCTAAAGTGCTTGAGCGAAGGTACAATGTAACCATAAACATGACCGATGCCGAATTAAGCAGTATCCGGTATTCTGGCAGTTTTAAAAACATTCCGAGTATTGAGAAAGTGCTGGCCATTATAAAAGCCAATACCGCCATCAATTATTCGGTAAGCGGCAATACGGTAAACATTACACGAAACAACAATAATGATTAATCTAACTAAAACAAAAAAGCAAACTATGATCAAAAACTAACATTCTCTTTTACATAAAAAACCCGGATGTGCTACCAACACGCCCGGGCCTAAAGCAATCAAAGCTAATACCCTACGCTTGGGGAAGCATCGTATTAACTGATTAACAAACAAATTTATGATTAATTTTTACAGAAAGTCCGCTCTGGCCGCCGGCCCGTGGCAAAAAACGATCAAAATTATGAAGCTGGTAACCGTTCTGCTCTTAACGGGCATTATGCAAATACACGCTGCCGCTTATTCACAAAACGTTTACAACTTTAGTGTAAACAATGTTTCTGTTAAGCAAATGTTTAAGCAGATTGAAAAAAGCAGTAAATACACTGTTTTTTACAGGCTTGACCAGGTTGACGTTGATAAGAAAATAAATGTGGACGTGCAGGATGCGCCTATTGAAACCGTAATGCAGAAGGTGCTGCAAAAACAGCCTTTAACTTTCCAGGTGGTTGATGATATCATTATCATAAAACCGACCGACGACAAACCGATTGTGACATTGACCGTAACAGGTGTGGTTAAAGACATTAACGGACAACCCTTACCGGGCGTAAGCGTAAAACTCAGGGGCAGTAACCTGGGCACAGTTACTGATGTAAATGGTAAGTATACCCTTACCATGCCCGACGGAAAAGGTACGCTTGAGTTTGGTTTCCTGGGCTTCACTGCGCAAGCCGTGCCGGTAAACGGACAAGCCACCATCAACATAACCTTGCTTGAAGAATCAAAAGCATTAAACGAGGTGGTTGTGGTTGGTTATACCACTCAGAAAAAGAAGGACCTTACCGGCGCCGTTGCCGTAGTTAACGTTAAAGACCTTAACAAACAGGCTTCATCATCAGTTATTAACCAGTTACAGGGCCAGGCATCGGGTGTTACCGTAACCGGTTCGGGCCAGCCGGGTGAAGAGCCACAGATCCACATTCGTGGTTTCAACACCTTCGGCATTAATACACCGCTGTATATTGTTGATGGTGTGGAAACAACCGATGTGAGCACCGTTAACCCTAATGATGTTGAGTCGTTCCAGGTGTTGAAAGATGCAAGCTCCGCTTCAATTTATGGTTCAAGGGCTGCCAATGGTGTTATCATCATCACTACCAAAAAAGGTAAAGGCAAAGTAAATATCCAGTATGATGCTTACTATGGCACGCAAAAACCTAAAGGCGGCAATGTTTGGGATATTTTAAGTCCGAAAGATATGGCGACCCTGAAAATGACCGCTCAGAAAAACTCCGGCATCACCGATTTCCAGGATGATCAGTACAATCCCGACGGAACCGGTTCAACTTATACACTGCCTGATTACATCACGCCGGCAGGTGCAAAAGAAGGCGATCCGGCTGTTGACCCGAAATTGTATTATGTGAACCCAAATTATACATCGCCTAACGACTATAACAGCTTTTACCGCATCACCAAAGCCAATAAAGCCGGTACCGACTGGTATCATGCCCTTTTTAAAAATGCGCCTATCACAAGTCATAACCTGTCTATCAGTGGCAGTACAGATCAGGCCAGCTATTTATTCTCTTTAAATTACTTTAACCAGCAGGGTACTTTGATAGATACCTATCAAAAACGCTACAGCCTGCGTTCAAATACAACCTTCAATTTAACAAAGCATATCCGCGTTGGTGAAAACCTGGCTTATACCATCACCAAAAACCCTAAGGTAAGCACCAACGATCCTGACGGTGTTATCACCATGGCTATTCGTGAGCAACCTATTATTCCGGTTTACGATATAAAAGGCAACTATGCGGGCAGTTACGGTTCTGGCCTGGGCGATGCCAATAACCCGGTTGCCATACAAAACCGTAGCGCTGTTAACGGTGCTATCGACTACAGGATCCTGGGAAATGTTTTTGCCGAAGCAGATATCATCAAGGGCCTTACTTTACGCACCAGTTTTGGTGGCGATATTGCTAACGGGCACGATCATTATTTCTCGTACCCAACCTACGAAAACGTTGAAAACTCGTTAACTAACAGCTACAGCGAAGATTCATACAGCAACTACAATTACCTGTGGACAAATACGCTGACTTACCAGCGCGAATTTGGCAAACATAGTCTCAAAGCGTTGGTAGGTACCGAAGCTGTTTCTTACTACAACTCAAGCCTTGGCGCAAACAGTAAAAACTATTTCTCGTTTGATCCCAACTATGTGAACCTTTCAACAGGTACACCGGGCAGCAATTACAGCAACAAAAGCTCTCACTCGCTTTTCTCTGAGTTTGCTCGTCTTGATTACGCTTATGATGATAAGTATTTGTTCAATGCAACAATCCGCCGGGATGGCGCTTCTGAATTTTCTGAAAGCAATAAATACGGTTATTTTCCGGCGCTTAGTGCAGGCTGGCGTATCTCGCAGGAAAGCTTCCTGAAAAATACCCAATGGATCACCGACTTGAAGATCAGGGGCGGCTGGGGTATTATGGGTAACCAGATCAATATCAATCCGGAAAACGCCTTCACTACATTTAACACCGCTATCGGCCAATCTTACTATCCAATAAACGGCGGACCGGATATTGTTCCTGGTTTCTTCCAGGCCCAGATAGCTAATCCTAACGCCAAATGGGAAAAAGATATCAATACCAACTTTGGCTTTGATGCCACATTATTTGCCGGAAAACTTTCTATCACTGCCGATTATTATCGTAAAGATATCCGCGACTTGTTATTTAACGCGCCCCAGTTAGGAACAGCGGGTAACGGAGCGGTACCGTTCATAAACGTGGGCAAAATGAAAACCGATGGTTTGGACATATCGGTAACAGGTAACTTTAAAGCCAGCAGCGACTTGAGCTTTACTACTACGGGTACATTTACCACTTACAGCAACAAAATTAAAACCGTATCAACCGGTGCCGATTATTTTTATGGTAGCCACTTAGGCAGGTTTGACAACTTTATTAGCCGTAACCAGGTTGGCCACTCATTAGGCGAGTTTTATGGTTACCAGATAGATGGCTTCTGGAATTCACAAGCCGAAATAGATGCAGCTAACGCATCTGCGCAAAAAATTACCGGTAACCCCGATGACGTTTACCAGAATGACGTAAAGGTTGGCCGTTTTAAATACAAAGATGTCAATGGCGACGGGCTCATCACCGATGCCGACCGAACTTTTATCGGTAACCCGAACCCTAAAGTTACTGCAGGCTTAAACCTGAGCGTTAACTATAAAAACTTTGATGCAAGTGTGTTCCTGTATGGTTCATTCGGAAACAAGATCTGGAACAGCGTAAAATACTGGACAGACTTTTACTCATCGTTTGAAACAGCTAAAAGCCATACCGCGCTGTATGATTCGTGGACACCAACCAACCACAATGCTAAAGCGCCTATCCAGGAGCTTGATGCCTCTACCAGCAGCGGCTCAACACCAAACTCATATTTTGTTGAAAACGGCACTTACGTACGTATGCGTAACGCGCAGATTGGCTATTCATTTAACCTGAACAGCCTTAAGAAAATAGGGGTACAAAAACTGAGGATCTATGCTTCGGCAACCAACTTGTTTACCATTACCGGATACAAGGGCGTTGACCCTGAACTTGGTGGCTCTACCAGCACTTTTGGTATTGATGAAGGCAGTTACGGCAGCGCCCGTACATTTTTATTCGGTGTTAACTTTTCATTATAACAGATTATTCAAGAAGGATTACGATGAAAGCATTAAAACATATTACAACGATACTGCTGGGGGCCTTAGCACTTAGCGCATGTAAAAAATCATATTTAGAGAAGCCGCTTACGGGTGCGCTTGAGCCGCAGTTTTTACAAACAGAGGCTGGCGCCAATGAGCTACTGATAGGAGCATACGCTGTTCTTGACGGACAACAGGGCGGTGACGCCGCTGTTGGCGGCGGTGGCGCGTGGGAAGCAGCACCAGATAACTGGATCTATGGCGGCGTAGCAGGTGGCGATGCATCTAAAGGAAGTGTAGCCGGTGACCAAACTCCGATTGAGCCCATCATGAAATACAACTCGGATGGTAGCAATGGCTTTTTTGATAGTAAATGGCGTGCCGATTATGAAGGTGTTTCGCGCTGCAATAACACCATCAAATCAATCATGAGCGTTCCTAAAATATCTGATGCCAATAAAGCTAACCTGCTTGCACAAACCCGTTTTTTAAGGGCGCATTATTATTTCGACCTGAAAAAAATGTTCAACAATGTGCCTTACCTTGATGAAACCACTACTGATATCAACCAGCCAAATTCAGGCGTTGATATCTGGGCCAAGATTGAGGATGATTTTAAATTTGCCTACGCCAACCTGCCAACTACACAGCCAGACGCTGGCCGTGCCAACAAGTGGGCAGCAGGTGCTTACTTGGCCAAAACATATCTTTTTGAGCACAAGTACACCGATGCCAAGCCAATTTTTGACGCGGTGATAGCTCAGGGGGTAACTGCCAAAGGGCAAAAATATGCCCTTAACGCTAAGTTTAATGATAACTTCCGTACGGCTACCAACAACAGCGCTGAATCTGTATTTGCGGTGCAGGCTGCTGCCAATGCCGATCCTAACGGACCATCACAAGCTAATAACGGCGATATGCTGAACTTCCCTTATGGCAACAGCAGTCCGTTCAGCTGCTGTGGTTTCTACCAGCCATCTGTTGATTTGGCAAACCACTTCCGTACTAATCCAACAACCGGCTTGCCTTACCTTGATGATTACAACAGCCATGCCATCAAAACCGATATGAACTTATCGTCGTCAAAAGATTTTACCCCTGATGACGGCACCATCGATCCGCGCTTAGACTGGACTGCCGGTCGCCGTGGTATTCCATATCTTGACTGGGGCTTACACCCGGGTGCGGACTGGATCCGCGACCAGGATTACGGCGGCCCGTACTCGCCGCTTAAAAACGTTTATGGCCAGGCCGAGCAGGAAACCAATGGTGATAATACTTCATGGGCCCCCGGTTCGGGCATCAACTACAACCTGATCCGTTATGCAGATGTACTGCTGATGGCTGCCGAAGTTGAGGTGCAGGTTGGTAGCCTGGATAAAGCAGAAAGCTATGTAAACATGGTACGTAACCGCGCCGCAAATCCGGAAGGCTTTGTACACAAATATGCAGATGACGGAAATCCAACCGGCGGCTTTACTGATGAGCCTGCTGCTAACTATAAAGTAAGCCCATATCCGGGAGGCGCCTTCGCCAGTAAGGATTTCGCTTTAAAGGCAATATACTTTGAGCGTAAAATTGAGCTGGCGATGGAAGGTCACCGCTTTTTCGACCTGGTACGCTGGGGAATTGCCGATACCGAGCTTAACGCTTATATCAGCTTTCAAAGCACCATTACCAATGATGTTAAGGGCGGTAAATTCCTGAAAGGTAAAAACGAATATTATCCTATACCTCAAAAAGAAATTGACCTGAGTGTAAAAGGTGGTTCGCCGGTATTGAAACAAAACCCGGGTTACCATTAATTAAATACCTCGCTATAAATAAACTTACCGGGCTATATGTTTCCCGGTAAGTTTATTATCTTGCCTTAACACCCCTGCTTTTGATAAGCTGATTATAAACTTTTTTAAACCCATTTATGGACAAATCATCATCGCGGTTTTTATCGCTGGATGTGTTTCGTGGCATGACTTTATGCTTCATGATCATTGTAAATACGCCCGGCAGTGGGGCAGCCCCTTTTTCGCCGCTTGAACATGCCGCATGGCATGGTTTCACCCCAACCGATCTTGTATTCCCTTCATTCCTGTTTGCTGTAGGCAATGCCATGAGTTTTTCAATGAAACGTTACCAGGAAATGGGTAACGCGGCAGTACTAAGCAAGATCTTCAGGCGTACGCTGCTCATATTTTTAATAGGTTACCTGATGTATTGGTTCCCTTTCTTTTCAACAAACGGAGGCTTTCATTTAAAACCTATTGCACATACCCGCATCATGGGCGTTTTACAACGCATCGCGTTATGTTACTGCTTTGCCTCGCTCATGATACATTTCCTGTCTAAACAAACGGTTTTTATTTTATCGGGACTGTTCTTAGTGATCTATTGGATCATTCTGCTCGTATACGGCAACCCGGCCGATCCGCTGAGCATGACCGGCAATGCAGGCATTTATCTCGACAAATTTTTATTCGGCCCTAATCATTTGTATCATGGCGAAGGCATTCCTTTTGATCCGGAAGGCGTATTGAGCACTTTACCTGCCATTGTCAACGTAGTGATTGGCTATTATGCCGGAAAATTCATCCAGCAAAAAGGGAAGGGCTATGACACCACTACCAAATTGCTGTTAACCGGCTGTCTGTTTATCTTTTTGGCCTTGTGCTGGAACATGGTTTTCCCAATCAACAAAAAACTGTGGACAAGCTCATTCGTACTGGTTACAACCGGTCTTGATCTTGTAATCCTATCGGCGCTGATCTACACCCTGGAGATCAACAATTGGAACAAAGGCAACTGGGCTAAATTTTTTACCACCATGGGTAAGAATCCGCTGCCAATCTATGTGCTTTCCGAAATATTACTGATCCCGGTAAGCATGATCATGATAGGCGGCACAAATGCCGTAGACTGGATAAACACGGCTTTTTACCAGGCCATAGCGCCCGGGCCAATAGGCTCATTGCTGTTTGCCATCAGCTTTATGCTGATCTGTTGGCTGGTTGCTTATATACTTGACAAGCGGAATGTTTATATCAGAGTGTAATGCGGAATGTCGAATTTCGAATATTCGATTTCGGATTTTTTTATCCTCCAGCGGCCGTGTCCTCACGGCCGCATGCTGGTGTTTTTGTCTGAACCCGAATTTTAAAGAATCAAGTAATTACCCAAATGCCCTGCAAATTCAAAAAATCCCAACAATCCCTTAAAATTCGGATTCAGACAATATCCTGCCTATCTTTAAATCATAAAAATCATGGTTTATAAATTACTTCTTAATATTATTTAAAAAGTTTAATTTGCGTACATCCAATTAAATAACAATTCTTTATGAAGAAATTATCCTTATTGCTTTGCGGCTGTATGGCGCACCTGCTTTCTGTAGCCCAAACAACCAAGCCTGCTCTCGCGCTTATCCCGCAGCCGGTAAAAGTAACCCAAACAACCGGCGAATTTGTATTGCCAAAAACCGTTGTTGTGGAGGCAAGTTCATCTGCCGATGTAGCCAATGTTACTGCCTATCTTAAACGCAAACTATCTACTGCTACAGGCGTATTCGTCACTGTAAAAAGCACCGCGCCAACGGCACCAATCAGGTTGGTTTTAAATAAAACAGCTGATACTCTCATTAAAACTGAAGGTTATAAACTATCGGTAACACCTAAAAAAGTAGTGATCCGCGCTAATGATGCTGCGGGTTTATTTTATGGTGTACAAACATTTTTCCAGTTGCTGCCTAAAGAAGTTGAAGGCTTAGAAGTAGCCAAAGGTGTAAAATGGGCTGCACCGGCAGTCGAAATTACCGACTACCCAAGGTTTGGATGGAGAGGTTTGATGTTTGACGTATCACGTCACTTTTTCACCAAAGCCGAGGTTAAGCAATACATCGACGCTATGGTTAAATACAAATTTAACCTACTGCATTTGCACTTAACTGATGATGAAGGCTGGCGTGTGGAAATCAAGAGCCTGCCAAGATTAACCGAGGTGGGATCGCACAATGTTAAAAAAGTAGGCCAGTTTGGTACGTTTACGCCACCAACCGCTGATGAGCCACGCACTTACGGTGGTTTTTATACCCAGGAAGATATCAAAGAACTGGTACAATACGCCAAAGACAGGTTTGTAAATATCCTGCCCGAAATTGATGTGCCGGGCCATAGCCTTGCCGCGGTGGTAGCTTATCCCGAACTTTCATGCACACCCGGCGCCGATAAATATGTAGTGAACTCGGGCGAGCCTTTCATGGATTGGAGCGGGCCGCATAACCGCGCTATTGTTGATAATACCCTTTGCCCGGCTAACGAAGCTGTTTATACCTTCATGGATAAAGTAATTACCGAAGTTGCTCAACTGTTCCCATTTGGCTATATCCATTTAGGCGGCGATGAGTGCGCTAAGAATTTCTGGGAGCAAAGCGATGCCATAAAGGGATTAATGGCTAAAGAAAACCTGAAAACCATGAGTGAGGTACAGGCTTATTTTGAAAAACGATTGGAAAAAATTGTTGAGTCAAAAGGCAAAAAATTTATGGGTTGGGATGAGATCATTGAAGGCGGTTTGGGCCCTAACGCGGCTGTAATGAGCTGGCGAGGCATTCAGGGTGGCATTACCGCTGCCAAGGCCGGTCACGAGGTTGTCATGAGCCCTACAACCTTCGCTTACCTTGACTATATGCAAAGCGACCGTGTGAATGAAACTAAAATTTATGCTTCTCTTCGTTTAAACAAAACCTACTCATGGGAGCCGGTTCCAGATAGTGTTGATGCTCACCTGATCAAAGGCGGACAGGCTAACTTATGGACAGAACAGGTATATAACATTCGCCAGGCCGAATATATGACCTGGCCACGTGGTATGGCCATTGCTGAGGATGTATGGTCGCCAAAGGGAACTAAAAACTGGGACGGATTTTTCAGCAGGGTAGAGAAACACTTCCCCCGCTTTGACGAAGCCGAGACTAAGATAGCACCAAGCGTATATGACCCGGGATTTGATGCTACGTTAAACGCGGACAGCACACTGAAAATCACTCTGACTAACGAAGTGAACGGGCTGGACACCTATTACAGCTTTGATAACTCGTTCCCCGACAGGTTTTACCCGAAATACACAGCGCCTATAGATGCCCCTAAGGATGCTACTACGTTAAGGGTGATCACCTATCGCGGTAAAAAATCAATCGGCCGTATGGTTACCATGCCATTAGCCGAGCTTAAAAGCAGGATCAAGAAATAAGATAATTATTAGTTAACCAAAGCCCTCCGGATTAAATTTCGGAGGGCTTTTTATTTCCCATAATTTAGAGGAGATACTTCAATCGCCTTAAAGATATTCCCTCCGCAGTTTTATAATTACGAGTCACCATCCTCCCGCCGAAGCTGCTGTGCACTTCTATCTTTTTTATCATCAAAGTGTTAAAAAATGTAAAAATCAGTCAATTACGTTAATCAAAAAGGCTTTTTCATCTCAATTTCATAAAGCGCCGCTACTTTAGTTTTTGTAAAGGAGTGATGTAGCGTAATTGATTTACTCTGCGTAAGGTAATTACAATACATTGTGTGTTCATTTTTAGATACTTAAAACTAATTTTATGCTGGCTATAAAAACTTTAACCGATAATTTAACAGTCTACAAACGTGAAGTACGTTTAATGGGCGATAAATTTGAGATTAGTGTGGTGGGTAACAACCCATTACTGGCCGATGAGCAAATTGACATTGCCATTGATGAGATTAACAGGGTTGAAAAACTGCTTTCGGCTTTTAGCGATGACAGCAGCATCAACCAGATAAACCGTAATGCAGGTATTGCCCCGGTTAAAGCCGACGGCGAAACCTTCAGGCTTATTGACCGGGCATTACAAATATCAGAACTTACTTACGGGGCTTTTGATATCACCTACCTGGCTGATAACGCGGTTAACGATGACGCCGCTGAATCAGCGTTGGTAAAAACAGCTAAACGTACACTGGCCCTTGCCAGCTACAAAAACATAGCGCTTGACGCTGCAAACCAAACCGTATTTCTGAGAGAAAAAGGAATGCGCATAGGTTTTGGCGCCAACGGTAAAGGATATGCTGCCGACAGGGCCAAATATGTATTGCAAATGAATGGCGTAAGCAGCGGCGTAATTAACTTTGGCGGCGACCTGCTTGCATGGGGCTTACAGCCCAACCTGCAGCCATGGACTGTGGCCGATGCCGATAGCACCCAGCAAAACCAGCCATTTGCCGATCTGGAGATCAGCAATCTTGCTTTTGCCACCTCGGTTAATGCCGAAAAATATGCAAGCATTAGCACAAAAAAATTCACCAGCGTATTTAACCCTAAAAAAGGTTTTCCGGTTAGCGGCATCACCAGCGTAAGCATTTTAAGCCCTACTGCCGAATTTGCTGACGCTTTGGCAACTCCAATACTCTCCATTGGTGTTAACGCGGGCCTGTACATGATCAATCAGCTTAACCAGGTTGCCTGTGTTATTATTGATGATCAAAACAGGGTTTATCCGTCAAAAGATATAGTTCTTTAATTTTTAGCAATTAAAGTTAATTCATAAACCTTTCATCATAATTTGTGAACCGTATTATTCAATTGCATCGGCATTTTTACAAGTGCCCCTGCAATTGAATTGTTATTATTGTACCTTTCTCATTTTGGTGTAAACATTTAATTTGACCGTTATTTGAGCCTTATTTTTACCTTTTCCTCTCCTCAATGATAAAGTGGTTTGCGTATATTGTCCTGTTTTTGATATTTGCAACACGTATATCATCTGCCAATGCCCTTACAAAAAACATTGATGTGCATGCCTGTACCGGTAACAACAAGCTGGTAATGTTGTCGTATACGCTATTAAAGACCGATACAACCAAAACAAAAAAGCAACAGGAGGAAGAAAAGAAAAAAATCAAAGAGATAGCCAAAGCAAAGCGGCAGGTTAAGCCGGCAACCGTTGATGACGACCAGGTGCCGCCTAAGCCCAAACCAAAAAGGCAGCGCCGGCCCGAAGGCATGGAGCGCCCGCCCGAAATACCGAGAAGGAATGGTAATTAAACAGGTTAAACAGTTAAATATATTGATGAAATACCTTTGCTTACTTTTATTTATAGCTGCAAGCAGTTCCGTATTTGCCGCGGATGCTGATTTGCACCTTTTTGCCGGTAAGCATTCTTTAGTAGCCGACTCAGATACCATTATCCGCAAACGCTCTGTTTCGGCAGGGGTGAGTTATGGCAGCGATGTGCTGTTTTTTGGCCGGACCGGGCCTGTGAAGTACCCTTTTGTAACAGCTGATTTGATCTATAATACTAAATCGGGCATATTTTTATATAGTTCGGCTTTCAAGGTTTTGGGCTATGCCCCTGTTGATGAAGTTGATGTGGGCGGCGGCTATTTTTATAAATTTTCAAAGGCTTTTTCAGGATCAGCAAGTTATACCCGGTTCTTTTTTGCCCGGGATGCGGCGCAGGTTATTAAATCGGCCTCATCAAACGATATCAATTTCAAAAACTCATACGATTGGAAATATCTGAAAACGAGCGCGGTAGTTGATTACCTTTTCGGTAAATCGAACGATATTTTCCTGACGGTTAGTAACTCCAAATACTGGGAAAGCAGCTGGAGCATTTTTGATGACCAGGATTTCCTGTCATTTAATCCATCGTTCAATTTTATCCTGGGTACACAAAACTTTGTGCAGCGTTATTCGCTCGATCATCATTTCAGGGACGAAGCTGCCAATATATCTATCGAGTATGATCCGCGTTACGCCAGCCGCAACCGCCGGTTCAATATGCTTAATTATAGCTTCAAAATCCCGGTGGCTTATAACCGGCCACATTACACGTTTGAATTTTCATATAAATACTCTATCCCCGTTAACGTAGAAGGAGTATTGCTCAATCGCCGGGAGTCGTTTTATAACTTAACTTTTTATTACGTTTTTTATTAACCATAATTCATGAATGTTTTAGTAATAGAAGACGAAGAAGCACTTGCCCACGAACTGAAGATCTTTCTTTCAAATTATAACTACATCTGCGAGGTTTGTTTTGATGGCACTTCGGCATCCGAAAAGATCGCTACCAACCTGTACGATTTTATATTGATCGACCTCGGTTTACCCGATTATGATGGTCTTGACCTGCTCCGCGAATCAAAAAAAACCAACTCGGAAGCAGCCTGCATCATATTAACTGCCCGTGCCGAAATCAACGACCGCATTAAAGGCCTTGACCTTGGTGCCGACGATTATCTGCCTAAGCCCTTCTCGCTGCTTGAGCTACAAAGCCGCATGCAGGCCATCATTAGGCGTAAATTCGGGGTTAAAAACAACATTGTTGAACTGGGTGGTTTCCTGATTGACCTTACCGCACGTACTATATCTTACTACAACAGCGTTGTTAATACCATCACCAAAAAGGAGTTCGACCTGATAGCTTATCTCATTTTACATAAAAACCGTACGCTTACCCGTATGCAATTGAGCGAGCACATCTGGGGCAGCGTGGTGAATAACGACTACGACAGCAATTACATCGACGCGCATATAAAAAACATCCGCAAAAAATTAAATGCTTATGCCCCGCCCGATTGGCTGGAAACGGTACGAGGTTTGGGCTATAAAATAAAGATCAACGCCTGAGTATTTGAAATTAGGAACAAAACTTACGCTTTTTAACGCCATCTCCAAGCTGGTTATCGTGATACTGTTTGTATTGCTTGTTCCTGTATTGATCAAAAACATCAGTCGAAATTATGTTGACAGCAAGCTCATCAAGCAAAAGAATAAGCTGCTGCAAATTGTAAAAAGCAAAGGCATTGAAACCTATATCGAAAACGGGGAAGCTTATGGCAGCTACCTGCCGCTAAAGGACGAATACATTAGTTTAGATGAGGTTGACCCTGATTATTTCCTGGATACTATAAAAAGAGGCAAGCGCCTTTTTAGTGAGGGCGATACCTTAGAGTATCGCATACTAAGCCACACCTTTAAAGTTAAAAACAAAAATTACCTGCTGGAGATAGGCAAAAGCGTGGACACCCTGGACGAAACCAGCGTGCCGCTGCAAAATATAGCCTTCCAGGTATTGCTGGGGATGATCCTGCTTACTGTACTGGCCGACCAGGTATATTCAACCTATGTACTTAAACCATTACGGCTTATTATCAAAACCAAGCTTGTAGGCCAAAAGTTCCCTAATTTTCATACCTATCGGCAGGTTCGCACCACCACATCCGACTTTCAGCATCTGGATATCAGTATCCACAACATGATTGAAACCATTGCCGATAAGTTTCATAAAGAGCGCGAATTTATCTCCAATGCTTCACATGAGCTCATGACGCCGATCTCAATCCTCCAGTCAAAAATTGAGAATATGTTTGAGGAGGAGGATATTAATGATGAGCTTAAAGTCCGGCTGCTGGAAATGCAAAAAATCCTGAACCGGCTAAAAAGCATCACCAAAACATTGCTGCTCATTTCCCAGATAGAAAACGAACAATTTTTAAAGGAAGACAGGGTTTCGGTATCCGAACTATTGCAGGAGGTTTACGACGAAATTTCGATCCGCCTGCAGGATAAAAATATAGAGTACGAAATGTCCATGCCCGAAAACTGGCATTTTGTCAATATCAATAAGTTTTTGCTCTTTAACCTGTTCTTCAACCTTATTAACAACGCCATTAAATATAATAATGAGGGTGGCAGTATCAGGGTAACCGGCGTAGCGGTGAATCATAAATACATGATCAGCATAACCGATACCGGGATAGGCATTGATGAAGACGCAATCCCGCTGATCTTTAACCGCTTCAAAAAATTCAGGCAATCGCTGCAGCAGGATAGCTTTGGACTGGGATTGCCTATTGTAAAATCAATCGCCGCCTTTCATGATATTGAAATTGATGTAACGTCTGAAAAAGATAAGGGAAGCACCTTCAAATTGATATTCCCAGCTACGCTGATTGTGGTAAGCTGAGGTGTGAAATTAGCTGTCAAATTGTACTGTATCAAAAATTTTACTACCGCTTTGTACTAAAAATCGGGCAGTAGCTAAAAAATCCTCAATTCAGCATTCTTTACTCCGTTGAAATTAACTTTACTAATCATTAAAAAAATGTTGCTCTGATTGATGGGGAACATTCTTTTAAAGAATGTGCTTATTAAAACTGCCATCGCCCTTTTTTGGCATCTGCTTTGTAAAATGCACGGTATACATAATTATATACAAGTACAATGAGAACGCTTAAATTAAAAGTAGCCACCCTTGGCATAGCATTAGCAACAGCAGGCATATTAGGCTCAGGATGTAATTCACTTACAAAAACACAAAAAGGAGCTGCCATTGGCGCAGGTGCCGGAGGTACAGTGGGTGCATTTATTGGTAAAGCCGCAGGTAATACTGCTTTGGGCGCTATCATTGGTGGTGCTGTTGGTGGTACCGCGGGCGCTTTTATTGGCCGTAATATGGACAGGCAGGCTGCCGAAATTAAACAAACGGTACCTGGCGCAACAGTAACCCGCGAGGGAGAGGGTATTTTGGTGAAATTTGATTCGGGTATTTTGTTTGATACCAATAAATCAGATCTGAAACCTGATGCGCAAACAAACCTGCAAAACCTTGCAGCTTCATTGCAAAAAAATCCGGAAACTAATATTAGCATCATCGGACATACCGATAATACCGGCCCCGATAGTTTCAATCAAACGCTTTCAGTAAAAAGAGCCGATGCTGTAAAATCATATTTAGCTGCAGGTAATGTGGCTTTATCACGCATGACAGTTACCGGAAAAGGCTCAAGCGAGCCAATTGCTGATAATACTACTGCGGATGGCCGCACAAAAAACCGCAGGGTTGAAATAACCATTACAGCTAATGATAAAATGAAGGAGCAGGCTAAGCAGGCTCAATAATTAAAGAAGATAATAAGATCAGTTAATAGTTTAATGAGGAAGTCCCCGGCGCAAGGCCGGGGCTTTTTTGTATATGCAAAAATCACTATTTGCACATTTGTTAAACTATCTGTTACCCAAACTGATAAAAACATTTTGTAATCAACAAGTTAATCGCCTATTTTTGCGATATGGTAAAAAGATCAGGAGCAATATTACTCACTATGCTGTACACAGTTACAGTGTTGGGCTTTGCTCTTAATTTCCATATCTGCGGCGACTATGTAGCATCGGTAAAAATTGATGCCCCGGCTGTTAATTGTAAAATGGACAAGCAGGGCGGCAAAATGAAATGCTGCAAAGACAAGCAGGTTGAAGTAAAGGTGAAGGACGCCCACCAGGGTGAAAGTACTTCATTTTTGGCAAAAATATTCGGGTTTGAACTGCCAAGCTGGTCGTTTGATAGCTTGTTCCCGGCATTGCCAACTTCTTCTTCCGACAAATTTTATCACCGCGGCCCGCCAGATCCTCCAGTGCAGGGCATTGCCTCATTTATCCGCAACTGTATCTTCCGTATTTGATCTGTTAATTGTTAACCCGATAAACCTTATCTTCAGTTTATTATCCAACAATTAATTATACGATCAACATGAAATCTTTAAAAATATTCATCCTTATATTTTCGCTTTCTGTAACCGCAGCAAAAGCTCAATTCACCAAAGCCGAACTACAGGTTAGCGGCCTTACCTGCGCCCTTTGCGCCAAATCAACAGAGAAAGCATTACGGGCATTGCCTTTTGTTGGTGATATCAAAACCGACCTGATCCGCAATACTTACCTCATTACCTTTAAAAATGATGTGCCCGTAAACTTTGAGCAGATCAGCAAAAAGGTTCAGGGTTCCGGATTTTCGGTTAACAGTTTAAAAGCCACTTTTAACTTCGCTAACACCAAGGTTGCCGAAAACACTTTCAACTATGGAGGCGATACCTACCGCCTGCTTAACGCTGCCGACAAATCATTTACCGGCGATGTAAACTTTACTGTAGTTGATAATGGCTTCGCTCCAAAATCAGTATCCAAAAAATATCTTGGCCAGGTTACCGATGCTGCCCCTGCAAGCGGTCGCGTTTATCATTTAGCTATATAAACTCTTCAGTTAACATCATTTTTTATGAAGAGGATAATATTGGCTATTTGCCTTATGGCAATGGCTTGCCCGCTATTTGCGCAGGAGCTGTATGTAAATACAGAGCCTGCCAGCAATATGGCAACCAGTTCGTTAGGCATTCGTGTTGAAAACCAGGGATATTTTTCGCCAACTTATAAAAACCGGAGCACAATTGAAGCCATGTACGGCGTTAGCCGCCACCTGATGGTTCACGGCTCAGTTTACATGTCTGATTATTACAGCAACAACCAGCATTTTGAAGGAGGCAGCGTGTACGCCAAGTACCGGTTTCTATCTATCGATACCGTTCAACGCCATTTCAGGGGAGCGTTTTTTGCCAAACTATCAAGCATCAACAATCCAATAGTTAACCGGGAAATTACTTTAGAGGGCGATAATAGCGGCGCGCAGGGTGGTGTAGTTTTCACGCAGCTGCTGCATAAACTGGCCCTTTCCGGGTCGGCAAGCTATTTGCGGGCTTTTAACAATAGTGGAAACTATGAGGTGCCAGTAGATAGGGTGCGTGATGCCGTGGCCTATACGCTATCGGGAGGGTATCTGCTACTGCCGCGAAATTACCGGGATTACAAGCAGGTAAACTTAAACCTGTATTGTGAGTTGCTTGGTAAAACTAACCCGGGGCATGGTGAAAGCTATCTGGATGTTGCCCCGGCCCTGCAGCTGATCTTCAACAGTGCCTGCCGCGTGGATTTCTCGTACCGTACGCCTATCTACAATGATATGCAGCGGAACACCAAAAACATGTACCTCATCAGACTGGAGTACAACTTTTTTAATCTGTAACCCCTACAACAACTATTACTATGAAAAAATATATTTTGTTCATCGCCATATTTTTGGCTGCTTTCAGCGTATCTGCTCAGCATCACCATGATATGCAAATGAGCGATACCACAAAGAAAAACCTGCGCATGAACAGCACCAAACCCATGGTTATGGACGGCATGGACATGAGCGGCATGAAAATGGATACCCCTATGCATCATCATATGATGATGACCAGCCAGTTCTCACGTGATCTACCCATGAACCGCGACGGCTCCGGAACTTCATGGGTACCGGATGAAACACCGATGTACGCCTACATGATCCATGGTAAAAAATGGATGAGTATGGTACACGGTAGTTTTTTCGCCCGGTATAATAACCAGGACCTGTTTAACTCCGGCAAACGCGGAGGCAGCAACAGGATTGATGTGCCTAACTGGCTCATGTTTATGACCCAACGCAAAGTTGGCAACAATGGCCTGTTCTCTATCAACACCATGTTCTCGTTCGATCCTTTTTTGGTAGGTAATGGCGGCTATCCGCTGCTGTACCAAACTGGTGAATCATACAAAGGGCGCAAACTGGTTGATAAACAACACCCGCACGACCTTTTTGCCGAACTGAGCGTAGCTTATACCCAGCGCGTAGCAAAGGATGCCGATATCTCCCTTTCGTTCGGATATCCGGGGGAGCCTGCTTTAGGTCCGCCGGTGTTTATGCACCGCCTTTCGGCCATAAATGATCCCGATGCCCCGCTTGGCCACCATTACCAGGATGCAACACACATCACCTTCGGGGTAGCTACCTTAGGCTTCCGCATCAAAAATGTAAAACTGGAGGGTTCGATATTTACCGGTCGTGAGCCCGACGAGCACCGTTATGATTTTGATAAGGCGAGGTTTGATTCATATTCGGCCCGGTTGTCCTATAACCCATCCAAAGAGTGGGCATTGCAGGTATCTGATGGGTGGATCCATAGTCCTGAAGAAGCCGAGCCCAGCCAAAACGTGAACAGGTTTACGGCATCCGCCATTCATACCAAAATGTTAGGCAAAAACAGTTATGTAGCAACCACGCTGGTTTATGGGCAAAATCATTATTCAGATAACAAAAAAACACAGCCCTCCGTTTTGCTGGAGAATACTTTCCAACTCAACAAAACAGCTGTTTACGGCAGATATGAATTTGTGCAGAAAGATGCCGAAGAGCTGGATATGCATGATGCCTATCCGCTTAACCCCAACTTTAATATCAATGCTTTAACATTAGGGGTTAACCATATTTTAAGCAGCTTTAAAAACACCAACGTAACAGGTGGGGTACAGGCTACACTCAATGTTTCACCATCGGCATTGAAACCTCTTTATGGCAGCGCTCCCGTGGGGTTTGAAGTTTATTTAAGGATAAGCCCGGTGCTGATGAGAATGTAATCGGCCGGTGTAAATTAGGCAGAATCTTATACGTCATCTCTGCTAATTGAAATGACGTATAAGATTTCGCTGATACTTTTTAAGCAGGCGTACATATTATTCTTATTTACCAAACATATTGCCAAGGCCGCCCAGGCCACCAAACATACTTTGGGTCATGGCAGCCATTTCACTTTGGCTAATGTTTTCTGCTTGTTCAATGGCTTTGTTAATGGCAACAACAAGCAATTCTTCCAGTTCTTCCTTATCTGCGTCAGCCAAAAAATCTGGATCTATCTGTACCGATTGAATTACTTTATTGGCATTAGCGTTAACAACTATTTTACCGCCTTCGGCCGCGCCTGATACACTGAAGGCATCAAGGCGTTTTTTCATTTCGCCAGCCTTTTGCTGGGCTTCCATTAATTTATCAAACATGATTTTTTGATTTCAGATTATAGATGTGCAAATATGCAGATGAGATTTCAATGTGCAAATTTCAAATGTGCAGATGATTGTTAATTCGTCTACCTAATAAGCCTCAATTTTCATTCCATCTTACTAATTTGCACATCTGCACATTTAAAATCTGCACATCGAACAAATTAATCATCACTGGTATCACCATTGCCGTTATATGCACTTTTACGTACAACGGGCATGCCAACTGTATTAAACAGATCGTCGAGCTTGAGCAAACTGCCATTGGCCAGGTTGGTAAGCAGCACAACGGTGATATCATTCTTCATATCGCGCAGGTAAATATGCCTGAACCCGTGCCACCAGCCAGTGTGATAAATCACTTCCTGCCCCGGGGCAGTAAAAGTCCGCCAGCCATAACCATAGCTAAAATGCCCGTGCACCATTGGGTTGCGCGGCACATAGGCCGAATCAAGCGTGGCGGGTTTTAACAATAAGCCGGCACGCAGGGCACGGTCAAACAGGAATAAATCGCCTACGGTGCTGTAAATACCTTTATCACCTACAGGACCATCCAAAAAGTTTTGCACTACCGAGTAGCGCCACTGGCCGCGATCATGACCAACAACATCAACCGGAATTTTATCATATACCGCTTTTGAGTAAACATGGGTATGCGCCATGCTGGCCGGCTTAAACACATTTTCCTGCATAAATTGGGCATAGCTCATTCCGCTCACTTTTTCAATGATAGAGCCCAGCACCATAAAGTTGGAGTTGTTATACAGGAAGCGCTTATTAGGCTCGTTGAAACGTGTCGGCTTATTATCGGCAATCATTTTCATGGCCTCGGCATTGGTAAGCCCTTTGCGCTGGTTCAAATGATTTTTTCGGTATATATCATCGATAAAATATACATAATTCATCATGCCCGACCGGTGTGTGAGCAACAGGCGAATAGTTACGCCATCGTAAGGAAAATCGGGAAAAAACTTTTTAACGTCGTCGTCGAGTTTGAGTTTGCCGCGCTCCATCAGCATCAAAATAGCTGTTGAAGTCATGGTTTTAGTAACTGAAGCCAGCTCAAACTGCGAGCCTATCTTCAGGCTATCCCGGTGCAGGTAATCGGCCCAGCCAATCGCTTTTTCATACACTATTTTACCTTTTTTTGCCACCAGCACATTGCCGTTAAAACCGCGGGTGCGGTGCAGTTCCTGCATTACGGCATCTATCTTTTTATCGGCATTTTTGGGATTATAGGCCAACAGCGCCGCGGTATCGAGCGGCTTGGCCGTAACCTGCGATTGCGCATGGTCTTTATTTTTATTTTTTGATGAACAGGATAACAGTAACAGGGGGGCAGTAAGCACTACCAGGCTTTTGTACACTAATCTCATAAAGCAATTTATCTCACACTAAACGAATGCGAAAATTAGAAATTATACAGCAGGTATTAATTAAAATTTTAAAATTTTCTGTTAGTTAGCACAATTAGTATGTTTAAGTATGATTTTGTTGAAAAAAGGATTGCTAATTATCGCTTTTATGCTTGCCGCCGGATTAACGCAGGCTCAAAATACTGACATAAACAGCATTATAAAAGAGGGTATAAAACTTAACAGCGAAAAAGATTATACCGGGGCTATCACAAAATATAACCAGGCCCTGGCTGCCGATCCTGAAAATGCCCAGGCCAATTACCAGATGGCCTACACCCTCAATGCTGCCGGAAAAGGGACAGAAGGTATACCTTACCTAAATAAAGTTATAAAAACCGGAGGCGACCTAACCGGCCCCGCCTATGAACTCATGGGCAGTATTTACGATGCCTCGCATCAGCCGCAGCAAGCCATTGAGGCGTACCAGCAGGGAATTAAGTTAAAACCTGATTATCAGCCCCTATATTTTAATTTAGGGATAGCCTATTTCCGTGCGCAAAAATATGCCGATGCAGAGCAGGCAGCCATTGAAGCCATTAAGCTTGATCCAAAGCACGCCAATAGTCAGCGCCTTTATGGACTGGTGACTTTCCATCAAAACAAAAGGGTACCGGCATTAATGGGCTTGTGCAGCTTCCTGCTCCTTGATCCCGAAGGCCCTCGCGCAGACGAAGCCTATACCAACCTGCAAAGTTTACTCAAAGGCGGCGACCTGAAAGCAGGAAAAGCAGATGCCGAAACGTTGCTGCTCAACAAAACCTTAAGTACTGCGGTTGCCGTGCCGGGCGGTCAATTGGAAACCCAATTGAAAAATATTTTTCTTACCGTTGGCAAACTCGGAGAAAAACCGGGCAGGCAGTCCTTTTTCTGGAATTACTATGCAGCCTTCTTTTATAAACTATCCCAATCGCCCAATTTTTCAACCGCTGTTAAGTTGATTAGCCTGAATGCCTATAAAGTGGGCGTTGTTAACTGGCTGCAAAACAATGCCGATAAACGTAAGGCCTTGGATGAATGGATGGCATCTGCCGAAAGAAAATTTTAGGTCGGTTATTGTTTTTTGCAAAACAGGTTTCGTAAATTTCGGTATGAAAACCTATCACAAAATCCTTTTGCTGTTTATAGCAGTCGCCTTGTCATTTAAAGTTAAAGCGCAAACCAACCAGGAAGCCGTTAATCTTGTAAAGCAGGGTGTTGCCCTTCACGATGAGGGTAAATATGCCGAGGCTATTGAAAAGTACCAGGCCGCGCTAAAGCTCGATCCTAATTATCCCACTGCCTATCACGAAATGTCATATACGCTGTTTAGCAGTGGCAAGGGAAAGGAGGCTATTCCTTACCTTGAAAAGTTAATGAAGCTGGATCCTAAAAGTGGCGGCGCGTATGATATGCTGGGCAGCATTTATGATGACGACAATCAACCCGAAAAAGCCATTGAGCTGTTTCAAAAAGGTATTTCGATAGATCCGGATTATCAGCGCCTCCATTATAATTTAGCCATAACCTATTACAGGGTAAAAAAATACAAGGAAAGTGAAGATGCCGCTGTAGATGCTATTAAGCTTCAGCCCAAACATGCCAGCAGCCAGCGGGCGTATGCGATGGCGCTTGCGATGGAAGGCAAACGGGGTTGTTCCCTGTTGGCTTGGTGCAGCTTTTTGATGCTCGAACCCCAAACTAAAAGATCGGCCGGGGCCTACCAAAGCATCCAGGCCATTTTACATTATGGCATTAAGAAAACCGGCGAGAAAAGCATTAATATGACGATTGATAAAAATGACCTCAATACCGGCAACCTGATTTTACCTATGGCCATCGTTAACGCAACATCGGGTAAAACTAATCTCTCTGTTACCGACTCGCTTAAATTTCAGCTTATTGAAGCATTTAAGGTTTCTTCCAGTTTTTATGGCGATCAGAAAAATGATTTCTATACCCGCTATATGGCCGATTATTTTAAACAACTTGGTCAAAGCGAAAACATGGACGCGTTTGCACACCTGGTATCATTAACGGCTAACCAGGAAGAAAATGCCAAATGGTTTAAGGAGAACGAAAAGCTACTAACCGCACTGGATACCTGGGTAACCAACACTAAACGCGAGTTTTAAAACGGACAAATATATTTCCGATAAATCATCACTATGACATATAGAAAATGATGATTGCATAATTTACATATCCATAATTGCGAAAACCAAAGTTTTACTATTTTTGAGCACACAAAATTTAACGACATGAATTTTCCAGCTGAATTAAAATACACCAAAGATCACGAGTGGATTAAGGTTGAAGGCAATGTAGCTACCGTAGGCATCACCGAATTTGCTCAGGGCGAGCTGGGCGACATTGTTTATGTTGATGTTACTTCATTAGGTAAAGAAGTTGCTAAAGACGAGGTTTTTGGCACTGTAGAGGCAGTAAAAACTGTATCTGACCTGTTTATGCCTGTTACCGGTACTGTAACCGAAGTTAACCCGGCCCTAAACAACCAACCCGACCTGGTAAATAGCGATCCATATGGCGAAGGCTGGATGGTAAAAATCACCATAGCTAATGCTGCAGACGTTGACGCACTTTTATCGGCTGACGATTATCAAGCGGTTATCGGCGCATAAAATGAAGCTGTTTTTAAAATATCATGGGCCCGCTATTTTGTGGGCCCTATTTGTTTTGGTTATTTGCTCGGTACATCTCGACTCGGTTGATAAATCGCCATTGTTTTTTGAAGGTTTTGATAAACTAACGCATTGCGGTTTGTTTTTTACGCTGATTGTACTGGTTTGCTTTGGCGTAATAAGGCAACAAAAACCCAGGCGGCTTACGTATACAGGCGTGTTCATCATTTGGATTGTCAGCATAATTTTTGGAGGGCTTATTGAAATACTGCAGATCTCCATTTTCACCTGGCGCACCGGCGATTGGAACGATCTTTTTTGTGATGTACTGGGTGCCTGTATGGGCGTTTTTAGTGTTATGCTGACTATTGAGGCGATTGGAAAAAATGAAAAAAAATAAACTGGTTATTTTATTAGGCGCAGTGCTGTTAATGGCAACATCATCATGCGGTATTTTTCATAAGGGATGCGGCTGTCCGCATTTTGGGAAAGTTAAAGCAGCAGATTCAAAAGGTACTGTGCAAATGATGGCGTAGATGTGCAGATGAGCAAATGATCGCTTAACCTACCGGCAAAGCACAATTACTATTCAATTTACAGGTGTTCAATTTTTTAAAGTGTAAACACTTGCAATTATTTTCAAGAAAAACATCACTGATAATCAGCGCCTTAATTCCAACAACGATCAGCAAATCATCAAACATGAACAAATTATAGCTGACAATCAAAGACTTGCATCTTTTTAGAAATTAAAAGTTGAACACTCGTTTTTAAAAAATTGAACACTGACGTGATCGTGTCAGTAAAAGCAGAAAAAGCAAAATCGATAGCATCAAAAAGTCATTTACACATTTGAAATCTGCACATCTGTAATCTGTCGCATTTCCCTCCAAACTTCACACTAAAGTCATTTGCACAGCTGCACATTTAAAATCTGCATATCATTACCCGTCTTATTTGGATTTAATATAAATAAGCTTACATTTGCTACGTTTTATATTATAAATGATGAAGCTGTCACAACTGGAAGTAGGCGAAACTGGTATCGTAAAGGAATTTACCGATCTCGAAATGTCGGTAAAACTGATGGAGATGGGTTGTTTACCCGGCGAAGAGGTGCGCATTTCGCGTATTGCCCCTCTTGGCGATCCTATTGCCATCAGCGTATCAGGCTATCAGCTTAGTTTACGCAGGTTTGAAGCGTCTACCATCATTTTGCAGTAGTTTTGTAAGCATTGAAAGCCGATATAAGAGTTGCACTTGTAGGAAATCCCAACACCGGTAAATCAACTCTCTTTAATATATTAACCGGGTTAAATCAAAAAATCGGAAACTTTCCGGGGGTTACTGTTGATAAAAAAACAGGCGTTTGCACCCTACCCGACGGTCGCATGGCCGAAATCATTGATCTTCCCGGTACCTATAGCATCTACCCAAAAAGTAAAGACGAATCCATTGTATTTTCGGTATTGGCCGATAAGTCAAAAGGTATGGTGCCCGATTTGGTGGTGGTGATCCTTGACGCGTCAAACCTTAAAAGAAACCTGCTGCTTTATACACAGATAGCCGATCTGAAGATCCCCGTTGTGGTGGCACTTAACATGATCGATGTATCTGAAAAAGCAGGCATCAAAATAAACATCGATCTTTTTGCCAAAAAGCTGGGCGTGCCGGTTGTGCCTATCTCTGCCAGGAAAAATACCGGCATTGATAAGCTCAAAAGTGCTATTGCCTTCGCCAACAAGGTAGCATTACAGCAGGATACCATTGATATTGAAAGCCTTGCCCCGGGCATAATAGCGCAGATAAAAGGGGAGATGCAGATTGAAAACCCTTATGTAGCCCTACAGCTTGCCCACCAGCATGAAACACTGAGCTATCTGTCAACAACTGAAAGCGACCGTATTGAGCAATTGGAGCAGGAGCACTCCTTTCACTCGCAAAAGGCGCAGGCTACAGAAACCATTGCCCGCTATAATTTTATTAATGACCTGCTTTACGATACGGTCACCAAGCCCGAAGCGGCCCATGATGAAACCATCAGCAACAAAATAGACAAGATCCTTACGCACAAAGTATTTGGCTTTGTGATCTTCTTCGCTATTTTATTGTTCATATTCCAGGCTATTTTTTCATGGTCGGCCTACCCGATGTCGCTCATCGAAGATCTGTTTATCTGGTTACAGGCCGGGGCTGCTAAAGTATTGCCTGCCGGACCGCTGAGTAGTTTGATCATTGATGGCGTGCTTGCAGGCCTGAGTGGGGTATTGGTATTTATACCGCAAATAGCCATCCTGTTTGCCCTTATCTCTATTTTGGAGGATACGGGCTACATGTCGCGTGTTACGTTCATGATGGATAAGGTAATGCGCAAGGTGGGATTGAACGGAAAATCGGTAGTGCCGCTTATCGGCGGTTTTGCCTGCGCGGTGCCATCTATCATGAGTACCCGCACCATCGAAAACTGGAAAGACAGGATGATCACCATCATGGTTACGCCATTGGTAGCCTGCTCTGCCCGCTTACCGGTTTACACGTTATTGATAGCGTTGGTTGTACCTAACCGCAACGTTTGGTGGATATTTAACCTGCAGGGCCTGGCGCTTACGGCCATGTATGTGCTTAGCATCTTTTCGGCTATCATCGTAGCCTTTGTGATGAAATTTATCCTGAAAGCCCGCGAGCGTGGTTACTTTATCATGGAGCTGCCTGTTTACCGAATGCCAAGGTGGAAAAACGTGATATTTACCATGTATGACCGCTCAAAAACCTTCGTACTGCAGGCCGGTAAAGTAATCATAGCTGTATCCGTGATATTATGGGTAATGAAATCATACGGCCCTGGCGACAGGTTTGCCCGGATAGATAAGCAATACGCCCAGCCTCAATACACCAAAACCATGACCCCGGACAGCCTGACCAAAGTCATCGCGTCAGAAAAACTGGAAAACTCTTATGCCGGTGTATTTGGTCATGTTATCGAACCCGTTATTAAGCCGCTTGGCTTCGACTGGAAGATAGGCATAGCACTCATCAGTTCATTTGCCGCGCGCGAGGTATTTGTGGGTACCATGGCTACCATTTACAGCGTTGAGGGCGATGCGGATAAGCTGCAATCGGTACAGGAAAAAATGCACGAGGCTAAAAATCCGCAAACGGGTCAACCTGTGTTTACACTGGCGGTGGCGTTTTCGCTCATGATGTTTTATGCCTTCGCCATGCAATGCGCCAGTACAGTAGCCGTTGTTTACCGTGAAACAAAAGACTGGCGATGGCCGGCTGCCCAGTTTGCCTATATGACGGCACTGGCGTATACAGCGTCTTTTATTGTATATCACTGGCTGAAGTAGCTTTTTGTTCATGGATCATAGTTGATGGTTCATGGTAGAAGCTTTTGGCATCCCCACTTAATTTTTTGCTTAAGTCATAGAACAATAACAAAAAAGCTATGAACCATGATCTATGAACTATACGCCACAAAAACCTTATATTTGTGTTGAGGTAAAAATTGGATAAAGTAAAAGTTTTAGAGAAATATTTACCGGCAGAAGCGGCCCCGCTTATTGCCCGGTGGATTGACTACTTCAAATGTGAATTTAAAATTTCGCGTAACCGCAACAGCAAATTTGGCGATTACCGTTCGCCTTACGGTGGTAAGGGTCACCGGATCTCGGTTAATTATGACCTTAACCCCTATGCTTTTTTGGTAACTACCGTGCACGAGTTTGCGCACCTGCATACCTGGAACGAGCATAAACAAAATGCCAAACCCCACGGAACCGAATGGAAAAATAATTTCAAAAAAATGATGCAGCCATTTTTTGAAAAGGAAATTTTTCCGCCTGATATTAAAAAGGCCATCGTAAACTACCTGGATAATCCGGCCGCGTCAAGCTGCTCGGATTTGAACCTATACCGTTCACTGCGCAAGTATGATCCGCCAAAAGAATCGGAAGCCATTTTAACGGTAGAAAAGGTCCCGCTTAAGGCATTATTTAAGCTGAAAGATGGCAGAGTGTTCCGCAAGGACGAAAAGCTGCGTAAGCGCTTTAAATGCACCGAAGTGGCTACCCGAAGGGTTTATCTGTTTAGTCCGGTAGCCGAGGTGGAGTTGATTGAAGGTGCAACGGCAGCGTAGTTATCGGAGCATTTATAAAAACGTCATTGCGAGGAACGAAGCAATCCCAAACTATACAGGGCGGACCTGCTTATAGGGGATTGCTTCGTTCCTCGCAATGACGTAGTGGAGGTGTCATTCCTCCTTCACAGATCTCTATTTTCTCCCACTCAGGATGACAAAAAAGCTAATGGCATTGTTCTCTTTTAGATATCCCGATCTTCTCTCACTCAACATGACGCTCGTTTAATCTCTCAATTTTTCATCCCCCAACACCCAATCAATTTATTCCGTACTTTTACCGCATGGCAAAAGTTATATCATTTGTAAATAACCCTTACCAGGAAAATACCTACATTTTGTACGATGAAACCGGCGAATGCGTGATCATTGACCCGGGCATGTACACAGCACCGGAGCAAAATACGGTGGTTAGTTTCATCAAAAACAACAATTTAAAGCCCGTTATGCTGCTCAATACCCATTGCCATGTTGACCATGTATTGGGCAATAAATTCGTATTTGACCAATACGGACTTAAACCCCGCTTCCACGTTGGTGAGTCAGAAACATTGGCCGCTGTTGTGGCTTATGCGCCATCTATGGGTTTCCGTTATGATGTATCACCTATGCCCGACGAGTTTTTGCCCGAAACAGGCACTATTCTGTTCGGCAATACAACGCTGCATTTGATCTTCGCGCCAGGCCATTCACCGGCCCACCTTTGTTTTTACGACAAGGAAGATAAAATCTTGATAGGCGGCGATGTATTGTTCAGAAACAGTATTGGCCGTACGGATTTACCGGGTGGTAACTTTAGCTTACTTATCGACAATATCGAAACCAAGCTGTTTACCCTGCCCGATGATGTTACCGTTTATCCTGGTCACGGCCCCGAAACAACTATCGGCTACGAAAAACAAAACAATCCGTTTTTAACTTAGTTAACAGCTTAATAACGTTTATCGACTAAAGCAAACCTGAACGCATAATCCCCCGCACAATTGAACACGTCCATTTACATAGCAAAACGTTACCTGTTTTCGGGTAAAAAGATGCATGCTATCAATATCATTTCGGGCATTTCTATGCTGGGGGTGCTTATTGGCAGCGCGGCTTTGCTCATCATCCTTTCGGTGTTCAATGGCTTTGAAAAAGTTATCCTTTCGTTATACAGCAACTTTACGCCCGAATTGAAGATAGAGGCCAAACTGGGCAAAACATTCGACCCTAATACGCCCTACTTCGCCTCATTGCATAAAGACGCCCGCGTTTTTTCTTTTACCGAAGTACTACAGGAAAAAGCCCTGATCAAATATGGCGACAACCCATTTTTGGGGACGGTAATGGGCGTGAGCGAAGATTTTTTAAAAAATCCACAGCTTGATAGTACCATTGCCAGCGGCTCGTTCACGCTTAAAAGCGGGAATCAAAACTTTGCGGTAATTGGCGCCACCATACAACGTACTTTAGGCATTAATGTACATGACGGGCTTACGCCGATACAGGTATTCTCGCCTCGTCGCGATGCCGAAAATTCGGCCAATCCGTTAAATGAGTTTGTTGTTCGCAGCATCAATCCATCGGGCGTATTTGCCATACAGCAGGAGTTTGATGATATAACCGTAACGCCTATCGAGTTTGCCCGCGACCTGCTCGATCAACCGGTAAATGTATCATCGCTCCAGATAAATTTTAAACGCGGCACCAATATCGATGCTGTTCAAAAAGACATTATTGATAAAATCGGCAAGGATTTTAACGTAAAAAACAGGAAGGAACAAAACAGCGAACTTTATAAAACCCTCAATTACGAAAGCTGGGCGGTTTACATGATCCTTACCTTTGTGCTTATTATCGCAATATTTAATATCATTGGCTCGTTAACCATGCTGGTTATCGACAAGCGAAAAGACATAGCCATTTTAAGCGGATTAGGCGCCAATAAAAACATGATCCAGGGAATCTTCTTTTTCGAAGGGATGATGATCACCGCCGTTGGCTGCGTTATCGGTATTATATTGGGCACCATTTTCTGTCTGTTGCAGCAACATTATGGCTGGATAAAAATGGGTGCTAAAATGTCGGTACTGGATGCGTACCCTATTGATATTAAGGTTAAGGATTTTGGCCTTGTGCTGTTAACCGTTGGTGGTATTTCGGTAATTGCGGCCGGTATAAGCGCCCGTTTAAGTATTAAAGGTTTGGATGAAATCAAACAGGATTTGTAAATTTGTTAAATGGGTATGAGGTACATCAAAGTTTCTATTTTCTTGCTTGTTGTTATTGCTGTTTATGCATGCAATAACGATGCCCATAAAAAGGATCAGGTTACGCTGTACAAAGGTTTATATAGCGCCGGCCCCGAAATAAAATCATTCAAAGATTGCGACAGCGGCCAGGAGTTTTGGGCTGTTGACAGTTCGGCCCAGTTGGAGCTCCAGTACTCACAGCTTAATTTCGAAAAACCTTACGAGCCCGTTTATGTAGAGGTGGAAGGCATCAAATCAAAATCGGGCAAAGCAGGAATGGGGTCTGAATATGACAGCACCCTTGTTGTAAAAAAAGTAGTAAAAATAACCAAAGAGATACCGCAGGACGTGTGTAATTAACACCTTGCCATCATTGTTAATAAAAGCCAAAAACAATAACTTAGGCTTTTGCATTAAGCATTAAACACTCATCTGCCTTATCGGCGTTAACTAATAACCAATGGAATCAAAACGTCAGCAAAAATTTGCCGGAGTAATACAGGAAGACCTTGCAGCTATTTTTCAGCGCGAAGGCATGAATTATTTGCCTAATACACTGGTAACCATAACTAAGGTGCGCGTAACGCCCGATTTGGCCATAGCCCGTATATTTTTAAGCTTTTTAGGTAATCCTAATGTGCAAACGGCTTTGCATACCATCAAATCGCACGCTTCAGAGATCAGGTATAAACTGGGTGCACGCATTAAAGATCAGGTGAGGATCATTCCGCAGCTTGAGTTTTTTGTTGATGATACCAGCGAGTACGTTGAACGCATGGACAAGATTTTTGATAAAATAAGCAAAGAAGAACGCCAGCCCGATACCGAAGAAAATTAATTGATGGACCGGCACGCGTTGTTAACAAACTTTATCAACAATCACCCGGAAGCCATTGGCAAAGTGGTTGATTTTGATCATGAACGCGACCACCTGTACCAGCTTGACCTTACTGCCGCCAACAATGAACTGACGGCAGAGGTCATTAATAATACCCCGCTATTCAGCAGCTGGGTTAATTCAAAGTTGCGCGATAATAATTGCCGCTATGGCATTGGAGGCTATATGGAGCACCGCACCATTTATGCTTTCAGCAGCCACTTTGATACCGATGATGAGCCCCGGCGCTTACATTTAGGTGTTGATATCTGGGGCGATGCCGGCACTCCGATTTATACCCCGCTTGATGGACTGGTGCACAGCTACCAGGACAATAACAACATTGGCGATTACGGCCCAACTATCATTTTACAACACGATTTAGACGGCTTAACCCTTTATAGCCTATATGGCCATTTAAGCCGTAAAAGTTTGGAAGGGCTTTTAGTTGGCATGCCTGTTTTTAAAGATCAGCAGATAGCAACCCTGGGGGATATTAACGAAAATGGCCAGTGGCCACCGCACCTGCATTTTCAACTCATGTTTGATATGGCAGGCAAACAAGGCGATTACCCCGGTGTTTGTAAATTTTCAGAAAAAGAGATCTGGCAAAAAAACATTCCTGATCCGGGGTTAATTTTGCGTTTTCCGGACGCGGTGAATGTGGAGTAACTTAATTTCCCAACACAGATAAATCATTATTAAACATAGCGAGAAAACTAAATGTTTCCCCGCTATGTCAAATTTATTCTGATTAAGCTTCTATTTCAGTTCCGGGAACTTAGCCGCTTCAAAAATACTTTTCTCGGTTGCTGCTTTTTCCACATCCTGCCATTTACGTGGCGCGTCGATAGATAGTATGGTACCACCATCTTTACCAATCTGCACATCATCTTCAATACGTACGCCGATATTCCACCATTTTTTATCACATGGGCTTCCGGCTGGGATATAGATGCCCGGTTCAACGGTGATTACCCAGTTCTCTTCCAAATTACTACGACCGCCCTTGTCATGCACATCAAGACCTAAGTGATGTGAACATCCGTGTGGATAATACCTGCGCACCTCCGAAGCGTTTTTGATGATACCCAGTTTAATCAATCCGTCGGCTAATACCTCTGCCGATTTTTGCTCAAGGCTGGCATACGGAACGCCTGCTTTACATAACTTAAAAATCTCCTCCTGGGCATCGTACACCAGTTGGTAAATAGCCTTTTGCTCTTCAGTAAATTTGCCGTTAGCCGGTACCGTACGGGTAACATCGGCAGAGTAACCATGATATTCGGCACCAACATCCATCAGCAACAACTGGTTATTGATTTTTGTGGCCGAATTTTCTTCATAATGCAGGATACAACCATTACCACCTGCGCCTACAATTGGCGGATAACCTTCGTCTTCCGCACCATATCTTTTGTGTACGTAGGTCATGATGCCTTCAACCTCGCGCTCGCTCATAGTTGGTTTCACCGACTTCATTACCTCTAAATGTGCAAGGCTTGATATTTGAACGGCTTTCTTTAATACAGCCAGTTCCTCGGTGGTTTTTACGCCGCGCAGTTTGCTTGTAAAAGTGCTGAAACCTACATTACCTCCTAAAGTATTGCCTATTTTGGCTTTAACCGCCATCAGTGTAACAGAATCGGGCTTGGCTAACAGTTCCTGTACCAACGGGCTTGCCTTTGTTATATCGTTATTATACCTGCTTTTAAAGAAGGTAACCATACGCGATAAGTTTTGCGGCGTTGTACGATTGGCAATCAGGTTCATATCGTTCACTGCCTGCCTGTCAACATCGGGGATACCGGCCTTTGCTTTAAAAGCAGCTATCAGTTTTTTTAATTCTCCTGTCGATCCATCACCCGTAACATCTTCGGGCAAGGTGTCATAATATACATTGGCAAACTTTTTAAAATCAACCGGAAACTTCGCGAAATCCTCGCTGTTATAAGCGCGTTTAAAGCCCAATTGTGATTTAGCTCCTTCAACGCCTAAACGCCTGCCTGTCCACTGTTCGCGGCCGGCATCCCGGTGGCGCACAAACAACACCTCGTTATAGCTGCTGTCGCCATCGGCCTGCGTATCTTTAAACACCAACAATACCGAATTTGGCTCTTTATATCCCGAAAAATAATACAGGTCGGGGTTAGGGTGATAAACGTAATTAACATCATTTGAAAACACCTGCTCTGGATAGGAGAAGATCACCGTTACCGAATTAGCGGGCATCAGGTCACGAAGCGCCTGTCGCCTGCCGGCATGAAATTCTTTACTTAAATAGTCGGTGGGTAGGTTTTCGGCGGCTTGCCCAAAACAGTGGCTGCTGCCGGCAAGGGCAAGTAAAAATACCAATGCCCGAAAAAATGATCGCGTCATAATGATAAAGGAATAAATGTCAGTCAAAAAAAACGGTTTAAGATACTAAATATCAGGAATTATCTAGCTCACCCTTTTAGGGGGAAATAAAGATTGATGTGCAGATGGCAAGATTTCAGATGTGCAGATTGAGAAACTTACGAAATTTTTGAAACTTCGTAAGTTTTGCCGGAAATTATATCAAAATATGTCATTGCGAGGAGCAGGCCAGGGATATCGGCAGGGGCGACGTGGCAATCTCGTAGCTGTGCATTTCGAAAATGCATTGGCTACGAGATTGCCACGCTATCGCTCGCAATGACATAAATTAAAAGTTTTTGAAACTTCATAAGTTTTCCGGGGAGTTACGTACACTGCAAACTCCCCCTTTAGGGGGCTGGGGGGCTATTTAATCTTCCTTGCCGTTACACCTTCGTTGGTGATTTTAACCGGCAGGATCTTGCCATCCTTGTCAAAATACATTTTGTCGATACAGGTTACACGGTGGTTGCCGTCTGTTTCGGTTAACGGGCGTCGGTGGTAAACGATGTACCATTCATCCTTACCCGGTACCTGGATCACCGAGTGATGACCTGCACCTGTTGCTATACTGGCATCCTGTTTTAATATTGTTCCAATGCGGTTAAACGGACCAAACGGCGAGTCGCCGATGGCGTAGGCCACGCGGTAATCCGGACCTGTCCAGCCGCCTTCGCTCCACATAAAATAGTATTTGCCTTTACGTTTAAACATTACCGGACCTTCAACATAATCTTTCGGAGTGATCAGCTTGTAGGTTTCGCCATCTTTAAACGGCTCGATGCCAGTAAAGTCGTTTTTTAACCTTACGATATTGCATTGGCCCCAGCCACCATAGATCATGTAGTACTGGCCATCGTCATCTTTAAAAACAAATTGATCAATAGGTTGAGCTTTATTGATGATCTGCCCGATAAGCGGTTTACCTAAAAGGTCTTTGAACGGACCCTCGGGTTTATCGCCAACAGCAACACCTATACCGCCAACTTCATTATTGTTCTGGATATCGTTAGCGCCAAAAAAGATATAGTATTTGCCATCTTTTTCGGTCACGGCCGGCGCCCACATAGCGCGCTTAGCCCATTTTACAGCGGCAGTATCAATAATGCGCGGATGCTTTGTCCAGTTAACCAAATCGGGCGATGAAAAGGCATCCATAAATACCTGGTCGTTATATTTAGCCGAGTAGGTAGGATATACCCAATACTGTTTGTTAAAGATCTTAGCTTCAGGGTCGGCATACCAACCTTCCACAATGGGATTGCCGGATGTTTTTTTCTCCTGCGCTACAGCCTTATTAGCTATTGATGACAATGCCAAACCAGCGCCCAGCAGGAACATGATTTTTCTTGAGATAAACATGGTGATACAGATTTTTGGTTCTAAAGATATAGAAATAGATAAAACGTTTTAGTTTATTTCAAAAAAACAACACCGGCCGTGTTGCTTATGCTTTTTGGTTACCGGTGTTTTGCTGCTTTGGTTTCTTTTTTCCCCAGCGGCGATTAGGTTTCTTTTTAGCATCGCCCTGTACGGGCTCTGGCTTAAGTGGTTGTATGGTGGCCAGTTCGTCAGGCAATACCATCAATTTGATAGGCTTTTCTATCAGCTTTTCAATGTTCTTAAGCTTACGTTCGTCGCGGTGGTTTACAAACGTAATAGCGGTGCCGGTTGTTGCTGCGCGGGCTGTACGGCCAATACGGTGGATATAATCTTCCGGATCGCCCGGAACATCGTAGTTGATCACCAGGTCTATACCTTCCACATCAATACCCCGCGAAAGGGCATCGGTACCAATAATAACCGGCAATTGTTTGTTTTTAAACTTAAGAAGGATTTCTTCACGCTCTTTCTGCTCCAGATCGGAGTGGAATGACATGGCGTTGATCTTGATGGCCTTAAGTTCTTTGTATAATGATTTAACTATCTCCTTGCGTGAGGCAAAGATGATGATGCTTGTAAATGCCGAATCTTTCAGGATATGTTGCACCAGCGGCGTTTTTTGCTGATCATGCACCCGGTAAACCTGCTGATCGATACCGACAGCCGGCTGCGAGATGGCGATATTGATCTGTTCAGGATCTTTCAAAATAGCTTTAGCCAATGAACGGATCCGCCCCGGCATAGTGGCCGAAAACAACAGTGTTTGCCGCTCTTTAGGCAGGTAGCTGATGATCTTCATAATATCATCCGAAAAACCCATGTCCAGCATACGGTCGGCCTCATCAAGTATCAGGTGGGTAAGGTGATTAAGCTTTAACACGCCTGAAGTAAGATGGGCTATAAGCCTGCCCGGAGTAGCCACAATGATGTTTACATTATTCTGGATACCACGACGCTGCTGTTCATAAACAATACCATCGCCACCGCCAAAAACGGCGATAGAGCTGATACCGGTAAAATAGGCAAGGCCTTCAACCTGCTGATCTATTTGCTGGGCAAGCTCGCGGGTAGGAGCAAGTATAAGGGCGCTGGTATGGTGTTTATTGGTTTTGCTGATGCTGTTTAAAACAGGCAGCAAATAGGCGCCGGTTTTGCCGGTACCAGTTTGAGCACAAGCTATCAGGTCGCGCCCCTCCATAATGGCCGGGATAGCCATAGATTGAATGGGGGTTGGGTTTACAAAACCCATACTCTCTACACCTTCAAATAATTGCTCGTTAAATTTAAAATCCTGGAAAGTCACTATATCTTATAAGTAAATTATGCAAGGTATGCATTTTTAATGGTAAATATTCTGTTTGGCCTTAAATGAACTACGGTTAAAGGCCGTGATAAAATCATCGTGTAAATACAGGAGGCACCTACGGAGCCAAAAGGATTTGTTTCATTTCTATAAACATGATACTCCTATGGAGTTTAAAAAGCATGCATAGAACTCCATAGGAGTATCATGTTTATAGTCAAAAAAAGGCAGATATTGAGGCTCCGTAGGTGCCTCCTATTACATTTCAAGACCGTGCGCCGCAAAATCGCCTGTGAAACTCATTAATTGACATATGTTTTACCTAAGTAATGTACAACACAGGTTCAAAAAATATATTTTTGAATACCTATGAATATTATCACTCAAACACCACGCTTGCTCATCCGTGAACTTACAGCCGAAGACGAAGAACTTTTGCTCACAATAGACGAAGACGACCGGCTTACCCAATATGTAAAGAAACGCACTCCGCAGGAGAGTAAGCAGGTTTTTAAAGATACTTTGAAAGAATACAAAAACGGTTCGGGCCTGGGCAGGTGGGGAATATTCAACATTGCCGACAATGATTTTATAGGTGTATGCGCCCTCAAACCCAGCGATTACGACAGGAGCCGGATTGAATTAGGCTACCGCCTGCACCTCAAATACTGGGGCCAGGGCGTTGCAACCGAATTGGCAGAGGCCTTGGTTAGCTACGGCTTAAATAAAATTGGCCTAAAAGAAGTTTGTGCCGTTACCCACCCGCAAAACGTGGCATCACAAAGGGTACTGATCAAAGCCGGGTTTGCAAAGGAAGGAATTGTATTCTGGTACGGCGAGGATGTGCCGTTTTTCAGGATTGAGCGGTAGAAAATAAAAGAGATGTCATTGCGAAGCGCGGCAATCGTATGCTATACAGGGCGGTTATGCTTCCGTGCGGTTGCCACGCTACGCTCGCAATGACATAGCTTGAATGTTTGATTAAACTTATCTCAAATCCTTGATAATGTCCTTACACCCGCTTTCAATCAGCTCAAAAACGGGCTCAAACTGGCTGTCATCATAATAAGGATCCGGCACTACTTTATCGCCTAACAGGAGTTTTACTTTTGCTGCCTGTTCTTCGTTACGGGCCATATCAAGCACATCGCTCAGGTTATTGCGATCCATTACAAAGATGTGGTCAAACTCGTCAAAATCACTGCGTTTAAACTGGCGGCAAACTTGTTTGCTGATATCAATGCCGTGGTTCCGCGCAGCACGGATGGAGCGTCTGTCTGGAGCTTCGCCTATATGCCATCTGCCCGTACCTGCCGAATCAACATCCCAGCCCAGGCCGTTTTCATCTGCCAAATGCTGCATAATTCCTTCGGCCAACGGCGAACGGCAGATATTGCCGAGACATACCATTAGTATTTTCATTTTGTTGAAGGTTAAAGGCAAAAGGTCAAAGCTGAGAAGGAGCCTTTTACCTTTCAGCTTTAACCTTTCGCCTCAAAAATTATCCAAAAATTTGATTCAATACACCAGCCAAACGAACGCCGGCTTTTACCATCTGGTCGTTTAGGATACCAATGTATTTGAAGTTGTATTTGTAGCTCAGGTTTTCACCTGGTTTAACATCTGTGTAGAGTTTTTCGGCAAGCTGGTTGCTTTCATACAGCCATTGGCTTATCGGGTCTTTCTGTAATTTGGCGCGCTGGGCAGCAGTAGTATGGTTAATCATGGTTGCATACTCTGTATAGCTCAACTGCTGAAAATCAATCAGCTGGCTATCCCAAACCGAGTGCAGGTTGCTGTCTTTTCCAAACCACTGAACTTTTACATCGTTACCGCCTTTATCGCTGGTATGGCCGGTATGAAGTGGCTGGTGTACGTCTTCAACGATGTGTATCAGCATCCGTAGGTAAAGCAGCTTGTTAGTTTTGGTGGTAGTTTTCTTTTTAAGTTCAGCAATCAAAAAGTTCATTTTAGTATAAGCATCAACAGCAGTATCCGCTTTTAAGTAGCCTTGCAGTTCGGGATAGGTGTAAGCTTTATCCAGATCAATAAAATGCCAGTTATACAGATAACCGTAAGCCGGATCTGATTTAATAAAATCGGCCCAGTTACTGGTGATCGCTACTGATTCATTTCCTAAAATAGCCTCTATGGCCTTGCGGGCTTTAGGTGTAAGGTAGCTGTCGGCAACCTGTCCGCAAATACGGTGACCGTTGGTGCCCCAGGCCATACTTTGCAGGGGGATATAAAATATAGCCACCAGCAGTAAAAGTTTCTTTAAAATTTGTGTTTTCATTACAATGGTTTTGGAATACAGCTTGTTCTTTTAATTAGATGCGCGTTGATAGGTATCACGTTGGATGTACTTACAAACCTGATGAGCGAATCGCCCGTGCGGTGAACTTTAAAATATTCTTCATAATCGCCAAACCTGAAACAGCCCTGTTCATTTTTATATGAGCCGTCGGCGTTACAAAACTGACCTTTAATGTGCAGCGTATCCTGTCTTTGCGAGTAAGTTCCCCGTACATATTCGGCCCAATGTCCTTTACTCATGCAGGTATCGGCACCGTAATTAACCTTGCTCACGGTACTAATCTTCAAAAGAAATGAATCGCAGCTGAATTTAATATCGTATAGCGAATATGTTACCAGGCTTTTTTGCGCCGGTACCGAATCCTGCCGCCACTCACCTTGCAGTTTACTATCTCCCGGCTCCTGCATATCAGGGTTCCTGCTGCAAGAAGCTACGATTAGGCAAAAGGCGAAAGGTAAAAGGCGAAAGGCTTTCTTTGAGCGAAAAGCGGGAAGCGGAAGGCTTAAAGCGAAAAGCCGAAAGCTGAAGGAAAAAAAGAGAAAGCTATAGCGTTTTTGCATAAGCGAAAATTAAAAAAGCCCCTCTCCAAAGGAGAGGGGTTGGGGTGAGGCTACTATTTTAAGCTGCCTATCATATTTTCAGGGCGTACCCACTCGTCAAACTGCTCGTTGGTTAGTAAACCTAAACCAATAGCTGCTTCGCGTAGTGAACTGCCGTTTTTAAGTGCTGTTTTAGCTATTTTAGCCGCGTTTTCATAACCGATATGCGGATTAAGCGCTGTCACCAGCATTAATGAATTTTCAAGGTGTTTTTTGATGCCTTCATAGTTTGGCTCAATGCCTACCGCGCAATGATCATTGAATGATACGCAGGCATCACCAATTAACCTTGCCGACTGCAGGAAGTTAGCAGCCATAACCGGTTTAAATACATTCAGCTCGTAGTGGCCGTTTGAGCCACCGATAGAAATAGCCACATCATTACCCATAACCTGTGCGGCTACCATGGTAACAGCCTCATTTTGGGTTGGGTTAACTTTACCCGGCATGATAGATGATCCCGGTTCGTTATCCGGAATATGGATCTCACCAATACCCGAACGCGGACCAGAAGCCAGCATCCTGATATCATTAGCAATTTTCATTAATGAAACCGCAATTTGTTTCAATGCGCCATGGCTTTCAACAATAGCATCGTGAGCGGCAAGGGCTTCAAATTTATTTTCGGCAGTGATGAACGGCAAGCCGGTGAACTGAGCGATATACTCAGCCACTTTTACATCATAACCTTTAGGTGTATTGATACCTGTACCTACTGCAGTACCACCAAGGGCAAGTTCCGACAGGTGGTCAAGCGTGTTACGTAATGCTTTTAAACCGTGGTTCAATTGTGAAACATAACCTGAAAACTCCTGACCTAAAGTAAGCGGGGTAGCATCCATCAGGTGGGTACGACCGATTTTTACTACCGATTTAAATGCCTCAACTTTAGCCTGCAAGGTATCGCGCAGTTTTTCGATACCCGGGATGGTTACATCAATCAGGATCTTGTATGCCGCGATGTGCATGGCAGTAGGGTAAGTATCATTTGATGATTGTGATTTGTTCACGTCATCATTGGGGTGGATGAAGGTTTTACCTTCGCCCAGTTTATTGCCTTGTAATACGTGCGCGCGGTTAGCAACAACCTCGTTCACGTTCATGTTTGACTGTGTGCCCGAGCCTGTTTGCCAGATCACCAGCGGAAACTCCGAAGCCAGCCCGCCAGCCAGGATCTCATCACACACCTGTGCAATCAAATCGCGTTTTTCTGCCGATAATACACCTAAATCGGTATTAGTAAAAGCGGCAGCCTTTTTCAGGTAAGCGAAAGCGTCGATAATTTCCTTTGGCATTGATGCTTCCGGACCAATTTTAAAATTATTGCGTGAGCGTTCGGTTTGCGCTCCCCAGTATTTGTCGGCAGGTACTTGTACCTCGCCCATGGTATCGTGTTCGGTTCTGAAACTCATGGTATTAAATTTTGCAGGGGCAAAGTTATGTTTTTATATGATGCGGGGGAACGCGGGGTGTAAACTTTTTGATAGGAATTGGATTGTTCGGAATAGGGAGTTATCTCCATTGTTGGTGACAGCAGCACAGTTGTTCGGAAAGTGACATTATACCTTTAAAAAAGTATGTCATGCGCAGCGTAGTGCGGCAATCTCGTAGCAATACAGGACGGAAATGCATAGCTACGAGATTACTTCGTCGTTCCTCCTCGTATGACATGTTTAAAAACGTCTGTCATCCTGAGCGAAAGCGAAGAATCTTCTTCAATATACAGAGCCGCCATGCAGGGCGAAGAAGATGCTTCGTTCCTCAGCATGACAAGCGATTAAAACCGGTTTTTCACAGCAGATCAGCTTCGGGTGAAAACGGGCAGAACAATGCGGGGAATGTGCGGCTGCAGGGGGCATAGCAAGTTTTTGCAGAAGCTGGGGATAGGGCGAATCGGGGCAAAATAATTGCAGCCCGTGGTTCTGTTCGTTTTGCAGGGCAAAGGCCGGGCGGTGGACTTAGGGTTGGATGTGCGCAAAGAAGCCTTTCTGCTGCAAGCCTTTTTGGGTACTTTTGTGGCGACAAAAGTACCTGGCCCGCGCGCGGCCAAGAGCGCGACGATGCAAGTTCATTACAACAATAGTCATTACCTGCCTCTGTGCGATTGCTTCGTGCCTCGCAATGACGTGGCGGATATGTCATTTGACCTTCACAGATTTCTATTTTCTTCCACTCAGCATAACAATTAGGGCTGATGTCATTTGACCTTCAAAGATTCCGATTCTCCCCACTACCACTTCACATCTTCAATTTTTACTACCTTATAATCAAAACCCAGTCTTTTGGCATTTTGTTCAACAGTTTGATCAAAGCCGGCTTGTTTACGGCGTTCGTTCACTTTAGCGGCATCTTTGATGGGCCAAACATAGTAACCCACTTTTTGACCGTTGCGTAATGGCTTTGATGTGGCCTGCGAACCATAGATCTGTTCTTTGCCCTCATACATCAACTGCCTGTCGAGCATCATGGCGTATAGCCTGAAAGGCATTTCTTTATTTTCCGCAGCGGTTTTTATAGCCGGAAGGTATTTATCTATTTTAGGCGAATGCTGCACCACCGACCATACAGCCTCATTGGTTGGCTCGCCAACAAGCGATTTACCGGGATAGCCGTATTTTGCAACTACGTTCTCAATAAAAACAAGATTGGTTGAATCGGCCTGGGTTTGCAATTTCCAATAGTAGCCTGTTGCTTCTTCAGGTTTAACGGGCAGCGTTTTCAGTATCGAATCCTTTTTACCCGGATCCATTAAATAAGTTAGTATTTCGCGGTATTTTTGATCAAGGGCCAGCACACTGTCAAGCTGCTTTTTTAAAACAGGATTAAACTTTTGCTGCGCAGATGCTGTGCAGGCCATCAAAAGCAACAGGGCGAGGATCAGGTTTTTCATAGTAAATAAGGTTTAAGCAAATAAACGCACAAACCTGTGTTACAAGTATAAGCTATCGGCCTTTTCAAACAATTTCCTGTTGCATTCCGTAGCGCCTAACGAGTAATTAAACCTTGATAAGGCATATAACAGCGGCAGTTTGGCCGGCGCTATCTCATTTTGCTGCAAATCGGTAAGCCAATCGGCACCGTCAAACTCGTTACGGTATTTTTTTTCAAGGCGTTCATAAATCCTGTAGGCGTCATCATGATCAAGCCATTCTGGCTTAATGTAAAGGCCGGTAAGGTCGCCCATCTTTTTACGCTCCTCGGCTTCTGCCGTATCAGCGCTACCAAAAACAAAATAAAAGTACAGCCATAACAATAAACCAGCCCCTCCAATTATAGAAGCGGTTGAGTCGCGCTCGATAAAAAACAATATAAAAGCTATAAAAGCGATGATCAGCGAAAACATGCGGGCATAACCGGCAATAATGCTTTGATAATTCAGCGGGATATTAAACCCGTTACGGCTTCGCCAGGCCGATCGGGTTACCAACATAGAACTGGTTGGGAACAGCGGAATGCCAATAACCACAAATTTGGTCTCTATCCACTGCCCATTTACTTCATGCACCTTGCCCAAAAACAATGATCCTATTAACATATCAGGTATAATTTAGTCGCGTTATTATAAACCTCAACTTATAAAAGTGCTTTTAAACAATTGTTAAATATTCATTAATATGTGAATAAGAGGGTTGAACAGCGCTTGGGCATTAGTTATTAAATTTTACAAATAAGAAAATCAAACTTAATTAACTATAAAGTGTTATAACTGACAAACAAACACAAAAAACACCTACTATGAAAAAGTTAAGTTTAATAGCGATGATGGCACTTGCGGCCTTATCGTTTCAGGCGTGTAATGGCGGTGCTAAAAATGGCGCCGCAGATAGTTCGGCAGCTGTAAAAGATACTGCCGACAGCGCTAACAAAGTTAAAGACACCACTACAACCGGCGCTACAGGCATCGCGGTTACTGCCGACGACGCCAAATTTGCTACCGGAGCAGCCAATGCAGGCTTAGCCGAAGTGGCAATCGGTCAGTTAGCCAGCGAAAAAGCCACCAATGCCAAAGTGAAAGACTTTGCCAAAATGATGGTTACCGACCATACCAAAGCCAATGACGAGCTAATGGCGCTTGCCAAAACTAAAAACATCAGCCTGCCAACTGAGCCGGATGCCGATCATCAGAAAAAGAAAACCGAGCTTGCCGCTAAATCAGGCGCCGACTTTGACAAAGCTTATGTTGATGCCATGGTTGACGGCCATAAAAAAGTAGCTTCAATGTTTGAAGATGCTTCAAAAAACTGCAAAGATCCTGACCTGAAAGCGTGGGCAGCCAAAACCTTGCCTACCATTCAGCACCACTTAGCCGAAATTGAGGCGATACAAAAAGGCATGAAATAATCAGCTATTGATTAATTCAGAACGGAAAAGGGAGATGTAACAATCTCCCTTTTTCTTTTTTATAACTTGTACGGGTGTAGCTAAAACGATACTTTTAACACAGTAAAATCTACTTTAAACATTATGTCGAAACCAATAGTAACCGGCCTCATGGCCTACGGAATGTCGGGACGGATTTTTCATGCCCCGTTTTTAACTACCAATCCCGGTTTTACTTTTAAGGCCGTGGTTGAGCGCCATGAAAAAAAGGCCGGTAAAAAATATCCGGATGTAATTAGCTACGATACTATCGATGAATTGCTTAATGATGATGAATTAGAACTTATCATTGTTAACACACCAAACAATACCCATTTTGATTATGCCGTACAGGCCCTGAACGCGGGCAAGCATGTTTTGATCGAAAAACCGGCTGCGGTAACTTCTCATGAGGTAAAAGCGCTGTATGATCTGGGCAAAAAGCTCGATCTGAAAGTGATGATTTACCAAAACCGCAGGTATGATAGTGGCTTCCTATCGGTAAAAGAAGTAATTGAAAGCGGCAGGTTAGGGGAGTTGATGGAGGTTCATTTCAGACTGGACAGGTACCGCATGGCCATAGGCGTTAAAAAATTCAAGGAAACCGCAGGCGTTCCGGGCGGTGGCCTTACTTATGACCTTGGCGCGCATTTGGTTGATAACGCAATCAGCATTTTTGGCCGGCCATTGAGCTATGAAAAAACCACAGCCGCATACCGGCCAGGCTCGCAGGTTGATGACTATTTTAACATTCACCTCAAATACCCTAACCAGCTTAATGTTTTCCTAACATCGGGCTTGCTGATTGCTGAGCATACCTACGGCTTTGTAGTTCATGGTACCTTAGGGAGCTTTGTTAAGATGCGCACCGATGTTCAGGAAGCTCAGCTTGATGCTGATATGATGCCTACCGACGAGGGCTTTGGTATTGAACCGGAAGGCAGCGACGGCAAACTGGTACTAATGGGTGCCGATGGACAAAAAACTGTAGAGTGGATAAAGTCACCAAAAGGTAATTATAACGGGATATTTGATGCCGTATATCATACCGTGCGCGAAAATGCGTTATTCCCGGTAGCCGAAGAGCATGTTGCCTGGCAAATTGAATTGCTTGAAAGCTAAAAATGTTGTAACTATGCTTATTAAACGCTAATTAAAATAATGAAGAAACTGTATTTACTGCTTTGTCTGATTATTGCCACCGGGTGCAGCCAGGCACAAACGCCACCTGCAAACTCGGGCTTACCGCCATATCACATCCTCACTACAGACAGTGTTTACGTTACTCCTGCAAACCTCAAAAAAAACAAGCCGGTAATGGTGATCTATTTTTCGCCTGATTGCAGCCATTGCCAGCACCTGATGTACGATCTTAAACCCGAACTGCCTAAATTAAAAGATGTGCAGATTGTGATGATCACCTTTATGCCTATGCTTAAAGGCATCCAAACTTTTCAGCGCGATTTTGACCTGGCCAAATACCATAACATCACCATTGGTACCGAGGGTTATACATACCTTGTGCAAAGGTTTTACGCCGTACAAACCACCCCATACATTGCTATTTATGATAAGTATGGTAAACTATTCCAGTCGTATCCCAAAGTGCCAAAAATTCCGGTGCTGATGGAAACGCTTAAAAAAGTATAAAGTATTTTAATGCTGATAGAAATCCGGTTAAACTTCGTGAAGTTTAACCGGATTTATTGTTTAATGAGCCATCAGGGTCTCTCGCTGAATACCCTGATGCATAAGCCCCGCAGATTCGCGGTTCTGAATATCTTGTTAGATGTTCAGAATGCTGTGGCGTCCAAACAATAAAGCGTCATTGCGAGGAACGAAGCAATCCCAAACTATACAGGGAGGATCTGCTAATTGGGGATTGCTTCGTACCTCGCAATGACGTGGAGTAGATATCATTTTACTTTCAGAGGTCACGATTTTACCCACTCGCAGCAATGACGATCTTATTTTTTCCATTTTTTATCAACATAATCAAAACCAATGAGGGGTACTGATTACGATTCAGAATAGTTACCTTTGCGGCCAATATTTAAGTTGACGATGAAGAATACCGCATTAACCGATATCCACGTAAAAACCGGTGCCAAAATGGTTCCATTTGCCGGTTATAACATGCCAGTTCAATACGCCGGAATTAACGCCGAGCACGAAACCGTACGCAAGGCTGTTGGCGTTTTTGACGTGAGCCACATGGGCGAATTCATTTTAAAAGGCGATAACGCGCTTGACCTGATCCAGCGTGTTACCAGCAACGATGCCGCGAAATTATACGATGGTAAAGTGCAGTATTCATGCCTGCCAAATGAAACCGGCGGTATTGTTGACGACCTGTTGGTTTACCGCATTGACGAGAAAACCTACATGCTGGTTGTTAATGCTTCAAACATTGAAAAAGACTGGGATTGGATCTCTAAATACAACACCAACGGCGTAGATATGAAAAACATATCTGATCGTACCTCGCTATTAGCAATCCAGGGACCAAAGGCAGCCGAAGCTTTACAAAGCCTTACCGAGGTGGATTTGGTGTCGATGGAATATTACACTTTCCAAAAAGGAACTTTTGCAGGTATTGATAACGTATTGATATCAGCTACAGGCTACACCGGAGCTGGTGGCTTCGAGATCTATTTTGAAAACCAATACGCAGAGCAGATTTGGGACGCCATTTTCAAAGCCGGCGAGCCATTCGGTATCAAACCAATTGGTTTAGGCGCACGCGATACCTTACGTTTGGAAATGGGTTTCTGCCTTTACGGTAATGATATTGATGATAACACCTCACCGCTTGAAGCCGGTTTAGGTTGGGTAACCAAATTCAACAAAGAATTCACCAATGCCGAAGCCTTACAGGCTCAAAAACAAGCAGGTGTAAGCCGCAAACTGGTTGGTTTTGAAATGATTGACCGCGGTATTCCACGTCATGATTACGCTATTGTTGATGCCGATGGTAACAATATTGGTAAAGTAACTTCGGGTACGCAGTCGCCATCATTACAAAAAGCTATTGGTATGGGCTATGTAGATACCGCTTTCGCTAAAGAAGGTACCGAAATCTACATCAGCATCAGGGACAATAAAATCAAAGCGCAGATTGTAAAACCTCCGTTTTATAAATAGTCATTCCTTCGGGTCATTGGGTCATTAAGTCATTTTATCAGCTTGCCCAATGACCCGTTTGGGTTAATGACACAATGACTTAATGATTTAATGAAAAAAGATTTACACGTTTGCCTTACCCCCGCATTGCTGCCACTTTTTAATGTGGAAGATTATATTGTAGTGGTTATTGATATTTTCAGGGCAACATCATCTATATGTTATGGTATTGAAAACGGTGCTGAGGCTATTATACCGGTATCACAAGTTGAGGAGTGTGCCGCGTATAGAGAGAAAGGGCTGGATTACCTTCTTGCCGCCGAGCGCGACGGATCGGTAGTTGATGGGTTTGATTTTGGCAACTCGCCATTTTCGTACACTAAAGAAAAAGTAGCCGGTAAAACAATAGTGCTAACTACCACCAATGGCACACATGCCCTGCATTTATCGCGCAGTGCAAAAAAAATTGTTATCGGTTCGTTCCTGAACCTTAATGCCTTAAGCAACTGGCTTAACACGCAAAACGAAAACATCCTGCTGGTATGTGCCGGCTGGAAAAACAATTTCAACCTGGAAGATACCCTGTTTGCAGGTGCTGTGGTTGACCAGTTAAAAGATAAAGGTTTTGTACTTGACGACGCCGCGATTGCTGCAAACGATCTTTTTCAGGCCGGTAAAAACGATATCAACGTTTATCTCAAGAAAACATCCCACGGCGAACGCCTTAAGAAATTAGGCATCGAAAAAGATATTGAGTTTTGCTTACAGATTGATTTTACTACGGCTATTCCTATTTTAGAAGGGGAGAAGCTGGTGAAATTGGCGGTGTAAAGAAATTATGTCATTGCGAGCGAAGCGTGGCAATCTCGTAGCCAATGCATATTTGATATGCTAAGCTACGAGATTGCTTCGTCGTTCCTCCTCGCAATGACATATTTATATGTATCAGGCGGTAAACGCTACAAGCGCCTTTTCAATCCTGCTGATGGTTTCTTCTTTACCAAGCAGGGCAACGATATCAAATACATGCGGGCCAAACTTACCGCCTACCAGCATAATGCGGAATGGCAGCATCACATCGCCCACCTTTAAGCCTTTTTGCTCACTAAGTGCTTTGAACTTAGCCTCCAGTTCATGCGCATCGATAGTAGATTCATTATTTAACAGGGCGATGAACTCACGATAAAACTCTGTTTTGGTATCAGTCCACTTAGGTTTTACCGCGTTAAGATCATACGCCGCCGGTTGCTCAAAAAAGAAGCCTGCCTGCTGATAAAAATCAGGTAATAGCACACAGCGATCTTTGATCAGGCCAACAACTTTTGCCAGGTACTCATCGTCGTTAACAGCAACTCCTTTATCAGCAAACACTTTCTTAACTGCCAGCTGCAAATCGCCTACTGCCAACTTCTTAATCCACTCGGCGTTGAACCATTTGGCTTTTTCAAAATCAAACTTAGCACCTGATTTATTAACACGCTCTATCGAGAATTTTTCAATCAGTTCGTCGAGCGTAAAAATTTCCTGCTCGGTACCGTCGTTCCAGCCTAAAGTAGCCAGCAGGTTCAGGAACGCTTCAGGCAAAAAGCCCAACTCGCGGAAACCCTGTGTTAATTCGCCCGATTTTGCATCAAACCAGTTCATAGCATAAACCGGGAAGCCCAACCGTGCGCCATCGCGCTTGCTCAGTTTGCCGTGCCCGTCTGGTTTTAATATCAGCGGTAAATGTGCCCACTGCGGCATATCAGCTTTCCAGCCCAAATACTCCCATAACAGCAAATGAACCGGGGCAGATGGCAACCATTCCTCCCCGCGGAAAGCGTGAGTGATCTTCATCAGGTAATCATCAACCACAACAGCCAAATGGTAAGTAGGCATACCATCGGCTTTTAACAATACTTTATCATCAACCTGGCTGGTTTCAAAGCTCACGTGGCCGCGGATCATGTCGTTAAAATTAACGGTTTCGCCCTCCGGCATTTTAATGCGGATCACGTGCGGTGTTCCGGCAGCAAGCAGTTCATCAACCTCGTGTTGAGGTAATGAAAGCGAGTTTCTTAAAGTATGACGATAAGCTAAGCCGTACTGAAAATTGGGAACTTCCTTACGGTTCTTGTCCAGCTCTTCGGCAGTATCAAAGGCATAATAAGCATGGCCTTCCATCACCAGGCGTTCGGCATATTCGCGGTAAAGCACTTTACGCTCGCTTTGGCGGTATGGCGCATACGGGCCTCCGGCAACCGGGCTTTCATCCGGGTGCAGACCGCACCATTTAAGGCAGTCTAAAATATATTCTTCCGCACCTTCCACATAACGGGTTTGGTCGGTATCCTCAATTCGTAAAACAAAATCGCCGCCATGTTTTTTGGCGAATAAATAGTTGAACAATACGGTGCGCACACCACCAAGGTGTAAACCACCGGTCGGGCTCGGCGCAAAACGGACTCTTACTTTTTTATCGGTCATGATGGGGGCAAAGATAGGTTATTAAGCGGAAAGCTTATAGTTCATAGATCATGGTTCATCGTATTATAGCAGAAATGGCGCAACTATGAACAATGAACCATCAACTATGAACCACTAACAAAAATTATATTTTACAAAGCAATTTTACGTTATTTGGGCTGTGCCCAGTATGAACCCATATCAACAGAAAAAACGTTGGAAATATTTACTCCTTACGTTTGCCGTAGTAATTGCAATTGGCTCATTGGTTTATACCCGTTACCTGGTAAAAAACATCGCCCGCTCCGAGCGTACACGCGCCCAGGTTTGGGCCATGACTATGAGGCAGTTACTCAATTCGGACGATGACGATTTTTTTAATTACGTAATTGCTGTACGCGATAGCTTAACGGTACCGGCTATTATTACCGACGAAAAAGGGGAGATCATTTTAAGTCGCGGATTGGACACCTCAAAAGCCTATACCAAGCTGGAAGCCGAGTATAAAAAGAAAAAATACGACCCGAGCTACTTTAAGGAAGAGCTTGCTTATATGAAGGAGCAGCATGCGCCTATCAAGTTTAAAGTTTTGGGCGACGACAATTATGTTTACTATAAAGATTCGGCCCTGCTCACGCAGCTTCGCTTGTTCCCCTACGTCCAGCTCACGGTAATTGCCATATTTTTATTGACGGCCTATACGGCTTTCAGTTCCTCGCGCAAATCGGAGCAAGACCAGGTTTGGGTTGGTTTGGCCAAGGAAACCGCTCATCAGTTGGGCACACCCATATCATCGCTCATTGCATGGATTGAGTTGATGAAGGAGAAATTTAACGCCGAAGACGATGTGCTGATAGCCGAGATGGAGAACGACGTAAAGCGTCTGGAAATTGTGGCAGATCGTTTTTCTAAAATAGGCTCCAAATCAGTTCTGGAAGAGCATGGCGTTTATGCCGTAGTGAAAGATTTTGTTGATTACTTTAAAGTCCGCGTAAGCAAAAATATCAGCTTTGAACTTACCGGTAACCCACACTTAAAAGCCGGACTTAACATTCCGCTGTTTGATTGGGTGATAGAAAACATATTAAAAAATGCCGTTAACGCCATTGAAGGCAAGGGCAGCATCAAGGTGGAGATCAGCGGAAACAAGGTAAAAAACCAGATCTTTATCGATATTACAGATACCGGCAAGGGGATTCCACGCTCTAAATTCGATACCGTTTTTCAACCCGGCTATACTACGCGCAAGCGGGGCTGGGGACTGGGCTTATCGCTTACCAAACGTATAGTGGAGAACTACCATAACGGGCAGATTTTTGTGAAGGATTCGGAAGTAGGGAAGGGAACAACTTTCAGGATAGTATTAAAAAACACGCGCAATGATAACAAAACCAAAACCAGGTGATTATTCGCCGTTTGCAGCGGGATATGTGGGGCTTGTTGGCGACAATAATGTAATTAACATGCTTGAACAGCAAATGGATACCAGCTACAAGCTGTTCAGCAATTTAACCAACGAGCAGGGTTTATATGCCTACGCTCCGGACAAATGGACAGTTAAACAGGCTTTGGGGCACATGATTGATACCGAGCGAACCTTTGCCTACCGCGCCCTGGTATTTTCACGCAACTATACCGAACTGCCTGGTTTTGATCAGGATGTATATGTTAACAATACCGACTTTAATAGCCAGGATATAAAAGACCTTGCCGAAGAGTTCCGGGCCTTACGCCAGGCTAACCTGTACATGGTTAAAGCTTTCACCGATGAACAATTAGCCCGTACCGGGATAGCCAGTAACCATCTGTTTACCGTTATATCATTTGTATATATGCTGGCCGGACACGAACGCCACCATTTAAATTTATTTAAAGAGCGGTACGGGATTGAGTAAAACACTCAAAACTCTTCGTATCCGGCAATCAGCAATCCGGTCTTTACAGCGATAATAGTCAACAAAAAAGCCCCTGTTTTGCAGGGGCTTCAATATTGCCAGGAGTGTTCGTTACTTTTCAAAAACCTTTTCTTCTTTATCCAGCACTTCCCTTTTTTCGATGCGGTATGATAAAAACAGACCGGCTCCTCCAAAAACAGCTATCAGCGATACATATAAAAAGAAAACATCGTCATCAAAACTATTGAATATACCACGGTTTAAAACATAGGCTAAAAACAAGCCGATACCTGAACCGATGAGCAGCAAGCCCCATTTTAAATTTTGATAAGGAGCCGATTGCGGTTTATAACTCCTTGGATCCATGTTTCTTTCGATCATTGCTAATTTCTCCCGTTTGTTTAAATAAACGATCCCGAAGATCATTGCGAATAAGCTGAGGGGTATTATTATTCCTGCTAATACACCCAATTCACCTGCGCCCATAATATTTGTTTTTTTAATTAAGTTAATATTGTTCTTTATCTCTGCAAATACCCCGTTGTGGTGTATTTGTAAACTATGACCACACGTTTTTTAAACAGGTTACACCCTAAATAAAAAAATATTTCCACTCCCCCTTTAGGGGGCCGGGGGGCTTGTGTACCTTTGCCTTAATGATTAGTGCGGCTACTTCTTTTAACCTGCTGGGGCAGGATCTTTTATTATTACCACAAAAAGCTATTTACTGGCAACAACAAAACGCCCTGATCATTGCAGATGTGCATTTGGGCAAGGTTGGGCATTTCCGAAAGGCGGGCATAGCAGTACCGCGCGATATGGAGCAAAGCGACCTGGCCGTACTGTCGGACCTGATCTACGAACACAGACCGGAGAAGTTAATTTTTCTGGGCGATCTGTTTCATAGCGATATGAATAATGATTGGGATTGGTTTATTCTCTGGAGAAGCCAGTTCCCGGCATTACAGATTGTGCTGATCCGGGGCAATCATGATATCATTGCAGATAAACATTACCACAACCTGAATATCGAACTACACGACGAACTATTGATTGGCCCTTTCCTGATGATGCACCATCCGCTGGCCAATGACCAGGAGGAAAAAGCCGGTTACGTTTTTTGCGGGCACATCCACCCCGGGGTAAACCTGAGCGGTAAGGCGCGTCAAAGTATAACCTTGCCTTGCTTTGCTTTTGGCGGCAAACAGGGGATCTTGCCATCCTTCGGGAAATTTACCGGCCGGGTTGCTATCCGCAGCGTTCAAACCGACAGGATCTTTGCCGTTTTAAAAGACAAAGTTGTGCCTATCGCTTAAGGATGCTTTTTTAAATACTGCTGAACCTCTAAATAAACCTGGCTAAAAGTAATGTCCCGCTCAATAATATGCCAATTGCCATCAACCAAATCATAGCGTGGCAGTCGGGTTAAGCTCCAGTTTTGAGTATTGGGCGAATCATCGCCTTTCAGGTCTGATACCTGTGTCCAGGTTATTTTATCTTCATCAACGGCGGTTGTCCACCAATCCCGTTTGGTATCCATCGATACGCTGATCACTTCAAAGCCACCTTTACCAAGGTCCTTAAGCATGGTTTTAATTTCGGCATGGTTGATCCGGGCAATCTGGTTTCCAGCCCTCCAAAAATCAATCAGGAAAATTTTCTTATGCATGCCTTTAGGATCAAACGGCTTGCCGCTTATCAATTTGCCGGCAATAGGCGGCGCTTCGTGGCCGGGTACCAATTTTATCAGTTTACTTAATTTATCACCAATCTCTTTGCCATCTTCGGTAGCTTTAACTACCGGGCTAAATTTCTGGTAAATCTTATTATAAAAAACAGGATCGCTTTCATAATCCTGTCTCAGCATAACATGCGCGCCAATGGTATTCTGTGGGTTTTCGGTTACATACTTTTCAAATGCCCGCTCCACTATACCATACTTTTTACCCTCCAGTTCAGATACCGAATTAAGCAGTGCATTAAACTGATCCTTGGGTAAGGCATCAGATGCTTTACTGTTAACTTTAGCGTTTAGCTCGGCCAGTTTTTGGTTCAGGTCGCCATTCATCTGGTCAACCATGGTATAAAATGCTGTTAACTGCTGTTGCGTAGCAGATGAGGGGGCGGTTATTTTGGGGTAATTTGCAAGCTTATCCGCTTCGGCCTCAATGGTATATTTCCCGTCTTCCAAATAAATCTCAAAGGGATTGTGCTGCTCCCGCGAATTGGCATCATCGGTTATATCCATCACATAATAGCCCGGCACTTCAAGCACCTTGCTTTCTATATGAAATTTGCCATCTTTAATATTTACCCCGTAAAGCGAGTTTTTTGAATGGTCTTTAACAATAAATACGCCGCTTTTAACCCCTTTAGCGGTTCCATCAAACTCAACATGAGCGTATTTGGTAGTGCATCCGCTGATGGCAAGGGCAAGTAAAACAACCGAAAAACTTTTCATAGATAAAATTTAGACAGCACTAATATAGTACAACAGGCATAATTGGCATAAAAAAAGAACGCATTGCTTTAGATTGATTCTAAATAGATTTTTGGTCTTCAATAAGCCAAAACCTCTTCTATGTTTTGTTATTTAATAAATACTTTTGCCTTATAAATCCAATTCATAATGAGCGAATTCAAACAAACCTTAAACTCGTCGCTGGGCAAAAAGCTGATCATGGCTTTAACAGGCTTGTTTCTGTGCACGTTTTTAATTGTGCACGTAGGCGGCAACCTGCTATTGTTTAACAACGATAACGGTTTCAGTTTTAACGTGTATGCCAACTTCCTTACGCATTTCCCGCCTATTGAAGTTATAGCATACCTGTTGTACCTTTCTATTTTGGTGCATGCACTATACGGCCTGATCCTGACTGTCAAAAACCGTAAAGCCCGCCCGGTACGCTATGCAGTAGCGGCAAAATCTGATGCCTCATGGTCATCAAAAAACATGGGCCTTTTAGGTTCAATCATGTTCCTGTTTATCGTTATCCACATGGGCGATTTCTGGTTTCGTTACCACAACGACAAAACCATGGGCTTTAAAGAGTACCGTACCGATCTGGCAACAGGCGAAACAAAAGTTAGTGATTATACTCCTGCTAACGCTGAATTCAGCCACTCGGTATCAACCGAAAACAATGTGGAAGTTGTTAGGGTAAAGGACTTGCACGCACGTGTTGCTTATAGCTTCAGCAACCTTATTTACGTTATATTTTACGTAATAGCTATGGGTGCTGTAGCATTTCACTTGTTACATGGTTTCCAGAGCGCGTTCCGTACGCTGGGCTGGGTACACCGTAAATATACTCCGGTAGTTTATTTTATTGGCACATGGCTGTTTGCGGTTATTATTCCGCTTGCTTTTGCCGCCATGCCGGTTTATTATTACTATTTATCAACCCAGGGAGCTCACTAAGTTTAGCTGGCCAAAAGCCATAAACATAAATACAAAGAAGAGATGACATTAGATGCTAAAATTCCTCAAGGCCCATTAGCCGAAAAATGGAGCAAGCATAAATTTGATCTGAAGCTGGTTAACCCCGCCAACAAGCGTAAATACGATATCATTATTGTAGGTACCGGTTTGGCCGGCGCTTCGGCAGCTGCCACCTTGGGCGAGCTGGGTTACAACGTTAAGGCATTTTGTTTTCAGGACAGTCCCCGCCGTGCGCACTCTATTGCTGCACAAGGTGGTATCAATGCCGCTAAAAACTACCAGAACGACGGCGACAGCGTTTTCCGTTTATTTTACGATACCATTAAAGGTGGCGATTACCGTGCCCGCGAATCAAACGTTCACCGTTTGGCCGAAGTTTCGGTAAACATTATTGACCAGTGCGTAGCACAAGGCGTACCTTTTGCCCGCGAATACGGCGGCTTGCTGGATAACCGTTCATTCGGTGGTTCACAGGTATCCCGTACTTTCTACGCAAGGGGCCAGACAGGACAGCAGCTTTTATTAGGCGCATACTCCGCCCTTAACCGCCAGATCCATGCCGGTAAAGTAAAAATGTACACCCGCCACGAAATGCTTGACGTGGTAACTATCGATGGCCATGCCAAAGGTATTGTTACCCGTAACATGCTAACCGGCGCTATTGATACCCATGCTGGTCATGCGGTATTGTTATGTACCGGTGGCTACAGCAACGTATTCTACCTGTCAACAAACGCTATTGGCTCAAACGTAACGGCAGCCTGGAGGGCACACAAACGCGGTGCTTTCTTCGGTAACCCTTGCTATACTCAAATTCACCCAACCTGTATCCCGGTAACCGGCGATCACCAGTCTAAGCTTACGCTGATGTCTGAGTCGCTGCGTAACGACGGTAGGGTATGGGCTCCTAAAACTGTTGAAATTGCCGAGCAATTACGTAAAGGCACATTGAAAGCAGACCAGGTTAAAGAGGACGATCGTGATTATTTCCTTGAGCGTAAATACCCGGCTTTCGGTAACCTTGTTCCGCGCGACGTGGCTTCACGTAACGCAAAGGAAATGGTTGAAGAAGGTAAAGGTGTAGGTGGATCTGGTTTCGCAGTATTCCTTGATTTTGCCGATGCTATTAAGCGTTTAGGCGAAGAAACCGTTAAAGCCAAATACGGTAACCTGTTTGATATGTACATCCAGATCACGGATGAAAACCCATATAAACAACCAATGCGTATTTACCCTGCGGTTCACTATACCATGGGCGGTCTTTGGGTTGATTATAACCTGAGCACTACAATCCCCGGCTTATATGCTTTGGGCGAGTGTAACTTCTCTGACCACGGTGCTAACCGCCTTGGTGCATCTGCACTGATGCAGGGTTTATCAGATGGCTACTTCGTGATCCCTTATACCCTTGGTGATTACCTGGCTAAGATCGGCCCTAAAAAGGTTGACACTAACCACCCAGCTTTTGCAGCCACCAAAAAAGACGTAGTTGACCACGTAAATAAATTACTGGCCCTTAAAGGCACTAAAACTACTAACGAGTACCACCGCGAGCTTGGCCACATTATGTGGGAATATTGCGGTATGGCCCGTACCGACGAAGGTTTGAGAAAAGCAAAAGGCCTGATCCAGGCATTGAAAGCTGATTTCTGGAAAAACGCTATCGTAACCGGCGAGAACGAAGAAGTAAACGCTTCGTTAGAAAGAGCTGGCCGCGTAGCCGATTTCATTGAACTTGGCGAGCTGATGATCGACGACGCTTTGATGCGTAAAGAATCATGCGGTGGCCACTTCAGGGTTGAATCACAAACTGCAGATGGTGAAGCATTACGTGATGACGAAAACTTCGCGTTTGTAGCTGCCTGGGAATTCAAAGGCGAAAATCAGCCGGAAGAATTACATAAAGAGCAATTGACATTTGAAGCAGTTCACCTGTCTCAAAGAAACTATGCTTAATCTTAGATATGAGATATTAGATGTGAGATTTGAGACAATAAATAGTTCTGGATCTCTCATCTAAAACCTCGATTTTAATATTTGAAGAACATGCACAATTTAAAAGAATTGAAAATTTGGCAAAAGGCCATTGATTTAGCGGTTTTGGTTTACAAGGCAACCGCAAATTATCCGCCCGATGAACGATTTGGCTTAACAAGTCAAATAAGACGTGCAGCTGTTTCAATTCCTTCAAATATTGCCGAAGGAGCAGGACGAAATTCAAACAAAGAGTTTTCCCGTTTTTTAGGCATTGCTAATGGTTCTTCATATGAGCTGCAAACACAATTAGTTATATCAAATAAATTAGGCCTTTTAAAAGACGACGTATTAAATGATCTACTTAAGCAGATCGAAGAATTGCAAAAAATGAACTATGCTTTTCAAAAAATGCTGTCAAACTAACTGATAAAAAGTCTCATGTCTCAAATCTCATATCTCAAATCTAAATAGAATGAACGGAAATATGAACCTGACGCTTAAAGTATGGCGTCAAAAAAATGCTCAAACCTCGGGTAAATTTGTAAGCTACAAAGCTGAAAATATTTCGCCTGACATGTCGTTCCTTGAAATGCTCGACGTGGTTAACGAAAGCCTTACCCATAAAGGTGACGAGCCAATTAACTTTGACCACGACTGCCGCGAAGGCATCTGCGGTATGTGTTCATTATATATCAACGGTCACCCACACGGACCAAAGCGCGGTATCACTACCTGCCAGCTGCACATGCGTACCTTCCACGATGGCGAAACTATCACCATTGAGCCATGGCGCGCCGAAGCATTCCCTATCGTAAAAGACTTGGCGGTTGACCGTTCAGCTTTCGACAGGATCCAGCAGGCAGGCGGTTACGTTTCGGTAAACACAGGTGGTGTACCTGATGGTAACGCAATCCCAATTCCTAAAGTTATTGCTGACGAGGCCTTCAACTCAGCTACCTGTATCGGTTGCGGAGCATGCGTTGCAGCTTGTAAAAATGCTTCGGCTATGCTGTTTGTATCTGCTAAGATCACCCAGTTAGGTTTATTACCACAAGGTCAGCCAGAGCGTTACCGTCGTGTGCAATCAATGGTTGCCCAGATGGATGAAGAAGGATTTGGTAGCTGTACCAACACCGGTGCCTGCGAAGCTGAGTGCCCTAAGGAAATTAAATTGACCAACATTGCCCGCATGAACAACGACTATTTCAGCGCGAAACTGTTCAGGGAAGATGAAGTACACGAACAAGGTCATTAATTGATCTTTTGTTTAAGATATAGTAACGGCCCGGTTTCACCGGGCCGTTTTTGTTTTAGGAGTGATATAACAGATAAAACCATGTCATTGCGAGGAACGAAGCAATCGCACGGGAGCATAGCCGCTCTGTATAGCATGCGATTGCCGCGCTACGCTCGCAATGACATAATTTTACCTTTCATCATTTTTATAATAACATTGTTAATCTTTTACTTACTTATGTTCCCAAAATCATAAATTTAATTCACGAAAATTACAAGCCCAGCCTCCACATGCAAATCGACCCTGAAAACCACGTTAACAAGCTTTGCGGGCAAGGAATGTTATTAGAAGGCGAAGGTAAACCAAATGAAGCATCGGCCCTGTTCCATCAGGCATGGGATGAAGCTACAAATGCTACTGAAAAGTTTATTGCAGCACACTATGTTGCCCGGCATCAGCAAAGTGTTGCCGATAAACTAAAATGGGATGAAACAGCTCTAAACCTTGCGCTTGGTATAGAAGGGGACGAGGTAAAACCGGTTTATCCCTCACTTTACCTTAACATAGCTAAATGCCATGAGGATCTGAAGAACCTTGACAAGGCGCTTGAAAACTATCAATTGGGATTAAGTTTCACCCAGTTTTTGCCCGATGATGGTTATGGCAATATGATCAGGGCAGGGATTAACAATGGGATAGAGCGGGTAAGCATCCTCTAAGAGGTTAAAAGCGATTCTAAAAATCACGTTATTTAAAAGACACGAAGCAGTTACGCAATGGACATGGCGTTTGTTTCAGTCCTTTTATTTTGTATATTTTTGCAGCATGACTAAAATCTACAATAGTCCCGCTATGCTAAGTTCAGTTAAGCATGCTTTTTATTTACGTCACAAAAGCTTGTCAACCAAAAATCAATCGCTTAATAACTTAGGATGAAGCCCTCTTTACGTCTTTTCGACTTTTCGCAAAAAATCAATTATAAAAACGAGATCCTGGCCGGATTAACGGTAGCCATGACCATGATGCCCGAATCATTATCGTTTGCTATCCTTGCCGGCTTTCCGCCGCTGATGGGATTGTATGCCGCCTTTATCATGGGCTTGATAACTTCTATATTTGGCGGCAGGCCGGGACTCGTATCCGGCGGGGCAGGGGCAACCGTTGTGGTACTTATCGCCCTCATGAAATCGCACGGGTTGGAGTATGTTTTCGCGGCGGTGGCCTTGGCTGGTGTAGTACAAATTCTGGTTGGCTTGTTTAAACTGGGCAAGTTTATCCTCCTGGTGCCGCAGCCGGTAATGTACGGCTTTGTTAACGGTCTCGCCGTTATCATTTTCATGGCCCAGCTGGAGCAATTTAAAACCGTAGTTAACGGACAGGAAACCTGGCTTAGCGGCACGCCGCTACTGATCATGGCCGGGTTGGTAGCTCTAACCATCGCCATAGTAATTATTTTACCTAAGTTCACCAAAGCTGTTCCTCCATCGCTTGTGGCTATTATTGTTGTGTTTGCACTGGTTTTGGGTTTCGGGATCCATACCAAAACAGTAAGAGATATCGCGGCAGTAAGCGGGGGCTTTCCTCCGTTTCATATCCCGGCTATCCCACTTAGTATCGATACATTAAAAATCATTTTCCCTTACGCACTCATCATGGCAGGAGTTGGCCTTACCGAAGGCTTGTTAACCTTAAACCTTGTTGATGAAATGACTGCTACCCGCGGCAACAGCAACCGCGAATGTATTGCCCAGGGAAGCGCAAACATCCTCAATGGTTTCTTTTCGGGCATGGGAGGCTGCCCAATGATTGCTCAGACGCTGGTTAACCTATCTGCGGGCTCACGGGCGAGGTTATCAGGTATCATAGCATCTCTGACTATCCTGTTCATTATATTCTTCGGTGCGCCGGTTATTGAAAAGTTACCTATGGCCGCGCTTACCGGGGTAATGATCATGGTGGCCATTAGTACTTTTGAATGGATCAGTTTCCGTATCATTAATAAGATGCCTAAACAGGATGTATTTGTTGGAATCCTGGTAGCACTAATTACGATATGGCTGCACAACCTTGCCCTTGCGGTATTGATAGGCGTTATTATTTCGGCGTTGGTTTTTGCATGGGAGAGCGCCAAACGTATCCGGGCGCGCAAATACATTGACGAAGCGGGCGTAAAGCATTATGAAATATACGGTCCATTGTTTTTTGGTTCGGTGATGGCTTTTAACGAAAAGTTTGACATCGCGGGTGATCCGGAAGCAGTAGTGATCGACTTTAAAGATAGCCGCATCGCGGATATGTCGGGCATTGAGGCGCTAAACAAACTCACCGAAAAATATCGCCAGGCCGGCAAGAAACTACAGCTAAAACACGTAAGCGAAGATTGCGTAACACTGCTTAAAAACGCCGAAGGGATCATCAACGTTAACATCCTCGAAGATCCCTCTTACCGGGTGGTGGTTGAAAAATAGCGACGATTTCTCCATAAAAAAGACCCGGAAAATCCGGGTCTTTTTAGTATAATCTATTTAAGATCGCAGGCAAATTATGCCTTTTCTCAATTTTATTTAGGCCCGTAAGTAACCACGGGTACAATCATTTCCTCTAACGAAATGCCTCCATGCTGGAAGGTTTCATTATAGAAATTAACAAAGTGGTTGTAGTTGTTCGGGTATACAAAATAGCTGTCTTCCTTAGCAAAAACAAAGCTTGAGCTAATGTGCAACCTTGGCAGCATAGCATCATGCGGGTTGCGGATATGGAACACCTCTTTGGCATTATAATTCAGGTTTTTACCTTGTTTATAACGCAGGTTAGTGTTGGTGTTCCTGTCGCCCACAATTTTGCTTGGATTTTTTACGCGGATGGTACCGTGATCGGTAGTGATCACTACACGTACCTGTTTCTGCGCTAAATATTTTAACAGATCAAACAATGGCGAATGCTCAAACCAAGATAGGGTTAATGAACGGTAAGCAGCGTCATCACTCGCCAGCTCGCGGATCATCTGCATGTCGGTACGGGCATGCGATAGCATATCCACAAAGTTATAAACGATCACGTTAAGCTCATTGTTCATGAGGTTATTTACCGACTCGTTCAGGGCACGGCCTTCGTCAATGTTCAGGATCTTGTGGTATGAATGTTTACAATCTTTACGTAATACACGCTTCAGGTGATCGGCCAAAAACTCGGCCTCGTAAAGGTTTTTACCACCTTCATCCTCATCGTTTTGCCACATGGATGGATAGCGTTTTTCCATATCCAAAGGCATCAGGCCAGAGAAGATGGAGTTACGCGCATATTGTGTTGCCGTTGGCAGGATACTGTAATAAGTATCTTCTTCCTCCAGCCTGAAATATTCAGAAATAATGGGGTTAATGATCTTAAACTGATCATACCTCAGGTTATCTATCAAAATAAAAAATAGGGGGCCCTTGCCATCCAGCTTAGGAAATACCTTCTTCTTAAATAGTTGAGGCGATGAGGTTGGCGCGAGGTCTGGATTTTTGATCCAGTTCAGGTAATTGCGCTCCACAAACTTGCAAAACTGCATATTGGCTTCGGCCTTTTGCAGCGTCAGGATTTCGTGCATGCCAGCATCTTCCAGCTTTTCAAGCTCAAGCTCCCAGTAAATAAGTTTCTTATAAACATCAACCCATTCCTGGTGGCTCAGGTTATCGTTAAGCGTCATGCCCAGTGTCCGGAAATCCATCTGGTAAGCCATGGTGGTCTTCTCGGTAACAAGGCGCTTGTTCTCGGTAAGCTTTTTAATGGTCAGCAATATCTGCTTAGGGTGTACCGGCTTAATCAGGTAGTCGTCTATCTTGGAGCCGATGGCATCTTCCATCAGGTATTCTTCCTCGTTTTTAGTGATCAGCACAATAGGTACATCATTATTGATGTTCTTGATCTGCTGCAGGGTTTCCAGGCCGGTAAGGCCGGGCATGTTTTCATCAAGAAAAACCAGGTCGAAATAGTTGCTCTTGAACGAGTCAACAGCATCGTAGCCATTGGTTACGGTAGTTACTTTATAGCCCTTTTCGCCCAGGAAAAGTATATGTGGTCTTAGCAGGTCAATTTCGTCATCGGCCCATAAAATGGTGGTGTCTTGCATGGTATGTATATTAAATATTCTGAATCAGAATTTACAGAATTCAAAAATTTTCAGAATACTTGAGTGTAAGGTTAAACGTATTCAAATATCGGCTTTTTTGCCGGGCATTCTGCAAATCCTAAAATTCTGTAAATTCTGATTCAGATAGTTTTTGTTCTGAAAGTAAACCCCAAAGAGATGTATTTGTTGTTGCACAGTAAAGGTATTAACAAAATTTAACAAACCTGACGCTCTTATTTTACCTTTGTTTTACATTTTTGCATTTACACAAGCAACATTGAATAAAAAGAAAATAATTAACGACCCGGTTTATGGTTTCATCAGTATCCCCACCGAACTGATATTTGACCTTATATCCCATCCATACTTTCAGCGGTTACGTTATATCAAACAATTGGGCATGACCCACCTGGTTTATCCCGGCGCGCTGCATACCCGTTTCCATCATGCATTAGGGGCAATGTACCTGATGGATACGGCACTCGAAACATTAAGAAGCAAAGGCCACCAGATCTCGGCCGAAGAGGAAGAAGCCGTAACGATTGCCATACTGCTGCATGATATAGGTCACGGCCCATTTTCGCACGCTTTGGAAAATACCATAATTGATGGCATAGCCCATGAGGATATTTCATCAATGCTGATGAATAAGCTTAACGCGAGGTTTGAAGGTAAGCTCACCATGGCTATTGATATTTTTAATGATACCTATCCGCGTAAATTTTTGCACCAATTGGTATCCAGCCAGCTGGATATGGACAGGTTGGATTACCTTAACCGCGATAGTTTCTTTACCGGGGTATCCGAAGGTGTGATCAGCTCCGAGCGTATCATCAAAATGCTTAATGTTAAAAACGACCACGTGGTGGTTGATGAAAAAGGCATTTATTCGATAGAAAAATTTCTGATTGCCCGCAGGCTGATGTACTGGCAGGTTTATCTGCATAAAACAGTAATAGCAGGAGAGGAGGTACTCACAAAAATTTTCAGGCGTGGCCGGGAGCTGATATCGCAGGGCGAAAACCTGTTCGCGACACCGGCGTTGATGCATTTTTTAAAGAACCGCATCAGCCTCGATGCTTTCATGAATGAAGATCGCCACCTGGAAACTTTTGCCTGTTTGGATGATACCGATATTATGGCCTCGGTAAAAGTGTGGGCCTATCATCCGGACCTGGTACTTTCCCAGCTCTGCAAAAACCTGGTACAGCGTAATCTCTTCAGGGTTGAAATCACTAATGATTGCCCGGACGAAGCCTTTGTTGAACAGCTTCGCCAAAAAGCGGTGCAAAAATATGGTATAAGTTATGAGGATGCCGCGGCGTACTTTGTGTTCACCACATCCATCCGTAATAATGCTTACAACCAGAACGATGGCAACATTTGCATATTAATGAAAAATGGCCAGGTAAAGGATATTGCCGAAGCCAGCGATAACTCAAACCTGGTTGCTTTAGCTAAAACAGTGAAAAAATATATTCTTTGCTATAATAAGGAGTTGCTTAACAGTTAGTTCATAGTCGGAAGTTAAAAGTCTTAGGTCAAAAATAAACGACGAGATTTAGACCTTACGACTTGTGGCCTGAGACTTCACAGATGAAGATATAATGAAAAATAAAACGCATTGACAGTCAAAACTTTTTAACGCGTGTTCATAACTCATTAATAATTTGTTGCTTCAATTTTAACATTTAAATTTGCCCGATGCAATTTACCGCTCATGATATAAGTTTACTGCTCAACGGAACTGTTGAAGGCGATTCTTCGGCAACTGTTAGCCAGCTTGCCAAGATAGAGGACGCCAGCCTAGGCAGTCTTTCTTTTTTGGCCAACCCTAAGTATGAGCAATTTTTGTACACTACCAATGCCTCCATTGTTATTGTTAATAACGATCAGCAATTAACAGGCCCGGTAAAGGCTACGCTTATCAGGGTTGAGAACGCGTACAGCTCATTCACCATTCTGCTTGAAAAGTATAACACCTTCAGGCTTGATAAAAAAGGTATTGAGCAGCCAAGCTTTATCCATCCAACCGCGCAGGTTGGGGCGGGGGCATATGTTGGCGCTTTTGCTTATATCGGCCAAAATGCAACCATCGGCGATAATTGCAAGATCTATCCTAACGTTAATGTTGGCGATAATGTAACCCTTGGCAATAATGTAACCCTGTTTGCAGGCGCTACAGTTTATTTTGACTGTGTAATCGGCAACAATGTGATTGTACACTCGGGCGCGGTAATTGGCAGCGATGGCTTTGGCTTTGCACCTAATCCGGATGGTACATATACCAAAATTGCACAGATTGGTAATGTAATTTTGGAGGATGATGTTGAAGTGGGTTCAAACACCACTATAGATAGGGCAACCATGGGCTCAACCATAGTACGCAAAGGTGCTAAAATTGACAACCTGATCCAGATAGCGCACAATGTTGAAATTGGCGCAAATACCGTAATTGCAGCGCAATCCGGCATATCGGGCAGTACTAAAATTGGCGAAAGAGTTGTTATAGGCGGCCAGGTAGGTTTTGCAGGGCATCTAAACATAGCCAACGGGTCTCAGTTTTCGGCCCAGACAGGCGTAAACGGCTCTATCACAGAAGAGGGTAAGGTATGGGGCGGTACACCATATATGCCATATAAAGACTACCTTCGTGCCCACGCTAAGCTGCGAAAGCTGCCGGAGCTTGACCGTAAGGTTTACGAGCTTGAAAAATTGATTGAAGAACTACGTAAAGGCAAGGCGAGCGAATAGCCTTAGCCTGTAATTTTAAATATGAACGTTAAACAAAGAACTATTAAAGCGCCGGTTTCGGTATCAGGAACAGGCTTGCACACCGGACAAAGCGTTACAATGACCTTTAATCCTGCCCCTGAAAACCACGGTTATAAATTCAGGAGGGTTGATATCCCCGGTGCTCCAATTATTGATGCCGATGTTGATAACGTAAGCGATACATCCCGCGGAACCTCTATCAGCCAAAACGGTGCTACTGTAAATACAGTTGAACACGTACTTGCCGCTTTGGTTGGCCTTGAAGTTGATAACGTACTGATTGACCTCGATGGCCCCGAAACACCGATCATGGATGGCAGCTCGATTCAGTTTGTTGACGTAATTACCGAAACAGGCCTTGTTGAACAGGATGCCGATCGTGAATATTACCACATCCCATATAACATTCACTACTCTGAAACCGACCGTAAAGTGGAAATGGTGGCTATGCCATTAGATGATTACCGCTTTACCTGTATGGTTGATTATAACTCGCAGGTGTTGGGTAGCCAGCATGCCAGCATCTCAACCATCAGCGAGTTCAAAAAAGAAATTGCCTCATGCCGTACCTTCTGCTTTTTGCATGAGTTGGAAATGTTGCTAAAGCACGACCTGATCAAAGGCGGTGATTTGAATAACGCCATCGTGGTTGTTGATAAGGATGTTGATGAAGAAGAACTTAATCACCTGGCCAAGCTGTTTAACCGTAAGGATATCAGCGTTGCCCCGCAGGGTATTTTAAATAACATTGAACTTCGCCATCAAAATGAGCCGGCACGCCACAAGCTACTGGATATGATTGGCGATTTGGCCTTAGTTGGTGTTCCGCTTAAAGGCCATATCATGGCTGCAAGGCCGGGCCACGCGGCTAACGTAGCCTTCGCTAAAAAAATCAAAGCTTTAATCAAGAAAGAAAAAAGCCGCAAGCAGGTTAAAACTTATGATCTGAATGCCAAACCTCTTTTTGATACCGTTGATATTATGGGGATGCTGCCTCACCGCCAACCGTTCCTGATGATCGACAAGATTCTGGAGCTTACCAAAAACCATGTTGTTGGCTGTAAAAACGTAACCATTAACGAAGAATTTTTCAAAGGGCACTTTCCAGGTGCACCAATTTTCCCGGGTGTATTGCAAATTGAAGGCATGGTTCAAACTGGCGGCATCCTGGTATTAAATACCGTTCCCGATCCGCAAAATTACCTTACCCTGTTCCTGAAAATTGAGAACGCGCGCTTTAAAAGCAAGGTTGTACCCGGCGATACCATTATTTACATATGTGATCTTACAGCCCCAATCCGCCGTGGTATAGCTACCATGAAAGGCGTTGGTATGGTAGGCGACCGTGTTGTTGTTGAAGCCGAACTGATGGCTCAAATTGTTAAAGTAAAAGAAACAGAAGCATGATCCAGCCATTAGCATATATCCACCCACAGGCTAAAATTGCCGACAATGTGGTAATTGAACCCTTCGTTACCATCCACAAGGATGTTGAAATTGGCGAAGGTACCTGGATCGGCTCCAACTCCGTAATTATGGACGGTGCCCGGATAGGTAAAAACTGCCGTATTTTCCCCGGCGCGGTAGTATCTGCACCGCCACAGGATTTAAAATACAAAGGCGAGCAAAGCACCGTAACCATAGGCGATAATACCACCATCCGCGAGTGTGTTACTCTTAACCGCGGTACCGCGCTTGATAAAAACACTACCACAATTGGCAGCAATTGCTTACTGATGGCTTATGTGCACGTAGCACACGATTGTGTTATTGGCGATAACGTTATTGTTGCCAACGCGGTGCAGCTGGCCGGTCATATTACAGTTTATGATTATGCGTTTATCGGTGGTTCATCTGCAGTACACCAGTTTGTTGAGATTGGAGCACACAGCATGATCTCGGGAGGCTCTCTGGTACGTAAAGATGTGCCTCCGTATACCAAGGCCGGTCGCGAGCCATTATCTTATGTAGGTATCAATTCTGTAGGTCTACGCCGCAGGGGCTTTTCGGCGGCTACAATAGCTGAGATCCAGGAGATCTACCGGATCATATTCCTTAAAAAATATAACGTAACCAAAGCGCTTGATATCATCGAGGCGGAGTTTACCCCAAGCGTGGAACGCGATGAGATCATCAACTTCCTGCAAAACTCGCAACGCGGTATCATGAAAGGTTTTGGGAATACTTAAATGGTTGATGGGTTATAGTTCATGGTTCATAGCCGGATGCTTGTCCGCTTTGTATATGACCATGAACTATAATTCCAAAACAGCATTCAACCATAAGCTATAAACAGGTTCTTCGGCTATGAACTATGAACCATCAACCATAAGCTCCCTATGATCATCACCCTCCAAAACATCGGCCGCCGCTTTAACCGCGACTGGATTTTCAAAGGGGTGGATTATACTTTTACCTCCGGCGAGTCTTATGCCATCCTTGGGCCCAATGGCTCCGGGAAATCAACTTTATTACAGGTTCTAAACGGCAGCCTTTCGCCTTCTGTTGGGAAGATTGATTTCGCCAATGATGGTAAAGCGGTTGAGATAGACACTGTATTTACTCATTTAAGCCTTGCTGCCCCTTATCTGGAGCTTATAGAGGAGTTTACCATGAGTGAGATGGTCGACTTCCATTTCAGGTTTAAAAGCTTTAAACAGGGGATGGATAAAGCCCAACTGATCGAACTGCTTAATTTGCCTAAAAGCACCAATAAACTTATTAAATACTTTTCGTCGGGTATGAAACAGCGCCTTAAGCTTGCCCTTGCTTTTTGTGCCGATACCCCCATGCTCATGCTTGATGAGCCAACCTCCAACCTGGATACCCAGGGTGTCGACTGGTACTTGGGTCTTGTCCAGCAATTTGCCGCCGGTCGCCTCACTATAGTATGCTCCAACCAGGAACATGAGTACGGCTTCTGTAATCACCGGCTGAGTATTGTGGATTATAAGGTTTAGATTTGAGATGTTAGATATGAGATTTGAGACCAAATAAATCGCATATCTGTTTTATACATAGTTCTTTAAACAACGGCTATAGCCAGAAAATCTCAAATCTAACATCTCAAATCTCAAATCAAATTCCTAAGTTTGCGCCTCAATATTATTTTATGGCTAAGGCATCAGATGTTAAAAATGGAAATGTACTTCGCTTCAATGGCGAATTAGTTCAGGTAGAAGAGTTTTTACACCGTACCCCGGGCAACTTACGCGCGTTTTATCAGGCCCGTATGCGCAACGTTAAATCAGGTAAATTGGTTGAATACCGTTTCCGTACAGATGAAGAGGTTGACATAGCCCGCGTTGAAACCAACGATTATCAGTATTTATATGACGAAGGTGATTCATTAGTAGTAATGGACAACGTTACCTACGATCAGCATAACGTGCCAAAAGCATTATTTGGCCCGGCAGTTAAATTTTTAAAAGAAGGAATGAACGTAATTGTTGCCTTTGAAAGCGAAGAGCCTATCATGGGTTCAATCCCAGGTTCTGCGGAATTGGAAATTACTTATACAGAACCAGCCGTTAAAGGCGATACTTCAAGCGGTGCCATGAAAAACGCTACAGTTGAAACCGGCGCGGAGATCCGTGTACCATTGTTCATCAATATTGGCGATAAGGTTAAGGTAGATACTGCTACCGGCGCTTACGTTGAGCGCGTGAAAGGTTAGCCCCCCGGCCCCTAAAGGGGAGGAATAAGCTCTTAAAACAAAAAGAGGTTTCGTTAATGAAACCTCTTTTGTTTTTTTACCATTTCAAACCGTCATTGCGAGGCACGAAGCAATCCCCGATTTGCAGAGCAGCTATGCAAGTCACGCTGTACAGTTAGGGATTGCTTCGTGCCTCGCAATGACGTGATGGAGAAATCGAGTCAAGGAAAATCCCGGTTAATCCTCTAATCCCCCCAAATCCCGGTTCAGTTTCGCCACAATCTCATCCGCGGTTAATTTTTCCTGTACACCGCTGGTCATATCTTTGAATGTCAATAAGCCGGTTTGCATTTCATCGCCGCCGACAACTACCACATAAGGGATGTTTTTGTTGTTGGCATATTCCATTTGCTTTTTGATTTTCGCGCCCGCCGGATAAAGCTCGGTGTTGATATTATTGCGGCGAAGCGCCTGTAATAGAGGCAGACTATAAAGTTCACCTTCTTCATCGAAATTACATATAAGCACCCGGGTAATTTGGTTGCTGCCCGCAGGGAACAGGTTAAGCTCCTCCAGTACATCATAAATCCTGTCGGCACCAAAGGAAATTCCCGCACCTGTAAGTCCTTTTAAACCAAACATACCTGTAAGATCATCATAACGACCGCCACCGCCGATGCTGCCCATATTCACTTCGTTAGTTTTCACCTCAAAGATAGCGCCGGTATAATAGTTCAAACCACGGGCAAGCGTAATATCTAATTCAAGCTTGGCAGTTTGCAGCGGGCAACGCTCTATATAGCCAAAAACAGTTTCTATTTCGTCACAGCCTTTTAAGCCGATCTCTGATTGAGCTAATGCCTCCCTAAGACTTGCCAGCTTTTCAGTATTATTACCTTCAAGTAGGATTACAGGTTTCAATTTATCGACATCCGCATCCGTAAAGCCTTTTTCAAGCAGCTCCTTAATCACACCATCAAGGCCTATCTTGTCCAGCTTGTCAATAGCTACGGTCAAATCAATAATATTATCAGCTTTGTCTATAACCTGCGCAATTCCGGATAGTATTTTTCTATTATTAATCTTAATGCTAAAATCTTTAAGGCCAAGATTGGTTAAAGCCTCGTCATAGATCATAATAAACTCCGCCTCGTTCAATAATGAATCGGAACCAACCACATCCGCATCGCACTGATAAAACTCGCGGTAACGGCCGCGCTGAGGCCTGTCGGCACGCCAAACCGGCTGCACCTGGAAACGTTTAAACGGAAAGGTGATCTCATTTTGGTGCTGCACTACATAACGTGCGAAGGGCACGGTAAGGTCGTAGCGCAGGGCTTTTTCAGAAATAGCAACCGCAACAGAATTTGAGTTACGCTCAATAAGTTTTTGCTCATCAACTTTGGCAAGATAATCACCACTGTTAAGCACTTTAAATATCAGTTTATCACCCTCTTCACCATATTTCCCCATTAAGGTTGATGAATTTTCCATGGTCGGTGTTTCTATCTGCTGATAGCCGTATTTGCGAAAAACAGATTTAATAGTATCAAAAATATAGTTGCGTTTCACCATTTCGGCCGGTGAAAAATCGCGGGTGCCTTTGGGTACAGATGGTTTAATGGATGCCATGCCGCAAATGTACAAAAAAGCGGGTTATGCGTGTTGGGATGAGCGGGGTTGCGTAATGTGTTACCTGACCTGCGGGCCACAAGCCACAGGCTTGCGGCAGCAATTAAAAAGTTATGTCATTGCGAGGAGGGACGACGAAGCAATCTCGTAGCTATGCAGATCGGCCATGCATTGGCTACGAGATTGCCACGCTGCGCTCGCAACGACATGGTTGTGATTTGTTTTTCCAGATAACTTTACTCTTTCCAACACTTGTAAGCTGGAACCGAGCAGCGGCGACGATTTAAAACAAAAAAAGAGGGTTCGAAAACGAACCCTCTTTTTTTGTAATCCTATTCAATGATGAGCGATAATACTACCGCTTATGCGCGTTAAAAGTCAAGCTACTTGCAAAGCCAATGGTAACATAACCATAGCTATCTTCAAAAAACTGGTTATAATCATCCTGACCACGATAGCCGCCGCCAATCATAAGGGCAGCATCGGGCATAAACGGAAACTGGTAGTAATATTTCAGGCTCACGTTTAAACGTTTCTTGAAATCAAAACTCGAGTAGTTATCATACTTATCGGCAATATATGTAAAGTCGAACCGGATCCGCTGCCAGTTTTGATAGATCTTTTTGCTTTTATCTGTCGGATCTTCATAGGCCTTGGCAAAGTTGTACATACGGCTGCCGTTAATGCGGATAAAGCCGTAATGATCTTTCAATCCTTCAGACAAGCCCAGGTTAAACAAACCGGCGTGAACCTCTAAGCCCAGGTTATCATAACGGTTAATGATCAGGTCTTTTTTATCGAAGCGCTTACCACTGTAATAAGTTAAAGTATAAAAGTTGGTGGTGAACTTTCCGCTATCGCGATTAAAGCTGCCATCAGGGTTAAGCGACGGGCCGCGTACCCCGTTAGAGTGGTGCGAGTATCCGAATGAGAAGAATTTTGGATTGTAGGTATCCTCGTTCACCCTGAAATACAGGGTAGCGCCCGGCATAAAGCTTGGCGATTTTACCGGTGCACCTTGCGAGGCCAGCAAACGGATCTTCACCCTTGCCGTAAACACAAAGAAGAAACGTGATTTTGGCGTACTGAATAAAACGAAGTTCGGTGCCAGATCGGCAGTGAGCTGTGTTTTTATTTTGTTAAAGTAATCGTTGCCACCTTCGGATACACGCAGGTTTTGCTCATAAATATGATCGAAAGCCTGGTTAATCAAGCGCTTTTTCATCAGCGTGCTATCGGCCAATGAGTCTGCCGGGGCAGGGGTGTTAATGCCGGCAACGGCCTTTGAGTTATCAATTGCGATAAAAATGAGCAGCGCACAAATTGCTTTTAACGCAAACGTGAAATTAGAACGGAGTGTTAAAGCGGACTTCTTAAAATCCGGTTTTATAAAATAAAAATTGATCAATGTAGTAAGTATTGTTTTACCGATAATGCCTGGGTTATAGCTGCTTATGGTTAACCCTATGTGTTAACATACGGTTAAGAATAACGGCGCAATATTACTTATTATAAGTTTTTGTACAATCAGGAATATGTCAGGCCTAAGTAAATGTATCTGCAGTTTGTTTCTTATGACATTAGCCGGAAATTATACACGTTTGTTGGCGGTTTATATGACTAAACGGAAATTGTAACCAAGCTTTTACCTCTGTTTTCGCCGGCTTATACTTTATTTTTGCGATAATCGTTTTAGCATTAAAAAAAAGCCAATATATTTATCGCAACCTAAAAAATGTTCGCTTAATTTGTAATTAAAACGTTTTATCAAAATATAGTTCTTAAACAGTTTTAAACTTTTTAAGTCACATACCTTGTACAGAGCAAATACTATGAAACCAACAGGAGCCGCTTCAACCAACCAAAGCTATTTACATGGCGGTTCCGATACTATAAAAAACAATTATAACTTATGAAAAAGATCATGCTTGGCCTTATGGCCATCCCAGCCTTTTGCCTGTCGGTATCGGCGCAGACCAAACTTTTCGACGGGAAAACCACCAAGGGCTGGCACACCTACTTAAAAAAAGAGGTAGTAGGCTGGAAAGTTGTTGACGGTGCTTTACAACTCGATCCTAAAGCAGCAGAAGGCCATGGCGACCTGGTTACCGACGGCGAATACGAAAACTACGAACTTACCTTAGAGTGGAACATCAGCAAAGAAGGTAACAGCGGTATCATTTTCGGCGTGCATGAAGACCCTCAATTTGGCGCAACCTACCTAACCGGTATGGAAATGCAGGTATTGGATAACAAAGAGGCCGAAGACAACAAAAAAGCAAACCACCTTGCAGGCTCATTATACGATATGATTGCCCCATCAAAAGATGTATGCAAACCTGCCGGCGAATGGAACAAAGTAAAGCTGCGCAAAAAAGATGGCCAGATTACTTTTTGGCTTAACGGCACCCAGATTGTTGATGTAAAAATTGGCAGCGACGAATGGAACAAAGTATTGGCTGACAGCAAATTCAAAAACTGGAAAGGTTTTGCTCAATATCCTAAAGGCCACATCGCTTTACAGGATCATGGTCACCTGGTTAGCTACCGTAACATTAAACTTAAAGAGCTTTAATATTTTTCATGAACAGGGCACGTTTATAGCGCCCTGTTCATATATTTATACCTTAACTTAAATTGTGTTTAACATGCCCAGGCATGTGTAATTTCCTCTCCATATAAGAATAGAAGGATACTTTGATATAATATGAGCGATCTGCAAATTAAAAAATCATCAGCCACCTATGACGTGGTGATTGTTGGTTCGGGTGCCGGTGGGGGTATGGCCGGTTACGTTTTGGCCAATGCCGGTATAAAAGTTTTAATGCTTGAGGCCGGTGCCTACTTTGACCCTGCTAAAGATTCACAACAATTAAAATGGCCATGGGAATCACCACGCCGCGGCGCGGGAACAACCCGTCCGTTTGGCGATTTTGACGCGGCCTTTGGCGGCTGGCAAATTGATGGTGAGCCTTACACCACTAAAGATAAAACCGAGTTTTTCTGGTTCCGCTCGCGTATGCTGGGCGGTCGTACCAATCACTGGGGCCGTATCTCATTAAGGATGGGCCCGCGCGATTTTCAGGCCAAAGATGGCCTTACCGACGATTGGCCAATCACCTATGACGATGTAAAACCTTATTATGATAAGGTTGACCGCATGATTGGTGTTTACGGTACCAAAGAAGGTTTGGAAAACGAGCCGGATGGTATCTTCTTACCTCCGCCAAAACCAAGACTTAATGAGCTGTACATTGTACAGGGTGCTCAAAAAGCAGGTGTTAAAATTATTCCGGGCCGTGGTTCGGTTTTAACAGAAGCTTTACCGGGCAATAAAGATCGTGGCGCCTGTTTCTTCTGCGGTCAGTGCGGTCGCAGTTGTAAGGTTTATGGCGATTTCTCGGCTTCTTCTTGCCTTGTTATCCCGGCTATTAAAACCGGTAACTTAAAAGTGATCACCAATGCCATGGTGCGCGAGGTGATAACCAATGCCGAAGGTTTGGCTGTTGGTGTATCATACATTAATAAAGAAGATTTGCAGGAATACCAGGTTAACGCCAAAACGGTTATCCTCGGTGCAAGCGCGGGCGAATCTGCCAGGATCCTGCTTAACTCAAAATCGGCTCAGCATCCGGGCGGTTTAGCTAACAGCAGCGGTGTTGTTGGCCGTTACCTGCATGACTCAACCGGTTCAAGTGCGGGCGGTTTCCTTCCGCAACTGGTAGACCGTAAACGTTACAACGAAGATGGTGTTGGTAGTGTGCATATCTACTCGCCATGGTGGCTGGATAATAAAAAACTGGACTTCCCTCGTGGTTACCATATTGAATACGGCGGTGGTTTACACATGCCATCATACGGTTTCAGCGGCGGTATCCAAAATATGAACGGTGTAGTGCCCGGTCGCGATGGTAAAATGAAAGATGGCGGTGGTTATGGTGCATCATTGAAAGACGATTATCGTCGTTTTTATGGTACCCAGTTTGGCATGGCCGGTCGTGGTACTGCCATTGCCCGTTATGATAACTATTGCGAAATTGATCCTAACGTGGTTGATAAATACGGTATCCCGGTATTGCGTTTCCATTATAAATGGGCTCCTGAAGAAATTAAACAGGCCAAGCACATGCAGGAAACCTTCCAGGAGATTATGCATAATATGGGTGGAGCCATTTACGGTCCGCCGCAAGGCCCGGAAACCAATTACGGTTTGGAAGCCCCAGGTAAGATCATCCACGAAGTTGGTACTATCCGTATGGGTAACGATCCTAAAAAATCGGCCCTTAACAAATGGTGCCAGGCGCATGATTGTAAAAACCTGTTTGTAGTTGATGCAGCTCCTTTTGTTCAACAGGGCGATAAAAACGCTACATGGACAATCCTTGCGTTATCAATGCGTACTGCAGAATACATTATTCAGGAAAGAAAAAAACTAAACGTTTAACAAGCACATCCATAAAATATCATGAACAGACGTGATTCCCTTAAAGCATTAGGCTTTACCACACTTTCGGCAGGATTATTACTGGAGGCCTGTAAAACCGATACCAAAAAAGGCGCTGAAGAAACAACCACCGCTGCAGCGGGTGACGAAACCGGTCGCCAGCCGTTTGAGGTTGAGCGTGACAAAAAACTGCACGCCGATAAATTCTTTACCGCCGCAGAAATGGCTACCATCACCGTACTTGCCGATATTATTATCCCTAAAGATGATAAATCGGGCAGTGCCTCTGATGCTAAAGTGCCCGATTTCATCGAGTTTATCGTAAAAGATATTCCGGATCATCAAACACCAATGCGCGGCGGCTTACGCTGGCTGGACTTGCAGTGCCTTAACCGCTTCGGCAAGCCATTTACCGACTGCACCAAAGATCAGCAGATTCAATTGGTTGATATGATCGCTTACCCAGCTAAAGCTAAGCCAGAAATGGCCCAGGGCGTAGCTTTCTTCAACCGCATGCGTGACCTTACCGCATCTGGCTTTTTCACCAGCGAAATTGGCGTAAAAGATATTGGTTATGCAGGTAACCAACCCGGCAAATGGACAGGTGTTCCTGAGGATATCCTGAAACATTACGGCATGGAAAACGTGAAAGCATCGGCTTCGATGTAGGCCACCACTCGTTTCAATAATGTCATTGCGAGGAGGAACGACGAAGCAACCGCATGCCATACAGGGCGGCTACGCTTCCGTGCGATTGCCACGCTTCGCTCGCAATGACATGAATAAACAAATAAAATGGGGCTTGAAGCCCCATTTTATTTTAGCTCCCAGGCCGCAACGCCAAAAGCAGGCAAAGTAACCGCCAGTTTTCCCTCTTTCAGCACCGGTCTAACATCGCCAATAATACTAACCGGGTTCCCACCGGCATCAACGCTTGCCCCGGTTTCTTTATCCGACAGATTTATGGCCACCAATATCGTTTGCCCGGCACCTTTTCTCATAAAAGTAAAAACATGGTCGTTATCATTACCGATGGTTTTGTAGCTGCCATCAACAAAGGCTGAGTTCGCTTTATGAATGGCGATCATCTTTTTGTAGTAATGCCATAATGAATTAGGATCCTGCTGTTCTTCCTCTAAAGAGATACCATCGTTAGGTTTATCGCCATTGAATTGATCTTTCCATGGGCCTGTTTGCTTATACCATAGCGCCATGCCTCTGCCGGTATCACTTTTATACCATTCAAAGGCTTGCCTGTCGGGAATTTCATTGGCATCGGTAGCGCCAAAATTTGCCGGAGTACCCGTCATGCCTAATTCCTGCCCATAGTAAATGGCCGGGATGCCGCCCATCAGCAGGTTAAAAGCACAGCCCACCTTCATCTTTGCCAAATCTCCCTTCACTGCATAGCTAAAGCGGGGAACGTCATGATTTTCGATAAAAACCACCTGCTGTTTTCCAGGCGGCAGCATAGCCAGCGTTGAATCGGCATTGGCTAAAAGCAACTTCTTATCAAACGACCGGATAGCGAAGCACAACCTCAGCCCAAACACCCGGTCAACGCCGCCATGTTCCAGGTATTCGTTACCCAGGCTAAACCAATTGGCTTGCTCGGCAACTATTTTTATTTTAGGGTTGATGGCCCTTAATTGAGCTAACATCGGGTTCCAAAACGTATCAAACAGGTGGGGGAGCCGACCTTTATTATCCAGATCGTCCATCATATGATCAAGCCGGAAACCATCTACACCATCATCAAATTTGCCGTCGCCATTAGGATCAATCCAGTAGCTGAACAATTTAAGATTATACGCCTTTGATGCCTCGCTATTGAGATTAGCCGTGGTTATTTTGCGCGTTATGCCGTCGTAGCCTTTCAATGCGGTGAGGTTATATACTATGGTCGATGGCTTTTGATTATCCTTATCATCCCATAAAATATAGTCGCTATATGGCGATTTTGGATTGCCGAAAGCTTCCTTCCACCAGCGGGAATCCTCAGTTACATACTGGGTTTCCATATCCATATAAAACTTCATTCCACGGCGGTGCAGTTCTTTAATCAGCTTAAGATAATCGGTAAGGGTACCGTACTTTGGATCGATATTTTCAAAATCGATAGCGAAATAGTTATGATAAAAAGCAGATTCATAAAGCGGGGTTAACAAGATAGAGGTCACCCCGAGGTCCTGCAAATAATCCAACTTTTGCCGGATGCCATTCAGGTCGCCATGATAATCGCCATTGCTGTCATAAAAACTTCGCTGAAATATATGATAAATGATTTCGTCGTTGTCTGCAGCCTTAGGCTTTGCGCTAATTGTGGTGAAAATTAACCCAAACAACAAATAGCTGAGGATAAATTGCCTGTTTAGTTTCATAAAAGTTACAATCGGTTTTTAAAGTAACGTAAAGCCCTGATAATTAACAATTACTATAAGTGAGAAAAAGTGGCATATTTTATCCTGTGCTATTTTAAACAAGTGGCAAAATTACCTAAAAACAAGGACAGGGATAAAATAAGCCACTTTTTGGACAATTTGCTAAAGTTTTAAAACCAAGTGTTAGTATATTTTTGTTCTAAAAGTTAAGCATATTTCAGCTACGCCGGTATGCTACTTTAATGACATCTATATTGTTTAGCGGGGCCAATGAAACAACCTCAATATATATCACGATTATGGCTATAACGTGCAAGGCTGCTATTGCCAATGGCAACGGCGGGTTTTCGATACAGGATATTGTGGTGAACGAGCCCAACGACGATGAAGTGCTGGTTAAGATAAAAGCGGCAGGGCTTTGCCATACCGATCACGATTCCCTGAATTGGGGGAAACAGCTTATTATAGGCCATGAAGGTGCCGGCATTGTGGTTTCTGTAGGGAAAAATGTTAGCAGTGTATCGGCCGGCGATAAGGTGATCCTGAACTGGGCTATGCATTGTGGCAAATGCTTTCAGTGCCTTGAAGATAATCAGCATTTGTGTGAAGTAGCCTCGCCGGTTGCAGCCGGCGGCAACGGCTACACTCCGGGCCATGCCGAACTTGAAGGCACAACATTAAACGGCGAACCTGTTTTAAGATCATTCAACATTGGCACTATAGCCGAATATACCCTGGTAAAAGAATCGGCAGTGGTAAAAAACACCTCCGATAGCATGTCGTTCCCGGCGGCAAGTATTATCAGCTGCGGGGTAATGACGGGCTATGGCTCTGTTATAAATGCCGCTAAACTAAAAAAAGGCTCATCGGCCGTAGTGTTGGGCACCGGCGGCGTGGGCCTTAATGTGATACAAGGCACAAAGGTTGCAGGCGCAGGAAAGATCATCGCTGTTGATATTAACCCAACACGGCTTGAAATGGCTGTTAAATTTGGCGCCACGCACACTGTTCTGGCCTCAAAAGATGATACCGGCCTGCTTAATGCAGCGCAGGAAGTAAAAAAACTTACTGATGGCCGCGGTGCCGATTATGCTTTTGAATGTACCGCCATCCCCGAGTTAGGAGCTGCACCGTTAGCTATGGTTCGCAACGCGGGTACGGCCGTGCAGGTAAGCGGCATTGAACAGGACATTACCATTGATATGCGTCTTTTTGAGTGGGATAAAATTTACATCAATCCACTTTACGGCAAATGCCGCCCGCAAATTGATTTCCCGGATATAGTACAACACTATACCAGCGGGCACTTATTACTTGAAGAAATGATTACACGTACATACCCTATTAACGAACTTGATAAGGCTTTTGACGACATGCTGAAAGGCAGGAACGCCAAAGGTGTTATCGTGTTCGACTGAACAAGCTCATGCCATTTAAAACCACAGAAATTTCCAACCCGCAATATGAAAGCAATCATCTACGGTTTATAACTGTAAAAACCCCAAACCTGAAGGGCAGGGGAGATATTTGCGTATACGTTCCGCCTGGGAACAATAAAAATGAAGTACTGCCCATTGTGATATTATTGCATGGCGTATACGGGAGTGCCTGGAGCTGGGCCATGAGTGCCGGCGTTCATTTAACAACCAACGAACTCATTAAAAAAGGCGAACTGCCAAAAATGATCCTCGCTATGCCGTCAGACGGGCTTTGGGGCGATGGCTCTGGCTATTTACCGCATAGCGGCTTCAATTTTGAACAATGGATAGCCGACGACGTGCCTACCGCAATAATGGAAAACATTCCCGGTGCAAAGCAAGATTCGCCTTTGTTTATTGCAGGCTTGTCTATGGGGGGATTTGGCGCTTTAAGGATAGGTGCAAAATACGGGCATAAGTTTAAAGCCATTTCGGGGCTTTCATCTATAACAAGCCTGCCACAGATCAAACTTTTTGCCGGAGAGCCATTGAAAACCTACGCGCAGGATATCATAGCCGACGAAGACGTATTTGCAACATTTAAAAAATATAGGGACCAACTGCCTCCCGTGAGGTTTGATTGCGGCACCAACGACCTGCTCATTAACTACAACCGCGACCTGCATAAAAAGCTGATTAAGGAAAAGATAGAGCATATTTATGAAGAAAATACGGGCGGGCATGAATGGCTGTACTGGGCAAAGCATATTGTATCAACCCTTAAGTTTTTTGCAGGCAAGCTGTAAGCGAGGCCTTTAATATAAACTAACAGTTGTATCATAATATGCGAATATCATTATTTTGTCAGATTTGATTAGTCGAACATACCATTATCACTATTAGTAACGTTTACCTACTTTGTAGGTTAACACCTGCAAATAGTGATAAGGTTTAGGTTTAAAGCCCCCAAGCAGCGAGTGCAAGGGGGCTTTTATTTTTTCCGGCCTGTTTCTCTGCCCATATGTATTGATCTTTTCTTCTATTTTAGTTTTTTGTTTGATATTGAAAATGGGCGATCTGAAGAAAGAATTACATCAACTATGTGTTAATCATGTACGCAAAATCATGGAAGCTGCCGAGCTTGCCATAGCCGACGCGCAAAAGGCATCAACCGATGATACCAAAAGCAGCGCGGGCGATAAATACGAAACCGGGCGCGAAATGATGCAACAGGAAACTAACCGCAATATGGCCCAGCTTAATGAAGCCAACAAGTTGTTGGTGGCCTTAAACCGCATTCCAACTACCGGTATATCAACACATGCCGAACCTGGCAGTGTGATAATTACCAACAACGGCAATTTTTATCTGGCCATAAGCGCGGGGAGCTTAGCGCACCAAGGCAAAACCTATTTCGCGGTATCGCCGGCATCACCGATAGGCAATATGCTTAACGGTAAAAAAGCAGGTGATGAGTTTACACTGAACGGAAAGCCTTATAAAATAGCGTCAGTTGCTTAATTTTTGCCGCCTGTTATGTCCGAAAAATAATTTTTTTGTTACGTTAATATTAAAAAAATATGGTTGCACGTGTTTTCCATATTTATTTTACAAAAACACCTTGTTTTTAAAACAAAATGCATATCCCTTTGTACTAATGGGTTGCCTAATGCCAATTAGGCGCTCAAAACCTGAAAAAAAATAATTTTTTTTAAAATAAAAGCACTCATTCACATAAACATGCAGTAATCATCAAATATCTATTACTATATTTGATGTTAACAAAACGTGGGTAATTAACAAGCATGCCCATTAAAAACTAAATATTAATGAACATATTCGTAGGAAGTCTTCCTTTTTCTTTAGGGGAAGCCGATTTAAAACAGCTTTTCGAAGCTTATGGTGAAGTTAACTCAGTAAAAATTATTATTGACAGGGAATCAGGAAGAAGCAAAGGGTTCGGATTCATTGAAATGGCAGATGATGAGGCAGCACAACAAGCTATAAGCGGCCTAAACGGTTCTGAAGTTAAAGGAAGGTCAATTGCAGTAAGCCAGGCAGAAGAGAAAAAACCAGGCGGCGATCGCAGAAGCAGCGGTGGCGGCTACGGCGGTGGTAACCGTGGTGGTGGCGGTTATGGTGGTGGCAACCGCGGCGGCGGTGGCGGCGGCTATTCAAGAGACAATCGTGGCGGCGGCGGCAAAAGCTGGTAAAAATATAACCTAAATTAAAATACCGGGTTCCTTTGATCCGGTATTTTAATTTAGATAATGCACTGTAAATCTACCTTTCCGGAAAACAATTTATTTAAGGATATTTTGCCTTACGCAAATCTCTATGTCCTGAAATTTCCATTTAGTTAGATTTTTATTATTGTATTTTTTGTGGCAGCCTTACTTCAAATACGGCTCCCTGGCCATGCTTTGAGTAAATATTTAGCGATCCTTTAAGCGTTTCAATAAGGTGTTTTACCAAAGCCAGTCCAAAGCCAAATCCGGCTTCGCCGGTTGTTCCTGTTGTTGAGGCGGCATTGCCTTTCAATATTTTCTCGATACCTTTTTCGTCAATGCCAACCCCGGTGTCTTTAACCAGGATCTGCAATATGCTGATGTGATCATTTACCTCAAGGCTCAGGTCAACATCAACAGTACCACCGGCAGGGGTAAATTTTATGGCATTTGAGATCAGGTTGCCGGCAATTTGCAGTAGTTTATTACGCGCAATGGGAATTTGTTCCGATTCGGACGAAGTTTTAACTGTAAGCAAAATGTTTTTGTTGCGGGCTTGCGGGATAAACAACCGCTCAATCTTATCCTTAAAAACAAGCAGATTGAAATCGGATCCGTTGGATATGGGTTTGTGATCTCTTTTATCGGCACTTAAAATCTCATCTGCAAGCTCCAGTATTGATCGCCCGCTTTTATGGATCAGGTTAATAAATTCCAAAACCTCTTCTATCTGGTTTGCCTCACCCTGTTCGCTGATCAGCTGGGCCAGACCTATAATACCACTTAACGGCCCGCGGATATCATGGGCAACCTTCTTTTGTGCCTCATTAGCTTCAGAAAGCTTATTTTTTAACTTGCCTATTACTTTCAGGTCTTTTAACCGGTTCACTATTTCATCGGCAATGATCCTTAAAAGCTCAACCTTTTCGGGCGAGAGCTCTTTAACGTTTTTATCGAGCACGCATAAAGCACCGATATTGTGATCATCGCTCGTTTTTAACGGAATCCCGTAATAATACCTCAGTTTCGGCTCATCCGTAACATAAAACTTATTCTTGAAGCGCTCATCCCTTTGCAGGTCTTCCACCTCAAAATATTCGCCGTTTATGATAGTATACTGGCAAACCGAGTCTTCACGGGGCATTTGTTCAATCTCGAGCCCATGGCCGCTAATACTCCATTGAGTATAGGAGTCAATCAGGTTTACTAACGAAATTTCGGTGCCGGCAACCTTGGCGGCCAGCTTGGCCAAATCTTTAAAACTGTCTTTATGTTCGGCATAATCAAGATCAAATTCCGACAGGCTAAAAAGCCTTTCCATTTCATTATCGGGAATTGGCGGGACAGGCATATTATATAATATATTGGTTATTATTATATACGTGTTTTTAATTCATAAGGTTCCATGAATAATAAACAGGTATGCATTAATTTTAGATAATTGTAGATTACATTATCATAAATTTATGCTGGCTAATTGCAGTGCCGTTGACAACCAAAACCGCGATACAGCCGTATTTGTTTTAAAACAAACCCCAGGCTTTAACTAACATTAAACTTTTACCCATGAAAAAACTATTTCTGTTAACATTATTTATTGGTTTAGCTGCCATAACTTTTGCTCAACGCAAAGTAGTTTGCTGCAGCAATCCATCGGCAACGCAACAGTTTGCCATGCTGGCCTCAAACCCTCAGTTTAAAATGTCGCACAAAAATCCTTTGCCATTTCGCTTTCAAAGCAGCATAGGGGAGACCATCACCTACAAAACATCAGATGGCAAACAGGCTTCGGCATTTTTTATGAAAGCCAAAAAGCCTACTAATAATTATTTACTGGTGATCCACGAGTGGTGGGGCCTTAATGACTATGTAAAAAAGGAGTCAGAAAAATTATATAACGACCTGGGCAACGTAAACATCATCGACCTTGATTTGTACGACGGCAAAGTAGCCACTACCCGCGAAGATGCCGGCAAATTTATGCAGGCCGTAAATGACGACAGGGCACGCGCCATCGTAAACGGAGCTATTGCCTATGCCGGTACTGGTGCACATATTGCGACTATTGGCTGGTGCTTCGGCGGCGGCTGGAGCCTGCAAACCAGCCTCCTTGCAGGTAAAAAGGCTGTAGCCTGCGTAATGTACTATGGCATGCCCGAGCAGGACATAAATAAATTAAAAACCTTAAACACCGATGTATTGGGCAACTTCGCCAATAAAGATCAATGGATCAATCCAAAAGTAGTAGCTAAGTTTGAGGCTGACATGAAAGCCGCCGGTAAAAAAGTTTACCTGCACCAGTACGATGCCGACCATGGCTTTGCTAATCCAAGCAATCCTATTTACAATAGCGAGGCTACAAAGGATGCTTATGCCAATACATTAACGTTTTTAAAAGCACGATTGAAGTAAACAAAACTAACCGTGTAGTGTTGTATGGGGCAAGTTAATCCTTGCCCCATTTTTTTGTAACATTGCATAAAATTTATCTACTTGACAGGTTCTACTAAAAAGGTTGTTTCTTATCTTCTTAAGGCTGGTATATTAATAATTGCGGGCTGGTTTATTTACCGGCAATTCAACAAAAAAAATAACGACCTAAAGCAGTTTGAACATTTTGCATCGCAAATAAGTACTACCCACGTTGTTATCGTGATGGGACTGGTAGTTTTATTGATGTTTTTGAACTGGTTTTTAGAAGCGCTGAAGTGGCGTTATGTAACCAAAACGCTTATTAATATTTCGTTGTGGGAAGCTGTTGAAGCCGTTTTTTGCGGACTTACATGGGCGGTAACCACACCTAACCGCCTGGGCGAATATGGTGGCCGGGTTATGTTTTTACCTCCCCGTAAACGCGTGCCGGGAATTTTTGCCATGGGCGTAGGCTCATTTAGCCAGGGTTCGGTAACCAATGTTTTAGGGGTAATAGCGATGGCCTGGTTTGTGGCCACCTACATTCATACCAATTTGGTATTGGCATGGAGCGTAACTGGCGTTTGTGCTATAATTGTCGGTATTCAGCTCATTTTTTACTTTAATATTAATTGGGCCGTAACCTTGCTCGACAGGGTTCCGTTCATCAAAAAGTACCATCGTTTTTTTGAAGTAATGGGGCGGTACCATACCCATGAACTTATAAAGATAATGGGGTTCAGCATAGCCCGTTACCTCACCTTTTCGTTCCAATATTTCCTGGTATTCCAGATGCTGGTACCTAATATGAATATTGGCCCCATGATGATGATGCTGACATTGTTTTTCCTGGTGTCGTCGGCTATACCATCGCTTGATCTTTTTGATATTGGCGTTCGTGGCTTTACCGCTTCGCATTTATTTGTGTATGTGACAGATCAAAATATCGCCGTAATAGCCGGGGTATCATCAATATGGCTTATTAATTTATTTATTCCTGCTATTTTAGGATCGTTATTCGTTTTAAAACTGAAATTCTTTGACCGCGCTGATTAGTATTATTTCGTTGTTTTCTATAGGGCTTTATGTGGTATTGCTGATTTATCTGCGGATAGGCTGGGCAAAGGTCACCACGCCGCCCATTGTTACTGATGCTGTCAGTACAAAAGTAACTGTGCTTGTCGCGGCGCGTAACGAGGAAGAAAAGATCAGCCTCACCATTAAAGATATTTTAGCCCAGGACTATCCCAAACACCTTGTCGAGATCATTATTGTTGATGATCACTCGACGGATAATACTGCCGCCATTATAAGCAGCTATGCGCCGCAGGGAGTAAAACTGCTGAAGCTTAGCCTTGGCGAAACGCTCAACTCCTACAAGAAAAAAGCTATAGCCGAAGCCATAAAACTTTCAACAGGTGATTTGATGGTGGCAACCGATGCCGATTGTCGTATGGGCAAACAGTGGTTACGCAACATAGTTGGCTTTTATGAGCAAAACGATTTGGTGATGATCTCATCGCCGGTAACTTACTTCCAGGAGCAATCGGTATTTGAGCGGATGCAAACGCTTGATTTTTCGTCGCTCATATGTATGGGAGGTTCGTTTTTAGGGCATGGCTTTGCGGCCACCTGCAACGGCGCAAATTTTGCCTACCGTAAAGATGTATTTTATGAAGTTGGAGGCTTTACCGGCATCGACGACCTGGCCTCGGGCGATGACGAACTTTTATTGCATAAAGTAGGGGAGCGCTACCCAGGCAGGATAGGCTTTTTAAAGCGTCGCGAAGCGATTGTATACACCCATGCTAAACCAAACTTAAAAGAGTTTATGCAGCAAAGGCGTCGTTGGGCATCAAAATCAACCAAGTACAAAAACAAAAAAATGGTGGCCTTTGCGCTTAGCATTTGGCTGTGCAATTTCATGTTGCTGTTTACAGCTGTGCTGGGGATTTTTAATATCTATTTTCTGAAACTGTTTTTGTTTACTATCGGGATTAAATACGCGATAGACCTATTTTACATGACCCCGATCATGAATTTTTTAAAACGGCGCGAACTGCTATTATATGTAAGCTTTGTTTTACCGCTTAACGTCCTCTATTTCGTGATCATTGGCTTTTTAGGAAAAAACAAAAAATACGCATGGAAAGGCCGTGTAGTTAGATAAGCTTGAGGCTGAAAGCGGAACGCTAAAAGCTAAAAGCCCAAAGTAGCAACTTCTTAAGCTTTAGGCCTTGCGCTTTAAGCTTTCAGCTATATAAATGTAAAGAAACCGCCCCTTATTGCTAATTGCACCTAATTAAGCGATATTTAGCCAATACACATGAACTATTAACACATTGGCCGAAATTACACCAGCAAAACGCACCTGGCGTGTTTTTAAGCGTAATAAAACTGCTATAGCCGGACTGGCATTTATCCTGCTTACCTTACTGGTTGCCATACTGGGCTATCTCATTATGCCCGACGATACCCCGTTGGCCAATAACATGATCATCCAGCTCAGTATCAAAAAACCCGGATCAACTTACTTGATGCTGAAACTCCGGAAAGCAGAACCTGTTGATACCGTAAATGTGTTTACTAAAATGCTGTACGGCCAGCCATCCTTCTATAAAGATGTCCCCATAACCGGCTACCGTTTTGTTAAAGATTCCATTTATGTAAACGGCTACATCGGCGATGAAGACAAACCCGAAAAAAAAGCATACAATATTTTTGAGGTATTATCCGGACAAAAGCCCGTTTATAAAAACGGTAATGTTACTTTCAATGATAATGGCCTGGTGACAACAGTACACGCTTCTGCCGCTATTTATCAAAAATATGATGCCCGGATCAGGGATGAGAACATTGGCTTTAAAACTTTTTGGCTTGGTACTGATGGCTATGGCCGGGATATGCTGAGCAGACTGCTCTTAGGTACCCGGATTTCGCTTGCGGTAGGCTTAATGTCGGTTATCATCAGCATGTTGCTGGGGGTAACCGTTGGGGCTGTTACGGGTTACTTCGGTGGCTGGGTTGATGCATCGTTAAGCTGGCTCATGAATATTTTGTGGGCGCTACCGGCGCTGTTGTTGGTAATTGCTATATCATTTGCATTGGGCAAGGGGCTTTGGCAAATATTTATAGCTGTTGGCCTATCCATGTGGGTTGAAGTTGCGCGCCTGGTGCGCGGGCAGGTAATGGGCCTTAAGCAGGTGGAATACATTGAGGCGGCAAGGGCCCTGGGCTTTAGCAACAAGCGCATTATAGCTAAACATATTTTACCCAATATCACCGGGCCAATACTGGTACTGGCATCATCAAACTTCGCATCGGCTATACTTCTGGAGGCCGGGCTTAGCTTTTTAGGCTTTGGCGCACAACCACCTACGCCAACCTGGGGCGGCATGATCAAGGAGCATTACGGTTATATTGTTATGGATTCGGCTTTTTTAGCTATAATTCCGGGAGTTGCCATTATGCTGCTGGTTTATGCTTTTAACCTGGTTACCGTTGGCCTGCGCGATGCCTTTGATATAAAATCACAAAGTACTCGTATTTAAAAATTATTTCTTCTATTTTAGTCAGCGGACTTATATCAATATGCTGAATATAGACGACGGTTCCGGCGAAGACGAATTGATCAGGCTTTTGCTCAAACGGCAGTCGGAATTAAATTCTTTATTGGAAATTACGCGGGCGATAAACAAAAACACCGCTACTCCTATCCTCATTCAAATGCTGGAGGTTATTCTGCAAAACTATTTGCAGGTAGGCAAGCTCCGTTTTTTGATTGAGAAGGATAATAAATTTGCCTGCATAGCCAAATATGGCGGTGATATTGAGTCGTCGGTAGTGCTTGCCCGTGCCTGCAAAAAACTAAGCAAGGTTAAGGCGCCAACTGCCATATCCGGCCATCACGATCCCATACTTAAAAAATACAACTATTTCATCCCGGTATATCATAAAAGTAAAGCGCTGGCCTACGCCCTCATAGGCGATTTCAACACCTCGGGCGAAATGCTTAACAACGATCTTAACTTCATCCAAACACTGATGAACGTGATCATTGTGGCGCTTGAAAACAAAAAGCTTTTCCGCGAGCGCTTACAATCCGAACGTTTTCAGCGTGAAATGGAGCTTGCGGTAGAGGTACAGAACATGCTGATCCCTATGCGCGAGCACAAGGACGATAGTGTGGAGATTGGCGCTAAATACCTTCCGCACCAAAACATCGGCGGCGATTATTTTGATTTTATCCGCCTTAATGAGCATGAATTTTTATGGTGCATTGCGGATGTATCAGGCAAAGGAATTTCGGCGGCATTACTGATGGCTAATTTCCAGGCCAGCCTGCATGCCTGGGCAGCCGTTGATGGCGATTTGACCAATATTGTTGACCGGTTAAATAAGATAGTGCTCAACAACACTAAGGGCGAGCGGTTTATTACCCTGTTCCTGGCGCGTTATAATCAAAAAACCCGCAGGCTTAACTATATCAACGCGGGGCATAATCCAACAATATTATATTCAGAAGGAGGGGCCATCCCCCTTAAGCTGGGCACTACGATGATTGGTGTTTTTGAAGATCTGCCTTTTTTAAACGAGGGCGAGGTTGATATTGAACCCGGCAGCCTGATCTTTAACTATACCGACGGGCTCATGGATTTTGAATCGCCAAGTTCCAAAATATGGAATGAGGACAAGCTGCTCGATTTTGTACTGGCCCACGGCGAGCTATCGCCCGATAATTTCAACCAGGCATTGATGGATTACCTGAGCAATGTGCATAAAAGCAAGCCCATCGACGATATTACATTGCTTACTCTTAAGATTTTTTAACGCCAAATAGAAGAAAACGCATGTGATGCGTCTCTACAAAAAACAATTCCGTTTAGGCCTTGCAGTCCTCTACTGTTGAAAAACGGATAATACTAATTACTTCACCAACCCGTTTATTACACTTATTATATTTGCAGGATGTTATCAGCCAGGTACCAGTACGAATTTTTGGAAGCAGGATGCGACGAAGCAGGACGTGGATGCTTGGCAGGGCCGGTATTTGCCGCGGCTGTTATTTTGCCGCCCGATTTTGACCATCACCTGCTGAACGATTCCAAACAGCTTACCGAAGAGGTGAGGTACCAGCTTCGTGCCGAAATTGAGGAGAAAGCTGTAGCTTTTGCTGTAGCCTCTGTTGATAACCTGGAGATAGATGAGATCAACATCCTCAATGCCTCTTTCCTGGCTATGCATCGTGCCATTGAAAAACTACACCTCGAACCACAGTTTTTGATCATAGATGGTAACCGCTTTAAAAAATATCGGAGTATTCCGCATGAGTGCATCATCAAGGGTGATGGAAAATATTTCAGCATAGCGGCTGCATCCATATTGGCTAAAACCTACCGGGATGATTATATGATGCAAATAGCGGCTGAACATCCGGAGTATGAATGGCATACCAATAAAGGCTACCCAACAACCAAGCATCGCCAAACGGTAATGAAAATTGGTTTTACGCCATATCACCGCCGCACGTTCAGGGTAACCGATCCGCAGTTAAGTATTTTTTAATGAAGTTTTGAATACCACCGTCAGGATGGTATTTTTGTTAAAAACCCAATCCACCGTTTGAAGATCCTAATTTTAACACATCGTGTACCATTTCCGCAAAATGGCGGCTATGCCATTGTGGTTTGCAATACCATTAAAGGGCTGATTGCTCTTGGGCACGAAGTTGCGCTGGTAGCTTTAAACGGAAAAAAATATCACGGCAGCGTACAAACTACCGAAGATGAGTTGTTGCAAAAAATCCAATACACATCCTACGATATCAACATCAACGTATCTGTACTTGATGCCATAGGCAACCTGTTCAGCAAAAAATCAAACGATGTCGACCGTTATTACGATGCCGAATTTGAAAAACTGCTGCTGCGCGAATTACGCCAAACCGCATATGATGTTATCCAGTTTGAAGGCCTGTTTGTAACGCCTTACCTGGCCGCTGTCCGTAAGCATGCCAAAGCCAGGTTGATTTACCGGTCGCACAATATTGAACACCAGGTGTGGATGCGCCTCGCCCAGCAAAAAAGCGACTTGTTTAAGAAATGGTACCTGCATTTGCTGGCCCGCAAGGTAAAGGACTACGAATTGCAACAACTCAATAAATTTGATGCCATAGCGGTATTTACCAATGAGGATAAAAAAACGCTGTTATCATACGGCGCCACTATCCCCGTTGAAATTTTTCCTGTTGGTATTTCCCTGCCCGATTACAAGCCCAACTACAACAAAACAGAATTTCCGAGCTTGTTTTTTCTTGGTTCATTGGATTGGATGCCGAATAGGGAAGGAATCGAGTGGTTTATTGAGAGCTTTTATAAAGACCTTACCGACGGCGACCTGCGCGTAAAGTTTTATGTTGCCGGCCATAACATCCCCGATAGTTTTGATGATTACGAGGTAATGGGTAAAATTTTTATCCAGGGCGAGGTTGACGATGCTTCGGAATTTGTAAACAGCAAAGCTATCATGGTGGTGCCACTGCTTTCGAGTGGAGGTATGCGTGTCAAGATAGTAGAAGGTATGGCCATGGAAAAATGTATCATCTCCACCTCATTAGGTGCCGAAGGCATAAACTTCACCAATGGTTCAAACATCCTAATTGCCAATAACCGGCAGGAGTTTTATGATGCCATTGAACGCTGCATTACCGACGAGGAATTTTGCCGCAACATAGGGCTCAACGCCCGTCGCCTGATTGAAGAACAACACGACGTGCATGTTGTAGCCCCCAAGCTGGTTGCTTTTTATCAGAGCGTGGAACCTTGATTGGCTTGATTTAAATTTCCCCTTGTCATTTCGACGAACCGGTAGAGGAACGCGAGAGGGGGTGAGGAGAAATCTTATACATCAAGCTTCTACGCCGTTGTTGGTGTTGTCACCAACAACTTTTTTTTCCTTTATTATTATAGGAACGACATTTCTATTTGTCGATGCATTGTATAGCGCAGAGTTGTTGGTGACAACACCAACAACGGCGAAGAATGACATCTTTTAAAAAACATCCTGCAAACTGCCACTGCCAACTGAAAACTGCTACTGCTACTGCTGCTGCTGTTGTTGCTGCTGAATGATCTCCATATATCGCTGATAGCTGTTTTTAGGGAACTCTGTTACCGCGTGCATAGCCGGCGCTTCATGGGTTTTATCTTCAAAAACAATGGTATCGGCATCATCTACAACAACTGATACTTCAAGCTTATGACCGTATGCGCCTTTGTAAACGCCTTTAACCGGCGAGCAATCGGAAAAATTACGACCTACAGCTAAACGCACATGGGTTTCATTAGCGATGCAATTGTTGGTTGGGTCGATGCCAAGCCAGCCGTAGTCGGGTACGTATACCTCGGCCCAGGCATGGGTAGCCCCTTCACCGCGCATGGCGCTGCTATGGGTACAGATATAGCCACTTACATACCTCGACGGGATTCTAAGCTGGCGAAGCATCACCATCAAAATATGGGCAAAGTCCTGGCAAACGCCGGCTTTGAGTTTCCAAACCTCATCAAGCGTGGTTTCAACTGTGGTTACGCCTTTGATGTATTCAAAATTATTGTACACCCAGCCACAAAAACGCAGGGCGACCTGAAAAGGAGTTTCATCCTTACGCCGCTCTTGTTCAACTATTTCCTGCAACTCGGGTAGGCCTTCAAAATATTCCTGTTTTAAAAAATCAATGTAAGGCACCATGTATTGCAGGCGCTTTAGGGCTTCCCACTGCTGCTCCGGAAAAATATCGTTCACGGGCAATGGACGTTGACGCGTAACAACAACCAGTTTTGAATTAATCACCAGCATGTTGTGCTGATCGCTATAAGTAAAACTGCCAACCTCATTGCCATAATAATCAATATGAGTATCAACCACTGGATTTCCGGTTATGGTCAGCTCTTGTTTTATCACCTCCTGGTATTCATCTTTTATCGGAAAAAGAATGATCTGGTTAGCGCTGTCACGAACAGGGCCCGCATAAGTGTATTTGGTGATGTGTTGGATCTTAAATTCAGGCATCTTTTTAATTGGTTAATTTATTGATTTGAAAATGACGTTGAGTGAACATCTTCAAATTTTCAAATCGACACATTTTCAAATCGTTTTTATGAATTAGCAAAATAGTGCTGATTCAATGAATTACCCACACCGTATAGCTCGCTCCTGATCTGGGTAAGAAACAGGTGCAAACCTTCCTGTTTAATGCTTTTTACCGAACTGTATTTAATACGGCTTTGCAGCCTGCCTATCTGGAACGACATCTCCCGGTAATCATCTGCATTACTGTCGTTTTTTAACCTGTCGAAATAACGCTGGATATTGTTTACCGAATAGATAACCGAGCGTGGAAAGTCGTTATTAAGCACAACCTGCTCCAGTACGTTTTCGGCCTCGAATCCTTCGCGGTAGGTTTTTAAATATAACTCATAACCACCAAGGGAAAGCAACAGGTGTTTCCAGTAGGTGGTATCTGTAAGCAGGTCGGGGTTATCACTTATCGAACTGAATTTGGTATCCAAAATATCAACCGACTGGATGGCCCGTTCCAAATACTTACCAATATTCATAAAGGCCCTGCCCTCGCCGCGCTCCATGGTTATTTCAACTGTGCCGTAATAAAGCATCACCTGTTTTATTAAAACATCGAGTACGCCTATCGGATCTTCCCGGTGCAGGGCGCGCTCCAAACGCACATCTTTTACGGTGTGGTAATATTCATTAAGGCATTGCCAAAGGTCTTTGGTGATGTGTTCCTGTACCCCCCGGGCATTTTCGCGCGCGAGCGTGATAATGTTGAGTATGGAATTGGGATTGCTCTTCCCCGTAACCATATACTTTAAAACCGACCGGCTGTCATTTTCCAGCTTTTCGGCCTCAACGGCATCCAGGCCTGCAAAAATCCTCATAACAGGCTCCCAAGTAAACTCCTGTACTGTATCCTGCGATGAGGCATAATTAATTTTGAGCATCCGCAGCATACCATCGCTGCGCTCAATGTAACGGCTTAACCAATAAAAACTTGCTGCAACCCTGCTTAACATAATGCCCCCTAACCCCCTAAAGGGGGAATGATTATGCCGGCGGTAAAATCGCCGGCCTTGTTAATTATACTTTTGTACTTTATTCAAAAAACGCGGACTTGTGCGATTCCCCTCTTGAGAGGGGTGTAGGGGTGTGTTTATGGTTGTAATAAACTCATCCCAGAAACACACCCCTGCTACCGCGCGGTCCTTCGCGCCCCCTCTCAAGAGGGGATTTTATTCGCTATTCCTTCCTCTTTCACCTCAGGCTAATACCCACGTATCTTTACTACCACCACCTTGCGAGCTGTTAACCACCAGCGAGCCTTCTTTTAAGGCCACACGGGTTAAACCGCCCGGTACTATTTCAATACCATCGGGACCATAAAGGGCGTAAGGCCTTAAATCAACCCGGCGGGGCTTTAACTCGCCCTGCATATAACATGGAGCTGCCGAAAGACTAATGGTTGGCTGCGCTATGAAATTACGGGGATCTTTAAGGATCTCTTTTTTATAATCATCTATCTCCTGATCACTTGCCGCGTGGCCCATCAGCATCCCGTAGCCTCCGCTGCCGTTGGTTTTTTTAACCACCATATTATTGAGGTTTTTAAACACCATTTCGCGCTCATCGGGGTTTCCCAACTGGTGGGTCGGTACGTTTTTGAGGATCGGTTCTTCATTCAGATAATAACGGATCATATCGGGCACATAGGCATAAACCGCCTTGTCGTCAGCCACACCTGTACCTGTCGCGTTTACAATGGCCACATTGCCTTTACGATAAGCCCCCATCAAACCCGCTACGCCCAGCATACTTTCCGGGTTAAACACCAGCGGATCAAGAAACTCATCGTCCACACGGCGGTATATCACATCAACCTGCTGCAGGCCGATTGTGGTTTTCATGTACACCTTATGATTATTCACTACCAGGTCGCGCCCCTCTACCAGTTCAACACCCATTAAACGGGCCAGCGTAGTATGTTCAAAATAGGCCGAATTATAAATGCCCGGCGTAAGTAAAACAATAGTTGGGTTATGGATTTGCCGTGGCGATAAGGCCAGCAGGTTTTTATATAGTATCGACGGATATTCGGTAACGCTGCGTACGCTGCATTGCGGCAGCAGATCGGGAAATAACCGCTTGGTGATCTCCCTGTTCTCGAGCATATAACTTACACCCGACGGGGTACGCAGGTTATCTTCCAGCACATAAAAAGTACCATCCTCATCGCGGATCAGATCGATACCCGAAATGTGCACATAAATATCATAAGGTACCTGGAGCTGGTACATCTCACGCAAAAAATGCGGGCACGAATAAATGATATCAATGGGTACTATACCGTCTTTTACAATAAACTGATTGTGGTAAATATCTTTCAGGAAAAGATTAAGCGCGTTAAGGCGCTGCTTAATGCCACGCTCAACAAATGCCCATTCGTCGGCAGTGATAATACGGGGGATGATATCAAAAGGGAAGATCTTTTCAATGCCTTCGCCGCTGTTGTAAACGGTAAAGGTAATGCCCTGGCTCATGAAAAGTCGTTTGGCAAGTTCTTCCTTTTTATTCAGATCGTCTGCCGATTCTTTTGAAATGTAGTCAATAACTTTACGATAATGCTCACGAACATTAGCATCAAGGCCATACATTTCGTCCCAAACATTGTCAATTGGGCTATATTTATCAAAATAAGCTGATTCTTCCATGAAAAATTACAATAGTTTAAAAATTGACAATCAGTTATCTTTAAGAATTGTAATTTATGAAGTGTTTTTGATAAAAAAGCAAATTATTTTGAAATTTTTGAATTTATTTTAATCAAATTTTCAATTTTATATAATTTTCGGAATAAAATCTGTGATTTCATAGACCGAAAGATGTAAAAAAACGATAAAAACCGCTAAATAGTAAAAGACGACTCACCCCCAATCTTTCTAAACTCAGAAGGATTGACATGCCGGTACTTTTTAAAAATTCGGTTCAGGTGGCTTTCATCGTTAAACCCAAGCTCATTGGCTATTTCAACCATGCGCATATTACTATGCAACAGGCGATTTTCAATCAATTTAAGTTTGCATTTAATAATGTATTGTTGCAGGGTTTCGTTAGTATGCTTTTTGAAATAACGGCCCGCATAGGTTTCTGAAACACCCATTTTATCGGCAATAACATCAACCCTGAGCTTTTCGGGGGAGTAGATATTGGTCTGGATATACTGCAGAATATCGAGTACTTTTTCTTCTGTATTTTCATCTACCTCGTCGGGCATGCTCATGGCCACGTTACGGGCAACTATTACAATAACTGTATTGATATATTGCTGCAAAAGCTCTTTACTGTAAAGGCCGTTTTTTTGATGTTCGCTGATGATGGCCTGCATAATGGGCTTTACAACAGCGCTATCTTCCTGGTTTTTTAACACACACCCTGGTGCCTGCGCGGCGTTTTTCAGGATAAACTCAAGGTGCTTAACCGCGTTACCGGGAAGCTTATAATCTTTAATATAAGCCATATTGAACCGGATAAACAGAAATTGCGTAAGGGTTGCAATTTCAAAATAGTGGGAGTCGTTAGGAGTAAGTAAAAACAGGTGGCCTGCCTTATAGGTAAACTTGCTGTTGTTGATACATTGCTTACCTGTTCCGCTAACGATGTAAATAAATTCAAAAAAGCTATGTGAATGTTCATTGCGGGGGCAAGCTTCGAGAGGTTCGCGCAATACGATCTCAAAGGGCTGGTATAAATTATCTTTAACCATAGTGTAAATGTACAATTATTACGAGGATTTGTACAAGAGACTCATCCTGTGGCCGGTATACCTTTGCATTGTAATTAAAACCAAGCAATACTATTATGAACACTCAAAATAAAACCATCATGCAAGCACTGATAGCTCCCGAGGCGAACGCCCCTTTTACCCTTACGGAAGTTGAACGCCCGGTAGCCGCCGCAGGCCAGGTACTGGTACGCATTATAGCCAGCGGCGTAAGCGTGCTCGATAATAAAATCCGTACCGGCAAAGGCGCTCATGCCAAACAACCACTACCGGCCATTTTAGGGATGGATTTTGCCGGCATTGTTGAAGCAATTGGCGATGGTGTTAACCGCTTTAAAATTGGTGATGAAGTATACGGACTTGCCGGTGGCATAGGTGGCCTGCAGGGCACCTACGCACAGTACGCTGCTTTCGACGCCGATCTGCTTGCCATAAAACCATCAAGCCTGAGTATGCGTCAATCAGCTTCTATGCCGCTTAATTTCATAACCGCCTGGGAAGGCCTGGTTGACAGGGCAAATGTGCACCAAGGTCGGAAAGTACTGGTTCACGGGGGGGCAGGGGGTGTTGGCCATCTTGCCGTGCAGATAGCAAAAGCTTTCGGAGCAGATGTTTATGCCACCGGAAGCGCGGCTCAACAACAATATATAGAAAACATTGGCGCTACATTTATTGATTACCGCGAAAAAACAGTTGAACAATATGTTAACGAGTATACCAATGGCGAAGGCTTTGATATTGTGTATGATACTTTAGGCGGCGCAACCTTAGATGCTTCTTTTACTGCTGCTAAATATTATACCGGCCACGTGGTAAGCTGTCTTGGCTGGGGCGAACACAAGCTGGCGCCACTATCATTCCGCGGGGCTACTTATTCCGGCGTGTTTACCTTAATGCCAATGATCACAGGCCGGGGCCGCAAACACCATGGTGAGATTATGCAGGAAGCAACCAAACTTGCTGAAGCTGGCAAGCTTGTACCACTGGTTGATGAACGCAAATTTACTTTAGCAACCGGTAGCCAGGCCCACGATATACTGGAAAACGGCAAAGCAAATGGAAAACTGGTGATTGATGTAGCGGAGTAATGCCGGACAAGAAACTTTAAGAGGATCGATCTTAGTTTAAAACAAGCGAGCCGGGGATACGCAATCTCCGGCTCGCTTGTTTATTTTATAAATTAACATTTTAAAACTCCAGTTCAAGTAACACCGGACAATGGTCAGAGTGTTTGGCCTCGGGCAATATTGCCGCGCGGCGGATCTTATCTTCAAGCGGTGTGCTGGCCATGGCGTAATCAATACGCCAGCCCAGGTTTTTACCGCGGGACCCGGCACGGAAACTCCACCAGGTATAATTATGAGGTTCTTTATTTACATGACGGAAAGTATCAATAAACCCGCCTTCAATAAAGTTCTCCATCCATTCGCGCTCTTCCGGTAAAAAGCCCGATGAGTTAGCGTTTGATTTTGGATTGTGGATATCAATAGGGCGATGGCAAATGTTATAATCACCGCATACTACCAGGTTTGGATACTCTACTTTAAGCAGGGTGAGGTATTTGCCAAACTCATCCAAAAAACGATATTTAAAAACCTGCCGCTCATCGCCGCTTGACCCGGATGGGAAATAAACACTCATTACCGATACCTCATCAAAATCTACACGGATACAACGCCCTTCACGGTCAAAATCAGGAATACCGCAGCCATATTCAATATGCTTAGGCAAAATTTTGGTAAAAATGGCTGTACCACTGTAGCCCTTTTTTTCGGCCGGAAACCAGTAATGCTGATAGCCCATCTGGTCAACCAAACCAAGGTCGGTCAGCACATCGGGAGTCGCCTTAATTTCCTGCAAACAAACAACATCAGCATCGGTAGCCTGCAACCAGGCCAGCCAGCCTTTGTTTATTGCCGAACGAATGCCGTTTACGTTATAGGTAAGTATTTTCATGTGAGATTTCGAATGTTCGATTTCGGATTTAATTTGAATTACGAAACTACGACAAAATTGTCATTTCGGCTGAGCTGGGGAAGGAAGAGGGAGGGAGAAACAGAAATCTTATACGAGCGGCATGCATAGCGAATTTGCATGTTGGCTGTGCGAGGCGTATAAGATTTCTCACTCGTCCCTCGTTCGAAATGACATTTTTTATGGATTCGCTTTCGGAAAAAGAATTTTATCTAACTGCTTACATTCCTTTTTACTCAGCAACTCAACCGTCATGGGTACATCTGCTGCCGGGCGATCATTTCCGTCTTTTTTAACGGCGGCGATGCGGTCTACCATATCGATACCCGATACTACTTCGCCAAAGGCGGTATAGTTTTGATCGAGGTGCGGAGAACCGCCAACCGATTTATACCACTCCCGTTGCGACACCGGAATCTTACGGCCTTTAAGCCGGGTATTTTCCAGCGTATCCAGCTTACCATCGGTGAAGCGCTTGCCCTCTACAATATAAAACTGACAACCGCTTGATTCTTTTTTAGGGTTATCGTCACGCGCCGCGGCAAGCACCCCGCGCTTATGAAAAATACTGTCACGAAATTCGGCCGGAATGGTATAACCAACATCACCGTTGCCCAATTCGGCACCCGGTTTGGCTTTTATCGGATCTTTCGAATCCGGATCGCCACCCTGGATCATGAAATTCTGGATCACCCGGTGAAACAGCGTACCATTATAAAACCCTTTTTTGGTAAGCTTGATAAAATTATCCCGGTGCAAAGGCGTTTCATTATACAGGCGAAGGATGCAATCGCCATAAGTAGTATGGATGCGTACATACTGATTTTTAGGCGGTCCGGCAAAGGCAGCCGTAAGGGTTAATAGCAGAACGCTTAAAGTAAAAAGTTTCTTCATAGACCGTTGATTGTTTTTGATTTCGCTGATTGCGTTGATTTTTTCCTGATTTCAATAACCCTTATTGTTAATATAGATAAATTATAGGTATTCGAATATTTTAAGTTCCCTCCCTCGGGAGGGGTGCGGCTGTCAAGTGTGTTGGCAGGGAGGGGTTTATACGCATTGCCAATTAACAAGTATAGTCGAGAAACCCCTCCCTACACCCTCCCAGGGGAGGGAATCGCACGTATCCCCAGCTCAAAAGTCTTTTACAAATACATTATCCGTCTCCAACCATTCACCTAATCAACCAATAAACCACTCACTAATTCTCTCCATCCATCTCCTCAAAGTAATTTACGATGAGCGATTTCATGAGCATTTCCTGCTCAAGCAGGGTATAATTAGGGATCACTTTTATGCGTTTCCAGTGCGGCCAGCCATCCTGGTCAAGGCCTTCAAGTTCGTAAAAGCCCATCATACTCATTAAGCGGCAGGTAGCAATATGCATCAGTTCTTCCTTTTGGCGCTTGCTAAACTTCCGCGGGCCTTGCCCCAACTCCTGGACCCCGATCAAAAAAAGCATCACTTTAATATCGGGCTTTTCGTTGTCAAAGTCCTCAGCTATCCGCTGCTGCAGCACATCCCATTTTTTATTGATCTCGGCAGGTGTCATAATTGGCAAAGATAGATTATTCATTGGGTCATTGCGTCATTAGGTCATTGGTTAATCGCAATACCGATACATGACCTACATCCCCTAAGCAAAAAATGACTTAATGACCAAATGAAACAATGATCAGACTATCATTATTGTTACAATGTTGCATTAATATTCCCGTTTTAATACTTACTTTTGCCGTATTCCGTTATATGGAATGTTGACTGTGAAAAAAAACCGCCTACATATTGTATTCGCGTGGCTGCTGCTTATCTGCTTTGTGGCCGGGCAATATATGGTTTATTCGCACCAGCATGCCCTCATTAAGGGAATCACCAAACACAACCACCTGGCAGAGGGCCGGCAAACCATTAAAGAAAAATGTTTAATGTGCGATGCCATGCACCATACCGATGCGGTGGCAGTTAGCAATACCTCATTTTTAATACCCCTCGTAACATCCGATCATGTTTTTAAGCCTGGCGATTATGACTTTATAAGCATTGCGCTTATTCTTTCGGCCGGGAGGGCACCTCCGGTTAGGGCATAACGCTGTCTTATATTTTTTTCTTAAAAACAACTCCGTTATCATTAAACGGTAATTATCGATTTTCTTAACTTTTCATCATGAAATTAAAGCTTATAAGCTTCATTATATTGTTGTTTGTGCAGATTTCTGCATTTGCTAACAAGTATACTACTACTATAAATAATAAAACCGAAGATGCAATCGGCAGTCTTTCGGGTACTATCACCGATAAAGCCGACGGCAAGCCGATCATCGGCGCTACAGTAAACATTCCGGATTTACGCAAAGGTGCTATTACCGACGTGAATGGTAAATATAGCTTTGGCAGTGTGCCTAAAGGCGTTTTCCTTGTTCAGGTAACTTATATCGGTTATTTAACCGTTAACCAACGGGTCGACTTTTCAAAAACGAGTGTATTTGATGTTAAAATGCAAACCTCATCGCTTGAAGCCGGTGAAGTTGTAATTACCGGTGTAAGCAAAGCCACCGAAATAAAGCGCAGCCCTGTACCAATGGTGGCCGTAGGCAAAACTTACCTTGAGCAGCGTGCGGCATCCGGCAATATTATTGACCAGATAGCTACATTGCCTGGTGTAAGCGCCGTTACTACCGGCCCTAACGTTTCAAAACCTTTCATTCACGGCCTGGGCTACAACAGGGTGATCACCCTGCAGGATGGCATACGCCAGGAAGGCCAGCAATGGGGCGATGAGCATGGTATAGAAGTAGATCAAAACTCTATCGACAGGGTTGAGGTAATTAAAGGCCCTGCAAGTTTAACCTATGGCTCGGATGCAATTGGCGGTGTAGTAAACCTGATATCACCGGCTCCGGTACCCGAAGGCAAGATCCTCGGCTCGGTTCAGGGATTATATGGGACCAATCAGGGACTGTATAACGGATCGTTCAGGCTACAGGGAAACCAAAACGGCCTTATTTGGGGTACCGTGATCTCGGCCAAAGGCAGCAAAGACTATCAGAATGAGCACGACGGCCGTGTATATGCTACCAATTATCGCGAAAAAGATGCCCGTGTAATGGTGGGCCTAAATAAATCGTGGGGATACTCATACCTGCATGCATCGGTGTTTGATGATGAGCAAGCTATTCCGGACGGTAGCCGCGACTCACTTACCCGCAAGTTTACCCGCCAAATTACCGAGGACGACGCTTTCAGGCCAATTGTTCCGCAGTCTGTTTTAAACTCGTATAGCATCCCTACTTTGCACCAGCATGTACAACTTTACCGCATTTACAACAACAGTAACTTTATTTTAGGCAACGGAAACCTGGCAGTTAACCTGGGATACCAATATAGTCACCGTCGTGAGTTTACTCACCCCGAAGCCGGTGACATTGCCGGGCTTAACCTGCACCTAACTACTTATACATATGATGTTAAGTATAATTTCAACATTGGTAACGAGTATGAAACAACCTTCGGCATTAACGGCCAGTACCAAAACAACACCATCGGCGACGCGACGGATTTCCCTATACCAGCTTACCACCAGTTTGATGTAGGCCCTTTCTTTGTAATAAAAAAGAGTTTCGGCAAACTTGACCTTTCGGCAGGCGCAAGGTACGATACCCGTTCGTTCAGCAATAGCGCGGCGTATGTTGACACCCTTGGCCGCAACGGATTCCCGCAGTTATATACCGGCAGCAATCCAGAAACAACTGCAAACGTGACCAAACAGTTTGACGCCTTTAACAAAAGGTTCAGCGGATTTTCAGGCAGTTTCGGAGCAACTTATAATGTGTCAGACGCGTTCCTGATCAAAGGAAATATTTCACGCGGATTCAGGGCACCAAGTATAGCTGAAATTTCGGCCAACGGCCCGGATCCCGGCTCACAGATCTACCACATTGGTGATAAAAATTTTAAACCGGAGTTCAGCTTACAGGAAGACATAGGTACTTTCCTTACCCTGCCTAATATTTCGGCAAGTGTTGAGGTATTTAACAACAACCTGTCAAACTATATTTACCAGCAACAGGTATTAGCCGCCGATGGCAGCCCGGTTTACACACAGGGTTATACCACGTTTACTTATGTACAAAGCAAAGCCCGCATTTATGGCGGCGAGGTAAATGTAGATCTGCACCCTATATCATGGCTGCATTTTGAAAACGCCTTAAGCTTAACCTATGGCGAAAACAAAGGCAATGGCGGCCCGGTTGCGGACAGTTTAAAATACCTGCCTTTTATACCTCCTTTGCACACACATTCCGAATTGCGGGGTACATTTAATGGGGGCTTTGGTAAAATCAAAAGCATTTATGCCTTTGTTGGGTTTGACCACTATAGCGCTCAAGACCGCTTTTTCGCTGCATACGGCACAGAAACCTATACAGCAGGCTACAACCTGTTAAGCGCAGGTTTTGGAGGCAACATTGTTAACAAAGCGGGTCAGCCGGTTATCAAACTTTTTGTTGAGGGCACCAACCTTGCCAATGTTAACTATCAATCAAACATGAGCAGACTTAAATATTTTGATAACCCTAACGTACCTGAAGGTGTACACCCGGGCATATTTAATATGGGCCGCAATATCAGCTTCAAGGTGGTTGTTCCTTTTGGCTTCAATAGCAATAAAAAATCCTGATAACATTTAAACTATTAACTGAAAGTCCTGCCGTTTGGCGGGACTTTTTTTGTTTACATACCGGACACCTTTTCCACTTTGTCATCCTGAGTGGAAGAAAATAGAGATCTGTGAAGGTCAAATGACATATCCGCCGCGTCATTGCGAGGCACGAAGCAATCGCACAGGGGCAGGTAACGACCATTGTTGTAATGAACTTACATCGTCGCGCTCCTGGCCGCGCGTGGCCAGGTACTTTTGTCGCCACAAAAGTACCCAAAAAGGCTTGCAGCAGAAAGGCTTCTTTGCGCACATCCAACCCTAAGTCCACCGCCCGGCCTTTGCCCTGCAAAACGAACAGAACCACGGGCTGCAATTATTTTGCCCCGATTCGCCCTATCCCCAGCTTCTGCAAAAACTTGCTATGCCCCTGCAGCCGCACGTTCCCCGCATTGTTCTGCCCGTATTCACCCGAAGCTGATCTGCTGCGAAAAACATCCGGTTTTTATTATGTCATGGGTAGGGACGAAGGATGACAAAAAGTTCAGCAATCGTCACCTCCAGGTCAAACTCCCTTTTTAGGCAGCAGGGGAGCAAACATTTAATTCTGTCTCCTGTATCTTCTATATGCGTAAAATACTGTTACTTCTCGCTCTCGTATTGGCAAACATTGTTGTAAAAGCTCAGTCCGATACCCTTTCAATCACACTCGAAAACGTAAAGTATCCATATCCGGTAAACTTTATGCCCATCAAAGTGGAAGGGCAGGATCTCCGCATGGCATATATGGATGTAAAACCGGCTGCCCCAAACGGTAAAACTGTTATGCTTTTTCACGGCAAAAACTTTGGTGGTTACTATTGGACGGATGTGATCAAGGTGCTAACCGGAAAAGGCTATCGAGTTATAGTCCCCGACCAGATAGGTTTTGGGAAATCCTCGAAAGCGTTTATTCATTATAGCTTTCACTTGTTGGCCCGGCTTAATAAAAACCTGCTGGATAGTTTAGGCATACAGAAAATCACACTAATGGGTCATTCCATGGGAGGGATGCTGGCTACCCGCTTTACGCTGATGTATCCCGACAGGGTGGAAAAACTACTGCTTGAAGATCCTATCGGCTTAGAAGACTATCGCACCTTTGTCCCTTATAACAGTGCCGAAGATGATTACAAAGCCGAGTTAAAAACCAGCTACGAAAGCGTTAAGAAATACTATCAAACATCCTACTTCACATCCTGGAAACCCGAGTATGAATACCTGGTTAACATTGGCGCTGGGGTGAGTAAAAGTGCCGATTTTCCGCGTTATGCTAAAGTAGCCGCGTTAACATTTGAGATGATCTACGAGCAACCTGTCTGTTACGAGCTTGGACTGATTAAAGTGCCTACTGTATTATTCATAGGGAAAGAGGATAAAACAATAGTTGGCAAAGCGTTGCTGAGCGACGAAGAGAAAGCTAAACATGGGCAGTATAAAATATTAGGCCCGGAAACCGCTAAAAAGATTCCCGGCTGCAAGCTGATTGAATTTGACAATTGCGGGCACATCCCGCATATTGAAGCTAAAGATGCCTTTTTTAAAGCACTTACGGCTAATTTATAATTTAGGGATTTTGAGTATTTTTGGATATAGAACAACATCATTACACGTGCAACTATCTGTAAATTCACTATCCCAGTTACCGCAGGCTGCCGAAGCCGTCCTGGCCAATTCGGCGGGGAACAAAATCTTTCTTTTTTATGGCGAAATGGGGGCCGGGAAAACCACGCTCATCAAAACCTTGTGCGAGCAGTTGGGGGTAACCGAACAGGCTACCAGTCCAACGTTTTCTATCGTTAACGAGTATATTGGCCGGGATAGCCGGATCTTTCACTTTGATTTCTATCGCCTTAAAAACCAAACCGAAGCACTGGATATGGGCTATGAAGAATATTTTTACAGTGATGCCTACTGCTTTATTGAGTGGCCCGAAAAAATTCCGGACCTGCTTCCCATCCATTATACCACTGTCAGGATCGAGGTATCAGACGCCAATTCGCGCCTCATCAGCATCGAAAATATTTAGTTTTATCATCCATCGTTTTTTATTATCTTCAACAGCCTTTAAAACAATACATCATGAGTTCAGGGATCTATAGCGGGTTTTCGGATATTGCCAAACAAGCAATGATGCAACCCCAGGAATCGTTGCTGGAGGTAAAAAGCAAAAAAAACAAGCTGTACATCGGCATTCCTAAAGAAGTATCCTTCCAGGAAAACCGGGTGCCTTTAACACCGCTGTCGGTAGCTTTATTGGTTAACAATGGGCACGATGTATTACTGGAAAGCAATGCGGGTCAGGCCGCTAATTTTTCGGACAAGGACTATAGCGAACAGGGGGCCCAGATAGTTTATGATACCAAAAAGGTTTACGAAGCCGATATCATCATCAAAATAGCCCCGCCAACCGCGCAGGAAATTGAAATGATGAAGCCGGGACAGCTCCTGATCTCCACCCTGCAAATGGCTACGCTCAAAGCCGAAAATATTCAAGCCCTCATGGCTAAAAAAATCACGGCCTTAAGCTTTGAACATCTTCGTGATGAAGGCAATATTTTGACCGTAGTAAGGGCCATGAGCGAAATTGTAGGCGCGACCTCTATCCTCATTGCTGCCGAATATTTGAGCAATGTTTTTGAAGGCAAGGGCCTGATGCTGGGCGGCATAACCGGTGTTCCACCTACAGAAATTGTGATTCTTGGCGCTGGTACAGTCGGGGAGTATGCCGCACGTACCGCCATATCACTTGGTGCAGAAGTTAAAGTGTTCGACCCCTCAATATACAAGCTTCGTCGCCTGCAAAACAATATTGGCAACCGGGTTTTCACCTCTGTTGTTCAGCCTATTGTATTGGAGAAAGCCATTACCACCTGCGATGTTGCCATTGGCGCGCTCCGTGCCGAAGACGGTCGCAGCCCATGTATTATCTCAGAGGCTACCGTTAGCCGTATGAAACGCGACTCGGTGATTATCGACGTAAGTATTGACCAGGGTGGCTGTTTTGAAACATCCGAGGTAACTAACCATACCCATCCGGTTTTCCGTAAGTATGATGTAATCCATTATTGTGTACCTAATATCGCTTCTCGGGTTGCACGCACGGCTACTTATGCGCTTACCAATATTTTTGCGCCTATTCTGCTTGATATCGGCGATATGGGCGGCATCAAAAACCTGATTTGGGAAAAATCCGGCGTGCGGAACGCGGTTTACATTTACCACGGCCAGCTCACCAATAAACACATCGGCGAGCGTTTCTCCATCCCATGTAAAGATCTTGACCTGCTGATCGTATCTCACAGATAATATGCTTCGCAGATATTTGATCTTATTGGTATTTGTCGCCGGCTCATTGCATGTTAGCGCGCAGCATTATAAGTATATCGACAGTACAAAAATATGCGGCGTTGCCCGTTATAAAGTACAGGTTAAGGCCAATCCAGATAAGCAGCTTGTCGAGATCAAAAAATATATTCCGGAAATAGTTTTAGACCTCCGGTATGCTACCAACAACAATTTCATGCACCGTCGCATGTATACTACCGCAAAGGCATTTGCACGGTTACCAGTAGTGAAAGCATTGCAGCAGGTGGAGGCCGAATTAAAAACACAGGGCCTTGGCCTTAAAATTTACGATGCATACAGGCCATACTCGGTAACCGTTAATTTTTATGAAATGGCACCGGATACCAATTTTGTAGCCGACCCGCGCAAGGGATCAAAGCATAACCGGGGCTGCGCTATCGATCTTTCTCTTATCAACCTTAAAACCAGGAAGGAACTGGATATGCCAACAGGTTTTGATAGTTTCAGCCGTAAGGCCGGTGCAAACTACATGGATTTACCGGCACGGCAAATTTCCAATCGTGAGCTGTTAAAAACCGTAATGGCCAAATATGGGTTCAAGGTGATATCAACCGAATGGTGGCATTATGATTTTACCGGCTGGCCCGAGTACGAATTGCTGGACATTCCGGTTCAGGCGCTGTAACGCTTTTGATACCTCCATTTAAAACTTACACCTTTTATTACAAACACCTTACAAAAGGCATCAATATTGTATAATCTTTCGCAAACAGATGTTAACCTTTAATCTACCGGCATGAAGTTTTTTAGCAAAGAACATTTTAAACAACTATGGAAGGTACTCCTGGCGTCCTTCACTGGCTTTTCAAAAGATAACGGCTTAAAATTAAGTGCTTCGTTGGCTTATTACACAGTATTTTCAATCGCCCCCTTATTAATCATTGTGATATCGGTAGCCGGGCTTGTTTTTGGGCAGGACGCGGCAACAGATCGTTTATATCCTGAAATTGTTCACTACGTTGGCAAAGGGCCGGCAGCTCAAATTCAGGACGCCCTAAAACACCTTGCATTGTCTGGAAAATCGGGCATTGCGGTTGTTATTGGCATTGTGACACTGTTATTAGGCGCGAGCAGCATTTTTATTGAGATCCAGGACTCGCTTAACATGATATGGCGGGTTAAGGCTAAACCCAAAAGCGGCTGGGTGCAATTGCTAAAAAATCGTTTCGTATCATTTTCACTGATCATCAGTCTCGGGTTTTTACTCCTCGCTACACTTATTATCAACATTGTGATAAGCGCCGTGCAGGACCAGATTCAACGCTTTTTCCCGCAGATAGATTCTATAACACAAATCCTTGTTAAAGGCATAAACCTGGGCATCACATTAGTGGTGATTACTACCCTGTTTGGTATCATATTTAAGTTTCTGCCCGATGTTAAGATCAAATGGCGCGATGTACGCAGCGGCGCGGTATTTACAGCTATCCTGTTTATGATCGGGCAATATCTCATTAGCCTTTATATCCAATACACAGCCCAGGGCTCGGCTTACGGAGCCGCGGGTTCCATCATCGTAATATTGGTGTGGATCTATTATACCTCGGCAATATTATATATCGGTGCCGAATTTACGCAGGTTTACGCCGAGGCCAGCGGGAGCCACATCGAGCCGGCTGATTATGCGGTTCATGTTCAGCAAACCGAAATTGAACACAGGGTAAAAACACTTCCAGCCCAAAACCCACAACTTGAAGGAAATTTAAAAAAGGACGGGGAAGGAAAAGGTTAAATACAGGCGGGGCACAAGTGAGCCCCGCACAATCCATCGCGCAACACTTGCGCCAGAAAGGGGAAGAAAAGGGATAGGAAACCCAAAAACAACATGCCATGCTGAACTTGTTTCAGCACCCCACTTGCTAAGTATTACCATGCTAAGCAAGACGCCAACTAATCACATGAGGGCCCGAAACAAATTCGGGATGACGAAATGATGTTTAAAACTCCTCATGAATATACGTCATAATCCTTACCATTTCATCTCTTATTTCGCGGGTTGAGCGGGTAAAGTTATTGTTCATGAACGCGAAAGCCAGGCGCTTGCCTTTGCGGGTAACAATGTAGCCGCTTTGGTTATGGTTATTACTTAACGATCCGGTTTTAGCCCACACAAACGGCTGCCCGTTATCGGTTTTATAAGCGCTTTTGATGGTACCGGCTACGCCGCCTATCGGCATCATACTGTGCAGCAGGTTTTCATCTTTCACCTCATCCTGAATTTTAAGCAGCAGGGCTACAATATCCCGTGGTGTAAACAAATTAAAGCGCGATAGGCCTGAGCCATCAACCCATTGCGGCACATCGGGCAAATCATTTAAAAAATGCGCTTTTGAATAATTGATCACCGAATCGGTGTTAAGGGTACTAAATTTTAATGATGAGCATACCAACAGCAATTGTTCGGCAATAAAATTATCGCTGGGCTGGAGCATCCGCCGGTAAACCGAATCGGCTTTGGTATTGTAAACAGTTTTGGCGTCGGCGGTCATGGGTTCCTGTAATAGGGTCACCTGCTTTTTCAGTGTATCCTGCAGTAATGCCATGGTTAGCTGCAAGCTCGTTTTCCATGGAATTTCCTGTTTATAATTTACCGGAATATCACCGGCGGGGTACACAAAATTATTGCTGATAACATCGCGCTTTACTTTAAACTGTTTGGGGCGATAGTTGATATCGGCATTCAAAAACCTTTTTAAATAATTAGGCCTTACCTGCATATTGCCGTCCTGATCTGCATAAAGCAGGGCGACGTTATCTTCAACGGGCAAGGCTGTAATTTCGGCCTGGTAATAGTCGTTATAATCATCCCAGGCCCAACCGGCGCCAAAAAGTTCGCCCGTATAATTCCCTGGCGAATAAAACAGCTGTTTATTGCTATTCTTTAAAAAGTTAAGCCCGTTAACCCCTTTTAAGTCACTATGTAAAAAAGAGGGATCGCCTGTACCCCAGAATATCAGCGAATCGCCGCGCGTTTGGTAGCGCAATGCAGGGATAGAATCACCGAGCATTTTCAAGCACGTATAAAAGGTAAAAAGCTTGGTATTAGATGCCGGCGTGAAGTATTTATCGGCATTTAATTCATATATCATTTTATGCTCGTCAAGATCATAAAGGGCAAACCCTGTAAAATGATCATTAACAATCTGCGAACGCTTAAACAGCTTTTTTACCTTTCTTTTTTTTATTGAACGGGCATAAATAGTATCATGACAAAGGGATAAAACACAAACAATTAACAGAAATGAAATTGTTGACTTTCGCATAATAAAATAATTATTTAACAAATAAATCTCGTAAATTTAATACACCAACTATAACCGATTTGTTACACAAGCTATATTATAATTTACGCCTCCCGGGGGCATTGTGGCTTGCATCCGTGTTAACATTTTGCTTTGCAACCACAGCCCGGGCTCAGTACTTTGATCTTGATGTGCATAAAAAAAAGGTGACTATTCCGTTTAAATTGGAGCGGAACCTGATGATCATCCCACTCAAAATCAACCATAAAGGGCCCTTTAATTTTATATTGGATACAGGCGTAGGCCTCATGATCATAACCGATCCTAAATTAGCCGATTCTATCAGCATTCCTAACAAACGTATATTAAAAATCCCCGGTCTTGGCGAGGGGGAGGATTCTGAAGCTTATGTAACCTCAACTTTAGATGTAGCTATACCGGGCCTTGTTAGTTACGATGTTGCCGCGGCTATTTTAAGGAAAGATATATTTAACCTTTCGGGTTATGCCGGCATGCCTATCCATGGCTTGCTTGGTTATGAATTTTTTAACAATCTCGCAGTGAAAATCAGTTTCCAGGACAGCACCCTTACCATTTGCAGGCCTAAAGACCTTAAGCCATTCCGGAAATCAAATAAGATCCCGATGTCGGTAGAAGACAGGAAAGCATATGTATATGCTAAGGCCTTTATGCCAGGCATCGCCCCCATAAAAACCAAACTGGTTGTTGACCTTGGTGCAGGTCACCCGGTATCCATTGAGCGTTATATCAAAAACTACGGGCTTCCGCAAAAATTTATTTCTTCAGCCAATCTTGGTATTGGTTTAAACGGCCCCATAAACGGCTTTATAAGCAGGATGGAGGAATTTGACCTCGGTAAATTCAGGATGAAAAAAGTAATAGCTTCTTTTCCGGACGATGGCAATAACCAAACCCACCTGGCTGTTCCGCGCGATGGAAACCTGGGCGTGGGCATTCTGAAACGCTTTACCGTTATTCTGGATTACCCTGATAGCGCCATGTATTTAAAGCCCAACTTTACCTATAATGATCCGTTTGAGCATGACATGAGCGGCCTTGAATATTATGCGGCAGGCGATCATTTGGAAAGGATCATCATCAGCCGGGTTGAACCGGGCTCGGCCGCCGACGAAATTGGTCTTGAACGTGATGATGAAATAATATCGGTAAATTTTAAGCCGGTTTCAAGAATGAGCCTCCAGGATATTGATGAACTTTTTAAATCAAAGGATGATAGGAGCCTGCTGCTTGAAGTTTATCATGATAAACGGGTTGATAAAGTTGTGCTAACCTTAAAACGCCGCATATAATCAATAATACTTGTAAATTATTAATGATAAAACGCTTTATCGGCAAAAAAAGACCTGCTTTTTATATAAATTTACGGTTAAAACTATTGTAATAAATGAAAAAACATTCGCTGCCGGGTATTTATTTACGCGGCTCAGTACTGGCACTTGCTGTTTTGGCTGGCTCATGCGCTACCAAAAAGCAAGCTGCAAACCAAAGCCTCACACTAAAAACCACTACTACAGCTAACGGAACTGTTGCTACCGCGACAACCGGTGCCCCCAAAAAAGAGGGAATTAAAAAATTCAGCGACCTTATTCCGGCAAAAACCAAGGCCGATAGCGGACTTTTTAATACTTATAAAGTTGATGGCAAATATTATTATGAAATACCCGATTCGTTAATTAACCGCGAAATGCTTGTGGTTACCCGCTTTGTAAAAACACCAGGCGGCTTAAAGACATTTGGCCAGCAGTACGGCGGCGAAGAAATTAACGACCAGGTTTGGAAATGGGAAAAGCACGATAAGCAGGTATTTATCCGGGTTCCAAGCTATTCGTTACGTGCCGATAGTACCAGCGATATGTATCAATCGGTTAAAAACTCCAACCTGGATGCAATATTGGCCTCTTTTGAAATAAAAGCTTTTAACAAAGATACCACCGGTGTTTTAATTGACGTTACCGATTTTTATAATGGCGATATCGCCGCTATCGGTCTGTCTGACGATATCAAGAAAGCCTACAAAACCATGGGCGTTGATAACTCTCGTTCATACATCGACACCATTAAAAGCTTCCCGATAAATATTGAAGCGCACACCTTAAAAACTTACCGCGCCGGCGAATCGCCAACCGATAACAGCATCGCCGCGGTAACATTTGAACTGAACACCTCCATGCTGCTGTTACCTAAAGTTCCGATGAAGTCCAGGATCATGGACCCGCGCGTAGGATTTTTTGGCCAGCGCCAAACGGATTATGGCACCAATGCACAAAAAGCCCTGGTTACTGCCTACATCCACCGCTGGAAACTGGAGCCAAAAGACCCAATTGCCTATGCAAAAGGTGAGCTGGTTGAGCCTAAAAAACAAATTGTATTTTATATTGACCCAGCCACCCCTAAAAAATGGGTGCCATATTTAATACAAGGTGTAAACGATTGGCAAAAAGCCTTTGAAGCAGCAGGTTTCAAGAATGCAATTACTGCTAAAGAAGCTCCAACAGCCAAGCAAGACCCTCAATTCAGTACCGAAGATGCCCGCTATAGCGTGATCAGGTATTTCGCATCGGACGTTGAAAACGCTTATGGCCCTCACGTAGCCGACCCACGTAGCGGCGAGATCCTGGAAAGCCACGTTGGCTGGTACCACAACGTAATGCAATTACTGCGCGACTGGTACCTGATCCAAACAGCGGCAGTAAATCCTAATGCCCGCCATGCACAATTTTCTGACGATCAAATGGGTGAACTAATCCGTTTTGTATCATCTCATGAGGTTGGCCACACCTTGGGCTTACCACATAACTTTGGTTCAAGTTATGCTTACCCGGTTGACTCGTTACGTTCAAAAACCTTTACCGACAAACACGGTACCGCGCCATCTATCATGGACTATGCCCGTTTTAACTACATTGCCCAACCCGGCGATGGCGTTACACACCTGTACCCACAAATAGGGGAGTATGATGACTGGTCGATTAAATGGGGATATACCTGGTTCCCGGGTAATAAAACTCCGGAGCAGGAAAAAGAAATATTAGCCGTATGGACCAACAAGAATGCAGGTAATCCAGTTTACTACTTCGGTCGCCAGGGCACTTCTATCGACCCTCGTTTACAAAACGAAGACCTGGGCGACAATGCCATGAAAGCCAGCGCTTACGGTATCGCCAACCTGAAACGCATTTTGCCGAACCTCGAAAAATGGTCGTACAAAAAAGATGAAGATTACAGTGACCTTAACGAATTATACAACGAGGTTTTAGGACAGTTTTATCGTTACATGGGCCATGTAACCACCAACATTGGCGGCATGAACGAAAACTTTAAAACCTATGATCAAAAAGGTGCTGTATATGATTTTGTCGGCAAAGCCCGTCAGCGTGAAGCTGCATTATTCTTAAATCAGCAATTATACGCTACACCGTCATGGCTTATCAACAAAACCGAACTGGCCAAATTTGATAACGGCGTTATCATAAACCGAATTAAAGCTATGCAGGTTTCATTATTAAGCAACGAGTTGAATCCGTCAAGGTTAGCACGCATGTATGATAACGAGGCTAAAAATGGTGCTAACGCATATACTGTAGCTCAACTATTAACAGACCTACACACCGGTATCTTTGGTACCGCTAAACCCGATGGCTATCAGCGTAACCTGCAAAGAGGGTACATTGAAAATCTGAAAAACCTGTTAAACACAGATGCAAGCTTTTCGTTCCCGGGTGTATCAAGCGCGCAACTGGCAAGCTGGGGCTTTACCCCAATCAACATTGTGCTGTCTGATATCAGGCCGATGGTACGTGCCGAGTTAAAGAAAATTGATACCGGTTTGCCAAAAGGCGGCGATGCGATAACAGCAGCTCATTATGCCGACCTTCACCTCAGGATAAAGGAAGCCCTTAACCCTACAAGACCGGTTGTAAATATCGGCGGAGGAATGGTTAGGGGTATAAATACCGCCAACCAGGATATACTGAATGAGAAAACAGGAAGTATGAATTGCTGGCCACGCACCAATGTTGAAAACTAATTTGAGGTAACCCTTCAAAAATCCTTCTTAAAATCCTGCCTTATTTTTAGGGCGGGATTTTTTATTTTAAGGGCATATTAAAAACCCCGCCAAATTGCTTAATACTATAAGGAATAGGTGTCAGAAAAGGCCCGCCTGCTATTTAAGCTGACTAATATTGTCAAAAAAGGCAACCTGCAAATCAAGCAACGACTTTACATTTATCTTTTCACCGTAAGCATCGAAGCACAAAAACTTAGTGGCCTCCGGTTTATTTTTCTTTGATTTTTCGAAAAAATTAAAGGTTTCAAAAAAATAATGATTGGTTGTAATATGACTTTTGCTGTTGGTTTGCGATGTGTTGAGCCGGAACCCGATCGTGTCTATCCATTTGTGCACTTTTGCGTGCAGCGTGTTTCCAATATTGTTCATAGGTTAATGTTTGGTTAAGTATTACGAAATACTGTGCCACAATGTTACTATTATATCAACGGATTTTAAACAATAGTTTATTTCTTGTGTGAATTACTTAAACGTATCAGGATCATTATTGGTATATCTCACAACAATTAATGAAACTAATTTTCCACATTTTCGTAATAATGCTTAAAGTCCGGAATCATTAAATCCCGGCTTTGCTCAAACCCGAATCTTATTACATGATTACGGTACACACTTAGGTTTTGCAACACTTAACCGGCTATAAAACTTAAAACACAACCGTATTCGCCCTCATTCCTGCCCGAAATTGACTGACTGATCTTAATAACAACCTCAAGGCCGGAAAATTCCGGCCTTTTTCATTTAATATTTTGTAACATTAATATGATTGATAGGCCTTTACGGGCTTTATGTGTAACAATAATATATTGATTTGACTTTATGTATATTTTAAGTTGAACATTTGTAGTTCATATTACGTCTATATACCCAAATACAACAATCGTACGCTGAAAAAACATTTATGAAACCCCTACTTCTTATCTTGAGTTTTATTCTTTTATCTGCCTTTGGCTCCTACGCCCAAACGGGGCGGGAGGTAAAGGGAACTGTCGTTGATTCTACAAAGCTATCCTTACCAGGGAGCAGTGTTAAGCTGGTTTCAAACGGCGGTGATAGCACCATCGCTATTGCCGATGCTGCCGGTAAATTTTCGTTCCCGGTGGTAAAGGGCAACAAACTAACCATTACCATTTCATCAATAGGTTTCACAGCCATAAAAAAACATTATTCGCTTGATGCCGGCACCCAACCGGTTGATCTTGGCGCGATAGTGTTAAAGGCCGAAACCAATATGCTTAACCAGGTTACCATTGTTGGTGTTAACCCGGTAATACTAAAAGAGGATACAACCGAATATAAGGTAAGCGCTTATCCCGTACGTGAAAACGCCCCGGTTGAAGACGTATTAAAAAAACTACCCGGTGTTGATGTGGATAAAGACGGCAACGTTACGGCCCAGGGTAAATCGGTTACCAAAGTGCGCGTTAACGGAAAGGATTTTTTTGGAGGCGATGTTAAAACCGCTACCAAAAACCTGCCTGCCGACGTAGTAGAAAGCATCCAGGTAATTGACGATTATGGCGATCAGGCCAACCTTACCGGTATTAAAACCGGTGAGCCCGACAAGATACTGAACATCACCATCCGTAAAGACAAAAACCACGGCTACTTTGGCCAGGCTACAGCAGGAGATGGCGAAGACTTTTTACCGAAAGACCAGGGCATAGCCAACGCCAACCGCTACATCGGCGACCTTAAGTTCTTCAACTTTAACAATGAGCAACAGATAGCCGTGTTGGGTACAATCAACAACACCAACGTAAATACGTTCACCTATGGCAGCGCAACATCCGGCGGTGGCGGAGGCGGTGGTTTTGGCGGCGGGGGCGGCGGCAGGGGCAACGCGTTGCGTGGTTCCAGCAGCTCAACTACCAGCGCAAACGGTATCACCAATGCACATGCCATCGGTGCCAACTTCCGCGACCAGTGGGGTAAAACCTTATCTGTTTATGGCAGCTACAGTTATACCGATAACACCACCAACACCCTTAGCTCGTCTATCCAAACCAACAACGTTCAAACGCCAAGTATCAGTACACAAAAAAGTGATCAAACCGATAACCCAATCAATCATCGCTTTAACTTTAATCTGGAGTGGAAACCTGATACAATTAACTATTTAAAGGTTGTACCAAACTTTACTTACTCAAGTACCAATACAAATGCAAACGAGTCGGTATCGTCAACCATTGGCGGGATAACAAACTCATCGTATACGTCATTGTCCCACAGCGATGGCACCACGCCAAGCTATGGTATTAATGCTTTGTATAATCACCGTTTTAACGGACATGGCCGTAATTTAAGCATTAACATCAGCGCCAATACATCAAAAACATCACAGTTCGATAATCCGACCTATGATTATGCCGATGGTGCGCCACGCCAGGCACCCGCAAATCAGCAAACCAATACTGATAGCCGTGTAACCACTTTTGGTACAAACCTCTCATACATTGAGCCAATAAGCAAACGGGGTTACCTGGAATTGAATTATGCTTTTAACCGATCAAACACCACAAGCGATAAGGAAACCGATACGCTTAGTACAGGCAATACATACGATCATTACGACAGGCTGAGCAACAACTATAAATACAATTTCACCACAAACCGGGTTGGCTTAAACTATCGCTTTATCGAGAAAAAATACAACCTTACCTTAGGGATTGGCGTACAGCCGGCTACCTTAAATGGCCTCAACCTTAAAAATGATTCGGCTACCCACGTAACCACCTTTAACGTAATACCAACTGCACGTTTCAGTTATAATTTCTCAAGGGGCAAGGCGTTAAACTTTTTATATAGTGGATCAAGCAACCAGCCTTCATTCACTCAGCTGCAGCCGGTAATTGATTTCTCAAACGCACTTTATCCGGTACAAGGTAATCCTAACCTGCAACCAGAGTTTGCCAACAATTTTTCGTTGAGATATAATAATTTCAGCTTCCAAACCGGCGATATTTTCTTTACTAATTTCAACTTTACGGCAACGCAAAATAAAATAGTACAAAACACTATTTCGTATCCCCGTAAATTTGACAAAGCCGTGTTAGCAGCAAATCCATCGCTAAAAAGCTTTGAAGGTACAAACCTTACCAACTATTTAAATGCAGGCGGCTATTATACCGGCGGTGCTAATGTGGTGTATGCTAAACCATGGGCCCAGCGTAAGTTTACCCTGCAATTTAATGGCGCCTTAACGTATACCAATGGCGTTGCATTCTCTAATACTATCGACAGTAACAATGTTGCCGCATCTGCCGCGCCTTTAAAAAACATCGCTAAAAACCTCAACTTTACTCCGGGCTTAAAATTCAGGGTAAATATTGTTGATATTATCGATGCAGAAGCCAGCAGCAGCTACGGTATCAATAAAACAACCAACTCTATCCACAGCACACTTATTGATGGCAGTTCAAACTTCCGCACATTGAATTTAGGCTTAGCCGGTAAAAACTATTTCTGGAAAGACTGGACCCTGAGCTACGACTTTACCCGTACCGTAAATTATGGTTATGACGCCAGCCTGGATATTAAAAACCCTAATATCCTGAATACTTATGTTGAGCGCAGGTTTTTGAAAGACCACCGTGCCACTATCCGCTTAGCAGCATATGATTTGTTTAACCAAAACACCGGTTATACCTCTGTTGTAAACGGAAACATCACCACGCAATCAACGGTAAACAGGCTTGGCCGTTATTACCTGTTAACATTCA